>NZ_JCANTY010000008.1:0-437054 GCF_059568735.1 Dyadobacter ginsengisoli DSM 21015
GACCTAAGGCTTTTTTTAGGATTTCGCGGTCGGTTTTTAGGCGTTCATTTTCAGCCCGTAGTTTAGCAACTTCCGCAGCCAGTTTCGCTGCTTTGTCGTTGCGATCTGCTTCGCTATTCGATTTTGTCTTTTTTGTTGCCATTCTCTTCCAACGATAGAGAAGATTCTCGGCAATTCCAAACGCCTCCGAGATTTCCTTGGCGCTCCTGCCGGAAGCCAGCATTCTGGTCATTTCCTGTTTGAACTCAGCATCGTAGCTTTTGCGAGTTTTTACCGATTTGGGGTCTTTCATTTTGCATCATGTTGTGCAAAAATGTGTGCCGATTTTCGGAGCCACCTCACTCCATTTGATTCTCGGTTAGCTGTTTGGCAAAACCGACGAACCTGCAACAGCCATTTGGTTACAAGTTCCAGCATTATAGCTACAAAATTTAGGCCCCCTGTCAGGACCTTTGTCCTAAAAATAACAGGAAATGAAAACCACATTAATTACCGGGGCGTCAGGGGGCATCGGAGAGGCAGTTGCAAAACACCTGGCCAAAAAAAAGGAGAACCTGACACTGGTCGCCCGAAATGAACCTAAGCTTAGGCTTTTGAGCCAGGAATTATCTAAAAAGTACGATGTGAATGTTGGCTTCATTGCAGCCGATCTCTTCAACCCGCAGGCGCCCGAAGCAATATATCAGGAATGCAGACATCGCGGACTTGAAGTGGGCAGTCTGATCAATAATGCCGGTATCGGGTCAGGTGGTGAATTTGCCGCGGCAGATCTAAAAAGCCTTCAGGATATGTTGCAGCTGAACAATGGCGCGATGGTTAGCCTCACACACCTATTCATGCAGGATATGCTAAAACGGAAAGCCGGAACGATTGTCAACATGGGTTCGCTGATCTCATTTGCGCCGGTGCCCTACATGGCGCTTTATGGGGCGAGCAAGGCGTTCGTCCGCTCTTTTTCTCAGGCTTTATACGAAGAATGCGAGCCTTATGGCGTGCATGTGATGTTTTTTGCACCCGGCCTTACTTCCACTAACTTTATGGAGGCGGCGGCATTAAAAAATGAAACGGGTGACGCTTTGATCGCCGGAGCACCTACCCAAACGGCAGACGAGGTGGCAGAGGAATTTATCAAGGCTTATTATAACAGAAAAAGGTCTGCGGTATCAGGGAGCATTAACCGCCTTGGAGTTAAATTACTCACCCTGATACCCAATTCGGTGATCGCGGCAAGCTCGGCCAGGACTTTTAAAAAACGGACAGGCCAAAAAGGTTAAGAAGATGAAGAATGATGGCAGACCGCATTTACATATCGATTCATTAGCTGAATTACATAAACAGTTAGGTTTCGCCAAACCGAAGCACCCGCTGTTCACTGTTCTGCGGTTCAAAGATTTCCCTGCGATCGAGCTTGAAGACGGTGTGAAGCTCAGTGCAGATTTTTACCAGATCACTTTTAAGAAGGGTTGCTGTAATAAGATCATTTACGGTCAGTCCGAGTTCGATTTCGACGAAGGCGTTCTATCCTTTTTCGCCCCCAAACAAACTTTCATCAAGGATGGTGAAGTGATTCCGCCTGCGGGATTTTTAATAATGATCCATCCCGACTATATCAAGGGGACTTCCTTGCAGACCAAGATCAGATCATACAATTTTTTCGAATATGCGGTGACGGAATCTCTGATCCTGTCCGAGGAGGAAGAAGCATTCATTGAACTTGTCCTCATGCAAATCGAAAAGGAGGCTTTACGACCAATAGACAAGCACAGCCAGGATGTGATCATTTCCAGCCTAGAACTACTGCTGACCTATTCCGATCGCTTTTACACAAGGCAGTTCCTGACGCGTAAACCAAAGTATAGTACCCTTCTGGCCAAATTTGAAAAGTATCTCGACGAGCTGATGCATACAGGCGCCATTCCGGAACATGGCGTGCCGAATGTGACTGCAATAGCGGCCAGCTTCAACCTTACGCCTAAATATTTCAGCGACCTAATCCGGCAGCATACCGGCCGGTCGGCCCAACAGCACATTCATGACAAGCTGATCGAGGCCGCAAAAGAAAAATTATCCGGCACATCATTATCCATTAGTGAAATTGCCTTTCTACTCGGCTTTGAACACTCGCAATCATTCAGCAGGCTTTTTAAATTAAAAACAAACTTTACGCCATCAGCGTATCGCGGTACGTTAAATTGATCCAACTGCTACAAAAGAAAAAACGGCAGTAGCCCGCGCCACTGCCGTTCCCATTAAATTTATTCATCTTAGAATAATTCACCCATCCCGAACACGGTCAATCCTTTGGCAAATTGTTCGGCTACGGCCCGGTTGGCGGCTTCGATGTATTGACCGGTAATGGGGTCAACCACGGTGCGTAATGGCCGGGTGCCTTTTGGCGTGTCGATCAGTTTAACAATGGCGTCGGCCACGTCCTGCGGATTAGGGTTTTTGGCCTGCATCTGTCCGCCCACTGCCGCTACCATTTTGTTGGGTATATCGGCAATGGCGCCATATCCCTCAAATACCCCCTGATCCGATGCAGGATTGTTCTTTTGCTGCATTTCGGTCGGGAAAGCGCCCGGCTCCACGATCGCCACGTCAATGCCTAAACGCTTTACCTCGTAATGCAGGCCCTCGCTTATTCCTTCCAGTGCAAATTTGGAGGCCGCATAAATGGTAGCGAACGGGAACGACACCCGGCCAAAGCCGCTGGTCACGTTGATGATCAGTCCTTCGGCCTGTTTGCGCATGGCGGGGAGTACCTGTTTGATCAGTCGCCAGGGGGCATAAACATTGATATCAAAAGTGGTGTGCACATCGGCGGTGGTAAAGCTCTCTGCCACCCCGCCCATTGCGTAACCGGCGTTGTTCACCAGTACATCGATAGTGCCTTCTTTGGCCAAAATGGTTTCAACGGCCTGCTTCACACTTTCGTCGTCGGTCAGGGTAACGTCCAAAACCGTCACGTTTTCCACGGCTGCAAGGGCCTGGGCTTTATCGGTATTACGGCCCTGGGTATCGCGCATCGTGGCATATACCCGATGCCCTAGAGCGGCTAAACTCTGGGCGGTAAGCCAGCCAAAACCACTATTTGTTCCGGTTACCAATACAATCTTTTTGCTCATCTTTTTTACCTTTAAATGAATAAGCAAAGGTTGAAAACGGCAACAGGAAAATTTTTATCATTTGGTAAAAAGCGCCGCTAACGGATATTTCGGCGTATCCGGCTTAGCGATTGCTGGGTGATGCCCAGGTACGAGGCGACGTAGGAAAGCGGGATGCGGTTGACCAGGTTTGGGAACGCCTCGATGAACGAAAGATAACGCGTGGTGGCATCTTCTGAAACCAGCGGACTGCGCCGTTCCATGGCCAGTGTAAGGCATTTTTTTACCATGTTGGCCTTCATCATTTCCCAGCCCACAATGGTATCGGATATCTGGTCCCAGTTCTTCTTGTTGAAAACAAGTACTTTACAATCGGTAACAGCCTGTACATATTCGGAGGCCACCATCTGCGATTCAAACTTTTGGTTGTCGACTACAAAGTTGCCTTCGTCCACAAAGTAATTGGTGATTTCCTCCCCCTTGTTGTTATAATAGCAAAAGCGGAACACACCTTCCAACACGAACGCCACATACCGAGGCACCTTCCCGGCTTCCGACAGGTAGTCGTCTTTTTTGAATTCGAGCATTTCTACCTTGCTAAGCAAAAACTCGATCTGCTGTTTGTTCAGGTCACCAAATTGCAGGATAAGATTTATCAGTGCTTCCATCACTTAAAAATAGTACACATCGCGGAGCATCCATTTATCATATGGTAAAAAATGAGACGATTCAGGCCCATAACCAAATAAAACGGAAGGCATAAGGATTGCCCCAATTGCAATCATTCAGCTTTGTTACCGACCTCCCGTAGTTTTTGGTTCGTTATATAAGACACAACGAGTATAATCAGGACAATAAGCGGATTAATGAGAACGGAAGCCGGGTCACCAACAGCAACGTGTGCAATGAACGCCGATACGAAACTAATTGATAAACCGATGTAAGCGACTTCTTTCGCTAAACGAAAAGGTAACCAAAGCGCAATCGCGGCAAGGCCTTTCGCAATTCCTAATTCTATCCTGAAATAGTCGGGAAAACCCAAATGCTGAAACCCCACTTTTACTTCAGGATTTGTCAAATAAGCATATGCTGATAATGCCATTGCCAACGATAGCAGCCCTGTCGCAACGTAATAAGCAATTTTCATTTTTTTCATAAGACCAGTTTTTTAATCAATTACAACACTTTCAAGACCTTTTTGTAATGCGGTTTCCTGAAGACCTGGAATTCTTTGTCCTTCCACACGAAATGTAGTAATGTCAGTAATGCCCAGAAAGCCGAGTATGAATTTCAGATACGGACTGACGAAATCAAATGACTGCATGACGCCTTCGGAATACACACCGCTTGAAGCGATTGCGATATATGCTTTTTTGTTTTTCAAAAGACCTTCGGGTTTTCCGTCCTCTTTATAGCTAAAAGTTATCCCCGGTCTTGCAATGTGATCTAAATATGCTTTCAATGTGGACGTTATTGCGAAATTGTAGAATGGCCCACCGAAGACATAGATATCCGCTTCTTGCATTTCCGCAATAGCTTCATTTGAAATTTTGATCGCTTTTATTTGTTCAGGTGTGTGATTTTCGACAGGCGTAAACCACGAGCCAATTTGCATTCCATCTAAATGTGGAAAGGCTTCTTTTGCCAAATCTCTTTCTTTGACAATACTGTTAGGGTATTTCGCTTGAATTTTCTCAATGATTACGTTACCAAATTGTTTGCTTACCGAAGCCTCACCTCGTGGGCTTGTCATAATATGTAGTACTTTTTTGCTCATTATTTTTTGATTTAATGACGCAAAATTACCTATGTTTGCTAACCAAATGTTAGTAGTAAACAAAAGGTTAGTACTAACATTTGGGTTACCTGATAAAATATGAAAGAGGGAACACTGTACTCAGAAGCGCAATGCACTAAGCACATCAACGGAGTTGAAGATGCTTTGTATGTGGTGGGCGGTAAATGGAAATTGCGAATTGTTATTGCATTAGTTAGCGGACACACTCGGTTCAACGAATTGCAGCGAACAGTCAACGGCATTTCGGCAAGAGTGCTTTCAAATGAATTAAAGCAACTAGAAGTAAATGGATTGCTACAACGAGTGGTGCAAGCAGACCAAACGCCCGTCGTGGTAGAATATGTTCCTACGGAATATGCCAAATCGCTCAAGGACGTTTTTGCTGTACTAGCAGACTGGGGACAAAAGCATAAAAAGAAAATACTGCTTAACGATAAGGCTTAGTTTGACAGACAACCGTCTGATACTACCGTAACGGTTACCAAACAGACATACTAACATGTCGTTGGAGAGAGTAGCCGAGCGCGAAAAGTCATCCACCTGTTAGCAGTTAGCACTCCTGGTATCACCGAGAGCTGGCTCGAACATTTCAGTTGAAGGACTGCCGGAAATCCAATGGGCTTTGGTTGGTCTTGCTTTTAAATAATTTGTTGAAGGACTGAGGATGCTCGAAACCCAGTTGGTAGGCGATCTCGCTGACGGACAACCTCGTGGTAGATAATTTTTCTTTTGCCTTCGATCAGTTTCTCGTGGATGATCTGCTGCATCGTCTGGCCGGTCAGTTGTTTCAGCAGGCTACTTAAATACTTGGAGGATATATTCAAAGCATCGGCAAAGTATCCAACGGTTGGCAGTCCTTCGGAAAGCAGGGCTTCGTTGTTTAAGTAGGTAGTTAAGAGCTCTTCCACCCGGTTTAGGACCTGGTGGTTGGTGATCTTTCGGGTGATGAACTGACGCTGGTAAAAACGTTCGGCGTATTTTAACAAGGTTTCCAGGTGCGAGATAATAATGTCCTGGCTGAAATTGTCCATATTGGAATAATATTCAGCTTTAATATTTCTAACCAGGTCATTGATTAGTATTTCTTCCTTGTCTGAGAGGAATAGCGCTTCATTGGTGGCATAACTAAAGTATTCGTACCGCTTGATCTTGGTAGCAAGCGATGTGTTCCAAAGAAAGTCGGGGTGTACGAAAAGCATCCAGCCATCCAGGTCCAAAGGTACACCGTTCTCTTCACCGCGCAGGATCTGGCCGGGAGACAAAAAGGCCATAAGCCCTTCGTCAAAGTCGTATTTCTGTTGCCCGTAATGCAAGCCGTCACACCCTCTTTTCATGGATATTACATACAAATCGAAAAGGACCGCCTCTATACCTGTATCGTTTCTCAGGCCTTTCAGGTCAACGATGCTGATCAGCGGGTGATGGGGTTTGGGGAGCCCCATCAAACGGTGTATCTCGGTTATAGAGCTGATCCGGTAGGGTTTACTGCTTGCCATACTACGGGTTATTTAAATTTAAACGGATATTTGAACCAAATCATAACTAATGGCATGGCTAAAAATGGGATCTCTATCAACGCCATGCGGTAATCTCCCGCTCGCAGCGCCAGTCCCATGATCATAACAATTAGGACCGCATTGAGCATATTGCCCAGGAAAAAGGTGGCAGGGATGAGCAAAAGTACGCCGACCGCTATGGCAACACAAGCCAAATATGGAATGTACGTTTCGCTGATCCCTAAACTTTCCATCATCTTAACGGACTCCGGATTGTTTTTGTAATGCAGGGTATCCCAGGCATGTTTGAAACTGAGCGTTACCGAAACGAGTAGCAGCACTGCGGAAACAATGTTTTTGATCATGGTTTAATTAAGGATAAAAGTCTTCATGATGTAACCTCCAAGCACCGCAATCGGCACGCCGATCATTGCGCTTGTTAAAGCACTTTTGGCCTTATTCGGATGTGTCTTTCTGTGCCTGAAATAAAGGAAAAAGCCTATTGGGGGAAGGGCATTGGAAACGAGCAGCCAAAACCTGGACAGATGGTCTTTATTATCTTTCATGAGCGTTGTTTTTATAATTTACTGAACTCTTTTCCATCTAAAGGATTTGCCCACCAGTGGAATCCCCTTGTAGCCGCGGGTTTCAAGATCATTAGGTCCTTTGAGCTCACCTTTGAAACCATAAGTATTTCCACCCTCTACGCTATACAACTTAACGTCCACATATTCGCCGTCCTCATAGACAAGACTGGTGATATGCGTAAGGCCTTGCAAGGACCTGCTCTGGAGTTTTTCGTTGGGGTTTTTAGCATCCTTCTTTGGCGTTTTACCATCTACTTCGAACATCTCTTTTGACCACAAGAGCTTGGCCGAGTAAGAGGTGCCCGCTCTGAACACCTCGATCTTGTAATCGTCACATTGCCAGATACCTATGATGCGATCCGCAGGTTGTTTCTGTGCGAAAGATGGCAGTGACAATAGCAGCGCAAACACTGCCAATATTGATTTTTTCATAGCTGGTTAATTATTGTTTTATTGAGTTGTTTAAACTTTTCAAATTCCTTGTGCCCTAACTTCATCAATTGATTAGGTATGAGCCTACTTAAAAATTTGATCACACCCACCAGCAGTGGCTTGATCTCGGGCGTATCGTTCAGCAGTCCTTGGATGGCTACACCGACCAGTTTATCCACATCCATCATTTGACTTGGATTAGGTGGCAGCACCCAATCATTCTGAAGATTGGTATTCACGCCCGGCGGGACCAGCTCGAATACCTTGACATTGGTTTTGTCCAGTTGCAGGCGCAATGCCTGCGTATAAGCATGAACGCCCGCTTTTGAAGCGCTGTAAACCGGGGCGGTGGAGTAGGGCATAAAAGCAATGGCGGAGGAGACATTCACAACTGCCGCAGAAGGCCTGCTGATCAGGTGCGGCAAAAATTGATGAGCTATCCGGATCGTTCCCGTAAGATTGATATCGATCTCACGGGTTATGTTTTCCAGGTCCTTACTGGCGTCCTGAACGTCAAGCAACCGCATTTCACCTGCATTGTTAACGATCATATTCAGATCAGGGAATTGTTGCGTCACCTCCTTATAGAGGCGCTCAATATCTTGCGGATCGCTTACGTCGCTCTGAAAGACGTGTACCTGGGGGAAACGCCTTTTCGTCTCATTCAAGGCCTCTTGTTTACGTCCTGTAACAATGATTGTTGATCCTTGCTCGGTAAGTTGCTTAACCAATTCCAAACCTATACCGCTGGTTCCTCCTGTAATGAGGATGGTGCTATTCTTTAAGTCCATATTTTTTCTCGCTGTTGTTGATGCAAAGTTCAGCCAATGTCAATTAGCAGATGTATCCAAAAGTCACGAAGTTGTAGTAAAAAGGAAGATCAGGAGCTTCTGTGGCAGTATGTGCACCTGATGGAAACAATAGGCTTTCAGATCATATTCCTTTTGGCTACATCAAAAGGCGTTTAGGCTACTTCCGCTTTTTATTCCTGCTGCAATTTTGCATAAACGAAATCAGGATAAAATGAAACAAAGAAGCAAGATGAAGACCTATGTACTGACCCTACTTTTCAGTATGGCTAGCTTGGCGTCATTCGCACAGGCGACGGGAAATTTCAAAGGAAAAATTTTGGATCAGTCCACTAAACAGCCTGTTGTGGGCGCCACTGTGCAAATCGATCATTCACAGTTCGGGGCGATCACCGACACATCGGGGATATTCACGGTAAATAATATTCCTGCCGGAACTTATGCGGTCACAGTCTCTTATATTGGTTTTCAGACCAAGAACATCAGTGAAGTAATGATCACACCGGGTAAAACCTATTATTCCGAATTAGAAATTCTGGAAGCGGTAGCGAACTTAAACGAGGCGACGGTCCGTGCATTTAAGGGAGAAAACAATCTTTTGACACCAGTCTCCACTTTTTCCTATTCGAGGGAAGAAATTTTCAGAAATCCGGGTGCTCAGGGCGATATCATGCGGGCTTTGGGAAGCCTGCCAGGCGTGGTAAGCAGCGGGGCACAATTTTCTGCCATTGCCGCAAGGGGACAGGGGACTCAGGACAACGTTTACATGGTCGATGATATACCGATGTTCAACTTGTCCCATTTGGAAGCGGAGGGTTTCAACTCGGGCTTTAACGATCCCAATGGCGGGCGGTTCAGCATTTTTGCACCGCGGATTATCGACAACGTACAATTCCAGAATGGTGGTTTTGACGCGGTATATGGCCGGAAATCTTCGTCCTATCTTGCGCTTGGCATCAAGGAAGGTAATAAAGAAACCTGGTCATTTGCGGGACAGTTTGATTTGCTGGGGGCGACTTTAATTGCCGATGGCCCGGTCTCTAAAAAGACAAGTATGTTCGCTTCGGGAAGGTATCAGAATTTTGCAGTGTTGCAAAGGGTGTTGGATCAGCAAAATCCTGTCAGCATCGGCTTTGGCGATTATTTGGTCAAAACGACAACAGAGCTCAATGCAAAAAATAAACTTTCATTTATTGCCATGTATAATCCGGAAAGGCCACGCTGGAGCATTGATGATGTCGATCCAAACTACAATATCAATGATGACAACAGTGGCGGCACCATGCTCTTTAATCATAGGGGTAGCAAAGCGCTGGTCGGGTTGAATCTGAGGACTCTGATCGATAGCAAAGGTTACCTCAGGAACGTCCTGTACTTCCGTTCATCGACGGTGGACAACAACTTCGGCAATTTTACGCCATCATTGGATGAAGAAGGCATGGTCTTAGACCCAAGATATGGCAGATACGAAGACGATCTCAGGCGGATCAAAAACAACCAGGCAGAAGTGGGTTACCGCTCGGTTTATACTAAACGCTTCAATAAAGTCACTTTTACCGCCGGGATTGATGCGGCTATGGTGAACCTGGATTATGATAGGACCCTGAAACGTGTAGATACGGTCTATACTTTCCGCCGTACGGATCCAAGACCAAGCCCCGGCCAATATTATCAGATTCTGAACCCGTCCCAATACAATTCCAGCTTTGATAACAGTGCCTTCAACGGTTCGAGCTACGTCGCGGTATCATGGAAAATTGCTAATGGTTTTACCCTGAACCCAAGCATTCGCTATGATTACACAGGTTTCACCGAGCAGCATACCGTTTCGCCAAGAATAAGCGGCAGTATTCTGTTGGGTGATAAACAGAGCGTCAATTTTGCTTCCGGTGTCTATTTTCAGGATGCTGCTTTTTCCGACCTGGCAGGGCAAAGCGCCGCCAACAAGCTGAAAAATGAGCGGACCTTTCAAAACATTTTAGGCTATAAATACCAGTTTTCAGGCGATCTGAAACTGGTCGTGGAAGGTTGGCATAAACAGTTCGACGATGTGGTTGTCCAGCCTAACCGGGTGCAGAGCTACCTCAATAATAACGGTACCGGCTACGCATACGGCGCTGACCTGAGCCTTACCAAACGACTTTCACAAAGCTGGTACGGTACCCTCAGTTATTCATATATGGAAAGCAAAAGAAATGACAACAACGGCTTGGGTGAATATGATTACACTTTTAGCATACCACACAACCTTTCCTTACTGGGCAGCTACAAGCCTAACAATAAATGGATCTTTTCGGGTAAATTCCGCTACAGTACCGGCCGCCCTGCCGATGTCTCTACCCTTCACTCCAATGTGCTCGGCAATCCCAATATGCTGCGTTATTCGCAGGAAATCACTGAGATCAATGGCAGAAGATTGCCTGATTATGTCAGCCTGGACGTCCGCGTGGATTACAATGTGCCTTTGAAAAAAGGAATGTTCTCTGCCTTTGTAGACCTGGCCAACATCAACAACCAGTTTAATGTAAATACAGAGGTGTTCATTCCTAATACCGGAAACGTGTACAGGGCCGGCCTGGGGATGTTTCCAACTTTTGGGGTAAGGGTTGAACTATAAAAAACAATTGAACATCAATGGACTTATTTGGTAATACCATCCTGATCACAGGCGGAACCAGCGGTTTTGGTCTTGAATTTGCAAAAAGATTTTTAGAGCTGGGCAATACGGTGATCATAACCGGAAGAAACATGGCCAGATTAGAGGAAACAAAAAAACAGTTTCCCGGGGTGCAAATCTTTCAAAGTGATGTTTCCGATATAGCGCATATTGGGAACCTATTCCGCCAAGTGACTCAACGGTTTCCCGAGTTAAACATCCTTATCAACAACGCCGGCGAAATGCGGAAGATAAGCTTGAACCAGCCTCATGAGCTCGCTGATCTCACCCGGGAGATAGACATCAACCTGTCAGGGGCGATACATTTGGTACAGCAGTTTTTGCCGCATTTAAAGACCCGGAAAAGGGCTGCCATCATAAATGTAACTTCGGGTATTGCGCTAATGACGTTTCCGATCTCGCCGATTTACAGAGCCAGCAAGGCGGGCCTCAGGGCTTACACAAAGGCGCTCAGGGTGCAGCTCAGGCATACCGGGATAAAGGTGATCGAGTTGGTCGCACCTGGTTCGAATACACCGCTGAACGAAAAATTTACAACCGACCCGGCCGTGAATGCAAGTGCCTTGATGTCACCTGATAAAATTGTGGATGCGGCCATCAAAGGGATAAAAGACGATCGGGATGAAGTTTACCCGGGCTTATCGAAGCTCATTCGGGTGATGAGCAGGATTGCGCCCCGCTTTTTGTTAGAACAGGCAAGTAAAGCGGGCAAGGAATTCTATTCCGCCAATTAAAGAAAGAGACAAAAAAGGTGGGCAAAAAAACGCATAAATTGATCTTATGATGAACATTGGTGAGATTGCCAGCAATGATGCATATCTACGTGGTTGGAAAAAAGCCACCTTTTTAACCACCTTGCTATTGGTAAGTATTGTCAGCCAGGTCGATAGGATTTTGCCGTTCATTTTGGCGGAATCGATCAAAGGGGATCTGGGCCTTAGCGATACGCAGCTCGGGATGGTGACCGGCCTTGCATTCGCTATGTGTTACACGCTTGCCGCTTTGCCCCTGGCCCGCATCTCTGACAGGGGCGGTGCAAAAAATGTACTGGTTTGTTGTATCGTGATTTGGACGGTTATGACCGCCTTGGCCGGGCTGGCTAATAGCTTCCTGATATTGGTGTTGTTGCGCATTGGGGTAGCCCTGGGAGAGGCGGGGAGTACACCTGCCAGTCATTTTCTTATTGGCCAAAGAATTCCTGATTTGTTTCGGGGCAGGGCGATTGGGTTGTACTCCATGGGAATTCCCTTGGGCACTATGCTTGGATTTGCCCTGGGAGGGTGGGCTGGAGACCATATTGGCTGGCGTAGCGCATTTTTTACGGCAGGTGCCTTTGGGTTGGTTTTAGCCTTATCGGTCATGCTGTTTGTGCCTGGAAACGGAGCATCAGCATTGAAAACGGCAGAACCCGATGGGTTTCTCGCTGCAGGCAAAAAGTTATTGATGAAACCCGCTTTCCTATGGCTATTTGCGGCAGCTAATCTGCTGGGTTTTGCGTCCGCGCCATTCTATGTTTTCAGCGCTCCATTCCTGATAAGAACTTACGGGCTGACGGCAAGTGAAGTAGGGCTCAGGTTTGGGTTGATACAGGGGCTACTTGGCATCGCAGCAACGCTGCTGGGTGGAAGGTTTTTCGACCGGGCAATTGCCAAACATTCTAGGTATTTGTTGGGGCCACCAGCTGTCCTGATCATAATTGCTGCTTTCTGTACTGTTGCGGCCTTGTTTATGCCTACAAGCAATTTGGCCATCGCGTTACTGGTGCCAGGTATGTTTTCTTTTGCCTTTTTGTTGCCTTACGCATTTGGCAGCGGCCATTTGGTGGCTGGAAATGACAATAAAGCATTGTCCACGGGTTTGCTTTTGTTTGGGTCCAGTCTTTTGGGCCCGTCGCTGGCGCCCGTGTTGGTGGGTTTTATCAGTGATTTTGCTACGGCTTCACACGCAGGCAATGGGCTCAGATGGGGATTGTTGATCGGCCCGATGGCAAGTGTGCTTTGTGCGGGTGCTTTATTTATCGCAAACAAAAAAATAGGCGTCACTTAATCGATCACTCATTGTGATTAATATCCTTCAAGTTCTAACAAAAAATACGATGAATACACCGATTAGAATAAGTTCCATCTCTCAGGCCCATAAAATGCAGGGGTTCGCGCCGCCGCCGCATCCCATGATCAGCATTATTGAATGTGGCCAGCTGAAAGGAAGTCCCGGCATGAGCGTCGTGCTGGATTTTTATATGATTTCGATCAAACGGAATTGCAACAACCTGATGTATGGGCAGCAGAAATACGATTTTGACGAGGGCTTTATGGCCTTTGTGGGACCCAACCAGATTTTAAGCGGGCAACAGCATGAACCTGGATATGAACCCAAGGGATGGATGCTGTTTGTGCACCCGGATTTCTTCTGGGGAACACCGCTTGCCAAAAAGATCAAGCAGTACGAGTTTTTTAATTACTCGGTAAAGGAGGCCCTGTTTTTGTCCGACAAAGAGGAAAAGGTGATCAATGATATCGTTGCAAATATTATCCATGAATGCAACGGGAATATCGACGGGTTCACCCAGAACATCATCGTATCGCACCTGGAGACCTTGCTCAATTACTCTGAACGCTTTTATCAGCGACAGTTCATCACCCGGAAGATCACCAATCACCAGATCCTTGACCGGCTGAATGATCTATTGAACAATTATTTTGATAGCGATGACCTGGTAACCAACGGCTTGCCGTCGGTAGAGTTTATTTCAGAGGCGCTCCACGTTTCACCAGGATATCTGAGGAGTTTGCTTAAAACGCTGACCGGACAAAGCACGCAGCAGCACATTCACGAAAAGCTGATCGCCAAAGCCAAGGAAAAACTATCTACGACCAGCTTGTCGGTCAGCGAGATTGCCTATGGCCTGGGCTTTGAGCACCCGCAATCATTCAACAAACTTTTTAAGACCAAAACCAAGGTTTCTCCTTTGGAATTCAGGGCTTCGTTCAACTGAGACTTTGGATGAGACGTCAATGTGAATTACAGATTGAATTTCTATGTGGGATCTTTCTGCTTTTGCTGCTGACGGGCTGCGGCAACTTCGAATTTAGTCCCAACCAGGTCAGTGACAAGAACTCGCCCAGAGACCTGAATTCGAAAAATCTGACCAAGCTCTTTCAACCCCGACCGACGATACGGTAACTGTTGTTTTTGTCGGGGATTCGCAGCGCTGGTATGATCAGCTCGACCGGTTTGTAGAAAAGGTAAATACACTGGATGATGTCGACTTGGTTCTCCTTGCAGGCGACATCTCGGATTTCGGCCTTTTGCAGGAATTTGAGTGGGTGGTTGACCGGCTGGGGCATTTGAAAAAACCGTACATAGGCGTAGTCGGGAACCACGACTTGATTGCGAATGGGGAAGAAGTATTCACGAGAATGTTTGGGCCTACTGATTTCTCATTCGTATATGACAGCGTCAAATTTATCTGTCATAACACAAACAGTCTGGAATACTCAAATCGTAAGGTGCCCGACATGAACTGGCTTTCCCAAGAATTGTCCGGTACGCAAGATGCTGCGTATATAGTGACCGTCTCCCATGTTCCGCCTTTCAGCCCGCTGGAATTTGATCTTGAGCTCGCTGAATCGTACCCATTATTATTAAGCCAAACACCAAAAATGCTGCTGTCTCTTCATGGGCACGTTCACCAGCATCTGGATTTTTACCCATTTGAGGATGGTGTCAGGTATATGACCAGCTATGCTTTTAACCAAAATGCTTTTGTACTGCTTAAAATAGTAAACGGAAAAGTCTTCAAATCGATAGTGAGATACTAGAATGAAACCGAAAGTATGGGTAATGCTTGCGCTGCTGATCGGATCAGCAGAACTGAATTGCTATGCGCAATTTCTGAAAAACTTAGTACCTGATCACTTGGGGGTTCAATATGCAGGGAGCATCGGGTGGGTCAGTGTGGGCACCGGTTACGACTTATTTCGCAGCCGGATACGGACCGGCTTGCACTACGGGTATGTGCCCAAAGATTTTGGTGGGGAGTTGCACATACTTTCCGCCTCGGTGTATTATCAGCCCTTGAAGATAAAGATCAGCAGAACCGCTGCTGTTCATCCGATGGATACTGGAATAAAAGCGGCCTACCATTTTGGCGACCAGTTCTACCTTAACTGGCCCGAACGATTTCCCCGGGGCTATTATTGGTGGAAGTCAGCACTCCGGCTTCATTTGGCGATAGGGGCCTCTGTTACCCGTGAATTAAAAAACGCAGGTAGCGTAAAAGCGGTAACCGGGTATGTCGAGTTAAATACCAATGATCTGTATCTGGTCAGCTATGTGCTCAATCCAACCGTACTGACAATCACAGATATTATCAAGGTAGGATGCGGAATCAGAATCCAATTTTAAAGCCATCCGTTTTGGCTACAACAAAAGGTGTTTAAACTAATTACGCCAATTCTACATACAGCAATTTTGTATCGTTCCCGCGATCGATGAAGTTGAAAAAAATGCGACCATGCAGACCTTCTTGCCATAGTCCCATAAAGTCCTCTTGTAAGTCAGTAAAATTTTTACTTGAAAAACATGAAAATAGCGCTCAAAATTAATGCCGAAGCCAGCACATTTGAAGTGAATCCTGATATGCCCTTGTTATGGCTCATCAGGGACGAAGCGAAGTTAAAACTATCGGGCAGAGGTAATGAAAGTGTTGAGTGCTAAACTGAAGAGTCGGCGTTATTTTTGAAATAAATATCCTATGGTGCCAAAGTAAAACAAAACCACAGACAGAAATACGATTATCAGAAAACATAAAGACAATATCATACTGGATAAGGTTTGACAAATAGGAGATCGGCTTGCAGGAGTTGGATTTTCGTAAATGTAAAGTCTGCCTGAAATATCCATGCGTGAAGAATAAATATGAGAAATGGATACAAGAAAGATACAAGTTGGATTTTTAAGTTTGATAATTTTTTTATGGGTTTTTGCAACTCTTTGAAATGGGCTTCGTCTTTTGTTAGGGTAGGCCAGCGTCTTAGCGAAAGAACCTTTTCCTATCCTTGTTCCAAGTCCGCCTTTTTTGCATTGTGCCCAACATAATCCAGCTACGGTATGATCCAAAATTACTTCAAAATCGCTTTCAGGAACCTTGTTACAAGCAAGGGTTATTCGGTTATCAATATCGGAGGGTTGGCTGTGGGCATGGCTGTGGCGATGCTTATTGGGCTCTGGATTTATGATGAATTGTCATTTAATAAATACCACAGGAATTACGACCGCATTGCACAGGTCATGTCGCAATTTACAGGCACCGGCGACCACGTTGCCAACCACTCTATGCCTTACCCGCTGTATACCGAACTGAATACGAATTATCGGAGCAATTTTAAACATCTTGTGCGGGCTTCGTGGGTACAGGATTATATCCTTTCGGCAGGGGACAAAAAACTATCCAGAAAAGGTCAGTTCTGGGATAAAGATGCACCCGAGATGCTCTCTTTACGGATGGTATATGGTTCCAGGGCAGGTTTGCAGGATATTAATTCCATCATGCTTTCTGAATCAACATCGAAGGCACTTTTTGGAGATCAGGATCCGACCGGTAAGCCATTAAGAATGAATAATAAGCTAGACATAAAGGTGACCGGAGTGTATGAAGATCTGCCATTGAACACCCGATTCAATTCCATTGCATTTTTCGCTCCGTTCGACCTTTGGCTTTCGGAAAATAAGTGGATAGAAGAAAGGGCCACGCAGGACTGGAGCAACCATTTTTTGGCGATATATGCTGAAATAAAGCCAGGTGACAGTTTTGAGAAGGTATCGGGCATTATCAAAGACTCCGAGCTTAAAAATCTGGGCAGCTATAAAGAACAGGCCGCACAAAGACCGCAGACCTTCCTGCACCCGATGAAAAACTGGCATTTACATGGATTTGACCGTGGTATTCCCGATACGGAGGCTATGAGGCTGGTCTGGACTGTGGGCATTATTGGTGCGTTTGTGTTGCTGCTAGCCTGCATCAATTTTATGAACCTGAGCACCGCCCGCTCCGAAAAACGGGCCAGGGAAGTCGGAGTCCGAAAAGCAATCGGCTCCCTGCGCGGGCAGCTAATCGGCCAGTTCCTGAGTGAATCTTTTCTGGTGGTTACCATGGCTTTTTTGCTGGCGCTTTTACTGGTTGCCGTATCATTGCCCTGGTTCAACAACCTGGCGGCAAAGCAAATGACAATGTCCTGGACAAATGTTTATTTCTGGCTGCTCAGTTTCGGTTTTGTTGCGATCACTGGTTTTCTGGCGGGAAGTTATCCCGCAATTTACCTATCATCTTTCGAGCCGGTGAAAGTGCTTAAAGGTACATTCCGGGCGGGAAGGTTTGCTTCCGTCCCGCGCAAAGTACTGGTGGTTATGCAGTTCACAGTGTCAGTAACGTTGATCATTAGCACAATCATTATCATTAGGCAGATCCGCGTCGCAAAGCAGCGGCCGGTGGGTTACACACGCGACGGTCTGATTATGATGGAAATGAAATCCGGTGATTTTTATGGAAAATATAATCTTTTGCGGAATGAATTAAAAAAGACGGGTGCAGTGGCCGAAATGTCTGAGTCGATGGGCGCGGTTACGAATCTGGCCTCGGGAAACAACGGGTTCGATTGGAGGGGTGGAGACCCCAAAAAGGAATTCGGAACGCTGGCTGTGACGCATGAACACGGAAAAACGGTAGGCTGGCAATTTGTTCAGGGCAGGGATTTTTCCAGGGAAATAGCTTCGGATTCATCCGGGATTGTTATCAATGAAGCAGCGATGAAACATATGAACCTGGAAAATCCGGTCGGGGAGCCTGTGCGCTGGACGTGGTGGCGAAGCAATGAGGTCTTGAATTACAAAATCCTGGGCGTCATCAAAAACATGGTCATGGAATCACCTTATGACCCAATTGAACCGACTATCTTTTTCATAAAAGGGCATAATGGCGGGGTCAATTACATTAACATAAAAATCAAACCGGACGTCAGTGCAAGTGTGGCGCTGCCGAAGATCGAAGCTGTTTTTAAAAATATCATCCCGTCGGCTCCTTTCGATTATCAGTTTGTAGATGAAGAATATGCCAAAAAATTTGCAAGTGAAGAGCAGATCGGCAAGCTGGCCACCTTTTTTGCTGTTTTAGCGATCTTCATTTCCTGTCTCGGATTGTTCGGCTTAGCATCCTTTATTGCCGAGCAGCGGACCAAGGAAATAGGTATCCGGAAGGTCCTGGGCGCCTCGGTTGCCAATCTTTGGCAGTTGTTATCAAAAGACTTTGTGCTGCTGGTAATTGTTTCCTGTCTGATTTCCGCGCCTATCGCTTATTCTTTTATGAGCAACTGGCTTCAGAAATACACTTACCGCACAGAAATTTCCTGGTGGATTTTCGCCGCATCGGCAGCTGGAGCGCTTATCATTACAATGCTCACCGTAAGCTACCAGGCGATCAGAGCGGCATTGCTGGACCCCGTGAGGAGCCTTAGGACCGATTAGCTCCTTGTGAGTCCTTCTGTGAAGTAGTTTTGTTGAAAGCCTCTGGCTACTGCTGATTTTTTTTAGAATCATGTGAGGATGCACGCAAAATATCGGGCACGATCGTAAACGAGTCGTGCAACTGGTGTTGCAGCTGCAGGCGCTTGTCAGCAATGGCAATGGACATGCGATTTGCAAAATCGTGCACCGTCAGGCCGTGTGGAGTAATTGCCTCGGGCATTCACTCCGTAGGCTCGACGCTACCGAACGGATGAATAATACCTGGATGGCGACGACGCGTCATTCATCAAAACGCAGGTCTGGCCATATTGAAACTTAATAACGATCATATTGTGGGCTGCTCAGGCAGGAGCAGATTGATAGAACCATCGTAAATCTTACCAATGCTATGGGTATGGCCGAACGGATCAAGAGCCCGATTTTTCCGACCCTTACCGTTTGTTTTCGATCTGACAATCTACCTGTTTATTGTTTCGCTTTCGGTCTTGCTACGGGGTCTGGAAGCTACTTCGAGATTCCGTTGTTACTTGCGATTACGACCCTGTTCCTTTTGCTCGAACGTGCCGCCACCTTCTGCAAGATCCATTTAGCAACTCGCCAACGGACATTAAAATGACCTCCAGCCACGACTATTGAGACAATATCGAGCAGTTGATCGGTGACACAAACCTTCCCGACGAAGTTCAGCCTGTCGATCTTTACATCAAATAGGCTCAGAATGTTTGAAAGTTCTCCATCGGATTGGAGATTTTGGAGTCATTGAACACCGCCATTCGGAAATCAAGGTCATATCCTTTCGGTCTGACTTGACTAGGTTAAAGAACTGATTTGTAGTATTGTAACTCTTGTCAAGATAAAATCTGGTCATGGTTATTCTGCCACGGAATCGGGTGGTGCCTTAATTCCCAGGTACAATAGCTTCAGTAGGTGTCTGTCTATAATTGAACAGATTTTTGAATTTATTTAACTTACAGAATTTTAGGAAAATGCACAATCTTTTTCTATTTAAATTTCAGCCGCACAACGGGTTCTAAAAGTATGAAACCAATATCGTTTGCCAAACGTAGTCAGCACCCTGCACCTAGCTACCTATGGCCTGTCTTCAATCAAAATGAAAATCAGCATTGATAAAAAGTTTTTAAGCGAATTTTGAAACCAGTTTCATTTAATAACTGTCTCAATTTTTTGTTAAAAGGTTGAAAAAATACTTCTTTTGTCAATTAGACCATAGGCGCAATTTTGTGCGATATTGATAGAGGAGGGTTAACTAACTGTTGTTTCGTTAAGACGTTGCAGGATGGGTCCTCTGGTATTTTCAGTCAGTTTTTAATAACCTTCGTTTTTATACATTCTGGTAGGATCGAGCTAATATTCGTCAAACGAAATGGGGTAAAACCCTGCCTTACACTCCCTCATTCCCCTAACACAGCTTAATGGGGGGGTGTCATTGATTATTAGTTTAACTTGTTTCTTTCTGTTTTAGTAAAGTCAAAATATCTGTAATCACCCAGGACAGACATTTCGAGTTTTAACTTATATGTTCCCCAATCATATTTTGCCTCGGCCGTTACCAATTGCTTTTTGGCATTGCTGCTTGTCGTTTTTTGATTCTCCAAAAACTCCAACAACACACGGCCATCCATTTTTGAAGGAGCTTTCAAGCCATAAAGCGCGAGCACGGTTGGCGCGATGTCAACGTTTGATGTCGGAAGGTCACTGGTGAGTGCATTTTTAAAATCTGGGCCATCGGCAAAGAGAGTGATATTTATCTCGTAGGGGCTTGATCCACCGTGCCCGGCAACGCCTCCTGAAAAATCCGTTCCGGCAAAACCTTTGTCATTTTTATCATCATTCCAATTTGGTGATACGAGGATGTCGCCTGAACGTGTCGGATGATTGTAATGAATGGCGTCAAAGGATAACGTTCCTTTTACCGATCCGGTCATATCACCCTTCTTTTTAGGTTTGGTAAAAATTGCGCCGATCCAGTCTGTTTTATGCAATGCGGCAACGATTTTCTCAATCTGACCTGCATCATGGTTTTTGACATAGATAGCACCTTCAGAAATCACGACATCGTCCGATTCCTTATCCTTTTTCAAGCCTTCCGAAATAAGCAGATCGCCCAGGCTCTGCTTGCCTGTGTGGGTTACAAAACCGTGATCTGTTGAGATTAGGATGTTGAAATTTTCCCTTAAACCTCTACTTGAAAGGGAATCCAGAATGCGACCAAACTGCGCGTCCACGTATTTGATAGCCGCCACTGCCTGTTCTGAACCAATGCCGTAACGGTGTGCCGCCCCGTCTGGATCCGAAAACCAAACTGCGCTCACAAGCGGGCCGTCGTTTTTTAATCCGTAATGCAGCAATGCGTCTGCGATCCATTTATGTTTGATAAAAACATCCCCAGTTACTTTGGGCATAGGACCAATATCCGACATGACCTGCGCTTTGAACGATTCAGGCAGGATCAATTCGTGATTGATGATGGCGCCTTTGCCCACCTTGTGATTTTGCAAAAATGCCTGGCCTGTTGTTCCTGAGCTAAAAACCATCATTTGCTCACCTGCCGCATCCAGCACTTCGCCCAGCGAAACTGCCGTAAGCAGATTACCACTTTCCGAGTCCTGCACTTTTATCAGGTCTTCATAAGTGGTCCCGATCGCTTTGTTGGGGCTTACTTTTGGAAAGTAAATGGAATTTCCTAAAAGTCCGTGCGTGCCAGGGTAAGAGCCTGTTGCATAGGAAGAGGAATTTACCCGCGTAACGGTCGGGAAGACACTGTGATGGTTTTTCCCGTGTGAAGCTTTTTGTTTAAAAGCATATAAATTCGGCATTTGCTCCTGGGAAATATAATCAGGACGAAGGCCGTCGAAAAAGACGATGAGCGTTTTGTTTTTATCGGCTTTGGTTTTGTTTGAAGATTTTTGCTGCGGAATTGTAGCATTGCCATAAGTTGGAATGATCATCTCAATGCCTGCCTTTTTTACCGCTGGTATAAAATCAGCAACATTATTAACCAACACAAAATCAACGCCTTCTGTGTAAAGTCTGCCCAGCTCTTCGGGAGATTTAGCATAGAAATAGTTTATTTTCACGTTGTTTTGTTTCAAAGCCAGCAGCGAAGCTTTCCGGTCTTCACCCGGTTCGTGGCGCAGCAATTGGATGAAGTTTGCCTTCATGTCGATCGTCGCCTGCACGTATTTTGTTGTATTTTTCCTATAATTGTTTTCACCGTTGCAGATCATAATGTCCGGAACAATTTGCCTCGCAGCCACAGCCGCTTTTTCGGAGCAGGTTAGGAAAGCCTGGCGCAGCCTGCCCGATTTGGCAAGCAGAGCCGCGGCCTTCGCGCCAACCGCCGCGTCGCCTTTCAGGTGGCAGTTAAGCCACACATTGTCGGGCATCATCGCAAGTGTTTCTTCAAAAGTAGGCACCTGCGTCCCTTTGAACTGCTCCGATTTTTTAATTCCTGCATCCAGGCCGCGTATTTGCGCAAATGTCATTTCGGAAACATTTCCCGAGCCATCTGTTGTGCGATCCACACCGTCGTCGTGCATGATCACCATGGCGCTGTCTTTCGTAAGCTGAATGTCAAACTCGATCATTTGCGCGCCTAACCTTACAGCCTCTTTAAATGCGGGCAATGTGTTTTCAGGGTGCGTATCCATGCAGCCGCGATGCGCGCACAAGCCCCGCTCCGGCATTTTTATTACGGATTTTTGTGCTTGTACGACATTGGCTGCGAGGGCAGTCCAAACTAAGAGGACTGCCCGGGTCGCTATTTTATTTTTAAAAATCATATTGAAAAAGTAAAAAATGAACCCGAAAAACTATTTATCCCACCAAACCTTAATGTCACTGTCATCACCGCCCATGGAAGCCACGGCTCCGGCCAGCGCCTCGGGGTTAAGTGATTGCAGGTAGGTAGGATAGGGGACGCGGGAAGGGAATGTGTTTTCTGCCGGAATGCCAGCGCCGCGCGGCAGCACGGGATAACCGGTTCTTCTTTTTTCAAACCAGGATTGATAGTCGACAAAAAAGAAAGCGTAATATTTTTGCAGCATAATCTGCTCCAATTGCTTTTCGACAGGAGCCGTCGCTTTGAATGCTATTCCTGGCTGATCAACGAAACCTGCGGGAATAGTTGTGCCCCATTGTGCCAGAGAAGCAGCAATGCCCGACTCATAATGCTGCTCAGCGGTCGAGCCGGTTTTATAGCCTTTTAATGCGAGTTCGGCTTTGATGAATTCAACTTCCGCCCACGTCATCATCACTCCCAGTTGTGGCAATGTTTTCAATGCATCCGAATAACTGGAATTGCTTCCTACGGCATATTCCAAAGTGGTAGGATAGCCGCTTTCAATGCCCCGGAACACATTTTCAGTCCCGGATTTAACCTGTGTCGCCCAGGCTGCGCGACGCGGATCGCCCAGATTGTTCATGCGGTCCATGAAGAATTTGGTATAGTAATTTCCATCGCGCCAGTCGACCTGCCTGGCATTGTAAAATGGATTGAAAAACGGGAATGTGCCCGGATAGCGAAAAATCGCTTCATCCGCGTTAGCTGTGAAGACTGGATTGGCTGTCGGATCGGCCAGGATTGCCGTCAGCTGCTCCTTCACATTTACTTCGCCGTCCCGTTTGGAAATGCGAAGCAGTAACCTCAGACGGAGCGAGTTGCAAAACTTTTTCCACTTAGCAATCCCCGGATTTTTGCCACCCGATAATGCATTGGCATTGAAAAGCATATCGCCTCCGTAAGTAAGCGCCTTTGTGTCGTCAAGGAGACTATTGGCGGTTTCCAGGTTTTTCAGGAGCTGAATGTAAATGTCCTTTTGTTTGTCAAAGGTTGGTTTGAAATTTCCTTCAATGGCCTTGGTCGCCTGCGAATAGGGAACATCGCCATAAAGGTCTGTGAGAATGGAGTAGGCCCAGCTCTTGTAGATCAGTGAAATGGCCTTGTAATTGTTCTCATTCAAGCGATCGGAGATCAGGTATATGTCCTCAATATCATTAAGATACGTGTAAAAGTTGCTCCAAACACCGCTTCCTGGATTTACAATGTAACGGTGCAGCCCGCCACCGCCAGCACTTGCACGGGGCGCATCCACTTGCATCAATTCGTGCGTAAAATTGCGGCTTGCATTCACCGTGCTGTTCACGATCTGATATTGCAATTGTCCCAGCATTACCCCCGGCGTAATTTCTTTCGGTCGATTAGGATCTGTATTAAGCTCTTCAAAGTTCTTGGTGCAGGACACCAAGAAGGTTAGCAGGAGCAGAAATGGAATGTATGCTTTCTTCAACATGATTTCTTTGAATTAAAATTTCAGGGTAAGGTTCATTCCCATGGTCCTTGTAGAAGGGAACTGGGCCAGTTCGACACCCGGCGTCAATGTGCCATTGTTCAGGTTTCCACCCTCTGGATCAAATCCGGGGAACTTCGTGAAGTTGAAAAGGTCTCTGCCGAAAGCCGCCAGGCGCGACTGGCGCACGCCGATCCTCGAAAGCAACGCCTGTGGCAAGTTGAATTCGATCCTTAACTCGCGAATTTTCAGGAAAGAAGCGTCGAAAATATTGGTTTCGGCGTTTGCGATTTGGTAATAGTTGTCGTAGTAGGAGCTGGCGGGCACTTTCACGGTGTTCGGCGTAAAGCTTCCATCCGGCTGTTTTACTACACCTTGTCCAATGATCCCATCCTCACGGCCCGGCAATGTTATCTTTGTTTTACCCAGCGTATTGTTTTTGTGAGAAGTCTGCGAGAACATGTCACCGCCTTTTTGCCCGTCGAGCAGCAGGCTCACCCGCACATTTTTGATTGTAAATTCATTGGAAAAACTGGCTTTCCAATCTGCAAATGCATTTCCCCATTTTTTAGCCGTCGGATCCAATGCAGCCGGAAGTCCTACCGACGAGTAAATGATCTGACCATCCTGCGAGCGCTGAAAACCCCGGCCGTACATATCGCCCATCAAACCACCCACACGCGCCTCAATGCTCACATTCGTATTATGCGCGTAAATGACCTGGTTCGTAATCCCCGACGCGAGCTCTTTTACATAACTCCGGTTTCTGGACCAAAGCAATGTCGTGTTCCAGCTGAAATTTTTGGATGTTACCGGCTTACCCGTCAGCTTGATCTCCACGCCGCGGCTGTTGATAAGTCCGGCGTTGATCAGCGCATTGTTATAACCCGAAACCGGATCCAGCGGAATGGCCAGGATCTGGTTGCGGCTGTTGTTATTATAGTAAGCCACGTCCAGACCAACCAGGTTTTTCAGCAGACGCACGTCCAATCCAAATTCATAGCTGGCTGTGATCTCAGGTTTCAGGTCAGCATTGAAAAGCGTGCTGGAGTTGGTAAAACTGTTTCCGTAAATACGGTCGTAATAACGAGCTGTTTGATAAGGTCTTGTATCATTCCCAACCTGCGCCCACGAAGCCCGGAACTTGGCAAAGGATATGGCACGCGGCAAAGCAAAGAGTTCATTCAGCAAAAAGCTCGAACTCACGGAAGGATAGAAGAATGAATTATTCCCATAAGGCAATGTGCTCGACCAGTCGTTCCGGCCGGTTACATCTAAAAATATTTTCTCGTCCCAGGAAAACTGCGTGGCTGCATAAATGCTGTTGATCGCCTTTTTGGTTTTCAAAGGATCTGCGACGGCTTGATCCAAACTGTTGGAAATCTGGTAGATGCCCGGCTGAGCAAGCTGATCGGCGTACAGACCAGCAAAGTCGTACGATTGCCGCATGGCATTGCCTCCTGCGGAAGCAGTAACATCGATCAGGTTGGCGATTTTATCTTTATAGTTTAATAAAAAGTCGGTGTTGGACTCGTAGGTAAATACATTCTGCTCACGATACATGCCGCGCGGGTAACGTGTCATGCTGAACGGGCGCTGCTGCGAGCGGAATTCAAATGCCATATCCAGGCCCGTGCGCACCATGAGGTCAAACTTTGGAGAGATCTCATAATTTGCCGACACGTTGCCGATAAATCCATGTTTGTTCATCTTGTTGAGCATTTCATACATGCCCAGGTAAGGATTGTCGGGTGTGGGGTTGAATGGGTTCCTTTGCTTCACATTCTCCAAACCCGGCTCCCAGTAAGGCTTAAACCATTCCGGCTTAATGTTCGGTGTTGTGCCCAGGATCAGGAAGTACATGAGCGACTGGTTATTATAACCCGCCATCGGCAGGTTGTCGCTTTTCTTGTTTGTATAGTTTGCTTTACCGTTGATTTTTAGTCTGTTCGAAACTTTTTGGTTCACTGAAAGTGCAGCATTGATCCTCTCAAAACCTGTGTTGGGAATGATCCATTTATTTTTCAAATGCGTCAAGGACAAACGCGCGGAGCCATTGTCACCGCCGCCTTCAACCGAAATGCTGTTAGAAAATGTAGTTCCTGTTTGAAAAAATCCTGATATATAATCTTTATTAGCAACCCACGGTGTGCGAACCGTCGGCCGACCATCCGGCGCATCGGGGTCATACTGGTAATACATTTGCCCATCAAATTTAGGGCCCCAGGCCCTTCCGGCTGCCACGGTCGTGGCTGTGTTCGGGCCGTCTTCACTATCCAGATAGGAAAAATAAGCGCCGCTTCTTCCTTCGCCATGTTCAAACTGATAATCGGGATAGCGATTGATCTGCTCGAAACTGAAATTGGAATTGACCGTTACACCAATACCCCTGTCCTGACGAACACCCGATTTGGTGGTGATAATGATGGCACCGCCAGCGGCCCGGCTTCCATACAATGCCGTAGCGCCCGGGCCTTTCAGTACCGTAACTTTCTCAATGTCATCCGGGTTAATGTCTGACAAACTCGAACCATAATCCACCGGGCTATCCGCAGAAAGGTGCGAATTGAAGCCTGTTCCCGTAATGCGGCTGCTCACAGGGACGCCGTCCACAACGATCAACGCCTGGTTATTGTCCAGGTTGAGCGACGACTCGCCCCGAAGCGTGATGCGCGCAGACCCCATAGGCCCGGCACCTGCGCCCTGGATATTTAACCCAGCCACTTTCCCGGAAAGCGTGTTGACCCAGTTGTTGGATTTGGCATCTTTCACCGCATTCTCGTTGATCGTCTGCGCAGCAAAACCAAGCGATTTTTCTTCCCGCTTAATGCCCAGGGCAGTAACAACCACCTCGTTCAGCAACTTGTTGTCTTCCTTTAGTGTAATGTTGAGTACGCTTTTGTTGCCGATGATGTGTTCTTCGGAAAGAAAGCCGATTGCCGAAAAAATGAATGTTGCATTCGCCGACGGCGCTGTAAGACTATATGCACCATTCGCATCCGTAGTCGTTCCTAAATTGCTCCCTTTGATGAGAATGCTAACGCCCGGAAGCGCCTCGCCTGTGGGTGCGGTAACCTTACCGCTCACGGTGACGGATTGTGCCGATGTTCGCAGCGATATGCAGCACCCGACCAGCAAAGCAAATATTGCTTGCAGTAAATGTTTCTTCATTAGTAATAGGGGTTAAGTGATAGTCTGGACGCGCGGTTTGCGCCGGTCGTTTTTAAAACCCCAAAGGTATTTTGGTAGTAGGTGATGGGTTGTTAAGCGTAGGTTATGGATTTGTTATGAAAATGCATCACCTTCATTGGCTGCAATCAGGTAATCTGAACCATTATTGCTGAACGGCGCAGTGGCGTCTCGTCACATCCACTTTTGCCGCAGATTTATTGTTTACCATGAATAGCCTGCGTGATGCAGGGTCATAGGCTGAAATTTACGAAGCAGCGGTTCCTCCCAAGTCAATGGAGGCTACCTCTTAAATGACACTGGCGTTTGTGGCTCCTGTGGAAAATGGTAGGTACAGGGTGCACCACACGATAAGCTCAGGTTATTTTTTATTTGCTGATATTCACAATTGTTTGTCCGTTGTAGATGTAATTCTTATCCCGCAATTGGCCTGTAAATATATAACTTTTTGATATTGAGCGTGTTTTGAGTTTTGTATCGGCAAGTGATTTTCGTAAAACAACAATAGATAACAATAAGGAAGTGTTTGAAAAATTGATTTTTAACATTGATTTTCGCAGGCTTGTATATTGGATTCTGTCAATGTTATAGTAATTTTTCCCCCTCAAAAGGGCCTTAGGATCGGACGTTTTTGAACGTTGTAAAAAGGGAAATCACTGGCTGGGCCCCCACTTCTGGTGGGACCAATGGTGTAAACAGGCACGGGATTGCAACCACAGCTAAGAAAACGCAGATCATTTACATGCAATGGTCTGACCTGTTGAGCTCACCACTGTTGCCCCAGATGGATATCAAGCAAAAAAACAAGGATACAATTGCCTGTATGGAAGGAAATTAGCCGACCAGAAAGGAGAGATGATGGGCTTTACTTTTTTCCATACTAGTTAAACGTCAGTAACTAATTGGCCGAAAGTGTAACAATCATAATTTTGTTGCTTCTAAATTAATAGGGGAATGAATATACTGATCGTAGAAGATGACGAGCGCCTGGCGACCCTGATCAAAAGGGGCTTGGAAGAACATGGATATGTAACAGCCGTTGCCTATGATGGCCAGATGGGGTTCAGGCTTTTTTCACAATTCAGTTTTGATCTGATCATTACAGATATTATCCTCCCCAAACTCAGCGGGATCGATATGTGCAAGCAAATCAGACTGACCCAGCCGGACGTGCCAATAATCATGCTTACTGCCCTTGGGACGACAGATGACAAGGTCGAGGGATTTGACGCAGGTGCGGACGATTACCTGGTCAAACCATTCGATTTCCGCGAACTGCATGTGCGCATACGCGCGCTCTTAAAACGGGGACAAAGCAATGGGAAAGCGCAGGGCTTTTTGCTCAGATATGCTGATCTGGTCATCAATGACCAAACCAAATCGGTGAGCCGTTCAGGCATGGAAATCAGCTTGACGCCCAAAGAATTCAAGTTGTTGCAATACATGGTCGAAAATAGTGAGCGTGTGTTGTCGCGGACAGAGATCGCCGAAAAAGTATGGGACACCCATTTTGATACCGGTACCAATTTCATTGATGTGTATGTCAATTACCTGCGCAAAAAGGTAGACAAGAATTTTGATACCAAATTGATCCATACCAAGCCCGGCATGGGTTTCATACTCCGCTCCGAATGACGATACGCAGCAAACTAAGCCTGTTGTTCACTTTCCTTACAGCTGCGATCCTTGCCGCATTTGCCGCATCGGTTTATTTTTCCGCCTATAAAAGCCGCGAATCGGAGTTCTATGCCAGCCTTCGCAAGGAGGCGGTCACCAAGGCCAATCTGTATCTTACAGCAAAGGTTGATCCGGTCATATTGCAGGCAATTTATAAAAACAACCGCGAGACGATCAGTGAAGTGGAAGTGGCAATCTATGATCCGGGCTTTAAGCTGCTTTATCATGACGCGGTTGACATTGATTTTGTCAAGGAAACGCGCGAGATGATCGATCAAGTCCGGCAAAACAAAGATGTGAAGTTCTACAAAGACCGTTGGCAAGTAACAGGGATACTTTTTCCCCACGAAGGCAAGGAATATATTGTAATAGCTACCGCTTTCGACCAATATGGCTATAAAAAACTGGAAAGCCTGCGCAATACGATTTTTGGGGTCTTTTTTGGGGCGGTGATTTTGTTTCATCTTGGTGGATTGTTGCGAAGCCCGTCCTGCCTTGTTTTTGATGCTAAAAATTAGCTGTTGTCGGATTGCAAGATTTTGATCGCCATAGATAAGTGGCATGGTGAATGCAAGCAAGTAATGAAGGCGTTCTGGCTACATGTCCCGCACTTTTCCAATGAAAACCCAAGAGCAGATACTGAGAGAACTGTCAGAAATCAGGGAAGCTATTGTCAGAATTGCAGGTACATCAGCACTTCCCTCCGAAGAGCAATTTTCCGAAGCCTCACTGGATAAAGTTGCCCTGGAGTTAAAGAAGCTTTCCATCAAAAGAGGTGAATGGATCGATGACAGGGATCTGAGCAGATATTTTAAAGGGGTCTACAATGGGGGAAGGTTCATCCGGGAAACATTCGGATTTAATGATTTTTTCAAGAAGGGGAAATAATACTATTACCGGAAATCCAGCATTATCCGTTTATCCCAAGAATTGAAATCCCGAAATGTCGACTTGGCCCGATACATGGAGCTTAAAGAGAGTGAGGCAAAATTCCAGGAAAAAGTCTCCGCGGTTGCTGCCGCAAACAAAAAGCAAAAAAAGAAGCCTCCATTTCAGTTACCTGATTCCCTAAAAGACATTACTACCGAAGACTTTCATCCAGCAGTTGAAATTGTTGAAGCCGAACTAAGCAAGCTACGTGAACAGTTTGCCAAAGAAAATCTTTCAAAATATATAGATGTCTACGGTGGTCATGCAATGATGAAATTCCGCTATCCATTTTCAGGGTTTGCCGAAAAGGAGATAAAATCCAAATGCAGGCGCTGGTGCGACCAATACAACATGGCCTGCGATGCACTTTCGAAGTTGAGTGGAAAAGGGAAGAAATTTACCCCACCGGAAGACCCTAATGCCTATGAATTATGACGGCTTCCTCTTCCTACTGACTACAATTTTGAGCACTTCCGATTCGAGGTACATCGCCTTTGTTCTGCCTTTGACCAGTTGTGGTTTTACGATGCCCGCGTTTACAGCTTTAAGGAAAGCTGCGTTGCTGGCTCCGGTTAACTTCAAAGCACCTTCTTTGGTGAGCAATTGATCTTGTTGCAACACGCTTTTCAATTCTTCTTTGACAATTGTGCGGACGCGGTCCATGAACTCTTCGACTGTTAAAGAGTGCAGCAGGATGGTTTCCATAAATTTGAAGTTAGGGTGAAAACATAGTGAGTTAGCACAAAACGCTTCTTTGGCTGCAAACATAGGTAAACAGCTGAATATCTGCTCCACATCAGTTTCACCTATTTGAAAATCGAAAGGGTCTAGGATTTCCACATTGCCGATTTTAGCTTTGTTTTCCTGGCAATACTAAAACAGAAAACGTGATGGAAAGGATGAGGGGAACGGATGGGGCTAAAGGCGGCCTGTCGCTAGATCAATTGGTTACGCTTTCAGACTTGAAAAGTGTTCGGGACGAGCTTTTGGCAGCAATTGCCGGGACGAGGGTATCTTCAACAGACACCCCCAAGAAATGGCTCAAATCGTCTGAGGTTAGAAAGCTCCTAAACATTTCACCGGGCAAGTTGTTAGCCCTCAGAGCTAATCGCCAGCTCGCATTTGTGAGACTGGGTGGAGTAATCTACTACGACAGGGACGATATTGAAGCTATGATCCAAAAAGCTAAAGTATCAACCTTGATTGGCAAGGCATGAATACCGCATACCAAACTTCCGGTCGAGGATGTGATGTCCCTCCCAGGCCGGAATACGTGGAGATTTATTTCCTTCAATGTAAGAGGACTGAAAAGGACGCCCGTGAATTCTACCAGCATTACTCACAGCGTTTTTGGCACTCTCCGAGCGGAATGGTTATTCGAGACTGGAAGCGCCTCGCGTGGCAATGGATTTGGAATAGAAGGTGAACAATAACCTAGAGCTACATATGAGCTTTTTCAAACTGTTTAGTCGAAAAAAAGACGATTCCTTCTGGGGTATCCTTAAAAGGTTAAATGTTCACTATCGTTTTGCGGACAAGATCGAAAGGGCTTTTGTATTCTCCGGCGGAGTAATGTATTCCCAAGAGAACTTGGATGGGCTCAGAGCGGCCGTTAGGTCGGACTGCTTGAATCAGTTTCTTGCAGATGGGGATTACGACATAATGGGTAACAATATCGTCGTATTTTGGAGTGAAGACCGTGACGGTATTGCTAAATTATTACTTGTGTTTGATCCATTCGATGTTTTTTCAAATGAGGTTCTACTGGAGCAAATCTCGTCGTCCGCAGAATTCCTGGCTGGGGTGACAGTAAAGAGAGAAATTGAAGTTCCTTAGTTAGTTATGTCTGCCCGGATCGAATCGACAATAATACCTGATCATTAGAGAATTACCAACCATTAAAGTATTAATGAAGCATGAGCGTGAATCGTGAAATCATCTGGTTCAGAAAGGGCACCGAAGATGAAGTTGGAACTTTGTATGTTGATCAAATTTCGCTGGACGAGTTGGTTCAAATTTTTGAGCGCTATGACGATGACCCGTTAATGTACATGGTCTATGAGGTTACCCCGCAGCAGTCATCAGATTTGTCGCGATGGGTAGAGCATGCTTTTGAGCACGAAAAATATGATTACTTTCTCTATTGTTGGCAAGCTTATCGGTAGATCGGCAAGTAGGCGAATTCCTAACCAACTCAGGTAGTGACAGTCCCTTAAAACTTGTCCAGTTGGGTTAGCCGCTGGCGGCGATGCCAGCGGCTTGCGACATTATTAACTCGATACCGTCCTTAGTTTTCCGGAATTCGTAAACAGCTTCTGCTTTACCAAGGCCATGTGGTCGCTAATCCGTTGCTTTCTCACCCGAGCGTAGCGTTGGGTCGTACGGATGTTTCGATGTCCAAGCATTTTACCGACATCTTCCAAGGGCACGCCATTGTTGAGCATCATGTCGGCGAACGTATGACGGGCAAGGTGCGTGTTGAGCGGCCTTTTGATCCCGCAGATCACCGCAAGTTCTTTGAGATAAACATTGTACCGGAAATTGCTGTTGACCGGGATTAGCCGGTTATTGACCTTACAATAGGGATGGCTTTTGTATTTATCGATCAGATCCTGCACAACGGGCAGAATAGGCACCATTTCAGTCACCTCGGTCTTGCCCCTGTCTTTGATCAACCACTTTTCACCCGATCTGCCAACCTTCACAATATTCTCAGGCGAAAGATTGTACATGTCCTGATATGCAAAGCCTGTAAAGCATTGGAAAATGAAGGCGTCGCGCACTTCTCCGATCCGGTCGATGTCGATCTGCTTCTTGTGAATGGCCTCCACTTCAAATAGCTCCAAAGGCATTACTTCTTTATTGCCGCCCGAGCAAACAAACCCTTCCAGCGGGTTGGAAGCGATTACTTTCTTCTTAACACCTGTCTTGACGATTTGTCTTGTCCATTTCACCAGCTTTTTGGCAGTGACTTCGGAAAGCGGCTCATCCAGGTGAAGGGTTAAATAATCGTAAAACTCTTCGGCAAAACACTGATCGATATCGATCATCTCGATATCCTTCCGTTGAAACCGGAAACGGATGAATGACTCGACTTTACGTTTGGTCGAACGCCAGTGCCTTAATGTCCCCTCGGAGCGGATTCCTTTCTTAGCTTTCTTTTCGAAGATCGCGATGAATTCATCGAAGGCTGCTAGCAGCGTTTGGCTGGGCCCGGCAACCTTTTCCGGCTTTGTTTTGGAATGAGTCAATGGCAAGCCCAGATATGCATTTTTCAGCATCACCGGCGTCACATGGTTAAACTGGGATTGCAGCACGAGAAAGTGTTTTTCTATCTCAGCCTGTGCCTGGACGATTTTTAGATTGATCATCTTAGCTTCCGAGGTCGTTGCGGTCACCAGCTTGGCATCGCTGTTCCAAAAGTCGGGATGGATCTTTTTGCCAAGAGAAATGTCAGTGTCGGTTCCGTCGATGGTAATCCTGACATAGATGGGTGCTTTTCCGTCTTTGGAGGCCTTACCCCGGTACAGCCAGAATAGCAATGACAGATTTTGTTTGAACTTCATGCTCGCACATTTTAAGGTTGGTAATTGTGTCCGTGGAGAACCTTAAATCAAAACCGCCTCAATCAAACATCTGATTCGGTCACCTAATTTACCGAATCCAACAGGTGACCGAATAGGTGACCGAATGGATTGGTTCATTATGATTCAGACTGGCCTGCCTTTTTGTAAAATGTGCTGATTATCAATGCATTTTAAACAAAAAAGGCACACTTTCGTGTGCCTTCTGTGATCCCGCTGGGATTCGAACCCAGGACCCATACATTAAAAGTGTATTGCTCTACCAGCTGAGCTACGGAATCTTTTTTCTACTACCCCCGGAGGGTTTCGAACCTTTGCAACCTTGGATTAGCCGTGGCGTTTTCCGTAATTGCGATGCAAAAGTAGAATTCTTAAAAGTATAATGCAAATCCAAGATAAGAAAAACCTGATTTTTTCGTTGTTATTGCTGCCTTTCTGGATGTCGGGAGCGGCATTTTGTGCCAACCCGAAAGAGCTTAAAACAGCTGATTCTCTGTTCGCTATGGCCAAGTACCAGGAAGCCCAGGTACTCTATAAAAAAAATTTCAACCTGGACGAAAAAAATAGCCAGGCACTCCTTTTGAAGCTCGCTTTCCTTGCTGAAAAAACAAACAATTATACCGACTGCCTTTTTTTTCTCAGCAAACTGGCCCTTATCCAGCCTTCCAGGCACCTTTTTGAGAAAATGGAAAAGCTCGCCAGCGAGCAAAATCTAAGTGGTTATGAATTTGATGATTACAACTATTTTATAATATTTTATCGCAGATATGGCGACTACATTCCAATATTGCTTCTAACTTTGGGCACCTACATAGTTATCATAATGGTTACAAAGACACGTAGAAAGGAGCCCATTTTACAGATTCATAAAATATCCATAGTTGTTTATCTGCTGGCATTGCTTGCAATTTTAAATGTGCCTTCTCTCTATCAAACGTGCATTATTGTCAATGAAAGTACTTTCCTGCGTGACGAGCCCTCCTCGGCCGCGGCGGTTGTCGAACAGGTCGGAAAGGGGCATAAATTGACGATTATCGGTTCTGTGGACCATTGGGACCGGGTGATTTGGAACAACCGGATCGTCTATATCCGCAAAAGTGATCTTTGGAATATCTGACAGCGAAGTGGTATCATTTTTGCAGCATTTAAGTTTGTATGTATATTTAGGAGTTAAATTTTTAAATTAAAGATGTATGAAAAAGCCAATGAAACGTTTTTTACTATTAATCGCAGGAGTTTTAATGTTAGGATTTGTTTCTTCCTGCAAAGAGGAAGGCCCTCACAAAGATGACATTGTGAAGTTCTCAGCTGTTATCAATAGTAGCGCTACGGTTCCAAAATCTACATCGTCTGCACAAGGCACAGGTGTTTTTGAATACAACAAAAACACGATGGAGCTGAAATACAATATCAACTACCAAAATATTACACCTACTTCTGTAACGATCAATGCGGCAAATCCAGCGTGGGAGGCAGGTCCGATCCTTTTTACAGTAGCGGACAAGCCGACCGGCACGCAGGTTCAGGGTTCAGTGAAGCTGAACACTGAACAGCAAACGCAACTGATCCTCGGTATGTTTTATGTCAATATTCCTACCGCTCAGGCTTTTTACGGTGAAATTCGTGGGCAGATCCTGGCTGACAAATTCGAAGAATAAGCTGCAACACATCCAAAAAAAAGGCTTTCGGGAGCGATCCTGAAAGCCTTTTTTTTGGTCCTACTTTTTACCCTTCTTCTTTCGCCGTTGTTCGAGTGCCTCCACTTCCCGCATCAATGCACCCAGGTCATTGGTGGTATCGGTAGTGAAATCGAGTGTCTGTGCATAGTCGGTCGCGCTGATCTGCACCACGGCTACGGGTTTGTCCAGATAGCCCTGGATTTCTTCCAGCAATGGCTTTTCTTCCTCACTGCAGAACGACACGGCGAGTCCTTTCTGCGTCCCGCGTCCCGTTCTGCCGACCCTGTGGACATAATTTTCAGGTTGCTCCGGCAAATCGTAGTTGATCACGTAATCCACATTCGGAATGTCGATTCCGCGTGCGCTTACGTCCGTAGCTATCAATACTTTAATGGTTCCCTTTTTAAACTCATTCATAGCAATCAGCCTGTCCGCTTGCTCCTTGTCGCCATGAATGGTGATGCTCTTGATCTCCATTCTTTCCAATGCGCTGTATACGCGCTCGGCGCGTACCTTTGTGCGTACAAACACGAGTATCTTTTTATCCGGATATTGTTTGATAACCCGTTCCAGGAAGAACCGCTTGTCGTCCATGGCCACAAATGCGACAGAGTGATCGATATTTTTGGCAACAGGGTTCTTGGGCGAAATCTGGATCCGGATGGCATTTCTTACGAGTGAATAGGCTAGCTTTTTAATTTTCTCGTCGATGGTCGCTGAAAAAAACAGGGTTTGCCGCTTCTTCGGAAGATGCTTGATGAGGTCCTGGATGTCTTTGATAAATCCAAGATCTAGCATGTGATCCGCTTCGTCGAGAATAAGCGTATCCACGCGGTCGAGTTTAATGTGTCCCTGGCTTACCAGGTCGAACATCCGTCCGGGCGTGGACACCAGAATGTCGATCCCCTTTTCCAGGCGTGCTATCTGCGGGCCTTGCTCCACGCCACCGAATACGCTGAATGTCTTCACGCGGGTGTGTCGTGCAATGTTGTTAAAAACCTCGGCAATCTGAATGGCCAGCTCGCGGGTGGGAACCATCACGACGCACCGGATGCCTTCCGAACGGCTGGAAGATTTCTGTTTGTGGAGTTTATCGATAATAGGAATGGCAAATGCGGCAGTTTTACCGGTACCGGTCTGAGCGATGGCCAGCACATCTTCTCCCTTCATGACGGCCGGAATGGCCTTGAATTGGATGTCAGTGGGTTTTCGGAAGCCTGCTGTTTCCAGGCTCCGCTTGATCTCTGCTGCAATAGCGTAATCGTCAAATTTCATAGGCAAATAACGGGCAGGCATGAATGGCGCCTGCCCCGGATTTAAATGGGAGTGCAAAGATAACCGCTTATCCGGCAATGCGCGATTTATTGTCGCGCGGGCTCGTAAAACCTGAGTTGGTTCCGAAGTGTGCCTATTTCTCTTTCAAGGTAATCGATACGGTCCAGCAGTGCCTGCACAGCCCCGATGCCTTCCGCATTGATAGCGAGATCATGGTGGAGGCGGACCATGCGTTCGATGCGGTTCAGATGGGGGATATGTAAAAATTTCGCTTCTCCGACGATGACCGTCTCGATCAGGTCATGGTCCTGCAATGTTTCCAGAAACGAATATTCCACACCATAATAGGAGCAGAATGACTCGATGGCTACCAGTTGATCATTTTCCATATCGTTTTCAGGATTTAGATAGTTCTGTAAACAACTCTTTCTGACGCTCGTTCAGGTTGGTAGGAATCTTGATGTCGAAAGTAACATACAGGTCCCCGAACTTGCCTTCCTGCTTGTACACGGGGAAACCTTTACCCTTTAATCTGACTACGCTGCCGTTTTGTGTTTCAGGCTTGATGGGAAGTTTTACTTTGCCGCTCAGGGTTTCGATCACCAATTCACCGCCAAGTACTGCGGTATAAAGGTCCAGATCCGCCTTCAGATGCAGGTCATTGCCTGATCTCCTGAATTCCTCATCTGTGCCGACCGAAAATGTAATATACAGGTCACCGTCAGGGCCGCCATTGCTGCCTTTTCCGCCATGACCGGCAATCTTGATTGTCTGGCCGTTTTCGACACCGGCCGGAACAGTAATGCGGATGTTTTTGTCGTTAACGGTCAATGTCTGCTTATGCGTTTCATAAGCATCCCGCATACTGAGGCTGATTTCGGCCTGGTAGTCCTGTCCACGAAAGCGGGCCTGCCGTCCGCCTCCAAAGCCAGATGACGAACCAAACATCGATTCAAAAAAATCGGAGAACCCCTCGCCACCGCCGGAAAACCATTGCCCTTCCTGACCGCCGGCCTGGCTGCGTGCCTGGCGTGCCCGTTCGAATTCCTCACCGTGTTCCCAATCCTTGCCGTATTTATCGTATTTCTTCCGTTTTTCGGGGTCGCTTAATACCTCATTGGCCTCATTCAGTTCCTGAAATTTCTTCTGAGCTTCTTTATCGTTCGGGTTGAGGTCGGGATGGTATTTCCTGGCCAGTTTTCGATATGCATTCTTAATGGCCTTATCGTCTGCATTTTTGTCCAGCCCGAGTATTTGATAATAATCTACAAAAGCCATAAATGTTTTGTCAGTTGAGGTGAATAATCAGTCTTAAATCCGCTATTCTTATTTTCGTTCCTGCATTTTCAAATACAGATCTTCCACTTTCTTTCTTGCCCATGGTGTTTTTCTCAAAAATTTAAGACTCGATTTGACGCTGGGGTCTTGCTGGAAGCTGTTGATATTCACATGGTAACCCATTTGCTCCCAGCCATAGTAGTCCACCAGTTCGTTCAAAATGGCTTCCAGGGTCTTGCCGTGGAGCGGGTTATTGGGTTGTGATTCCATAGGTACCATTAGAAATGTTGCCGTGTATTTTAAAGTAGATTTCTGTCTATAAATAATTATTATGCAGGTTGATTAGTTCAAATCCTAAAAAACTGTCCGATGGATCAGATCAAATGGGGCATTATTGGCTGCGGCAATGTGACCGAAGTTAAAAGTGGCCCTGCATTTAACAAAGTACCCAATTCGTCGCTCGTCGCTGTCATGCGCCGGGATGGCGCACTCGCGCAAGACTATGCCGAAAGGCATGGCGTCCCTAAATGGTACGACAATGCCGACGAACTGATCAACGATCCCGATGTCAACGCGATCTACATCGCCACGCCGCCCGATGCGCATGAAAGCCTGGCATTCAAGGCCATGCGGGCCGGTAAGCCCGTGTACATCGAAAAGCCCATGGCGAGGAATGCGGCGGAATGTGACCGTATTAATGCAGAAAGCAAAAGAACAGGGGTACCCGTATTCGTAGCCTACTACCGCCGCGCATTGGATTACTTCCTGAAAGTGAAGGAACTGATCGATAAGAAAGTGATCGGCGACATCCGCTTTGTCGACATTTGCCTGCAATGGCAACCTTACGATGAAGAAGTGGGTGAAAATCCGAAGCCGCGCTGGCGTGTAAACCCCGAAATCTCCGGCGGCGGGCATTTCCATGACCTGGCATCGCATCAGTTCGACTTTCTTGAATTTGTTTTCGGTCCAGTCAAATATGCCACCGGCATCGCACGGAACCAGGCTGGATTGTATGCGGCGGACGACATTGTGGTAGCCAGTTTCGAATTCGTGTCGGGTGTACTGGGAAAGGGCAGCTGGTGTTACACCGTGGATAAAGAGCAGCGGGAAGATGAAGCGCAGATTATCGGTTCCAAAGGCCGTATTACCTTTTCTTTTTTTGAAAAGTTCGATATTCACGTCGAAACCAGTGAAGGAATTGAAGTATTTCACATACCTTATCCCCAGCATGTTCAGCAGCCGCTGATCGACCTCATCGTGAAGGAGCTGCGGGGCGAAGCGAAGAGCCCCAGCAGTGGCGATTCGGGCGCACGGTCCAATCTGATCATGGATTGGATCACCAAAAGGCAATAATTTCGGTGCAAAAGGATACAAACGAACGAGGTATTGCTGTTATTTAAAAGATTCTTAATACTCCAAAATTTTTAAAGTCATGGCCAAAGGAAAAAATCTGGACAAAGGGAGCACCAAAAAGGAGGCTACGAAGTCCCTGAAAGAAAAACGAGCTGATAAGAAGGCTAAAAAGGATGGTAAAAAAGAATACTGATCCTCCCGAATGGCTCCCGCTACTAAGCAGGAGCCATTTCGCTTTAATAGATCTCCCGGTTGGTTTTGTATTTCGCCAGCCTTTTCCGCGAGCGGACTATTTTTGAATGTATTTTGTTCTTTTCGTCCGGGGTCAGGATGTCGTCGGCCATTGCCTTGTCGATCGTCAGCCGGATCATGTCCTGTTCCTTTTTCAGTTTGCCATATTCCACGGCGGTCAGTTTACGGCTCTTATAGGCCGACTCGATCTGACCACTAAGCTTTCGGAGATCGGCTTTGAAGTTTTGGGAATAGGCATGGGAAGTCAATAAAAGAGTCAGCAGGCTTGCAAAAACTAATTTCATGGCTGTGAGGAAATGTCAAATGTTGCGGTTTGAAAATCGATGTGAATATAATCCGGAATACACAAATGGCGCCAGCGGGGGTTAGTAACTGGTTCCGGTTTTTGCGCAAGTTTCAGGTTGGCTGCCAGGCGTAGAGCTGCCAAATTTGTATCGACAAATTCAAAATCCCATGAACCAGCAAACTTATAATTACGACAAAATCGCCAAAGCCATCGAGTTCATCGTGGCCAATGCGAAAGAACAGCCATCGCTATTCGAGGTAGCGGATGAGGTCAGCGTCAGCCAGTTTCACTTTCAACGTCTTTTCTCTGAATGGGCGGGGGTAAGTCCTAAAAAATTCCTTCAGTACATCACGGCCGGATATCTTAAAGACAAAATCAAAGATTCGGCTAATCTGGCTGAACTGGCAGAATCTGCCGGACTTTCAAGCCAGAGCAGGGTGTACGACCATTTCATTTCTATCGAAGGGGTAACACCACATGAATACAAAAGTGCCGGCAAGGGGTTGACAATCAGCTATGGATTTCATGAAACGCCTTTCGGGGACTGTTTTGTGGCAGCTACCGAACGAGGGATTTGCGCCATGGCATTTGTGGACGACAGCAACCGTGACCTGCAATTGATCGAGCTCGCCCGCAAGTGGCATCACGCAACGATCAGGCCCGATCAGCCTCTGACGGCAGGGTTTGTCCAACGTATTTTTCAGCCCGCCGGAAGCTCCCTTGAGAAACTTCCGCTGCTGGTCCAGGGGACCAATTTCCAGCTCAAAGTTTGGGAAGCATTACTTAAAATACCCAAGGGTGCTGTTACGACCTACCGGCAAATCGCGCAGAGCATCGGCAATCCGAATGCGGTGCGCGCCGTGGGTACGGCAGTCGGAGACAATCCCATTGCCTACATCATCCCATGTCACCGGGTAATACGGAAAGAAGGTGTTTTGGGTGAATATCGCTGGGGGGCTTTACGCAAAAAGGCATTGATCGGATGGGAGGCAGCCCATCAGGATGAGGAATATTTTGCCCAGGAACAGGCTTCCTGACGGCGGTCGGATTCGTGCAAATTGTCTTCGTAATTGATTGTATGACAATTAGCTAAAACCGCAGCGGAAGCATTTGTGCCTGTTGGACTGATATTGGAAGCATAGCCGCAAACTATTAACCAAATCAGTATCAGACATGAAAAAGAAATTGATCCTATCTATGGCGGTTATCGCCATGATTGTTACCGCGACCTCGGCAAGTTACGCACAGTTCTCTCTCGGACTGCAGGGAGGCATTGCAAAATCCAATGTAGAGGATTCAAAAACCGTAGCAGGTGGGGGTGTGAACCTGCGGGTGTTCGCCGCTCCCCAGTTTGCAATAGGGGTAGCCGGTAAGATCTACGCCGATGGAAGCGATTATCGCGTTGCCGGACAGAACCTGAGTACAACCGGAACACTTACGCCCGTTACCGGAACGCTCGATTACTTTTTTACAACAGGCGTGATCCGTCCGTACATAGGTGGTGACGCGGGGGTTTATTTTTCCAAGTACAAAGCAAAATGGAACGGCGAAACCGTGCTGGAATCGTCTAAGCACAGTAACTTCGGTGCGGCGCCCCGCGCTGGTGTGGTATTTGCATTCGGAAACCTCGGTATACAGGTGGAAGGCATCTATCATTTTGTATTCGGTAACAAAAACCACAGCTCTGAAACAGGTTCTCCCAACAACATCGATTTTGAGTCGACCTCCAAGTTCGGTGGTGTAAATGTGGGTGTCATTTTCGGGTTGGGCGGCAAGTAGCAGCTAGCTGATATCAACTTACCCCAAAACGCGTCGAGAGACGCGTTTTTTTGTTGTGAGGACTTCCGGCGTTAACTTGCCCCGTTTAATCCATTTGCATTCAAGTTGACAAATACATTTCCTTTATCCGGACAGATCTGCGACTGGCTCTTTTCCATGGGGTTCCAGGGCAGGGTGGGGTATAGCTCCGATCTTCCGCTGCCGTTTATTGAAGTAGTTAAGGAAGGTTCTGTGAAAATGGAGATCCTGCCTGTTGAACTTGCTGCCTGCAAGGGTTTGTCATGTGCATATCTTCCGGAAGTACTGGCAGAGAACATTTCTGCGCGGCGCGGGAAGGGCAGGCCGGTGATCGTGATCTGGGAGGATTTCTGGATTTCCAAAAACAACATAGTTAAGTCGCGTCTGGCGGCAATGCTAGGTATTTCGGCCAAAATTCCGGCGCGCCTGACGCAGGTGCGCAGGATTGAGAATGCGCTTGCTACCGGTTTTCTGGCAGAGAACCATCTGAACGGGCCCACGACGTCGAAATTTCGTTACGGGTTGTTTCTTCCGCAAAGATATTATCGGGTGCTGCCGGATAACTTTGTATCCGATCACAGTAGGGAAGAATTACTGGTAGCAGTTGCCACATTCAGTCACGCCCGGATTTTTGAGCAGAAAGGAACCCCTTTCCGCTCCCACGAACTCATCCGGTTTGCCAGTCTTTTGAATACCAACGTCGTAGGGGCACTGGACAAATTGCTTCGTGCATTCATGCGTGAGAAAGAGCCCGATGATATTATGACTTATGCGGATATCGAGTGGTCGGATGGACGAAGCTATGTAAAGCTGGGTTTTGAAAAGCGCGGTGCAATGGCGCCCAGAGAAGCATTGCTCGACACTGGTAATATGCTTCGCGTCAAGGAGGTACCGAAAGTAAGCGAGACCGAAAGCATTCAACCATCGGTCGATTATCTAACGGTGTATAATCTGGGCAGTATCAAATATGTATTAACGATCAATACCTCTTCCGATGCGGACTAAAATACCCTTACTCATCATTTTGGGGCCTACCGCTTCCGGCAAGACGCACCTCGCAACAAGGGTAGCTAATGCGTTGAGGGGCGAGATCCTTAGTGCCGATTCGCGACAGGTTTACCGTCAGATGGACATTGGTACGGGAAAGGACCTGGACGAGTATACCGTGGACGGCAATGCGGTCCCTTATCATCTCATTAACATTCGAGAGGCGGGGGCTCAATACAATGTGAATGAATTCCAAGCTGATTTTGCCAATGCCTATGCCGATATCGTCTGCCGGGACCGCTGTCCGGTTGTCTGCGGCGGAACGGGGTTCTATATATATGCATTGCTGAAAGGGCATGCCCAGGACACCGTGCCGGTTCGTCCGGAGTTACGCGAGGAATTCGATGCGCGTTCCACCGAAGATTTAATGAAACAATTCAGAAGCTCGGATTCACAGTATCACCGGCTGGCAGACACGTCTACGAGGAAGCGGCTGATCCGGGCTCTGGAGATAGCCCGATTTCTGAATGAGAATCCGGATGCGAAAGTTGATTTCGGGGATGGAACTGCTGTATACGAGGCGGACATATTCGGTTTGTCTCCCTCGGTGGAGGCCAGGCGTGGCCGGATCAGCAGCAGGTTGTCGGCCCGGTTGAAGCAAGGTTTAATCACAGAAGTGCAAGGACTGCTGGATCAGGGACTTAGCCCCGATTCGTTAATTTACTACGGACTGGAATACAAATATGTAACGCTGTTCCTGACCGGACTGATGAGCTACGAAGAAATGCATCAGAAACTGGAAACGGAAATACACCGGTTTGCCAAAAGACAGATGACTTTTTTCAGGAAAATGGAGAAAGATGGGTTGAAAATCAACTGGATACCGGATGGATGGCCCGAGGAGGAAAAGATCCGGTTTATTATTGAGCATTACGGGGAATTTAAAAGCGGCCTTCCGGGTAATAGGTAGGTGTAAGATTATCGAAATAACGTCATTGAAGTAAATGAATAGGAAATTGAGCAGCCTGCTGGCGCTGCTGGTACTGAGTGTAACGGATGCATATCTTTTGGCGCATCCCAACCTGATCGGAAAAATAGGCGTGCTGGTATACAGGCACCATTACATCCGAAACTTCCCACGAGCGCTGCTCACGGTGATGCTTGTGGTAGGCGTGTCGCTGGCGATATGTGAAGTGGTTTACAGGTTTGGCGGGAAACGCACCGCCATTGTAACCTACCTGGTACTGACAGGCATAGCGGTAGTGTGGTTCATGTATGTCTTTATCACCTTCTCCTCATTTTCATACAGGATCACGGGAAAGGCATTCATATATGGCGCACACCTGTTGCCGGTGATCCTGACCGGGCTCAACCTGAGATACCTCATCAAGAGGATATTGGTAAAAGAACCGGTTAATGATGCGTTAACAAACGAAAAAAGCGGTTTTCAGGAGTACTAGACGGCCGTTTGCAGTGCTAACAATGGCGTATTTGCCACTAGGCAGTAGAATATTATCATAAATACTTCAAATTGTGAAATATTATTGTTTCCGTCTTGATTTTTCACAAATAAACCACGGATAATAATAGAAAGTACACAGTTTTTTAGGATATTGCGGCTTGTGTCGGACCGGGAAATGGTTAATCCCGGGGCCATTTAACACAAAATTAATTTGTTGGGCAAGTAAATCGCTGTTAACGAAAAACTTTGGCTTGAATTGACCCCGATTGGCTCTGCCTTGTCATTAACCTTTTTAATTTTATTCTTATTTCTATGTCCCAAATAGCTGAATTGACCCTTGAAGGTAAAAAGTACGAGTTCCCCATAATAGAAGGCAGTGAACAGGAAAAAGCGATAGATATTGCCAAGTTACGCGACCAGACAGGGTATATTACGATTGATGCAGGTTACAAAAATACCGGTGCTACGAAAAGCGCCATCACTTTTCTGGATGGTGAAGAAGGTGTGTTGAATTACAGAGGCTACTCGATAGAGGATCTGGCCGAAAAATCTTCTTTCCTTGAAGTAGCTTACCTTCTGATTTACGGAGAACTTCCTACCGAAAAGCAATTTGCTGAGTTTGAGCATGAAATACGTACGCATACGCTCGTCAACGAAGATATGCGCAAGATTTTTGAAGGCTTCCCCGTTAATGCGCACCCCATGGGCGTGTTATCGTCACTGGTGAGTGCCATGAGTGCATTCTATCCTGATGCCAACGGACAGAACGACGAAGAGGTAACCCAGCTGCACATTATCCGCTTGCTGGCCAAATTGCCTACGATAGCAACCTGGTCATATAAGAAATCTCAGGGCCACCCGGTCAATTACCCGCAGAATGACCTTGACTATTGCTCGAATTTCCTGAATATGATGTTCTCGCTGCCGGTTGCCAAATACAATGTTGACCCGGTGGTTTCGGCTGCATTGAACAAGCTGTTGATCCTGCACGCAGACCACGAGCAAAATTGCTCTACCTCGACCGTGAGATTGGTAGGTTCATCGCATGCGAACATTTTCTCATCCATCTCATCCGGTATCAGTGCTTTGTGGGGGCCACTTCACGGCGGGGCCAACCAGGAAGTGATCGAAATGCTTGAAGCCATCAAAGCGGATGGAGGCGACACACAGAAATACATCAACATGGCCAAAGACAAGAGCAGCGGATTCCGCCTGTTTGGCTTCGGTCACCGTGTTTATAAAAACTTCGACCCGCGTGCCCGTATCATCAAAAAAGCAGCGGACGACGTGTTGAACAAGCTGGGTATCAACGACCCTGTTTTGGAAATTGCACAAAAACTGGAAAAAGCGGCTTTGGAAGATGATTACTTCGTACAACGCAAGCTTTACCCGAACGTGGATTTCTACTCAGGTATCATCTACCGGGCATTGGGTATTCCTACTAACATGTTTACGGTCATGTTCGCGATTGGCCGTCTTCCCGGATGGATTGCACAATGGAAGGAAATGAGGGCTAACAAGGAGCCGATCGGCCGTCCGCGTCAGATCTACACCGGCGCACCGAAAAGAGATTTTGTTCCGATGAGCGAAAGAAAATAAGCCGGAGTTCCGGTAAAGTAAAAGCCCTTCGAACTTCGAAGGGCTTTTACTTTTTAAACCCTGTCAGGGCGAAAGTCTTTCTATTTTCCAATCACCTTCCGCCTCTTTCGTATAAGCTAACCGGTCGTGCAGGCGGCTGGGGCGCCCCTGCCAGAACTCCACATAATCGGGAATAACCCGGTAGCCGCCCCAGCGGGCTGGTCTCGGCACCGGCTGACCTTCAAAACGGGCTGTTAAAACCTTTGTCTTTTCTTCCAGAAATGCCCGGCCGGGGATCACTTCACTTTGCGCGGATACCCACGCGCCAATCTGGCTTCCTCTGGGGCGCACGGCGAAATACTCGCTGGATTCAGCCTCTGAAGTCTTTATGATGCGCCCTTCTATTCTTACTTGTCTTTCGAGCTCTTTCCAGAAAAAGGTTAATGCCACCTGCGGGTTATCGTCCATTTCCCGGCCTTTTTTACTGTCGTAGTTGGTGAAGAAGGAAAAGCCGCTTTCGTTGAGGTCTTTCAGCAGTACGATCCGGCCCGACGGACGTCCGTTTGAAACCGTGCTGAGCAGCATCGCATTGGCTTCGGTGATCCCTGCATTTATCACTTCATCAAACCATAACCTGAACTGTTTCAGCGGATCAGGATCGAGGTCAGACTCCAGAAGTCCTTTGAGGTCGTAATCGTGCCGGATATTTGCAATACTATGGTCCATTTGATACTAATATGTTCAATGTTAGGATGCCAAAAGTAGCCATTTCAGAGGAAAGATTATTAGATTTGTAATCTATAAGAGACCGTACGTACGAAACAAGCATCACGATGGCACAAGAACAACAAGAAGGGGTCAAGAGCGAAGAGCAGGACGACCTGGCACCAAAAACGATTGATACCCTTGAAATTGATCTTAACAATGAGTTGACGGAGGAGCATGAGGAGGAAACGCCAGATGTGGATTATAGCCAATTGTCTAAAGAACAGCTGGTTAATTTATTGGAGAATGAACTGGCGGCCGTCCGTGGAGAGGGTGCAACACCTGCTCAGCTAAAAAAGGCGGAAACTGTGGCCAGGGAGATCCGTACGGTTTTGGACCAGATTAAACACAAGGAACGTGAAGCCGCATTGAAGGCATTTGTGGCCGATACCGGCGGTGAAGAGGGCTTCGAGTACAAATATGATGCCGAAACCCAGAAAATCGACTCTTTGAGCCGTGAAATCCGTGGCGTGAAAAATGCTTTCTACCAAAGCCAGGAGAAAGAGAAGGAGAAGAATTTCAATGTAAAAACGGCTCTTTTGCAACGTCTTCGGGTTTTGCTGGAAGAGGAGGGCCACCGGGAAACCGACGCTTCGGGAATTAAGTCGAGCTGGGAGGAATTCAAGAAGATCCAGGACGAATGGAAGCAGGCCGGTAATATCGCTTCGCCGCATAACGGTACGCTGTGGGCGACTTACAATGCATTGATTGATCGCTATTTCAGCAATCGCAACATTTATTTCGAGCTGAAAGAGCTGGACAGACGCCGGAATGCTGATTTGAAAGGCGAGCTGTGCGACAAAGTCGAAGAACTGGGCAAATCACTGGAAGGGCGGCCGATGTCCCGCGAAATCCTGAACGAAGCCAACCATATTTTTGAAGAGTACAAACACCTGGGGCCAGCACCGAAAGAGGACCAGGAAAAACTCTGGCAGCGTTTCAAAGAGGCGCTGGATGTGCTGTATGACGCGCAACGCGGACAGTTTGCCGAGCAAAAGAAGTCGATGCAGGAGAATTATGAGCAGAAAGTGAAGATTTACGAAGCCATTGTTCCTTTCACGTCATACAACTCGGGAAGCATCAAGGAATGGAATGCCAAAACGAAAGACATCATGGCGTTCCAGGACCAATGGGTTGCGCTGAAAGGCATTATGCCTCGTGAAGAAGGAAAAGAGCTGAGCAAGAAATTCTGGGCTGCACTGAAAACGTTCTTCAATAACAAGGGGGAGTTTTTCCGCCAGTTAGAATCGAAGCGGGAGCAGAACCTCGAACTGAAAAACCAGCTGTGCGATGAGGCAGAAACGCTGCTGGCAACAGGAGAAGATAACCCTGCTACCACGCAGAAGATAATCGAACTCCAGAAGAAATGGAAAGGCATTGGCCAGGTTCCGGAGAAATTCAAAGACACGATCTACGACCGCTTCAAAAAAGCCTGCGATTCTTATTTCGACCAGAAACGTGCGAAAAACCGCGAAGTGGAAGAGGAATTCGAGAACAATCTGAAACTGAAAACAGATCTGATCGAGAGAATCGAAGCGGCAGCCAAGGACAAGGACGAATCTTCGCTCAATTTACTGAGCGCATTTAAGTCGGAATGGTCTTCGATAGGCTTTGTCCCCAAGAAGGACATGCAAGCCATCCAGAAGCGCTATATTGCGGCAATTAACACCTATGTCAGCGCGATCGGGCAGCTCTCCACCAAAGAGAAGGAGCAGGCTGTGCTGGAAAGTGAAGTCGAACTGGTACGTGACGGCGAAAGCAGCCGCAACCTGTACCGCAAAGAAAACGACATCAGGCGGAAGATTACGCAACTGGAAAACGACATTTCGCTCTGGCAAAACAACATTGAATTCTTTGCGAAATCGAAAACTTCCGATCGTTTGAAAGCCGAGTTCGAAAGAAAGATCAACAATGCATTAAGCCAGCTGGATGAGTTGAAACACCAACTGACTATTATTCAGGAAGCTATATAAAACCTGAAAAAAAGTTTGAAAAATTTACTTTGAAAAGGTTGCATCGTATATCCCGCTCGACTACTTTTGCACCATGATAACGGAATAACAAACGGTATCACAAAGAAAAAGGCCTCCATAGCTCAGCTGGTAGAGCAACTGACTTGTAATCAGTAGGTCGTTGGTTCGATCCCGACTGGGGGCTCTTGAAAGAAAAAAGGTGTCAGAAATGACACCTTTTTTTTATGGCATTCCTGTGAGCTGAAACCTGCGGCCAACTCAAAATCAAATCCACTATCTTTTTTCCAAAATGTTCGGCTTAGCCCCCAATGCGATCGGGTCTACGTCGATAAGCTGTAATGATTTTATCATTTTGAGCGTGCCGGTCTTGTACTTTTGAAAATGAGGGGTTTTCAAATGGGCTTGGTAGGCGTCCTTGCTTGCGTAGATTTCAAAAACCGTGACGCGGGTCGGGTGTTCCTTGTCATACACCGCGTACAAGGTCAATACCCCGGGTTCCGAAGCGATAGCCGCCTGGGTATGCTCGCGGATAGCGGCGTTGTACTGGTCCAGATACGCGCTGTCAACCTCGATTTTTGCCATGCGAATCATCCATTCCTTGTGTTGGCCCAATGCCGATTGGATCGTAGCGCCAACCAGCACAAACAAGCTTATGAGAAAGATCTTCATTCGAAAATGCCGTTAGGTTATATCTGATATTGCTCTTTTGTGACCTTTTCCATCCAGTCCACCACTTTTCCGTCCAGATTTTCCTGAATGGCGATATGGCTCATTCCGGTTGTGGCGGTGGCACCATGCCAGTGTTTTTCATTGGGTTCGAACCAGACGACGTCGCCGGGGAAGATCTTCTCCACGGGTCCACCTTCACGCTGTACCCAGCCACTGCCCGCTGTAACGATCAGCGTTTGCCCGAGCGGGTGCGTGTGCCAGGCTGTTCTTGCGCCGGGTTCGAAAGTGACCAGGGCTGCCACGGCACGCCGGGTATTATTGGCATCAAACAGCGGATCGATCCGCACGGATCCGCTAAACCAATCTTCCGGGCCTTTGCCGGAGGGTTTGCTGCCTGCTCTCGTAATTTCCATAACTTGAAATGTTTGGTATGCTGAATTAGTGGTGAATGTACAAAGATCACACTGGCGACTGACGCATAGTAAAAAATTTCAAACCATCTTTTAAGAATTTCAAACAAAATGCATTCGTAAAGGACCTTTGCCGATACGCTGTGGAGGATGCATCTCTATGTTTGCGCTGAGAATGATCCAACTGATGTAATCCCCCTGCTAAGAAACTCCGTCCCTTACGATAGGTTGTAGTTTGACGGGCGCCGTCGGTTCAAGTGGTTGCCAGGGACAGCACCTGATACCAATGGTTTCCAAGGGGGTTTTCTTGTATAAATGAACAGGTTGATCGAGCAGCCCCACGAGAAACGGCGATGGTAGGGAATGCAGGTTTCCATTTTCAGAAATGCCGCAGGGCTTCCGAAATGAAAAATGATTTCAGCGAGCCGTCCGGTACTACTTCAAAACTCGCTGGCAGTTCTTCAAAGTCTCTTTTGTCGGGCCAAAAACATTTGATGGCATCCCGTAGCGCTTCGGGAGGTTTGAACTCCTGGTGTTGCATTTTGGAAGACAGCATAACGGAGATGCAAGTAGAACATCCCCGGCTTAGGCGGCAACAAAACAGTACATTCCACGACCGGCATTGTTTACGCCATGGGGTACCAGAGGCATCCGGGATAACCGCCAATTTTACTTGAAATGATTATTCGAATAATTATTTTGACTTTATTAAGATCAATTGTTTTTTTTGTAAAATTATTTCTACTAATTAGAAGACCCTTTACCGGGTTAACCCACGCCAGCTTTGCGATTAGTACCAGCCGACCTGCAACACGACAGGATGGTGCTCGTTGTGTTCAATTGGTTTTTAACCGCAGATCCATGCTTTGGAGTTCTTCCTGACCGTATCTCCGTTGCCGGCAATGTAACCGTGGCGGACGATTGGAGCAGGGCAGGAGCGACCGAAAGCAACCTGGTGCTGCTTTGTAAAGTGCTTTGCCATCGATTATTCTTTAACCCTAAATATCAAACCTTGCTATGAAACACCTTTTTACGTTCGCTTTGCTGGCTCTTTGTCTTTTTACAGGAAACAGGATTCTCGCTCAGGTGGGGGTAGGTACGATCACCCCTGACCCCAGCGCACAGCTCGATGTTACAGCCACCGACAAGGGACTGTTGATCCCGAGAATGGACATGGCCGGGCGTGACGCCATTGTTACTCCCGCCACAGGCCTTGTAATCTACCAAACCAATAACACGCCTGGATTTTACTATTTCGATGGTTCGACCTGGAAACGGGTTGGAGATACCTCCACAGTCGGCTTTGCCGCCACCAGCACAGGAGGTACGCAGTCTGCGTCAGGGCCTGTGACTGCCGGATGGACCCAGGTGTATTCAACGGGTGGATTTGATGTGCCTACCGGAACGTATACAGTTCCCGCCACCGGTATTTATAAAATTTCCGCTTCGGTCAATTACGCCCACTTGTCGGCGATCAGTATTTCGATTGGCGCAGGTGTTAACCCCAGCATGCAGATCCGCAAAGTGGTTGGATCCGCAGAGGTTCTCCGCGGCGTGTTTCCCATCCTGAACGTCAACGTAATACTTGTGCTCACATTGCGGGCATTGATCAACACTGGCACCGTACCCATTGACGGCACTGTGGCACTCAATGCGGGAGATCAATTGCAACTTTTCTATGACGCAGGCGGATATACGGTAGCCCTGAACCTGGGCTCAGGGGGCGGTACCGGTATCAACTGGTCGGTTACCAAAGTGAATTAAATTTGTTTTTGCATAACATAACCTAACCAAAGTATGCATGTCCGGGCAAGTTTTGTCCGGACAATTTAACCGGAAATGAATGATGGCCCGTAATGCACATCACAACTGAATTAAATTCTTCGCTCAGATAACCTTAAAGAACGAAAGTCAGACAAGATGTAATATTCAAAAGACTGAATCAGAACGTCAAAAAACGGATCAGCGGAAATACTTTCGGCAATATATAAAGCCACTCAAATCGATTTTGGAACAATATATAATTCGTAATGTATCAGCAGTTGTTCCACAATATAATGGACTGGATGGACGGTATTTTCACGAATCGAACAACACGCAATATGGAATGATAACTTATTTACTTTCGGATACTTAATGAGTTTTTGATAATAATTAATACCGAATAATAAGTTTGTATTAACTATGTAAGTTGCCGTTGTGTGAAGTGATATTTTTTGCCCAAATTAAGCTGAATTTGAATTTCTTAGGTTTCTACATAAAACTCTTCTCATAAATATGAAAAATGCTCAACCGACTGGTACTACGTACCCATTTCGATGTCTTCACAATCATAATTGTCTTGTAATTGATGCTTCATGCTATTTCGGGCAGGTAAGCTAGCCCTGATCGGGATCCAAAGCATGTATTTATTTGCAAGGTTGATGCTGTTCAATAACTACCATAACGACGGAGTAATGAAGCGTAAATGCTCTTACTTACCACATATGTCGGTTCATTGCAATGACAGAATAAGCAAAATTCAAAGATAAATAGATCGCTGAGGAGAGCTGATTTGATTTGCTATGATTAGCGTATATGCTATCCCGTTCGCTGTTTGGAGCGTGGAGAATAGGATATTGGAGCGATGTGTTTAATGTAAGGCATGGATTGCCATTACTGGTCATGGATAGACTTGTGGTGGAAATGGAAGATCATTGATAAGTCAGGGGCCACAGCAAATTGGTTGCTTCGTAAAAGCCATCATTATTGGTATTAACAAATGCTAAATCAGACTGATATGCCAGAATTGGATAAACTTTATTATATAAATGTCGGGAAAAATGGAACTTTCCGCCCATCAGGAAACTCTGTTTTCGACACAACGCCGGAGGATGTTGATAAAATGATCCAGAAGCTCAGTGAGGAAAATCAAAAACGGATCCTATTGTATTTTCACGGAGGACTTGTAAATGCATCTAACGGAATGGAGACCGCGACCCGGATCGTAAAATATGCGGCAGAGCGCTCCACATCACACCCAATTTGTTTTGTTTGGGAGACAGGATTGAATGAGACCCTGTTTCAAAATCTGGACACAATCAAAAAGTCGGATTTTTTTAAAAAGCTTTTGGTCAAGATTATAAAGGTCGCGGGCAAGCAGCTTGGAATCGACCTGGATAATGTACTGGGTGGAAGCAAAGGGGTAGGAAGCATGAGCGATGCCGAAATAAAAGTGCAACTGGAAAAGGAGGCTCCTTTTGAGAAAACTGTTGTAAATGAGGGGAAACGATCGGCCAGCCTGAAGGTCGCACCTGAGAAGATCAAAGACGAACTTTATTACGAGTTTACCGTCAAACCAGAAGTCGAGCTGGCTGTGGAAGAGGAGATCACCAATGATCCTCAGCTAGTAGCCCTGGCCTCACAACAAAAATATCCCGATGAGGCAAGGCTCATGAAAAACAGCATTGCAGATACCCCGCAGGATGGGGAAAAAGGGATCCTGACTTATGGAAAGCTTCTCGTTGTGGCCGTAAAGATAACGGTTGCAATCATCAAACGACATATGCAGAAGCGTGACCATGGTTTTTACCCTACGATCATCGAAGAAATACTCCGAAAAATTTACGTAGCAGATATTGGCGCTTGGGTTTGGGGAAGTATGAAGACGAAAGCAAAGAATATGTGGAAGGAAGACGATTTTACAGGTGCTTCCCAAGACTGGCATGCAGGCACTTACCTGATTAAAAAATTGATTGAGTATCAGGAAGCAGCCGGTGAACTGACCATCGATATAGTTGGCCATTCAGCGGGTTCCATAGCAACCTGTGAGTTGATAGACGCAGTTGCAAAGAGAGGTATTGGGCTGAAATTCAGAAATATATTGTTTATGGCGCCCGCGTGCCGTTGTGAGTTGTTTGCCGACACTATTTTAAGCCATCAGGAATTGTTTCAAAAGCTGAGGATTTTCACCATGCTTGACTCCTATGAGCAGAAAGATCATTTGGTTTCGGTACTCTACCCGCGCTCTCTTTTGTATTTCATTTCAGGTGTTTTGGAATCTGACTCCGTTGACGCTTTCATTTTGGGCCTTCAACGACAGATTATTGGAAACAAACCTTATGATGGGGAGCAGGTACTGAATAAAATAAATGGGTATTTGGTAATGAATGACAGGATTATTTATTCGGTCACGGATAACAATTCCCTGGAAGGGATGCGCTCTGCCTCTGTGAGCCATGGAGGCTTCGATAACCAGGACGAACCAACACTTGATAGTATTTTCCATCTGCTTAAATAATAACACTATGCCGCAGGATCGGGATTTTGCAGTTGTAATTGGGGTTGAACATTATAAGGATGTTCTTCAACCCCTGGGTGGTCCCCATAGAGATACCCGGGATTTTGTGCATTGGCTTATTGATCCCGCCGGCGGAGGGCTTCCGGATAACGGTGCCTGGTCAGGTGCAGAGTCGAATGTGAGTCCGAGTCCCAACATTTTGCTTTTGTTATCGACGCCGCAATACACACCCGTAAAGGATGATGTAGACGACTGGATGGACACCGTTATGAATAAACTTTTAGCGGAAGCCAATAGCGGGAGGAGACTGTATTTTTATTTCTCAGGCCACGGCATAGGCGATACGCAAATGAATTCGGCTATGCTTTTGCCAAAATGGACATTTTCATATCGGCAATATGCGCTATCCTCAGAAAAATACATACTCGAACTCGTAAAGAAAGGTGCTTTTGAGGAAATACTATTTTTTATGGACTGTTGCCGAAACAGAATTTCCGGTGTCCAGGGGCAGGGCCCTTACTGGTCGGCTGCGCTTCCCTCGGCTGCAAGTTCCAATTACCTGATTTATTATGCATCTGAATTTGATAATCCCGCCTATGAAGTCGAACTGGCGAGGAAGGAAGGTACACTGGATAATTTATTGCCACGCGGGCTTTTTACGGAGGTTCTGTTGCGGGGATTAAAGGGTGCAGCTGCTGACAAGAACGGGAACTTAAGAATTCGTGACCTGGTATCTTACGTCGATAAGAAACTACCGGAGCTGGCTACTTCAAAAGGAAAAACACAAATACCAAGGTCGGTAGTGTCCACAAAGGATAGTGAAAAGAATATTCTCGGGCCCTTTGAGAAAGTGGTTGAAACAATTATTCGCTTTAAGAAGGGAGGTCATCAGGTAATACTGGAAGACCCGGAATTGGAGATTATTAAAGAAGGCAATTCTTCGGAGGGTGAATGGAGACTGCCATTACACAGAGGTGTACATACGCTGAGAAGTGAAAATGAGAATGTTGGTCAACAAATATTGATAGATGGCGTTCAAACCGTTTTCGAATATGAATAATGAAACTAACACGGAAAAATCGAAACTATTCAATTTTTCATTTGAAGTTGCCGATTCAACGCTTTCGACATTTACACATTTGAAGCTTTTCAATGGTTATAATGAAATCGTGAGCCAGGGCTACGGGAATATGAATTTACAAGTACCAAAAGGTATTTACCAGCTCCGGGTTGAAATGAATGAACATGTTGAGGACCGGAATTATCGGGTTACGGAGGATATAGCAGACCGACTGGAAACAATCAACACCGCGTCTGCAACTCCTTTGGTCGGAATTACGTCGACACATGAATATTTTTCGGGACCATCGATGGAATGGAGCAGAAAATCGACGGAAACCGGTCAATTTGTCAGTGGTAATTCAATTTTTATTTTTCTTCGATATTCGGATAAGAACATTCCGTTTGAAAATATAAAGGCACCGGAAAAAGGATTTGTAATACTGAATGAATATAGGCAAGTTGTCTTTTCACTTAAAAAAAGTAATGTCAAATCAGAGTCGGGAGAGCATTCGGAATTTTATGGAAGCATTGCATTTCACGAAAAAGTACCCCCGGGTCAATACTATCTTCAATACAAGACTAAGGAGTTAAGCTGGGAGATTCCGTTATATGTTTTTGAAAACTGGCAAACTCAGTTGTTCATGATGATCAGGGAGACCCCATCATTCTCGACAGCCAGAATATCAATAGAAAAGCAAGGCTTTTCCTCGCAAAGCCCTGAGAACCTGCAACTGGATGCGATGATTCAGAAGATGTACAATGGGATTTATATTTTGCCTGAAAGCCTTAGGGAAGCTGCTGCAATCGGGAAATGGCAAAATCCAATGCTTGGTATTATTTCCTGTTATATGTATTTGATGTCAAACGACTCCAAAGATGACAGATTATTTGACACGATCCTTTCCAACCTGGAAAACTTCATACTCAACGATAAAGATGCCCCCGATCTGGCCGCCCTACGTTTACTCGCAGCGGTTCATTTCAATAAACCCCTGCCGAAACAAAGTTTGTCAGCCCCCTGTATGGTGTCGGCAGGCATGAGTATTTTTTTGAAACAATCGTCGCAAGATGAAGGACTGATCAAGAAGGGTAGTGTTGCGGAGAAAGTTTTTAGAACAATGCATGCGGAAAGCATTTGGACGACTTATGACCCGTCGTCGGTAAAACGCAGCAGTCGGCCCGAAAAGAAAACATCAAAACAAAGCCAGTTAGATGCATATGTTCACATTGACATTGGAAAACAGGAATCGAGCATTCAATTCAATCCCGGGAAGGATTGGATTACTGCAACGATTTTTGATCAGCTATCCAGTATCAAGACAGAGCCGGTTATAGCGGAAATAGCAACACAGCTACAAATCACAAACAATACTGTTCGATTGGCTTTGAATAAAATGAAGAAAGTTGGTAACCTAAATGCCGTTGCCAACTCAATTTTCGGTGATAACATATCGCCGGATGAAATGGAAAGCCAGCTAAAGTCGATTCAGGGAAAGATTGATACTTTATTGAAATAGGACAGGTACGCGGAACGACCCGCAATATCCTAAACCGCCGTAATTCCATTCCAGTCACAACCACCCATCCAACTCTATCAGCGATGTCACGCAGACCGGGAGAATTCTCCATTTTTCGAACCATCAGTGAATTTCAGACGTATGTCGATCAGTCGACTTTTAACCGAAGGGTTACGGCTATCCAGAATCATCACACCTTCCGACCGTCTTACGCCAGTTTTTCTAATACCACCAAAAATTACCTGCCCGTACTGAATGGAATGGAACAATCCCACATGAATGACCGAGGTTGGAGCCAGATAGGGCAAAACATCACGACTTTTCCTGACGGTACCATTGCCCTCTGCCGACCTATTGACATTATGCCTGCGGGTATTTTCGGGGCAAATAAGTTTGGGATTTGCCTCGAACATGTCGGTTTTTTTGATTTCGGGGCGGATAATATGACCGAGGAACACAAGGAGGCTATTATTCACTGCAACGCGATCCTATGCCGTAAATTCCAGTTACCTGTCACGATCCAGCATGTAGTTTACCATCACTGGTTTGACGGGAATGGGCGTCGATTCCCGGACAGCTTTGTCAATGAGGGCAAAGTCCAGGCCCAAAAGCTTCAGAAATCCTGTCCGGGAACTAATTTTTTTGGAGGTAACAGAGTCATCGATGCGCTGAACCACTTTCTGCCGTTAGTTCAGGCAGCTGTCAATCAGCCGGCTCCGCCGGTGCAGGATGGGCAGCCAAATGCACCGGTGCCGAATGCCGTTTCCAAGACGGTCAATGGCTCTCTTCTCAACGTGAGATCGGGGCGGGGAACTACCTTTTCGGTTTTAAGGCAGTTGCGAAAGGACACGGTGGTTCATGTTTACCTCACGCTTGACGGCTGGTCCAAAATTGACCCGATCCGTGAGGAGTGGGTAGCCGACATATACTTACAATAATAATCCTCTCCCTCTACCGCAATGGCAACAAAACGTTCTTTTTCCCTGACCAGGCTGACAGACCTCCTTGAGGCATCATATTGGGACCGCCCGTTTCGCTGGCTTACCTTTTTGGCTTTTTCGCTGCTAACCCTCGTAGGTTTCTACCTGTTACTACATAGCAGGAAAATATTCAATTTCCAGGACCGGTACGGTTGGGAGACGATCCAACTGAACGAAAACCGCGTGCAAACGCTAAACTATATTTTTCTAAATCAGAGTTTGGCAGTTCCCGATACAATTCCCAACAGACAAAAAGCAAAAGAAACACCGGCAGGAAAAGCTCCGGTGGTTTCTCAAAAGCAGGTTGCCGTAGCAGCGGTACCTGATACTGCCGGAAAAACCAAGGAGCGCAAAAATGAGGTTGCTTCACCAGCTGTAAAGCAGCCACAACCACCGCTGACCACAAAAGTCGACATCCATCAGCCACCAAAGGAGGACCGTATTGATCTGGCCATAGAATATCTGACCAATGAATTGGGAAGCGGCATTTTCAATATGGATTCGACGGTTGATAAGGCGAAATCCCAAACCAATGCCAAGCGCTTGGGCAGCTTGGATGAAGAACAGTTAGCGCACATCAAAAACATATTGATGAAGTTACCGGCGGACGTATGCGTTGGATTTTTGCTGGAACAGCGGTTCAGGGTGAGGTCCTATTTCTGGCTGATAGGAGGTCCTGCGTATTGGGAGGTGATTTTCTGGAGTATGTTCGGCGTGTTGGCCAGCCTGCTTTATATAGTGAGCACCGCTACCCGCGACGATAATACCGAAGGAAGTTACAAGCCTTCAGATGTTGCCTATCAATTTGCCAAACTCCTGTACGCGCCACTGACTACGCTGGTAATCATCTTTGCCTATCATGTTATGCAAGGGGAAAATAACTCCATGGTGGACATTGAGGCGGGTAAAGGAATGCTGTTCTTTTCATTTGTCGCCGGGTTTTATTCCGGGCGCCTGATGATGTTCCTCGAACGGCTCAAGGATATTCTTCTGCCTTTCGATACCACCAAGCCCAAAAGCGTAACATCCACACAGGCAGATACCCCAATGCCCGCCTCCGCGGAAGATGTGTCGTTGGTTGTGCGCGTCAACCCAACTGCGGTCTCGACAGAGACACTAAATGACATCAATGAAAAATTCCTGGATAAGACGATTACGGTGTTAATCAGGAATGGCCTGGTTGCTTACAAGTTCGCAAAAACGGAAGATGACCAGGGAGGGGACTTTATAGCCTCGCAGGTAAAACCAGGTTCGTACGTCCTAAAAGCATTTTTGAGTATTCCGCTTGTAGAAGCGGAAGCGGCAGCAACCCAGAATCCGTTGGCCGTTGCGGGGAATATGCCGGATACTGATGGAGGCGAACCCACTGCTTTTAGTTTTGAGCAAAACATCGAAATTGGAACAGATCCTAATTCGAGAAGACTTGAAATTCTGTTGAATCCGGACGAGAGTCAGGGGTAAAAAAGTAGGTTTTAACATATCAGGTCAATCATAAGCCGAAGAAAGATGAGTATAATAGACACCCCCTTCAACACGGTATCCAAAATACCCTGTCTGCTTTCCAGTAGCGTCACAACCGTGATCCGTTATTACAATTTCTCCAATTCGAGGATATTTCCGCAAAAATGTCTGACGTTGGCAGAGGCGCAGGCTCTTTCGGCTAATGGACTCAGGATTGCAGTTGTATTTCAACAACGGCAAAACCAGATCGCGGATTTTTCGCACGTGAAAGGTTTAGCGGCGGGTAGGAGAGCCTATCAGCTGGCGCAGAACAGCATCGGGCAGCCGACCGGATCGACCATTTATTTCAGTGTCGATTTCGATGCAAGTAAAAGCGAAATTGAGAGCAGCATCATTCCTTATTTTGAAGGAGTAAAGAGCGCATTTGACGCAGAAAGCCTTGGGAATCCGGAATATCATGTGGGTGCCTACGGATCAGGATTAGTATGCGGCACACTTAGTGCCAAGGGGCTGATTGAACGAACGTGGCTGTCGATGTCCCGTGGGTTCAGGGGGACCGCCGCAGCCATAACGAACAGGACATATGATCTGCTTCAAAAAGCGCCGGCAACGACGCTCTGCGGCATAGGGGTCGATTTCAATGAAATGAATGAGTTGCGGGATGGTTTTGGCGCATTTACCGTCGACGACGATACTACTGAAAACGTCGTGGCAGCTGCGCACGTCGCCGGCGTACGGCACCGGGTAATCGCCAGGAGCGGATTGCGCCTCAGGGAAGGGCCTGGCAAGCAATTCGAGGTAATTAATGCCCTCAGCCCGGGACAAATTGTGTTCGTGATAAAAACAATTGAAGACTGGGCTCAGGTGGATGTCGAAGGAGATGGCCAGATTGATGGCTTTGCTTCGGCAGGTTTCCTTGAAGCGATTTAGCATCTCAAAAAGTAATAAAGAGTAAAAGGCACATTTGAGGTTCTCGCTTCCGCGGTTGATCAAAATGAAGCGGTTATTAAGAAAAAAACCATTCTTCAAATCAAGTGAGCAGATGATCACTCCAGGTGTTGACGACCCGGAGTGTGATTTTCCGTTACCAGCGCATTTGCCTGCGTCAGTTTCATGAAACGCGATAAAGCTGTATTTTCAACCGATGAAAAGTTGGCTTCTGAGCTTTTGTGTTGTTGTGACGTGTATCCTCACACGTGCCGGAAATGGTTTCGCGCAGGCGACAACGTATCAGTTTGTCCGTTACAGTACGGAAAAAGGCCTGTCGCATAACCAGGTCAACTGTTTCTTTAAAGACAGTCGCGGATTTGTCTGGATAGGAACAGCCAACGGCCTCAACCGTTTCGATGGGTATTCGTTCAGGGTTTTCAAACATGACCCGAAGGACTCCACCAGTATTTCCGACCATCAGATCAATGCCGTGTTTGAAGGTCCGGATGGTTCTATCTGGATCAGCAACCGGGCGGGGTTTGACATTTATGACCCGGCTACAGAAAGTATCGATCACAATGCAAACCGGGCGGCGAGGCGTTTTGGACTTCCGGATGCCAATTTCAGCCGCATTATCCGGACGCGGTCGGGCGATTACTGGATCAATCACAACAAGCTGGGGCTACTCAAATACCTCGCCAGCTCCAAACGGCTGGTTAAAGTGCGATTCAGTCCATTAGCCGGTTCGGCGGGGGGCGGTCAGCGTACCATATCTGATTTCGACGAGGATGCGCAGGGCAACCTCTGGGTGGTTTGTGACGACGGTTTCCTCGCCCGTGTAGATGCTCATACGTACAGGATCGATGCGCAAAGTGCATTGTTGCAGCACCGGAACCTGGGCAATCTGTCTAATCACAAAGTTTTTGTGGATGATGATGGCGAACCCTGGGTGTACGTCGTCAAGGCGGCGCTGGGCGCTTTCTATTTTGATTTAAAAAATAATACCTTACATAATGCGGGTACGGCAGGGCCGGATTTCAGGCTGAGCAACAATGCGGTCAGTGCAATGATCTCAGGTCCGGATGGGCGTATCTGGATCGGTACGGACCACGGGGGAATCAATATACTGGACAAAAAACGCGGTACAGTCACCACTTTGCTGTCCGACCAAAGCGACCCCAGGACCATCAGCCAGAACAGCATCCAGTCGCTGTACAAGGATGCAACGGGTATGATCTGGGCTGGCACGTTCAAAAAGGGCTTTTGTAATTACCACAAGAACATATTCAAATTTTCGCTCATCAGGCATTCACCGGGCAACCCGGGAAGTCTGCCTTTCGATGATGTGAATGTATTTACAGAAGACCGGAAGGGGAACCTCTGGATCGGTACCAACGGGCAGGGATTGATCCATTACAACCGGAAAAACAATACATTCCGGCAGTTCCGGAATATACCGGGTGATCGGGGGAGCCTGAGTAACGACGTGATCGTGAGCCTGTTCCTGGACCGGAGCGATGTGCTTTGGATCGGTACCTATTTCGGGGGCCTGAACAGGTTCGATGGAAAGGCATTTACCCGCTTCCTGCACGATCCGGCCGATTCCACAAGCCTGATCGACGACCGCGTCTGGGAGATCTTCGAAGACTCAGGGAGGCGGCTTTGGGTGGGTACAATGGCCGACGGGCTCGACCTGCTCGACAGGGCGAAAAAGACGTTCCGGCATTACCAGCGACTGGCCCCCAACTCGGTAAACTCCGACTATATTTCGGCTATGATGGAAGACCGGCTGGGTAACCTCTGGATTGGTACCGCCAATGGGATCGACGTGCTGATGCGTGAAACGGGACGCTTTGTACATTACAGTTACCGCGTCGGTGATCCCGGCAGCCTGAGCGACGACGGGGTGACGGCGCTGGCGCAGGACCGTTTCGGAAATATCTGGATCGGCACATCCGAAGGCCTCAACCGGTATGATGCCAAACGGAATGCATTTGTAGCGTATAACACACGGCACGGATTGCCTGATAATGCGGTTCTGAGCCTGGTCTTGGATGACCAGCAAAATCTTTGGCTAGGCACATCCAAGGGCCTGGCTCACGTGCGGATTACCAAAAGGGCAGGGGGCGTACCCATGGCATTTCAGGTACGTACTTACAACGAAGTGGATGGTTTGCAGGGGCGCGGGTTCAACGAGAATGCGGCGCTGCGGCTTGGCTCCGGTGATCTCGTTTTTGGCGGTGCCAACGGCTTTTCTATATTCGACCCGAAACGGATCGCTGATGAGCCCGTAGCATCACAGATCATGCTCACCGACTTTCAGATCTTCAATAAGAGCATCAGGCCCGGCGAGCTTGTGAACGGGGATCCGGTGCTGGAAAGATCGATATCGTCGACCGACCGTATCGTGCTGGAACACAGCCAAAATGTCTTTTCCATCGAATTCGCCGCCCTGAATTTCCTGCATCCTGAGAAAAACCATTACCTGTATACGCTGGAAGGATTTAATGACCAATGGTTTGAGGCCGATAACACAAGAAAGGCAACCTACACCAACCTCGATCCCGGAACCTATGTTTTCAGAGTAAAAATGAAGGAAGGGAGTATTTCGACAGAACGGCGCCTGGAAGTGAGGATACTGCCGCCTTTCTGGCGGACACCCTGGGCTTATCTCGCCTATTTGCTGCTCGTGATCGGCGCATTAATGGCTGCGCGCTGGATACTCATCGAACGGGAACGGATGAATTTCAGGCTCGAACAGGAGCGGCGTTATGCCCAGCAAATGCATGAGCTCGACATGATGAAGATTAAGTTCTTTACCAATGTAAGTCACGAGTTCCGCACGCCGCTGACCCTGATACTGACACCATTGGAAAACCTGCTGAAAAGCATCCAGACCGACCACGCCGTACATAAACAGCTCTCACTGGTACACCGCAATGCAAAACGGCTGTTCAACCTCGTCACCCAAATGCTCGATTTCAAAAAGCTGGAAGTGGAGGAGACTCAGTTCCGTCCCGAACGCGGCGATGTTGTGCAATTCGTGAGGCAGATCGCGCAGACATTCTCGGATCTTTCGGAGCATAAGCACATCCGGTACCGGTTTGAGAGCAATGTAACCTCACGCTATGCAGATTTTGATCAGGATAAGCTATCCAAAGTGATGTACAACCTGCTGTCCAATGCGTTCAAATTTACCCCGGAAAACGGTCAGGTGACAGTTCACCTGGACGTAACCCGTCGCGAGGGATATGACGATCTGCTGGAAATCAGGGTAGAAGATTCAGGGATCGGTATTCCCCCGGAGGCGCAGGCAAAGGTTTTCGAGCGTTTTTACCAGCATCCGACACCGGATCACATCATGAACCAGGGAAGTGGAATCGGTCTTTCGATCGTCGGCGAGTTCGTCAAAATGCATGGCGGCGCTATTGATCTGGAGAGTAGCGTCGGAAAAGGGAGTACTTTCACGGTCACACTGCCGCTGCATGAGAGCCCCGCGCGGGTGGTGCCGGGAATATCTGCCGAAGGTATTTTTGTAAATCGGGCAGCCATTGAAATTGATCTGCCCATTGAAAAAACCGGCAAAAACCGGCCTGTGGTGCTGCTTGTAGAGGATAATGACGAATTCAGGGCTTATTTAAAAGAGGTTTTCCAGCAAGAGTATCAGATACTCGATGCGCCTAATGGCAAAGCCGTCCTGGAATTAACATTGGAGCGCATCCCGGATCTGATCGTGAGCGATGTCATGATGCCGGAAATGGATGGCATCGAACTTTGCCGCATCATCAAAACCGACCGCCGGATTTCCCACATCCCTGTCGTGCTGCTGACGGCCAGGGCCGAAGACGAGCAACAGATTCAGGGCTACCAGACGGGCGCTGATGCATATGTGACCAAGCCGTTCAGACTGGATATTTTGCAGGCCATGGTGGCCAATCTGATCCGTCAGCGGGAACAGTTGCAGCGGCAGTTTCAGCAGCATGTCGAAATACGGCCGAGTGAGGTAGCCATCCGTTCGCTGGACGAGCAGTTCGTGAGCAGCGCTGTCAAAGCGGTGGAGGACAATCTGGGCAATGCGGAGTTCACAGTAGAAGAGCTCAGCGATGCGATGTCGATGAGCCGGGTGTATTTGTATAAAAAAATACTTTCGCTGACCGGTAAAACACCCATTGAATTCATCCGTATCATCCGCATGAAACGGAGCGCAAGCCTGCTTGAAAAAAGCCAGCTCACGATTTCGGAGATTGCCTATCAGACCGGGTTCAACAACCCCAAATACTTCACAAAGCTCTTCAAAGAGGAGTTCAAAATGCTTCCGACCGAGTATCGCAAGCGGCAGGAAAAAATGGAATAATACAATATATCAACCTGATCCTCTCATATCGCTCCGCATCGGCCTGCTCATTACTTGCTCAATCATTTCTTCACATTGTCAGGATTAAACTGGAATAAAAGGCGAAAAAATAGCTTCTTTTTCTGTTTGAGTTTACAAATGCCCCCCCATTTGTAAACATTTGGATCCCCTGCTGCATGATTTTATAAGGCACATTTGTCCAACTATTCATTCGATTTGTACCATTGTCAGGTTCGCTGCCCTGCGATATCGGAATCGTCTAAATCGGGAGAACAAATAGTCACTTTTTAAAACAAAACAACATGCAACAAAATTTGTACGAAACAAGGCGGGCAAAGCGGAGCTTCCATTTCCTGGCCGGGTTGCTACGACCTCTCCTGCTATCACTGGGGATGATGAGCGCCGCCACCGGCGCCTTCGCTCAGACTGAATCCAAAAGAGTTATTACGGGTACCGTGCTGTCAGTGGAGCGCGGCGACGCAGTTCCGGGCGCGAGCGTGGTGGTGAAGGGAACGTCCAATGGCACGACTACCAATGTGGATGGCCACTTTTCCATAGAAGCAGCTTCGGGCAATACATTGGTGTTTTCTTTCATCGGTTACGAGACGCAGGAAGCGGCGGTTGGAAACAAAACCAAAATCGATATCAAATTGAGGGAGAGTATTTCCGCACTGGAAGAAGTTGTGGTGGTAGGGTATGGCGAAATGAAAAAAACCGATGTGTCGAGCTCACAGGTGACCGTTTCGGGTAAGGACCTGAGCAAAACCATCAATACGTCCCTCGAACAGGGTTTGCAAGGTCGCGCTGCCAATGTGATGGTCCAGGAAAACTCCGGACAACCCGGTGCTGCACCCTCGGTTCTGATCCGCGGATTGAGCTCATTAACCGGTACTACACAGCCTTTGTATGTGATCGACGGCGTGCAGATCAAGCCCGACAATATGAAGGACGACCCGAACAACCGTCCGACCGGCTTCTCGAATATCCTGTCGAGTATCAACCCCGACGACATCGAGACGATCAACGTTTTGCAGGGACCGTCGGCCACGGCCATCTACGGGGCCGTGGGCGCCAACGGGGTGGTAATGATCACCACCAAGCGTGGCAAGGCCGGAGAGGCCAAAGTTACCTTTAACTCCCTCATTACCGTGCAGGCGGAGCCTAGGCACATCGATGTGATGAACCTGCGCGAATATGCACAGTTCCGCAACGAGGCGGCTGATGTGGGTGGGACAACCACCGAGCCCGCGTTTGCAGACCCGTCGGTTCTGGGCAATGGTACCGACTGGCAGAGCGCACTTTTCCGTCCAACGACCCTTCAAAAGTATTCGCTGGGATTGAGCGGCGGTACCGAGAAATCCACTTACTATTTGTCAGGAGAGTATTTCAACCAGAAAGGTATTGTGGAAGGATCCGGTTTCAAACGCTACAATGGCCGTTTAAACCTGGAAAATCAGACCCGCAGCTGGCTGAAAATCGGTGCGAACGTGAGCGTGGGTATTACCGAAGAAAAGGTGAATACCAACAACGGAGGTATTATCCAGCTGGCACTCGACCAGAACCCGAGCGTGCCGGTGACCAACCCCGACGGCAGCTGGGGCGGGCCTACCTCCACGCAGTTCCAGTTCACCAACCCGGTGATGATCTCGAAGATCTACAACGACTATAACCGCCGCACTTCCATTCTGGGAAGCCTTTTTGCGGATGTGAAACTGGCTAAGAACCTCGTTTGGCATACAGAAGCAAACGGTAGCGCCGAATTTTTGAAATACTACTCATTTCACCCGTCCTACACCATTGGCGGTTATGTGGTGTCGCAGGATGCAGCCGCTTCGACGCGCTCGGTGAACACCAACAACTGGTGGAGCTTGCACAGCCGGTTGACCTACGATCTGAAATTGGGCAGACACGGCGTGAACATCATGGCCGGGCATGAGGCGCAGGCATTTACCTACGAATCCCTCACCGCCAGCCGTAAAAAATTCATTACCAACACCATCGAGGAGCTTTCGGGCGGAGATGGGTCGGTGATCTCCAATGTCAGCAACAACAGTGGCAAGGGCTCGGGCTCCCGCGAGTCGTACTTTGCCCGTGTGAATTACAGTTTCAACGAACGCTATTTCCTGCAGGGAACTTACCGGATGGACGGTTCGTCGGCATTCCGTGACGGACGTCGATGGGGTAACTTCCCGGCTGTCTCGGTGGCTTGGCGGGTGTCGGAAGAGCCTTTTCTGAAAGATGTGAAGGAGATCAACGATCTGAAACTGCGTTTTGAAATCGGTCGCTCCGGTAACCAGGGCAGCGGTGGTAATGCGATTTACTCGACGCTTCAAACCGTGCCGACAGGCTGGGGGACAGGCTTTCTGGCATCCAACTTTGCCAATCAGTTCCTGACCTGGGAGAAAGATGATGTGATCAACGGAGGTCTGGATTTGCACATGTTCAGCAACCGTGTGGAGCTCATCGTGGATGCCTATATCAAGAACATTACCAGCCTGATCACCGTGAATTCATATCCGTTCACTTACGGAGGTGACATTGCCTATTCGCCGGGCTACCTGAGCTGGCCGGCCGTCAATGCCGGTTCGATGAAGAACCGCGGGGTCGGCTTTACATTGAACACCGTGAATATCGATAAAGGCGGTTTCTACTGGAAAACGGGTATCAATCTGTCTTTCGACCGCAACAAGGTGACCTCGCTCCTGAACCCGATCACGCCGATCTGGAACGCGACTTCCGTAGGGTTCAAAACGGAAGTGGGCCAGCCTGCCAGTATGATCACCGGTTATATTGCTGACGGTCTTTTCCAGGATGCCAATGACATCAAAAACCACGCGATCCAGACTTCCAACGGACAGATGACCGTGAATCCGGCGACAGGAACGTGGGTAGGTGACACCAAATTCCGCGACCTGAACGGCGACGGTGTAATCGATGCAGAAGACCGCACGGTCATCGGCAACCCGTGGCCGAAGTTTACATTGGGCTTCAACAACAACATGAGCTACAAGAACTTCGAGCTGAACGCATTCCTGACCGGAAGCTTCAAGAACGATATTCTGAACTACCCGCGCTACCGTGCCGAAATTCCGGGTAACGGAGGGGTGTTCGGAAATCAGTGGAAGTCGGTGGCCAACTATGCGAAACCGAGCACTTACGATCCTGCCGCAGCTGAAACTGTGACTCTTACTAACCCAGGCCACACTATCCCGCGTATCGCGCCGGGCGACCCCAACGGCAACAACCGGATGAGTACCAACTTCATCGAAGACGGATCCTACGTACGCCTGAAAAACATCACGCTCAGCTACAACTTCCCGAAAGCCATGCTGAAAGACTTCTTCATCAGAGGTTTGAAAGCATCTGTCGGTGCGCAGAACCTGTTTACCATTACCAAATACAAAGGGTATGATCCCGAGATCGGTATGGTCAACTACGGCGGTACGGTCATGGCCGGTATCGATACGGGCCGTTACCCGTCTGTGCGCATGTATTCTTTCGGTTTACTGGCTGATTTTTAAGGAGACAGAACCAGCTGATACAACACCAATCTAAAAATATTTTCCATATGCAATTCAAAATCAGATTCATAGCGGCTATCGGAGCACTGATGCTCATGCAAGGATGCAGCGAGGACTTCCTCGATCGTCCGCCGCTGGATGCCATTACCTCGGGTAATTTTTACAAAACCGATGACGAAATCCTGGCCGGGACCGCGCCGTTGTATAACATCGTGTGGTTCGATTTCAATGACAAGGCCAATATGGCATTCCAGGAAGCCCGCGCGGGTAACCTGAACTCCAACGACCGAACGGCGTACATCAAGCACGCGATCCCCTCGACGGACGTGGGTACGCTTTTGCCGGGCTACAAGTCGTTTTACAAGATCATCGCGCAGAGTAACAACGCCTACAAGGCCATTAAGGAAGCGCAGGGAAGCACTGCTTCGGCAGCTGTGAAAGCGCAGGGGCTCGGCGAATGCCGTTTCATGCGTGCTACGGCCTACTATTACCTGGTGACCAACTGGGGCGCTGTACCCATTGTGTACGACAATGTGGCTCAGCTTAACCAGCCGCCGGTGCGTAACCGCATTGAGGATGTCTGGAAGCTGCTCATCCAGGACTACCGGTTTGCCGCGACCAACCTGCCCGCGACCGCCGATCAGGGACGTCTCACCAGATATTCGGCCGAAGGAATGCTCGCGCGGATGTATCTCATGCGCGCCGGACTGAACCAAAGCGGCACCCGTAACCAGTCGGACCTGGACAGTGCTAAATATTATGCGGAGAGCGTTATCACCAAAAGCGGCCTCACGCTGGCAGCGACTTATGCGGAACTGTTTGAGAGCGCGAATAATAATTCGTCTAAAAACAACCCGGAGAGCCTTTTCTCGTTGCAATGGATGCCGATCAGCAGTCCGTGGGGGATCAACAATTCCTTCCAGGCTTATTTTGCTTACGACGCAAACATTACCGGCACCGGCGACGGCTGGGGCGCTGCACAGGGCCTTTCCGCTGATCTCGTGAAATATTTCACAGAGAACCCGGCCGATTCTCTGCGCAGAAAGGCGATCGCGATGTTCGATAGCGATGTTTATCCCAATATCAAAAAAGCCTCCGGCGGTTTGAAATATACCAGACCCGATGCATTAGCTGCTATTAAGAAGTATATTATCGGCTCGCCTGCGGATAATGGCGGCTTGGGCGGATTTATGTCGGCGAATATCAATTCGTACATGCTGCGCCTGGCCGAAGTGTACCTCATTTACGCGGACGCGGTACTGGGCAATAATGCAACTACTTCCGACGCCAAGGCATTGGAATACTTTAATGCAGTGCGCAAAAGGGCCGGTATGCCAAGTAAAACGGCATTGACCTTCGAAGATATTTTCAAAGAGAGAAGGATCGAAACGGTATTTGAAGGGAATTCCTGGAATGAGGTTGTGCGGTGGTTCTATTTCAACCCTGCGAAGGCCATTGCCTATACCGCGGCACAGCATAAGGAGAATTATACCATGACCTACGTGGCGGGTTCTACCAATCCGAAAAAATACAATGTAGAATATTCCACCGCGGAGTACTATCCCTTGTCGGCCAACACATTGTACCTGCCATTTCCCGAAGGCGAGATCGTGAATGCGCCTTCGTTGAAAAACGAGCCGGTGGCATTTGATTTCAGCAAAATTGTCGACTAACCCTAATCTATGACCAACATGAATTTTAAAGCCATATGCAAAACAGGTTTGGGACTTTTGATGGCGGCAGGTATGCTGCTGTCGTTCCAGAGCTGTAACGATGACGACATGGACGGCCTGCCCACCATTAGTAAAGTGCGCCTGCTCGATCCCACGAAAGCCGACAGCTCGCTCAATGGCGCATTGCCCGGTAGCCTGATCGTCATTCAGGGTCAAAACCTGGGGAGTGTTTTAAAAGTGTATTTCAATGACTTCGAAGCGAGTTTCAATTCCGCATTGGGCAGTAACTCGAATATCATCCTGACCATCCCCCCCAATGCGCCAACGAAGGCTGTCGACGCAGGTGTTTCGAACAAAATAAAGGTGCTGACCAAAGGTGGTGAAGCGACTTATGACTTTGTTCTCACGGCGCCGACGCCGGTAATTTCGGGTTTGTATTCCGAGTTTGTAAAGCCCGGCGGAACTGTTGTGATCAATGGCGACTATTTCTATAACATCAAATCGGTGAAGGTGGGTACAACTGCATTGCAGGTGGTGAGCAGCACCGTGAAACAGATCACCGCCAAAATGCCGGCAACGGCTGCTGTCGATATCATTACCGTCGAGGGCGAGTTTGGTACGGCTAAAACTACTTTCAAAATGAACGACCTCGCCGGGCAGATGATCAATTTCGATGTACCGGCAACGACCTGGGGCGCCGAGGTGTGCTGGGGAGGTGCGCCGATCATCGCCGCAACCGACGCAGGGGCTATTTCGGGCAAGTTTTCAAGAATTAAGGGAACCAAATTGCCTGCTACCGGCTACAACGACGGCTGGGTGTTCTCAACCTGTTATTTTGATTTCAAATTACCCGCAGGCGCAGCTGCCGACAGGCAGTTCAAGTTCGAGCATAACATTGCTGAACCATGGAAAGCGGGTAAATACGACATTACCGTCAGTGCCGATGGAAAGGAGTACAATTATTCATTCCAGCCCTGGAACTCGACCGAGTATGCCTCGGCGGGTTATCAGACCAACGGCTGGAAAACGGCTGTGATCGAGCTTTCGGAATTTAAGAACGCCGCGGGCGCGACCATTGCGGATGTGTCCAAGGTGACTGACCTGAAAGTATCGTTCAACACACCGGATGTGACCATTGCCTCCTTCAATGGCAGTGTAGACAACTTCCGGATCGTGAAGAAGTGATTCACAGCCGGTATGGTTGTTGCGTGTGACCTGATGATCGCGCAATTTGTCACCCTGAGTGAGCAATATCACTCTGAGGTACAACAGGTCAGTCTGAGTGTATAACATGTCACCCTGAGCGCAGCCGAAGGGCGTCGCACAATGCCCTTCGACCGCAGTGGCCGCCGCGGCGCTCAGGGTGACATTGTTCACCCGGGCTGACAAAAATTTCGTTATCAAACATTGCTTTTGCATGTACAAAACCCTGTTTTTTTTGCTCCTTGCCCATATCTCCCCGGCTCAAATCATGATCGGGATAGATGCGGAAGCGGAGGTGAAAGCGATCTCTCCTTTTCTGTACGGCCGCAATAATTCATTTTCATCTACGGACCCTAACTGGACTTTACCTCAGGAAGATCTTGTCAGGCTGCGGGACGCAGGCGTGCAATTTTTCCGGGAGAGCGGGGGCAATAATTGTACCAAATACAACTGGCGCAAAAAGCTCAGCAGCCATCCCGACTGGTACAACAATGTGTATTTCAACAATTGGGACCAGACCGCACAAAGCCTGCAAAAGTATTTCCCGGCCGCCCAGGGCATGTGGGCTTTTCAGTTGCTGGGTTATGCCGCGAAAACGGCCTCGGGCAATTTTGCGGACTGGGATTACAACCGTTCACAATGGTGGGAAGGCGTAAACCAGAACCTCGCTGGCGGCGGTGTCCCGAATGCAACGGGTACCAAAGCGAAAACGGAGGGAAACATCGATCTTTACCTTGAAAAATGGGATGCGGACTCTTCCATCGCCATCCTCGATCATTGGTTTGGAGCAAAGGGAATAGGCTTAAAGCGGGAGGGGATCCGGTACTGGAATATGGATAACGAGCCGGAGATCTGGTCGGGCACCCACGACGATGTGATGCCGAAGCAGGTGACACCGCAGGAATTCATCCAGCGATACATTACACTTGCCAAAAAAGCGAGGGCCCGGTTCCCCGATATTAAGCTGGTTGGGCCGGTGACGGCCAACGAGTGGCAATGGTATAACTGGGACGGTAAGCCTGTTGTCGAAAACGGCAGGACTTACCCCTGGCTGGAATACTTCATTAAAACTCTTGCCGACGAGCAGAAGAGAAGCGGCGTGCGGTTACTGGATGTGCTGGATATCCATTTTTATCCATCCACCCGGAAAACGGAAGATGTGGTGCAACTCCACCGCGTGTTTTTTGACAGAAACTACAACTTCCCCGAGGCCAATGGAGTGAAAACCATGAATGGCGGGTATGACAACAGCCTTACCCAGGAATACATTTTCGCCCGCTGTGCCGGCTGGCTCACGCAATACATGGGCGAAGGACACGGAGTTACCCTCGGGTTGACTGAAACGGGTATCGATGACAGTATATCGGCGTCCGTTACAGCAGTCTGGTATGCCTCCACTTTGGGAGAGTTCATGAAGAACGGCGTCGAAATATTCACGCCCTGGTCGTGGAAAGCCGGGATGTGGGAGGTTTTGCATCTGCTGAGCCGATACAATCAGAGGAATTCGGTGAAAGCGGTGTCGGGAAATGAAACGCTGGTATCGGCCTATCCCAGCGTGAATGCCGCAAGGGATTCTATGACGGTGGTACTCATCAACCGGTCTCCGGACCAGAGCCAGCCTGTGAAAGTGCAGCTGAGTCATTTTATGCCTTTGGCTGGGAACGCAGAGATATACACTTTGTCGCAACTCCCTGCGACTGAGACATTCGTTTCCCATACACAGAATGCGCTGAAAAAATCTGAAGTAAACGTCACAGGGGACGTGTTCAACCTTACGCTGCCTCCGATGTCCGTAACTTCGGTGATACTCCTGAATGGCGGTGAAGTGCTGGGAGAAGCGCCCAAAACAGAGCCGTTTAGAGTTTTCCCCAATCCCGCCCGGGATAATAGCATCACCGTGAAATGGGGGAATCAGACTTTTGATAATTTGACCGTCATCGAAAACAGCGGCAAAAAGGTATTTGAAAAGAAGTTGGGGGAAGGCCTGACCGAAATTGTCATTAGCCCCAACCTTACCGGCGGCATTTACCTCATTCACCTTATCGGCCCGGAAGGGCAATCTGCTGTAAAAAAAATCATAGCCCATTGACATCCGGGCACTACATTTTGAAATCCACCCATGTACAACCTGACATTTTCGCGTAAATCCCTTTCCATATCTTTTTCGCTGATGCTGGCCCTGGCTGGTTATAGGGTTACAGCCCAGCACAGCAAGCTGGTGAATGAGCCCGTCGACATCAGCGGTGACTTCCGCGATTTTTCCAATACCATCTTTTTCGCCGACAGCCTCGCTGCATTTGATCCCGAAACCGGTGCAGGGAGCATCAAATGGAAAAGGCACGAACCGTTTTCGGCGCACAATTTCGACAACTCCATGCTGAGCTACAAGCGATCGTACAGCAACGAGTTTCCCTCCATAGAATATGCGCAGGATCCGGTTTTACCGTTTTCGGTGGAATTTACCTCTCCGCGCACGATCCGCATACGTGCAACCACGAGTGCCCAAGTCCCCACGCAGGAGCCCTCGCTCATGCTGGTGACCGAGCCCGTAAAGGACAGGACGTGGAAATACAGCAAGATCCATGGCGGGCATCAGTATACCGGCGAATTCGGTTCGGTAACAATCTATGAAAACCCCTGGAAGATCCTGGTCCGCGATGCCGACGGTAAAATTCTGACCCAGACCCGCAGCCAGGCGGATGGCAAGGCCTCATACACCCCCACCTTGCCATTCTCCTTCGTTCGCCGGGCTTCGGACTATTCACGGAGTGTTGCGGCCGTGTTTTCCATTTCACCGGATGAAAAGATTTTTGGCTGTGGTGAGTCGTTCACACGGCTGGATAAGAATGGGCAAAAGGTTGTATTGTGGACGCATGACCCGAACGGTGTGGAAACTCAAACCATGTACAAACCCATTCCATTCTACCTGAGCTCACGCGGATATGGCATGTTCATGCATACGACGTCGCCCATCACCTGCGATTTCGGTGCTACTTACGGGGAATCGAATGCGATGCAGATCGGGGACGAGAACCTGGACTTGTTTGTGTTTCTGGGACAACCCAAGGATATACTGGACGCCTACACCGATCTGACGGGCAAGGCATCCATGCCGCCGTTGTGGTCGTTTGGTCTGTGGATGAGCCGCATTACCTATTTTTCGGAACAGGACGGGAGGAATGTGGCAGCAAAACTGCGTCAGAACAGGATACCGGCCGATGTGATCCATTTCGATACCGGCTGGTTCGAAACCGACTGGCGGTGTGACTACCGTTTTGCGCCGAGCCGCTTCAAAGACCCGGAAGGGATGGTGGCCGATCTGAGAAAGCAGGGGTTCAGAACCTCGCTTTGGCAGTTGCCTTATTTTGTTCCGAAAAATAGTCTGTATCCCGAGATCGTCGCCAAAGGATTGGCTGTGAAGAATGCCAATGGGACGATTCCCTACGAAGATGCGGTACTGGATTTTTCCAATCCGAATACCGTCAAATGGTATGAAGATAAGATTGCGGGATTGCTGAAACTCGGTGTGTCGGCGATCAAAGTCGATTTTGGTGAAGCGGCCCCGCTGTCCGGCGTTTATGCTTCGGCCAAAACCGGCTTTTACGAACACAATCTCTATCCGCTGCGGTACAATAAAATTGTATCCGATCTGACCCGGAAGCTGACTGGCGATAATATCATCTGGGCCAGGAGTACCTGGGCAGGTAGCCAGCGCTACCCGATCCACTGGGGCGGCGACGCCGAAACGACCAATAAAGGAATGGAGGCGCAATTGCGCGGCGGCTTGTCGCTGGGGCTTTCAGGTTTTACATTCTGGAGTCACGACATCGGAGGTTTCACCATGAAAACACCGGAAGACCTGTACCGTCGCTGGCTGCCTATGGGCCTTTTGAGCTCGCACACCCGCACGCACGGGCAGGCACCGAAGGAGCCATGGGAGTATGGCGAAGCATTTCAGGATTATTTCAGAAAAGCGGTGGAGATGAAGTATAAACTTATGCCTTATATCTACACCCAATCCAAGCTGGCGTCGGAAAAGGGCCTGCCTATGACGCGGGCACTGCTGGTGGAATTTCCGAATGATCCGGGGGCATGGCTGGTGGACAATGAATACATGCTCGGGTCGGATTTGCTGGTGGCGCCGCTGTTCGAAAACGGAAAAACGAGGCAGGTATATTTGCCGAAAGGGAAATGGGTGGATTACCAGACGCGTAAATCTTATGAAGGTGGCTGGCACGAAGTGAGCACCGGTGAGCTGGAAGTGATCGTGATGGTACGTGAGGGGGCCGTTCTCCCGCAGGTGAAAGTGGCGCAATCGACAGACGCCATCGACTGGTCCCATATCGAATTGCAGACTTTCGCAAATACGCCCGATGTGGCAACTGTAAAACTTTACCTTCCGGGGCAGCACCAGGTAAGCGAAGTGGATGTGGCCAGAAAGGCAGGCAGGTATTCGGTGAAACGGGACCCATTCGCCGGGAAAATTAAATGGGAGATAAAATGAGTTCTTTTTCGGTCAAATCTGCCCGCCCGCACGGGCTCACATAATTTTTCGTATGCCGGTATCATGAAAAAATAATGACGAAAGGAAAATCCCATCCGCCATTATAAACTACAATGAAATTATTACAAAATCCTTTGAATATTGAAATGACATTCAATCATTCGGAATTGCTGATTAGTCAGGAATGCTATGCGATTGAATCTGATCAGGCGGGGATTAATTGGGTTGTTATACCAATCCTGTTCCAGACATTGATAGTAATGATCGAAAGTATGACCTGGGCGAGGTAGGTTTCATCGAGGATCCGGGCTGCCTGCAAATAAGTTTCATCTCTTACATGGTTGCCAATCAATGTCACTTCTTCTGTCAATGCGAGAATGGCACGTTCCTCATCCGTGAAAAATGGTGCATCCCGCCAGGCATTCAATGCGTAAATGCGTTGTTCGGTCTCGCCGGCCTTGCGGGCTTCTTTGGTATGCATGTCGATACAGAATGCACAACCATTTATTTGAGATGCCCTGATTTTGATTAAGTCCTTATGGATCCTGGTCAAAGGAGTACTTTCGATAAATTTTTCAAGACCGAGTACTGCTTTGTATCCTGCCGGTTCAACTTTGTCAATGCGAATTCTTGTGCTCATTTTATTTGGTTTTAGATAGGTAATTGTTCAATGGAGTTTGGTGTCTCTCCCATTTCGACAGTTGATTCATTGTAAGCATTGTTATTAATGAAATCTTTAATTATTTGACTCGACACCGCAATGGAATTGGTCAGTTCCCCGGAATCACCGGAGGTGCCGTTAACGGCGATGAGGTGTATGTCGTGAATGCCCATGATATGGAATACCGTTTTTAAATAGGTACTCTGATAATTCATATGCTGGTTGTGTTCGCCTTGCTCATAGCCCGCTGAACCTCTCGAAAGCAAAAGCACCAACGTCTTGTTTTGAAGCAGGCCCAGATAAGGGTTTTGTTTGTCCGACGGATTCGGCCGCCAGGTTTCGTTGATCCGCATGACTTGGTCGATATAAGCTCTGAGAGGGCTTGGAATTGACCAGTTGTACATGGGAGAGCCAATAACGATTACATCGGCGTTGTGAAGCTCCGACACGTAGGCCGTGCTGATTTCCAGAACTTTTAAATCCTCAACTGTTCTCTGGGCCTCAGGTTTGAAGGCAGCTGAGATCCAGTGTTCAGTCATGTGGGGCACATTTGCGGTTCCCAATTCCCGGAACGTAATATCCGATCCGGGATTGGCATTTTTCCAATGTTCGGTAAAGGTGTCTGTGAGCCCCCGGCTGTGTGACCGGCTAACTCTGGCGCTAGCATTGATGACCAGTAATTTCTTCATTTCGTTTATTTTTCATCAAAATTAGCGGCGCATTGGACTATATTTGAGACCCAGTTCTGACAAATCGCATAGCCCAGATGCTTCCCTACAAATCCTTGATTCAGATCGATCGAAAGGCATCCGTTGCCCTTTATGTTCAGGTCTGCAATAACTTCATCACATTGATTACAAAGGGCATCTTGCAGTCTTCCGACATGCTGCCCAGCTCGCGTATCCTCGCGGAACTGATCGGTGTCAACCGGAACACGATTAAATTAGCCTATGAAGAGCTCATTAGTCAGGGCTGGGCCGAATCGTTGGAGCGCAAAGGGGTATTTGTCAATTCGAAACTTCCTACACCTTCCTCCAAATTACTTCCCGACACTCCCGCAGGCGAAGCCTTGCATGGAGCATTCATCTGGACCAATCCCTTCCGGAATGCCTTGCCAAGTTCCGACCTTCAAAAGGTATCTTTCGCGATTGATGACGGCTTCCCGGACGTCCGTCTCACACCGATAGACCAGGTCATGCGTGAGTACCGCAGTATTTCCCGGAAATTTTATGGTAAAAGCTTTCTGAAATATGGCAGCCCCAAAGGTTCGGAGCGTCTTCGTTTATCGATCTGCAACTACCTTTCAAATACGAGGGGAGTAGTGGTGTCACTGGACAATGTCCTGATCACCAAAGGGAGTCAAATGGGGATATATCTGGCGGCCCGGCTGCTGCTCGACCCTGCCAACACCATTGCGGTCGGCATGTCGAACTACCGCTTGGCAGATGAGACTTTCCGGCTGACCGGCGGGAAGGTCCTGAGAATACCCGTTGACGGCTCGGGGATGGACATCGATTACCTGGAAGAATGCCTGCAAACACAGGAGATTAAGGCGGTATACATTATCCCGCACCACCATCTGCCCACCACGGTTACATTGAGCAGCGAACGTAGACTCAAACTTCTGCACCTTGCCAAAGAACACCGTTTCGCTATCATCGAGGACGACTATGATTTCGATTTTCATTATGATAACAAGCCTTTCCTTCCCCTGGCGAGCATCGACCATAACCAGAATGTGATCTACATCGGTTCGATATCTAAAACTTTTGCGCCTGCATTGCGTATCGGTTTTATGGTTGCGTCCCCGGAATTTATCAACGCCGCATCCGCATTACGGGAGCTGGTAGACCGGCAGGGGGACACGCTGATGGAAGAAGCATTTGCGGTGATGTTTGATACCGGCGAAGTGGACAGGCATTTCAGGAAATCACTTAAAATTTACAAGGAACGCCGGGACCTGTTCTGCGAAGTACTCTTATCCGATTTCAGAGACCAAATCACTTTCAATGTCCCCGAGGGAGGGATGGGCATCTGGGCCACTTTTTCGGCGGAGATCGATTTGCACAAAATGTCCTACCAGGCTGGAAAAAGAGGGTTGTACATCGACAACGGTGATTTTTATAAAAATGAAAGTTATTCAACCAATTCATTACGAATGGGATTTGCCTCGCTCAACGAAGCAGAGATCAGGAAGGCGCTGAAAATATTGAAAGAGACATTACCCGTGTCGATCTAGCTTTCTGCTCCTGATCCCATGCCCATCGATGGCATTCCCCCGCGTGAGCAGGTGATTTTAATATGCGGGGAAAGAAAAAAACAGATACCCCGGCCAAGGCGATCGCTGGGCCATCAGGTTTATGTTTTCTGGCACATTCAAGCCGGATTTAACCTCCATACTTTTGTAAAAAAAAGTACAGATATATGGAAGATCTATTTGAAATCAAGATTATTAAATCCGAAACCGAAGTCGTTCAATGCTGGGAGGTTGCTTGGTTGCTGAGGCCCCATTTGAAAAAAGACAAATGGGTTCCAATGGTCACGGAGATGATGGAAAATGAAAAGTATTTCATTGCAGGCGTTTTTGATCGTAGCCGGTTTATTGCATTTGCCGGATGTCGTTTTATGACCTCACTGCACAGTGGTAACATCATTTACATCGATGATCTTTGCACGCTGGACGATTATCGGGGGAAAGGACTGGCGACTAAATTATTGCAATACGTCCGTGAAATTGCAATGATGAATAATCAGGACGCTTTGGTTCTCGATACAGACTTTACCAACGATACTGCACAAAAAGTGTATCTCAGAAATGGATTTAAACTGGCAGCCCTTCATTTGGCAAGTGATTTAAGTAAGGGTTAAAGCGTGTATAAGGGAGGGTAGATTATGCCCGTAGTTGGTTTAGAAGAAATACAATGGAATATTGTTAAGACAGGCTATTAAACCAGCAAATGAAAGCGGAAAAAAAGATACGGAAAAACAAAGTCAACCGGATCATCGGTGCCCTATACTCCTTGCATTAATCTGTACCAACGCCTGCAAACGGAATGATCCGAGTGCTGTTGAGCAAAAGATAGATAGCCTGTTTCAGTTTTATTCATCCGACAAACCCGGCGGTCAGCTGACGGTTGCGCCGCCATCGGGTGAACCCATGGGATATCACCGGGTCGATATTGCCAAAGGGGTTCAATTGTCTGATCAATACACCGGGGAATACTTCTCCGATGAAGCCGGCGCGGCCATCGAGATCCGCAAAGTCAACGGTGGTCTTGAAGCGCGATTGATTTCAGGAACCCGTCATCCGCTTGAAAACTATTTTAAGGACGGTTTTCGGATGCCTGATATCAAAACAGATCTTGTTTTCAAAAGAAATGGGAAGAACGAAGTCGAGGCATTCGAACTGAATACCTTGAGAACACGTGGTTTGAAGTTTGAGAAGGTGAAAACAAAGAACTCACGCGGCAAGATTTGAGTACAGTTCTTTGGGTCTTCAGGCGCATTGCAGTTAAGGGGCCAGGAAAAGAGCAGCCACTGTTCATTACCGGACAACGTCCGTTCCCATGCGAACAAATTTTTTTCGGGAAATACCCAAAAAAAGGCCATTAGGCCTCTGTTTGGACGTTTTGATGCGCTGGCACATATTTGTACTATAAAATGGAGACAAATCGTCTGAATAGATGCGACGAACATATTTAGGAGAATTCGAAGAACTGGTTTTGCTGATGATCGCCATTTTGGACGGCCAGGCATATGGTGTGACCGTCAGTCAGGAGATTGAGCAACACACCGGGCGGATCGTCACTTTCGGGGCCGTTCACAACACGCTGATCCGCCTGGAAGAGAAAGGTTTTGTAACCTCTGAACTGGGCGGCGCGACTACGGAGCGCGGCGGACGGCGGAAACGCCTGTTCAAGGTGACGGCGCTGGGGCACCGTGCGATCCAGGATATCCAGCAGCTGCGCAACAAGCTCTGGCAACTGATGCCCGATCAATCACTAAAAATAAGCGGGTTATGAATGCACCGATGCCGCCAAGCTGGGCGAGGGCCTTGCTTCGTTCCCTGCACCCCCGGGACACGCTGGAAGAGGTCGAAGGAGACCTGGACGAGCTGTATGCATATTGGTACCGGCGTACTGGGGTAACGCAGGCGGTGCTGCGTTACCTGCTGAATGTCATCTCCGTACTGCCGCCGTTTGTACGCCGGCGGCAGCGTAAAGCCGAATACGATCAACCCTTTTTCCTGAATCCCGATATGTTAAAAAACTATGTAAAAATCGCGTGGCGGAATATCACCCGCCAGAAAGCTTACTCCATTCTTAATATCGCGGGACTCTCCATCGGGATGGCCTGCAGTATCCTCATCCTGTTGTGGGTGCAGAACGAGTTGAACTACGATCGCTTTCACACACAGGCCGACCGGCTTTTCAGACTCACCTGCAATGCCGGAGATTTTAAGGTGGCGGTCAGCCCGGCCGGTATGGCCCGGGGATTGCAGGCACAAATGCCACAGATAGAAGCTGCGGTACGGTTGAGCAAACCGGTGACCAATCTGTTTGAGGCAGGGGAAAAGAGGTTTGAAGAAAAACGGGTCTTTTTCGCCGATTCCAATTTCCTGCAGGTATTTTCTTTTCCCCTGTTGAAGGGAAATGCGAATACTGCGCTGAAAGACCCGGGTGCCCTGCTGATCACGGAAGCAATGGCCAAAAAGTATTATGGAAACGAGGAAGCTGTTGGTAAAATCATCCGGATGAACAACAAGGAAAATTTTACCATCGCAGGCATTCTTGCCAATGTCCCCGCCGATTCCCATTTGCAGTTTGATTTTATCATTCCCATGGCAACCGTGGCGAAATCAAATTGGGATTTGCGAACCGATACCTGGGGTAATTTTAATTTTTATACCTATTTCCGGCTGGGTAGGAACACGAATACATCCGCGTCCGGTTTAAAGGCCCTTGCCCGGCAGATCGGTAAAATCTATACGGCGCACGGACAAACACTGGAGGTTGACTTTCATTTACAACCGCTCACCGACATTCATTTGCATTCCGACATGCAGATCGATCTGGCTGGGCATGGTAATATTCAATATGTGAATGTGTTTTTGGTTGTTGCGATCTTCATTCTGGTGGTGGCGTGCATCAACTTTATGAACCTGGCAACGGCACGTTCGGAGCGGCGGGCCAAGGAAGTAGGGCTGCGTAAAGTGGTGGGCGCGGGCCGCTATCAGCTTGTGATCCAGTTTCTGGGCGAATCTCTCATCTTCTCATTTCTTTCGCTGTTCGTGGCGATCGGGATCGTATGTCTCGCGTTACCGGTATTTCAAATGCTGACAGGAAAAACGCTTGCCATTCATTTGCTGGATGCTAAGATGCTGATCAGCCTGGCGGGTATCGCCATGATTACAGGCCTTATCTCCGGCAGCTATCCGGCACTGTTTCTTTCCGGATTCGCTCCTGTAAAGGTGCTCAAAGGAAAAATGAGAGTAGCCGGCGGAAACCTGATTTTCCGGAACAGCCTGGTTGTCACGCAATTTGTCGTTGCGATTGTTTTGCTTGTTGGCACCGCGGTAGTTTACAAGCAGTTGAATTTTATCAAAAGCCGGAACCTGGGTTTTGATAAATCCAACCTGCTGTACGTACCCATGACCGGCGAAATCTGGGGGAAACAGCAAACACTGAAGGCGACATTGGCCCAAAACCCGCTGACGGAAAATTTTTCGATCATATCCGAACTGCCGACAGCCATTACATCGGGGTCAACCGATGTCGTCTGGGACGGGCAAACTGCCCATAATCAGATCGTCATTCCATCCCTGAATGTCGATGAAAACTTTACGAAGGTTTTCAAGACCCGGTTGCTGGCTGGACGCGGTTTCTCCCGCTCGTTTGCAGGGGATAGTTCCAATTTTATCATCAACGAAAAGGCCATGCAGATCATGGGCATGAACGCCCGGAACGCAGTGGGGGAAAATCTGACATTCGATGATACAAAAGGAACGATTATCGGGGTAGTGAAGGATTTTCATTTCAAGTCACTTCAGTATGCCATGGAGCCACTGGTATTGCGGCTTAACAAATGGGGCGGCGTGGTGATTGTGCGTACCCGGGGCGGCAGCAACGAAGCGACCATTGACGCGCTGGGGAAAATCAATCAGCAACTCAACCCGGCTTATCCATTCACCTATGGTTTTCTGGACAAGGACCTCGATAACCTTTACCGCAGCGAACAGCAGATGGGAAGTATCTTTAACTTATTTGCTGGACTTGCCATTTTTATATCCTGCCTCGGATTGTACGGTTTGTCCGCTTTTATGGCCGAGCAGCGGAAAAAGGAAATTGGGGTACGCAAGGTGCTGGGCGCAACCGTAACGGGCGTCGTGGCTTTGCTTTCAAAGGACTTCCTTAGGTTAATACTGATTGCTATTGTCCTTGCTTCGCCCATTGCCTGGTATGCGATGAACAGGTGGCTTCAGGACTTTGCCTATCAAACGACGATCGGATGGTGGGTATTCGTCCTGGCAGGAATAATGGCCGCATCCGTCGCATTGCTTACAGTTAGTTTTCAAAGTGTCAGGGCCGCATTGATGAATCCGGTCAAAAGTTTACGAAGCGAATAATGGGAAACTTAATAGTAATTGGTTCCGGTTGAGACGGTTTGTTGTCTTATACTTTTTGTCAGCCCTCTTTTAGTATTTGTTCATATTAAAATAATATTCCAATTATTTTTATTCTATTTTTTATTTTCAAAATTTTATTTTAATTTTGTGGAATAATAAAAAATAAAATTATGAATACAGGAACAGTTAAGTTTTTCAATGAAACCAAAGGTTTTGGTTTCATCTCTCCGGAAAATGGCGGAGACGACATTTTTGTACACACGTCAGGATTGAATGATGACATTCGCGAAAACGACAAAGTGTCTTACGAAGTTGAAAACGGCAGAAAAGGACTGAACGCAGTTAACGTAACCGTTATCTGATCAATCATATCGCGCTAGCACACAAAGAATTCCTCCTGAACAGGGAGGATTTTTTGTTTCAGAACAATGCATTTTGTTCCATTCTTTGGCAAGTCGGGAAATATCCTTGTTCTTCACCTCACCGATTTTCCCATGGAGCCTAATCTTAATTCTCTTCTAAAATCATTGTTCCGGATGCTGTACGCATTACCGGGGCGTCTGCTCACCACACTTTTGGGTAAAGGCCTGCTATGGATCGCCAAAGGCCTCGCTTTCTTGATTTTTGTGTCACTACGTTACGTATTAGGTTATCGGAAAGCAATTATCAAAAAGAATTTGACAGCCTCTTTTCCGTTGAAATCGTCGGGGGAAATCCGGAAACTGATGCATGGCTATTACAGTCATATGAGCGATCTGGTGATCGAGCCATTTTTGTTTTACCTGGCTCCGTCGAAACTCAGGCAGCGCCTGGCAACTTATACAAATCCGGATTTGCTCGAAAAGCTTTACAAGGACGATAAGCAGGTCATTGTTTTCGCCTCGCATTACGGAAACTGGGAGTACCTGACCAATCTGCCCCAGGTTACCAGCTATCCGGTGTACACCGCCTATTCTCCCATTAAGAATGATCGGGTAAACCGGTTAATGATGAGTTTGCGGTCATTTTTTGGCGTTACACTCATACCCCGGCAGGGATTTTACCGCCAGGCGTTATCGCTTCTGCGACAGCGTGCGATCCCCAAGTTGCTGGTGGTGATCGCTGATCAACGGCCCGCTCCCGGTAATGACAAGTTCCATATCCCGTTTCTGGACCAGGATACCGCCGTGCAAACGGGCGGTGAAAGGATAGCGTCCTCCTCGGACGCGGCAGTGGTATATGTCGAATCCAGGAAAAATGCGCAATTCAAATATGAATTCACATTCAGCTTGATGGAGAACGCCAGCCCGATAGTCCCCCTGAGCATTACAAAGGCCTACTACCGGATTCTGGAAAAGAATATTTGCCGTGCTCCCAGCTACTGGCTTTGGTCACATAACCGCTGGAAAGTTGCGGCCACTACCACCTCTTAACTTAGTTTTATGTCGACGCGCCTCACACGGAAAGATATTATTTTTCAGCCTGATTCGAGCCGTGTAATTGCACGGTTCCTCCATAACGGCGACGACAGAAGCAGGCAATTGATCTCGATCATCCTCGGTTTGTCCAAGGCCGAGCAGTTGCAGGAGCTGAATTATGTCTTGCGGAAATACGCAAAAAGGCACCGCAATATCCTCAAAGTATTTGAACGGCACTTTCGCAGGCTCTGGGCCCTGTTTAGCACCATGGATATCGACCCACAGGACCTGGAGATAAACCAGCGGCTGCTCATCGGCGCTTATTTTACGATGGAATACTCGATCGAGGCGGCCGCATTTTTTAACCCGTCGATTGTAGAAGACCCCGACCAGTCGGGGACGGAGCCCGGTGAAACGCGGATAATCCTCAGTTTCAGGGCGACGGGGGAGGGACACATTTCCTCGATCGTGTTTCGGTCGGCACTGATCGACCAGGATAACCTGATCACCGTAGACCCACCGGGAAGGCTATTGGACTCGCCCGAGCATGTCCGCAACCATGTTTACAAGAAAAAATCCTTTCTGGCAAAGCTGAACGAAATGCAGGATTCCGACAATCCCGCGTACCCGGTTATCGAACAAAAGCTCACCGAAACCTTTACCTACGAAGAACTCAAGCGTTATGTGGACGAAACCGGTAAGTTGCCGGGAATGGACATCGCCGCTACACTTTTTCTGCGCGAAATCATGTGGCTCGCATCCTCGCATTACGAGATGGATTTTTCGCTCGACACCGACATTTCGGAGCGGGTCATCTTTCCGATTGCCGATACGGAAAAAAGAGGCATTGAGGATGCGCGTTTTGTCCGCTTTACGGCCGATAATAGGGAACAGACTTATTATGCTACCTATACGGCATACGATGGCACGGCTATTTTGCCCAAGTTGTTGATGACCAAAGATTTTTACCACTTCAAAGTCTTGCCGCTTCACGGAGAAATTGCCCAGAATAAAGGGATGGCGCTATTCCCCCGCAAAATAAACGGCAAGTTTGCTATGCTTTGCCGGATCGATGGTGTCAACAATTACATTGCCTATTCCGATAACATCAGCGTCTGGCGGCAAGCTATTTTGATTCAATCACCAAAATATCCGTGGGAGTTTGTCCAGATCGGTAACTGCGGATCTCCCATTGAAACCAGGGCCGGCTGGCTGGTGCTTACGCATGGGGTAGGACCGATGCGGGAGTATGTATTGGGTGCCTCGCTTTTTGAACTGGATAATCCGCAAAATGAAATAGGCCGGCTGAGTCATCCATTGCTGATCCCCAGCCGGACAGAACGGGACGGTTATGTCCCCAACGTCGTTTATTCCTGTGGCGCATTTGTCCATAATCAAAGTTTGATCATTCCCTACGCCACATCGGACTATGCCTCTACCTATGCGGTGGTCGAACTCGACGAACTCCTCGGGGAGCTGATTTCAACAGCAGATCAGTGAGCCAGTATCTGGCTGTAAACAGCCAGGTAGCCGTCAACCATCTTTTCCTTCGAGAACATGGCCTGGGCCCATTGCCGACATTCTTGCCGGCTGATCTCACCGATTTTTTCTACGGCCTGTACCGCTTCATTCACGGTACGTACTAAAAAGCCCGTTTTTCCATCGACGATCAGCTCGCGCATGGAGCCCCTGTTGTACGCGATTACGGGTGTGCCGCAAAACATGGATTCCGCGACACTTAATCCAAAAGGCTCGTCAAATTGGATCGGATGTAACAATGCCAGTGCCTTTCCCAATAGCGTTTTCCGTTCACCCGGACCAACATTACCGATATAGAAGACCGACCGATCGTCTACATGGGGTTTTACCTTTTGTTCAAAATAGGCGTCGTCCTGTATCAGCCCCGCGATGAGCAGGACTTTTCCTGCGTCACGCGCAATCTGGATAGCTTCATACGTTCCCTTGTCGGCATGAATCCTGCCGAAAAAGAGCAGGTAATCCTGCGGGTTCATCTCAAACGGGAAGTCATTGCTTTCGAGCCCGTTGTAAACTGTCGCAAGATAGTCCAGTCTGTCACTGCGGTCGGCATCACTGATCGATACATAGGAAGTCGATGCATTGTAACGCTCGTACACTTCTATGATTTTGGATGATGAAAACCCATGGATGGTAGTCAGCATCGGAGTGTCGATCAGCTTCGAATAGGTCAATGGGAGAAAGTCAAAATGGTTGTGGATCAGATCGAACTGCGCTGCCTTTTCCATTAAATAGCTGATATGCAGGCATTCGGCGACCTTGGGGTCCACTTCCCGGTCTTCAGAGTAAGGCGTTGCACAAGATCCGTCCAGTTTTGCATGAGTGACCGAGTCGGTAGTCGCGAAAAGCGTTACATCAATTCCTTTCTCATGGAGGCCGTCGGTCAGGTACGACGCAACCTGCTCCCAGGGGCCGTACTGACGCGGGGGTGTCCGCCATGCAATCGAAGATAGTATCGCGACTTTCATACCAGTTCGGCCTCCATCTTGGTGATCTCTTCAAATGCCTCCAGAACGCTCAGATGGGATATCAGATAGGCGAGCGTGCTTTCGGCGCCCTGGTTACGGTTGACTCCGTAACTTTCCAGTCCGTCGCAACAGCCTTTGGTTTCAAAATCATACAGGCTGACTCTCAGGTCATTTTCGCCCAGGAACCACATAAAACAGGTGTACAGTTTTGGAATGTAAGATTGATCCCCGGTCAGTCTGAAAGCCTGATGGAACATCAATACCATGGCGAGTGCGTCCAGTGGCTGCTGCGCGAACATCGACTGCTCGCTATCTCTTTGATACCAATTTTCATTGCCGACGATGGAGAGGTAACCGTTGCGAAGCGTAATTTCTCCCAGGAATTCCATGCTTTCCAACGCCACCTCAAGCACCCGCTCGTCGTTGAGGAACTCGGCAGCATGCAGGAGCGCCAGCGGTAAAAAAGCATTATCATAGGCCAGCAGCGATTCGAACCACCGCCAGTCGCCACTCTGATTAATTTCGAAATCCGTGACTAACCTGCCTGCCAGAGCTCTCAGTGTTTGGATCATACCTTCATCCGACGGGTTGCTTTTAAGATAATGGCATATCCCGACGATGGTGTTGGCAATACTCCTGATCGATCTCAGTTTTGTGAAATTCGGGGCAGCATCAAAGAAAATCTCCCGACCGGTTTGGTAATAGGCGTCATTGGGCGCATTACCCAACAGATAGCCCAGCGACCAGATAGCCCGACCAAAAGAATCCTCGGATCCAACCTCATCCAGAAAATTGCGGTTGAAGCTCAGGAAATTCCTGAAAGCGCCATCCGCATTCTGCATATAGTTGATGTAGCTCAGATAAGTAGGCGATAGTTTAAGTGCCAGGGGATGCTTGTTCCGCTTGTAAGTCATCAGTACCATCAGCAATGCCCGGGCATTATCGTCCAGGCAATACCCTTCTTTCAGGTTTGGTATCCCGTATTTGGCATGTTGGATGATCCCTGTGTCGTCGGTGAGCCTTTGTATATGGTCCAGCAGGAAGGGTGGCAGCGTCAGCGGGTCGAGAATCATTTCCTTGCCGGCGGCTATGTCCGTTCCGGCTTCTACCACCTGCTCTGCCAGATGCATGTACTTTTCTCCTATTTTAGGCCAGGTAATTTCCCTGCCGTACTCAAATGCATTTTTCCTGAGCTCCCGCATCCGCTCCGGATGATCCAGCAGGTCGAGAATGATCTCGCTCAGCGCGGCCGAATCGTTGAAGCCGAAAAGCCGCCCGCGGTCTTCCGCCAGCAGCTCCGCGGCATGCCAGTAGGGCGTGGAAATAACCGCGGTCCCGGCGCCGATGGCATACGATAAAGTTCCGCTGGTGATCTGGGCTTCGCTGGTGTAAGGTGTGATGTAAATGTCAGAAGCTGACAGGTATTTGAATAGCTCAGATTGTCCGATAAACTCATTCAGAAAAATGACATGTTTTTCGATGCCCAGCTTTTTGACCAAGCCGGTCAGGTAAACCCGGTATTCTTCCCCGGAATGCCTGATCACGTTGGGGTGGGTTTTGCCGAGGACAATGTAAACGAGTTGCGGGTACTTCTCCACGACATCCGGTAAAGCTTTCAGTACCGTTTCAATTCCCTTATTTCTCCCGATAAAGCCGAAAGTCAGCAAGACATGTTTGGATGACAGGCGGAATTCTTTTTTGGTGAGGAGCTGATCAAATTGAATGTCGGGCACGCCGTGCGCAATCTGGGCAATCTTTTCGATCGGGATCTCGTACTCATTCGTAAGCATGTCGACGGCCGTCTGGCTCATGACGACGATTGCCTGCGCTATCTTGCAAATTTCGGTCAACACCGCCCTCTGATTGTAAGATGGGTTTTTCAAAACCGTATGCAGCGTCACGATCAGCGGTATTTTCAGCCGGTACAGCAATGGCAAAATGTAAATCCCGTTTTGCCCTCCGAATATGCCAAACTCGTGTTCAAGGACGCAAACATCGGCGCCGCTCAGATTGATCAGGTTCGCTGCTTCGAGGTAGTCCGTCTGCTCTTCCTGCCTGATCGATAGCTTTACTTCCTGTGGGTAGTCATAATGCAGTTCGTTGTCGTCGATGGCGATCACGAATGCCTGGGTGGGATGCTCTCCGGGTTCGGCTGCAACAACCGAATCGAAGAGATTTTTAGTAAATGTACCAATCCCGCACTCCCGGGGCGGGTAAGTTCCTATGAATGAAATTTTCACATTGGTACAGGGTTGGTTATCTTCTAAGTTAACTTAATTATCCGACATTACCGGCGATTATTTACCCGGGAGCCCTTGCGAGCCGGTAGGTATCTAAACCCTGAAAATGTTGAATATCAGGCAAAAAGGGTTATCTTTCAATAAAACGGAGAAACGATGTCAAAAGAGAAAGGTGCGCAGAAAGGCGACAAGAAAAAGGCCGTGAAGAATCTGAAGGAAAAGCGGGCAGATAAAAAAGACAAGCGGGATAGTAAAACAAGAGACGATTGAAATACACTGAAATGGAGCTGTTCTGTCATGTATGGAGCAGCTCTTTTTCAGTGTATCATTCCCGTTTATGGTAGTGATTTAATGCCCTCGCCAGCTGTTCTTCAATCTGTTTTTTGAGGATCCGGGGGCCAAGCACCTTTAATTTAGCTCCGAAACCCAGCAGTTCACGTTCCAACTCAAAATTCAATACGACGCGGATACTGAAAATCTGCCCTTCCGAATCGCTGCCAATCAATTGCTGCGACGCGTGCAACGGCTTCGTGATCACATAGGGCGCATGGGCATGATCCACACGGAATTGTACGTCGGTACTTCGCTGACCAGGCATCTTGGTCACACCTATTACGTCATTATAATGGCTGCTTAGATCTACTTTGCTGTTTTCGCGGTAGGTTTCCTCCGGTTCTTCGCGTAGCTCCTGCATGCGACCCAGTGCGAGGGTGAGCAGAGGCGAATGGCGCTGGTGCGACTCCCCGAGGGCAAACCACCTATTCCGGTGCTCTTTCAGCAGGTAAGGGCTGAAACAGAAAGTACTGGCCTGTCTGGCTTTGAAAGACTGATAGGTCATACACAAAGCCGTTTTGGAAATGATTGCCCGACGGATCACCTCGATGTGTTCGAGGCCCCTGAGATGGTCGTTCTTTTCAAAATCAACCACAGGCATGCTGTGTGTGCGCCGCGCGTGGATTTTGTCTTCCAACCGGCTCACCATTTCGTTCAAATCCTCAAAATGGCTGAACCCCTTGAATTGCTGCAATAAGGCTGAAACCTCTCCCAATACCTTCATATCCTGCCGACTGAGTGGGATATTGGCAATGCTGTAAGCTTTGTCGGCATAGGTATAATACTTTTTGTCGACGACGATGATGGGAGCCTCATAACCGAGCTTATCGCTGCGCATCATTTCGATATCCGCCTGCACCGACCGCCTGCTTACTCCCTTTTCAATTCCTTCATATTCATACAAAGCTCCGGAGCACGCGTCGATCAGATCGTTGAGCGTCCATTTGCGGAAACGGTTTTGTAAGCATTGATCAATCGTCCGGTAGCGGATCAGTGCATTGCGGTTGACGGGCATAAATCATTTTTTTTGAAAAATATCGAAATAAAATCAACTGCGCAAAAAGACTGCGCAGCAGGCCTGTTGCTTTGTAACTATCAAAAAAGAAAGGAGGTTTATCATGAAATTCAACACAACTGCTGCCGGTAAGGCGGAGACTACCAACCACGAGGGCGCAAAAGCATATCGGCTGGCTCCGGCGATGGAGCTTTACACGGCCATGGTTACCTGGTCGCTGAATGACTCTTTCTATGAAAAGGATGACCAGCGATTGCTCCGCATCCGGGCGCTCGTGGATCAGGTGGACCCGGTGTTTGTAGCGAAGCTTGCGGTTTATACCAGGAATTTCATATATATGCGTTCGGCACCGCTGGTGCTGCTGACGGAACTTGCCCGCGTGCACCGAGGGGATGACCTTGTTGCAAAAACTACCGAAAAGGTCATTGCGCGAGCCGACGAGATCACCGAATTGCTCGCCTGCTATCAGCTTCTGAACGGACGTACCGGTTTGAAAAAATTGAATGGCTTGTCCAAACAGTTGCAAAAAGGCCTGGCTGAGGCATTCAACAAATTCGATGCCTACCAGTTTGCCAAATATAACCGGGACAACAGCACCGTCAAGCTGCGCGATGCATTGTTTTTGATTCATCCGAAAGCGAAGGATGTGACCCAGCAGGCGGTTTTTGACCAGATCGCTGCAAACAAGCTGGATACACCCTATACCTGGGAAACAGCGCTTTCGGCATTGGGCCAAACACCGTTCGCCGACGAACAGATGAGAGCGGCGGCGTTCAAAACCAAATGGGAGGAACTGATCGACAGCGGAAAACTGGGTTATATGGCATTACTGCGAAACCTGCGTAACCTGCTGGAAGTCAATATTTCTAATGCACATTTGCAAAAGGCCTGTACCGTACTTGCTGCCCCGGATGCAGTTGCGAAGGCAAAACAGTTTCCGTTCAGATATCTGGCTGCCTACCGGGAACTGCTGAAAGTAGCCGCGGAAACACGGAAGGAAAGCGTGGCCGGAAGGTTAAGAATGATTTTTGGTCAGGAAAATGATCGATATAAACAGGTCACTGATGCATTGGAAAAAGCGGTATTGCAGAGCGCTGCTTCGATCGGAGGCTTTAGGAAGGAAACCCGTGTACTGCTTGCCTGCGACGTTTCGGGCTCTATGCAGACGCCCGTGTCGGCCCGGTCCGCCATCATGCTTTATGATGTTGGATTGATGCTCGCGATGCTGTTGCAGGTTCGCTGCCGGAATGTGGTGGTGGGCATGTTCGGTGACACCTGGAAAAGGATACGGGTCGCGCCAAACCATGTTCTGGCCAGCGTACAGGAATTCTACCGGCGCGAAGGAGAAGTAGGCTACGCAACCAATGGCCATCTGGTGGTGAAGGATCTCCTGAACAGAAGAGAAGTGATGGACAAAGTCATGCTTTTCACCGACTGCCAGTTTTGGAATAATTCCGGTACGGACAATATACAAACATTATGGGCGCGCTACAAAAGTGAAATAGCTCCGAATGCGCGGCTTTATCTTTTTGATCTGAAAGGCTACGGACAGTTGCCGTTGACCATGATGACGAACGACGTATACCTCGTTGCCGGATGGAGCGATAAGATTTTTGGTGTACTGGAAGCGCTCGAAAACGGGGCTAATGCATTGGAAACCATTGAAAACATAGCATTGTAAAAACGACGGTGCCGGAAGCAGGCACCGTCGTTACAAAAATAAGGATGCCGTAGAAACGGGATACTTCGCTACTCATCAGGGGGAGGGCATTGTGGCGCAAGTCATGATGGAGGTTCGAGTCCTTATAGCAGGCCCCCGTCCCGCGTCGCTTGTAGCTCCTTGAATTTTAAAGAAATTGGGAAAGTGCCGTAAATGCGTGTTACTTCGACTTTGGATCGCCGGGTCGCCGGTTCGAATCCGGCCTGTTGCTTACAGCAGTAGCTCAGGGGGTAGAGCAGGAGCACCGAAAGGTGCAAACACGTATTGGCTGTTGCCTTTCCCAACCCCATTTGAAAGATGTCGTACATCCGTGATACTTCGTTTGGTCAAGGACTGTGTAAAGCAGTCGGGTTCGATTCCCATAAAACACGGGCGGCTTGTTACTCTTTCAATTTTCCGAAACTTCGGCGATACTAACCCCGAATGGTTTTTCGTCCGTCTACGATTCTGTTTTTCAAAAAGTATAAAAGACATTCACGCTGAAACGTGACCCATTTCCCCGGGTATATTCCAGATCCTGGCCGCTGAACAGGTTCACGGTGTTGAAATAGGTTTTGTTGAATAAATTCTCAATGCCAACTGCCGCCCGGATGTGCTTACTGAACTCATACGATGCGTTCAGATTGAACAGATCATAGGCATCTACCGGCCCTTCGCCATTGCCGTACTTTCCGTTGGCTGCCTTTTCGAAACGTTTCCGGTTCCCCGAATACACCCAAAAGAGGTTCAGGTTCAGTTTCGAAGTAGGCTGGTATTTAATGAACGCAGTTGCTTTGGGTGGGGTGATTCTCGCGCCGGTCAGGTAACGGTCCTCCGGATCGTCGTACTTTCCATTATCGTTCTGGTCGGCCTTGCCTTCCACATAAGCATAGCTTCCTCCGAACGATAGTTGTTTCCATGGCTGGAAATCCAGTGTGAGCTCATATCCTTTGATCTCTTCCGGCAAGCGCAGCGGCGTCATTTCGCCGTTGACGGTCACCATATCCGCGCCGAGCTTGGAAGTACTGATAAAATAGGCTGCCGTAAACTGAACGAATTTGTACTGGCTGCTAAACCCCGCCTCGTAATTGTTCACGATAATGGGTTTCGTGTTGAGCGTGGCGAGGGTATTGGTCGTCGCCGAGCGCAATATTCTGCCCAGCTCGCTGATCCCGAATGCCTGCGAGAAGTTGAAAAACGGATTGAAGAGGCTGTATTTGGAGTAACGCAATCCTGCATTCATATTCAGTGCTTTGTAATCCAGTTTGCCCCCTTTGACAGCCACCGCGCCCTCGCCGTTGGGTCCTTTCGCAAGGGTGTTGTAGTCATCTACCTGAATGCCGACGTTTTCAAAACGCACTCCCGTTTTCAATGTGAGGTCTTTGAAAAGATCGAGTTTCACCTGCGCGTAAGGCGCAATGCTGGTCATATCCATATCCGGCACATACACGCGCCCATCGGTCAGGACCTGGTTGGTCACATCTCCCAGGATGTCGATCCCGTAGGTCACACCGCCCCCGAGATTTGGATTGACCGAGAATGGCGTGTAGAAATTGGCCCGTAACCCTTTCTTCCGGGAGGTGATCTGCGTCTGGCCCGGGCCGTACCACGATGTTGTGGACGAGGTGTAAGCGTTCATCGATTCGAAGCCATTCATATAGGCAGTAATATCCATGCTGGTTTTAGCCCACAGCCCCCGCCGGAGATAGCGGAGTGAAAGGTTGTAATTGAAAGGCGTTCCTTCTGCATCACCCGGACTGTCACCTTTCACGGCGATGGTAGGCGTAACACCGTACACCCCCGGCTTGTTGACATAGTCGGTGTATTGGCGGCTGCTGAAAAGATTGAATGACAGTTCCAGCTCGTTATCAGCATTGAAATCATAAAAAAGCTTGGTGTATGCATTGTAAAGGCGGGTTTCGCCTAATCCGTTGGAAGTGGAAATCACTTCGCCCGCGCCGTCTTTGTACACGCCGGTCCGGTCGACAAGGCCGCTCACCACGTAGGAGAACTTGCTGATCTTCCCTTGCAGCATCTGGGAGATCCGGTATCCCGGCGTATTAGCCGCATGGAACACATTGCCGTGCATACCGATTTGCGTAACGCCACTAATAGCCTTATTCTCGGTTGGTTTGCGGGTAATGTAGTTGATCAGTCCGCCGCCTGCACCGTTTCCGTAAATGGCCGTCGCGCCTTTCACGACCTCCACGCGTTCCAGCACCGCCGGATCGATCGAGCGGATGTCGCGGTTACCGTTCATCAGTGGGGTGGATTGCGGGATACCGTCCACCAGTACGAGCAAACTCCGGCCCCGGAGCGTTTGTCCTGTGTTAGTGGCCTTGTTGTTGGGCATGCCCAGTCCCGGGATCGTGTTGCCGAGAATGGCAGCAATGGAATTGTTAATGGCAGCCTGTTCCTGGATGTCCTTGGCCTTAAGTACCGCAACGGACGCAGGCACAGAGTTCAGGGCTTCCGGCGTCCTTCCGGCCGAGACGATGACCTCGTTCAGATCCTGGTTGCCGTCGAGCAGGGTGACTACCTGCAAGGCTGTTTCTTCATTGGCTTCTATGGTAAATGCTTGCTCGAAGGAAATCATACCCAGGTGCTGAATCACCAGGGTATGATTTCCTTCGGGGATGTCGGTGATGGTAAAAAAGCCATCCATGTCGGTTTGGCTGCCTCTGTTGGTGCCTTTCACGGCGACGTTGGCAAATTCCACTGGCCGACCGTCGGGTGTAGCGACCTGTCCTCTAACGGTCCCTTTTCCCGTTTTCGGAAGCGACCGGATCGTAGTCTGATCGCCTCTTACCGTCACTTGCCGGGAAAAAGCGGTATTCCCAAGCAACAGCATCGCTGCCGTCAAAAGCGCGGAAACCGAAGGGCAGGTAGGTAAGTGGAGAAGAGGCCTTTGTAATTGCTTCATTTGGTTATTATTTAGACTTAATTCAAATAATTCGCAAATGTATCACAAATCCGATCCCGGAGAAGGCCTCGGGTGAAAATTCCTTGGCTTGGCGCACGGAAGTTTACAGCGTATTGACGTAACCCGACGGGCTCACGCCAAACTGTTTCTGGAAATCCCGTGAAAAGTTGGTAGGGACACTGTAACCGACCATATCTGCCACTTCATTGATCTTGTAGCGTTTTTCTGCGAGCAATTCCGCAGCTTTTTTGAGCCGGGAGAGATTGATCAGCTCGTTGGGGGTCATATCCGAGATGCCTTTGATCTTGCGGTACAGCGTCGGCCGGCTCATGTTCATTCTGGAAGAAAGCATGTCGACATCCAGCTCGTTGTCGGCCAGATGTTCCAGGATGATGGTGTTAAGTTGTTCAAGAAAATCCTTATCCGCACGGGAGAATGCAATGCCCTTGATATGTGTCAGCGGGGACCTGGCAAAGTAATCCTTGATAATGTCGCGGTTTTGGAGCAGGTTGGTGATCTGTGCCGCCAGGTGATCCATTGAAAACGGCTTTTCGATGTAGGCATCGGCACCTACTTCCAATCCTTCGATCCTGGAACTGACGGAGTTCTTGGCCGTTAGCAGGATGATCGGGATATGACTGAAACGAATATCAGTCTTCATTTCCCGGCACAACGCGATGCCATCCATGACCGGCATCATGATATCGCTGATCACGAGGTGAATGTTCTCTTCCTGCAAGACCTCAATGGCTTGCTGCCCGTCAGCTGCCCGCAGTATATTATAGGAGTGGCTGAGTTCCCGGCCGAGGTAACTGAGGATTTCAGTGTTGTCCTCGACAAGGAGGACGCAGGGCTTATCCGGAGATACGGACGCATCTTCGCCCGCGGCGTATGCGGAAGTGCTGTCGGCCTGGCTGCCAGTCTTGTTCAGATCCAGCTCGTAGTCCTGGTGAATGGGCAGAGAGAGGAGAAAGGTATTGCCATGAGGCTCGCTACGTTTGAGTTCCAGCGTGCCTTTGTGCAGTTCGGCCAGGGAGCGCGCCAGCGGCAAACCAATGCCTGTGCCCGGTTCTTTACCGTTACCCTCGGCCCGGTAAAATGGCTCGAAGATCTTATCCCGGTCGTCGTACCCGATCAGCGGGCCGTCGTTGGTGAACTCGATGTGAAACAAGAGGTCGTCGCTGTTGAATGGGGAGAGCTTGATCCTGACGCTTCCTTCGGCATACTTGATAGCATTGCTGACGAGGTTGCTGGTGATTTTCTTGCATGCTTCTTCATCCACGAACGCCTGTAAAGTAATGCGGGGTAGTTCGAGCCTGTATTGCAGCTGCTTTTGCTCGGCGGCAGGCCGGAAAGTGGCGAATACGTCGCCGAGCAAGTCGTTGATATCGGTTTTGGTGAAATTCAAACTGTAATTATTGGCCTCAGCCTTGCGGAAATCGAGCAGTTGGTTGGTAAGGTCGATCAGCCGGCTGGTGTTTTTATCAATCATATTTAAGCTCTCAATCATTTCGGCATCGGACTTTCTGCTCACCAATAACTTGTCGAGTGGCATCTTGATCAGTGTCAGTGGCGTGCGGATCTCGTGCGCAACATTGGTAAAAAAGTCAATCTTGGCATTATAAATTTCCCGCTCTTTCCCCATTTCGATGGTTTCGATCTGCCTTCGGTTTTTCTCATGGAGAGCGAGAAAATAATAACGAAAAATAACTACAATAATACTCCCGACGACGACCACATAAAACAGATATGCCCAGCCGGTGGCCCAGAATGGCGGTAAAACGGTGATCCGCAGCCTGGTTTCGCGGTTGTTCCAAAGGCCGTCGCTGTTGGCACCACGGATTTTGAGGGTGTAACCGCCGGGCGGAAGTTTGGAAAACTGGATTCGCCGGTTGTCGCTGTGGATCGGCACCCATTCTTTGGAGAGGCCTTCGAGCTGGTATTGGTAGCTATTTTGTTCGGGAATGACATAACTCAGCACTGCTACATCAAAGCTCACGCTCGAACTATGGTAGGGCAGCGTCAGCTCATTGGCGTAGATGATGGATTGCCGCAATGGCGCGTCGTTCCGGCGGATGTCGATATCGTGGTTGTTGACCAGTAAACGGGTAATGTAAACCGGCGGCACAAAACGGTTCCGGAGCAATGCCGCAGGCTTGAAACCGACCATTCCCGCGACGGTACCGAAATAAAGCGTGCCGTCTGCGTCTTTGTACGAGGAATTGTAATTGAACTGATCGGTCGGCAGGCCGTTGCCCATGTGGAAGTTGGTGAAGCGGCCGGTGCGACCGTCGAGTTTCGCGAGTCCGCGTGAGGTCGATACCCAGAAATTACCCGCATCGTCTTCCAGCACCCGGAATACCTGATTATCGGGCAGGCCGTCAGTCATGCGATAGTTCCTGAATTGACCGGTTTGCGGGTCATAGCGCGAAAGGCCATGCTCGGTGCAAAGCCAGATGCTCTTGTCGGAGCTCTGGTAAAGGCTGTTGACGTAATTGTCCGGCAAGCCATTGGGTTGGTTGGCCTGGTATTTCAAATGGCCTTGTTTCAGCGTTTTTGGATTGAAATAATACACTCCGCGCCCGTAACTGGCGGCCCATATCGTTCCTTCGGCATCCTCGTGAATGCTCTGGACCTGGAAGTTCAAGTAAGGCAGCCTCGTGAAATCATCAGTAGCGCGGTTGTATTTACACACGCCAACCCAGGTGCAGGCGAGAATGTCACCCGCGCGGGTTTTGTACATCGTAACAATAAAATTGCTGCTGAGCGATCGCGGGTCGGAAGACGCATTGTAGTGCCGGATAACGCGCTCGGTCCGCAGGTCGATCACATCTAGGCCGTGCTCGTAGGTGCCAACCCACAGTTCGTCGCCGTCGGCTACCATGCCGTGGAGGTTGCGGTACGAAATGCTGCCGGGGCGCCCGTCAGGAAGGAATGCCTTGAACTGACCCGTCCGGATGTCCAGCCGGTTCAGGCCGGCATCTTCGGTGCCGATCCACAGGTGGCCGTATTGGTCTTTCGTGATTTCGTGGACGATACTGCCGCTGATGCTATTGCCCGGTTTCGGGAAGAACTTTCGGAAGTTATTGAACTGCGTAGAATAGTAATTGATCCCACCAAATTGCGTCGTGATCCAGATACCGCCCTCCCGGTCGCGCAGGATGGAGTTGATGATATTGTCCGTGATGGAATAATGACTGAATTGTTCACGCACAATGTGCTGCGAACGGCCCGATAACAGGTCCAGAATATAAAGCCCCGATTCGGTGCCCAGCCAGAATTCACGGTCACTTTTCTGAAAGATCGTATGCACCTGCACGTCCCCGCCCGGCAAACCGGACTCGGTGAGGTTACGGACCTGTTTTTTTACAAAATTCAAAAGCAAAACCTTCTTCATCGAGCCGATCAGCAATGATGAATCGCCTACGGCATGCAAGGTGGTAGACCCGTAAATGTCCCCGATGCCCGATATTTTCCCCAGATCATAGGTTTCGAAGCGGCCGGTATTCCGATGGTATTGCCGCACCAAGCCATTGTTGCAGGCAATCCACACAGCACCTGCCGGTGATACATGCAGCGAAACCGCCTCGTCGCTGCCCAGGTCGATGCGCGCTGCGCGACCCGTGCGAAGGTGATAGCGGTAGAGTTTGAGGTCCGAAATGATCCAGATATTGCCGTCGCGGTCACCACGGATTTCGAGCACCTCACCGGGAGGAACCAGTTTGAACGCTTCGAAGCTATCCTTGACGGGATCATAGCGATAAACGCCCCGGTGTGTGCCCACCCAGAGTTTTTCCGAGGTATCTTCGTATAATGCAAATATGGAGTTGCTCCCGATGCTCAGCGAATCGCCCGGTTTGCTCTGAAATACCCGGAAAGTATGCCCGTCGAACCGGTTGAGGCCATTGCGGCTCGCAAACCACATGAACCCTTTTTTGTCCTGTACCATTTTTCCCACCGCGTTGCCCGAAAGGCCATCGGAGACCTGGTAGTTCTTGAAATAGAATGGGTTATCCCGCGCGAAGGCCTGTGCCGTCAGGTGGAAGCAAAACAGGAAGAAAAGAAATGTTCTCACAAATGATCGCTAAGTAAATGCCGGGTGCTCCGGCCATTCCGCACATAAAGATATCCCAATCACATCACTGCTAAATTACAAAAATCCGCCGTGAGACATTTTGATTCAAAATTGAGACAAATCGATCATTCGGTTATCTGCGAAACCCGGAACTTCGCAGCATTCTTAATTAATCCAATATTATACTTAAAAAGTAACAACGCTGCGGAGCAATTTACCCATCAATCTTACATGAACATGAATTTATACAAACCAACCGGCCGGGGCAAAAGGCAACGACCGGTAAGTAGCAAGCTGACGCGTGCAACCACTTTGCTGGGCTGCCTGCTGCTGGTGCTGCTGGCCTGGCAAGCCGGTGCGCAGGGCGTCGGAATCTCCGGTAAAATTTCCGACGTGCAGGGTATATTGCCCGGTGTGTCCGTTGTCGAAAAAGGAACGACCAACGGTACCGTCTCGGACGTGGATGGTACATTTAAGATGCAACTCAATGGATCGGCAAACGTCATTACCGTGTCTCATGTAGGTTATGTGAGTCAGGATATCGATGTGAGCGGCAAGACATTCGTGGAGATAATGCTGGTCGAAGATCGTAAAACGTTGAACGAGGTGGTCGTCATTGGCTATGGTTCGCTCAATAAAAAGGAGGTTTCCAGCGCTATTACGCACCTTTCTGCCAAAGATCTGCTCCGTACGGGCGGTAATAACCCGCTGATGGCCATTCAGGGTAAAGTGGCGGGCTTATCGGTGACCAACACCGCCGCGGCCGATCCTAACTCTTCACCGAGCATTCAGTTGCGGGGGGCGTCTTCGCGCAGCGCGGGGCTCGGGCCTCTGTTTGTGATCAACGGCGTACCGGGCGGCAATATCGACAACATCAACCAGAACGAAATCGAATCGATCGACGTGTTGAAAGGCGGTGCGGCATCGGCTATTTATGGTACGCGCGGCAGCAACGGGGTGATCGTGATCACGACGAAGAAGGGCTCAGCCGAGTCGCGTATATTCTACGACGGTTATGCTACTTTCGACTTTCCCACCAACCAACTGGAGGTATTGTCGAAAGACGATTTCCTTGCACACAAGCGGGGTGTCGACTTTGGCGGCAATACCAACTGGATGAAGGAAGTAGCGCGTAACCCTTCGTTTTCGCAAAAGCATACCCTGCAATTCTCGGGCGGCAATGGCAAAACCAACTATTTTACCTCCCTCGATTATCGCGACGCCAACGGAATAGATCTCCGTTCTGCGAAACGCGAGTATGGCGGCCGGATCAATATTAACCATAAGTCGGCCAATAACCTGGTCGAGCTGGCCTTTACCGCTGCGCCCCGCTACACCAAAACCAGCGATGCCGATTACAGCGGTTTTAATTACGCACTGACCCTGAACCCGACGCTCTCCGTGCGCGACTCGACCGGCAAGTATGCCTATCTGACTTCCGGATTCTTTGCCAATAACCCGGTTGAAGTCGCCAGGGGAGTAGAGTCCGACAGAGAGTATAAACTCCTCGATATGAACGGTTCTGCCAAGATTAATATCCTTGAAAACCTCAACACCGTGGTGACTATCGGAGAGGTTAATTCGTCCATGCGCCGGTACCTGTTTTCACCTTCCACGCTCACGACCATTATCAATGGAAGCAAACGGAACACGGGTGAACAGATTTTGGAGGAAAAAGACCAGAAGAGCTTTGAATGGATCGGGAACTACTACCTCGACCTGAACAAGCATTCGGTCAAGCTGCTCGGAGGATATTCGTTTCAGTATTTCACATCGTCGGGTTTTAATGCGAAGAACGAGAATTTCCCTTCCAATGTACTGACTTATAATGATTTAGAAAGTGGTTTGTGGAATTTGCAGCAAGGGGTCAACAACGTGGGTTCGTACAAAAACTCCTCGAAGCTGATCGCATTCTTTGGTCGTCTGAACTACGATTTTGACCAAAAGTATTATCTGTCGGCCAGTTTGCGCCGTGAAGGGTCTTCGAAATTCGGGTATTCCAATAAATGGGGTTACTTCCCGGCGGCTTCTGTGGCCTGGCGGGCCACGCAGGAAAGCTTCCTGAAAGACATTCCCTGGCTGAACGAACTCAAAATCCGTGCGGACTACGGTGAAACGGGTAACCAGGATTTTGACAATTACCTTTCGCTCGATACTTACGGTGGCTATGGCTACTATTTATACAATGGCACCAACTATCAGGTTTGGGGCCCAAGCCAGAACACCAACTACGATCTGCGCTGGGAGAAGGCCGCCAACTTCAATGCCGGTATCGACTTCGAATTGCTGGGCAACAAGCTGTGGGGCAGTCTGAACTATTACATCCGTACCAACAAGGATTTGCTGGGGAACTACAATGTGTCCAACCCGCCGAACATCCAGGGCCAGACGTTCGCGAACGTAGGGACGATGCGTAACACCGGCATCGAATTGCAGTTGAATGCAACCGTACTTCGCAAAGGCGATTTCAGCTACGACCTTGGTTTCACCGGCGCTTATAACAACAACAAGTTTGTCTCTTTCTCCAATGTGCTTTTCAAAGGCCAGAAATACGTCGACGTGGTAGGCATGCCGGCGCCAGGTAGCCCAGGTACATTGCAGCGTTTGCAGGAAGACACGCGGATCGGCAGTTTCTATGCCCTGAAATCAGCCGGCGTGGACGAAAATGGCACATTGCTGGTGTATAACAAAAAAGGCGAAGTGATCCCGGGTAACCAGGCGACCAACGACGATAAGCAGTTTGTTGGTAACGGTCTGCCCAAGTTTACAATGGGTCTTTCCAATAATTTCAAATACAAGCAATGGGACCTGAGCGTGTTCCTGCGCGGTTCATTTGGCTACAAACTGTTCAATACCTATGCATTTTACCTGGGTACGCCTGCAACCCAGGAGAATACCAATGTGCTGACGTCGGCTTACGATGGCGGTAAATATTCCAAACTGACCAATCCGGCGACCTATTCCACGCTCTCGGATTACTTCCTGGAATCCGGTGGATTTGTAAAGATCGATAATGTTACGCTGAGCTACACACAGCCCGTTAACACGAAGTTCCTGCAATCGGTACGCATTTATGCGACGACACGGAACCTGGCTACTTTCACGAAGTTTACCGGCGGCGACCCTGATCTGATAGGAGTGAACGGATTATATCCGGGGGTCAATAAAAACTCAGACAACAATGGCACGCTCGATTACTACCCGTCGACTACGCAGTTGCTCATGGGCGTTCAGCTTACCTTCTAATATTTGAAATACCAATGAAAAGCAATCACATATTTAAAAACATAGGCCGTCTGGGTGCCGGCATGCTGCTGATGGCGACCGCAGGCTGCACCAACCTCGACGAGGAGCTTTATGACCGCATTACTTCCGGAAACTTCCTCCAAACCCGTGAGGACGTTACCCGCGACTTTCTGCGTGCATTCGAACACAGCTACTGGAGTATTCAGGGCGGAAGCACATTTATGTTGCAGGAAAACAGCTCCGATGAGATCATGACTCCCAACCGCCAGGGCGACTGGTTCGACGGCGGCCAGTTCCAGCGTGTGCATTACCACACCTGGACACCCAACGACGGCTACACGGCTGATCCCTGGAATGCGCTTTACGGCGGCGTAACGCTGGCGACCAACTCATTGGAAGATTTACAGAGTATTCAGGATCCTTCCAAATTCGAGATGACGCAGGAAGAACTCGACGGGATGATCGCGGAGCTCCGGACATTGCGTGCGTGGCTGAACATCCGTCTGCTCGATTTCTACCGCAACATCGTGATCGTTACAAAGGTAAAAGGCGAAACCAACGGAGGCCCGCAGGTGACGCCTCAGGAGGCATTTGCATTCATTGAACAGGAGTTGAAAGAATCGTTGCCAAAGCTGCCTACTGTCCAGAGCCTGGGCGATAACGCTGTCGGCCGCTGGACGCAGGGTGGGGCAGTATCGTTGCTCGTGCGGCTTTACCTGAATGCAAAGGTTTACACCGGTACCGACCGCTTCGCTGATTGCGCTTCCCTTTGCCAGGACATGATCGACGGCAAATATGGTACCTACGCCCTCGAATCGCGCTGGGACGCGCCATTTGATTATAATAACTCGAAATCGAAGGAAACGGTGTTCGGCTTTCCGGGCAGTTTCGGGCTGACACACTGGCAATACGACAGCGGAATGTATTTCTGGATGTTGCCGAACCTCGCACCAAACTATTTTGGATTCACCGATTTTGGCAACGCAAACCCCAAATATGCGATGCAGCCGGGTCTGGATGTCGATGGCAAGGAATATCCGTTTGCACTGGGCAAGCCTTTCATCAAATTTAAAAAATACCCGGACGACCTGCGTCTGAAGACCTACAAGAACCTGGGGAACAGCAAGCGGGAAGGGATGTTCCTGCAAGGGTACCTTACGTATACCAACGCGGCGGGCAAGGCCGATACCGTGCGCGGCTTCAAAGGGCCCTACCCATTGTACTTCCGTGATCAGGTAGGCAAATTCCTGGATGCGAAACCAGGTATGCCGATTGCCGACAAAACCTCGAATATGAACAATGCGGATAACAACTCGGGTATCTTCCCGGTCAAATATCCGTTCTATCCGAGTGACGACCTGAACAAGATTTCTTCTGCCTATGCCGAGATCCGTTTTGCCGAGATTTACTATTCGCTGGCAGAATGCAAATACCGGGCCGGTGACAAGGCGACCGCTGCGGCATTGCTGAATGCAGTCCGCAAACGTAACTATCCGGCGGGTTCTGCCAGTTTGTACAAAGCAGACGGGAGTCAGCTGAACGACCAGGAAATGATCGATGAGTGGGGACGCGAGTTTCTCGTCGAGGGCCGCCGTCGTACGGATATGATCCGATGGGGTGTGTTCAATAAGGGCACGTGGTGGGATAAAACGGCAGACGCCGATAACCATACCGAGATCTTCCCGATCGGGCAGACTGTCCTAAACTCGTCTCCCCAACTCAAACAAAACCCCGGCTATTAACCCAGGGTTTCAACCCTGGGGCATCGGCACCGGCACCGGCAAGGACCAGACACAACAAGTGGGACAGACTAGAACTCGGACTCAAATCGGAACCAGAACTGCCCAACCCAACCCGGGCTTTCAGCCCGGAACCACAACCGAATAACTAAAACCGATGATAGACACCGTAACAGCGGGCGGCCGGGAATCCCGGACCGCCCTGTTCGGTGTATAGCACACAGGGTGCTCATGATTTTTCTTGGATTTGAATCGAAAGTTTGTAATATTTATTCGAGCACATATGGCTTACTTAGTGTGACATAAACCCGGTTCCATGAAGACCCTGTTTACTTTTGCGGTTTTATTGGTATCACTATTGAGACCGGTTTTAGGACAGGTCAATAAAATACGCGACTTACAGACGCGCCTTACCTCCATCCGTGACAGTGCACAATATGTAGATGTCGTCAACCGCATCTCGCTGCTTTTCTACGAACAGGACGCCGACAGCACGCTTTACTACGCATTGATGGCCCGGGAAATCGCATTCCGGCACGATTACCACCAAGGGCTTGCCGATGCGACGAATAACCTCGGTGTGGTTTTCGATATCAAAGGAAATATTCAGCTGGCGCTGCGCTACTATAACGATGCGTATAACCAATACGTGACATTGGGTGACTCGTCGAACATCGTACAGACGCTCATGAACATCGCCATGGTGTACAGTATCAGCGGAAGGGACGACAAAGCGCTTGGCAATTTTAACAGGGCCCTGTCGCTGGGTAGCCGCATCGAGCACGACTCCATTACGGCATTGGTGATGTACAATTATATGCTGCTATACCCGCGGCAGTTCACCGCTTCGAAAAAAGACGCATTCATCGACAAAGCTTTCAGTATCGCAACCCGCTACCGGGACATTCGAATGGAACTGGCCCTGGACCAGCTCCGGGCCCGGGACCTGCTTGCACACCGGCAAGACGAAAAAGGCCTGACATTGCTGCAAGCTACGCTGGATCGAGCCCTGCAAATGAAACTGTACTATCTCAGTATGGACCTGTTGCTCAATCTGGGGGACTATTATCTGGGTAAAAATCAGGAAAAGGGGATTGCATACTACACCCACGCGCTGGAATTGGCGGAGGAGAAGAATTACCGGATGTATGCAAGGGATGTCTGTAAAAAGCTATACGACCATTACACCGGTCGGGGCGGGGATGCAAATGCGCTTATGTATAGCCGGAAACTGCTTAAACTGTACGATGAGCAGGCGGAGATCGACCGGGCCTCTGCGATCGACTATATCGAGTATGCGGTGAAGGATCAACAGCTGATTTCAGCTCAGATGACATCCAGGTATAATTCCAGAATGCTTACCCTGGCCATTGCCGTGTGCGTACTGACCCTGCTCAGCATTGTTTTCCTGTGGAGAAACTGGAAACTCAGCAAAAAGACCAATCAGGTACTGACGATGCAGTTCCGGCAATTGGAATCGACGAGTGACGCATTGGAAAGAAGCAACCAAAACTATGCGAGGCTGATCAAAATGGTGGCACACGATTTGAGAAACCCGATCGGCGGGATCAATGCCTTATGCTCCCTGCTGAAAGAAGACGATACGACGGCGGAAGAAGCGCGCCAGTATGTGGAACTGATCCATGAATCCAGCAATAGTTGCCTGCATATGATCAGTGATTTGCTCCAAACTGATTTTGATTTTAAAGAAACCGAATTGCAGAAAAAACCGGTGGACTTGCGGGTTTTCCTCGATCACGCGGTAACGCTCCTGACTTTCCGTGCGGCCGAAAAGAACCAGCGGCTTATTCTGGGCGATCTGTCACAGTTGGTAATCCATGTGGATCCCGACAAGCTGCTGCGTGTATTGAACAACCTCATCGTCAATGCGATTAAATTCAGTCCGGAACACGAAACGATCCACGTCAATGTGGTACCGTCGGACAACGGCGTCACGATATCCGTCGAAGATCATGGGCTGGGTATTCCCGTGGAAGCTACTCCCAGGCTTTTCGATCCGTTTACGACTTCCAAACGGCCCGGGACATCGGGAGAGCAGGCGTTTGGGCTCGGTTTGTATATTTCCAAACAGATCGTCGAAGCGCATGGCGGGAAAATTTGGTTCGAAAGCGAGGAGGGGGACGGTACCACTTTCTATGTTTTCTTGCCCGGAGAGAATGTTGGTTCACTCTCCCCGGCCTGATTGAGCAATGAATTCAGCCCTACTTCTGTTTCTTCTTCTCGTCGTAGTCCTTTTTCAGTTCGGCAATGGATTTTTCATAACCAGCTTTGTCAAAAAATGCTTCCGGCCGGTAAGCATCGGCCGGTTTGTGTTTTTCGTGCAGGGCAAACTGGCTCGCGTGCGACGCCAACCAGATATCGAATTGTTCGTTTTTCATACTCGCCAATGTCCTTGCGTAGTCTTTGCCCACTTCCGGGTAACCTGGCATTCCCGATAGTCTGGTTTCGTCGAGGATGCTGGGCATATTGGCGATCAATACCTTGTAAGCGCGTTTCTCGTCCCTGACAGTAAATGAAAAGCTGCTCGCACCGGGCGTATGGCCGGGGTGGTGGAGCAATTTCACCTGCATCGTGCCCAGTTTTACGATCTCACCGTTTTTGAGCAACCGATCGGCCTGCACCGGCTCGAAAGTGCTGCCGTGGCCGCCGAGCGCATAATCGGAAGCTCCGCCGTCGGCCATGGCCTTTGCATCTTTTTCCTGGATCATCAATTGCGCACCGGTAGCCTGTTTTACCGCCGCCATACCCGCCACGTGGTCATAATGCGCGTGGGTGGCCAGGAGTATTTTAATATCGGCAAACTTAAAACCAAGCGCCTCCACATGCTTGCGGATAAGGGGTACCGAGGTTTCCAGTCCGGTATTGATCAGTATATGGCCTTTCGGCGTTGCGATGAGGTAACACGCCAGATCATAAGTACCCACGTAATAGAGGTTACCCGCAATGCGAAAGGGACGATAATCTTTCGACCAGGCCTCCTGGACGAACGGCAGTTTCCTCGGCTTGTTTTGTGCCCTGGATGCAAAAGGAGTGAGGAGAGCCCCGGCAATGAGCGTTGTTATAAGTGTTTTTTTGAGTGTCGGCATAGGATCGATGGTAAGCCGGCAAAGATAGAGGCACAACGGTGGCAAATCAAAATATTTTGCCGGAGGGTTACATGTAGCTTGCAGGATAACCTCATCTTAACAAACTGATAATAAATGCGTAAACTCTGAGAGAAGTGAAACGGTGTACTTTGTGTTGCTGTATCACTTAATTCAAACAGTTTATGTTCACCGTGAAACCTTTACTTTCTTCATCTGCTTTGGCGGGCTTGCTCGTACTAGGCGCTTGTCAGGATCACCGGGCTCCCGACAGCCCGGACATTACCCTGCAGAACCGCTCGGTAACACCAGTACTGGCGAAATTGCTGCCCGGCGCTACCAACGGCCGCATTGCCGGAACCAATGTGAAACTTTACTCGCTCCTCAGCAGCGACGACCAGCTCGAACAATCGCCAAATTACGTATTCGGAGGCTCCGCCGACGGTGCCGGCCTTTTCCAGAACCCCGACGGCAACTATACCATTCTCGTCAACAACGAGGATAATTTCGCGGTATCCCGCATTACACTCGACAAAGCATTCAAACCTGTGAAGGGCGAGTATGTCCTGAACTCGGATGGTGGTACATGGCGGTTGTGCTCGGCTACGCTGGCAACGCCGATCGAGCACGGCTTTGGGCCCGTGTTCCTGACCTCCGGCGAAAGCGGCCAGGAATCACGTACCCATGCATTGAATGTCGATTCCGATGTAAGTCAGGCGAACATCTCCCGCGAGGTGGCCGGTTTGGGAAGATGGAGCGCTGAAAACGCGGTTCCACTACCCAAAACTGCTTATCCCGGTAAAACAGTCATTGTCATCGGTGACGACGATTCGGATGTGAATGGCGGACAGGTAGCTATGTATATGTCCAATACCGTAGGCGACCTCGATAACGGCGCCCTTTATATGCTGAAACGTACGGACAACAACCAGCGTGAAATGGACATGAAGCCAGGTTCTGCCTATGATATTGAGTTTGTTAAAATAGACAACCACAAAACACTGACCGGCGCACAGATCAATGCGAAAGTAAATGATTTGAAAGCGATGAAGTTCGGTCGCGTGGAGGATGTCGACTATCGCAAGGGTGGCGGCGCAAATGGCCGTGAAGTTATTTTTGCCGTAACGGGCCAGGATAATGCCGGTGTAAATGCAGATTACTCCCGCTCGAAATACGGGCGGGTATACCGTGTCGTCCTCGATGCAAACGATCCTTTCAAGGGCAAACTCGAAGTATTGCTCGATGGCGACGACCGCACCGGTATCGCCAAAACGTTCCAGAATCCTGACAACGTTTGTGTTACCAACGATTACATCTACATCATGGAAGACCCGAATGGTTACGGTGATGAAAAGCACGACGGTTATGTGTACCAGTATAACCTCAACACAAAACAGCTCACGGCGGTGTTGGAAATAGATCACCGCCGTACCGAGGCTGATGCTGCCAAATACAACGTGGGAGGTACTTCCGGATTTGGTTCGTGGGAAAGCAGCGGTATGATCGACGTGTCTGATGTAACGGGCCGTCCGAATACATTCATGCTCGGCATTCAGGCACACACATGGCGTGGGGATAAGTATAAAGGCGTCGATGGTGGTTCTGTCCGTAAATCGGAGAACCAGGCCAGCCAGCTCATTCTTATTGAAGGTCTGCCTCGTTAATTTTATAGTTTTCAGACTCCTGGCCGGAATTTTCGGGTCAGGAGTTTTTTGCATTTCCAATATTTACCCGCTCCTGAGTTTATGCTGAAATTCGCGCGCAACCCTGAATCATTCATCTACCGCCATCGGCGGCTCCTTTTTTTACTGCTTCTGGTCATTTCTATCCCGCTAATCGTTTGCCTGATTTGGTGGGTGACGAGCCCGGGACCTGCGCCGGCGGGTCAGGTCAAAAAGACGTTCATGCAGAACATCACTGCATTGGATAGCGCAGTAAGCCGTTTGCAGAAAGACATCCGCGAACACCGTCCGGCCTCCCGTATTCAGGGATCTTTCAGGCAGGCAAGGCTCGCCTACAAGCGAATCGAGTTCCTGTCAGCCTATTACAGTCCCGAAACGACCAAAGCGTTGAACGGCCCGAATATTCCTGAGGTGGATGACGACCTGCGGGTTAATGAACCGCAGGGTTTTCAGGTGCTGGAAGAAACGATTTTCCCCGCGATTGAGGCAAGTACCTATCCCGAGGCGCTTCATACGGCCACGGTGATCCGGGCCAATGTGAACCGGCTCAGGAAGATATCGGAAAGCAATGAACTCACGGACAGCCATGTGTTCGACGCGATGAGGCTGGAAGTTTTCAGGCTCATAACCCTGGGCATTACCGGCTTCGACTCGCCCGTTGCCTTCCATTCTCTGCCCGAGGTTGCCGCCTCGCTGTCCGGCATACGCGAACAATTGGCTCATTACCCGCTTGTGGAGGAGCACTCCGAAATGGCCACGCAGCTGGACAGTGTCTTCGCGTCCGCGGCCGCCTATCTGGGTCGTGCACCGGGGTTCGACGGTTTCGATCGTTTGGAATTCATCAAAAACTATGCAAATCCATTGAGCAGCGGGTTGCTCGAAGCACAAAGCGCATTGGGAATCCCTGTTTTTGCAGAGAAAAGGTTGCTTTCGGCATCAGCACGTACACTCACGGATCGTGAAGTATTCAATGCCGGCTATTTTGTCAATTTTGAGGAACAGGCCATGACAGACCAGCGTATTGCGCTTGGTAAAATGCTGTTTTTCAATCCTGTATTGTCCAACAACTCAGGCAGGACCTGCGCAACCTGCCATCAGCCCGACAAGGCATTTACAGACGGGGAACCCAAGAGCTTTGCAGTGGGTTTCGGTGGCACGCGCATCAGCCGCAATGCGCCTACTTTGCTCAATGCCTCGTTCCAGGCCGTCCAGTTTGCCGATTCGAGGGTCGCGTTCCTCGAAGATCAGGCCAGCGACGTGATCCGTAACCCGGAGGAAATGCACGGTTCATTACCCGACGCCGTGGCCGCATTGCAGAGACAGCCGGATTATAAAAAGCTTTTCGACGCAGCATATCACGACGGATTAACCGAAACGACCCTGAAAAACGCTATTGCTTCTTACATCCGCTCACTTTCTTCACTGGACTCACCTATGGACCAGTATTTTCGTGGCGACAAAGTAACGCTCACTGCCGAAGAAAAGTCGGGTTTCAACCTTTTTATGGGGAAAGCCAAATGTGCAACCTGCCATTTCTTCCCGCTATTCAACGGAACGGTGCCGCCCGCTTACCAGGAAACCGAAAGTGAGGTACTGGGCACTCCTGCCACAGCGGAAGGCAAAATTGTAGACCCGGATGTAGGTAAATTTGTTCTGACCAAACGAGAGCCGCACCGGTTCGCGTTCAAAACGCCGACGGTTCGTCATGTAGCGAAAACCGCCCCTTACATGCACAACGGTGTATTCCAAACGCTCGAAGAGGTTGTCGACTTTTATGACAGGGGAGGCGGAAATGGCCTGGGTTTTAAACTCGAAAACCAGACCCTGCCCTTTGACAAGCTGGATCTGGCTGATTCCGAAAAAAAGGCATTGATTGCCTTCATGAAAATATTATAGCCGGCGGCTACTTTCCACCTCCCGCTTTTCCGATCTGCTCATACATCGCCTTGAATGTGTGCCAGGGCGTGTTATCTCCATTTTTCGGGTCGGAGGCATTCTCGTAGTAGCCTTTGAGAAATGGCGTTGGTCCGGACCAAACGGTGTGCGCAATACCGTAGAAACGGCCTTTCAACTGTTTGTTGGATAAATTTCGCGATCGCACCACGTCATCGACCTGTTCTACGGCTACTGCCGGTTTGTTCCAGGCACAGGTTACGACACGCAATCCCTTTAGTGCGAAATAGACGGCCGTCTGGTTATCGCGGTCGTATTGCCAGTCGCAGATCACGACATCGCGTGGAATGAGGTCGATTGCGGGCCAGGTGTGGTTGTAACTCGCAGCCCAAAGTCCAATCCCGGTGGTACGTCCGTCGATAAGGCGGTCGCCCCAGATCCAGAGTTCCTGGTTGCGCATGGCGAGATGGTCACGGATTTTCTGCACTTCGTTTGCGAAGAGCACGGCCTTGTCCCTGCCGGCACAGCGCGGGCATTTATCCTCACCCAGGTAAAAAACCTCGTCCATACCTGCGTGGAAAGCTTTGGCCTCAAAAACTTCCATGATTTCGTCCACCAGCTCGAACACTATTTTGTGCACGCCGGGGTGCAGGGGACAATAGCTTTTGCAGTAGAGCCCGTCCGGATTAGGCCATTTGTACTGACCTTCCGGTGGCAGGCTGACCCATGGTGTTTCATCAAATTCCGGATAAACCCGCAGCAGGTTGCCGATTTTACTGGCCCACGATTGGTGCCCGAGCAGGTTGATTTGCGGGATCACATGAATATGCGCTTTTTTACAGGCATCGACGAGTTTTCGCACATCCTTTCTGGAAAGTGCCACCGAGTCGCGGAGCTCCGGGTGACTTTCAAAGCGGTAGTTGAAATCGACCCGCAGAATGAGGGTGTTTACTTTTCTGGGGGCGAGCTCCTGGTCGATAAACTTAATAAAATCATTGAGTCCATCGGGTTTGGGAGCGGCGATGGCGAAGCCGCGTATTTCGAACAGGCTGTCCAGATTGCCTTGTGCCCGGACATAGCCCGCCAGGAACAGCAGCATGATTCCCAGGAGGTATTGTCTTTTCATGTCAGGAAGAGTGGTTTAGGAACAATTGATCCTGCAAAAGTTAGTAAGAAAGACGGAAAAAGTTACTCGCCGTTTCCATCTATCGTCAGTACCTCGCTCATATAGTCGAAGAACGGGCGCATATGCTGATAGGTCTCGCTGGCTTTTCTTGTGAAATCAGGGCTCAACACTTCCTGATCGGAAAAATGCCGGATGAGCAGAAATTGTTTGAAACGGAGAAGGTCAACGGCTTCATGCTGGGCGTCGAAGCCTTTCGGGGCTGTTTTGAGCTGTTCACCCTGCAATGCACCGAAAGCTGCAACGAGTGCCGGATCACCGATGATCTTGCGTAATGGTGCTGCATCGAAAGCAATTTCGTCGCGGATCTTTTTCAGATCCTGGGCATTAGGCCCGAAAAAGCCGCCGGCCACAAAACTGTTGCCGGGTTCGATATGGAAGTAGTAACCGCCCCGCCGGAACCTGGTTGCACGCCGGAACGCGCCGCTCCAGTTGGTTTTGTAAGGTGTTTTGTTCGTCGAAAAGCGGGTATCGCGGTAAATGCGATGCAGGCTTTCTTTACCCGTCAGTGTTTCGAGCTGATCATGCATATTCATTTCTGCGAGCAGCGCGTCCGCGAAATGCTCGATGGCTTTGAGCTCTTCCTGATAGCGGTCTTTGCGGGCATTGAACCAGTCCCGGTCATTATTGGCTTCGAGCTGAACCAGGAAATCGAGGCTGGATGCAGGAATGGAAGCAACTTTATCTTTTGAGGTGTTTTTTTGCAATTTCATCGGATTACTGACATAAGGTTGTCACAATGGCGCGATTTCTTTGTGGAAATCAATTGTTCACAACAACCGGCAACCCTATGAAAACGTTCATCAGCCATGATCTCGAAATCAGTTACAATGTTTACGGCAGCGGCCCCGTAGCCCTGCTTTTTGTCCACGGCTCATTCATCGACCAGACTTACTGGAAGGAGCAGGTGGCATTCTTCAAGGAAAAGTACACCGTGGTGACCATGGACCTGGCCGCACACGGGGCTTCGGGTAAAAACCGGACAGCATGGACGCTGGATTCCATGGCCGACGACATCGTCAACCTCATTAATCATTTGGAACTTAAAAACGTAATCCTGATCGGTCATTCGCTGGGCGGTAACCTGATTTTGATGGCCGCCGCCCGCTATCCCGGCCCGGTGACCGGTTTCATTGGCGTCGATAATTTTAAAAACCTCGCCACGCCGCTTCCTGAAATTTATCACAGCCAGGTCGATGAAATCCTGGAAAATGCCAGGAAAGAATATGCTGGAACCAATGAGCAATATGCCAGAATGGTCCTGCTCACAGCCGACACCCCTCAATGGATCACCGATAAGATTGTACAGGCTTACCGCGAATCCTATGAGCCGATGGGACAGCAGACCTTGCCACAGTTTTTTGTAATGGACCGGATTGAAAAGGAATGCATGCCGTTGCTGAAAGTCAAAATGAACCTGGTGAATGTGAACTATATGCCTACGAATGTGGAAGCATTGAAAACCCATGCGTCCCATGGTTATTCACTCATTGAAATACAGGGGACATGCCATTACCCCATGCTCGAATCTCCGAAATCACTTAACGAAGCGCTGGATGAAGTGCTAGACAATATTCTGGGAAAATGATCCGCTTCAAAAAGACAGATATGGTGAGGCTACCGGGCCTCACTTTTCCCTTCAATACGGGTTATCGCCGCGCGTAAGGTACGCTTTTCCGCCCCGGATTTGCTCAGTTCGATCGCGCGGCGATAATGCGAAACAGCTTCTTCCGGTTGATGACCGGCAAGCAAATATCCTAGCAGCGAGTGGTAATGATTGTTTTCGGTGAGATTAAGTTTCCGTGCCTCAGCGAGCCCTGCTTCCGCTCCGTGTACCTGGGCAAACGCAAATGTCCGGTTCAATGCGGCCATGGGAGCGTATTCGATGAGGATCAGCTGGTTGTAGAGGTGCAGGATATGGTGCCATTTATCAGGCTGGCCGGGCGCGGTATGCCAATAAGCGATGCCAGCTTCGAGGTGGTACCTGGAAACCGTCTCGCCCGAGCAGGCGGAAACGAGGTACTGGTTGCCGCGGCCGATCAACTCCCGGTCCCACAAGGCGTCGTCCTGGTCTTCATACAGGACCGGATCGCCTCCCTCGCCCGTACGTGCGCCGAGGCGCGAGCTTTGGTAGCACATCAACGCCAGCAATGCCTCAGCTTCCCGGCATTGCGTGAGCGGATTCTGAACCACGAGTAGGCAGAGTCGCATTGCTTCTGAGCATAGGTCAACGCGTATCTGACGGCTATTGGATTTGGAAAAATAACCCTCGTTGAAGAGCAGGTAAAGGGTGCGTAAAACAATGTCCAGGCGCCTTCGGATGGTAGTTTCCTGCAACGGCTGTATCTCAAATCCGTCTTTTCGCAGGTTGCCGCGGGCACGTAACAAACGTTTTTTAATGGTTTCCCGTCGGGTCAGAAATGCATCGGCTATTTCCTCCACGCTGAATCCGCACAAGATCTGCAACGCGAGGCAGATCTGCGATTCGGGCGTGTTAGCCGGATTGCAAACTGCGAAAATCATGGCGAGCTGGCTGTCTGCAATGGTCTGTTCTGAGAAATCGAAGCCATTTTCCGATGACGCCGAAGCGGCTTCCAATGTGGGCTTGATTTGGCGGTCGAACAGATTGGTATGTTTGAGGTGGTCTTTGGCTTTGTTTTTAGCGACGGTGTACAGCCACGCCACCGGGTTTTCCGGCATACCCTGCTGCGGCCATAGTTCCGTGGCTTTCAAAAACGTCTCGCTGACAATGTCTTCTGCGGTTTCAATGTGTTTTAGGCCAAAATGACGGCAAAGTACAGCCGTCATTCTGGCATATTCGAGCCTGAACAAACGAGGGATCAGTGTCTCCGGTAATACGGCGGTCAGACTCATTTTTCAGGACTATTTTCGCTGCATTACTTCCCTTACCTCCACATTACCGCCGATTTTGAATATCGGGTTGGCTTTGGCCAGTTCAACAGCCTCTTCGATCGTCTCGGTCCTCACGATCACATAGCCGGAAATGAACTCCTTGATCTCGGTGTAAGGACCGTCAGTCACCACCGAGTCGGGATATACGGTTCTGGCGCTTTCTGTGGAAAGGGTATTGCCCTTGTCGGCCAGCTTGTTTTGAGCAGCGATGCCCGCGAGCCAGTTCATGCGCTCCTGTATCTGCTCGGGCGTAGGTTTCGTGTCCTGTTGGTTGTTGAGTCTGAAGATCAATGTGAACTCTTTCATGGTATGTAAATGGTTTGATTTGCCCCTATGACGACCGGATATTTACGACGGGGACAATGCACATTTAATTTTAGTGTTTTTTTGCAGAGATCCATGGAGATTTTGGGTTTAGTATTCAAAAAGAAATCCAAATTGTTGCGGTAAATTGTCGGAATGAAGATTCTCATCATCGAAGACGAGCCTGAACTGGCGGCGGGCATTGGCGCATACCTGTCCGCGCAGGACTACCTGTGCGAGTACGCGGCTACGTGGGAGCAGGCACGCGAGAAAGTGGATCTGTACCGGTACGACTGCATTCTCCTCGATCTGATGCTTCCCGGTGGAAGCGGCATGGATATCCTGGAAGCTCTCAAAGCACAGGGACAACAGGATGGGGTCATCATTATTTCGGCCAAAGACGATTATGAGCACAAGATACGCGGGCTGCACGCAGGAGCCGATGATTACCTCGCCAAACCATTTCATTTGCCGGAGCTTGCGGCGCGTATCTATTCGGTGATCCGGAGAAGGAGCTTTGGAAATCATAACAGCATTGTTCAGAATGAGTTGAAAGTGGATTTGCTGGGTAAAACGGTGAGTGTCAATAATGCCACGGTAGTACTGACAAAAAAGGAGCTCGATCTGCTTTTGTTTTTTATGGGGAATAAAAACCGGGTGATTGCTAAAAGTGCTCTGGCGGAGCATTTGTCCGGCGATATTGCTGACATGTTTGATAACCACGATTTTGTGTATGCCCATGTCAAAAACCTCAAAAAGAAGCTGAATGAGGCCGGCTACCGCAATTACCTGAAAACCATTTACGGGACAGGCTACAAATGGGAAGGATGAAGAAATTACTCGACCAGAGTTTGCGGCCGCTGATCGTATATGCGCTGGTGGTGCTGGTGATCAGCATTCCGGTATACTTTCTGATCATCGACTGGATCTGGGAAAACGAGCTCGACAAACACCATTACGCGATCCGCGAAAAACTTGAAAAGCGACTGACGCATCTCAGCCTGCCGGATTCCGCCATCGAGAACATGATCGGCGTGCTGGATAAGGTGCAGCCTGGCTTTTCGTTTGATGAGGCCGCGGGGCCGCGCCCCGATAGTCTCTACACGGTCATCCGTTTCGATACCTTCATGAATGACCGCGAGCAGTTCCGTTGCCTGCTGACCGACATCCGTGTCAGTGGTAAGCTGTTCAGGGTCCTGATCGAAACCAATATGGAAGAGATCGATGAAACGATCCTGGCGATTGCGGCGGTTACGATCTTCTTTATTATGCTGTTGCTGGCCGGGTTCATTTATCTGAACCGAAAAACGGCGTTGCGGATTTGGAAACCGTTTTACGAAACGCTGGCCGGCTTGCGTACATTCCGGCTGGAAAGCGGCCGAAGAGTGCCGCTGCCTGCTTCGGAGGTGACTGAGTTCGCGGATCTGAACGATAGCCTGGACGGGTTGATGGAAGGAAGCCTGGCGTCCTACCGCCAGCAAAAAGAGTTTACTGAAAATGCCTCCCACGAATTGCAGACGCCTTTGGCCATTGTCAAATCCAAACTCGACATGCTGTTGCAGAGCCGCTCCCTCGATGCCGGGCAAATGCAGATCGTGGAGGAAATGTACCAGGCGATCAACCGGGTTTCCAGGATTAATAAAAACCTGTTGCTGCTGGCAAAAATCGAGCACGCGCAGTTTGAGGAAATAGCATATCTTCCGCTAGATAAAATACTGAGTGACCTTATCGCCCAGTTTGCCGACCGTTTCGAAAACAATGCGCTCCGGTATTCCGGACATATCGGCGAAGTATTGGTAGTGGCCAATCCGGTACTGGTGGAGATTCTGCTGACCAATCTGCTGGTCAATGCGGTCAGGTACACGCCCGTAGGCGGCCAACTGACGGTACGGTCAGGGGATGGGACCCTCGTGGTATCGAACTCCGGACATGAGGCATTACAACAGGAAAATCTGTTCAGGCGGTTTGCACAGGCATCCGTGCAGCACGCGGGCAGCGGGCTCGGGCTGGCCATCGCACGTGAGATATGCGAGCGGTACGGCTGGCAGATCAGCTATGCGTTCCGTGACCATTTGCATCATTTTTCCGTCCGTTTCTGAATTCCAAATTTCTTCCAAATCACTTTTCATTTTTGCCGTCAGATCATCAAAAAGTTATTCTGAATGGCTGTGAAGAGATTCCTGATGCTGCTGTGTTGCGCGTTTGCTTCTGCCCAGGTCCGGGCGCAAGTGGGCAAGGTAACACTCTCGGGGCAGGTTAAATCGGCGGAGAAGGCCGAAGTCGTCCCGTTTGCGAATGTCGTATTGAAAGCGGAAAAAGATAGCGCATTTGTAACAGGTACCATCACCAACGAGCAGGGGAGGTTCAGCCTGCCCGATGTACAGAGCGGCCAGTACCGCATCGAATGCGTTTCGCTGGGGTACAAGCAGGTGCAGAAAATCATTATGGTGGGCACATTGAGTGCGTTTCTGGACCTGGGAACGATTGGAATGCAGGAGGATACGCACGTCCTGGAGGAGGTTACAGTAACGGGCGGGGAGGTTGACGGCGTTGACGACAGGCTCGACAAGAAGACGTTCAGCCTTACCCGAAATGTGAGCCAGAGCGGGGGCTCTGTGTTGCAGGCGCTGAAAAACCTGCCGGGTGTCACCGCCGGGGAAGACGGGAAGGTGCTTCTCCGCGGCAGCGACAAAGTGGCGATCCTGGTCGACGGGCGGCAGACAGCCCTGACCGGCTTCGGCAGCCAGACAAGCCTCGACAACATACCGGCTTCGGCTATCGAAAAGATCGAGATCATCAACAATCCTTCGGCCCGGTACGACGCCAACGGCAATGCCGGCATTATCAACATCATTTATAAAAAGAACAAGCAGGAGGGTTTTAACGGGAAAATCGGGATGGCAGCCGGGCTGGGCGCATTGTGGGTCAGGAAAGCAAACCTGCCCGATATCAGACCGCAGTACCGCAATACGCTCAAACTGAATCCTTCGCTGGCATTGAACTACAAAAAACAAAAGGTCAATGTTTTTTTTCAGGGAGATTACCTGCATACGCCTACACTCAACAAGAATGAATTTGTGGACCGCTTCTACAACAGTGGTGGTACCGTGCGCCAGCAGACCAAACGAAACCGAAGTACTAATGTGATCACCGCCAAAACGGGTGCCGACTGGAATTTCGATGACCATAATGCGTTCTCGGTCTCGGCATTGTTTAGCAGCGAGAAAATCCTCGACCGGGGCGACGAGCCATTTTTCAATGCAGACCTGACGAAAAGAAACCGCTTGTGGCAGTTCCTGGAAGACGAGTTGAAAACGACCGTAACGGCAAGCGCTTCCTACCAGCATAGGTATGCACAGCCGGGGCATTTGTTAAATATAGGTTTGAACTACACATTTCATCGTGAAAACGAACAGTACTTTTTCACCAACATCATGCCCGATTTTACGGGTAAAGATGCATTCAAGCTGTTGTCGGACGAAAATGTATTCGATCTTAATGCCGACTACATTCGCCCGCTCCGGTATGGCCGGTTCGAAGGCGGGCTGAAATTGAGAAGGCGCTTTATACCGACCAACATGCAGTTTTTTCCGGGCCTGAATTCGCCGATCGACAGCCTGGCCGGTGGCTGGGCACATTATAAGGAAACCATTCCCGCAGTGTATGGCAACTATGTTTTTGAAAACAGAAACTTCGAAGTGGAAGCCGGGCTGCGGGTGGAGTACATAGATCTCCGTTACAACGTCAATCCCACACATCCGACCTACCACAGCGATGGTTACAGCTATGCCAAACCATTTCCCAATGTGCGGTTTGCCTATAAGCTGGATGAACATAATAAGGTCTCGTTGTTCTACAACCGCCGTGTCGACAGGCCAAATGAGGTCGATATCCGTATTTTTCCAAAATACGATGACGCAGAGATCATCAAAATAGGTAACCCGGCCCTTAAACCGCAGTTCACCAGTTCCTGGGAGGCAGGCTACAAAACCAGCTGGACCAATGGTTCGCTCTATGCGGCCCTGTATCACAAGCAGATCAACGGCACGATCACGCGCATCGGGACTACCCTTCCCGGTAGTACTTTGATTTATAACATTTTTCAAAATGCGGGCAGAAGTTACAATGCCGGTGGAGAGCTCGAATGGCAGCAGGATCTGGCTCCATGGTTTGCATTGCACGTCAATGGAAACATTTACAAAAACACGATCAATGCATTTTTCGTCAAAAATCTGTACCCGGTTCCGTCAGTTTACAGGGCGGATAAGCAGACACTGACTTCTGGTAGCGCGAAAGTGAACGCAGTACTGAAAGGCAAAAAAGCGGAATTGCAGATCGCAGCCATTTATCAGGCCCCCGACATTGTGCCACAGGGGCGCACCGACTATCGTTTCTCGGTCGATGCCGGAGCCAAACGACAGCTGAGCAAAGGAGAAGTCTTCGTAAACGCCACTGACCTTTTTGGAACGCTGGTGATCCGGAAGCAGGTTGCCGGCGACGGCTTTAATTACACCAGCCGCGACTACTACGAAACGCAGGTGGTGCGGGTGGGGTATAGTTATAAATTTTGAGCCTATCCACTCGTTCCAGTTCCGCTGCGGATGATTCATTCATTCAGTCATTCATCATTACCCATGCGCCTCCTCATCGTTTTTCTTACACTTTCTACCCTGGTGTTTCCGCGCCATGCCTTTGCCGTTGACAGCCTGACTGTCCGAAAGCCGCTTTCACTTCGTCAGTTTTATCCACCGGTATCCCTGATTATCGGCGGGTTGATTGCCAACGGGCATTCGGAGGAATCCGTCAAAAACGAGCTGGCAGAAGAGCGTAACCGCATTATGCCGCGGTTCAGAACGCACGTGGATGATTATCTGCAGTTTTCGCCGCTCGTAGTCGCTTATGGTCTCGATGCTTTCGGCATGCATTCAAAAACCGACATCCTCAACCGGACTGTAATTTTGATCAAAGGAGAGGCGATGGCCCTTACGACAGCCACGCTCCTCAAATCGGCCTCACATACGCTCCGCCCCGATGGAAGTTCTTACAATTCTTTCCCTTCCGGGCACACTACCCAGGCATTTGCGGCTGCCACCTTCCTGAATGAGGAATACCAGGATCGCTATCCCTGGATGCCTTATGCCTCCTATACTGTCGCATCTTCGGTCGGGTTGCTGCGGGTTGCGAACAACCGGCATTACATCAGCGATGTGCTGGTAGGGGCGGGGATCGGCTATCTGTCGATGAAAGTGGCTTACTGGACGCATCGGTATAAGTGGGGAAAAGGTAAGAGCCATCCGTATCCGGCATATTGATCAAAATTCAAAAAGAATTCAGAATTGGCTGGTAGGTTGCCGGTATGAAAACAGGGCTATTGCCCTTCTGACACCTCCAAGAATCATTTTGAATGGCGACTGCTATCCGGTTCGTTCCCACAGCCTTTAAAAAGGGCATTTTGAAAAAAGATTTCCTGATCACCCCGCTCATGGTGGCGGCGTTGCTGGTCGCGGTTTCGACATTAACCCGGTTTGCGCTGATGATCAAGTCCGGCAGTAATGTCGATTTCCAGTTAACCAATATCCTGGGAATGCTCGGCATCGGATTGTTTTACGATCTGATAAATGCCCTGTACTTTGTTCTCCCTTTGATGCTTTTTGGCTGGCTGATGCCTGCAAGGTTTGTGGGAAAAAGGGGATACCGTTGGGTACAGACCTCCCTGTTGTTCTTTTTCATATTCCTGTTACTCCTCAACGCAGTTTCCGAATGGGTTTTCTGGGATGAGTTCGACTCCCGGTTCAATTTTATCGCTGTCGATTACCTGGTTTACACTCAGGAGGTAGTCGGAAATATCCGGCAATCCTACCCGGTAGAGGCTATCATTGGTATGTTGGTGATGCTCACCGCTTTGCTGACCTGGTTTCTGGCGGGGCAGATCGCGAAAGCACGAAAATCATCGGATTTGATGCGGTTCGGAATGCGGTCTGTGATCATGCTGGGTTATGGGGTGTCGCTAATGGTCGTGTTTTTTTGGGTTGATAATAAAATCAGACAGTTTAGCGGCAATGCTTATGTCAATGAGCTGGCAGGCAACGGCATGTACGAGCTGTTTGCGGCCTACCGCAACAATGAACTGGATTACAATCAGTTTTATAGAAAACTGCCGGAGAATGCAGCCTTTGGACAGATGCGGAGACTGATTAAAACCAGCGAAAGCCGTTTTATAAACCAGAACCCGTTCAGCATCGAGCGGGATATCGTGAATGCCGGTAAAGAGCTCCGGATGAATGTGGTGTTGATCAGCGTGGAGAGCCTGAGTGCTGACTTTCTGGGCGCCTTTGGCAATGAACAGCATATCACACCTAATCTGGATGCGCTGGCAGGGCAAAGCCTGTTGTTTACAAACCTGTATGCGACAGGCACACGTACCGTGCGAGGACTTGAAGCATTATCGCTCTGCACACCGCCCACTCCCGGCCAGTCTATTGTCCGCAGGCCACATAATGAGGGCCTTTTTTCATTGGGCTCGATATTCCGGCAAAAAGGCTACGAGACAAGGTTCATTTACGGAGGTTACGGCTATTTCGATAATATGGGATACTTCTTTGGCCACAATGACTACAAGGTGGTAGACCGGACGGTACTGTCCGATAAGGATATCGACTACGAAAACATTTGGGGTGTTGCTGACGAGAACCTGTTTACATTGGCAACGCGCGAAATAGACAAGGTGTATGACAGCCGGAGGCCCGTATTTGCACACATCATGACTACTTCGAATCACCGGCCATACACCTACCCGGCGGGACGGATAGATATTCCTTCGCATAGCAGCCGGGAAGGGGCGGTAAAATATACGGATTATGCGATTGGCAGATTTATCAGGGAAGCGAAAAATAAGCCCTGGTTCAGTAACACGCTTTTTGTCATCGTCGCTGACCATTGTGCGTCGAGCGCGGGTAAAACCGACCTTCCCGTCAACAAGTATAAGATACCTTTACTCGTATATGCTCCGAAGTTGATCCAGCCCGGTACGATGGCCAGGCTCATGAGCCAGATCGATCTAGGTCCGACGATCCTCGGTTTGCTGCATTTTTCCTATCGCAGCAAGTTTTTCGGCTACGACATTTTCAAACTCGAACCAGGCAGGGAGCGGGCGTTTATCAGTACCTATCAAAGCCTGGGATACATCCGGCACGATTCGCTGGTGGTGCTGAAGCCGCAGCGAATAGCAGGCATATTCCGCCCGGATTTTAAAGACGGGTCTGCCCGGGAGGCGGGCGCGGACCTGAAATTGACCAATGAAGCCGTTGCCTGGTACCAATGCGCCAGCTACCAGTTCCGGAACGGATTGATGAAAACTAAAAAGTGAATTATCCCTTGCAATTCACAGGTACCTGTAACAAATCACCGACATGATCGTCTATGTCATTGTCAAGTGTAAGCAATGGCTTCACATCCAGAAACAAAAGAGCAGGTGCTTCATCTGCTCTTTTTTGATGCACTACCTTCATAATTTATACCGGACGATGTAGGTGTTATAGGTTGCGGGAGTCGTGGTGTTACCTCGGAGTATGGCACCATTGTAGGTAGATGTACCCACAAATTTACCTACGCTGTACACATAGGCGTCCTGCGTTACGCAGAGTTTTACAGCCCTGTCTTCACCTGGCCCGCCGGCAGTCACCAGAAAATTGCCGGTTGGATTGAGTTCGTTGAGGTCGAGTTCGGTGATGATGACGTCCGTTTCGCCGGAGGATTCCACTGTTGCATTGCTGCTGAACGGGAAACGTCCTTTTTTAGAATAGGAGCCCGAAACCAGGATGGTACCGCGCGGCGTAAAGGCAATGCCGCCCGTATAGTCAGCGTCGCTTTCATTAAATCCGTTTTTGCCGGCAGTCGCGCTCCCGGAAGAATTCCATTTGCCCACATACACGTTATCATCACCGGTCGAGCTCACGTTCAGCTCCCGGATGAAGCCTTTGGACATCCCGGTCACATACACGCTATTTTGCCGGTCAATGGCAAGGTCATATCCGAAATCATCGAGCGTCGAGCCGATTTGTTTGGCCCATTCAAATTGCTCGGTGCTCAGGGCCCATTTGGCGATGTAAGCATCTATCGCACCCAAACTGGTGATAGCAGGCTTTACCGAGGGAAAGGAGATTCCCTTATCGGACGCTCCGGTCATATATACATTGCCGTTCTGGTCAACTGCCAATGCCTCTATGGATTGTTCGCCGGGGTTGGTTACGAGCACCGATTTTGTGATCTGGCCATTTACCGGATTGATATATGCAAAGCAGAAATCTTTTCCAACGGCTACATATTTAGTCTCGTTGAACTCGATATTACTCGTTTTACCGTCCCCGACGATCGTCGCGCCGAGGTATAGCCTCGGACCCGAGGGGGTCTGGTGGAAGGCGAGCGCACGTCCCCGATCTTCGCCAGGTCCTCCGAATGTGCTGATCCATTGCCGCTTGCTTGTGAATGTATTGAGGCTGATCACAAACCCGTCCAAACCACCACGTGGCGTTACGCCTCCTCCGGCAATCGTCCCGGAAACGTATCCTGCCAGGTAAATACTACCGCTGTTGTCGAGGATAATGTCGTTGATATGGTCCTCACCGTTGCTGCCATCGTTATACACCCACAGGCATTGCCAGTTGGCATTGTACTTGGCTACAAAAAAGTCAGTGGAGCCGTTCCGGGATGATGCAGTGATGCTGTTACCGAAATTCGCAGCGCCTTTGAAGGTGCCCGATACGTAAATATTACCGCTGACGTCCGTCACGATGTCGGTAGGGGAATTGTCGCCTCCCGAGATGCTGAATGCATGTATGGAAGTGACCGAGATCTTGACCCGGATCGATTTTTTGACGGGTACCGATGGTTTGTCGCCATTGTAGGCGATTAATGTAATTTCATACCGTCCTGCGTTGATGTAGGTGTGCGACGGATCTTGCTCCTGACTGGTATTTGGGTTCTCGGTGGTGTATGCGGGATCATCGAAGTGCCACTCGTACCGGTCGGCGTCTTTCGACTCGTTTTTGAAACTAATGGTAGCCGGGGCAATGCTGTCGCTGGAGATTGTATAGCTAAAATCGGCAATCGGCACCGCAGACGGAGCTGTGGTGATGTTCACGATCTTGGTCACACCGTGACTGCCCCCGTCGTCGCTTTTCGCGGTCAGTTTGACGTGGTAATCTTTGCCATTCTTGAATTCGTGTGTGACGGTGGCACCTGTTTCCTTGGGGCTCCCATCGTTAAAGTCCCATTGCAGGTTGGCGGCATTCTCCGATGTGCTGGTAAAAGTGACGCTGCACGGCGCCTGGCATCCGGCGGAAGGGTTAAAAGAAAAATCAGCTACCGGCTTTCCTGGAATATCCATGTGGCAGCCGGCAGCAAATAAGATTAGTACTAATAAATGTGTAAGGGTATGTTTCATTAATCGAGTTGCTCCAATAGCCTTCGGGCTCTTTCACGATAAGGGCTTGCGTTGTCTGTCACAATGCCATTCAGCTGCCCACGACATTTTTCGCGCTGGTCGAGGCGCAGCAATGCGAGTGCAATATACCAGGCAGCGTTGGATTTCAGCTCCTGATAGCGGCTGTTTTCCAATTTGCCGAGCTCTTCCAATGCGGATGCGGCATGGCCTTCTTCCAATAATCTGACCCCTCGGAACACCGTTGCCGTGTCCGTACGCCATTGGGTCAGCGCTGCGGGGCTCAGTCCGTATTTCTCACGGGAAAATGGGCTTTCCAATGCGCCCGGCTGGCTGAAATAGCTGGCAAAAAGGGTCTCAGCAGAGGGAGGCGACACTTTCTGCCGCTTTGGCAACGACTGATGTGCGGTCTGTTTGTCTGTCGCCGGGCTGGTGGCCTTCGGCGTAACGGACATTGAATCGGCCACCATCGGAACCTGCCGATCGGATCTTGTTGCAATATGAGAACGGCTGCGCGGAGACCAGTAAAAGAACCAGGTAATGCCTATCGCCAGTACCACACTCGCCGCCGCGGCCGTATAGGGCCATAATTTTCTGGATGTACTGACGGGCAGCGGCTTAGTTGCTGTGTGTTTAGTTTCTTCGTGATTTGCGGGAAGGAGTCCCTCGGAAAGCAACTGCTCGTGGATTTGTCCGAACACTTTCTTCAACTCATTGGCTCTCAATCCCGATTGGATCCGTTTTTGAAGCCGCACTTCCTGTGCCAGCTCCGGATCCTGTCGCAAACGTTGCTCGAAATCAGCCCGTGCCGCGGGATTACCATTTCCTTTCAGATATTCGTGGATCTCAAAAAAAGTGTTTTCGGAAAGCTCCATGCTAATTTATTTTTTGGACGATCATGCTGGTTTATACGGATGTCCTGTCATTCCTTATCATCCCAAATGGAATTTATCTTTCAGATACTTCGCACATTTAAAGCGCTTCACAGTAGCGGAGTTCTCAGTCATGCCCAGTTCGGTAGCTATCTCCCGTAATGACCGGTCCTCTACATAGAACCAATGGAGCATTTTCCGGCAATCCTCTGCGAGCAGTCCGAAGGCTCTGTGCAGTTTTTTGAAGATCCAGTTCCGCTCGTCATCGTCGTAGGCTTCCAGCACCTGTTCCGGGATGTCGATGATTTGCTCATCCCCGTCTTCACCGGTAAATACCGCCCTGCTTACTGAATGAGACGCCTTGCTAACACTGTTTTCCGGATCGTCATCGTCTGTACCAGGATTGATTTCCAGCCGGACTTCCTTTTTCCGCGATCGGCTTTCCAGGCTTTTTTTCCATTGATTGATATATATGCGATAAAAATAGGTCGTGATCTGAACGCCTTCCTGGTAGACGTAGCTTCCATCCCTTATTTTATCGACAAATATCGCGAGGCAGTCCTGCAAGAGGTCCCGCGCATCGTCTTGTCCTGTGCCCCTTTCCAAAGCATAGGGAATGCATTGGCGGTAGGTCTGCTGATAGAGGCACGCAAAGGCCTGCTCTGCACCATCGCGTAATTCCTGATAAAATCTGGACTCCGATTGTCGATAGGCCTTACAAGGGTCGTTTGAGGTCATCAGTGTGTTTTCCAATCCATTTCAATTTATTCGCTGCACCCTTTTGGGCTGCGTGGTAATGGGAACAATGCATTTGGCAACCGACGAATCCATTGAGTTTCCGATTACTGTTTTCAAATCATCCATAATGAAAGTGTATCCGTCGGAATGCCGCAGTTTTCCGATGGGCTTAAATGTGCCGGTCGTAGCATAGGCAAACAAAGTCTCCAGTCCGAACGGGGCCGCACACTGAAAACGTTCCGGGATTTCCACCCATTGGTTGACCGATCCGGTACGTATTTCAAAGTCGTTGTTCCGTAGCCTGATGAGGTTTCCCGCCGCATCGCGGTAAATGAGTCGGACCGTGCAGGCTTTGTTGACGCGTATTTTAAGTTTCATGATATCGCCCTCCCGGTAAGTCTGGGGACCAAAACCTTTGTCAGTGCCTACTTCCAGGAATATTTCTTTCGCATTGTGGGCTTCGGCCGGGGTATCGGATTCACTGCCGCTGGTGATGTCGCGGATATGTTCGGCCTCTTTCAATAAATGCACGTCAGGTTCGATGTCCTCCCGGGCAATGTTGGCCAGCAGGATGTCGGATGAGCTCTTCGAGCCGATGGCTTTGTTTTCGATGTCGAACAAACGGACATTGATTTTTAGGAAATTACCGGCGTGGATGAAGTCGCCTTTTAATGTGAGATAATGCTCCGAACTGCGTACTCCACCTGTATCGATTGCAATGTCGTGATTCAGCCGGGTCAGCGAGGATTTGATCATACCCGTCAATTGTTTGGAGAAATCATTTGAAACGCCGTGCCCGTTGAAAGTCAGCTCCTCGACCGACAATTTCCGCGTGCTTTTCTGTGGTATCGTCTGGGATATCTTCAATGCCAGCTGTTCCACGACCTCGGTCAATGTCACAAATTCGAGTGGATTCTTCCGTGAGGTAAGGGAAATAAGCTTTCGGCCTTTTTCACTCAGGTTGGTATCAATAAAACCTATTTTGGCTTCTGTAACCTGGTTGTCTTTCAGGGTTACAAACACACCGGCACGGCAGGGGAGGTCTTCCTGACGAACCAGTTTTTGATTCTGATATTTCCCGTAAATAGACTTGGTCCCGTAGAAAAGCGCAAGATAACCTTCCTGGATAGGCTTCAACTCTGCCTGTTCCCATTCAAAATGTAATGAGATGCCGCTTTGCTGATATGCGGCCGATGCAATTTTGCAATACTCCGCGAAGTCGATTCGTTTCGAACCCTTATTTTGAGGAACCAGGTCATTGGTAAAGCGCGCGTCTGTCCGCACGCTTGCCCACATACGATTGTTCGCATCTGCGCGCTCGTCCGGGTCGGTCACATAGGGGTTCGTGAGGACTCCAAAAGCCGATTCAAAGTCTTTCAGGACCTGTTTTACCCGTTCCGCCGCCCTGATCTGAAAATACTCGCTGATTTCCTGAGCCTGGACCTGAAACGGCAAAAGAAAAGCCAGCACTAAAATTAGCCCTTTCATATCCGATCGCGTTTGCTGCATGAGGCCGTTACGACCTGTGATGAGGCACTCTGTTATCTGACAGTTTTATTGAGGATCACTTCGCGGGTCAGCAGACTGTTTTCCATGGGTATCTGCTGACGGTTGGTAAGCTCCATGACCCGTACGCGCACCGTCCGGAAAATTTCTTCCAGACGCAGGCCGGGGACCCCGAGGGCTTTCAGAAGTTCGGATGTATAGGGGCTGTTACGGCCGTCGCCATCGAGGGCGGTGGAACCGGGTGTTGTCGAAAAGGTAATGAGACTACCCGGGGGAGCGCTCATGCTCGCCAGGCCCTTGCCACCGGAACTTCTGGTCCAGCTGCGGCTCAGCGGGTTATCCCGGCAGGCATCGAGGATCATGATGTTGGTGCGCTCGGATTTGTCGTCGAGTGCTGCCATTTGTTCAAGGATTTCGTCCGCTGCGACAGCCAGCACTTTCAGTTCCATCTCCGACTGCGGATTAATGTCTACCGGAAGCAGGTAATTTTTGCCGCCCACCTGCATGCCATGGCCGGCATAGTAGAACAATGCAACTTCCAGGTCCCGGTTCTGTATGCTGCTGCCGAATTGTGCCACGGCTGCGCGCAGCTCGCCTTGCCTGGCATCGATCCTTTCGATCACGTCGAAGCCCAGTTCCGCCAGTTTCCCGGTCACGGCCCGGGCATCATTTTCAGGGTTCTGAAGTAAGCTACCGCTCTGGTAAGATGAGTTTCCTACCACCAACGCTACCCGTTTGCCTGCTTTTTCAAACATCACCGAGAGTGTTTCCGAAGTGGCATCGCCGAATGCATTGGACGCAACAATACGGATGTCGTTTTTGCCTTCCCGCAGGATTACCTGTTGCGATACCGGCGTCCCGCCGGTACAGGTGCTGTCTTTGGGCGGAAGGGTTTTGAAAGAGCGCGTCGCGGGGGAAATTACGCCGTTGACCTCGATCTGTATCTTGTCGGCGCTGTTCAGAACGCAGGCATTCAGCCGTACTTCCGGTTTGTAGGTATATTGTGCCTCGCTCAGCCAGCGGATATCCGGTTTTTCAGTGGCTGCGTAGGGATTGAAAACATCTTTTACACCATTGGTGTACACCACTTCTGCAATTTCATTCAGTTGCGCGGTGTGGAATATTGTCTCGCCGGGCTTGACATAACGGAGCTGGTCGGGATAAACTTCTTTGACTTCCACCACCTGTTTTTCCCTGGACCTGAAATAAAGCGTATCCGTTTCGGTACCATTCGCCGGAAGCGCCGCTTGTGCCAGAGAACAGGATGCCAGAAGCCAGAACGTAAATAAACTTTTCATTGTAAAAGGAATGATGTTGATATCGTTGATCAGGAACGTCTTGCTTTTGCGTTTTTCAAAACCGAAGGGATAACCGGACGCCGCCCGTTCCGCTGATATGCTGATAAAACGGCTGGCATGTTAGCTGTGTCCTTTTTTCTTTCAATTCTTTCCGTATTTTCCGTGTGATAGCTGCATTTTTTATCCCGAGCAATTCAAACGCGAGGCCGCCTGCCATGGCTGCCGCGCCGATGTAAATCCCGGGTGAACCAAATGATCCGAAACTTTTCACCGGTGCCAGGTGCGATGCGGCGGGTTCCGAATCGTAATTGGATTTATACCAGGCCACGTAATCGTCGTTGGTGGCCCTGATCTGTCTTTTGTAATCCTTGTAATTACCGTTAACCGATACCAGTGTAGCTACCCCGCCAATGATCGCGCCGGTTCCGATCGCAAAGTAAATCGTGCTTTTTCTTTTATAAATCTTTGCTTTTTTTTCCAACAACTGCAAATCGAGCTCGGCGATTTCTTTATTGATTGTATTTTCGGTTTGTGCCGACAGTTTTTGCGGTTCACTAGCGGCATTCTTATTGTAATCCAACCGCAGAACATCGGATTTGTACAGGAAATAATCCGGGCCGGAAAGGTTGTCCGATCTTTTGTATTTGATATAGGGTTCGCTGGTGCCCAGAATTTTCGCCTCTATTTCTTTTCCATCTTTCAAAACGATCTTATCCTGTGCACGCGCACCTGCCAACCCGAACGCAATGCAAACGGCAAAAGCAACCAGCCTGGTCGCTGATCGCCATTTAAAACCGGTAGTATAGCTCCGCGGGTAGAATTTGTTCATCGGGTTCAGTATTGAATCGTTTTATCCGTGCCTGACGCTACTCAATATTATATCGATAATTTTTTTAAAAATAGTAAAATGATATCAAAAGGAGGTTACAACCACTCTAAATTTAGCATAAGCGCATTAATTAACGATGGGTGATTTTTACCAGCAATGGAACAACGCTTCCCGTCGGGTTTCCTTTTACTTCATAGCCGATCTGTCCGGGTTGATAGGCTATGTCCTTTACCGCAATGAATTCACGCCCGAGTGCCGAATATAGTTTCTGCTCGATAGACCCGCCGGCATTTCTGATCTGCTCGGAAACCTGCTCGGCATTCAGTTCCTTTTCCGAAATCAGGATAACGAAATAGTCTTCACCTGTAATATCATCCAGCGTGAACGAGCTGCCGGACGAGGGCAGTGTTATAACGTTGTTGGCTGGTACCACGGCGCTAACGAGACCTTCCTCCGGCCAGGACGGGAACAGACGGGCGACGCGGTTCTGCTGATCGGAGGCAAGAATGTATACGTATGACCGCTTATTGTTGTGGATCGTCATTTTGAAACGGGTGCCTGATGTATAAGGCTGTTTCATCCTGTACGTGACCATCCCTCCGTGATGGCCAGGTTGGTCCGAAGTGACGGTGAGACCACGGGTCAGCACGGTCTGAACGGGCATCTGTCCGCCGTTCAGGTCAAAATCCACAGCGCCTTTGAGCGTGATGGTGCCGGGCTTGGCCACCGCATGGGGTTCCGGAAAGACCTGATAGGCGTGGCGGATAAACCGGATCATATCGTCGTAGTTGGCCCAGGTGTAACCGTCCTGTCCCCAGCTCTTGCCCCAGCTGTTGGCAATCAGGAATGAACCCCCATTGATGTGATCGTCGTAGCCTACGATAGCCATGGCATGCGCCCCGAGCGTGTTGTCCAGACTTTCACCTGGTGCGGCCCGCCAATGTTCGGTAGCTTCCTCAATAAAGGAGGGAGGTACCATAATGCCCACAAGGACTGCATGTGTGCCTTCCACCAGTGCCGACTTGATGGCATGGATGCGCTGTTTGGCTTCGCCCTCGGAAGCTTTGGGCGGAAACAGGGTAGCGTAGTCGGCAATGCGGAATGCGGTGGCAGCCGCGTCGCATTGCTCGTAACGGTCACCACACGAAAGCGGGGCGCAGCCCATTTTGGCTGCACCCTTATTTTTCATGACTAGTAAAGCATCTTCAAGAAATCCGCCATCCGCACAATTGGAGTCGGGATGGACTTTTAGTTTGGCATACAACCACCAGGGCGAGAATGCTATTTTTCCGATCTCGGCGGGGTTATTGCGCAGGCCGCTCCGGGACGCTTCCACGGCAGTCCGCATATAGTAGGCTGCCGCCCAGCCTACACAGGTGCCATCTGTTCCCTGGTCGCCGATCTCGGGAAGGTACTCGCGTATGCTGTACGAAGCGGGTAATGCGCCTTTAAACCTCACCTGGGCCGACTTTCGGGGGATGTTCAGGTATTTGCTGTCATCCATTTTAAGCCCCATCACACGCTTCTGCGCATTGGCACGCGGTTGCGTGGCCGCGAATACAGAAAGCAGCGCCATCAGGCAAAAGAGCTTGCGGAGGAGTGTTCCGGGTATTTTAATGGGTAAATTTCTGTTCACGATTCTTATATTTCTTTGAATGATAGCGCTATGATCTGCCAGTAGCTTTCGCTGTTGGTCGGGGCTTTCTTAAGCACCGGTTTGTGCTGCACCGATGTTACTTTTACCGGAACAGGACTCCCCCTGTCAAACCGGCTCACTGCATGAAAAGTTGTGCTGCGGCAAAACCACCGGTTCGTCTGGTCCTGCCGGAACCGGTCATTCAGCAGCAATGTCGATTGTTGTAATTCATAACGGAGGCGGTTTTCACGTACCCGCAGCAGGAATTCCGCCTTCGTCAGGCGTAGCACCCGTCCGTCGCCGGTTTCCAGGCTCACGTATCCACTCGCACTGAACAGGATTTCACATTTTTGTCTGATCCTGAAAAAGTCGTCGTTCGAAATCTGTCGGCGCAATGCTTCAACATAGGCAAGTACTGTATCCACTTTCGCCTGCACGGGCAGGTCGATCATTGCGTTGTTATCCGGAACCGTTTCCTGGCCTGGCCCCGACGGCTGATCCGACGCTTTTACATTTCCCTGAAAAACGACCATGCAAGTTAATAATGCCAGTGTTTTGGTTACAGAGAAAATAAAGAACAGGTTTTGGGGCGTCGTCATCAGCGGTTTTTAACAAGTGGCGAAACGCTTTGGCCACGGGTCCAGGTATTGTCACGCTTTGTTTTATACCGGCAATCGACAAAACCTTATCAGCAATTCCGCTTTATTTTTTGTTTTTTAACAGGCTTGTAAAATCATAGGGGAGTAATATTGCTGATCAGCCAGCCGGAATTACCTTTTTCGCGGATGAATTCGCGGACTTCGATGCGCCAGCGGGTGCCCGCATTCAGCTGAATCACGACTGCCGAGACGTTTTCGACCTGCAATCGGCCTGTTTGCAATGCATGTTCGGTTTGCTGCCAGTCGCCATTCACACAGTCGCGGCAACGCGTAAAAGGACAGAGACTCTGATGGTCCAGTATGCCGCGCAGCAGTGGAAGAAAGCTGACCTCGTGCGCATTAGGAGGTAAATCGGTAGGATTGGTCGCTTGACAGTCTGTTTGCGCATTTTCGCGGAGCAACACAGGTTTTGCAACAGCTGTAATATGCCAGTAGGAGGCATGGTCAGCAGTATATTCTTTTTTCAAATACAGCCCCAGCGTGTCGGGCTGCCCTTGATAACGGGCCGCAAGCCGGACGGATGCCTCAGCCTGAAATCTGGCAGGAATCACTACCTTTTCTTGGAGGATGTCGTCGGTGAATTCCCTGATCAGATGCGTATAGACGGTATAAGCGACGTGCCGGGTTTTGCGTCGCGGATCGTCCTGGTCAAACAGTTGCAGCAATGCGTCGCGCCTGGTTTCTGGTGTAACGCCATTGAAACGTCTGACAAAATCATCGAAATGAAGCACCTGGTCTTTCATGTGCGGTTCGCTGCCGGCACGCCGCACTTGCTGCATGGTTTGCGCGAAAGCGGTGGCCCCCGATAACCAGCAAAGCAAGAGCGTACAGAAGCATTTCATGATCACTGAAAGCCCGGAATAGGCACGGTATCTTTGACGGTAATGTCTCCGAAGAAAATCTTAAGATCCTCTTTCCCGGCTTCCCGGTACACAGCCGCGCTTTGGGCCGTCACACGGATGTCTTTCCGGTCGCGGCTCCCGTAGAGGAGGTTACCTTGCTGGTCCAGGCCCTTGAACTGTTGAAAATAGGTAGCGACAGCGTGGTAGTTACCGTCCGTTCCTTTCTCGAATCCCGAAACTACCGCCGCATCGTAGTAGGTAATTTCAACCTTGTTGAATGGGACGTACATCAGGTTTTTGAAATAGATCTTTACCGGAATGGCCGACACAGTGCCGTTCCTGCGCGACACCTGCACATATGGCGAACGCCTTTTACCTTTTACAAGATAGTCTTTTTCAAAAAGGCCTAATGCAAGGTCTACGGCCTGCTCGCGTTGTTCTCGGGGAAGGCTTTTGTTGCCAATGAGCGAAATGTAAAGTTGCAGGTCGTTGACACGCTGCTGCGTGAGGTTCTGAAACTCGGCGATCCGCGCGGGACTCACATCCGGCTGGGCAGCAAGGTTCCGTGAAAGGACGGTGGCGATGATAAGAAATAAAAATCTGTACATGTTTTCGGGCAATTTTCCGGAATGCTAGCGGTCGGTCCTGACTTCCTGCAAGGTAATGCGGTTGTACAGGCAATCGTCGGAAATATCGGAAAGCCGTTCCACAAAGTTGAACTGGCCGATCAGCGGCGCCGTGTTGACGACCCTTTTAAGAAACTGGTCGATGGGTTGGGTTTCCACCGGCTTGGCAGGGTCGCTCATGTAAATCGCGACCTGAGCCGAGCTACTGAACAACTGTTTTTGCCCTGCAACCCGCAACCGGTTACGCTCGTTAAACCGGACGTTTTCGTCTGCCATGAGGTTCAGAAAACGGTTCACCTCGTTGAAACCCGCCCGCGCGCAGGGTAGGGGTTGTTCGGTTACATTGGGCAGCCATTGTGAATGGTGGCGCAGGGAGTCGGGAAGGAATTTCAGTGTCTCTTGTAGCCGGTTTTCAGCATCACGCAACAGCGATTCCCAACTGATGTGGGCGTTGTTATGCTGCGCGTAAGAAAGTGCCTGTACCCAGTTGTCACTGTAGAAGCTACCTGCGTCGGGGTTGGCGGTGGCGCGCTCACCCTTCCTGGCGCTGCTCAGGATCAGGTCGCCTTTCGACTGCACGAACAGTTTTTGCAGGATCTCGCCATCTTTCGACACACCGATTCCCCGGAAAACCGGGTTAGCCCGCCGAGGCGTTCCGGCTTCCGAAAGCAGGTTGTTGCAGCAGTCTCCAAATGTGAGGCAGAAGCCGGCTTTCTTCTCTTTGAGTTTGGTATGAATGCTTTCCAGCGCGAGCTGCTGGTCGTTCAGTCGCAGGATGGGGAAGCGGGTCTGGTCGGCCGGAGTGTTGATTCCATGGCCGGTGTAATAGAATAAGATAATGTCTTTGGGGGTACATTGCAGGCCGGACAGCGCTTTTTCAATACCTGCTTTACCAAATTGATCCTGGCTGCAAATGATTTCTTTGTACCGGAAATTGATTTTGGAAGCGATGTTTTTCAACGCGGCCGACATTTGCACCAGATCTTTTTCACAACTCGGCCCGAGTTCCGGATCCTTCGTATCGGCAACCAGCACTGCATAAAATGACTGACCATTGCAAATATTCTGGCCGTACCCGATCAGGGCAAAAAGGAGGAGAATGTAACGCATGTGTCGGGTTTTTAGTCAATGCAAAGAAAACGCAATTAGATAAATTAAATGAAATGTTTTGGATAATGTTTACTTCGGAAACCGGAATTGTTTGAAATACAGGTTTTGCAGCTTTAAGGCAGCTATTTGAAATGTCATGGCCTTTACTGAAAACGAATGTTTTATTATATGAACGTTTAGCCCTTTTCCGGGCCTGAGCTTGCCCAGATCATTTCCGGCGAATCCGCAGGCTTTTTGCCCTTGCTCATTCTCACAAATCTCCTTTGTTCTGTCAAACCAATTTTCTCCGCCCAATCCAAAGCAGCGATATTTGCCACAGGAATGTCCACGAAAACCCGATGGCCGTTCCATTTACGCATCAATGCATTTAAAACGGTCTTACCCGACGCCGGCGTTTCGGCAATAGCGGGGCCGATCTGTACGGCATTCCTGCCTGCCCGTGCCCCCGCATAAGCGCGTATTTCGAGGTTATTCCCAAAATGGTAAAAAGGCTCTTTCTCGTGCAGGGAAAACAGGAAGTCTTCTCTGGGCGCTGCCGTTATTCGTTCGTCCAGTGCGGTCAGCCTGGCTGGTAACTGCGGCGAAGTTACCGGCATTGCCCCGGAATGCAGCTCTTCGTCCAGCATGGCTGTACCTGTAAACCGGATGAGCTCATATTCAGATTTAAATCCGAGTTTTTCATAAAGTCCTTTCCCGAAAACCGTCGCATCCAGCCGGATCGTCTCCATTCCGGCACTTTCCAGATATTGCAATGCATGGCCGACGATCGCCTGGCCGATGCCCCGGTTGCGTGCACTTTCATCGACCAGCACCATCGCTATCCAGGCAATACGGCCAAAGCGGCAGGTGGTGGTGGTGGCAACAGGAATGCCGTCACAAGCAGCCAGGAAACAGCCTTCCGGGTTGAGCGCCATGGCACGGAGCCAGTCGTCATCGAGCTGGTTCCAACCGGCCTGCCGGACGAGGTCTGTGCAGAATGGCAGGTCGGAGGAATTAAGGAGGCGGATCGTGAGGTCAGCGGGTGACATGCGGCGGGAGTTGAGATTTCTTTGCAAGGTAGGGAGGATTGGTGATGAATGAGCCGCAATGGAACTGAATGAGTGAATGAGCCGCCGTTGAAATGGACATCGTATACTGGATATCGTTATTGTTTTGTTGCTGTCCGATCAGCTTTAGTGAATTTGAAGTAAATTATTGTTTCTCAGATTGCTAGTCGGCTTTTATTTAACATTTAATTAAAATCTAATGCACTTTAAGGTGGCCTTCATTTCGTAAATTCGAAACTTTGCACCTCTGCATGACTCTTCTTTTTGACACAAATCATTGATTGGAAACATGAATGAAGATGAAGAAATCGGTACTGATTATCGAAGACGACCTGCGGATCGCGCAGAACATTTACCGGGTCTTGCAGACAGAGGATTTTGATGCCGAGATAGCCCGGGATGGTCTGGCCGGTAAAAAGAATGCGCTGGAAGGGCGTTTTGACATTATTTTATTGGACATCAACCTGCCCGGAATGAACGGTCTGGAGGTTTGCCGGCAAATCAGGCAGTTCAAGCCCGTGCTGCCGATTATCATGCTCACGGCCTACGGGGAAGTAGAGGATAAGGTCGAAGGCCTGGGACAGGGCGCCACCGACTATATCGTAAAGCCGTTCGATTTCAGGGAGTTGATGGCCCGTATCAATGCGGCACTCCGGCTTTCGGAGCTAAGTAATTCTCCGGGCGAAAGACGCATTCTCGGAATTGCCGACCTGCAAATGAATGTGGATACGAAGATCGTAACGCGTGCTGATAAGTTTATCGAGCTGACAGCCAAGGAGTTTGCCTTGCTCGAATATTTTCTGCTCAATCAGGGTGTGGTGCTGTCCAAGATGGATCTAGCCAAAAACATCTGGCACCTCCATTTTGACCCCGGGACTAATTTCGTGGAGGTATATATCAACTATCTCCGGAAAAAGATCGACAGGGATTTCGGTGTCAAGTTGCTCCATACCCGGCCGGGAATGGGCTACATATTAAAAGAGGAATAGCGAAAAAGACGCCAAATTTAACTGTTAGGGCCGTTTTTAATCTTCTTCTAATATAACTTTAATGAATTTCTAAATGCAAAAATGGTGCTTCTAAAAGCGGCTTTACCAATCTTTGCAGCGTCAAAAACAAGAGTTATGCGATTTTACCTGATCGGGTTACTGGCCTGGATGAGCACTGCTGCGTCCGCCCAGGATACCCTGAAAGTCACCGTCCGGCAGGCCGACAGCCTTTTTTTTAAAAATAACCTGACACTGCTGGCCGAACGTTACCAGGTCGACATTGCTAAGTCGGCCGAAATACAGGATAAGTTGTGGGATAATCCCAACCTGACGGTCGAGCTTGCGGCCTATAATCCGTCGAGGGGTTTCCTGGATCTGGGACGGCAGGGGCAAAAATTTGTGAGCCTCGAACAGGTTATCTCCAGGGCGGGCAAGCGTGCCAAACAGGTAGCACTCGATGTGGAAACGACGCGCAAAACCGAGCTGGAATTTTTCGATTTGGCGCGTACGTTGAAATTCGACCTTCGGCAGCTGTTTTTTGAAACCTATTTCCTGGAACAAACAGTGCAGTTGCTTGATAATCAGATTGAAACCTTAACGACCACCGTCGACGCATTCGATCGGGAATATAGCCGGAATAACGTATCGCTCAAAGAGGTGGTACGACTGAAATCATTGCTCTTTCAACTTCGCAATAACCGCGCTGCCATGCAGTTCGAGATCACCGAAAACCAGCGGGAATTGCGCATTTACCTCCATAGCGAGGCGTTTGTGAAGCCGGTCGTCGACAGTACCGATATCGGTAAGTACAGGACTGCGGCATTGACGCCCGACCAGCTCCGCGACGTGGCCCTGGTCCGCCGCACCGACCTGAGAATGGCCGAATCCGCGGTGAAGCAAGCAGAACTGAACCTGACATTGCAACGGGCGTTGGCTGTCCCAAACATCCGGGTGGGTGCGGTGTATGACCAGGCGAGCAATTACCAGAATCACTATTTCGGAGTATCGGCATCGATGGATCTCCCGTTTTTTAACAGGAATCAGGGAAATGTCCGGGCAGCACGGAGTGGGATCAGCTATTTCAAAACGCAGGAAATGGCCAAGCGGAACAGCGTCTTCAATGAGGTAAATGCCGCCTGGAACAAGGTGTTGATCGCGGAAAATGCCTATCGCAGCGTCGAAAGCCGGTTTGCCGACCAGTTCCGTGAACTCAACCAGGGCATGTACGATAACTTTCAGAAAAGAAATATAACCCTCCTCGAATTCATTGACTTCATTGAAACCTACCATGAAAATATCAGGGAATTCAACCGGCTGCAATCTGACCGGATCAAAGTGTATGAAGAACTGAATTTTGTAGTAGGGGAAGAATTGTTCGGCTCTTAAAATCTCTAACCTAATGCGAAAAATATCATGTGCCATTCTGTTGGGAGTGGCCGCCGCCTGGACTATGTCGTGTCGCCAGCAAACTGCGGACAAAGAGGAAGCTAAGGTATTCATGCTGTCGGATTCGATGATGCGACAGATCCGGCTGGACACGGTGCAGACCGAGAACGTGCGAAATGAATTGACCCTGGTAGGGAAGGTGATACCCGACGAAAACCGTATGATCCGCGTGTTCCCGCTCGTAGGTGGGAATGTAGAAGAGGTGGATGTGGAGCTGGGTGATCAGGTTAGGAAAGGGCAGAAACTGGCTACGATCCGCTCCGGGGAGGTTGCAGACCTGGAACGGCAGATGATCGAGGCACAGGCGGAACTGCTAATCGCTCAGAAGAACCTGTCGTCGACCGAAGACCTGTACGAGAGCAAACTCGTTCCCGACCGTGACGTGACTTCGGCCAGGCAGATGGTCGATAAGGCGCAGGCGGAACTGAGCCGTGTGAAGGAGATTTTCTCCATTTACGGTCTTTCCAAATCATCCAATTATGTAGTCAAGTCGCCGATCGACGGCTTTATTATCGATAAAAACGTGAACCGCGGTACACAACTGCGCTCCGACAATGCGGAGAGTCTTTTTACCGTCGGGCAGATTTCCGATGTATGGGTGATGGCGAATGTCAATGAGAGTGATATCCCAAAGATTAAATTGGGTATGCCTGCCGACATCAAAACCATCAGCTTTCCCGATCAGATTTTTAAAGGGAAGGTCGATAAGATCTACAATGTACTGGACCCGGAAACCAAGGCCATGCGGATCCGCATTAAGCTTTCGAACAACAATTTTAAACTAAAACCGGAAATGCACGCGACGATCAGCCTCAATTTTGAGGAAGGAGTCCAAATGCAGGCCATACCATCGCAAGCTGTCATTTTCGACCGCAGCAAGAACTGGGTACTGGTTTTCACAAGCAAAAGCAAGATCGAAGCCCGCCCCGTGGAAGTATTCCGTAACCTCTCCAAACGCACCTACATCAGTCACGGCCTGACCAACGGCGAAGCCGTAGTGTCCAGCGGGCAGTTGCTGATTTACAACGCGCTGAGTCAATAAATCAATTTTGGATGAATGAATGATTGAATGAGCCGCGGCGGAACGGTGAATGGGTGCAATGAGCGAATGCTTGACCTGTTCAAACACAAACAGCCACCTATTCAGTCATACAAAATAGAATCATTCAGTCATTCAAAATTCAATCATTCACTCATTCAAAAATTGACCAATGTCCAAATTCATCCGGGGAATCGTGGGGTTCTCCCTTCGGAACCGCTTTTTTATATTTTTCCTGACGGGGCTGCTTGTGGTGGCCGGGGTTGCGAGCTATCGCGCTACGCCGCTGGAAGCGTTTCCTGATATTACCAACACCCAGATCATCATCGTTTCGCAATGGAACGGGCGGAGCGCTGAGGAGATCGAGCGGTTTGTGACCCAGCCGATCGAGGTCGCCATGAACTCCGTCCAGCGAAAGGCCAACGTGCGGAGCGTTACAATGTTCGGGCTGTCGGTGATCAAGATCATTTTTGACGACGGGATCGAGGACTTTTTTGCGCGGCAGCAGGTTAATAACCAATTGCGGGCGGTTTCACTTCCCGAGGGTGTCGATCCTGAGGTGCAACCTCCTTACGGGCCTACCGGCGAAATTTTCAGGTATACCCTTGAAAGTAAGGACCGAGACAGCCGCGAGCTGCTGACTTTGCAGAACTGGGTCATCGACCGTCAGTTGCGGAGCGTTCCGGGCGTGGCCGACGTGGTGGCATTCGGTGGCCGGGAGAAGATCTACGAAGTGCAGGTGAACCCTACCGCATTGGCCAAATACAATATTACGCCACTGGATGTGTACGAAGCGGTGACGAAGAGCAATGTGAACGTGGGCGGTGATGTGATCGAAAAAAACGGTCAGGCTTACGTGGTGCGGGGGATCGGCCTACTGGAGTCGGCACAGGATATCGAGAATATCATCGTGGAGTATGTCAAGGACTACCCGGTGCTGGTGAAGCACGTAGCCGATGTGAAGGAGTCTGATCTGCCGCGGGTTGGACAGGTGGGACTGGGTATGCAGGACGATGTCGTGGAAGGCATTGTGGTGCAACGGAAAGGGGAGAACCCGAGCGAAGTACTGGCCCGCATCAAAGAGAAGATCAGCGAGTTGAATACGAAGATATTGCCGCCCGACGTGAAGATGGTGACTTTCTATGACCGCGACAATCTCATCGAATTCTGCGCCGAGACGGTGAAGCACAATCTCGTGGAAGGTATTGTTTTTGTGACGGTTATCGTGTTTTTGTTCATGGCCGACTGGCGCACGACCGTCATCGTCTCGATCATCATCCCGCTGGCATTGCTGTTCGCATTCATGTGCCTTTATCTCAAAGGTATGTCGGCCAACCTGCTTTCGATGGGTGCGATCGACTTTGGGATCATCATCGACGGAGCTGTTGTGATGGTCGAAGGAGTCTTTGTCGCACTCGACCATCTCGCGCACAAGCGGGGGATGGACCGGTTCAACCGGCTTTCCAAGCTGGGATTGATCAAAAAGACGGGGGGTGAACTGGGTAAGGCAATTTTCTTTTCCAAACTGATCATTATTACCGCTCTGATCCCCATTTTCAGTTTCCAGAAAGTGGAAGGTAAAATGTTCAGTCCGCTGGCTTACACGCTGGGCTTTGCATTGCTGGGGGCATTGTTTTATACACTTACCCTCGTGCCCGTGCTATGCTCGTTCCTGCTCAACAAGAACGTGCGGGAGAAGCACAACCCGGTCGTCAACTTCTTCGATAAGACCGTCTCCCGCGGTTTCGAATGGTGTTTTGCGCATAAAAAGATCAGTATGGTCGCCGCGACGGCATTTTTGGGCGTATCGCTGTTCTCAGCCAGTCTGCTGGGCACGGAGTTCCTGCCGCAGCTCAATGAGGGCGCATTATGGGTAACCGCCGAGTTGCCGATGAGTATGTCGCTTCCGGAGAGTGTGAATATGGCGAAGAAGATCCGCCGCGACCTGGGCACATTCCCGGAAGTGAAACAGGTACTTTCACAGGTTGGCCGTTCCAATGATGGCACCGATCCCAATGGCTTCTATTTCTGTCAGTTTCAGGTGGATCTTGTGCCGCAGAAAGAATGGAAGCGTAAGATCGATACAGAGCAGCTAACCGATGAAATGAACAAGCTGCTGAGCAACTATCCCGGCGTTTTATACAACTATTCGCAACCGATTGTCGACAACGTCGCCGAGGCGGTGGCCGGTTACAAAGCCAGCAACGGGATCAAGATCTTCGGTACCGACTTGCAGGAGCTTGAAAAATACGCCAATGTGGCCATGGATGCCGTGAAGGATGTGGACGGTGTCAAAGACCTGGGCCTGATCCGCAACATCGGGCAGCCGGAGATCAGCGTGATCCTGCACGACCACAAAATGGCGCAGTACGGCGTCAGTACGGCAGATGTGCAGGCGGTGATTGAAATGGCGATCGGCGGTAAAACAGCGTCTGTTTTGTACGAAGGCGAGCGCAAGTTCGATATCCGGCTGCGCTATAAGGAAGAATACCGCCGCGATGAGACGCATATCCAGCAGCTGATGGTGCCGACACTGACAGGTGGCAAGATCCCATTGAAAGAGATTTCGACGATCCGTAAGATTACGGGGCCCGCATTTGTGTATCGCGACAATAACAAGCGATTTATCGGTGTTAAATTTTCTGTTCGCGGAAGAGATCTGGGCAGTACCATCGCAGAGGCACAAAAACGGGTGAAAGAGAAACTGAACGACCTGCCGAAAGGTTATGCCGTGGAATGGGTGGGCGAGTTCGAAAACCAGGTCCGCGCCACCGATAGGCTTGCGCAAGTGGTACCGGTCAGCCTGCTGGGGATCTTCATTTTGCTCTTTATCATGTTCAGCAATGCCAAAGACGCGGGGCTGGTGCTGGCAAATGTGCCCTTTGCATTGGTAGGCGGGATTCTGGCATTGCATGTGACGCACATGAACTTCGGAATTTCGGCTGGTGTAGGTTTCATTGCATTGTTCGGGTTGTGTGTGCAAAATGGCGTGATCCTGATATCGGTCTTTAACAAAAATCTCGCGAACCGGATGCCGCTCGATGAAGCGATACGGCAGGGTGTGAAATCGAGAATACGGCCGGTGGTGATGACGGCATTAATGGCGGCCATCGGGCTCCTGCCGGCTGCGATGTCGACCGGGATCGGTTCCGAAACGCAAAAACCGCTGGCCATCGTCGTCATAGGCGGGCTGATCACGGCAACTGTGCTGACGCTGCTGGTTTTTCCGATCATTTATGCGTTTTTCAACCGGAAAAAGCAGCTTAGGTCCGCGACGCGGGATGATAGCGGTTCGCTTTCAAAAAGGTAAAAATTTATCTGACACAGATCGTTCATTCTCAGGGTAGCGGCGCCGGACAGGAATAACTTTTGATCTGAGTATTCCAACTAATGCAACAAGGTTTTGCATCACTTAGTAGATTTACAAAACCAAATAATAGCACATGAAAAAATTAGTTTTAATGTTCGGTCTGCCGTTCCTATTCGCGGCTTGCGGAGGCGAAGAGAACACACCACCTGAATTGGAAGTCAGCGACCAGTTCAATGGCGACAAGCGGAGCTGGGTAGCCGGGTTTTCTGACTATCCGAACAAAATGGAGTCGGACTGGAAACTGGAAGCGGCGATAGCGGCCCTGCCCGCACCCTTGGATACTAAAAAGAAGGGTTTCAGGATTTCGGGGAAGAACCACAGCGATGATCTTTTCATGTATTTTACAAAGAAAATCACCGGTTTGAAGCCTAACCAGGAATATAGCGCTGCATTCACAATCGAGTTTGCATCGGATGCCCCTTCGACCGGCTGGGCAGGTGCGGGCGGAGCGCCCAATGCGGTACATCTGGGCGTTGGCGCGGTATCGGTGGAGCCAAAAAACGCCCTCGACGACAAGGACCATTACCGCCTGAACATCGGCAAAATCAACCAGGCAAATGATGGTACGGATATGAAAGTGCTCGGTGACATCGGGAACGGAACCAACAAGGTAGGTTACAAGCTGCTTAAAAAATCGGGGGAGGTCAAAGGCAAAACCGACGCCGAAGGCAACATGTGGCTGATCTTCGGAACCGATTCGGGATTTGAATCAACTACGACTTTGTATTATACCTATGTAAAGGTCAGGTTGAAGGACGTGTGACCGTGAATTTGTTTCTGTTGTGTGCCTCCTGCCTGTGAGCGCGATAATGCTAATAAGGCAAGAGGCATTTTGGTGCCTTTCCGGATCTCAACTGCTTTCCAGCGTGACAAATACATTACTGAAATCTACTTTAGCCAAATCACTTTTGTGTATGACAAAGAATAACTCCCCCGCATCGCCCCATTGAAAGTCGCCATGCGACGATAGTTTCAACAGAATCACCCAATCCTGTGGATTTCCCTTTAATAACAATGCCGCCTGTAATTCAGGGGACTCATGCTGAGTAAAAGCGTAGGTGTTGATGCCATGAACATAATGATAGATATTCGAGACTGGCTGTTCAAACTTTTCAAGAAAAGACCTAATTACATCATCTCTGTTTCTTAGTTGCTCTGCTGCTCCTTCCAGGAGGTAGTTATTTTGTTTCAACGCATAAAAGGACGGAATTGAGCAACTCTGAAACGCCTTGGCTTGATAGGGACGATACCCCTCATCAGGCAAATCGAAAAAGGTTTCATCTGATTCAGGTTGTTCAGCACCCGAGTGCAACTTATCGTTGTTAGGCTCATAGAGCACCTTTCCTGACAAATCGTGAATGGATTTCAAAAAGAAAAACAAGGTTCCCACGCGAGGCAAATAATGCTGTAACGATGCTATTAGTTCACAGTTGATCTGAGCGATGAATTCGTATTTGTAAGAACTCCCACTGTAATCGTCGTAAAACAGGGGATATTCGAACCCCAGAGGCAGATCTGGTTTGCCTCCAAAACGATGGTTGCCAATATACTGATAGCTGTCGTCTTCGATAGTTTGAAATCCGATGGAGAGTTTAACGAGCGATTTCAGTGGCCTTTCGAGGCTGTCAAGGCCGTTGTCAATAATCAATTTATCCAGAGGGCCCGTGAGGTCATTTAAGCCGTCGGCCAGAAATGTACGATCATTCCATTTAATGGTGCCGGTGCCACCGGCACCTTGGTAGCTGGTGTCTAAAAGCCTTCTTTTTTCGTCGATGGTCAGCTCAAGGCCACTGAAATAATTGTATTTTTCCGGCAGCTTTTTGAAAGGATTTAGACTCGCCCGGATCGATTTGAGACCCTGGGATAACAGGATCGCCTCCGGCAATCTTGTCAACAAGTTTTCGCTGATGTCCAAACTAACAAGCGCAGGTAAATGGACGTTATCCGGTATTTCTTGTATCCGATTTTTAGCCATCAGCAGATGTTGGAGTGCGGGCAAGTGCCACACATCCGCTGGAACAGAAAGTAGACGACAAAGGCTCAGATTGATAATTTCCAACTTGTAAAGCTTTCCGAGAGCCGGAGGCAGCTGTTCAATGGAGGCGTTATTGATACTGAGGTATTTTAAGTGGCTCAGTTTTTCGATTTCATCGGATATCTTATTAAATGGTAAGCGTGCCGAATCGGTCCATTGCCCTTCTTCCGGCTTGTTCTCAATGGTGAGCCATTCTAGGTATTCGAACTTGTATATCTCCGTGGGAAGCGTCTCAAATGTTGGATTGGTAATTTGTAAAAAACAAACCTTTTGTGTTGGTGCATTTAATGCCTCTTTCAAGCTTGAAAACCGGTACTTGCTCCAATCCAAGCCATTTGAATTGAGCCGGATTGCGGCATCAAAACCGAAACCGGGATTATCCTCATAGGAGGGTTTAAGTCGGCCCGTTATGATTATCCAGTCGTCCTGATAGCCTATCGTTCCAGAAAACTTCAGTGAGTAGTACAGGCCCGTCGTTCGGAAATAGGAATGCGATGGCAGATGTTTATCTTCTACATATGTATGGACACCTGTCGGAACACCGTTGCGAAAAATGTCGAATGCAGAAAAGGACAGGATGACTTGCCCGGTTTCGTTGTGTTCCGAAAGCAACTGCTCTTGAATAGCTTTTTCTTTGTCTGGAATTATTGCTATCAGTTCTGTTTTCAGTCGACGAACAGCCGGTTCAATAAACCATTTGGTGTTTCCAACGTCAAATTCGCCATCAAATCTTCCCAGTCTGAAATGAGCTTTTCCATCTTCCGGTATATGCCATGGTCTGGAATGCTGTTCTCCTTCATTGGATGTAAGACTAATTACTCCCATGTTGTTGTGTAGGTTAAATGCTCATTTTCAGCTTTTATTAATGCCAACTGCTGTTTGGAACGCTGTTTTTTGCACATAAAGCATAAAGTCGGACTTCCACTTTATGTCACGCTCTTCTTTTTCTATCGGTGATTATCGGTTTTCTAAGGGCTGTACTACGACTTTGTATTATACCTATGTAAAGGTCAGGTTGAAGGACGTGTGACGTAAGTTTTCCCGCAAAGGATAATGTTAACGCCTGCTTGTCTGATACTTTTAGTAATCTGGCGGGCAGGCATTATTATTGAAATATAACTTTGTTTAATTTGGTTAGATTGATATGATAACCGGACAGGCTTCAAGAATTTAAATTGTTTAAAAAAATGAAAGCGGCAGTACTGTATCATCCCGGCGAGGCAGAGAATTTAAGGCTCGAAGAAAGGCCCATTCCGGAACCGGTTGAAGGTTGGGTGCTGGTCAGAATCAGGGCATTTGGACTAAACCGTTCCGAACTGATGACCCGTAAAGGTTACTCGCCGGATGTCACTTTTCCAAGGGTACTGGGGATCGAATGCGTTGGTGAAGTAGTATCGGACCCGTCGGGAAAATATGTTACGGGCCAGCAGGTAGGCGCATGGATGGGTAACATGGGTCGTGATTTCGACGGCGGCTATGCGGAGTATGCATTGTTGCCCGGAAGACTTCTGCGCCTATTTACCAGCGATTTGCCATGGGAAGTGCTGGGCGCCCTTCCTGAAATGTTTCAAACCGCCCATGGTTCCCTGGCGCTGGCGCTCGACGTTCGGCCTGGCGAAACACTGCTCATCCGTGGTGGCACGTCATCCGTGGGGATGCTGGCTGCGCAACTGGCTAAAAAGGAAGGTGTTACTGTACTTGCGACGACCCGAAACTCCGACAAGGAGGCCGCTCTCATGAGCAATGGCGCCTCGCACGTAATCATCGACAGTGGGAGCATCAGGGAGCAGGTCCGCACCGCCTTTCCCGAAGGAATCGATAAAGTACTTGAACTGATCGGGACTACCACGCTCCGTGACTCCCTTGCGTGCGTAAGACGAGGCGGGACCGTATGTATGACCGGTATGCTGGCGGAAAGCTGGTCCATTGCTGACTTCATGCCCATGGATTATATTCCGGCGACTGTGAAGCTCACCGTTTACGACAGTGGACAGGTGACGAGTCCGGCAGAAGATTTCCAGCAGTTCATTCGAACCGTCGAAAGCGGTGATATCTCCATTGCCGTGCGTAAAGTATTCACATTGGACCAGATCGTGGAAGCACACCGGTACATGGAAAGCAACCAGGGGACCGGAAAAATTGTCGTTCTGACCTAGTTCGGTTCATTAACGCCCCTCATTCAGAGAATCTTCTCCAAAATCAATTTGATAACCAGTGTAGAATCGGGATGCACATTGGGCGGATATCCTGTCCTCTTTACCAGATGAGGCGGGGCGATGATCTGTTTGACTTCGCCGGCTCTCATTCCCCTCAGGGCTTCGTCGACAGCCTGAGTGGCCTGGTTTCCGCCGATCAGCACTTTAACCGGAGTGGTGGTGTGCTCATTGGAATAGAGTACTGTTCCGTTCCGATAGCTCGTCGTTTCGAAAAGTAAAATTTCCTGTCCGGCTTTTGCTTTCGGGCCTTTCCCGCTTTTCAGTTTGGTGTATTGCAAACCTGAGGGCGTTCTGACATTTCCGACCGAACAGCCGCCGAGCCATACCACGAAGAAACCCTGTATAAAGCAAATTGCCAGCTTATCGGAGAATTGTATTCCGGATCGAAGCATAATAGATAAGTGAAATTGAAACCGATGCCAAACGTAGCGGTTCAGGCTGCATTGTCAGGAATGTATTCTGTAAAAGAATGTAAATGAAAGGTAAAAACTTGTTGAACGATTGGGGAGGCTGGAAGCGGATGAATTTCGTTTAGATGATGTATTTTGTGGGATCATCCATTTTACCTGTTCAGTGAGATTCTTATTTGCTACTATTTCCATAATTGGATTCATATCTGCCACCTCTTTTGCGCAGACGCCGAAGAAGGTTCAGAAAGGCTACGTATTGTCCGGACAATTGGCGAAAGCGGCGGGTAAGAAGATTTACCTTTACGAGCGCTCTTTCTATAAAGCCGTCAACAGCGCTGATTCAACAAAAGCCGATGCATCCGGTAAGTTTTCGTTTCGCGGAACGGTGACGGAGCCCACTTACTATATGCTGCAAACCGGTCTGAATGACCAGGGAATTGGTTTTTACATTGAAAATACCACAATGCTGATCGAAGGAACGGCCGATTCACTTTATGCGGCATCGGTGACGGGTTCTACCGAGGAAGCCATCCGGCAGCAATATGACGAGGCCTACCAAAACTTTGATTTCAACACGCTGGAACAACAGGAAATACAGGCCCGGACCAAAGGCGATACCGCGGCGTTGCGCATAGTCAGAGATCGTACAAAGCAACTGATCCGTCAGGAAAGGCAGGCCATCCTGAGCCTGATGAGGCGATATCCTTTATCCGCAGCGTCGGTCAATCAGGTAGGAAACTATATTGCGAGTCATCAGGCGCCAGATCTGGCTATTGCCGACTCGCTCCTGAAACGGTACGAATCTTCGCCGATTGCCTCGTCGGAACAGGTGAAATTTTTCAGAAAGGAGTGGTTCACCGCCAACAAGTCGGTGATCGGACAACCGGCGATGGACTTTACGCAGCCGGATACCGTCGGGCGTCCGGTCAAGCTGTCATCTTTCAAAGGCCGTTACGTGCTCGTCGATTTTTGGGCGAGCTGGTGCGGCCCCTGCCGCCAGGAAAGCCCTTTTCTGGTGAGGGCATACCAGGATTTTCATAGCAGAAATTTTACGATTCTTTCGGTGTCGCTGGACAAAAGCAAGGCGTCGTGGTTGAAGGCGATCGCCAGCGACCAGCTGCAATGGACGCATGTAGGGGATCTGAAATACTGGCAAAATGCGGCGGCCAAGCAATATGCTATCAGTAGCATTCCCTTCAACATGCTGCTGGACCCCGAAGGCAAAATCCTCGCATTAAACCTCCGGGGTGATAGTTTGTATGATTTTCTGAAAGCCAATTTAAAATAGCATATTCTGTTGCCCGAGCGACAAACGGCATGGAGTAATCACTGATGCACCGGATGTACAAACCGAAATCCTTACCCACTTCCGGAATAGCAACGGAGTACTTTGAAACTGAACTATTTGAGTAAGTTTTCTTTAAGCCAGCCGCTGAGGGCGCCGATAAACTGTGATTGCTGATCGACAAATACCGTGTGGGAGCAGTTATCCAGGTATTTCAGCCTTTGTTCTCCTACCAGAAGCCTTAAGTCAGCAATCTGTTTCTCGGAATAGAGGCCGTCCTGCTTGCCGTAGACCGCATAAACAGGGATTTTCCGGGCTATGAGTTTTTTCAATGCGGGCGTAATGTCGATATTTTTCAGCTTTTCATTTTTCCAAAAAGCTTCCACCGCCTTTTCATTTTTCACATAGCTAGTGATCAATTTGTCGGAGTTATACCTGGAATAGATCAGCGCAGCAGCGCTGTCTGGCTCTTGCAGAGAGAAAAAACCGTTTCGGGAAGCATGATTAAAAACCTCCGTCCGGTATGGAAGTGAATGGGTATCCATTTTCCGGATTTTCACCACGGAATGGATACTCGCCGTGTCCTTTTGCCTTGTGTAGATTGATTCGACCGAATTCAGAATGGTATTATAGGAAGCCTGTTGTGAAATCAATGCGCTGGTTAGGACAATGGATTTGACCTTCTCGGGATACTTTTCAGCATACAATGTGGTAACCAGTCCGCCAAAACTGAACCCGATCAGGTTGGACCGTTTGATGCGATATTTTTCAAAAATGCTGTTGAGATCCTGAAAAAATTCGTCGTAATTCATTTTAGCATCAGGATCTTTCGACCTCCCTTCCCCGCGCCGGTCATAAATGATCACGTAAAAACCCTGATCAGCCAACATTTGTGCGGTGGTCGCTTCGAAATAGACAGAACTGCTGCCCGGTCCGCCATGGAGAAATATAACCGGGTCGTTGGTCTCCTTTCCAAAAGCCCTGGAATACAACAACGATTGTGCGATTGCCGTAGACGTCAATAGCCATACAGGAAGGATCAAAAGTGATTTTGTCAACAAATGCATCGGGTTCAAAATAACAAAGATATGCCATATGAGCCACCAGGTACTATTATTTTCTTTACTTCCGTCCGACCAAAGCGTCGCCAACACCATCTGCTTCGCGGCGGTGGTCACCGTTTAAAAACTAATGCAGTCACTTTACACATCCTGCTATGTATCCGCTGGGTTTTGATATGTAACCATTTAAATAATTACAGTCTTGTGCATTACAGGGTTTTTTATAAAATTGCCTGTCACCACAGACCTGACGCTATTGGAAACTTATACTCCCGGACTGCACCTTATCGTAACCCTGCAATCGGAAAAAACAGCACTGTTAAGCCAGTACAGTGGTTTCAAAGTCCTTGCCGACGAACTCATCGGTACATTTGAGCTGCAAAAACTCGGAGAAGTGTACCATAATTTTGAACCCGCCGGCTTTACTGGCGTCATTTGCCTCAGCGAGAGCCACCTTTCGGTACATACATGGCCGGAGTTTGGCAAAGTAAACCTGGATATTTATCTCAGCAATTTCCGGCGCGTCAACGACGGAACCGTCAGAGCCATTTGTGATCGGGTAGTTTCATACTTCGAGGCCCGTATTGTTTCCGAACATCAAATCAATAGATAGTTATGGCAACCAGCAAGTTGGCTCTGTGCCCTTCCTGCGGCAAAACGGTCTATTTCCAGGGCGCTAATAACGTCGTCGGCTGTTCGTGTCATAAGGTCTGGTACCGTGACGGAGATGTATTGGCCGAGGCAGACATCCGTCGGATACACGATGCTACGGATATCATTCAGCCGGGCACGACCGGCTACTGGAAGGGTGTCCGTTTCGCAGTGACGGGCCGTCTAAGGCTATGGTTCGACGATAGCGCCTACAATTACTGGACGCTGGATTGTCCGGACGGAACCGTGCGTTACCTGGCGGAGGGTTACGGGATGTACGCGGTGTATGAAGCATTGCAGCTGAATCCTGCCGCAGTCAACCGCAAATTCATGATTGAGCCACCCGCGAATCAGCTCGATCTTTTGGAAGAAGGTAACTACACCATTTCCGCCCGCAACGAAGCGAAAATGGTAGAGCTGGAAGGCTCGGTTTTTGTTCCGGCATTTCCGGGTATTTTCAGGACCATAGAGGCCACGTCGGAAGAAGGGTCTGTCGAAATCATTTCTTATGGAAAGGATTTCGCGATCGCGTATACAGTTCATGCGGTTTCACCGGAATCTCTGTTATTGGAAAATACCCGTGAGGCAGAATTACGGGGTAAAGCGTTTTCTTGCTACCATTGTTCCACCGAAACACAAGTCTCTACTTTCCCTTATGCGCAAAGTTGGGTGTGCGCGGGCTGCAACACCCGTTATTCCCTCGAAAACGGAGATGGACAGAAGTTCGATCACGGGTATAATGTTATGTCCGAACCGCTGTTCACCTTCAAAAAGGGAGAAGCAATCGTGGTTCGCGGAGTGAGCTATATGGTAATGGGTGTAGCTTTTAAACAGGACAAGTTTTCACCGGATGATACCTGGCGCGAATATACGCTCTATGACAAGTGGCACGGCTTTGCATTTCTCACCGAATCACAAGGGCACTGGACACTTCTTAAAGAAACCAAAGGTGCCGCCAATCCGCTTCGGATCCGTGACCGGGATATCCGTGTGCAGGATAGATTGTACCGCAGATTCAGCCAGTATAGCTACAAGATATTGTACGCGGGAGGAGAGTTTCCCGGTGACATTTTTAAAGATCACGAGTTGGTGGATGTCGCCGATTATATCGCGCCACCCAAGCTGCTGAGTGTCGAAGCAGACGCGAAGCACCAGGTAACCTGGTTTGTGGGCGAGTATATCAAAAGCAACGAAATCCAGACCGAACTGTACCATACCCTGCCTGACCAGGTCGGAATTGCACCTGCACAGGTCAAAATGAAGGTGGAAATGGATGTGATCGGCAAATCGGGCTTTATCGGAGTACTCCTAGTCTTGCTTGTCCACCTGCTGACCGGTGGGCAAAGCACCAGCAGGACCCTACTGAATGCCTCTTATCCGTTTGCAGACTCATTATATTCGCAGACCTTCGTCACAGAAAAATTTGAGCTTGAAAAATGGAAGGGTAATGTAGAACTGGCGATCCAAGCGCCCGTGGAGAATTCCTGGTTTGAGCTTGACGCCACGCTTGTCAATGCGGATAACGGAACAGAATATGGTATCGAGCGGGGAGTTGAATATTACAGGGGATACGATAGTGAGGGTTCGTGGTCTGAGGGGAGTACGCAGGAAACAGCATATTTCAATGGAATTCCCGCCGGGACCTATTATTTACAGTTGACGGGTATCCGGGACTATGGCTCGGGTATGGCCCGGTATTTCAGTGTTCGGGCAACATACGACACACCTATCTACCGGAATCTGCTGATCGTGCTGCTTCTGGCATTACTCTGGCCGCTTGGAATGGCCATCGCCGATTACAATTATGAGAAGCAACGTTGGGCCAACAGTCCGTTTTCCTAATTTTTTTAAATAATGACCCATGAGAGAATTCCTGAAATCTCTTTTACCGATGAAATGGTATTTTGTATTTGTCGCGGTCCTGCTGGTTTGGCTTGCGTATTCGAATATGGCGGGCACACGCATCCTGTCTTTTGAAAACCAGGAACAATGGAACGCCAATGGCCCCGGAACCCAGTACGGAATAAGAAGTCATAAATAAAAATCAGAAACCTAACGAATACCTAAATCGATGCAACAATACGTCATCAGTTCGCTCGTATACTCGGGCCTCGGCATTGTGATCCTGCTGGTCACGTTTGCGATCATTGAAATCCTGACCCCGAAGCATAACCTGCGGAAGGAAATTATGGAAAACAAAAACGTGGCGCTGGCCATTTTTGCCGGATTTTTTATGCTGGCCATTGCAATCATCATTGCATCAGCGATCCACGGGTAAATGGCAGCATTTTCAGGAAAAAACAGTGCGCAGTGGGTACTGCTGGTAGCGGTGTTCATCATAGCCACCTGCGGGCTTATCTACGAGCTCGTGGCGGGTACGCTGGCCAGTTACCTGTTGGGTGACAGCGTCACACAGTTCAGCATTATCATTGGGGTGTACCTGTTTTCGATGGGTATCGGTTCTTATTTTTCGCGCTTCTTCAATGACGGCCTCATCGGGTGGTTCATACGGATCGAATTGCTGGTAGGGCTCGTGGGCGGTTTCAGCGCAATTATCCTGTTCCTCGTGTTTCCGCTCGCCATTAGTTTTCAACCCATTCTGTATGCGCTGGTAGCCGTGACAGGCATTCTGGTCGGTATCGAAATTCCGCTGTTACTGAGGATATTAAAAGACAAAGTTGAGTTTAAAGAATTGGTAAGCCGGGTCTTCACTTACGACTACATCGGCGCCCTGCTGGCTTCCCTTATTTTTCCGCTGGTTTTTGTGCCCTATCTCGGACTGATCCGTACCAGTCTGTTTTTTGGTTTGCTGAATGTAGGGGTCGGGTTGTACCTCTGCCATTACTTTGCTGCGGAGATCAAAAACGTGACGGCGATCCGGATGGGTGGCTTGCTGATCCTGATGGTGGAGGTGGTCGCATTCGTTTTTTCGGAAAGTATCATGAGTTTCAGCGAAACGCTGGCCTACAACGATCAGGTTGTTTACTCCACATCTACGCCTTACCAGCGTATTGTCATTACAAAGAACAGGCACGATCTGCGGTTGTACCTCAACAATAACCTGCAATTCAGCTCGGCAGATGAATACCGTTATCACGAAGCATTGGTGCATCCGGTCATGACGGCGACCGGCAACCCGCGAAATGTGCTCATACTTGGCGGCGGTGATGGCCTGGCAGCCCGCGAGATATTGAAATATCCGTCGGTGCGATCGGTGCAGCTCGTCGATCTCGATCCGGTGATGACGCGGCTCTTTACCCAGCAGCACATACTTGCGGAGATTAATCATCACTCGCTTACCGACCCGCGTATGACGGTAACTAACGCGGACGCGTTCATGTGGTTGAAAGAAAACAGGCGGAAATACGACTGCATTATCATCGATTTTCCAGACCCTTCCGGCTTTTCGGTTGGGAAATTGTATACGACGGCTTTTTACCGGCTTTTAAAAAGTGCCATGGCACCGGGCGCGATGGCCGTCATTCAAAGCACTTCTCCTTATGTGGCGCCCAAGAGCTTCTGGTGCGTGAGCGAAACATTGAAGGCTGCGGGCTTTCAGGCAGTTGCTTATCATAATTACGTGCCGTCATTCGGGGAATGGGGATATGTAATGGCGATGAAGGACCGGGATTTTCAGGTCCCGGATAGTTTCGCGATCGCTGCGCGCTACATCAGCAAGCCGGTGATGGAGCAAATGCTGCAATTCCCGGAGGATATGAAGGCACATGAGCCGCTGGAAATAAACAAACTGAACAACCAGGCGCTGGTCAGCTACTTCGAGAAAGAATGGGGAAAATACCTGGAACAATGAAAAGAGGTGAGTTTATCAAACTGACAGCCGGTATGGCCGCGATGGCGCCGCTCTTGCACGCGTGCGACTCCGAAAAGCCGGTTCCGGGACAAATCGTCGGAGCTTCGGCAGCGGTAGGCCATATGCTGCGCGACCGGAAGTTCGAAGCCCCCGCGCATTTTGAAGAAAAAGAGGTGGTGATTGTTGGAGCAGGGGTAAGCGGTTTGTCTGCCGGAAGGCATCTGATGCAGCATGGTATCGCGGATTTCGTGCTGCTCGACCTCGAAAACCATGCTGGCGGGAACGCTGCATCCGGATCCAACGCCATTTCAAAGTATCCCTGGGGAGCCCATTATGTGCCCATTCCCAACAATAACCTGACAGAGTACCTGGCGTTCCTGACCGATGCCGGGGTCATTACGCACTACGACGAAGCAGGGCTACCGGTTTACGACGAGTTTGCACTTTGCCATGACCCCGAAGAAAGGCTGTATATTCATGGTAAGTGGCAGGAGGGGCTGATCCCTCAATTCGGATTGCCCGATTCCGCATTGGAGGAGTTCAGGGTTTTCTTCCAAAAAATGGAGGATTTCAAAACACGGAAGGGAAGTGACGGAAAGGAAGCATTTGCCATTCCCGTGAATGCCTCGAGCCGCGACGCAAGCATTACCGCGCTCGACAAGATTACGATGAAAGAGTGGCTGGATGACCAACAGCTGACCGGAGAGTATATTCGCTGGTATGTCAATTATTGTACGCGGGATGACTTCGGGACGAACTATGATACCATCAGCGCCTGGGCGGGAATTCACTATTTTGCTTCCCGCAAGGGCAGAGCGGCCAATGCATCTTACAATGACGTGCTCACCTGGGAGCAGGGGAACGGGTTCCTGGTCCAGCAGCTGCAGAATACGGTGAAGGACAAAATCCGGACCGGCTCGCTGGTTATTTCGGTAAAGCCTTCGGATCACGGAGTTGAAATAACTTATCTGGATCTGAAAACGAAGCGTATAGCGGGAGTCCGGACCCGGCAATGCATTGTAGCTGTGCCGCAGTTTGTAGCGGCAAGGCTGCTCCACGACGCGGAGCGAAATGCATTGGTACACCAGCATTTGCATTACATGCCCTGGATGGTTGCTAATCTGACCGTAAGTACATTGGCGGAACGTAGCGGGCATGCGCCCAGTTGGGACAATGTGATTTACGGTAGCCCGTCGCTCGGGTACGTGGATGCCACGCACCAGCAGATCCGCCAGGTGAAGGGAAAACGAAATCTGACCTACTATCTGCCGCTGACGGACGGCACACCGGAACAGGCGAGGAAGAAGGCCTTCGGCACCGATCACGCGTCCTGGACGGAACGGGTTTTGGCAGACCTGCGCCTCGTGCATCCGGATATCCGTGAACGTGTTGAAAACATCGATATCATACTCTGGGGACATGCCATGGTGCAGCCGCTGCCGGGCATTGTGCATGGCGAAGTGCGGCACAAGCTGGCCGAGAGCATTGCCAACTGTATCCATTTCGCACATACCGACATAGCAGGTGTCAGTATTTTTGAAGAGGCGTTCTACCAGGGAATCGGAGCGGCACGAAAGGTTAGGGGAAAAGTCTGAGCTATGGAAACGAAGCAACCCTGGCTCGGCAGTCCTGCGACCGACATTACATTTATTCTCTCCCCGCCTTTTCTATGCTTGCTGGCGGTCGTGTTACTGCCCGGCGTTTTTCAAAATAATGCCGATATGCCAGACGCATGGTGGATTGGACTGATCCTGCTTGTGGACGTCGCACATGTGTACAGTACACTTTACCGCACCTATTTCAACAGGAACCTTTACCAGCGCTACAGGTTGCCACTGATCTGGACGCCGTTACTTTCCTTCGCACTGGGCGCGTTGATTTACAGTTTGAGCGGACAATGGTTCTGGCGGTTGCTTGCCTATCTGGCGGTTTATCATTTCGTACGTCAGCAGTATGGATTCATGCGCCTGTACAGTCGCCATGAGCGGGTGCCTTTCTGGTACAAGACAGTCGATCGGTTTACAATCTACTATGCTACGATTTACCCGATGTTGTATTGGCACCTGGGCGGGAAGCGTAACTTCAACTGGTTTGTGGAAGGGGAATTTTTGCATTTTTCGTCCGATATTCTGCTCAATGCAGCAACCGTTATATACGTGGCCATGCTTTTGATCTACATCTTCAAAGAGCTGCATTATTTTTTCAAATATAAAAGCATCAACATCCCGCGGGTTGCCATGCTCACCGGTACATTGGTTTCCTGGTATTTCGGAATTGTGTATTTCAATGGCGACCTGTCCTATACACTGCTGAATGTGGTGAGCCACGGCATTCCCTACATGGCTTTGATCTGGATATTCGGAAAAAAAGAGGCCGGTGCCGCACATGCCGGCCGCTGGCTTCCTTTGTTCTTCGGGAAATACGGATTAATGCTCTTTCTGGGCCTCATTTTCGCACTCGCCTACATGGAGGAAGGCCTGTGGGACTGGGCTGTGTGGAATGAGCACCAGCAGATTTTCGGGATATTTCACAGGTTTCCTGCCATATTTGGCGACAAATTGCTGGCATTCATCGTGCCGTTGCTGGCGCTTCCGCAGATCACGCATTATGTCATCGACGGTTTTATCTGGAAAAGAGGTAAAACATCCTGAATGTCTCCACCTGATCAAAGCTTCACGATCTTCCTGAAAATATTCCCGTTCGGACCGGCGTAGATGACGATATATTGCCCGGCAGGAAGTTGCTTCATGTCGATTTTGTGGGTTTTGCCTACTGTTGTCGTAAGGATTTCCAAACCCTTCGGATCCACGATCTTGATGAGCCCGCCTTCTTTCAGATCGATGAGGAGTTCGTGGGTGACCGGGTTGGGGTAGGTGTTCATTTGCATAAGATCTGGGAGGTTGGTTACCCGGCCTGGCAGTTCCGGTGTGTCCACGTTGATCTCCTCCTCTTCTTCCGGTTGGGGGGAGTCGGGGCGTTCATTCAGTTTCCACACCTGAAGTCCTTTGGAATAAGTAAAAGCGATGGCATAGACGCCGCCTTTGAATTGGAATACTTCCTGCAATGCAATACCCTCTGGCCCTTTGACGATCTCACCGAAATGGTGAAGCGAATCCTTGTCTACGCGGGCGACTTCCGCACCTCGCCCGGTGCTGGAAACGGCCATGTAGTTGGAATTGCCCGCAAAATGTATGTCCGGAGCATATCCGACGGTATATTCTTCCACGGCTGCATTGCGTCCGAGGGAATAAATGTATTGTTGGGAAAAATCAGGTCTCCGAACCGCCAGCAGCAGCGACCCTTTCAGTATTTTGTATACGAGCACATCCTGCGCCAGGTCGGTCCGTTTTTCTTCCCTGCCTTGCCAGAGCGTCTGCCGTGCGCCTTCGGAAGAACCCCCAAACAGCAATTCACCGTCCGGCCCGGCAGAAACAAAATCCATAGCCTCATTTTTTAGGACCGGTATTACTTTGCCCTGCCGACGGTCGAACAAATGCCACGAAAACACCGTCCAGGATCTTAATTTGATGAGAATACCCTCCGGAACTTCCCGAAGATTGTCGACAGTTTCCGTAAAGTTGTAGGTCTTCACCTGATTCCCCTCTGCGATTACCACCTGGTAAGGCCCCCACAAGGCCAGCGTCGGCCCCGCCTGCAGCTGAACCGGGTACATCCGGGTAAACGAACCGAGCGGTTTTGCAGTCGCTGCGCTAAATAGCTTCACGTCCTGGACGCCGTCCTCATTGCCAGGCAATGTGGCTACCAATTGTTCTCCGATGATGAATGCATTGGTCATTGCGCCGGTGTGGAGGCGGTGAACTTCCGGGGAGCCGGGAACCGAGTAGCATAGGTCGTGGAGATAGCCTTCGGAGTTACGCAATGTAAAATAGATGCGATCGCCGTAGACCTGGGGATTTATGGCATCGTCACCGTTTTTGTTCAGTTCCACAAGCTCCAGACCGTCCGTTCCCGCTTTATAAACATACTCATAACCCCAGTTGCCTTTCAGCGCGGAGTGTAACACGTAAATGCAACTGGATGTGGCGTGGATTCTGTAATATTGAAATTTGGAAATGTCTATTTCTGCTGTTTTAAGGAGGTCGGTGACTACCAGCGTCCTTTTGCTGCCTGCCACCGCTTCGACCAACACCTGATTTTCATTTCCGATCACCTTTTCGATGTAGGGCGCGTTTTCAGTTTGGCCAAAGTAATAAAGCTCACGGGAGCCCATTGCGGTCCCGTCCGTGGTGAAAAGCCGGAAGCCGTCCCGGGCTACGGATGTAAATACAACGCTTTTCCCGATGCGACGGGGCTGGGCGGCCATATTCCATGAGTAGATTACGCCTGTGTATGAAAGGATCTCTTCCGTCTTGTCCCCGTTGCTCGCCCATAACTTGCCGGTACCCGCCTCCTCATCATTCGTCCAGAAGATCAGCTGGTTGTTCAGCGTGTCGCGGCGAGCGACAAATTGTTGGGTAAAAACCGGTCGGGATTCAATCAGTGGCAGTTTGATTCCTCCTGATATCGCATACACATTGTCGGACAGCTCGAAATGCCTGTTACCAACGGTCACCATGGTGTTGGCCGCCGGGATGTGTTCAATGGATAACGGCTTGTTGGCTGACAAGTCATAGGTACATTTCACGGCCCCAGTACCGATCTCGAAAACATTGGCGGTCTTCGGGCGTACCTGTACCCCACGGGCAGTTACTTCCTGCGGCAGCTTTGCTGAGATACGTTTTGCATTCTTTTTAAAGTCAAAAGCGCCCAAAAAGGATTCATATATGCTTTCGTAGCCAAACATGGTTGTAAATGCCAGGACGTCGCCTTCGATCGCAAAATTCAAATGAAAAGGTCCCTCGGTTCTGTCGGTGGGTGTCCCGGCATACAACTGGCTGGTTTTGATATCAGCCAGTGTTTCCCAGGTATGTCCTTGTGTGACCTTGTATATTTTCAGCAGAAGGTTGTTGCCGGAGTGCCGGCCGTCGTCGACGAGATAGAGGTCACCGGCGGCATTCCGGAGCGTGATGGGAGCCGGGCCCGGGCCCCATTCGTAGCTGCGGGCCATTTCGCTCCTGTTTGTATTGGCTACCACAAATGATCTTCGTGTATAGCTTTCGTTCAGTGAAAAGTACTCATAACCCTTATAGTTTTCCAGCTCAATAGTGGTCAGTGGATTGCCGTTCTGGCTAAATACCTCATGTTCTTGTTTATCAAATACTTTGAGCGTCCACTTTCTGACCAGCGAGTCGTACGGGGCGTAGTAGAGTTTGTTTTCTGTCATCAGCAATGCGGTGGCATCTTCATTCCAGTATTCGGGACGACCGGCCGCGTCCAGCCAGGCAAACGCTATACGTGCCGTCGTCCAGTTACGAAAGCAGACAAGGAGCCGGTCGTTGACCGTCCCAAGGCTCAGGGTATTATCGGAGCGGAGTACCATCTGCGTTCCCGGGGTCGTTCCGTCCGTCTTCCAGAGCTGGGAATTGTTCACGACGAAGTAAAGTTGCCCACCGATGGCCGTGAAATGTGCCGGATTGGAATCAGAGTTGCCGGGTGCAATATCCTTCAAAAGTTTGGTGCCAGCCTTCGCACCATTGGAAACCCACAGCTCATGGCCCGTGTGGGGGGAAAATGCGGAAAAAATTAGCTTGCCGTTGATCTGCCCCTGATACGTGGCATCCAATGCGCTGCGGTTGATCCTGTTGTCAAATCGGGTAATCTGCTTCTGGCCCGTGCAATAGGACGATGCGAGCAACAGGCAGGTTAAAATGTAAAAATGTCTGATCATGGCTTTTTCTGAACTGATGAGTGATTATAAAAACAAATCCTTTAACAAATGCTTCCTTTGCCTGCTGACAACGGCCTGAAAATGACCTTCCATTAGCAGGTATCCGCCATCCTCTTTTTTGTAGGAGATAATGCGGTTTTTGTTGACCAGATAGGATTGGTGCGTCCGGACAAAACCGTAAGGTTCCAGTATGCCCTCATACTCTGAAATGGGTTTGCTAACAGTGATCTGGCCCGTTCCGTGCATATAGAAGGTAGTATAGCTGTTGTCCGATTTACAGAAGATGATATCATCGATCAGCACATACCGGATCTCGCTTGCTTCCGGCAATGCGATCCGTTGCTGGCGGTGGGTTTTGAGGTTGTCAAACGACTGAATCAGCATCTCGATCTGTACGCTCTGATCACGGACTCTCTTTTGATCGGCAGCTTTGCGAACGGCACCGGTCAGTTCCTGATGGTCGAGCGGCTTGAGGAGGTAATCGGTGGCTGAAAATTTGATGGCCTGAATGCCATAGAAATCATAGGCTGTAACGAAAATAATGCTGCCCTGAAAGCCGCTCAGCTGTTTTAGGAGGTCAAAGCCTGTTTCATGCAGCAAACGGATATCCAGGAAAAGGATATCCGCAGCGTTTTGCGTCAGAAATTGAAGCGAGTCCCGCACGTTATGCGCAAACCCCGCGACGGTCACATGCGGGCAATGCGTTTCCAATGCCAGCCTGAGGTTCTGCACGGCACTGATTTCATCGTCTACGATGAAACAGCGTATGGGGTTCAGGACAACCATCTGATGAACCTGATTTCCGTTACACACCCTTTCCCTTTTGCGGATTTTGTGTTGATCGTTATTTGCATCGGTGCCAGCTTTTCGTTAATCAATGCGATCCGTTTATTAGACAATGAAAGCCCGTGTCCCGCTGCATTTACCATTCCGTCGAAACCGGCCCCGTTGTCGGCAATGGCAACAGTAAGGTCCTGTGCGTTACATCGTATCGTAATGGTAAGGGCTGGATTTGGTATGCTGTTCGTGAAACCGTGCCGGATGCTGTTCTCGATCACGGGCTGCAAGAGCAAGGGGGGAAAGTCGATCGCCGTCAGATCGTGACCGCATTGATTGTCCAGCGTATAGGAGAAGAGGCGCCTCTTTTGTTCCAAAGCAATGTACCCGGCCTCGATCTGTATTTCTTCTGCCAGTGAGACGAGCTCTTTGCGGCCGCTGTCCATAATGGTCCGCATGAAAGTGGCTACTTCGGTAATGTACTGGTTGGCCGCTTCTTTGTCGTCTTGCCGGATGAGCGCCTGAACTGCATTCAGCGAGTTGAAGAGGAAATGCGGGTTCAATTGCCCGCTCAGCAGTTGCAGCTGGTTCTCGATCTCGTTTTTATGGCGATTCAGTCTTGTCAGCCGCATTTTGTAGCGCTTTTTCTGGATGAAGAACACCAGCAGGAATGCGACAGTAACGCCAGAAAGCAGAAAAACCACAATAACCCATGTGGCTGGCCCTGGCACTGATTTGACGCGGATGGTTACTTCATGAATGCTTTCGGGCTGGTGTTTGTATCGGAGGAAAACCTTGATCAGCTTACCGGATGCGGGGTTATTCAGGTAGATGTAGGTAAAGCCGTTGGTGAATTTCACCTGGCCGCCTGAACCGAGCGCCTTCCAGCGATCCGGCTGATCGATCGCGTATTCAATGCCGCTGTTACGGGGTGTCCGCCCGAAAAAATAGTATTGCTCGTCGTTGGCAAATCGCAGGAAAGCCGAGTGCCCGGCCTCCATTTCGATATAACTGCTTTGAGGTCCTTGCTCCGTTCTCCTCTTGTTGACTTCGTTATTAAGAATTTCCTCGAAACTTTTGGTTGCCGGAAACTGAACGAACTCAAAATAGTCGGGGACGCTCCTGACACGGCGGATCGTGAAGCGGTAGATCTCCGCCATCGAGTGTTTGTTACGGAAGCGCACCAGAAGGGAGTCATTCAGTTTCAGATAGATTTGGCCTGCATGATAATGCTCGGCGGGTATGGTTTCAATGTGGGCCGAAGGGTTGCTGAGCCCATCCAGATCGGTATGTCCAAAATAGTAATCAGGATCGCTTTTAAGACTGGTAATGTCGGTCCAATCCTTTTGTACTACGCCGTTGATAAAGGTTTTGAATTGAACTTCTTTGAAATCCAGCGGAAACGCTTTTGGACCTTTCCGGACAAAATCGAGCTGAGAGTAAGGGTAAAAATCCAGTGAAAACCGGCTCATTGCGACGTAGAACTTCGAATTCAGTTGGGTTGAGAAGTTGGTGGTCAGCGAGGAATCCGTGTACAGGAACTGGTGATCGGCATTGGGCGTGAGGAATGACACCTGGCCATTGTGAGCGCCGATGCTCCCCGCATTGGTGATCAGGCAGGAATCGCAGACGACACCGTTCCGGATCTGTTTCATTACAAGCATGTTGTAGTTCGCTCCGTGTTGTCCGGATGCGAAAACAGGCAGGAAAAGACCGAAAAGAAAGACGAGTTTTTTCATAATGCAGATCGTTTTGGTTCTGCCGCAAATTCGTCAGGACGTGGAACAGGGACCCTTTCAAAACTGAATATGGTGGTTTTCGCTTTGAATCTGACCACTCATTGCACAAAATAGTGATGAAAAATCATAGATTTGTAACCATGAGATTCGCACCGACACTCTGATACCACCTTCCCGTGCAGCCCTTGCACGCAATCCCCGTTTCCGGGGATCAGGGTTTCCATTATCTGTATTTTCTCAATCATTATTTTGAAATCTCATGGAAGGAGTATTAAGTCCTCAACAAATAGATCAATTTATCAATCAAGGCTTTATCCGTATCGATGATGCTTTTCCGGCCGGTCTGGCGACTCAGGCCAGGGATATCCTGTGGAACGACCTGGGCCTCGACCGCAACGACCCGTCTGCATGGGCCAGGCCCGTCATACGCCTGGGTATGTACACGCAGGAGCCATTCGTGGCATCGGCGAACACACCGGTGCTGCATACCGCCTTCGATCAGTTGGTAGGGGTCGGGAAATGGCTTGCCTGCCGGAGTATGGGTACTTTTCCCGTGCGTTTCCCGTCGGATGACGACCCGGGTGATGCCGGATGGCATGTCGATGCGGGTTTTCCCGGAAGCGACCCCGGTAATTTCTGGGAATGGCGTGTGAATGTGCATTCCAGAGGCCGGGGACTGCTCATGCTTTTTCTATACTCGGATGTAAGTATAACGGACGCGCCTACGCGTATACGCATAGGCTCACACGCGGACGTCGCGAGGATCTTGCAGGCAGAAGGGGAGACCGGGCTGGCATTCATGGAACTGGCCGGTAAACTGGACGCAATGCCGGAGCGGGAAATCGCTTTCGCGACCGGCAGGGCCGGAACCGTGTACCTCTGCCACCCGTTCCTCGTTCATGCAGCACAGCGTCACAGCGGTCTGGAACCGAAATTCATGGCCCAACCGCCGCTGCTATTGCGCGAAGAACTGGATCAGAACAGCATCGTCGCAAAGGCAATCCGGCATGCGTTGGGGTAGGGATTAAGGGGGGAAGGAGGGTGGAGGAAGGGGAGAAAAGGGAGTGGGGAGGAAAGGGGAGTGGGGAGGAAGGGAAGTGGGAGGAAAGGAGCATGGAGCTTTTTTTTTCTTTTTTACTTTTTCCCTTTCTTAACCTTATTTCCTTCCTCCTCCCCTTTCCTCCTTCCTCCCCTTTCCTCCTCCCTCAATCCCTCCTCCTCTAAAAAAACTACCATTCTGCTGCGCTGCCGTCTTCGTGCGACCAGAGTGGGTTTTTCCAGTTGTGGCCTGTTTCGGCCATTTTTCTAACCTGTTCTTCATTGATTTCAATCCCGAGTCCGGGGCCGGACGGGATGTTGACGAAACCGTCGTTGTAATCGAAAACGGTTCGGTCGGTGAGGTAGTCCATCAGGTCGCTGCCCTGGTTGTAGTGGATCCCCAGGCTTTGCTCCTGAATGAACGCATTATGGCAGGTTGCGTCCACTTGCAGGCAGGCTGCCAATGCAATGGGCCCGAGCGGACAATGCGGTGCGGCTGCGACGTCGAAGGCTTCGGCCATCGACAGAATCTTCTTGCATTCCGTAATACCGCCTGCGTGCGAAAGGTCGGGCTGGATGATATCGGCATAGCCGTGCATCAGCAGATCTTTGAAATGCCAGCGGCTGAACATGCGCTCACCGGTCGCAATGGGAATGGAGGTATGCTGGGCGATCTCACGCAAGGCTTCGTTGTTTTCGGGTAAAACCGGTTCTTCGATGAACATCGGACGGAACTGTTCCAATTCCTTTGCCAACACCTTCGCCATCGGTTTGTGGAGGCGTCCGTGGAAATCAACGCCGATTTCGAGCCCATAGCCGACTGTTTCGCGGATGGAGGCCACACGTTTTAAGGCCAGATCGATCTTTTCAAACGAATCTACATACTGCATTTCATTGGTCGCGTTCATTTTAATGGCTTTGAAACCACTCTCAAACGATAGCTTTGCGGCCCCCGCCACCTCGTCGGGCCGGTCTCCGCCAATCCAGGAGTATACTTTAATCTTATCCCTGCATTTGCCCCCGAGCAACTGATAGACGGGCGCATTATAATATTTGCCTTTGATATCCCACAGCGCCTGGTCTATGCCGGCAATGGCGCTCATCAGGATCGGCCCGCCGCGGTAGAAACCGCCCCGGTACATCGTGTTCCAGTGGCCTTCGATATCGAGCGGATCTTTGCCGATCAATGCTTCCATCAACTCGTGCACAGCCGCTTTAACAGTTGCGGCCTTGCCTTCGATCACCGGTTCGCCCCAGCCGATAATGCCTTCGTCGGTTTCGATTTTGAGGAAAAGCCATCTGGGAGGTACCTGGAACAGTTCGTAACTTCTTATTTTCATCGGATCTCGGATTAGTACATTTAATTGGCCGTAAATGTAAGCGAGGCGTTCCTATATTTTGGCAATTTCAATTGCTCTTTCATTTTTTTGAAGGTTTCCATCGGCCCTTCTGCCGCGAACGCATTCACCGCCCAGGCCGGCAGGTAACCACCAGGATCGGTGTGAAGGGTGTATTCGATCCTAACTTTGCCGGCCAGCGGTGTGAGTATCCAGTGCCCTTTCGAGTCGCTCACCCGGACCACGTTCTTCCTGTGCGGCACCATACCGGACACTACGGGCCCATCGACGGTGACTACACGCGACACAGGATCCTGCGTTGCGCGCAGATGGGCCACGAAATCACGGTTGTCCAGCGGCCAGGGCAGGCTGATTTCGGAATGGTAGTACAGGTCTGTGGGAGAGACTTTTTTGACCAGCGTGCAGGATTTGGTCTTGTAAACCCAGTCCGTGCCGGCCTCCACATCGAGTATCAGTGCGACCATTTGTGCCAGCGAAGCGTCGACGGTACAATCGACCTTAATGGCCTTGATCTTGGACTCGGGGACGGCCTGGGAATAAATGCGGATCTGTTGCTCGTCTGCGATGAGTTTCCATTTGCCCTGGGCAGAGGCCGTAAAGGCATTTACGAAGATGAGCAGTAAAAGGGTAATTCGTTTCATAGCGTTGATGAAGATGAATGAACGGTTCATCTTTTTTGATGGCACCGTATCCAGCTCTTCAACCAACCCTGCCGTAATGGATTAAATTCCCTTTCGGATGGTAATATTCGCCGCCTTACTCGGTAACGACGAGCGTTTGCGGGAATTGAATACCATTGAACGCGATACGGTAGGTGCCAGGAGTGAAATGGCTTTGTATGGGCGACAGGAGCGTAAAAAGCATTCGGTTGGGCGCGTCGCCACTGCAGGAATTCAGGCAGACGCCATCGGCGCTGACCACGGATGAAAATCCGGTTTTGGTATTCTCGAATGAAAGCTGATTAACACGGTGGTTGGCATACAGGTTTTCTACCGGAAGACTCAGCTTCAGAACTTTCGATTTCAGGGAGAAGGTTGTTACTTCGTTGGTAATCTGAGGTTTCAGTGAGCCGGTGGTGATCAGTTTCAACTCATAAGTGCCGGTCACACCTTGCCTGCTCACGCGCAGGTAGCGGTCCTCGGCTGAATTACTACCGCAATAGCAGAATTTGCTCAGGTCAATCGTTCCATCCGGCAACAGTCCGGTGAGGGTGGCCCCTTCCGACAGTTTCACGACCGGCTTTAATCCGCCGTCCAAAACGGCCGGCATGTGCACGGTTATTCTGGAATTACCTGCATCGAATTGCACATCGCGGTCGGAAATTCCCTCGAATGAAATGCTTTTGATAGCAGGTGTGCCATCCGGTATTTCGGAAGAGTCTTTACACCCGTTGAATGCAATGATGCATACTGTAAACCGAATCAGGAGAAACTTTTTCATAGCCGGCCAATTTAATCATCAATGAAATTGAATAAAAATATACAATTAAAATGACGTTCAAAATTTCCGGAGAAATCTAAACGACCAATTCCGGACCCGAATTGGTGTTTACAGGAGCGGCTATCCTGAATGTACCGCCGATAGTTCGACTACATTGCGTACGTTCTTCTTTAGGAATATGTTCTTCTTTATCGTGGAGATCGTGCTCTGTTTGAGGTTCAGGGTTAATGCTATTTCCGAAGTCCTCAGGCCTTTAAGGAGCATCATGGCGATTTCCTTTTCTCTTTTGGTCAGGTTTTCCTGCTTTTCCCGCACACCCAGATGAAGGAAGGTTTTCAGGAAATTCCTGCTTTGGGAATTGAACAGATAATCGTAACCGAATTTTTTTAGTGTACCACTGCATACAAAGGCATTGGAACGTAAAACCTCGGTAAAACACCTTTTAGTTTCTTCTGCGCAAGCCTTTTTAGCAATACATCCCATTGCGCCGGACACCGTAAGGAGGAGCGCGTTCTGATACATTTCATCATTGTACATCAGTATCCACGGGATCGAACCATGCTTCGAAATCAGCGAACCATCGATCTTTGATTTTTCATTCAGGCCTGCTACTACCAGATCGATTTGTTGATGCGCCAGTATTTTTTTAAGGGTGGCTACACTGCTGGCTTCAAAAAAAGCGAATTCTTCTTCCAGGTCTGTCAATAGCTCCTTAAGTCCCCGGCGGATCACCGGATGTGAATCAAATACAAGAAGGTTGGTCATTAGCTTTAAAATTAGAGGGTTTCCCCGGATGCAAAACTGGTCGGTACCGACCAGTTTACCTGTGGCTTGCGCACGAGTAGCTTGTAGCTTTGTAGCTACAATAAAAAAATCGTTTTGCTACGTACAGGTAGATTATATTAGAGAAAATAGTTATTTCTTTTTCTATCAAATAGATAAAAGAATCCTTATTTTGGCTTGACAACCCCGCTTACTCTCCTGATTATGAAAATACTGTTGTGGGGAATTTTCTTCCTCAGCTTGTTTTTTTGCAACGGTTACGCACAAACAGCGCGACCTTCCGTGTTCCGGTTCTCAACGGACCAGGGGCTGCCGCAAAACAGCGTAAAGAAGATCGCTTTCGACAAATGGGGTTTTTGTTGGCTGGCCACGGAAATGGGCCTGGTGCGGTATGACGGGCGGGCATTTACAGTGTATGGCACCGCGGAGGTCAAGGGACTTCGGTCGGAGCGCATGGACGACCTCAATACAGACCGGAATGGCGATTTGTTTGTTCGTGCAGCGGATGGGCAAGTGATGGAGATCAGGCCTCCGGCGCCCATGCTTGCACCATCTCCGCAGCTGGTAGGTGAGCACAACACGCATGTACCCAGGCAAGGGCCGGTAATTCGCGATCGCACTTTATTACCGGCAATCGAGCGTTTTTACCGGGACGATCCGGGCAAGGAGTTTCTGGGCACGGCGTCGATGCCGAACGGCGATGCCTATTTTTTCAGCAGTGGCGGTTTGGCGTACCTGAGGGCAGGAGCAGCGAAGCCGGTGGTTTTGAGGACTTACCGCACTGGTGAAGGAGTCGCGCATGTTACCGTGGAGGGTGGATTGCTTGTGACCATCTATCCGGGTAACCGGGTGGCGGTCTGGCAGCGCGGGCAGCGCAGGATGGATATGGGCAGGATTTCCGGTTCCCTGGAAGCCGATGCTGATTTTGTCAAAGGTAAGTTTCAGGCTTATGCCAACAGTTCCGGGGCTTTTATTTATACAAACAGGAACCTTCACAGGCTAACCCCGGAAGGGCAGAAATTGGTTTCTGAGAAAGTGCTGGACCAGGTGGATGTGCCTGTACTCAACTGCGTATACTATGCAGCGGATCAGGGTAAATACTACCTCGGCTCGCTTACGGACGGTTTGTTCATTGTACAGCCCAGCCGTTTTATCCATCCCCGCCTTCCGGACATGACCGGCCCGGCTAATTTTTATGTACAGGCAAAGCAGGACGATTCCACTGTTTTTTGCGGTGATTTGCGTTTTATGATCGGTAAACCCGTGAAAAAGCTACCGTTGGGATCCGTACTGGGAGCGGGCGCCGATTTTACGAAATATGGAGCGCTTTATTTTCAAAGGCGAGATTCAATCCTCAGGTTTGATTTGAAAACGGAGAAATCAACGAAGCTGCTGATGATTCCGGAGCGGCTGGTGTATGTACGGGCAGATCGTGTGCGCCCGCAATCTTACGTTTTCGCTACGGAGCGGGAGATGGGTTCGGTGGTTGCCGATCAAGTTGTGAGCCGCAAGCTGTTCCCCGAAAATATCAAAGTGATCAGCGTTACTGATCTGGGAAGGTCGCATTACTTGTTGGGTACGGAGAATGGCCTGAAATGGTATGACTTCCGGTTTAACCGGGTGTATCGCTCGGTGCTGGATGCGGTGCCGGTGCGTGCTGCCCGTGTGGAAAATGGTGACCGGATATGGATTGCTACCTATGGCAAAGGTTTTTACCTCTATGAAAAACGTAAACTCCGCAAAATGCCGCTCGGCCCGAAGCAGGCGCTTAAAACCGTTCATTCATTTATCGATGACGGGCATGGGTTTTTCTGGCTGCCTACCAACAATGGCCTTTTTAAGGTAAGCAAAGCCGAGTTGCTGGCTTATGCTTCCGGCGAGGTACGCGACGTTTATTATTTCCTCTTCAATACCAACGACGGGCTCATTACCAACGAGTTTAATGGAGGGGCCGACAATACCTACCGCTGGTTGAAAGACAGTCTGCTGTCGGTGTCATCGCTGAAAGGGCTGGTGTGGTTTTATCCCAACCGGCTCACACCGCACTATCCGGTGGGACGTATTTACGTCGACAGTCTGAGGGTCGATGAACGGCCTGTCGCGGTTCGGGGCAACCGGATTGAATTGCCGCCTGATTTCACGACTATTTCGATCCAGATACGCTCGCCTTATTTTGGAAATCCTGAAAACATGAACCTGCAGTACATGCTGAAAGGCGCGGACGACCGGTGGCACGTGATGGCCGACGACGGTATGCTGTGGATCAGCAATTTGCCGGCAGGCCGGTATGACCTGCATTTCCGTAGAGGTGGTACCGCCGACCGGAATGAACTGCTGGTGATACCCATGCGGGTGCATCCGTATTTTTACCGCACCTGGTTGTTTTACCTGATCTGCATCGCGATGTCGGCCCTGGTATTTTATATGATCCTACGGCAAAGGACCAATCATTTGAGACGGAAATCCGAAGCCTTGGAAAAAATCGTTTCGAGCAGGACCGACGAACTGCGGTGCGCCGTGGAAGAGCTGGGACGCTCCGAGATGGCACTGCTGGAAAGCAACCGGTTCAAAGACCGTGTGATCACGATGGTGCTGCACGACCTTCGCTCGCCATTGCGGTTTATCTCGTTGATCAGCAGCAGGTTGTTGAATAGCCAGCCCGATGCGAGCGGGGAAGAACTGAGGGAGTCGCTTTCAGACCTGCACGCGGGTACTCAAAATTTGTTGGGATTTACCGAGCAATTCTTTCTCTGGATCAGTAGCCAGCAGCAGGGATTTAAAGTGACAAAATCACGCTTTCCGTTGAAAACCTTGTTTGAAGAGGTGGCGGGCTTGTACGGCGATATCCTGCGGATCAACAAAAACCGTCTTGTGATCAGGCATTCGGATATTGATTGTTGCTCAGACTATCAGATACTGTTGGTAATCATCAGAAACCTGATCGACAATGCCAACAAGAACACCCGGGACGGAATGATCCGGTTGTCGGCAGTCAAAGAAGGCAGCGAACTGGAAATATCGGTGCACGATACGGGTGCTGGCATGACGAAGGAACAGATCGTCTCTTTTATGAACCGGGAGAAGGATATCACCAATCATGGGACGGGTAGTGTGATCATTCATCAGATGCTCCAGCATATCGACGCCATTATCGCTGTGGAAAGTGAGGCGGGGAGAGGCAGTACATTCACGATCAGCCTCCTCAATCAGGTGCAATCTGATGTTGCTGAGCGAGATGATTCAACTCCAGCAAATTTTTAATCGAGAGCTTTTCAAAAATCCGGCCCCGGAAGCTGCTGGCTGTGGAAGGGCTGATCGATAGTGCGTTGGCGACTTCAATGGCCCCATAGCCTTTCAGCAGTAAGAGCACTACTTCGAATTCCCGCTTGGAGAGTTTGTCAAACGGATTGTCTGTCTGATTTTCAATCAATGCGCTGGCGAACAGGTCGGCCTGGGCCCTGGAAATATAGCGTTTTCCGCGCGCTACCGTACCGATTGCCTCACTCAGGACGGTGTCAGATTCCGTTTTGTTGACATAAGCCATTACACCGGCCTTGAAAAAACGCGCCGCAAAAACCCGGTCTGGTTTCACGGTAATGACAATAATCCGCAATTTGGGCCAGAGCGCGCGTACCTGGGACACAATGCCGAGTTCATCGGTATCGGGCATGTTCAGGTCCGTCAGCAGCAGCGTAAATTCCTTGCTATTCAGTTTTTCGAGCACTTCTTTCCCGGTACCCGCAAATTCGATATCGGTGTGGAATCCCAACACTTCCCTGACTACCATTTGCAGTCCTTTTCGCACAAGCTGATGGTCGTCTGCTATCAGCACGGTATGAGTCATTTCTTTGGAGTTATAGAGGGATCAACAATGCATAATGCACTTATATACCCCGATTGTGGTCAAAATTACAATTGGGTTGCAATGTATTCTAATCTCTATTCCAATTAATTCTTCAATACAGTAAGTCGGTCGTGCATGTACATACTAAGATGTGGTGTATTAGACCATTAAACCAGATCCCATTCCTTTCGCGGCTTTCGCGACAACAGCCGGTTGGCTTCCTTGTCCCCGCTGAATTTTTCCTTCTTCGCATTCCAGGTCAGTTCTCTTTTCAGCCGGTAAGAAATTAATCCTAAATGCATTGGAATGGTCAGCTCGCGTGCGTAAGCGAGGTTGGACTCGGGTTGTTTACGGGATTTGACACAGTCGATGAAGTTCTGCTGGTGTCCGGGCGACCTGGGATTAGTAATGGGTACCGTGGCGATATCCGTCATCGTCTCGCCATTGATAGTGAGCTCTCGAGTGTTGTAATCGCAGATAAGCGTGCCTTTGTCGCCTTCGAAGAAAGCGCCGATCCCACGGTCCGCAGCCCCGGGGACATTCGGTGGGGTTGAGGACCAGTATACTTTCAAACCTTCGAATTCGTAATCCACGTCGAGCGTCTTCGGCGCATTGGCGATGCCTTCGTATGCGGTACCCCGCGCATTGATTTTCTTCAGACCCTTCGGATGGATCGCCGAATACATCACATCGGCGATATGGCACCAGAAATCCGCAAATTCTCCGCCCGAATAATCGAGGAAATAGCGGTAGGTAAAATGGCACTTTTCAGGAATGTATTCTGTAAACGGTGCAGGGCCTAGCCACATGTCCCAGTTCAGTGTTTTAGGGACGGGCTGGACGGTCGGCGAACCCAGTTCTTTGGTCGTCGGCTTTTTCCACAGCCGCACCGTATGCACATTTCCGATCGCGCCCGACTGGATGAGCTCAACAACCCGGTGGAAATTGTCACCCGCATGGATCTGGTTGCCCATCTGGAAGACGCGGTCATATTTTTCAAGATTTTTAAGCATCATTTTCCCTTCCTTCATGCAATAAGAAAGCGGTTTTTCACCATACACATCTTTTCCTGCCTGGAAGGCCAGCGTGGCGATCTGTGCATGCCAGTGGTCCGGTGTCGCCACGGTGATGGCATCGATATCCTTGCGTTCCAGAATGCGTCGGAAATCGCCGTAGGTATCTACCTGAATGCCGGGCTTCATACCTTCGAGGCGTTGCTTCGTCTCGCCCAAATGCAGCTCATCTACATCGCAAAGCGCGACGATCTCCGCATCGGGCAGGTTTGCAAACCATTTCATGTGGTTGTTCCCCATCCCGCCCAGGCCGATATGCGCGATGCGGACCCGGTCACTCGGCGCAGCGCGGGTGATCAAAGAAGGTAGAACGGTAATGCCCAGGGTCGTAAGCCCGGCGGTTTTCAGGAAGTCCCTGCGGTTTTGGTTGGCGTTCATCGGAATGGTTCAGGAATTTAGATTGGTATTCCAAAAAGATCCTAACCCGCAAATGTTACTGATACGGAAGTCAGATCGCTGAGCGCGCCGGGAAACGAAGCAGAGGCTCACGTGTGTCGCGCAATCAACCATGGTACATCCCGCCAGGGATCCCGCATCCGTATTCCCAACCCAGGACTGCAGTCCTGGGGCTTGCCCTGAGGCTCGTGTCCTAGGGCCTCATCCTGAGGCTTGTCCTGAGGCTCATCCCGGGATCGTGTCCTGGGACCTCATCCTGAGGCTCGTCCTGGGGCTCATCCCGAGGCTCACGCCACTCGGTACCAAGGCACCCCACTTCTCACAATCCGAGGCTCAAACCCTGGCGCCGTTCCATCGCCCGCTCATACTTCTCCTTATCGAACCGGTACAGGTACGGTGATTTGTTTGCGGCTCCGATGCGCTTTTCTTCGAGGCGTTCGAGAATGTCGTAACTCATGAGCAGCTTCTGGAAATTGCGGCGGTCGAACTGGCGGCCCAGGATGGTTTCGTAGAGGCGCTGGAGTTCGGGCATGGTGAATTTTTCGGGGAGAAGGTTATAGCCCACGGGCTGGTTGCGGATGCGCTGTTGTAGCGCTGTAAGCGCACGATCGATCATTTTGTTGTGATCAAAAAGTAGTGGTGGAATGTCGGCCATGCTCCACCAACGACATTCGTCGGTAAACCAGTCGGGTGCGGGTTGTACCTGGTCGAACTCTACAAGGGCGAAATAGCCGATGGAAACGGTGCGTCCGAACATGATGCCCTCAAAAAAGCCCTTTCCGAATGTGGTTTCCAGCTTGGTCAGCAGTTCGGTTGTGGTGTAATGTGTGTAGCGGTTGACGTCCCCAAACGTGTAGAACTGTTCGAGGAAAATCTCACTTAATCCGGTCCGCTGCATGAGAATGCGGTTCGCCGCGTCGTCGGCCGACTCGTCGAGCAGGATATGCCCCCCCGGCAAGCTCCACCCGTCGGTGCCTTTCCATCGCAGCAGCAGCACTTTCAGTTCTCCTTCGTGAAATCCGAACACGGTGCAGTCGATCGAAACTTCCTTCAATGCTTTCTCAAAATACTCCTTCAAGCTATGCTCCATAGTAATTGACTGATCATCAGGAAAATTTTCTTTGTGTAAATTTTACACAAAGAAAATTTTCTTTATCATTGTATTGTTATCGGGATTGATATATTTCAATTTTTTATTAAAAATGTCATTTGCTGATGGCGCCATACCGGCACAATGGCCCCCTTACATCAGGGGAGAACAGCGGTATACGCTATAACTAAAACCAACCATTTCAAACCTAACAATCAAAATAAGCTTCATGAACAAAACTTTTACACTTCTGTCTTTCCTCCTGGGAGCGTCCTTCGCTCAGGCGCAGGTACCCGAGGAGAATCGCTTCCAAAAGGTCGTCCTGACAGAAAACCTCAACGAACCGCTGGAATTGATAGTGCTTCCCGACGAACGCATTCTCTTTATCGAGCGGCACGGCGCGGTGAAGCTGTACAACCCTGCTACCAAAAAGACGTCGGTGATCGCGACTATACCCGTCAGCACGAAGTATACCGATAATTCGGAAGCTGAGGACGGCCTTCTGGGCGTCAACATCGACCCGGATTTTGCCAAAAACCACTGGGTATACTTCTACTATTCGCCTTCGGGCAAGACCCCCGAGAATATCCTGGCGCGCTACGAGCTCAAAGGCAATATGCTCGACCTGGCATCGAAAAAGGTAATCCTGCGTATTCCTGTCCAGCGTGATAATTGTTGCCACACCGGCGGATCCATCGATTGGGACGCGCAGGGCAACCTGTACCTTTCCACGGGTGATAACACCAGTCCGCGCGCGTCGGACGGATACGCACCCATCGACGAGCGTCCGGGAAGGAGCCCGTTCGATGCGCAGAAATCGTCGTCGAACACGGCGGACTTACGCGGAAAGATCATTCGCATTCATCCCGAGGCAGACAATGCGGCAGGAGGCGCTCCCTATACGATTCCGGAAGGTAACCTCTTTCCAAAGAATGCATCGGGCAGCTATGATCCTAAAACCAGACCTGAAATTTATACCATGGGTCACCGCAACCCCTACCGCATTTCGGTTGATAAAAAGACTGGTTACCTCTACTGGGGCGATGTAGGGCCGGATGCCGGGAAGGATTCGACCGGCTTGGGGCCGGCCGCTGAGGATGAGTTCGGCCAGGCGAGAATGGCAGGCAATTACGGCTGGCCCTATTTCGTGGGTGATAATAAGGCATACTGGGATTATGATTTCGAAACGAAGCAGTCAGGAGAGAAATTCAAGCCGGAAAAGCCGGTCAATAATTCACCCAACAACACGGGCCTGACCGAGCTGCCGCCGGCGCAAAAGGCATTGATCTGGTACACCGCCGCGGAAACGAAGCGGTTTCCATTGCTGGGCTCGGGCGGACGCAGCGCGATGGCCGGGCCGGTATACCATGCGGATCAATTCGAAAATGCAAAACGCGCGTTTCCTTCCTACTACGACAAGAAACTCTTCATTTATGAATGGATGCGCGACTGGATCATGGCGGTCACGCTGAGTCCGAAAGGCGATTATGTTAAAATGGAGCGTTTTCTGCCCAACCTGAAACTGGAACATCCGATTGATATGGCTTTCGGACCAAACGGGGATCTGTACATATTGGAATACGGCCAGGGCTGGTTCATGGGTAATCCCGAATCGAAATTGGTCCGGATCGAGTACAATGGTGGAAACCGCAAGCCGGTCGTTGTGGCTTCGGTCGATAAAAAAGCAGGAGCGGTTCCGTTTAGGGTACAGTTTTCATCCGATGGAACGCAGGATTTCGACAAAGACTCCTTGCAGTATCAATGGAAAATCACGCGTGCCGATGGGACCGCTCCGGTGATCCTCAAAGAGCGGAATCCTTCGCATATCTTTAAACATAAAGGTATCTACCAAGTGCAGCTCACAGTAACCGATGCCCAGGGCCTGAAAGATTCGCAGAGTCTGACGGTGCAGGCCGGCAACGAGCCGCCCCAGGTTACACTCGAACAGACGGGTGGAAACAAGTCCTTTTTCTTCCCGGAAAGGCCGGTCTCCTATCAGGTTAATGTGACAGACCCTGAGGATGGAAGCTTGGTCAAAAACAGCATTCCAGCCTCTAAAGTGAAGATCACAGCAGCGTATCAGGATGCCGAAGACAAGCCTAAGACCGAAACAGGTCACCAGGAAGCGCCTGTCACGTTCACAGCAGGCAAAACATTGATCGAAAAAAGCGATTGCAAAGCCTGCCATTTTCAGGATAAGAAGTCGATCGGTCCCTCTTTCAGGGCGGTTTCCGCCAGGTATAAGACGGAAAGTAAAGCCGTAGATCTGCTTTCGGAGAAGATCATCAAAGGGGGAGCCGGTGTCTGGGGAGAAACCGCGATGTCGGCCCATCCGTCCATTGGCCTCCCGGAAGCAGCGCAAATGGTGAAATACATCCTGAGTCTGTCCGATGAAAAGACGGCTCCCGAAATGCTGCCGCCATCGGGCCAGGTGACAGCGCACATTCCAGAGGGGGGCGATCCCAACAAAGGAATTTTCATACTGCTGGCAAGCTACACCGACAAAGGAGCCACCGGAGTGCCTGCGCAAACCACCGAAAAAGCGCTGATCCTCCGTAGTCCTACATTGCTTTTCGGCAATGCCGACGATGCTTCGAAGAATATCATGCGTTTCAAAATGGGTGAAAACAACCTGCTGATCATCACGCAGCCGAATACCTATGCCACTTTCAAGCAGATAGACCTCACGGGCATTACCGAACTCGCGCTCGTGGTAGCTGCTCCCAAAGACCAGCTTAACGCACAAGGCGGCGTTGTGGAAGTTCGCGACGGTGCACCCGATGGCCCCCTGCTGGGTCAGACCGGACGCATCGAGCCGACGGACAATGCCGACGCCTTCACTTCCAAAACACCTCCGAAGCCGTTTAGGGTACCTGTTAATGCGCAGAGCGGCTTTCACGATCTGTATTTCGTATTTAAAAATGACCAGGCCAAAGGCGCGCTGTTCGTGCCCTTCTCGGTCACATTTGTTTCCCGGTGATTTTCATGTCAAAACCTAACCATTATTTACTTATGCATTCATCCCGTCGTCAATTTTTAGGTCAGCTGGGGCTGGCAACCGCCGGATTGGGTCTGGCTTCCATGGATTCGCTGGTGGCCCGGCCTGCCGCGAAATTTACCTTCGATATTTCGCTGGCCGAGTTTTCTTTTGCTTCCGAGCTGTTCGGCGGCAAAATGACCAACATGGATTTTCCCGCCCGTGCCAAGAATGATTATGACATTACGATTCTCGAATACGTATCCGGTTTTTTCAACAACAAACACACTGACCAGGCTTACCTGAAAGAACTGAAACAACGCTGCGACGACCTCGGCATGAAGAACCATCTCATCATGGTCGACGGTGAAAACCTGACCGCGTTGGACGATGCCGCACGCAAAAAAGCCGTGGAAGCGCATTTCCCATGGGTAGAAGCCGCGAAGTTTCTCGGTTGTTCAGCGATCCGGGTGAACCTCGGCGATGCCATGGCCATGCTGTCGGGCAAGAAGGAGGAAGGTACGCCGGCACAACTGGCCACGGCGGCGGTAGATGGCTATGGCAAGCTCCTCGAGTATGCGGGTAAAGCCGGTTTGAATGTGATCGTCGAAAACCATTTCGGTGTTTCTACCGACCCAGACTGGCTGGTCGGGGTGATGAAACAGTTGAAGGCGCCTAATAAGGGACTGTTACCTGATTTTGGCAATTTCTGCGCGGAACGAAGCAAACCGGAAACACTGGACATCAAAGGTTTTATGGCGACCAAATGCGTCAAAGAGCATGATAAGTATGAAGGCGTGAAGAAAATGATGCCCTATGCCAAAGGAATCAGTGCCAAAACTCACCAGTTCGATGCGCATGGAAATGATCCGGAAACTGATTTTATCAGGATCTTTAAAATCATCAAAGACTCGGGCTGGAACAATGGGATCGTAGGCATCGAGTACGAAGGCGGCCTCATGCGCGATATGGGTGGGGATACCACCAAGCCAACCAACGACGAAGGGGTCCGCCAGACGAAGGCACTGCTGGAAAAAGTGCTCGAACAGCTCGGGTAGCTATTTTCTAACACTGATAGGTGTTTTGACGATGGCCGGGTGGAGTTACTTCCTTTCGGCCATTGCTATTTTGGTTTTCCGGATATGCCGGGTGGCCAGCCAGTGAACGCGTTCATTGTAAAGGAGCCAGCCGCCGATAGCGCCCATGCCGCAGCCAATCGGGATATCAACGAAACGGGCGGCATTGAGACCTGTGGGGCTTACAGCGAGGTTACTGCCGGATTCGGCAATAGTAAGTACTACGATGAATATGGCAGCAACGGAGACGATTTAAGGTTGATCCGACACCGGGTCTGGCCAAAGACGGGCCATCGCTTTGACACCCGTTTCCAGTTGCGCTTCGGTCAGTGAGGCGTAACCCAGCCGCAATCCCCGCACATCGGGACAACCGAAAGTTTCCGGCGGCAGTAGGGCGATTCGCTCCCGTAGCAATGCGGCGAGGAGCTCTTGCAAGTCTACCTGTGCTTTGGGTTCGATCCAGAATGCGAGCCCGCCTTCCGGCCTCGTAAAACGGATTTTGTCGCCCAGTTGTTCGTTCAGGAGTTTTTCAAACCAGTCGCGTTTGGCTTTGTACCGGCTTGTGGCACGTTTCAGGTGCCGTTTGATCTCTCCATCACGGATCAGCTGTAACACGGCCTGCTCCATCACATTGTCACCCTGTACGTCGATGATCTTCCTTAGTTCCGTCACTTTTTGGATAAAACCCGGCGAAGAGGCGAGATACCCCAACCGCAGGGCCGGTGCGGCAATCTTGCTCATCGTTCCTACGTATACGTAATGCTGAATGCCTTCGAGGCTGGAAACGGGCATCACAGGCCGTGAACTGAAATGAAACTCATGATCGTAGTCGTCCTCGATGATGGTAAACCCATATTCGTTCGATAGCCGGACCAGTTCCAGTCGTCGTGGGAGCGTGAGGGTGACGGTCGTCGGGAACTGGTGGTGCGGAGTAATGTAAACAGCACGAACGCCAGGGTACTTGTCCAGAAGCGGTTTTAGTTCTTCCACCACCAGCCCATGTGCGTCTACACGCACGGGCAGCAGCGTGGCCCCCGCCTGCTCGAACGCCCGCCAGGCAGGCTGGTAGCCCGGGCTTTCCACCAACACAAAATCCCCTTTCCGCAGCAGGCAATGGGCTGCGAGGTACATGGCCTGCTGGCTACCGCGGGTAATGAAAACGTTATCGGAAACCAGCCGCATGCCCCGTTTATGATTGAGCATCTGCGCAATAGCCTCCCTGAATTCTCCATCCCCGGCGGCATTGGTGTAGCCCATCATCTGCCAGCGGCCTTTCCGGCTGAATACCTGCCGGTAGGCACGCGCCAGCTCTGTAATAGGGGCGAGCGTGCTGTCCGGCAGGCCGTCGTCAAAGAAAATCTCCGGCTTCGGCGCGGCGGTGGAAACACCTGACCCGGTTTGTGGTTGGACGGAGGCGTCGGCAACCACCGGGATGTTCTCAGGCACGAATATGCCCTGGCGTTCGCGGGATACAAGCCAGCCTTCTGCTATCAGCACGTCGAGAGCCGCTACGATGGTATTCCGGTTCACTTTCAACTGTGCGGCGAGCTGTCTGCTGCCAGGTAAGGCGTCGCCGCCTTTCAGCTGTCCCGTCTTCACGGCAGTGATCGTCGCTTCGGCAATCTGCATGTACACAGGTTCACCGCTGTTCTTGTCAATGGGTAGGAAGAGTTCCCAGGGGCGTAACATCTGGACTAGTTATTTTTGTGTTTTCTGAACCAGTAAGCTGGTCCAAAGGTAAGATAGTTTTGTCTTGCAATCATGCATTAGAACAAAAACAATCAGACCATGGAAGCACAAACACAACAATTCAGCTCCAAAGATTTTCACCAGACATTTGCCCGTCCCGTGTACGTCCAGCCCGCCAAACTCATCCACCGCAACGTGGAGCACGCAGGCGAACACAACCAGTTTTCGACCGAGCGGAGGCACCCGGTGTTCTTTGTAGACCTCCCTACCAAAAACGTGAGCCTGACGATCGGCGGACTGCTGCCCGGCCAGCTCACCAACCGCCACCGCCATACTTACGAAACGGTTTTGTATGTCCTGGAAGGGAAAGGCTACACCGAAGTGGAAGACCAGCGCGTGGAGTGGCAGGCCGGCGACGCCGTTTATATTCCGAGCTGGGCGTGGCACCGCCATCAGAACCTGAGCGAATCGGAACCTGCGAAATACATCGCCTGTGAAAACGCCCCCCAGTTGCAGAACCTTGGCGTGGCACTGCGCGAGGAAGAGGGACGCGACCTGTAATCAAAACCATTTTCCGGATCTAACACTGACATCCAATGACCAATCAAAATGTTTTTAAAGGCATTATTGCCTATCCGATCACCCCGTTCGATGCGCAGGAACGTTTGGATATTGCATTGTTTAAAAGACTTACAGACCGGCTTGTACAGTCGGGCTCGCATGCGATAGCGCCCCTGGGCAGTACCGGAGTGCTCCCGTACCTGAGCGACGAGGAGAAAGAAGCGGTAGTGGAGGCAACATTGCAGTGTGTAAATGGCCGCGTGCCGGTGCTCGCAGGCGTATCCAACCTGACGACCGAGAGAACGGTGTATCACGCGTGTTTTGCCGAGAACGCAGGCGCTTCCGCGGTCATGATCATACCCATGAGTTACTGGAAGCTTTCAGACGATGAGATTTTCAAACATTATCAGACGGTCGCGGAGGCTATCGGTATTCCGGTGATGGCATACAACAACCCCGCTACCGGTGGCATCGATATGTCGCCTGCATTGCTCAAAAGGCTCTTGCAGATCCCGAATGTGACGATGGTCAAGGAAAGTACCGGGGATGTGCAGCGGATGCATTATCTGCGGCGCGTGTTGGGTGAAGAAGTGGCATTCTACAACGGTTCCAACCCGCTTGCGCTCGCTGCATTTGCCGCCGGAGCTTCGGGCTGGTGTACCGCCGCGCCGAATCTGATCCCGGAGCTGAACCACCAGCTCTACAATGCGATCCTGGCCAACGATCTGGCAGCGGCACGCGAGGCATACTACCGCCAGGCCGAACTGCTCACGTTCATCACCGCCAGCGGACTCCCGCGCACCATTGCGGCGGGCATGCAGATCCAGGGCGTGGAAAGTGGTTTCCTAAGGAGCCCGCTCACACCGCTAGGCGAAGCGGATCGCGAGATGCTGAGGAGGATGCTGGTTAATTTTTATGACTGAACGAGTCAATGACTGAGTAATAAGTAGTAATGTTAATTTTGAATGGTTAATTTGAAGAAGCAATTTTTAAGATTTATTCAGTCATTCAGTCATTGGTTGTTCACCCATTCAATCGACCCGAGCCAACGTTTCCTGCTATTCAGGTGTCATTTGGTTACAAACTTAACCTGAATAGTTATGAAGTATTTGTACGCGTTGTTCATTGCTGTCCTGCCTGTATTTGCATATGGGCAGGATGCTGTATTGAAGGGGAATTTCCAGTTCGGGGCGTTTGGAGGCAGGCAGCTTTGGGGGAAGATTTATGACGACCGTAAAATGAACAATGTCTCGGGCTGGGTTGGCGGTGTTGATCTGGGCTATCGGTTTGGCGAGCGAAAATCGGGTATTTCGGTTCATTTTCAACCTAATTACAGTACTTTCAGAAGTGTTTTGGAAGAGGGGAAAAACACACAGTCCTACCGCCGGATCGAATGGAAATGGGGAGCGGTAAACTTGCCACTTTTGCTCCGGTACACTTTTACCGGCGGAAAAGTGAGGCCATTTGCCGAGACTGGTATTAATCTCCGGATTCGTACGAGGTTGTCGATGGCATACGACCTGGGAGCCTGTGGTATAGCGGGCTGTACCTGGGCGGAAGGAGTCGACGATGGGCAAAAGACAGTCAGACATGATCCGTCAGGCCTCATTGCAGCACTCGGAGCTGAAATGGACGTCTTTGGCGTGACGGTCCCGGTCAGTATCCGACTCAGCGAAAGCTTCGGAACTTACGACATAAAACCCACCGGGATTCCCGCAAGCGGCTACGGTGGACTTAAAACTAAAGTGGTACAGGCGACGGTTGGCGTTTTATTCAATCAGTGAATCCCACCTGCGACGGGACTGAATTTACTCATCCAAAACTAAAATGACTGTCATGAAGCATTTGTACACAATTGTTATCGTCATGTTGCCTTTCATTGCACAGGGACAGCAAGTTGCGGGCCTGGGAAATTTTAAAATCGGAGCTTTCGGCGGAACGCAGCTTTTTGGGAAGATTTATGATGACCATAAAATGGCCGCGGCGTCGGGCTTAACGGCCGGGGTAGATGTCGGTTACTCGGTATCAGAGAAAAAGTCAGGCGTTTCCATTCATTTTCAGCCCAATTACAGCACGTTCAAAAAGAGGGAAGAGGATGGGGATCGGAATAGCCACCGTTTTACCGAATTAAACTGGAAGTGGACGGCCGTTAATCTGCCTTTTATGGTGAGGTATACTTTCACTTCCGGTCAGGTGAGGCCCTTTGCTGAACTGGGCCTGAATATCCGGATCAGGACAGGTTTGTCTTATCATTCAGAAGGGTACGGATGCGGGGTCGCTGGGTGTAATTCGGTTATCAGGGATGTGGACCTTCAGAAAGATGTAAAAAATGATCCCGTTGGTCCCATCGCGGCCATTGGTGTGGAAGTCGACGCAGGAAAGGTTATCATTCCATTGACCGTCAGGATCAGCGAAAGCTTCCGGGTAGCAGGCTACAAAGAGGATCGTTTGGGTGGTACTTCCGGAGGGAACATCAAGACAAAATACGTACAGATCACGGCCGGGGTTAGTTTTTAATGATTGAATGAATCAATAGTTAATTGGTTGGATTTTGAATGATCCGATCATGGAATGTTGTTTTCGAGTAAATCATTGACAGTAAGGTTTTCATTCAGTCATTCAATCATGGCCGACTACTCCATAAAGGCGATTACATTTCCGTCGGGATCGGCGATGTAGAATTCCATTCCGTAGGGCATTTCACGGAGCGGTTGGATAATTTTTACCTCTTTCGCGCTAACTTCTTCGAAGTGGCTGGATATGTCATCCACGGAAAAAACCAGGTCCAGATCTTCATTATCTTTTAGCCTGCTTCCATTTTTATCCTCATAGCGCATTTTCAGGTGAATGGAATGCCCATCCTTCTCAATACCTGCGTAAAAATCTTCATACCGGAATTCGAGCGTGAAGCCTAACTTCTGCACATAAAATGCAATAGCCGTTCGAGGTCCTGTACCGGAAGCTGTGCGCTGATGCGATTTAGTTTTGTTGTCATGATTTTGAATGATTGAATGACTGATGGATTCGCTGTGGGCATCCGATCATTCATCCCTGCTGTTAAAAACTTTTTTTCTCACTTTTTGAGTATCGGCTCGATGAAAACTGCCCTGTAAGATATTGGAAATCATCGGGATGGGTGATAGTAATTTGATATCTAAAAATACAGAATAATGCAATTTTTTAAAAATATAGATCAATTGACCGCGTGTACTCCGAGCATTTCCTGTCTTACTACTGAATACCTGTTTTGAAAAATATACCAATTAATATTTAAAAGTTACCAATGCTTTCATCGCCGGGGTCGGAATATCAAGAAAAGGGGGAGTCCTGGGAGGTGGACAGGGGAGGTCCGCAGGAAGATAGCGGTAAGCAGCCGGACTGTGAGGGCGACCGGGAATTGTTTATCCGCAAGACGTTTGAGCAAAACCCCCGGGAGGGCTGCGCATTGCTGTTTCGGTTGTATTACAATCCGTTGTGCTCCTATGCCGTGCGATTTTTGTATTCCAAAGATGCTGCCGCCGATCTGGTCTCCGAAATGTTCTATGCGTTCTGGAAGAACCGTTCGTACGAATCGGTGAAGTCTTCGTATCGCGCCTACCTGTTTAAGTCGGTGCAGAACCGGGCCTACAACTTTCTGGCCAGTGAGCTAAAAAACACCGATTCTTTCGAGCTGTTGCCGCAATGCGACATTGCGTCAACCGAACGTCCTGAGGCGTTGATGCATTTCCAGGAGCTGGCCAGCCGGATCGACCGGATCGTAGAGCAACTGCCACCGCAATGTCAGAAGGTTTTTTTGCTCAACCGGTTCGAAAATAAGAAGATACAGGAGATAGCGGCGGAAATGAATCTGTCGAGCCGTACCGTCGAAGGGCATATCAGCAAAGCATTGAGCGTGTTGCGTCTGGGGCTGAAAGATCATTGGACATGGCTGATCACGATCCCGATGGCCTTTTTTTGATAAACATCCTTAACATCCATACCGATATTCAATCCACTGAAATGAACACATTGTCAGTAAACAAAGCGCTGCTGTTCCAGTATTTCGCAGGGAATGCGAGTCCGGTACAGAAGCGGCTGATCAGCGAATGGCTGGCCCTGGCCGAGCACCAGGAACTCTATTTCGAATGGCTGGCCGAATGGCAGTCCCGGTCGCCGCAATACCTGGCCGATGGCCGGGAGCGTTACGAGGCATACCTGCGCTACATGCAGGAGCATCCGCATAACGCGGCTTCACAAGCATCTGAAAACACGGAACAGGAAACGGCGGTGCAGCCTGCTCCGATCAAAAGACGAAGAAACTGGCTGATGGCGGCTGCTTCGCTGCTATTGCTCGGTACTGCGTCCTGGTTTGGCCGCGACTACATCATTTACCGCACTTACGGCACCGCATTCGGTGAAACCAGGTCGGTGGAGCTGGCCGATGGCACTCAAGTGATCCTGAATGCCAACACGTCGTTACGCGTACCGCGTTTCGGTTTCGGGGATGACACCCGGGAAGTGAAACTGAATGGTGAGGCTTTCTTTCACGTAAAGCACACCATTGACAACAAGCGGTTTATGGTCAAAACCGATGAGAATTTCGAAGTAACGGTGCTAGGTACCGAGTTCTCGGTTTATACCCGTCAGAAGGGCGGAAAGGTGTTGCTGAAAAACGGAAAAGTGCATTTGCTTTATTCGCAAGGCACCAGAAAGCAGGAACTCGTGATGAAGCCCGGTGACCTGGTTACGATGGAAAAAGCGGCAGCCACACCGGTACTGAAACCGCACGCCGATACGCAGAAGCTGATCGCCTGGACCGGCAATCGGTTTGTATTCGATAAAACGCCGTTGTCCGAAGTAGCCAGCCAATTGCAGGAGCATTATGGCATTAAAGTGGAGATCAAAGACGCCCGTTTTGCCAACCGAACTGTGAGTGGCACATTCCAGCCCGAGAATGGCGAGGAGTTGCTGACCTTGCTGTCGGAGCTGTTCGATTTCCGTCTCGGGCGCGACGGTGAGGCCTACCTCATTTTGCAAAAATAAATACTTCACCCATCCAGTCAATCTGTAAAAATCCTATTCAGTATCCCATATGAAACACCGATCACTACTATCAGTCCTCTGCTGTGGCATGATCCTGGGGGCGACACCCGGCTCACCGCTGGCCGCCCAGGCGCTTGCCTACACCTCCCAGCGAAGCCGGCCGGCCGTTCCGGAACAGACCGGCAACCAGGCGAAGCTGCTGGATGTACTGCTGCAGTTGAAGAAATATTACAAGGCCGATATCCTTTTTGAAGAGAGCCAGATGGGCGGAATGACGGTTTCGGACTTTGTATTTGACAGGAACCTTCCCGCCGAACAGAACATCGGGAATTTGTTGAAATCGACGAACCTGGTTTTGAAAAAAGTCCGTAAAAACGCCTTTATGATCATGCCAAGAAGAATCGAAACCCCGGCTATCGATCCGCGGCCGTCGACTGGACAGATCAGCGCCCCGGCTGAGAACCGGCCCCTCGTTGCGGATATCCGGATCAACGGTACCGTTGTCGACAATAATGGTGAAGTGTTGCCCGGCGTGAATGTACTCGTGAAAGGGACGATCAACGGAACCAACACCGACGGAAACGGTAAGTATGAACTGGAAGTACCTTCGGCGGAATCGGTGCTGATTTTTAGTTCGATAGGCTATCAGAAACAGGAAGTAACGGTGGGTCAGCGTTCGGTCATCGACGTGAAACTGGCTGCCGAAACGCAGACATTGGAAGAAGTGGTGGTCACGGCGCTGGGTATCAAAAAGGAGAAAAAGGCATTGGGATACTCCATTTCCGAAGTGAAAGGGGAAGAGCTCACACAGGCGCGCTCGACCAATATCGCCAACAGTCTGGTGGGCAAAGTAGCTGGTCTGAATATTTCCAGTACCGCCACCGGCCCGAGCGGTTCGTCGCGTATAGTGATCAGGGGTAATGGCTCCATCTCGGGTAATAACCAGCCTTTGATCATCGTGGACGGTATTCCGATCAACAACGACAACCTCGGTTCGGTAAGCATCGGGGCGAACCGGGAGGGCTCCTGGACCGGCTCCGATCGCGGTGACGGTATTTCCAGCCTTAACCCGGACGAGATCGAAAGCATCAGCGTGCTGAAAGGCGCCACTGCGGCCGCATTATATGGTTCGCGTGCATCCAATGGCGCCATTCTCGTCACCACCAAAGGCGGCAAGGCCGACAAAGGCATTGGCGTGGAAGTGAACAGCAATTTCCTGGCAGAGGACCTCCTGTTTAAATCCTACAAAGATTACCAATACGAATACGGCCTGGGAAGCAACGGTGTGAAACCCACAACCGTTGCCCAGACCGCCACCCGCAACAGCTGGGGAGGAAAATTGGACGGCAGCAATGCGATGAACTACGACGGCGTAGAGCGCCCATATCTGGCTGCGAAGGACAACCTGCGTAAGTTTTACAATGTGGGAACAACCTTTACGAACTCCATTGCGTTGACCGGTGCTACCGAGAAGGTAACCTACCGCCTTTCGATGAACGACCTGAATAACAAAGGTGTGCTGCCGAACAACACGCTCCGCCGGAATAATTTTGCACTGAATACGAACGGGAACCTCGGCAAAAACCTGTCGTTTGTTGCCAATGCCAAGTATATCATCGAAAAGAACCACAACCGGCCGCGGGTCAACGACTCCCCGGGTAACGCGAACTTCGCGATGTATGTGCTGCCCACTTCACTGGACGTGGATGTGCTGAAACAGGCCCAGTTCGATGCAAACGGCAATGAAAAAGTATGGTCGGATAACCAGTATACCCAAAACCCGTATTTCGCGACCGAGCAGTTCCAGCAGGACGACCAGAAGAAACGCATTATTGCCTCTTTTGAGCCCAAATACACCATTACCGACTGGCTTTACGTGAAAGGCCGTATTGGTTTCGATAATTTCAATTACCGGTACAAAAGCATCGAGCCATACGGAACCGGTTATGTTTTGAAAGGAAGCTATACTTCCTCGCTGCGTGAATTTACCGAGACCAACAAGGAGCTTTTGGTAGGGGTGAACAAGAAAATCGGCGAGAAGTTTGCATTCAACGGCCTGTTCGGCGGTAACATGATGAAGCAGGTCACCAACCTGAACGACGTTTCGGCCAACAACAGTTTCAATATTCCATTCTTCTACGACATTTCGAACATCGACCCCGCAGCGCGTACCGTGACGGAAGCCTACATCGAGAAACGCATTAATTCCGTGTATGGCTCGGCGGAGTTTTCCTACAACAACTATCTGTTCGTAACCGCCACTGCGCGTAACGACTGGTTTTCGACGCTCGCCAAAGGCAGGAACAGCATTTTCTACCCGTCGTTTGGCGTAAGCTTTGTCGCTTCGGAGGCGATGAAAATGCCTTCTGTGATCAGTTACCTGAAATTCCGGGGTTCCTGGGCACAGGCGGGCGGTGATACGGACCCTTACAACTTGTCGCTGTATTATTCATTGAGTGGGGCGCATTTAGGTTCCGCTCTGGCCCAGATCAATGGCACCCGGGTTCCGAACGGCGGTTTGCAGCCGCTGACCTCCACGGTGTCGGAGCTGGGTCTGGAAGCCAAATTGTTCAATAACCTGCTCAATGTCGATTTTGCGGTATACGATCGTAAGACCACCGATGATATCGTCAGTGCGACTATTTCTGAGACATCGGGCTACACCAGCGCGTTATTCAACGTCGGTGCGATCCGCAACCGGGGTATCGAGTTATTGTTGGGTGCGACGATTTTCAATGGCAAGAAATTCACGTGGGATGCTTCATTCAACATGGGTTACAACAACAGCGAGGTGCTGAGCCTTTACAACGATTTGCAAACGCTGCGCGTGGACCAGTCACGTCCGGGTTCTGCATTCATTCACCAGGATGTGGGCAAACCTTACAGCCAGATCAAAGGGTATGATTTCAAACGCGATGCCAATGGGAATATCGTCTACAACGCGCAGGGGCTGGCAATGGCCGGGGATATCCGGACTTTCGGGTCAGGGGTATCTCCTTACACGCTGGGTCTGAACAACTCGTTCAACTATAAAGGCATTACGCTGAGCGTGTTGGTGGATGGCAAATTCGGCGGCTACATTTATTCCGGTACCAATGCGCTGGCCTATCGTTTCGGATTGAGCAAGGAGACGCTGGTAGGTCGTGAAGGCGGGGTAACCGGCGAAGGTGTCACCGAAACCGGAGAACCTAATACCGCCAAGGCACCGGCTCAGGCGTATTACAGCAACTGGTACTCGGCCATCGCCACGCCATTCATCCATAAATCGGATTTTATCAAGCTGCGGCAGATCATCCTGCAGTACTCTGTTCCGACCCGGTTTCTGGGCAAGCTGCCGTTCAAAGGAGCATCTGTTTCGATCGTGGGGCGTAACCTGGCTGTGCTCATGAAGAAAGTGCCGGTCATTGATCCCGAGGCGACTTACAACAATGGCAATGCGCAGGGCGTGGAGTTCGCCGGAACACCGCCGACGCGGTCATACGGTGTGAACCTGAACCTGAAATTCTGATCCAAAGCTTATTTTCAAAAGAAGAAATCATGCTGAAAAAAATAACCATATGCCTCGCATTGCTCGCCGGAGCGGGGGCTTGTACCAATGATTTTGAGGAGATCAATGTCAATCCCAATGCACCTTCTAATGTGCCGGTAGATTACCTGCTGGGGCAATCGCAGCTGCTGGTGACCGGCTCGGCAAGCGGTCCGGCGTCCAAGAGCTGGCGTGCCAACTTCGGCTACGCGGCCTGCCTGATCCAGCAGATGTCCTCGGTGGATGCTACTTTTTACAAAGGCAGCTTTTATACCTTCCTCGGGGAGATCAATTCTGCATTTTTCGATAATTCGTACACCTATGCGGTGAAAAGCATTGTCAACCTGGTGGATGTGGCTGCCAAAGACCCCAAAAATGTGAACGTGCTGTCGATGGCCCGGATCCTGAAAGTGATGGAATTTTCCCGGACCACCGACCTGTACGGGGACATTCCCTATTTTGAAGCCGGAAAGGGCTTTATCGAGAGCAATTTCTCTCCGAAATACGATGCGCAGCAGGCAATTTACATGGATATGCTCAAAGAGCTGGAAGAAGCAGGCAATGCATTCGACGCGGCCCGGTACATTCCCAAAGCGGCCGATTACCTCTACGGGGGCGACCTCGACAAGTGGAAACGCGCTGCCAATTCTCTGATGCTGCGGCTGGCGATGCGGATTCAGAAAGTGGATGCGGCCAATGCGCAGGTCTGGGCCAAAAAGGCAATCGACCGCGGATTGATTACCGGTAATGACGAAACGATCCTGGTGAAGTACAGCAATACCGGGGCGGAAATCAACTCGAACCCCAATTCCTGGATCCTCGGGCCAAGCGGCTCGAATGTAACCAACATTCCGAACGCCGGGGTACAATGGGCAAAGACACTGATCGACATGATGAAAACCCGCCAGGATCCCCGGCTCCCGGTGATCTCGATGCTGAAAAACGGCGACAATACGGCCGCAAACCAGCGGGGCCTGCCGAATGGTACCGATGCCGTCGGACTGGCTGCACTCGACGAGAAGAACCTCGATAACTACTCGCGCCCGGCAACCAACGCGATCGGCATTGCATTGCCCTGGATATACATGACTTACGCCGAAACCCAGCTGTTGAAAGCAGAGGCAATCGAACGCGGCTGGGCGACGGGATTTGCCAAGGCCGCGTTCGAGGCGGGGCAGGCCGCCGCATTGGCACAGATGTCGGTGATGGGCGGTAGCATTACCCCTGCACAGGCGAGCGCCTACGCAGCGAAAAACCCCTATCCCGAAAGCGGAACGCTGGCTGCGAAGATGAACGCGATCCATACGGAGGTATATTTGATCAGTGCCAGTACTTTTAACCATATCGAAGGCTGGGCCAACTGGCGACGCACGGGCTACCCGGAACTCACGCCGGTTAATTACATCGGCAACGATACCAACGGGCAGATCCCGCGCAGGCTCCGTTATCCGTTGAGCGAAGAGGGGATTAACCCCAATTTCAAGGCAGCCATCGATCGGCAGGGCCCCGATTTGTTCATGACCCGCATCTGGTGGGATAAGCAATAATGGATATGGAAAATACCCGTAGAAAATTTATCAGGAATAGTGCGTCGCTGGCCGCACTTTCCATGGCTGGCACGAATGCATTCGCGACCCCGTCCCGGGAAGCACTGGAGTATGTCAAAGACGGCGGCATGCAATTCTGCCTGGCGCATTTCTTTGGTATGAACAGGCAGCGCATCGAGTTATCGAAGCAAATGCAGGTACTGGGTGCGGTAGGAGGGGTTAACCCCAAAAGTGCAGGGCTCAGCAACGTCAATAACTGGGAGTACGATGCCATCGTGGGAGTACGCGACGCATGGGCAAAAGAAGGATTGAAATTTCGCGTGGTGGAAGGGCCACCCGCATTGTATGAAAAAACCAAGCTGGGACTCGCAGGCCGTGATGAGGAAATTGAACATTTTATCAGTTTTATCAAAAACCTGTCGAAAGCCGGCATCGACACGGTCTGCTACAACTGGATGCCCGTTATCAGCTGGGCGCGCACAACGCTGGACAGGCCTTCACGCGGGGGCGCACTCGTGAGCGCATTCGACTACGAGGCCGTGAAGGACAAGCCGTTGACGCAGTTCGGAGATTTTACAAAGGAAACCATGTGGAAGAATCTCGAATACTTCCTGAAAGCGGTGGTCCCGGAAGCGGAGAAAGCCGGCGTCAAACTTGCATTGCACCCCGACGACCCCCCGGTCGACAAAATCCAGGGTATACCCCGGATCATGACTTCCGCCGACGCATTCAAGCGGCTGATCGAGATTGTTCCAAGTCCAAGCAACGGCATTACCCTGTGCCAGGGGACATTCGCCACCATGGGCGAAGACATCCCGGCGGTCATCAAATATTTTGGTAGCCGCAAGAAGATCCACTTCGTGCATTTCCGTGACGTCCGTGGTAACAAAAACAACTTTGAAGAAACTTTTCACGACGACGGTAAAACCGATATGTACGAGGCCATGAAGACTTACTATGAGCTCGGTTTCCGTGGTCCCATGCGGCCCGACCATACGCCTACCATGTACGGCGACAGCAACGAACATCCGGGTTACAGCAACATCGGCGCATTGTTTGCGATCGGTTATATGCGGGGGCTCATCGAATCGATCGCAAAATCGGGCAGAGCGTAGCTTCTAACTATCACATTGAGCAGCGCATGCTGCGAGGAATGTCACCCTGGGCACTCGGGGTGACATCTTTCGTTTAATTCAGAGTCTTCGTCTGACTTATCGTATCAGGGCAAGGTGATTATGGGCCTGGGCGCCGCCTTTTCATTGCCACTTTGCCACCAGTTCTTTAAATGCATCTTTGTAGAGATCTCCGACCGGAATATCGGTATTGCCCAGGTGAACGGCACTTTTACTGATCGAGTCCACTTTGCCGACCGCCACAATGAACGACCGGTGAATGCGGATGAACTTTCCGCCGGGCAGCTTTTCCTCGATCGCTTTCAGACTAATGTGCGAAACCACCGGGCTACCATTGGCCTGATGGATTTTGACATAATCCTTGAATGATTCAACGAAAAGAATCGAGTCGAAATCAATGCGGACGAGTTTGTACTCTGATTTTACAAACAGGTAATTCTCACCCGATTCCAGCTCCGCTTCCTGCGTCAATTCACGGAGACTTTCGAAATGTTTCTTCGCTTTCATGGCAGTGGTCAGGAACTGGTTGTAACCAAATGGTTTCAGCAGGTACCCCAGCGCATCTACCTCATATCCTTGTATCGCAAACTGGTTATAAGCCGTCGTAAAAACGATCTTCGTCTGTGTCTGCGACGATTGGCTCAGCACTTTCGCCAATTCCATTCCGGTAAGCTCCGGCATCTGGATGTCCAGGTATACCAGGTGGATCGTTTCCTTGGTAATGGCTTGCAGGGCGTCGAGGGCATTGATGTACCTTCCTTGCAGGTGCAGGAATGGCGTTTGTTCCACAAAAGAGCTGACCAGCCCCAGCGCGAGCGGTTCGTCATCGACTGTAATGCAGTTCAGGGTCATCTTTACGTGAGGTTGATGGTCATGTTAACAGTGTACTTGTTTGTGGTTTGATTCCGGTTGATATCGAGGTGGTACCTGCCGGCATACAGCAGATCGAGCCGTCGCCTCGTGTTGGACAGCCCGATGCCACCATTCTCCTGATCGGCCATATGCTGAACCGGAAAGATATGGTTGGCTACATGGAGCGTCAATACACCTTCGCGAACGCCTGCATGGACCCTGATCTCCGACTGCTGCGAAGCATCGATCCCGTGCTTGAATGCATTTTCGATAAAAGGCAGTAGCAGCATCGGCGCGATCGGATAGTCGGGTGCCGGCTCATCACGGGTGTAGACCACATTATCCGTGCTGCGGACACGCAGTTTCATCAGCTCGATGTAGTCGTCTATAAATGCAAATTCGCGACTGAGCGGCGCGGTGTCCTGCTGGGTTTCGTACAGCAGGTAGCGCATCATGCGGGAGAGCGTGAGCGTGGCTTCGCGTGACTGCTCCACATGCGTGAATGAGAGCGCGTAGATGTTGTTGAGAGTATTGAAAAAGAAATGCGGGTTGATTTGCGCTTTCAGCAATGCCAGTTCAGACGATATATTCTGCTTTTCGACGGCGTCGCGGAGGCGGGCATCGGCCTGCCAGCGCTGGATCACCGCCAGACTGGTGCTGACCCCGATAACGAGCAGCGAAGTCATCAGCAAAATGCCGTCGATCAGATGCCGCGGCCTGGGACCCCGGTGCCGGGGCATTATGCGTTCCATATGCCGTTTCAATTCCAGCTGGTGATCAGCCATCTTGCTTAATACCAATATCAGGACGACCAGCGCGATACCCCATAAAATGAATACGAAGATCCGGTTTGTTAACAAATACTTTGGAACGAGATACAGCGAGTTGAAGTAAAACAGCACGACGAGCAATCCGAAATTCAAAAACTGCTTGACCCAGAATGCGGCAGGCAAGCTTACGCCCCATGATAAGGGCTGGTAAAATACGAGTACAAAGCCCAGTAATGCCCAGGCGAGCAGATGCATTGCCGCGATTGCACCGCTTTTAGATTTTTCTTTGGTCATTGGCGTAAAAATAGCAGGCAGGATCGGGCAAAGCCAATCCCATGTCTGATGTTTCGACGTATGGGTCCTTTAAATGGTTAAAGGGGCATACTTTGCCGACCGGGCGGTTGATGCTGGTTTTGGGGGACCGGTCACCGGCAATTTACCGGATAATTCCGGCCTTTCGGCGATACATTCAACCTCTCTGTCTAACGGGCTTTTAATCATCGTCTCTATGAATTCTTTTTGTAGCGGTTCAGTCCGTAAAAATCGGGCGGACGGATAAGGCGGACCTTCCCGCAGTGAATAGCTCAGACAGAAAAGGCTTAACGCATATGTTCAAATTCCTGAATAAAATTCTTTTTGACCCGAACGACTTCCGCTCGGTGATCGACGCTTGCCGGGAAGGCAACAGCCAGGCGCAGCATATTTTGTTTAAGAAATATTTCGGTTACGCCAAAAGCATCTGCCTGCGCTATACCTATTCACCCGAGGAGGCGGAAGAGGTACTCAATGAGGGTTTTTTGAAAGTGTTTAACAATCTGGATAAATATGATCCCGAGCAACCCTTCAAAGCTTGGCTGAGGACGATCATGGTCAATAATGCGATCAGCTATTTTCGCAGGAATAAAAAGCACTACGCGTCCCGAACCGCATTTGAAGATATTCCCGAACCGGGCCTCGCCGAGGAAGCGGTGTCGCATATTACTGCGGGTGAAATCATGGCGCTCATCCAGACGCTGAAACCAATCTACAAAACGGTTTTTTTCCTGTATGCGGTGGACGGCTACACCCATAAAGAGATTGCCGGAATGCTGGACATCAACGAAGCCACGGTACGTTCGCAATATGCCCGGGCAAGGATGCGTCTCCAGGAACTGATTTCGAGCCATTATCCCGACCTCGCGGATGCCTATGCGCTCCTGTCTTTTTAGGAAGAGATGTTATTTCCCCATCCAGATCTTGAAATCGACGGCGCGCTCGCGGCTGACGATCGTTTCCTTATCCAGGGCCGGGTGCAGCGTGAGTGCCAGTCTGTGATTGTAGTAGGGCTGCATCTGTACCACCGAATGATGGGTCACGATAAGCGCCCTGTTCACGCGGAAAAACCGGGCTGGATCGAGAAACGCTTCCAGTTCATCCATTTTATAGTCCACGACGAACTTCTGCCCTGGTTGGTTTTTAAAGAAGGTAAGCCCATTGTCGATATAAAAATAGGCGATCTCGGACGTCTCGACGGACAACAGCCGGGCGCCCTGTTTTACCAGGAAACGCTTTCGGTACTCGGGTACGGGAGTCTGCAAATGGAGACTTTTCAAAATGGCTTCTAAATAAACCTGCTGAACAGGTGCCGGAGTCGTGTCCCGTTTGCTGGTGAGGTCGTAGAACTTCCGGATACTGCGTTGTAAATCCTCCTGCTGCACGGGTTTCAGCAGGTAGTCGATGCTGTTCACCTTGAAGGCCTGCAATGCATACTCATCATAGGAAGTTGTAAAAATGACCGTGCTCCTGATTTCGATCCGGTTGAAGATTTCGAAGCTCTGTCCGTCAGCGAGTTCGATGTCGAGGAAAATGATATCGGGCTCCGGGTTGCCGTTTTCACGGTTTTCACGGAGCCATTCGACGGTGCCTGCGATGCTGGGCGTAATACCCCGGATCACCAATTCGGGCGCGGTTTCTTCGAGGAGCTTGGTCAGCTTGCGCACGGCCAGTTTTTCGTCTTCAACAATTAGTACATTCATGCATTTGTCGTTTTAAGCGTAATCAGGGGCAGTGTGACTTTAAAAATCTCACCACTATCGTCGATCACAGGCATGCGGTCCGAAAGCAGCTCGTACTTGGCCATGATGTTGGCCAATCCCAGCCGGGTCGATTTAACGGGTGTCGATTTATGGAGACGATTGTTACTGATTTCCAGCAGGTCGTTCCCCAAAGACCGGATCGATACCCGTAACGGGTTGGCTTCGAGAATGCTGTTATGCTTAACAGCGTTCTCGACCAGCAGCTGGAGGGTGAGCGGAGGAATGCATTTGGTGAGATCCGCTTCGCTGATGTCGATATAAAGGTCGAGCCCGATGTCGTATCTGGTGCGCAGCAGATGGAAATAGGACCGGATGAACCGGATTTCCGCCGACAGGGTGGTGAGCTCGTTCTGGTTCGTCTGAAGCAAATAGCGGTAAACTCTTGCCATTTCATCCACAAATTGTTCGGCCCGTTTGGGCTCATCGGCAATCAGTGCCGAAAGGGTGTTCAGGCTATTGAACAAAAAATGCGGGTTGACCTGGCTTTTGAGACTTTGCAGTTGCCCCTGAAGTCCGGCCCTTTTGATAGCCTCTTTATTGACTTTGACCGAATTCCATTTGTTGAGGGAATAATTGATCTCGTACAAGCCCGTGAGCAGGATTACCGCCACAGACTCGAAAAGATACACGTTGATCATCGCATTTCGGTCGAGCTCGGCATGAAATGGTCTGAAATGCATGATAAATACCATGTAGGATGTCACAAAAACGACCGTCAGTCCCCAGAATGCCAGCGCGGTGAGGGCACTCCTTTTTAGAGAGGAATGGAGGGACGGGTATTTTTGTGCAATATAGCGTGCGGCCCAGTCATGCGGGACGAATGCCACAATGGTCATGCAGAGTACCATCAGCGTGCCACCTGTGAAATTGTAAAGGTTTTCGAGGTAGGGTTCTCCGATGAGCAGGTAACTGATAGTAGGCACAAACCAGGGCACGAGCAATGCGAATATCCACCTGCCGAACAGGCTGAGCCATATCCGGTGACCAATTCCGTTGTAGATTAGGGAAGGTATCATGTGAAAATCAGGGGCAATATAATGGCAAAATGCTGATCGTCTTCCTTCACCTGTACGGCTCCGGCATGGTTGAAAAGGAACCTGTATCTGGAAATTAATACCTGAATGTCTGCGGACTCTACCGGCATGCTCAGTAATTTTTGCTGACGGTTGTGCCCGAATTCGAGTTGCCCGGTTTCGGTGGTGGCCACTACGATGTTGAGCGGATGGGAGGGAGAGACCATATTATGATGAATAGCGTGGTCGATCAGTATCTGTAACGTCAGCGGGACCAGCTGCCCGCATTGAAAAACTTCGCGAACCTGTATCCGGATATTGATGCCGTTTTCGAAACGGGTTTCCAGCAGGTAAATGTAGGATTTGATAAAACGTAGCTCCGACTCCAGCGAAACCAGGATGTCTTCCTTGTCAGGACCGTTCACGCTGAGCTGGTAGCGGTATACTTTCGACATCTCATCCACAAACTTTTCCGCTACGGAAGGGGCATCGGCGATCAGTACCGACAATGAATTGAGGCAATTGAAAAGGAAATGCGGGTTAACCTGTTGCTTGACGGCTTCTAGTTCTGTCCGGAGTTGCTTTTCCTGCATCTGTTCCAGCTCGTCCTGGTTGGTGCGCCACTGCCGGAACGTATAGGAGAGCTCCGTGAGGCCTGCGGCGATCAGTGAACCGCTCAGTACAAAAAAGCTGATACGGAGAGCCCGGGGTAAATCGAATTCAGTGCCCTTCAGATGAGTCAGGTCGTAAATATGGAGGGCTATCCAGCAAACGGAGACATTTACAATCCCATATATGGCAAACCAGAATGCAGCCCGGTTGATCGACTGGTTGGTATCCGGAAAAAAACGGGCGGCGTGGGGTGAAAGCCTGTAGTTGATGGCACAGGCGGCGATCAGTACCGCTATGTTGATGGTAGTACCCGTCAGAAATAGTTGCGTATCCCTAAAATACCGCTCCTGCCACAATGCGAAACCCGCCAGCAACGACGCCCCGGAAAGGATCAGGCCATAGGCGGTAAAACTGACGCGTTTACGGTCGATTTTGGCCAGATAATGATCGGGGAGCATATAGTGGAAAAGGGTGGTTTCGATTCCTGCAAAAATAGAATCCCGGCATGCCATTCGGAAACAATGCGGTCGTCAAACGTCGCATTTGCATGGTCAATCGTCGTGATCGGGCCGTTTATCCTGTCACCAGGCCTCAAAAGCCGTCAAATGGCGGCCGAAGCCACTAATCACTTGACCACCCGAAATGTATTGTTCAGGAGGTGAAAGTTACAATTCACCCAGTTTACTATTTCCGTTGGCGTCGGGGCATGCCAAATTTGTATCGCAGCCGGATCAAAACTCCCGGCCACTGTTAGCCATGAAAGTAAGTAATACCATCTCAGATCAATCCATGAAAAACCAATCCGTCCCTTCGACCATGACAAATCCTGTACTGTCCATTCTGCCCGCAGAGGCTGCCGACGAAAAGAGAAACGCTCCCGCGATTACCGTTTACAAGTTCGGAAAAGCATTAACCGTCAAGGCCAGCGACATTACGTGCCTTGAAGGGGTAGGAAACTACACGTTTGTGTACACGCGTCATGAAAGGCACATGGTTTCCAAATGCCTGAAGGAAGTACAGGAAGAACTGAGCAGCGACTTTTTACGCATCCACAAATCTTACAGCGTCAATGCGCGACACATTGCGTCCCGCTGGCCCGACTACATTCATCTAAGCTGCGGGAAAGTGATCCCGATCGCCAGAAGACGGATCCGCGAGACGCATGAAATTCTGGGAAGAATGGCGCTTTCAGCCTAGTAGGCCCATTTTACATAAGCCGAGGCCCAGGTAAAGCCCGCACCGAAGGCTGAAAATATCAGGTTGTCGCCTTTTTTGAGCTGGTTTTCGTAATCCCACAGACAAAGCGGGATAGTTGCCGCCGTGGTATTGCCGTAATGCCCGATATTCATCATCACCTTGTCCATACCGACACCCATCCGGTTAGCCGTCGCCTCGATAATGCGGCGGTTGGCCTGATGCGGTACAAGCCAGGCAATATCGTCATGGCTCAGGTGATTTTTTTCCATGATCTCCGCCGACACATCGGCCATGTTCCTCACCGCCGACTTGAAAACCTGCTGGCCATCCTGGTGCAGGTAATGCATGCGTGCGTCCACAGTTTCATGACTGGCCGGAAAACGGCTGCCCCCTCCCTGCTGAACAAGGTGCGCATACCCCTCGCCGTCGGAACGGATTATTGTGTCGATGACCCCGTTGCCTTCCGTGTTCGGTTCTAATAGGACTGCCCCTGCGCCATCTCCGAAAAGAATGCAGGTGCGGCGGTCGGTATAGTCCATGACGGCCGACATTTTATCGGTCCCTACGATCACGACTTTTTTGTATTTGCCGGTTTCGATGAACTGTGAGCCCAGTTCCAGCGCATAGATGAAGCCGGAGCAGGCCGCATTGACGTCGAAGCTGCCGATTCTGCGAATCCCCGCCATGTCACAGATGAGATTGGCGGTGCTTGGAAAGACAAAGTCAGGGGTAATGGTCGCGCAAATGAGGAGGTCGATTTCACTTGGGTCGGTATTGGTTTTTGCGAGCAGCGCTTTGACAGCTTCGGCACCCATATGGGAGCTGCCCAGCCCCGGCTCTTTCAGGATGCGGCGTTCGCGGATGCCTGTCCTGCTCTGAATCCATTCGTCGCTGGTATCTACGAGTGTCTCCAGTTCCGCGTTGGTGAGAATGTAATCGGGTACATATCCTTCAATGCCTGAAATGGAGGCTTTTACTTCTTTCATATTTTATTTTAATCGGATAAAATTTCGCTGCTTGGCGGGTCTTTTGCCATAAAGAACAAATATGCATCACAAAAGTGCTCATTCCGTCACGTTCGGGCGGATTTTTTGAAAAGATAAAGCGGAGATCTATTGTAAGGCAGAGGAATCGGACGGCAGGCCTTCCGGCATTCAAAGGGTAATCTTCACTTCCACGCGTCGGTTGAGCCGCCGGTTCAGCTCCGAATCGTTGGGAGCGACGGGAAGATAGCCCCCGAAGCCCTTCCCGCGGATACGGCTGGACGAAATACGACGTGCCAGCAGGTACTTTTTCACCTCGTCTACTCGGTCATACGACAGTAACATGTTTTTGTAAGGATCGCCAACGTCATCCGTGTGCCCGGCGAGCTCGATCCGGCAGGTTTCATGCCGAAGGAGGTAGTCGGCCAGGATTTCCAGCTCTTGTTCGCTTTCCGGCAGAATATCCGGGAGGCTTTGGGGAAAATGGAGCACGGTCGTGATGTCGTCATTCAGTATCGGTATGGGGTTGGTCGCATAGGTCGCGTTGTCGTTCGGGGCTTTGGGGGTGAGGTAAAACACTTTTGTAGCATTGAGCAGGCCGGCGGGCACGGATTCGTTTAGCATTTCATAGCCCTTGGCATGGATGGAAATGACAATGGTGTCCCGGGCAGTAACTTTGAACTGATAAATACCATCCTCAAAACGGGGAGCGACAGGCACCCCTGGTCTCTGGCCCACGAGCATGATCGTGGCGCGGACGGGTTTCAGACTGTATTTGTCCAGGACACGGATAGCAACCCGCGGACGCATTGGCTTGCGGCTTACCTGAGAAAACTGTTTCGGGGAATGCTGGCTAAATGCGGAAAATCCGATGGCCAGGACCAAAAAGAAAGCAGCCGCAAAAGTTTTCATTCAGCCAGAGGTCAGGTTTAAATCCGGAAACTTTGATCACAAACGAAAAGGTGCCGAAGGAATTGGCAGCACAGTAAGTTACAAATAAAATGGATTAATTCATTTTTGAATAGAATTTTATGGTTTGCAGGTCGAGTGTTGACCGCTTACCCCCATGTCAACGGGTCCAGGCGCAGATAGAAAAGCAATCTCGCAGGGTCGGGCTTAGCCAGTCCAAGGGTTTCGAACAAAATATCGTGCGCATTCTTTGCCTGCCGGGGATCGTGCCAGGTTTCCCGGGTGTTACCGAGCAGCAGCGCCAGATCCACATAACGGTCCGCCACGCCAAGCAGGCTGAGATCAATGAGTCCGGTGCATTGCAAAGTAACCGGGTCGATCATGATGTTAGGCATGCAGGCGTCTCCATGGCAGACGACCCGGTCACCCGCTTCCTGCACGAGCCGGGCGGGAAGTTCTGTTTCTAATCTGCGGAGTAGCTGAACAGGTGGCGTGTTTTCGTCTTCCGGATCCAGGAACCCGGCATTGACGGCGTTCCGCGAGACAACGTCCGTCGCTTTGTTGAACATTGTCCTGATATCGCGATGAAAGGGACAGTCCCGGGGCGGGAGTGCGTGCAGCATTTTGAATTGCCGGGCTATCGACGGCCAGGCTGCCAGGAGTTGTGCCGACGAGAGCTCGCTGGCAGGTACGCCCGTTACCGGCCGTGTGACGAGGCAGGCTGCTTCATCGGAAACGATCCAATCGACCACTTCGGGGCATTTGATGTTTTGAGAATAAAGCCATTCGCAGCGTTGGCGCTCATCATTCAATGCCGCAGCGCTTTTATCCGAGGAGATTTTTGCGTACGCAGTATCATCGGTTCGGTGGTACACCCGGTCGCCGGACTCGCCACTGTTTACCGGAACCCATTGCACACCCGCAGGAAGAACAGGAAGCAGCGCGGATCCGATTGGGTTTAAATTTTCTGTCATGGCTTATGGTGATATCGTAATGGTGTGGCAATGATGCGAATATTCCGCGAAGCAGAGAATAATGCAACCCCGGGCTACATCATTTTTTGAGATGGACGGATAACAGGAACCGAAATGCGAGGGGAAACCTATGTCAACCGGATTTTTCATAAATTTCAGAATGTCGCCAGCAAGAAATATATGCCGGGGCCGGGATCTTAACTTTCAGCTTTCTCATGAAACACTATTACGAAACGCTCTTCGATTATATTTCGGAAGTACTAACGTTGCCTGAATGCGACCGGGATTCGATCCGGCAATCGTTCAAACCGGTGTTTGTGGCCCGGGATACCATTATTGAGCCCGCAGGGGAGGTTCCCGGATATCACAATTTCATCGTGTCGGGCTTCATGCGGAATTTTCATCTGGATGACGACAACAATGAAATTACCACGGATCTCAATAACGGACCACGGTTTTTTACATCTTACTTCCACTTCATGAACCGTACCGTCTCCAACGAAAACCTGCACTGCATTACCGACTGCGAACTGCTCCGTATCAGCCGGGACGATGTGGACCACACTGCCGGACGCAGCACCACGCAGAAGGATTACACGATTCACATTCTTCAAAGGCATTTGCAGGAAGACAAAAACCGGATCAACGACATGGCGAATCTCACAGCCGAGGCACGCTATGCCAAGTTCGTCCGGGAGAAACCGAATATCGTCCGGAATGTCCCGCTGAAATACATTGCACCCTACCTCGGTATCACGCAGCGGCATCTCAGCAGGCTACGTGGCGAAGCCGGGACTGCATCCACACCGGAATAAGACCGCTCATCCGCATTGGACATTTGTCTAATTACCGGAGCAGCCAGAGGCTTTAAGTTTGGCAGAAACTTTAAAATTTTCTGCTATGGTCGAATATACTGTACCTGCCCGGGCCGTCAAATCCAAGTCTCCCCTAAGAGTGCTTGAAGTGGCCGCCACCGTCTGGCTGGCCGTGACCACCATCGGTCAATGGCTTTTTGGAGGCTACATCATCGCCTTTTATGGCCGGACTACTGCCATGGGAAACTATGCGGAGTGGAATGAAGTACTCCCGCATGGTTATGTGCCCGGCGATTGGAAAGGTAATCTGATTGTAGGAATGCATGTGTTGCTGGCGGCGATCCTGGTAATCGGCGGGCCGTTGCAACTGATCCCGCGGTTACGGTCGCAATTTCCGCACTTTCATCGCTGGCTGGGGCGTATCTACGCTGTAACAGCCGTGATCGTGGCGACGGGAGGACTTGTAATGGTATGGACACGGGGGGCGGTCGGCGACCAGGTGCAGCACATGAGCATCAGCATACAAGCGGTTTATATCATCTGTTCTGCCCTGATCACCGCAAAGTATGCGCTTGGGCGGAGGTTTGATCAACACCGGAAATGGGCGCTGAGGCTGTTCATGGTGGTGAGCGGTGTGTGGTTTTTCAGGATCGGGTTAATGGGCTGGCTGGTACTGCAGGGTGGGCCGGTCGGCTTTGATCCCAAAACTTTTTCCGGACCTTTTCTGACGACGCTCGCCATTCTGACTTATGCGGTGCCGCTTCCGTGGGCCGTCCTGGAAATGTACTTTTATGCGCAAAAGACCCAAAAACAGCCCCTGGTGATAGCAGTGTCGCTGGTGATCCTGATCGCTTCAGTATTGATGACCATCGGCATCGCAGGCGCTACGATGGGCATGTGGCTACCCAGGATCAGGTAATGATAATGCTTCATAGGCATCTGTTTCCTTCCAAAATAAAAAATCTGTATCTGTACCGGTATTTTAAAAACCACGATTTTTGTATCGGATTAATTGCCATCCTGACGGCATCGTAAGGGTGGCACATGCACGGACAGAAATTATGACAGATACGCCAAAGCTTATTGTAGCTGATACAGATGAGGATTTTGAAGCCGGCAAGCGCCTTTTTACAGAATACGCCAACTCCCTGACGATCGACCTGGCCTTTCAGCGCTTTGCGGACGAGCTGCAAATGATCCGCCATCAGTATGGGCTCCCCGCGGGTGCGCTATTGCTGGCTGAGGTGGGTGGGCGAGTGGTCGGCTGTGCAGGCGTGCGGAAGCAGGGGCCGGATATTGCCGAGTTGAAACGGATGTATGTCCAGCCCGGATTCCGTGGCTACAAACTCGGAAAGCTGCTCCTGGAACGGTCGCTGTCCGTCGCCAGGGAACTGGGGTACCAAAAGATCAGGCTCGATACACTCGCTGGTATGACAGGCGCGCGGCGGTTGTATGAAAGTTTCGGTTTCGAAGTAATCCCGGCCTACTATCCCAATCCGCACGAGGATGCGATTTATATGGAAAAGATACTTTGAGATCGCTTAATCGCACAAATGCAATTTCATTCCCTCGTATGAGACCATGAAACCGAGGGAATCATAAAGGCGGAGCGCGTTGTCGGTAAGCGTTTCGGCAATGAAGGGCATATCGGCGCGGTTAGGAATTTCATAGAATTAACTAACTATTTATTAAACTGCCCGAAATGCCACAGGATGCCGGAAGGGTCATGTAAAAAGCATTCACGGCCCCAATCGTAGATCCGGATCGGTGTGAGCCTTGCTCCTTCATAGCGGGCGGGGAGGTCCAACGCCAGCAATTCGTTCCAGTACCTTTCGACGTCGTCTACTTCGAGGAAAATCATTGTATTGTCGATCCAGTCTTTCACATAGGCCTTTTGCAGGTAGAATGCGAGGTCTCCCGTTTTAAACACACACATATCCGGACCCAGTGCTGTTTCTTCAAAACCCAGGTCACGATAAAAGCTGCGGGAGATTTCGTAATCCTGCGCCCCGATAAACGGGCGAAGCGCTTTTGCGTTATGTTGCATGATTATTGACTTGATTTGGGACTAAACTGGCGTATTGCCCCGACAATTTCGCAAAATTTCGGAATTCTTCAACCCGCTTGCAGTCAGGGTCTCAAAAGTGGGATCCCTTGCGGCCTAACGACCTATATTAGTAAACCGACCATACAGGCAGCGATGAACAACGCCTTTCATAAGACAGGAAAGGGCTGGATAGCCGCTCCCCATGTTAATATCAGGAACAGGCTGGGGGAAAGACGCCGCAAGCCGGCGAATAAGGCGGAAGAAGGTTGCCCACACAAATAGGGACGTATGTATGTGGACACATAGAGTAATTCTGAGAACTATTCCCGGAAAACTTTCTCTCGGTGGTTTAATCCCCAATCCTTCATTGCATAAATAATCGGAGTTAAGGTATCAGCGTAAGGTTCTGCTTTATAGCAAATCTTAACAGGGTAATCCTGTATTATTGTTCGACTAATAAGCTTATGCTCTTCAAGTTCTTTGAGCTCTTTGGCCAACACTTTCGGCGTAATGCCAGGAATACTTTCCTGAATGTCGGTAAACCGATCATTCCCAACAGAAATAGAAATGATGATGGGTAATTTCCATTTCCCATTAATCACATCTAGTGTGTCCCTCACAGGCTTTACCGTCTCGAGACAATTACAGTAAACTTTATTCTTTGCCATATCACTTTGCAAAATTTCACTTTCCTTTGGGAAAGTACTATACAAAGGAAAGCGAATAGCTGTAATTTTGCAAAGAATCTATTTTAAAATTGCAGGTATGGAAATCGCCAAACAAATGCTTATTGGCCTTCATCTGGGAAACGGATATGGCTCTCAGCCAGGGTCGTGGCGTATGCCAGGAGTAAATCCCCAAAGCTATACCAGTTTCGACGCCAGAGTAAAACAAGCACAAGCAGCCGAGCGTGGTAAGTTTCAATTTCTGTTTTTACCTGATGGCCCTGGTGCTGTCATGTCTGATGTAGGCACTGAATCACCAAGCTTTAATCTTGATGTGATGATGACCTTGGCTGCTGTGGCACGGGAGACCGAATACATCGGTCTAGTTGCAACAGGATCTACCACATTTAATGAGCCTTTCAATCTGGCCAGACAATTTAAAGCGCTGGATATTATGAGCCACGGCCGAGCTGGCTGGAACGCCATTACATCGAGCGGCGATGATGTTGCTGCAAACTATGGAAGAAAAATACCGTCGAGCCAAGAACGCTATGGACGCGCTCATGAGGCCATACAACTTATCCAGGCACTTTGGGGTAGTTGGGGAAAAGATGCTTGGATACATGACCAGGAAAGCGGCCAGTTTGCTAAGAAAAATAAGATTACCCCCATCGATTTTCAGGGCAAATTTGTCGTATCACGAGGGCCGCTGTACATCCCGCCATCCGAGCAGGGACAGCCTATTATCTTTCACGCTGGCGGCAGCCCCAATGCACACGAGCTGGCCGGACGTTTTGCCAATGCAGTTATTGGAGCGGCCTTTATCATTGAAGATGCACGGGCGCAGCGCAGTGCATTTAGAGAGGCAGCAAAACGTTATGGACGTGACCCGGATGAGATTAAATATATTCCTGGTCTAATGACTACAATTGCTCCGGACAGGCGCACAGCTCTTGATCGAAGGATTCAATTGACGCAGCATTTGTTTCCTCAAAGAGTTCTCTATCTACAACAAATGCTAGGCATACCACTTGATTTTACCCGTTTGAATCAGCCGCTTTCCAAAGCCCAATTAAATGATGCCCGCCCGTCCCGCTATGATCCCCGTTCAACGCATGCCTTGAAGATTGCGAAAGAAGGCTGGAGCCTGCGTGATATATTGGCTCATGGTGTGATAGATTACCACCCTGTAATTGTTGGACCAGGTATTGAAGCTGCCGATCATATGCAGGCCTGGTTTGAAGCAGGTGCCGCCGATGGGTTCTGGATTTCACCCGATGTCAATTTAGATGGTATTGATGCCTTTGTGAATGAAGTAGTCCCAATCTTGCAACAGCGTGGACTCTTTCACCATGAATATGAAGGCAAGACTTTACGCAAACATCTGGGTGCTCCGGATCAGTATGGCATTGACCCTCGCGTTTAAAAATGGAATAAAACAACCAAAACAAAACAAGGACATATAACATGGAAATAGGAATAATAGGATCGGGTAACATCGGTAGTATACTTGCCGGATATTTGACAGCTCTTGGCCATCAGGTCACGATTGCAAACTCGCGCGGACCGGAATCATTAGGCGACATTGCTGCGAAAACCGGCGCAACGCCAGTGAATGCAGTGGAAGCTGCAAAAGTAAAGGATCTTGTCATCATTGCGATTCCCGCTAAGGCAATTGTTGATCTGCCGATTGACGTACTGTCCACTTCGCAAGCAATTATTATCGATTCAGGAAATTACTATCCTTCTCGCGACGGGCAAATTGCCGATATCCAGGCAGGACTGACGGATAGTGAATGGGTTGCTAAGGTGATAAAACATCCGGTAATCAAAGCTTTTAACAATATCGTTGCGCCTAGTTTGGCATCGAAAGCGCTTGTTGCTGGAAGTCCAGAGCGAATTGCGTTATCCGTTGCTGGAAATGATGAGCAGCAAAAGCAAGCTGTTATGAAACTCATTGATGAAATTGGCTTTGACGCCATCGATGGTGGATTGCTTTCCGAGTCATGGAGACAGCAGCCTGGTGAGCCTGCCTATTGCCAGGATCTGGATGAAAACACCCTAAAATCTGCTTTGCAACAAGCCGACATCAACAAACGCGCAGAGAACCTAGCGAAGGCTGATGAAATGGTACGTCAGTATTTTTCAGAATGAAGATCATAAATTAGCCAAAGGCTATACTGTACTTTCAACGCAAGGAGAACATGCTCTCCTTGCTCATTGGCATAACGACGTATGTATGTGGACAAAATATCTCAGTATCTTGCGCAATGAATTGGATCACGCGCGAACGCCCCAAAATAGACCGAATAGCTTGCCCTTGGCTCATCCGGAAATTTATTGACCTGGAAGCCCGGTTTTATTTTGTTCCTTCTGATATGGTGCTACCAAAAGCAAAGGAATTGGACGCCATCCCCTTTGACATACCCGGCGTTGAGCTAACGCATTATGAAGATCGCTGTACGTTTGATTGCTTGATTAAAAAATTTAATGTTCAGGATGACGCAGTAAACGACATGGCTGTCATTGTTCGTGGTGCGGATACCGATGTTCACTCATTGGCATCACAAAGCTCTGGGCTGTGGGCCATTTCAGCTGGCTTGGCATTTAATTTTAATGATGATCATGAATTACTTGAAAAAGGAATGCTGATCTACGACGCCCTTTACAGTTGGGCCAGGTATTTACAAAACCAAAAACATACCCAGAACCCAACCGAAAAGCTGCTGCTAGAAATTTTTAATGCATATATATTGGAAAAAGCGGGACGTGAGAAAGCACCGGATTGGGCCAAACAATTAAAAGAGATTATCCAGGATCAAATCGACACAAATCTAAATCTTAGCCTGAAAGAAGTTGCAGCAGGGCTGGACATGAACCCGGCATATGTGTCCAGGGAATTCTCCAAATATTTCAGTGATATGTCTTTTGGAGAATATATACGTAAACAACGGATCGAGAAAGCCATCGAGTTATTGGGCAGCACTAAAAACAGTCTGGCAGAAATCGCTTACTTAACTGGTTTCTCTGATCAAAGCCACTTCAACCGAATCTTCAAACTACATACCGGGCAAAACCCGTCTACATTCAGAAAATCTTTGCGTAAAAAGTAAACTCCATACAAATCCGTTATTTCCGTTCTATTTTTTGGGAGTTGGGCTGGCTAGTATTGCATGCACAACCACCATCAATTTTTTCAAAAAATGGAAAGCAATAACACCATTTCGAGGCGCGCCTGGCTCGGGGCTACACCTGCTTTGGCCGTAGCAGGGGTTACGGGATTTACACCTCTGAGGGCAATCAGCGCCCCACTGAAAACACCACCGCTTAGCGGCGAAGAAATTTCTGCCATTGAAACAGCAATCGGCAAAAAGGGGACCTACAACGAAGCGCAGGCAGTGCATACAATCGCGTTGCCCAGGAACGATTTAAAGATAGCGATCAACTCGGAAAACGTGCCCATTTCTTTTGGGTTTGGCGGATGGGTTTCAATCAAAAAAACAGTGGATGGAAAATCTGCTGTACTCATGTGTGACACCGTGCTTTTGCAAGAAGAAGTCAATCCGCTAATTTCTTCGGCTCAGGCTGCGGGACTTGAAATCGGTGCAATCCACAACCACTTTTTTTACGAAGAGCCTCGGATTTTTTACATGCATTTACATGGCATGGGAACAGCTGCCGAACTCGCTAAAAAATTTGCGCTTGCTATCAAGGACGCCAAAATTGCCCCTGCTAATCAACCTGTTCAAACACCGGCATCTGGCGGGACTGCAAAAGACCTTTTTGATATTGCCGCTCTTGACAGCATTGTTAAATACACCGGCGTTGTTAACGGCTCTGCCTATAAATATACTGTCGGCCGCCGGGATTTGACCATCATGTCTATGGGTGCGGAAATGACCGCAGCAATCGGGCTAAACTCTTGGGCAAGCTTCGCGGGGACAAAGACCGATGCACATATTGCTGGCGATATCGCTATGCTTGGCCATGAAGTCAATGCTGTTATCAAGATGCTCCGCGCCCATAATCTGGAAGTGGTCGCAGTACATAACCATATGCTTGATGAAAATCCGCGGATGATCTTTCTGCATTACTATGGGAAGGGTGCCGCCGATCACCTTGCCAAAGGTTTCCGTGCAGCCCTTGATGTGTTGGGGAAAGCCGCCCCTGACATTCACTCGAAGCATTAAAAACTGACACGACGAATAAAAATAATGAGGGATGGAAACACCTATATCCAATAAAACGGCACAGTATAGCCTGGCCGAACTGACAAAGTATTTTCTCAAACTAGGCACACTTGGTTTTGGCGGACCCGTTGCACTGATCGGGTATATGCACCGGGACCTGGTAGAGCAGCGCAATTGGATCAGCGAAGAAGAATACCGGGAAGGCCTTGCCCTGGCGCAATTGGCACCTGGGCCACTTGCAGCGCAACTGGGCATTTACTTGGGTTATGTTCATTATGGTGTTTGGGGCGCTACGCTGACGGGACTGAGCTTTGTGTTACCATCCTTTGTCATGGTTGTATTGCTGGGCATGGCCTACAAACTCTATGGCGGCCTGCCCTGGATGCAGTCGGTTTTTTATGGTGTCGGCTCTGCTGTGATCGGCATTATCACGCTCAGCTGTTACAAGTTGACTGTTAAATCTATTAGTAAGCTGGAAAGACATGCCATCAAAAGTCGGTGGTTGCTCTGGTCGTTTTTTCTGGCAATGGCCATTGTCACCGCCTACACGGAAAACGAGCAGGTTTGGCTTTTTATAGTGCTTGGCTTAATTTACATGGTCGTTAAAGCACCCCCTGCCTGGATCAAGAGAAGTGGCACTTCTCTTTCGGTTATTCTTTTGACTGGCACAGGCTTCTGGCAAACGGATGTTGACAAGTTGTGGCAATTGGGAGCGTTTTTTACCGAAGCCGGTGCGTTTGTTTTCGGAAGCGGACTGGCTATCATTCCCTTTTTGCAAGCTGGGGTTGTCAATGAAATGGGCTGGCTTAATGAACAGCAATTCTTGGACTCAGTGGCCGTAGCCATGATTACGCCGGGACCGGTTGTCATTACCGTGGGCTTCATTGGTTTTTTAGTATCCGGGTTTGCCGGGGCGAGTGTGGCAGCGTTAGGTGTTTTTTTGCCCTGTTTCATTTTTACCGTACTCCCTGCCCCATATTTTAAAAAGATATCAAAAAATGAAAGCATCAAAGCATTTGTGGATGGCATTACCGCCGCAGTCGTCGGCGCTTTGGTCGGCTCGGTGTTTGTGATCGCCACTCGCTCAATCGTCGACGGGCCATCAGCATTGATTGCTATTTGCACGGTACTCGCGCTCCTAAACTTCAAAAAGCTGCAAGAACCATACATTATTGTCCTCGCCGCCATCATTGGCTACTGCATCAGAACTTATTTTATATTTAACTACTTCCAATGAAAAGGTATTTGCCACTGCTTTTCATCTTATTCACGGTCCCGTCATTCTCTCAAAAGCAAGTCAATAAACAGAGTGGTGTCTGGTTCGGCTATTTCAACCAAACCAGGCTAACAGATAAATGGGGCATCTGGCTCGATGTCCACGCAAGAAGGACCGACTTTCTCGACCGCTGGTCTGCCCAGCTTATTCGACCCGGCATTACTTACTATGCCAATGATCATTTGCGGTTTACGGCCGGGTACACTTATGCGCGTAGCTATCCAGCCGCCGGCCTGCATACCGTGCGCCCGGAGCATCGTCCGTGGCAACAGGTACTTTGGACGAGCCGCCAAAAGCGTTTGCAAACCCAGCAATGGATACGTCTGGAAGAGCGATTTAACAGGAGAATTGCCAATGACCGCCTCCAAGACGGATATGCTTTCAATTGCCGATTTCGCTATCTTTTGAACCTGATGGTACCTTTGAACCGTGATTTTATCGAACCCAATACAATCTTTTTCGCTTTTAATGACGAAATCCATATTAACGCGGGGAAGCAGATTACCTACAATCTTTTCGATCAGAACCGCTTTTTTGTCGGTTTGGGCTACCAGTTCATATCAGGACTGAACGCGCAGGTGGGTTACATGAACCAGTTTCAGCAGCTACCTTCCGGAAATCATTTCAACAGCAACAATGTACTGCGGGTTTTTGTTTTTCACAATTTAGATCTAAGACCGAAAAAGTAGCGACCGAAGTGTACATAGTTTTGCTATTGGAATAAATCACATGCTTTACTGCGTTGGCCTAAACAATCATTAAATTTATAAGAGCAACACTTTAACCAGCCGCCATGCAAAGAGACTTTACTCCCCAGATCAAATTGATCATCTTTTGCTTTTTCATTTTTGCTGTTCGGTACGCCGCGGGACAGACCGATGGCGTCATCCGAGATCGCGATGGCAACACCTACACGGTGAAACGGATGCCTGACCAGCGGCTCTGGATGACCCAGGATCTCAATATCAAGGTCGACAGCTCCTGGTGTTTTTCCGGTGATGAAGCGAACTGCAAAAAATACGGACGAATGTACACCTACGCGTCGGCAGCGCAGGCCTGCGAAATGCTGGGCGATGGATGGCAACTACCCAGCAGGGCCGAATGGGAAGCGCTGGCAGGGCATTACGGGGGAGCCAGCAATAATTCAAAAGATGGGGGCAAGAGTGCGTATAAGGCCTTGCAGACCGGCGGTACTTCGGGGTTTAATGCTACCCTGGGGGGCAACCGCGAGGCACGGCGTGGAATTTATGCACGACTTAATGCGCACGGATTTTACTGGACTACTACGGAAATCGATGAAAAAACTGCCTGGACGTTCAATTTCGGGGCAGGAGGGAAGGCATTGCACTGTCAGGACGGGGGCGATAAGGAAGAGGCCGTTTCGGTGCGATGTATCAAGGGTGAACATTGACGGGCGCGAAGATGGGGTTTGTCCGGATTACCCCGTTAAAATGTCCGTTTCGCACCGTATGAGTCTGAAATTGAGGGTGTAATTTTGTGTTGTTTAAAAGGAAATAGTAATCAGCAACCAAAATCATCAAGCCATGTCCGCACAAGATTTCAGTACAACTATCCTGGTCGATCAAACGCCGGAGGAAGCATTTCAAGCCGTTACCAACGTCAGAGGGTGGTGGTCAGAAGAGATTAACGGAGATACCGACCGGCTCGACGCTGTATTCAATTACCGCTTTGAGGACGTTCACCACTGCCAGATCAGAATTGCTGAACTGGTCCCTGATGAAAAGGTGGTTTGGTCGGTGCTCGATAACTATTTCAAATTCACGGAAGACGAGAAGGAATGGACCGGAACGAGCATGGTCTTCGAAATTGAAAAAAAAGGAAATCAAACACAGGTAACCCTTACGCACGTAGGGCTCGTGCCGGCGTATGAATGCTACAATATATGTCATGATGCCTGGACGTTCTATATTCAGGACAGCCTTTTCAATCTTATCACAACCGGCAAAGGCAAGCCCAACGCGACCGGCAAACCGCAAACGGAAGACGAAAAGAAAATCACTTCGGATCTGGCCGACTAAGCCGCAGATTTTGGGTTGAGCATTAATCCGGAAGCCAAGACGCACCTTTTTGGATTAAAAGGTGCGTCTTGGCTTCTGAGCAAATCCGGTACACGGTATGGTGGCCCGGATTTTTAGGTATATGCAGGAGAGCTGCGGAATATCCCGTTCGTTTGTCACCATCGCGTAAACTTTTCGTATTCACTCATGGAATTTGAAGTTGTTGTGTCCTTGCTTACCCTCGTTGCCCTGGAAGCTGTTCTGGGTATCGACAATGTTATTTTCATTTCCATTATTGCCGGCAAGCTCCCTGCGGAGCAGCAAAAGAAGGCCCGGCAATACGGGCTCATACTGGCCGGGGTATTGCGTATCGGGCTATTATTGATCATTTCACTCATTATGAAGCTGGACAAAGACCTTTTTGTCATCATGGGAGAGGGCTTTTCGGGAAAAGAACTTGTGCTGTTGGCGGGAGGGTTGTTTTTGCTGTACAAAAGCTCCACGGAGATTTATCACAAAATGGAGGGGGAAGCGGGGGATCAAAGCAAAAATATTAAAGTATCCACATTCGGGCAGGTTATTACCCAGATCCTGATCATGGATATGGTATTTTCAGTTGATTCGATTATCACCGCCATCGGTATGGTGAAAGAGGTATGGGTTATGTACGTCGCAGTGATCGCGACGGTTATACTCATGTTGCTCGCTTCGGAGAAGATCAGCGACTTCGTGAACCGGCATCCGGCGTTCAAAATGCTGGCATTGTCGTTCCTGCTGCTGATCGGGTTCTCATTGGTCAGCGAAGGATTCGGGCTGGAAATTCCGAAAGGCTACATTTATTTTTCGATGGCATTCTCCCTGCTCGTAGATGTGTTTCAGATGCGGGCGAACAAAGGAGCATCCGAGCCGGTAGTCACCCGCGAGCATTATAAGCAGGGAGAAGAAAAGCTGGGTAAACAATAGTATTAAAATGGATAATGCCGCATGCCACCGTCCACAACAGCCACCGAGCCCGTGATGTAACGCGCACGGGGCGATACCAGGAACACGGCCATGTTGGCCATATCCTGAGGCTCACCGAAATCGCCCAGCGGGATCTCTGCCGACGCAAAAGCTTGTCGTTCGGCCGCTGAAAAATAGGGCCGGATATTTTCCGTGTCGATCAGCCCGGGTTGCAGGGTGTTGACCCGTATCCCGTATTTTCCGACTTGTCCGGCCAATTGTTTGGACCAAACGGACATGCTCGCCTTGGCTATTGCCGATACGTTGATGCTACGTAGCTCATAAGTGCTGGTGAGGTTGAGGATGGCACCTTGGCTGCGCCCGATCATATGAGGCAGCAGCAACTGCGTCAGTTGGCGGGGGCGATCAAAGTCGAGTGCCATCGACTCGTCCCAGGGTTCTTCGGGCCCTGTAACGTCGACCGGCCGGCTTTTCCCCGCATTATTCACCAGGATGTCTACATGGCCAAGCGCCGCGATGGCGGCTTCGGCGATCCGTGCGGGCCCATCGGCTACTATGAAATCCTGTACGAGAACAATGGGTTCGGGCGCTCCCAATGCGGTAATTTCGTCTTTGAGGCTGTCCAGCAACTGTTTGTTTCTGGCAGTAGCTAACACTTTGACCCCTTCTGTGGCCAATTCCCTGGCGATTGCCCTGCCGATACCCTGACTTGCTCCCGTCACTACCGCTGTTTTTCCTTTCAAATAAAGATCCATGACTTTGATTAAAATTTGTATCCGAAAATGGTTTTGCGAAACCTGTTGCAAACGTAGCCGGAAGCATTTAATTTTAGCTATAATACAATCAATTGTAGGGTACTAACAAAAGTGTAAGTAATGGCTGCCAGGAAAGAGAATTCCACCTATACAAGCAACGAGAAGGTGATCATCGAATGCGACCTTACTTACGCGGTCAACAAGATCGGTGGTAGGTGGAAGATATTGATAATCAGTAAGCTGGAAAATGGGAAATTGAGGTTCGGGGAGCTGAAAAAGGAATTCCCCTACATCACAGAACGCATGCTCACGCTGCAACTGCGCGCTCTGGAAACCGACGGGCTTGTGAAACGGACGGTTTATGCAGAGGTGCCGCCCCGGGTGGAGTATGAGCTCACCGAAATGGCAAAAGCATTCGGGCCGATATTCAAACAGCTGAGTGAATGGGGCGGCAAGCATCGCATGCTGGCATCGGAGCGTGTCAGGTAGCGATTGTCCCTGAGGATTTGTTCAGGTTGTATGCTTCCGCCAGCTGAACCAGTGCACGACGGTCGGCGACATCCAGCTTTTCGAAGATCCTCCGGCGGAAGGTGTTCACCGATGTATACTGTAACCCCAGCATCTCGCCGATTTGTGTGATGGTATAATCCTGAATAATGTACATCGCCACCTGAAACTCGCGCTGCGTAAGGCGATCGAACGGATTGACGGATTTGCCATTGATTGCGGCGTTCAGGATGATCTCGGAAAGGTCGGCACTCATGTACTTCTTGCCGGAAAGTACGGTATCCACAGCATGGAGGAGCTGTTCCGGAGACGCATATTTTTCAATGTATCCGTGTGCGCCCATTTGCAGAGACCGTTTTCCAAAAGTGGCTGCGTTGTTCATTGAGACGATCAGGACCCTGGTTTCCGGGTGAGAATTACGGATCCAGTGCAGCAGCACACTGGCGTCGGTGTCCGGCATGGATAGGTCCAGGAGCACCAGCTCATAAGTGTTCTTTTTCATCTGCGCCATGACCGAACTGCCATCCCAGGCCTCGTCGATCCGGCATTGGGTAAAATGATTTTTAATGGCCATTTTCAGGCCATAACGTACCAAAGTATGATCATCAGCGATCAGGATCGTTTTCATAGAGTTTTTATAAATGTCGGTTATGTGCAACGGGGATTTGGGAACAGGGTACACGGCTTTCTGACCACGATCGGGCAGGCGTCCCGATGTGATAACCCCGGGACAGCGACAATCGTGCCAGCATATTTGAAACTTCATAAGGCCAGCCTGGCTTCGGGGCCGGGGAATCCATAAGGAAACCATCGTTCTTTCCCGTCGGAACTGAATGGATTGTCGTTGTATGGATTGACGTTAAAATCGCCATTTTTCTATTTGCAGCCATGTGATGATACAGTAAAGCGCTCATGGGTCTATTTATTGGTTGTGATAATCAGCGTGCCGTTAGCGCCTCTGGCACCAAGCGCCGCCGAATTTCCGTATCTGACGGCGGAAATGGATTTGACATCGCCAACGGTGAGGGTGTTCAGTATGGGAATTACAGTGTCACCTCCGCTGTAAAATACATTGTCGAGCATTAGCGCGACGGAATTGTCATATTGGCTGTCGGCGTTGATATTGGTATTATTTTCAATGAAACGCACTTTGTAGGAGTTAGACGCGCCGTCGAAGGTCACGCGAAGGCCCGGGATTCTTTTGAGTAAGTCGAAAATGGTACCAGAGTGGTCGCTTTCGTGTATGGATAGCTCGTAATCTGGTTTGACAAGTGTTTGCGCAGGCTTTTCGTCCGTATGGATAAGCCCTTCCTGATCGAGGGCTATTTGCTGGGTTTCGATGGCCGGGAGCTGGATTTTTGCGGAACCGTTCCATTGGGCCACGCTGATTTTCTGAATGGCCGAAATGGTGGCGGGTATTTCATCACCGGGAAAGGAGTAGTCTGTTGGCAGCATCTCCGCAAAGCCCTCCCTGGCCCAGGTATCGTGGATAGTAATGCCGTTGGGGGTTATCAGCCAGCCGTTTTCCGAAAAGGAGCAATACCTGTTGGGAAGTATTATCTGGGAATACTTGAAAGGATAGTCCGAGAATACGGAAGCGCTGTTGAAGAGGCGGCGTTGAAACACGATGATGGGGTAATTGGAATACAAAATGAAATGACCTTTGTCCTTGTCGTAAGCGCAGACCGAGTCGGCAGTGACCGGGGTAAAATTACCGGCAGAAACTTCCTTTTCCAGCGGCACTTTTGTGAGGTAGAATTCCCGCATTGTCTTCATCCTGAATATTTCGAAGCCGCCTTCCTCCAAGTTGTTCCGGGAGAGTGAAACCAGGAAATTACGGAAAGAATCTTTGAATGCCGTGTTTCGGTTCCGGACCTGCTTTTTTTGCTTTTCGGCATCATCGGCCAGCAAACTCTCGAAGAATTTGTACCCGGACAGGAAAGTCTTCTTCCCATTCGATTCAAATTTGCCCATATGAAAGCTTATCTTGTAGCCCAGGGCCGAATTTTCTATCAGTACGGGCCTGGCGCTGCTGGCCGTGACACGACCGGTGTTTTCATCCAGTCCGAGCGTTACCGACTCCGGGTTCATGATCTTGCATTGCCGGGCAAAAGGGGAGTCACCGAGCAGGCCGTTTTCAAATATTCTCCATTTACGTCGCCAATGCCGGTCTCTTTTCCCGACGATCACCACTTCGCGGGCCACGTTGGCCAGATCCAGCTTAAATACCACGTTGGCGGTACGTCCCGGTATTGCCGGAAGTTGCTTCACGTCCGCGCGATATCCGACAAATGAAGCAATCAGTTCCACTTTCCCGTATTGCGCGGGAACCACGATTCTGAATTTACCTGATTGGTCGGCGACGGTGTTGATGGAGGTGTTGTTGATGTATACCACGGCCGATGGCAGCGCCTTCCCCATTTCATCGTACACCGTTCCGGCAATAAACCAGGAGGAGTTCTGGGAATAGCATGCCGGGTATAGCGTTAAAAGCAGAAGGAGGATCGTACCGGGAGTTTTCATGGCTCTATTACCTGCTGAGGCTGCCCTCAATCGTTACAGTTGGTGAAGCTAAATCCTTCTTTTACAATTTACAGAAAGATTTTATCATGAATTGATTCCGCTCACGTATTTCTTCGCGAGATAAGCACCATGACCCAGTCCGAATGTAGCCAGAATCGTGCTGTCCACGTCGGGAAGCGTGACGTTCTTATGCAATTCGATGGTGCCCAGAAAATCGTAAACCTGGAATGTGTACACGGCCACGGCCAGTAGTGTGATGACCACCATCTGGAAATCGGCCATGTCTACGAGCCCTGTGTCGTCCTGAAACAGGTCAGTCGGGAAATGAGGTTCGGCAGCTGTTTGTTTTGGCGTCTGGTTTTGCCTGATGGCTTCCTGGTTCTTACTCTCGGTGATACCCTTGGCCGTCGCGAACGTGAGCGCGCTGAAACCGGAAAGCAATAGCAGGTTGGAGGGGATATCTACGCCGCCGACGAAATCGATGCTGACTTTCCCTCTCAGGATAGTCACGGCAATGTAGGTAGCTATCAGTGTGAAAAACCACATCACGATCTGGAAGTGGGAGTTGCTGTACCGGTTATCGACACCCAGGATGAGGTTCCGCAGTTTCCGCCGTAACAGCAGGCGGAAGAAAAGGAGGACGCCGGCGACCGAACCGGCCAGCGTCGCTATGCGGCGCCATTTGCCGGTATATACTTTTTCGACGGCGAGTGCAGTCAGGGTTTTCTGGTTTCCCTCGCCGGTATAGGCAAGATCGACCCGGTCGCCAGCCGCGAATGCAGGCAGTATCTTTTTGAGCTCCGGAGCGGCAACTGCGAACGTCCAGGTGGTATCGCTCCGTCGCGCCTGCAACGATGCCTGGTCTGTGCTGATCGCGGCGATCTCCGTACCGTACCAGGATAATTCCTTCGGAGGCGGAGCGGGCGCGATGTTCGGTGGGGTTGGAGTGACGGTAGTGTCGGGAGTAGCTGGCCGGTCTTGCGCATACAGGACCCGGGTTGTGAGCACGATGAAAAGTACGGACAATGCCCGGATGCAAAGGAGTTTTTTCATCAGAAAGGGATGGAATAGTATAGATGTAATACTACAAATTCCATCTTTCTTTACAAATTTGACTTATTAAATGGTTACCCGTTACATTTGATCCATGATGCGTAACCTGGTTGTCAAAGATCTTCATGAGTTGTACGAATCGATGGGGCTTCCCCTCGACCCGGTGGATGCTTCATCCGGATTCACGATCCATTACCTTCAGGAGACTTTCACGCAGTTCCCATTTACTTCCGTTCCGTTCAGGCCCAACTATTTCAGTTTTCTTTTTATACAGGAAGCGTACGGTCAGTACACCATCGATGATCAGCGTTTTGAGGTGAAGCCGGGGACCGTTTATTTCACCAATCCCGGCAACTACCGGGTCTTTGAATGGCATAGCATCAAAGACACCTGCCTCGTCACGTTTAATGAGGCTTTTCTCAAAGAAAATGTCCACGAGGATGTGTACCGCGATTTTTCATTCCTGTTGACGGAAACCGTGGAGCCGAGGGTTTTATCAGCCGAAGAATTTGCGATGATCCGCAGACTTTACCAGCAGATCTACGCAGAGCATGTGGGGCATTCTCCTTACAGGAACCGGATCATCGGTAGCCTGATGGTGGCGCTGCTTCTGAAGGTGAAGGAATACTTTTTCCAGGATTACAACCCGATCTACGAAGGAAACCGCAGTTCACAGATCGTCAAAACTTTCAAACGGAACCTCGAACAGCATTTCAGGGACCTTGTGAAAGGTAAAGTTGAGCTGCCATTGCGCGTGCAGGACTATGCCGATATGCAGTCGTTGCATGTCAATTACCTGTCGAGTGTGATCAGTAGTAAAACAGGTAAATCCATCAGCGCCTGGATCGCCGATAAAACGGTTGCGGAAGCCAAGGTAATGCTGCAGGATCCCGCGCAGAGCATCAAGGGAATAGCGGGCAGGCTCGGTTTCCTGGAAGCACCCCATTTTAGTAATTACTTCAAAAAGCATACGGCCCTTAGCCCCGCACAATACCGCCGGCAGCATACTTCGTAGCCATTCTGAGAAATTTGCAACTCTTGCTGTAATCCTTGTACGTCGCAGGCGGCGCTCATAGGCCACCTTTGTATTGTCTTTAACACAAAACAAAAACGACCATGAATACGCTCAAAAACAAAGTCGCCCTGGTAACCGGCGCATCACGCGGAATCGGTGCCGAAGTGGCCCGCCATCTGGCTGCTGCCGGTGCGCAGGTCATCGTAAACTACGCAGGTGGCCAGGACGCCGCTCGGCAAACTGTGGAATCTATTACCAATGCAGGCGGCGACGCCATTGCATTCCAGGCCGATGTCAGCAACCCGCAGCAGGTGAAGGAATTGTTCGACGCGGCGATCGAACATTACGGCAAAATAGATATTCTGGTGAACAATGCCGGGATCATGATCACGAAATTGCTGAAAGATACGACGGACGAAGACTTCACCCGTCAGTTTGAAATCAATGTCCGCGGAACGTTTAACACCCTCCGTGAGGCAGCGACCCGCTTGGCGGAAGGAGGCAGTATCATCAACTTTTCGTCTACCACCACCCGTCTGATGATGCCCACCTATGCAACGTACGTAGCCACGAAGGGAGCCGTGGAACAGCTGACGCGGGTGTTCGCCAAAGAGATCGGCGCAAGGGGTATTAATGTCAATGCTGTTCTTCCCGGCCCGACCAACACCGAGCTTTTTACCAAAGGAAAGCCACAGGAAGTTATCGACCGCCTGGCATCACTGAACGCATTCAACCGCCTGGGCGAACCTGCGGACATTGCCAGGACGGTGGCCTTTCTCGCCGGCGACGATGCTAAATGGATCAGCGGACAAACGATCGGTCTTAACGGCGCCATGGCCTGATCGGCCACACCGATACTTTTTGAATGATACATTTAACTCATAGCCAATTACTTATTGATAATTATTCATTCTTAAAATCTCAGAAATCATGAACTCACTCAAAAATAAAGTAGCCCTTATTACCGGATCAGCAAGAGGTTTGGGCAAATCCATAGCAGAACGTTATGCCGCGTTGGGAGCTGATATCGTGCTCAATTATTCCCGGGACAAGGCTTCGGCAGAGGAAGTCGAAAGCAATATCAGGGCCATGGGTGCCCGTGTCATCTCGGTGCAGGCCGACGTGAGCAAGGTAGCAGATATACGGCGCTTGTTTGAGGAAGCCAGAAATGCATTCGGAAAGATCGATATCGTGGTAGCGAATGCGGGTATCGAAATGGTAGAGACACCCGTGACGCAATTTACGGAGGAGCAGTTCGACCGTCTGTTTTCAATCAACACCAAAGGAGCCTATTTCACCATGCAACAGGCTGCATTGCATGTCGAAAACAAGGGCCGGATCATTTACATTGCGTCCAGCACCACTGCGTTCCCCGTTGCTGGTATGGCTGTATATGGCGGGAGTAAAACGACGCCGCGCTACCTGGTGGATGTGCTTTCCAAAGAAATCGGGCATCGCGGTGTCACCGTGAACTCGATCATCCCGTTTGCAGTCGATCATTCAGGTATTTTCGCGGAGGAGGGGAGTTATCCCGAACTGAGAAAGTCTTTGCTGGATAGCTGCCCGATGGGTCGGCTGGCTGAGGTGGAGGACGTCGCCAATGCCGCTGAATTTTTCGCGAGCGATTTGTCATCATTTGTGAATGGCCAGCACTTGCTGGTGAATGGGGGAGCCAACCAGTAAAAATCCTAAGTCACCCATATTTCATTTACTGGATATTTTCCTGGAAATTGGCTAAAATTGACTGTTCAAATGAAATCCGGTATGAAATCAGCCATGAAGTACTCAGTATTGTTTTCTCTTCTTGCAGTATTGTTTTCCTGCGACTCCACCGAACTGCCTGACGATGCCGCCGCCCGGGCGACCGGAGAATATCAGGTCCGGTCTTACGTGATCAACGGGGATACGCTATACAGTGTCGGCGGAATCGACAAGATCGGTCTGAGCAAGTTTTACATTTCAGTGGGTCGGAAAACAGCCGACTCACTGAATGTTCGCATTGCCGTGCAAAAAAAGGGTGATGCAGGGCAGATTGTTTTTACCAGACCGGTAGGTTTCAGGGAAGCAGGGGGTACCTATGAACTTTATCTCGCGAAAACGACACCGGATGTTTATCAAAGCACCATTAGTTCGGGAGTATTCGAGGAAAAAACGGCATTGGGCGGTATTGCCTATCTGATATTGCCACCGTCTTATTCCCTTCAAGAACCTCACGACCCTGCGCTCAAAGGGGTGAGGATCTCTGCAAAAAAGTAGGCGGATCTTCCACACAGGCCAGGAATTTTTTATCTTGATTTTGTAATAGTTTTTCCATCAATAAAGCTGTAAATTAAAAGGAAGATCACCCTCAAATTCAGTTTGTTATGGAAACGAAACCCGCTCATCAGGGAGCCCCGGGGCATGCTGCCGCCGGCACGCTCCTGATTTGGCTGCTACTGTTCAGTACAACCGCGGTCATGGCACAGATTATAGTGCCTTATCAATCGGATTGGAAGTACCTGCAAAATGGAGTAGTGCAAAGCAACAGCAATTGGGCTGCAAATGGGTTTAACGACGGGAGCTGGGCGAGCAAGCCTGCGCCGTTCGGGTTTGGGAGTAATTCGGGCTACGTTTATAACACCACGCTCGAACGGGGACCTGCGAGTAACAACTACCCGGTATACTATTTCAGGAAAAGCTTTCAGGTCGATAATGCGTCGACGTTCGGTCGTTTGCGGCTTCGGGCGACACTGGACGACGGCATCGTGATTTACATCGGCGGGGTTGAGGTAGCCCGTAAGAACATGGCCCCCTCCCAGAACGGCTACGCCGGCACGCCTGTGGGCACCCCATTGCTTACGATTGATACCGTACTCTCTGCAAGTTTGATCCAGAGCGGGACCAATGTGATAGCGGTCGAATTGCATCAGACCGGGGCCACCAGCGCCGATATTTATTTCGATGCACAGCTGGAAGGGCAACCAACGTCATTGTTTCGCTATCCCTACCTGCAACTCGCTTCCCACAACCGGATGACGGTCTGCTGGTACACCAATACGCCGACCAATGCGACCGTCCGGTACAGCACCAACCCCGATCTGGAAATATATAAGGAAACAACCTCGGCAATCAACGACACGTTGCATAGCGTAACGCTTAAGAATCTTTCTCCTGACACCCAGTACTATTACAGTGTCGGTTATTACAGCGGTATGGAATACCGGCAGCTGCAATACAATCCGGCCGTGAACTATTTCCGGACCCAGCACGACCCCGTCGATACTACCCGGGCTGTGCGCTTCTGGCTGCTGGGCGACTCGGGAGCGGGCACATACAAAAATCCAAGGCCCTACAAAGTCCGGGATGCTTACCTGGCCTATCTGGCCTCCAGAGGCAATCCAAAGGTAGACGGTTTGATTTTCCTGGGCGATAATTCCAACACCGCGCCTTACGAGGGGCTCCAGGCCGCATTGGATACGACGCTGTTCAAATTTTACAACAGGCCGGCAGACAAGCAACCGCTCTCCCACATACCCTCATGGACGGTCATCGGAAACCATGATTACGAACCGGATTTGACCTATGTGGATAAAAAAGGGAAACCAGTCTGGATCAGAAAGGCTTATCACAAGCAGACAGCCGCGAGCTTTTCGGCTTTTGCTTATCCGGATAGCGCACAGCTGGGAGGTGAGCCTACGTATAATAAAAAAGGGTATTACTCCTTTAACCAGGGAAATGTGCATTTTGTGGTGTTGAACCCGCCGTTGATCGAATCCCAGAACGTAGCTGAAAATTGGGAGCGAAGGTTTCAAAATACGTCTTACTTTGATCTGTTTAGTAAAAACTCGATAGCGATGGACGATTCCACCAATTCGCTCATCGACTCCTTACCGCAGGTCAAATGGCTGGTCAAAGATCTGAAAAGCAATAAGCAAAAGTGGACATTAGTGACTTTTCACCTGCCTCCATTTTCTACCATTGGCCATTTTTCGACCGAAAATGACATGAAGCGGGTGCAGGAAAAACTGCTGCCGATCCTGGAAAAGCCTGAATACCATGTCGATGCGCTGGTGGTGTCGCACTCACACGCATACGAGCGCGCCGGGATGATCCGCAAGAAAGGATCGCAGGCCCGCACGGCCGACTACACGCAAACCGGCGGGCTGGCGGGCAATGGAAACCTCGGAAGATACCCCGCGACGCGGCCTTACACCAAGGTGAATAGTGAAACTGCCTATACCTATATTCTTTCCGGGTCGGCGGGACGCGGCTGGTACAATACCAGCAATTATGCTGAAAACGATGCCGGATTCCCGCCGGGCGCTACGAACGTCAGCCACCCCAGCACGTCGGTGCCGCCATTGGACAATCTGACCGGTGATAATACCCTGGAATTCTATCATTTGAAGGGCGGTTCGGTTGAACTGGTGTTTCAGGAGAACCGGCTCGACGTAAAGTTTATCAAGGAGTCGGACGTGTCGCCGCAGTTTGTGATAGCGGATTCCTTTGTGGTAATGAAGGATGTGAGTAAGAAAAAGACCATAACGATTCAGAATGGAGGCGATGCGGTCAAACTGACGGCTTCCTGGATCGGCAGCTACAACTGGTCCTCTGCCCAGCAACCCAGCCAGGTGCTGGCTACGGGCGTGCGGGATCTCAGCATTGGCCCCGGAAGTTCGAGCACTTTCTATGTCAGGGATCAGAACGGTTACCTGGCCGATACCTTCATTGTGAATGTGACCAATCCGAAGCCAATCATTTCAGGAGATACCCTCATCCCTTTCCGCTCACAATGGCTTCTTCCGCTGATGGCCGGTTTTGCGAGCAAGGATATTAAGCTTGATAAGCAATGCATAGCACCCTGGAACTTTAACGTACTTCCTTTCGAACAGCCTGTTAAGGGGATTGTCGGGTTGGGACACGATGATGAAGGCTACCGGCTTCCCAATTATTCCATTGAAAAAGTCCTGATCCCGGCCGAACGGCTATGGTTCAGGCGGAGTTTTATACTGAATGGCTCGGCGCAGACCTATTCAGGTTTCAAACTTACGCTGCTGCGGGACAAGAACCTTTCCACCCGGAAATCCTATTCAACCATGCAGCATCTTTTGCTCATCAACGGGCAGACTGTTGAAATAACCGCCACCAGCACGAAAGATGTTGCCAATGGGCGGGAAGAAGTGACGTACACGTTGAGCAACCGGGGCTTTGTTTACGGGATCAACTATATCCTTGTGAGCTATTACATCGTGCCGCTTTCAGGGATGGTATATCCGATTAGTGCCGCAAATGATCCATTTACCTTCGATGCCCAGCTGATCAGCATGCCACTGGGCCTGGCACCGCCGCCGGCCACCAAACGGTTCCAACTGGGAACGGTAGCAACAGGCCCGCAAGCGTGCGCAGGGGATACGGTCAGCGTACAGTTTACGGCGGCAGGAAATGAATCGGGTTTCCCTATTGTATACGAAGCAAGGCTCGTAGCTGGCAGTGGTGATATTCCTTTGGGTGAAGGGACGAAGTCTCCCATATCCGGAAGGTTTCCCGACAGCCTGGCCGCAGGGAAATACACGGTGAAGGTAGTCACCAAAAATGCGTTCATGGACGAGCAGGAAGGCCCGGAGACGATGGTATATGCATTACCAACAGCGACCATCCTGCCGGCTCCGGCGGTTTCGGTCTGGAAGGGCGAGCTCATAACATTGCCGGTCCGGTTCGCGGGTACAGGCCCTTGGCATTATGTCGCATCCGACAGTACAGAAGGCACATCCGCTGTGGCAGATACTTCGATCCGGATGAAAGCGGGCAGTACGGGGTCGTATTTCCTGCGCTCTGTGAGCAACCTTTGTGGAGCTGGGAAGGTCGCCGGTGGTGTGGAAGTGGCAGTTAAAGAACCGTTTCTGACGGTAACAAAGGTTTCACAACTGACTTTCGCTCCGTTGAAAACCGCGCTGTGCGACGGCGACTCGCTTTCGGTTAGTTTTACCATGACCGGTCCAGACCGGACGCGCACTTATGCGGCGGAACTGTCCGATGCCAATGGCAACTTTAACAGTGCCATGAAGCTGGGAAGCAGTGCCGGCAGTCCGCTGTCGGTTCGTCTGCCGACGTCGCTTGTTGCGGGTGACCGGTACCGGATCCGAATCGTGGCGATTAACCCGGACGTCGATTTTACCTCCAATCTATCCGTTTCGCAATTGGTCCGCAGTCGCGCGGAAGGAGACATTTCACTTAGCAAGACAGCGGTGTATGACGGAGAAGAATTGCAGTTAAACCTGCTTCTGAAAGGCACACCGCCCGTTTATTACTACTTGCGTTACGGCGCCGATACGTTGCACGGAAGTACCAGCCAGCAACAGGTCGAACGGCTGCTGACATTGGATCAAACGACCGTGTTCTCGCTCGATTCGGTACGGAACGTGTGTGGTTATGGCATTGTCTCCGGAAATCGCACGGTGACGGTCAGCTTATTGGTCGGCGTTGATCCGCTCGCAGGCAACGGAATTACCGCATATCCCAACCCGGCGGTCGAAACGCTCCTGTTGCGAGGCAAACCAACCTGGCGGGATTCGTTTCAATGGCGCATTTACGGGTCCAGCGGAAGGCTTGTTCAGAAAGGTACGGGAACACCTTCGACGTATGCGTCATTCGAGCTCGACACCAGGATGTTACCGTCAGGCCTGTATATTTTGAAATTGAATCGTGGCAAAGAACAAAACTCCTGGAAGATCATCAAAAAATAGTTGTTTGCCGGAATGCGTGGTACGACGGCTAACGGTTGTATGCTTCGTTTTTCGCTGTGGGATGTGGGTTTGGTAAACTGCGGGAACGGTCTGCGGGCCTTTGCCCGCATTACACAGATTCCTGCATGGCATAGGTCCAGACGGCCTCATTGGTGTGGTTGACGACGTTTTCGGCGATGCTGCCCAACATCATGTGCGTGAGGCCCGTGAAGCCGTGTGTACCCATCGCGATGATGGAGTAGCCCAGTTTCGACCCAAATTTGAGAATACCGTTTTCCTCGCCGAACTCATGCCGGATGTGCACCACATAGTCGGTAAGGCCGTAATGCTGCGCGAAGCCCTCCAGGTTGACGCGGAGCACGTGGTCTGTCTCTTTCATGTAAGGCGTTTTAATAAACAAAATGTGCAGCCGCGCATGAAAGAATTTTTGAAGTGTCTTGATTTTCCCGATGAGCGATGCCTGCCCGTAGTCCAGCGCAGTGGGGAAGATGATGTTGCGAACGGCGCTTATTTTCTGCTGTTTATGAATGGCAAACACCGGCACCGGCGAGCTTCTTACGATCTTTTCTGTGTTGGACCCGATCAGCAACTCGCTGACGCCGCTGCTGCCTTTGGTACCCATGACCACCAGGTCAATTTCGTGGCGGTGGATGGCTTTCAGGACCGTTTGGCTGAGTACGCCCTGCTCCACTTCGAAATGCACCGGGACATGGCTGTCGATCACCCATCGTATTTCCTCGAAATTATTTTGGCCCTGTTCTTTAAGGTCTGCCATTATAGAAGCACTATCGGCGTAAAAAGGAATAGCATTGATATTTTCGATATACAGTGGTGTGAGCTCAGCCACTTTCAGGGCAAAGACCTCACTTTCGTTCGCCACGGCGATGTCGATAGCGAAATGCAAAGCGTGCATTGCAGAAGGCGAAAAATCGAAGGGAACAAGGATCTTTTTCATCGGAAGCGCAATAATGGGCAGAATGATTTATTCCCAAAATAACAATATCGATTCCGGCTTAAAATTGACGCGTAGGGTGTTCGAAACATGACTTTGGTCATGTTTGCAGGTCTATTTCCGCACAGATCCGACTCGATCATCCCAAGTATCGGGGACTATGAGTTTTTTCTTTTCTCATAATTCTCTCCCCAGGCGCAAAGTGAGTCCATAATGGGTATCAGGCTTTTACCGATCTCGGTCAGTTTATATTCCACCCTCGGCGGGGATTCTGCGTAAGCTTCCCGGAGGAGTATGCCATCGCGTTCGAGCTGTTTCAGCTGGGCAGTGAGTGTGGCCTGCGTAATATGCGGCAACTTGCGGCGCAGCACGCCGAAGCGCATCGGGCATTCTTCTCTGATCTTATTCAGCAGCATGAGCTTCCATTTCCCCCCAATAATGTCGAGGGCGATGTTCATCGTATTATTTTTTTCCGAAAAAGATTCAGAATCCTGTTTTGCAATCTCCTGATCTTCATGAATAGTATCGTTCAGCATACCTGGTATCTTATTGTAAACTACTTGATTGTCAGTATTCACTGTTGGATTTTTGGCCGAAAAACGAATCCGGATGGAATCCGTTTCTGATCATCCAACAACGTAATGAGTAGACAAATTTCAAAGTGGCTGCTGCTGGCCATTATTTCTTCTTCGGTATTTCTGTCCGTCATGGATATTTTCATCGTGAATGTGGCCCTTCCGGCTATTAAAGCCGGTGTACGAGGGACAGACAGCGACATTCAGCTGGTAATTGCCCTTTATTTGCTTGGGTACGCGGTGTTCCTGGTCACGGGTGGGCGTGCCGGAGATTATTATGGTAAAAAGAAGGTGTTCATTGTTTCCATGCTGTTGTTCGTACTGATCTCCGCCGTCTGCGGTTTCGCACAAACGGCCTGGCAGTTGAATACTGCCCGTTTTTTGCAGGGAGTGAGTGCGGCGTGGATGATCCCGCAGGGCATAGCCTACATCCAGGTGCTGTTTCCGGGCCATGCGGAGCGTATAAAAGCACTGGGGATCTACGGCAGCGTTGCGGGAAGCGCTTCGGTGATCGGGCAGTTTTTGGGCGGTGTTTTGCCTGAGACCGGATGGATGCTGGAAGGCTGGCGGCTCATTTTCCTGATCAACCTGCCCATTGGCCTGCTGGCTGTGCTACTGGCCGCGCTGTTCCTACCAGACGGGGATCGCAGGAGAACCGGTAGATTCGACCGCTCCGGGATTCTGCTGCTTACAGGTGCACTCGTGTGCATAATTTATCCGCTCATCCGCGGACGCGAACTGAACTGGCCCTGGTGGTGCATTGGAATGGGTTGTGCGGGTGGTTTGCTGCTCGTTCTGTTCATCCGCGACCAGCGAAGCAAGCAGGTCGCCGGCCGACAGCCATTGCTGGATCTGCGCCTGTTTGGTTTTCGTGATTTCAATATCGGAATGGCGATTGTCCTTTTTTACTTCATGGTCCAGGATTCCTATTTTCTGATCAATGTCATGCTCTTTGAAACGGGGCTGGGTATCGGTTCGGCCGAAACGGGCTTGCTGTTTGTGGCGCAGGGCGCGGGTTACGTGGTGGCCTCGCTGGTGTCGCTGCGGCTGGTTCCGCTATATGGCAGGAGAGTATTGCAGGCGGGTGTGGTGATGATGATAGGCACATTGATGCTCCACATACTGATCCTGAACAATGCGGAAGTAAACCGGGAAATGCTTTACCCTGTCCTCTTTTTGTATGGCACTGGCTGCGGGTCCGTACTGCCGTCGCTGATGGGGGTGGCGCTGAAAAATATCCCGCTTGAACTTGCCGGCGCAGCATCAGGGACATTCTCTACTTTCCAGCAAACCGCCATCGCGCTGGGCATTGGTGTAATCGGAGGCATATTCTTCTCTCGGTTGGGACCCGCGCCGGATACCGCTGCATTTATTTCGGCTTACCGGCTGGCCACGGGTGCCAATATCGCGTTGCTGGGAATGGTGAGCTTTTGCCTGTGGCTGCTCCCCGACGTTGCTGCGCGCAGCCCCGAAATAACCCCGCATTGAATCGTACCGGATGCGTCGGGCAGGCCATGTTTCGCGCCATTGCTGATTTATTGCCAAAGATGACTTATTTTGGGGGCTCATATTACCTTTTTGTGCAGGCCTGATGAAACCCAAGTTTCTTAGCATTAGTGATGAAATTATCGGAAGGATCAAGTCAGGCGAATTACAGCCCGGCGACAAGATTCCTTCTGAAAATGAATTGATCAAAAATTACAGGGTCAGTAACACCACGGCGCGGAAAAGCCTGCTGGAAATCGAAAACCAGGGGTGGGCGCGGCGTATCAAGGGAAAAGGAACATTCGTTTTAAACCGTACGGTAGGGCATCATCTGATCAGGACGCTGGGGTCGATCAATGCAACGCGCCGCGGCTTCCACGAAAGCCTGATCGCAGAAGGTTTTGAACCGCATAATGTGGTACTGGAGAAAACCATTCTCGATGACGGGATTTCGTCTGAAATCGGCGGGAAGCATTTCATTATGGACGGGCCGGTGCTGAAAATCCATCAGTTGCGTTATGCCGACGATGAGATCATCAAGGACGAAATCAAATACATTTCGCTTGCGCTCTGTCCGAAGATCAACCGGATGCCGACCGAGATTTCGTATTTCAAGGTCTACGAGAACACCTATCACCTGCGCATCGACGAGGTGAAGCAGACATTAAGCACCGAGATCGCGCAACCAGGTTCGGAGCTGGACAATTTTGAGCTGACAGCTCCCACGCCGATGTTCATTCTCGATAGCGCGGTGATCTGCAAGGACAGCGAAGTCGTGGAAATCGAACGGTCGTTTTACCGGGGCGACAAATACAAGTTCGCCATCAGCGCCAACCCCGATTACCACGACGAGTAGTTGGAGGTCAAAAGAAATAGGGCAGTAACCGGTTCACAATGACCATATGTCCTTCCCGGTTAGGGTGATTTACGGATGACATTACTTCCTTGAGTTTTCCTTCCTTTACGATCTGCTGAAAATCCGCATAAGGATCGGCCAGGCCGGTATGGTACCGGGCTGCCAGCTCCCGGATTTGCGCGGCATAAGGATCGAGGGGGTTGGACGGGTCGCTAATGTCGATGCGCTGGTCTGGTGAGGGCGTTACCATCACTACTTTGATGTTTCTGGCCTGCGCGGCCTTAATCATTTTTTCAAGTGCCTCGCGGGTTTTTTCCAAAGGCAGAAAACGGTCGTTTAATGCATAATCGATGAAAACGACATCCGGTTGATGCGACAATACTTCCGGTTCGAAGCGGGTGGCCCCTTTGAGCGAATTTTCTCCGCCGATCGCCGTGACAATCACATTCACTACCGCATAGGGATATTTCTCCTTCAAGGCTTTTAAAAACAGGTTCGGGTACGATTCCAGCGTGTGTACCTCGTGGTTTTCCCAATACCCGGCGGGCACCGAATGCCCGTGAAAGACGATGTTGATGCGCCGGTTTTTCGGCCATTCAATCCGCAATTCTTTTTTGAGTTCGGATAAATAGGTCGTGTCCGCGACCTGGGCAAACGCAGGTGGCAGGCACAGGAATGCCAGGGTAACCGGCAAAATGTAATGTCTTGCTTTCATTGGGCGAATGGTCGGAACAGATAAGAGAATGCTACCATGAAACTACGAGACTTCCCGTTACATTTTCTACTACATAATGCTTGCCGAATTTCGGATCTCCGGCTCTGAAACTGATCCGGCCTTCTTTCCAGGGGTAGTTCGCATTCAGGTAGGCATTGAATTGCTCCGGGCTGATGTCGTCATGCGGGTAGATGCGCAGGGTCGCGTTTTTCAAGCCGCTCACGCGGTAGCGTTTCGTAATGCCCATTTCGCCCGAATGCAGTTCTTTCAGTGAAACAACGCCTTCGTTTTGCTCCACAAAAACCCTGGATTCCCGGTTCCAGGCAGTAGGCAGGCTATACACCGAATGACCTTTGTCCAGCTTGGTATCGAGTCCGTTAAGCAATGGGGCACCCTGCGGAAAACGGAATTTGCTGACGATCGTGGTATTGGGATTGTATCCTGAAAAAATGAACGCATTATGGCTCCTGGAAATCGTCAGCACCGGGTTTTTGATCGAAGGGGCTTCTTTGGCGATTCTTAAATCAATCCCGAACTCGTGCAACGCGTACCGCATCAGGATCGGTCCGGTGAAGAGCTTCGACGGATCGTCGGGGGTGAGAAGTTTGCCACCGGTGAATTTGCTGGAATTAGTACCGCGGATGTACACCACTTTCCCGCCATTCCACTCTTTCTTTTCCCTTACCCAGGCGGCATCGCGTTGCTGGCTTCCCTGGGACATTTGAGATAATACTCTCGTGGCCGGATCTTTTGCATTTTGCAGGCGCGTGGCCATGCCTCCGCCGGAAAATAACGCACTATGTATGATTTTGCCGGGATAAGGCGTAGCCATTTCATCCCCGTTGTAGACGCTGCTGATGCGGAACTCGCCTTCGAGCGGTGCTGCGTTCTGAAGGTTCAGTAATTCGAGAAATGCTTTGCCCGCGTGGCCCGCAGGTCCGTATACCATCAGCTTACCCCCGTTTTCCACAAATGCAATCAATGCCTTTTCCAAAGCAGAGCCGTCTTCCGGTACCACGGTAAGCAATACCGATTCCTTGAAACGGGCAGGATCGAGGCCCATTACCTTCTGAAATGAGGTGGTAGAAATGACCGTATTAAGCGGGAGCCCATTGTTCAATGCCTGCCGAATCAGCCAGTCGCCATAATAGATCTCAGGAAGTCTGTCTTTGTACCGAAATGCCCAGTCGTAATACTCATCGAACGGGTACACCCATACCAGCGGGCCGGGCGCGGTAGGGGAGTCGTAGCGTGCTTTCAGGATATGCGGCGTTACCTCGTCGGGTACCTGCGTGGGCATGTTGCCAAAGGAATCATCGATGCTCAGGAAGTTCAGGTGGGTGGGCAGTCTTACCTCACCTCTGGCATTCATGCGGGCGACTGCCAGTGGCAGGTAAATGTCGTGCGGCTCGCGACCGTACCGGTCGAGCCAGGGACTGTTGATCCACCACGGATCATGCGTGTAATAACGGAACAGATAGCGCTCGTCGGGCAGCTCGGCCATCCTCGACATATAGCCTACCATTTCCAACCCAAAATCCCCGTCCAGTGCCGCCCAGGGCGAATTGGGTGGTGGCAGGATATTCTTGTCCCTGTAAATGGATTTCAGGTCCACGCCGTCACGGGCCAGGTCGGCCCCGGCCGAAAGGTTGGTACCACGGGTCTGCACCTGGATATCGGGGCATTCGGCCCGGAAGTATTTCCAGAAATCGGCAATTTTGGAGTGGGTAGCGGCCAGTTTTTCCTGATCAAAACCTTTCCCGTCAAAAATAGCACCGGTAGAAGACCATCCCTCTACACCAAATCCGAACCCATTGCTCAGCCAGATGAAATCAAAACCCATATCGCCGACCAGATGCCGGCTTTGGCGGCCGAGGAAGGTGCCGAATGGCGTGCCTTCGGGAATGCCATTGGGAAAGCCCGCATAGGGCCGCGAATCGGCTTTCAACACCGAATAGCAGCTCACCATCGTGTTATGTCCCATGGCGCTGCCGCCCAGTATCTCGCGGTGCCGGTTGTATTTGAAATCGGATTTGGCAAACTCGGGTCCCGGGTCGAAAGTTTCACCCACGCGGATGGGCTTACCGGTGATCTTCCGGCCTTCCTCTTTCAAGGTGGCGACGATGAATTTCAGATCTCCGTAGGTAAACTCGGGCGGGTTTTCGAGATAGAGGTAGGCGCGTTCGTGAATGGATAACTCTTTGGGTCCGGAGTTGACGGCATGCCGGGTATTGGGGTTCCCGATGTACCGCGCCCATTCCAGCCGATGGCCCGGATCACCTTTGTATTCCAGTATCTCGGAGCCGTCGCCGGTCCAAAGCATCACCGACACCGTGTCGGCGTGGCGCAGCATGGAGTGCCATTGCGTGAACATCTCCCGGGCTGTTTCGCGGATGTAAGCTTTGTCATTCTTGCGGAAGGGTTTCAGCGAAACTTCCAGCGTAATATTGTGAAATGGCTGTCCCTTCAAAGTAGAAGGTTGCGGCTGGGCAGTTACGGCCACGGAAGCGAGAAGAAACCCGAGCCATATATACACTTTTTTTCTGAAAATCATTGTCCTGTTGTTTAATATCCCGGATTCTGTCCCAGATTAGGGTTAATATCGATTTCTCGCAATGGGATCGGCATCAGCACCTCATGCGGCGCAACCGTAAAACTAAGTCCCACGGCCTTAAAATAAGTATTCATAACCGTTTCCAAACGTCCCGTACGGACGAGGTCAAACCAGCGGTGTCCTTCCAGAAAGAATTCCATCTGCCTTTCATGTTCCAAAGCAGCGGTTGTTTCAGCTTTTCCAAGGCCATTTAGTGCTTTCAGTCCGGCCCGGGAGCGTGTCATGTTGAGATAGGTGAGGGCTTCTGCAGTCGCGTTGGTCTCGTTCAATGCTTCCGCGTACATCAGGAGCACGTCGGCGTATCGTAGCGCGGTAAAGTTGATCCCGCCGTCGCCGACAATGCCTACGGTAAAATCCACGAATTTGAGGCCGTACAGCTCCTTTTCGTACTTGCCGGTGTTGACAAGCACCGAATCGCCGATCGAAATTTTTCTCCGCAAATCGCCGGCTTCGTAAGAGCCGGCCAGTCGCGGCGTGGGCAACACGCGGCCTGATCCTTGCATGTTACCGGGGAAAATCGTCATATCGAAACGTGCAGGAGTGAAAATGCTCGAAAACGAGTTGCCTTCGCCTACATTACCAGACAGGTATTTGATCTCAAAAATGGATTCCTGTAATTCCTCGTTGCCATTGGTGAAAAGCTTTTTGTAGTCCGGAATCAGCGAGTAGGCCTTTGAATCGATCACCTCTTTCAGAATGGTTTTGGCCTGGTCGTACTGTTTGATGGTCAGGTAAACCTTGCCGAGCAGTGTTTTGGCAGCACCCGCCGAAGCCTGGGATTTACTGGGAAGGGTAATGCCGGCGAGAAGGCCAGCCGATTCTGTTAAATCCGCAACGATCCCGTTGTAGACCTCGCTGACGGGCCTCCGGGTCATGTCGAAGCTCATGATTTCACCGGGGCTCCGGAATGCAACGTCCACGATAGGAACATTGCCGAACAGCCTGACCAGGTAGAAATAGCTGTTTGCACGCAGGAATAAAGCCTCACCACGGAATTGCTTACGCTGCGCGTCCGTCATTTCCACGGCATCCAGGCGGGAAAGGATGTTGTTGGAACGGGCAATGGTAGCAAAGCAGTTGCTCCAAACAGTATTCAGAAAATCGTTCGAAGTGGTCGGGTTCATTTCATCGAACTCCGTTTCCGACACCGTGGGCGAAGTCCATTGTATTTCCGCATTATCGGTGGTGAGGTCGCCGATGTGAATGATGGACGTATTGTAAAGCCCTTGCAAGCCGGCGTAGTTTCCTACCAATGCGGTTTCAAAGTCTTTGGCATTTTTATAAAAGATTTTCTCGTTGACCTGGTGCGCAGGCTGTAAAGTCAGGAAATCGGAGCAGGCGCTGGTTGCGGCTGCGAAACAGATATACAGGATGTACTTTTTCATTGCAAAAAGAGTTTTGGCTTAGAAAGTAACTTTGACACCAAGCGTATAGGTCCGGGGCAGTGGATAGTTGAGATAATCGATACCACCGCTCACGACATTATCCCCGGCGATACTCGACTCGGGATCGTAACCCGGGTAGTTAGTGAATGTATGCAGGTTGGAAACATTGGCGTACACATTGAGAGCGCTCATCTTCATCCGGCTAACCAGTGCTTTGGGCAGGTTATAGGAAAGTTTCACATTCCGGATACGGGTAAACGAGTTATCAAACAGGTAATGCGACGACACCCCGAAACCCAGTGCGTGGTTGCTGCGGATCGAGCGCGGCATTTTACCATCGCCGGGATCCTGCTCGGAGCGCCATCTTCGGTCCGTCCAGATCAGGTTATTCTGCACTCCATTCGAGCCAAGGAGCGACGATCCCGCGTCGAGGTAGGTGTATGCGCCGTGCGTGCCTACGAGCCCGATGTTCAGGCTGAGGTTACCCAGGGAGAAGTTATTGTCGAGCCCCCAGGTAAAGTCAGGCCACGGAGAACCCACGATTTTACGGTCGCTCTGGTTGATCACGCCGTCGCCGTTCACATCTTCGAATTTCAGGTCACCGGCCTGGGTTTTAGGGTGCTGCAATGCTGCACCGTCCAGTTCAGCGCTGTTCATGAAAACGCCCAGCTTGTTGATCAGGTAAAAACTGGAAATAGAAGAGCCTACCTGTGTGATCTGGTAAGATGAATTGGCGATCCTGCCGCCTTCAGTAGCGAGTTTTAACACCTTGTTCTCATTGTGGCTGAATGTCGCGCTGGATGTCCATTCAAATTTTTTATGGCGGATGTTGACGGTCTGCAGGCCGAGCTCGAAGCCCTTGTTTTCGATGTCGCCGATGTTTTGCGTCGAACTGCTGAAGCCCGATGCGGCAGGTAACTGCACGGCCAGCAGCAGGTCTGTTTTATGGTCGCGGTAGAAATCGGCGGTCAGCGAAATGCGGTCCTGGAAGAGCCCAAGGTCGAGGCCGACATTGACTTGTCTGGATTTTTCCCAGGTCAGGTCGTCATTCGATAATGTTGCAGGGATCAGTCCGGGATTCAGAGTTTTATTTTTGATATACCTGGTAGCTGAAAGCAGCCCGATGTGGGTATAGTCACCGATCTGGTTGTTTCCTGAAATGCCATAGCTTGCCCTGATTTTCAGATTGTTGATAAACCGCGCATCCTTCATGAAATCTTCTTCCGACAAGTTGTAACCTACCGAAACGGACGGGAATGCACCCCATTTGTGGTTGGAGCCGAATCGTGAGCTGCCGTCCCTTCTGACGGTGGCGGTCACCATGTATTTGCCTGCGAAAGAGTAATTGACGCGGGCCATCATCGAAAGCAGCGCCCATTCACTGATCGATTGCGTACCAGCATTGACGATACCGGCTGTGATATAGGGCACATATTCGGTTGGGAAGTCGGAGGCGCCCGCAGTCACCCGGTCGACGCTGTTTTTTTGTGCAGTAAAACCGGCCAACGCACCGATGAAGTGTTTGTTGTTGATTACTTTATTGTAATTCAGCGTGTTTTCATTCAGCCAGTTAAGTGACTCAGTCCGCGAAGTACCTGCTGTGGCGGGATAGTTGAGCGTCGTAAAGTTAGGTACTGCCGAGGAGCGCCAGAGCCGGATGTTGTTGGAGCCGTAGTTGACCCCGATGGATGTCTTGAAGGTCAGGTCATTGGAGAGGTTAAATTCAAGGAAGTTGTTGGTGACCAGATCCATTACTTTTCGGCGGTCGTCCTGCCCGTTGGAGACCGCGAGCACGTTTTGCAGGAAGCCCAGCCCGTCGGTCACATCCGCCTGGTTGAAGTAGTACCCGCCCTGGTCGTTATAGACGGGAATGGTAGGGGAGGCGGCCAGGACATTGGCGAGCAATCCGCCTTGTCCGTAATGCGACTCGGTGTTGGCAAATTGCCCATAGCCATAGGAGCCAAAAGTGGAAGTCCCGATTTTGAGCCATTTGGTGAGCTGTGCATCGACGTTCACCCGCAGGTTAAACCGGTTGTAATCTGAATTGATAATAATGCCTTCCTGGGAGAAGTACCCGCCGGAAATGAAGTACCTGGCTTTCTCGTTGCCTCCATTGGCAGACAGTTGGAGATTACGCACCGGCGCGGTCCTGAACAGCACATCCTGCCAGTCGGTATCGGTCGTAAGGCTCGCGGGGTTACGGAACTCCGGACGCACACGGGTCGCTACCGACCGTACGTCGTTGGGGTCGGTAGCCTTGCCACCTGCATATACCCACGCATTGTCACGGCCGTCGGCGACGTATTCGGCATACTGCCGAGCATTGAGCATTTCCAGCTTATGGGCTACTTCCTGAAAGCCATACGAAGCGTCGATACTGATCTGCGATTTGCCGTAGCTGCCGCGTTTGGTGGTGATGATCACCACGCCATTAGCGCCCCTTGAACCGTAAATTGCCGTAGCAGAAGCGTCTTTCAATATTTCGATGGATTCGATATCCGATGGGTTGATAGAGGCCAGCGGGTTTACGCGATTGACCGTGTTGCCCGCCATTCCCGCAGAAGAAAAGCTGTTGGCACCATAGCTGCGCATATCCGAACCACCGCCACCCGAACCGATCGCGAAGCCATCGATCACGTAAAGCGGCTGATTTCCGCCGGTAATGGAGCTAACGCCCCGGATAAGGATGTTGACGTTGCCGCCGGGGGCTCCGGTAGTCTGGCTCACCTGCACACCCGGTGCTTTGCCCTGAAGCATCTGATCGAAGCTACCGGTGGAAGGTTGAATGAACTGCTCGCCGGAGATTTTGGCGATCGAGCCGGTGAGGTCCTTTTTACGTTGGGTGCCATAACCCACCACCACGACGTCCTGTAACTGTTGTTGGTCTGCCGCGAGCGTGATGTCAACGACCGTTCGGTTGCCGGTTTTAATCTCCTGCGAAACATAACCTATGAAACTGACCACAATACTGGCGCCGGACATGACGGACAGTTTAAAATTCCCGTCGACATCGGCGACGGTTCCGTTGTTAGTGCCTTTTTCGGTAATCGTTGCGCCGATCAGCGGCGCTTTGTCGGTGTCACCGAGGATCTTTCCGGTGATGGTAACCCTGCCGTCGGGTTGGGCGAAAACGGGGACGGTGCCGAGGAAGAGGCAGCACAGGAGGCCGCGGATCCACAGCCAGCGTCCGGGGAACGGAATACAGTTCATAGTCTTCAATTTTTTAGGATTGAACTCGAAAAAGGGTTTGAAAAAGACAAAAAATGCTTGTAATAAGCCGGATAAGGCTGCGTGCATGGCGGATCGGTGTCCGGAAGCCCTCAGTCCTCGCGGATGATGACGGCTTCCAGATTGAGGTAACTGGCGATTTTGGCAATGGCATTGGCATGGTGACCAACACCTAATGCAAAGTGGTGCGTAGGTCCTTCTTTCATCCAGCGCTGGAGAAAGGTGCGGACATCAGGTTTGAAAAATCCGCGCGTATTGGTGTTTCCGGTGGGGGGGATAGGCCCTTCGACGGACTGTCCCTCGGCGATCACGAATTTGAATTTCCCGTCGTAAGTCGAGTTGATACTGAGCATGGTAATGGGTCCCTCCTTAATTTTGAATTCCACACCGGCACCAAAACCCGGTTTGCCATGGTATTTGGTGAGACTTCGCAACACGGGTTTCCCTTCGGCAATGGCCACATTATGCGGGCCGTCGTGCCCAACAAGTACAAAACCTTCCTTGAAGTCGACCGGGTGGAATTCGGCAAAGCTGCCGCCGATGCCTAAACGTTCCATAATGAGCATCGCGAAGCAGGTTTTCAGGTCCGATTCCCCACACATCGGGAACCCCGCACCGGTGAGCAGCGAGTTGCCGACAATGAGGTTGGACATTACGGTGCGTGTTTCACTATTGTCGGGGCCCTCGTAGTAGTAGGCAAGTCCGTCAAGCTGTTTTGCTTCCACGAATTTTTCCAGCGCTACGGTCACCCTGGCGGCAGTTTCGAGGTCGCTGTCGCGCAGTTTTTCGGAGATCGGGTCGGATACCGGGTCGGGCGTATCGAAAAAATCGAGAATGCGCTCCTTCATGCTTTCGATGTCGGTTGGTTCCGCCTGCTGGTAGTGTGTGACAATCTCATGTGCCTCGCATTGAACGATATGGGCTCCAAAATGCGCTGTAAACATCGTCGAATCGGAATGCATATCGAGCATGGCTTCAATGGGATGGCCGATATGACCGATGCGCGAAGTGCGGACGTCGTGGAGGACCGCCGCAATACGGCAGTATTCCTCGATCTCGGCGTCGGCCTGCGGGTCATCGTGTAATGTACCGATGATCATGTCCGGCACTTTTTTGCCCATACGCGACGCGACGCCTGCAAACTCGGGCAGGGAGCAGATATCGTCATTGTAAAGTTGCATGTAGGTAGAGGCTCTTGTGTAGTCCATAGCCTGATCGGGTTGCAGGGCCACGAGCACGATCGGAACATTCAGGTTGCGGATAATGGTCCCGAACGTATTGGAGGTCGCATAGGTGAGCATGTCGCAGAATACCAGGTCCAGGTTAGCCGCATGGAGCCTGGGAACCAGTTCATAGGCCTTCTGTACGTTGTCGATCAGGCCAAAGTCGACCAGCTCCACATGCGAAGTTTGCCGGATCTTTGCGATAAAAACCGACTGTTTTCGCAGCATGTCGTCCAGCAAGCCCTCGAATTGGTCCCAATATTTGAAATAACCAACCCCGAAAACGCCGATTCTGGGCCGTGTCGGGTGCCGCTTTTGGATAATGGCTTCTCTGATCAGGTGATTTTCACTTGGTATTGTGTTTCCCATGAGTTTGGTAAATGATTTATTTTTAAAGTTTAACTCTTAACGCACTAAGTTGTTTTGGACGTAATTTCTTCTTGCTATTCATTGATAAAGAAATTAATAATCGATGTCGGCCAAACCAGCCGGGGCTGGCATCTCGGCCGATGGTTCGAAGAGCGGTCTGAGTTTGGGCAGCAGGGCTGTGAAGGCCAGGAATGCCAGCGGATAAAGCAATCCGGAGGCAATCCACAGCGGTTTGTAGGTATATTCGCCGATTATTTTCCCGATCATCGGGTTCAGGATCAGGCTGGATAACGCCCCTGCCGTGCCGGAAAGTCCTACGACTGTGGAGGTAGCCCGTGTGCCGAATACGTCGGATATAGCCGTAATGTAATTGGTAATCCAGCAGCCATGGGCAAACATGTACAAGGCCATGAGACCTACCGCTGCGGGTACGGACGAGGTGTACTCTGTGAGCGGAACGGCGAGTGTGAGCGCTGCTGCACAGCCCATGACAATTTTTCGGGATCGACCGGTAGTGATCCCGCGTTGAATGAGTTTGTCGGAGAAAAATCCTCCGAGGATATTCGAAATACCTAATGCGAGGAACGGGATCCAGAAAAGGTTGCCAATTTGTGCGAACGGGACATGGCGCACCTCGCTGAGATATTTAGGGATCCAGAACATCATAAAGTACATCACGGGGTCCAGCAAAAAACGCATCAGCACGAAAATCCATGTTTCGCGGTAGCGAAGGATGGCAGAAAACGGGAGGGCAGGAGGCTGGGAGGTCGTGGTATCGCTGGTGCCTGCGATTTTCGGCCACGGCATCATCAGCCACACAGCCACCCACACAATGCCGATGAGCCCGGGAATCACAAAACCGGCTCGCCAGCCATAGGTATCTGAAATCCAGATGGTAAGCGGAGGTGCGATCACCGCTCCGATTGCTGATCCGCCGATCGCAATGCCGTTCGCCAATGCCCTTTCTTTTTTATCAAACCAATCGTACACCGTTTTGGCTGCACCCGGAAAACAGGCCCCTTCGCCCATTCCCAGAAAAAAGCGGAAGGTCAGGAGCTGTGGAAAGCTGGTCATCACACCGTGGAGCGCATTGGCGAGCGACCATACTCCCACGGCGATGCCCAGCCCCTTTTTAGCACCGATCCTGTCGATCAGCAAACCTCCGACGGTGAACATCAATGCGTAGCTCAGCAAGAAACTGGTGTTCACCCACCCGTATTCCACATCGCTGAACCCGAACTCCTTCTGGATCCGGAGGACTGCAATAGATAGCACCTGCCGATCCAGGAAGCTGAGTCCTGTGGCAACGAACACCAGCAATACGACAAACCAACGGATGTAGTTTTTTCTCATGTTAACTTAACGCACTAACTTAATTTTTGTCAAAAATAAACTGGCAAAATACCAAATGCAAGTGTTTGTGTTTTTTTTTAATGCGTTTGTTGACTTGCCCAGGTAGCTGTCGGAGTCTGTGGGTTTGCGACTGCCCGGTGATTCCGATGAGGAAGAAGGGAAAGCTGAAACTTACCTGGAAGCATACCATAAAAGCATCCAATAGAAAACCGGGGTAAAATATCGATGTAAAGAGTATAAGTTTTGTGTTTGATAGGTTTGAGTAGAATTTCTATTGAAGTTTATTTATATGACATTGATAATGATAAGTGTTTCTTTCATAAGGATTTATTATTATTTTAAACGTTGACTACTTACCCAACCTTCCTATCTCATGCCAATAGATCTAAAATCGTATAAAATATTCATAGCCTCGCCGGGCGGGTTGCAAAAGGAAAGACTGTTATTTAGGGATTGCCTGGATAACCATAATAATCTCGAAGGATTTGAAAGAGGCGTGCATTTTCGTGCCGTTGGTTGGGAGGATACCTTGGGAGGTGTTGGAAGACCTCAAGGCATCATTAATCTTGAAGTGGAGAAATGTGATTACTTCTTATTGCTATTACATGATCGATGGGGTTCGAACCCGGGTAGCAACAGTGGGTATACATCAGGGACTGAAGAAGAATTTCATATGGCATTGAAATCATTGAATGATTCTAATATGCCCATGAAGCAAATTGTACTTCTTTTTAAGGATATTTCCCCTTCTCAACTTTCCGATCCAGGCCCGCAGTTGTCCCAGGTTTTAGCATTCAGAAAAGAAAGGGAAGAGAAAAAAGATATCTTGTATACAACTTTTGATAATGAATCAAAGTTTTCGCGGACCATATCGAGCCATTTGGCCAGATGGGTTCGTGAACACGAACAAAACGCCCTTAGCGAACCTAAGAATAAGCAAAAGATAGATTCTTCCATCACTACAAACTTTAAATCCGAGGATTATAATTGGATTCAGCGGAACATAGTGATTGATAATCTAGATCTCGCAGTCTCTCACGCCCACGATTTGTATAGTTCGGGGAAAATCCTCGAAGCGGACTTTATATACAGCCAGGTCTACAGGTCAAGCAACAATCCCAATCATGCTGTTGAATATGGTAAATTTCTAAGAAAAAGATATAAGTTGCACCACGCAGAAGAAGTATTATCCAAGAGTATCGAACTGGCTGAGAATGCACAAGACAAAAAGTGCTTGGCTTATGCGATACGCCAGTTGGGGAGGGTTTATGAGTTTCAGGGAAAGATTGGGAAGGCTTTGGTGGAATTTCAAAAGGCTTATGATTTGTATGATGATTTGGGCGATTTGGAGGGGCTTGCAAGGACAAATATGGATATGGGTTTCGCATTGAGTAAGAACAATGATCCGGATCAAGCCATCAAGCATCTCGACAGTGCATTGGGACAATTTAAGGATATCAATCATCGAATCGGCATAGGGGAATGCCTGAGTTATTTAGGGTTGGCTTATAAGGACAAGGGTGATTTTAATAGGTCTGAAGAATATCATTTGAAAGCACTTGATCAATTGACCTCTACTTCTAATGTCAATTTTGAAGCTATTGCCGTCACAAAAGGTAATCTTGGTGTGATCAAAAGGCTAAAAAATGAATATTCTGAGGCGCAAAGATACCATAAGGATGCACTGGCTTTTTATATGAAGGGAAGTGATCTTCGTGCTCAGGGTAGAGAATATAGTAATCTGGGTGTCGTGTATAGAAGAATGAAAAAATATGACGACGCGATTTTGATGCATGAGAAGGCTCTGGAACTTGAGGATGAAACGCTGAACGAAAAAGGTCGGGCAATCCAATTGGGAAATTTAGGACTTATATATCTGGAGAAACGAGAATTGGATAAATCTGAACTATTTCTTAATCAGGCACTTAAAATTAGCATAGCTCTCAATGACTTGCGAAGCCAAGCCATTCAATTCAAGCATTTTGCCAAGTTAGCAATGATCAGGAATGAATTTGCAACGGCGGAAACCTTTATTCAAAAAAGCCTGAGAATCGATATTGAAGGTAATAACCGCTTCGGAGAGGCCGAGGCCAAAAGGCTTCGTGGAGACCTGTCCAAATTAATTTTGAAAGACAAAGATGACCAATCGTGGAAGCTTCCTTACCGGGAAGCTCTTGACATCTATAACGAGCTTAAATTGCAGAGTCAAATCAATGAGATGAAGGCAATTTTGGACATTGAGCAGTCTTCGGCAACCAACGCAGATCTGTCGACTTCAACTCCTTTACCGGCAAGTTGAAATGTTACTTTGCCTAATCCGGCCTGTATTAGCTCCTCCGTTTGGCGACCATGCAGCAATTTCGTGTCATTAATCACTTCAAATGAATCAGATCATGACACGGAAAACAGCAACTACTATTTATTGGATCGGTACGGCATTGACTTCACTTTGGTTTGGGGCCAGCGGATTTTTTGAACTCACCCGGAACCCGGTCGTGTGGGAGATCACGCAGCAACTGGGTTATCCTGCGCATTTCATTTACCTGCTCGGCATTGCGAAGGTTTCGGGAGTAGCCGTTTTGCTTACGCCCGATAAATTGCTCCGGTTAAAGGAATGGGTGTTTGCAGGGGTATTTTTTGACATTATTTTTGCGTTCGGCTCCAAGTGGAGTGTGTTAGGACCGGCTGCCACCATCGATGCCATCGTTGCATTTGTGATGGTGTCCGTCACTTATACAATGTTCCGGAAGCTTTATAATGTGTCGTACACGACCAGTGGGACGGTAACTGCATAGAGCACTGGCTGCCGGACGGCTGTCATTGCAGGTAATCCTGTTAAAGCCAATAAAGCAAGGTCGTTATTGGCCCTGCTTTATTGGCTTTTGTACCTCTGAAACGATCAGCCGAGGTGATGACCAGCTCCCATTCCGCCGTCGACGGCGATGATCGCGCCGGAGATGTAACTGTTTTTGGCAACGGAGTATACCATCTGAGCTACTTCTTCCACTTCGCCGATGCGGTTGACCAGGTGCAGACCTGCTGCGGCGTCGGCGTTGTCGCCGTGCATGGGCGTCCGGATAATGCCTGCGGAAATGGTGTTGACGCGGATATTCTGTTTGCCAAACTCAGCCGCCAGCTGCACCGTGAGCGCATGGATCGCTCCTTTGCTGGCGATGGGTGCGGTGGCCTGTGCACCACCCAATGCGTGAGTTACGAGCGGGGTGCCGATATTGATCACCGAGCCACCTTGCTGTTTGAGCATTTGTGTGATCGCGGCCTGGGTCGTGAAATAGGTTCCTTTCAGATTGGTATTCAGGAAACGGTCGAGGTATGCCTCATCGACATCCAGGAAAGGTTTTGTTTCATAGATACCCGCATTGTTGATCAGCACATCGGCCGATCCAAAACGCTCCACGGCCGTCTTCACAAGTAGCTCACCCGTGGTCTTGTCTGCGATATCACCCGCTACCCGTGCGAGGTTTGGTCCGCCGCCCAGTTCCTGAAATGCCTCTTCCAATTTGCCTTCGGTGGTCGAATTGATCACCACATTATCGCCCCGTTCCAGAAAATAACGGGCGACTTCCTTGCCAATGCCGGATGACGCTCCGGTTACTATGATTGTTTGCTTTTTCATGTTCTACAATGTTTATTTTTTATCGGCAGTGATGCCTTTTTCCCTCAGTACTGATGTTTGCTCGCCTGCGTATCCCCAGTTGTCGAGGTCTACTTCCTGGATTACGACATGGGTGAGGTGCGGGTCTTTGTTAAGTACTTCTGTAACGACGTCGGTAACGCCCTTGATGAGCCGCTGTTTTTGTTCGCGGGTAACGCCTTCCCGGGTTACCTCTATTTTGATGTAAGGCATGGTAATGGGCTTTGTTTTTGGTTTGACAACACAAAGTTGGAGGGTAAATCCGGGAGGGTTGTGTGACGCAGGTCACATTCGGATTGTGCAGCATAAACATGTGATATAGATCACATTTGGAAAGGAAATGGGGATGACGCGAATTCTTTCTGCGCCAAAACAGGATCTGGAATGAGATTTCCTGTTAGATTTGCAATAAACTTAATTATACCAATTATAAATAATGTGTCACCAACGGGAGGCACAACCTTATGAGCCATATGTTCAGTACAATTTGCCTCCTGTTCCTTTGCGGGTTCATCTGCTGGATGAATACTTCCAAACGAATCACCTGGACCGACAAGAACCGGGTGATGGCCTTAGCGGCAACCCATCCTCAATATGGCCGGTATCTGGCCGGAACCTTGTTCTTGCTGGCGACCGCGATGTGCGTAGGCGTGATGGGAGTAGGCAGCGGATTGTTTGCCGCCGTGGTGATCCTGATGATGGCCGGATCCGTGTCGGTCCTGTTTTTTCCGTTCCGTTACTTCGGTTTGAAAGCAGTTGGGATACTTTACTTGTGTGCATTTACCCTCGAACTTTTGATCCGCTGACCCTATGCCTGCCAACAAGAAGTATTTAACTAAATCTCCCTGGTTAAGGCTGAGCAAGATCCTGGCCGGGACCGTCGGCGGCTATGCCGTCATGATGAGCCTGCATCTTTTTCTAACGGCTTTTTTGCCAAAGGAAGAAGTCATCGTCACTGCCTTTATTACGGGTTATTTGTTGTGGGCTTTCCTGTTGCTGTACGCGTTCATCGCGCGGAATGTGTGGCGCGTATGGGCGCTGTACATGCTCCTCACACTCGTGTTTGCCTTGCCTTATTTACTGAAATTCAATATCAGCCATGGATCTTAGGAAGTATAACATTTATTTTCACACACATACGATCAGCGGGATCATCATTGCCGCATTGCTGTACGTCATCTTCTTTGCAGGGTCTTTTTCTTTTTTTAAAGACGATATCGCGGCCTGGCAGAAGGGGAAATCGTTGGTAGCGCGAAAACCCGCCCCTCCGTACAATCACTTGCTGGACTCGCTGTCCAAACACTATGACCTGCGCGGGCGAAATTTCGACTTTTACATATTGCGCCAGGGGCAGGGAACTTACGTGAACATGACTGCCTCCCAGGATACGACCATCAGCAAGCCGAAACCCAAACCTGAAAAGCAGGAAAGGAGGAGGGGAAGAGGGAGGAGGGGTGACGACGATTCGGCTTATTTCCTTTATAGTTTTTCGGATAAGAAGGCAGGCGATTATGCCAATAGCTATGATATGGCCGAGTTTCTGTACCGGCTGCATTTCCTGGCCCAGCTCAACCAGATCCCCTTCAACATCGGTACGCCTTTCGGCTATTTACTGGCGGGTATTGTGGCGTTTCTTTTTTTGTTTGCATTGATCACCGGCCTGCTGCTGCACTGGGATAAGATCAAATCCAATTTCTTCCTGTTCCGGCCTATGAGCAAATGGAAGACGGTATGGACCGATATGCACACCGTGCTGGGTGTGATCGGCTTTCCGTTTCAGCTGGTTTTCGCGGTGACCGGCGTGGTGCTGATCGTCAATTCGGTGTTGCTTGCGCCTTTTGCCAGCCTGCTCTATGACGGTGATTCCGAGAAAATGTACGAGAGTCTGCAATACAACAAGACCGTGAAGGTCGATTACACTTATAAGCCGATGAAGGTCGCGTTCGATATGGACGCATTAGTTGGGAAGTGGCAAAATGAATGGAAAGGCAGCGTGATTTCGAGGATCTACATCCGTAATTATATGGACGAAAGCATGCAGATCGGCCTGGAATCGAAGCCTGACCCGCGTGAGAATTTTGCAGGATCGGGTTATGTAAATTTGGATGTGGCGAACGGGAAGGTTTTGGAACAAAAGTCCCCTTCCGAAGACGGAAACTATATCGATACGGTGAAAAGCCTGGTGTACCACCTGCATTTCGGCGACTTTGGCGGTAAACCGCTTCGGATGGTCTTCTTCGTACTGGGGCTGATGGGCTGTGCGGTGATCCTGTCGGGCATTATGATCTGGCTCGTGGCCCGCGACAAAGTCAGTACGGAAGTCCGTAAGCGTAAATTCAACTTCTGGGCGAGCAACCTGTTCCTGGCGGCTTGCCTGAGCATGCTTCCGGTAACTGCATTTACGTTCATCATGCTGAAAGCGCTTCACCACGTCGACCAGTCGGTGATCTACAACGTATACTTTTACAGCTGGCTGATACTGGGCGTGTACCTGATGGTCCTACGCGACCTCACCGTCATGAATCGCCAGACATTACTACTTTCCGCTGTGCTATGCCTGGGCGTACCCCTCGCCAATGGCTTTTCGAAAGGCCTCTGGATGTGGAATACCTGGCTGCAAGGGGCGTACGATATCTTCTTTATCGATGCCTTGTTTCTGGTATTGTCCGGCTGTTCGGCCTTTGCCTATTTGAAAGTAGGCTTGCAGGCCAAACCTTTCCATATTCTGGGGCGGGATGACAAAACAATTTATAAACGTGCGCGTGAGCTGAAAGAGTTATAAATGAAACCTATTGCGAGACCCGAAATTCAGTTTATATTGCCTGATTGATACACTTAATCAAACGCAACATGCAACGCAGAACACTTCTCCAAACTTCACTACTCACCGCAGCCACAGGCGTGGCATTAGGCATCGGTCCTGCAATAGCGGGAAGTAAATACGCACCACAAAAAGAAATATATGAATTGCGGGAATATGAAATGCGTTTTGGTTCAGACCAGTCACAATTGGAGGATTACTTTAAAACAGCCCTGATCCCTGCTTTGAATAAGTATGGTGTGAAAACAGTCGGTGTATTCAAGGAGTGGGGTAAATCGGAACCGGCTAAAATTTACTTACTGGTGCCTTACGCTTCGTCCGAGACTTATTTTTCTGTAAATACAAAAATTAAAGGGGATGCTGATTATCTAAAAAACAGTGCCGCCTATAATAATGTACCTGTCGATAAAGCCGTTTACAGTCGCTTTACTTCCTCTCTAATGCTTGCATTCGATGGGTTCCCTCAATTGGTGACTTCCCCGGCAGCAACCCGGCTTTTTGAACTGAGAACCTACGAGGGTTACAGTGAAGATGCTGTAAGAAGAAAAATCAAAATGTTTAACGACGGCGAATTCCCGATTTTTAAAAGAGCGAAATTAGAACCGGTATTTTTTGGTGAAGTAATAGCAGGCGACAAACTTCCGCGACTCACCTATATGCTCTCGGTCAATAATATGGAGGAGCGGGATAAAGGATGGGCTGCATTTGTGGCCGATCCGGAATGGAAAAGGTTATTGGCAGACCCGCAATATGCCAATACAATTTCCAGCATTATTAAAACCTTTTTAGTCCCCACGTCATACTCCCAGATATAGTACAGGCCCGTTGTGCATTTAGAAAAAATACAAACATTCGGATAGCTGAATGCACAACGGGTTTATCAGTAATCCAGCCAGTTTTTCAAAAGATTGGCCTTCTCCCGGCTCACGACAAGCTCCACGTCGTAATTGTTGCGGATATCGATTTTCAGTTTGCCATTGAAATAATGATGGACCTGCTGAATGGCGTCGATGTGAATGATAAACTGCCGGTTAGCACGAAAGAAAAGCTTGGGATTGAGTTGCTGTTCCAGTTCTTCCATCGTTTGGGGGACCACTTCCTCGGAACCGTCGGCCAGTTTGGCACGGGTGATCTTGAATTCGGAGTAAAAATAGATGACATCGCTGACGAGCACCGATTTATACCCGTCTTTGAAAGGCAGCAAAAACCGGTTTCTGAATTCCTTCGGCTGCATAAAGTTCAGGAGCCCTTCGAGTGAACGGATGCTGAACCGGTCGGAGAGCGATTCTGCCTCCCTAAGTGCATTTTCGAGCTCTTCCTGCTCCACAGGTTTCAGCAGATAGTCGATGCTGTTGTATTTGAATGCTCGGACGGCATATTCGTCGTAAGCCGTGGTGAAAATGACCGGGCATTCGATTTTGACCCGCTCGAAAATCTCGAAACTCAACCCGTCCGACAGCCGCACGTCGATCATGATAAGGTCGGGTTGCGCGTTCTGGCTCAGCCATTCGACGGTATCCGCAATGCTTTCCAGCACGGCCAGCACTTCGGCCCGGGGACGGATGAGTTTGATCAGGCGTCGCAGCCGGTCGGCATTGGGTTTCTCATCCTCGATGATCAGAATATTGTTAATCATAATTTTATCAGGGGTATGATCACTTTGAACGTGCCCGAGCCGGTCACGATCTCGGGCTCTTTCTGTGACAGCAGGTTGAATCTCCTCACGATATTGGCAATGCCGATGCCCGATGAATGAATGGTTTTCTCAATGGGCAAAAGCGTATTTTCGACGATCAGCTCTTTGTTCTGAGTGCTGAATATTTTCACTTTCAAAGGCTCCTTTTTGCTGGTCCGGTTGTGTTTCAATGCATTCTCCACGAGCAGCTGGAGGGTAAGCGGGGGCATAAAAAGGTGCCTGTGCGCAGGGTCGACATCGATCTCAAATAAGACCCCTTCCCCAAAACGGTGCTCGATGAGGAACATGTACGAGTTCAGAAATTTCAGTTCGTCTTCGAGCGGGATCACATCTTTTTTGGAGTTGACCAACATGTAACGGTAGATCCGCGAGAAGTTTTCGGCATACTCGTATCCGAGCTGCTGGTCTTCGAGAATCAGTTCGGAAAGCACGCTCAGGTTATTGAAAACGAAATGCGGATCGATCTGTAATTTCAATGATTGCAGTTCGGCCTCCATCGCGGCCTGGTTCAGCTGGGCTACCCGGATAGTCTCATTCCGCCAATTGATGATCAGGTAATTGCCGATGTTGATGCCCATGATCATGATCGCGATAATGGTACTGACCACCATCCATTGAATGATGCCCCGGGTTTCTTCGATGGACAAACCGGGTTCGAGTATAAGGAGCTCTTTCTGGTCGGAGAGGTAAATGAATGCAATGTTGATCGCGAGATTGATCACGAGCACGGCTGCCAGGTTCAGTACCGTTTCCAGGGCCAGCCGGCGTCCGGGATGCTCTTTCCACGATACATACCGGTTGAGCCTGATACCGATCGCGATGTTGATTTCGGATATGGAAAAGCAGAAAAGGAAAGAAGTAAACCAGTCACCCAGTATAACAAGCGGCTTGCGCTGGAAGTAATCCTGCCAGTAGGTAGCAAAGGGATCGAGTATGTAGGAGACCAGGTACAATGCTAGGAAAGCAAGTCCCGCGACAAGGATCCGTTTCCCTTTATTATTCAAAAAAAAGGCATCTCTTTCTGTGATCATGCATTGTGTCAGGTTTGCAGGGAGCACCGCTTTTCGTGCTTTTAGAAAAGATCAATAGCATTATTCCCACACAAAAATAAAATCAGGGCGGCTGCGGCGGCGGAAAATTAATCCAATGCGTGGAAATCCGGTACTGAAGTGCAGGAGCAGGCGACTGAAACGATGGCTTGCCGGAGCAAAACGAGGGCCGGGATTCGGTGTGGCCATTCTTCGTTTCGGGAGCGAAATTCAACGCTTCGGTCAGATAAGGCTGCTTCCGGCCATTAAACCTGCATTTTTTTGCGTCGAAAATCAACTTTCTAAAAAATGATACAAGGATTTTTTTTCGGCCATGAAAAAACAAAACAGGCTTTGTTGCTGGGCCTGGTCGCATGGATGTCGTCGTGCGGCCCCAAGCAGGAGCAACCTCCCATGCAAAATGCGCCGGTGAGCGTCGACTTCCATGAAATACAGGCGGGGGCAGCGCAACTGGAAACAAAGTACCCCGGGTCGATTGAAGGTTCGGTGAATGTCGATATCAAGGCACAAGTAACCGGTTACCTTGACGAGATCTATGTGCGCGAGGGCGAATACGTGAAGAAAGGAAAGCCGCTGTTCCGGATCAAGGGGGATGTATTCCAGGAGCAGGTCAACAACAGCGATGCAGCCTTGAACGCAGCGCTGGCTGCCGAGGAAAGTGCCCGCATCGAACTGGAAAAAATCAGGCCGCTGGTGGCGGGGAAAGTGATGTCGCAGATCCAGTTGCAGACGGTCGAAGCCGCGTATGCGACCGCAAAGGCGCAGGTAGCGCAGGCAAAGGCCGCATTGGGCTCATCGCAAATCAATGCCGCATTTAGCCTCATCAAGGCCCCGGTGAGCGGGTATATCGGGCGCATTCCCAATCGGACCGGCAACCTGGTTACACCCGCCGACGCGATTCCGCTGACGACGCTTTCGGATATCGACCAGGTGTTTGTGTATTTCTCACTGAGCGAGGCAGATTTCATCGCGTTTAGTAAGGATCGTAAGACCGATGAGGGCCTGAACACCGTGGAACTCATCATGGCCGACGGAACGACCTATTCGCAAAAGGGCCGGGTTGAAATTGCCAGCGGGAACATCGAACGCGCTACGGGCAGCATTCCCCTGAAAGCCATTTTTCCCAACCCCGACAAACTATTGCGTTCCGGCGGCTCGGGAAAGGTGGTTCTCACCAAAACCCTGGCATCTGCCCTGACGGTCCCGATGGCGAGTGTCAAGGATATCCAGGACCGGTATTTCGTGTTTGCCCTGGCAGATAGCAACAAGGTCACCATGAAGCCCATCGAGGTGAGTGGCAGGGCCAAAAACCATTACATTATCAAAGCGGGGCTGGCAGCCGGCGACCGGATCGCATTGAACCGCATCGATGTCCTGGCTGAGGGAGCACCCGTGGTCCCGGGCAAAGCTGTGGCGGAAGTAGCCGGAAAATAAGCGCATCAACCAAACTGAAATCAAGACATGTTAAAAAGAATCATAGACCGGCCGGTACTGGCCACGGTGATCTCCGTTGTGTTCGTCATCCTGGGGATCATCGGCCTGACCCGGCTGCCGATTACCCGTTTCCCCGACATTTCACCGCCGACCGTGCTGGTGAGCGGCAGTTACCCGGGTGGTAACAGCGAAGCCGTGTTGCGATCAGTGGTAACGCCATTGGAAGGGCAGATCAACGGGGTGGAGAACATGCAGTACATTACGTCCACCGCAAGCAACGACGGTACCTTTTCGGTACGTGTCATTTTCAAACAGGGCGTAGATCCCGACCAGGCAGCCGTGAACGTCCAGAACAGGGTGCAGCAGGCCACCCCGATCCTGCCGCAGGAGGTGATCCGAATGGGACTCACTACCTCCAAGCAGCAGAACAGTATGATCATGATCTTCAATGTATTTGCGGAAGACAATGCCAAATACGACGAGTTATTCCTGCAAAACTATGTTAATATCAATCTCATTCCGCAGATAAAGCGCGTGCCGGGCGTAGGGCAGGCGCAGGTGTTCGGTTCGAAAGACTATTCCATGCGTGCGTGGCTGAACCCGCAGAAAATGGCCGGGTACGGACTCGTTCCTTCGGACGTGACGGGCGCCATTTCACGGCAAAGCCTCGAATCCGCACCGGGTAAGCTGGGCGAAGAATCGGACGCCGCGCTGGAATTTGTGATCCGGTACAAAGGCAAGAAAAACCTGCCTGAGGAGTACGAAAATATCATAGTGAAGAGAAACGGTACCGAGCTGGTGCGGTTGAAAGATGTGGCGAGAGTAGAGTTTGGCTCGATCAGTTACAGCGGAAACAACAAGGATAATGGGCGCAATGCAGTGTCGGTCGCCATTTTGCAGACTTCGGGCTCTAATGCCAACGAGATCGAGATCGGCGTAAAGAACGAGATCAAAAAGGCGTCACGCTCATTCCCGCCCGGCATTAGCTACAATACTCTGATGAGCACAAAGGACAGGCTCGACGAAAGTACAAGCCAGGTAAAATCAACGCTGATCGAGGCGTTCATACTGGTCTTTATTGTTGTGTTCCTGTTTTTGCAGGATTTCCGTTCCACCATTATACCGGCCATCGCAGTGCCGGTCGCCATTGTGGGAACGTTCTTTTTCCTGCTTGCATTCGGGTTTACGATCAATATTCTGACGCTCTTCGCGCTCGTGCTGGCGATCGGCATTGTCGTCGACGATGCCATCGTGGTCGTCGAAGCGGTGCACAGTAAAATGGAAAGCTCGCATATGAGCGGGCGCGAGGCCACGCACAGTGCGATGGGAGAGATTACGGGCGCGGTGATTTCGATTACACTGGTGATGTCGGCGGTATTCATTCCCATCGGTTTTATGACCGGTTCGTCGGGGCTTTTTTACAAGCAATTTGCCTACACGCTGGCGATTGCCATCATCATTTCGGCGATCAACGCATTGACGCTCACACCCGCGCTCTGTGCGCTGCTGTTAAAGAATGTGCATACGGAGGGGCCGGACGGAAAGCCGGTACGGATGAGTTTCAGCCGGCGTTTCTTTACTGCATTCAATTCCGGGTTCAGCAACATGACCGGGCGGTATGTACGTGGCGTGCGGTTTCTGGCTGGGAGAAAATGGCTGGCGGCCGGGCTGGTTATTGCAATCACAGGCTTTGCGGCGTATCTGCTGAGCAGCACGCCCCGCAGCTTTGTACCAATGGAGGATGATAATTTTATCGTGTATAGCCTGGGTATGCCTCCGGGTACCGCACTCACGCGTACCACCGAAGCGGCCGGGCAGATCGACAAGTTGCTGGAAGGCGTCGAAGCGATTGAAAGCAACACCAGCATTACAGGTTTCAATATCCTGGGCGGCAATGCAAGCGCAGCCTATGCGACCGGTTTTGTGAAGTTGAAGGAGAAGAAAAACAGGGGTAAGGTTCAGGACATCGATCAGATACTGGGCATCATTACCGAAAAGCTGTCGACGGTGAAGGAGGGCACGGTGATGGCCTTTCGCTCGCCGCCCGTAGAAGGGTACGGAATCACCAGCGGGGCCGAAATTGTGTTACAGGACCGGATGGGCCGGAGCCCCGCTTCCCTGAAGGCGATGGCCGACACGGTAATGGGGCAGATTATGCAGCAACCGGGCGTACAATACGCCTACACCATGTTCCGTGCCGATTATCCGCAGCTCGAACTGGAAGTGGATGAAGAGAAAGCCACGCAAATGGGGGTGGATGTGGATGCGATGCTGGGCGCGGTACAGACCTATTTTGCAGGTGACCAGTCGCTGAATTTTACAAGGTTTGGCAAGTTTTACCGGGTCAATGTAAAGGCCGATGGAGTTTTCAGAACCGACCAGGAAGCATTCAACGAAATATTCGTGCGCAATGACCAGGGCGGGATGGTACCTGTGAAATCGATGATTATCCTCAAAAAAGTGTATGGTCCGGAATCGGTGAGCCGATATAATCTGTACAATTCGCTGACGATCAATGTGGTGGCTGCGCCGGGTGCAAGCAGTGGATCCATCATGGAAAACCTGGAAGCACATGTGCTGAACAAACTGCCTGGCGATTACAGCTACGAATGGACCGGGCTTAGCCTCGAAGAAAAATCCTCGGGCAATCAGACCATGCTTATCCTGATGCTGAGCCTTTTGTTCGTGTACTTTCTGCTCGCGGCGCAGTATGAGAGTTACCTGTTGCCACTGGCGGTGCTGCTGTCTATTCCGACTGGCGTGATCGGGGCATTTTTGGGAATCAAATCAATTGGGCTCGATAATAACATTTACGTCCAGGTAGGTCTGATCATGCTGATCGGTCTGCTGGCCAAAAATGCCATTCTGATCGTAGAGTTCGCGGTGCAGCGAAGGCGCGCAGGATTATCGATCGTAGAATCGGCCCTGGATGCGGCCCGGGCGCGGTTGCGGCCCATTATTATGACTTCGCTTGCATTTATCGTAGGAATGATCCCGCTGATGCTGGCCAGCGGTGGCTCCGCCTCTGGAAACAAATCGATCAGCACGGGTGCAGCCATGGGCATGCTTAGCGGTGTGGTGCTGGGGATTTTTGTGATCCCCCTGCTATACATGCTCTTCCAATACTTGCAGGAAAGAGTTTCGGGCAAACATCCGGACGAACTAGTAAACAGTTAACAATGAAAACATTCAATCGATATATATGGGGCAGCCTGGCCCTGGCATTGTCTCTTTCCGCTTGTCGGGTAGGAAAAGAGTACAGCCGCTCCGAACTGAACATACCGGAGCAATACAGGCAAAACGTTGCGGTCACAGCCGATTCGGTGAAACTGTCCTGGCGAACCTTCTTCCGGGATTCCGCATTGACGGGCCTGATCGAAAAAGCATTGGTGAAAAACAATGATATCGCTGTTGCCATGATGACCATGCAGCAGCTAGACCTGACTTACAAGCAGGCCAGGCAGGGTTTAATGCCCGCTGTGGACCTGAGTGTGGGCGCCAACCGGACGTGGCTTTCCACCAACTCGCTTAACGGTTCTCTCAGCGACCAGTTTCTGGGCACCAGCTACATGGACGATTACAATGCATCGATCCGGCTGAACTGGGAGGCGGATATCTGGGGTAAAACCAGGATGAAGAAGGAAGGTGCGTTAGCCAATTATTTTGCACAGAAAGAAAATTTGTCCGCGCTCAAAACAAGGATTATTGTACAAGTCGCGCAAGCCTACTATAACCTGATAACCCTTGACGAGCAGATGAAAATCGCGCAACGGAATGTGGAGCTGGGTGACAGTACGCTGCATATGATCCGGTTGCAATACGAATCGGCTCAGGTGAATTCGCTGGCATTGGAGCAGGCGGAAGCGCAGAAGAAGACGGCCGAACTGTTGGTGCCGCTCGCATTGCAGGACATTGCTGTGCAGGAAAATGCATTGAGTATCCTTTGCGGCAGCTACCCCGACCGCATTCAGCGGAACCGCGCGGCAGCGTCATTGATTTCGGGCATGACACTCCCGGCAGAAGTGCCGGCCAGGTTGCTGAGCCGCAGGCCGGATGTGAAAGCGGCGGAGTATGCGGTGATCGCGGCTAATGCCCAAACGGGCCTGGCAAAGGCGGCCATGTACCCGGCTATCAGCCTGACACCCTCGGTTGGGGCCAATTCATTCAAGTTCAATGCCTGGTTTGACCTTCCGGGTTCGATGGTGAAGACGATAGGCGTCAATCTGGTTCAACCGATTTTTCAGAAAAAGGAATTGAAAACGGCCTATGAAATCGCGCAGATCGAGCAGGAAAAGGCGGGAGTGCAGTTCCGGCAGTCGGTATTGACCGCGGTAGGCGAAGTGTCCGATGCACTGGCCAGATCGCAGCATGTGGAACAGCGGTTGCAATTGGTAGGTGAGAAGAAAGCTTATCTTATGAAAGCCAATCAAGCTGCAATGGTACTCTACCAAAGCGGCATGGCGACTTATCTGGAAGTGATCACCGCGCAGAATAACGCATTGCAGAACGACCTCGAAGCCATCGGCATGAACAGGGAGAAGTTCAATGCCGTGACAGACTTGTACCGCGCGTTGGGCGGAGGCGATGAGAATTGATCTTGAAAGTCAATAATGTGGATGATTTCAGGCCCGTAATAAGCATATTTGTGTTCATTACGGGCCTGAATCACAAGTGATCCCGCACCAATTTCCGGAATGCGAGGTTAATCAGGATCGTTTTCTCGAAACCGGCTTGTGTGAATATCAGTCCATAGAAATTCTTTTTCCGGTTGATCCAGCCATGAATGCCTGTCGCACTCAGGCATGCGACCTCGGTAGCAGTATTGTATTCGAATTCGTACCGGAACAATCCAAGACCATAAGTGATATCCACATTGTTGCTCTGATCCACTTCCATCATTTCCACGGATGCCGGTTTCAGGACCTGCACACCATCATAAGTCCCCTTATTGTAAAGCATGGTCAGGAAGCGGAGGTACTCGTTCATCGAACAGACGATGCCATAGCCGGTTGCCGGGTTGGCGGGATGGCCGGGACTGTACACCACTTTCTGCATACCGCATTTGGAACCTATACGCTCCTGGAAGATCTGTGCCCAGGGCTTTTTCTCGATCACCTCGGCTACCCGGGAGGCCACGCTGAAAGCCACACTCCCGTAAAGCGCCGACTTTCCGGGTGTAAACAGCAGCTGCGTCCTCAGGGCGATGCTGTCAATATTTTGCTCAAGGGTCAGGTTACTGCGTTCGTCAAATGGGGATTCCACGACGATGCCCGATGTGTGCGACAATAGCTGCCGGATCGTAATGGCTTTTTTCTCATTATTGAATGAGGGAATGTATTTGCTCACCTTGTCGTCAAGTGTCAGCTTACCCGACTCGACAATGCTCAAAATGACCGCTGCAGTAACCGCTTTGGATGCCGACATGATGGGCAAACGCGTATCGGCATCATAGATCCCCTGACGGTAACCAAAGAGTGTCGTATCACGTCGGCCCACAAAAACCATGAGGTTCCTGTTGTAGCTGGCCGCATTTTTTTTTAGGAAATTATAGAATGATAACCGCGTCCGGTACTGGTAGGGCGTAGCATGCACTAGGGGAATTCCTGTGCCATTCCGGAATATCAGCTTCTTAATGTCCAGGTTGAGATTGGAGACCGGGATGGAGTCAAGATCCGAAAGCGGGCCTTCGCATTTTACGCAATCTGTTTTGGTAGTGTCCGGCTTCTCCTGTTCGACCGGAGCAGGCGTATTTTTATTTCCATCACACGAAACGGCCGCAATTGCCAAAAAAATAATAAGCAATTGTCTCATGATCTGCTAACAGGAACTGATTGGGGGAATAATTTCCTTCGGTAATTCATAAATGGTAGTTCCACGAATTGATACATCAAATAGGAAATCAAATATATGAAAATATATGTACCGATAAAGAATGCCCAGCGCGATGCGGTTGCATCCTGTTGGTTGTTCTGGTACCAATGGATGACCTTTTCGATGATCAGTAAATGCAGCAGGTAGAACGAATAGGAGGTCTGGCTGATATTGGTAATCACTTTAACGGCCATTTTGCCCGGGCGCGGGCACGATACCGCGTATGGGAGCATCAAAGCGAATGTGCAGCAAAAGGCAGGAAGCAGCAGGACATCCACGAAAAAATTGGATTTGCCCCCGGCGACCGTGTGATCGACGACTTTGAACAGGAGAAACAGACCGATGAAGCCCGCTATGAGCAGCGACAGCCGGATTCCTGGCGAAAGATTGTATTTTTCAAGTATGTATCCGATCAGGCAACCGTAGGCGATGGCATCGATGCGGAACATCACCATTTTCCGCATGGTATCCCAATGTCCGAAAGGGGGCACAAATACTTTCCAGCCCGCTGCCAGGATCCCTTTATCCAGTAGCTCGGTAAAGAGATTTTGCTGGTACATCCATTGGTAGACGAGCTTGGTCAGCAACCCGAAGATGATGAACGCACCTATGCCGGTCAGATAAATCTGATGCCGCGTCCCGCGTTTTGGGAACAGTCCTGCGATTGCCATCAAAGCGGCAGGGAAGAGCAGGTAAAACCACTCCTCCACAGCCAGGCTCCACGAGTGCGGAAAGAAGTCGGGAATGGGTGTCAGGATGTTTTGTGCAAAAACCAGATAGACAAATCTGTGGCGCGTCGCGTCGGAAAAGGCAAAGTAGATCGCAAAGGCCACCAGATAAGCAGGAAGTGTCCGTAGCCAGCGGTTTACCCAAAATATCTTCACCGCCTGCCAGTTCATCGCAGGAGTAAGTACCGTACGCATGATAATACGGCCGATCAGAAAGCCGCTAAGCACGAAGAATGCCTCCACGCCCATCCCGAGCCATCCAAAAGGAAACATTTTATCGAATGGATTTAACGGCATGGAATGCGAGAGGAATACCATCAGGATGGAACAGGCCCTCATCAGGTCCAGTCCAAAGATCCGGTCGTTTTTTTCAGAGATCGTTGATGTAAATTTTTGTGTCATTGCAGGTATATCAGTCGGTATTTCTCCCGTATGACACATACTCGTCCGGTAGCGTGGCAGCTTTTGAACTAAATACTTTCCGGGTTAATCATGCATGGTCCAAACCTGCGCTTAAATTTGTTTCCAACTAACCTGACCCCACAGTGAGAAAGAACTTGCCGGTTTCAGAAAATGGAACGAGGCTTTGGAATCTTACCCTGCCAAAGAAGCGGTGGCTGCGGAGCCTGTGCAGCAAAAGCCGCAGTTGCGCCCAATTCTCCCCGACCGGCACAGATTTTTAATGAATGCCTGATCTGCCAACCGGCAATCCTAATCACGGCCCCCCGAAATCACAGAAAGTAATCAAGCCGCCCACTGCGGATTAACTTAAAAGTGATTAACCCAATGTATCCACAGGACCTGTATCCGCAAGTTGTCAAAGTTGTCTACTATACCCACCCATTGTGCCCGGTTAGCTGGGCAATGCAGGCCGAATGGGAGCGGTTTACCGAGCACTTCGGCAAATACATCAGCACTCAGTTTTGTATGGCTGGAAATGCGCCGGACACCAGCGAGACGCCGGAAAATAGTGTCTTTCCTGCTTACGTTACCTGCCTGGCCGTAAAAGCAGCCGGGTTACAGTCGCCTGTCGCGGCCGATCTTTACCTGGGACGGCTGCGGAAAGCGGCGATGGCAGAACAGCTTGATGTGCTTCAACCCAATGTGCTGGTCGGGTTGGCCCGAGAAATAAGCAAGTACCATCGAAATCAGTTTGATTTTCACCGCTTCGGAAAAGATTTTGATACCCGGGCCGCCCGCCAGGCTTTGCATGCCGACTTACAAAAGGCGCATTGCAACCGAATCGACCGCTTTCCCACACTCACATTTACCGTGAAGGGCAGGGGAGTCAAACTGGCAGGTTACTGCACTTATGCAAAGCTGGTCGCGGCGGTGAACAAACTGCTCAAGGGTGTTAATGACCGGCTTATATCTATCTGATCTCCGGTAGATTTCCTACGCCTCATGTGCCAGTAAACCGACCGCTTCGTCGTTACCCTGCTGGGTCGCGTGATCCAGGGCTGTATAACCGCGCGAATCAAGTATCGCCGGGTTGGCACCGCTTTCCAGCAGCAGGTGTACCATTTGGTTCCGGCCGAAAAGCACCGCGAACATCAATGCTGTACCGCCGTTGCCATGTTGCCGGTTGAGGTCGGCACCGTGCATGATAAGCAGCCGGGCGATATCGGTATAACCTTTGAAAGCAACGCCCATCAGCGCCGTATTGCCGCCCAGGTCGGCGGCATTTACATCGGCTCCGGCATTGAGCAATACCGTCGCGGCTTCATATCGGTTGTTGTAGCAGGCGATGATCAACGGCGTGTATCCTTTTGTATCATGGATATTGATGTCGGCTCCGCGCGTGATCAGTTCGGTTAAGACGGCTGTTTCGCCCAGTCGTGCGGCGTGCATCATGATCTCGGTAACATTTTCCATTGCTTGTCTTGTTCATGTGAAAGCCGGGGAGCAACTCCCCGGCCTGCTATTTGGATTATCGTCCCGGCGGTGCGGGTTAGACGTTATTTTAGGTTTCTGATCACCAGCGCTGCTGCCAATCCGCCCAGCACGTACCAGGCAACGGTCAGCAGTTTGGTTTCATCAGTTTTTGCAACCGGCGTATCATCAAGCCCCAGCGGCTTGGCCAGGCCGATGGCGCCGAGGCCTGCCATAAGTCCGTAGCCTGCGCCTCTCCAAAAAATGGTTTCGCGGTCGCCTTTGCCGATCATTGCGTAGTAACCTGCGTTGCTGGCGAGGTCCGCGGCAAGCGTAGAAACGGTAAGGGCCTGGCCCGTGGGCGCTTTCAGTCCTACGGCTTCGACAGTCTTAGTTAGCGCTTCTTCTCCGAGTTGATCGATTTTAGGAGCCTTATTATAAATGCGTTTGGCGGCTTCATGTATCAGGTTCAGCACGACGGCTCCGCTGATACCGCCCAGGATGTTTCTTACTTCAGGTTTCATAGTTGTCGATGTTTTTTGAGGGTTTTATTAAAAAAAATTGAGCCAGAGATCCTCAAACTGAATGGGTGTTGAAAGGGGAATGTCTTGCACATGGTCTCCGGCAGGAAGGCTCATGGGCAGGACTGGCACATTTATTTTTGCAGCCCCTGCCGCTGTGCACGATATGTAAGCTTTACAGGACCAGTGTCGCAGGCGTGATTTAAGAACAGATCATTATGGAAAAGGGAAAAAAAATGGGCGTTGCCCTGGTTGGGCTGGGGGAATACGCCATCGGGGAGCTGATCCCTTCACTTAAAGAAACAGAATATTGTTACCTGGCAGGGCTCGTAAGCGGAGATGCGAAGAAACGCGATCACCTGGCAAATGAAGCGGGACTTAAAAAGCAAAATCTCTATACCTACGACAATTTCGATCGGATCGCAGAAAATCCGGACATCGACGTGGTGTATATTACTCTCCCCAATTCGATGCACGCGGAATACTGTATCCGCGCCGCGCGCGCCGGGAAGCACATTATTTGTGAAAAACCGCTCGCGATGGACCTGGATGAATGCCATCGCATCAGGGACGAGGTAGACGCGGCCGGCGTGCGGTTTTCAATGGGCTACCGGCTACATTTTGATCCGTACAATAAGGAGATGATGCGACTGGGACAGGAGGAAGTCTTCGGCCCGGTCCGGAAGCTGGTGCTGAGAAACAGCATGGAACTGAATGATGACGGAGCCTGGCGCATCGATGCCGAGCGATCGGGAGGAGGGCCTCTGATGAACAACGGTATCTATTGCATTCAGGCGGCTATTTATGTTACCGGTAAACTTCCAGTCGCGGTGGAGGCCGGATTTGCGCCGAAAACGAATCCCGAACGGTTCAATGAAGTGCCCGAAGGCGTGGAATGGACGATGTTCTTCGAAGACGGGATCACAGCAGTATGTGAAACCAGCTATGTCAAAAATCAGAGTCTGATGCGCGCAGAGACGGGTGACGGCTGGTTTGAACTGGACCCGGCATATGAATACGCAGACCTGAAAGGAAGAACTTCACTTGGTGAAATGTACTTCCCGCCGGTGAAGCAACAGGCAAAGCAGATGGATGATTTTGCACAATGCATTCTCAACGGTTCCGATACCCGTGTACCTCTTGAGATGGGGATCAGGGATATGGAGATCATCGCAGCCATATATGACTCGGCCCGCAGCGGTGAGCGCGTTGAACTGCATCTGGACGCCTACGCGGCGTTGTCGGAGTATTGAGTCCGGACCAGCCGGTACATTCGTCAGCTAATGCGTTTGCCATTTTTTGCGGGTACCCATTCAACTGCGTCGCATTCCGGGCAATGCCCGGGTGCGCCCGCGTCACGGGTCCCGGTCGTGTATCCGCATTGCACGCAGGAAAGGGGGGCTGGTTCGTCGGTCACAGCCACCTTTTTATCCAGTTCGTCCGGATAAATCGGTAATCCGTGTCGCACGTCGTTTTCATGGTAGAATAAAATACTGAATTCGCCTGAAGTTTCGATTAACACCATTTTGACCTGTCCCAGGTGTTCCACATTGCGAAGGCGCAATTCGGCAAAAAACTCATCCCTCGAGAGACCGGATTCCGCAAAAGCATCCATTTGTATGCGTCCATCCCTGATCACATACAAGGGTTCTCCTTCCAGCAATTTTTCCAGCTTTTCGAACCTGTCCGATAACCTGGTCACCGTAATGTAGAGCGCGATCACGACCAGGAAAACTGTAAATGCAGGCAATATGCCCACGTCTTCGTAGAACATAGGATCCCCTGCCGCCGAGCCCAGCCCGATGATCAGGACCAGTTCAAATATGGACAGCTGCTTGATTCCCCGCCTACCCGACGCACGGAGCGCGAGCAGAATGACTACAAACATGATCACCGTCCGCAAGATGACTTCCAGCAGGAAGGAATAGGGAAGATCATGCATCAATATTTTTCTCCATCCACCGATGTCATTCATTTTATCTGGTCTTAATGAGTTATTTTAAAGATTATATGTAGGCCGGGTCAGTTTTCCAGCCTGGCGATCAGGCCCTCATCGCCGCTCAGCAACAGGTTGTTTTCGATCCGCAAACCAATGCGCTCCGCCTCGGTGCTGACGAGGATCTCTCCACTAAATTCGTCCGGTCCGGACCGGAGATAAGCTGGGCGGTGACTGAGATTGAGGATGACCAGGAACCGATCGCGATCGTTTTCCCGGATGAACGCAAATAGCTGCTGATCTGAGAATACGGGTGTGAACTTTCCGGTTTGCAATGCAGGCTCTCGCTTGCGCAACGCAACCAACGTATAATAGAAAGACAGTATTGAGTCCGGGTTCTCACGCTGACGCTCCACATTGATGCGCCTGAAACTATCCGGTAACCTGAGCCATGGCCGTGCACCGGAAAATCCGGCGTGGTCTCCGGTATCCCATTGCATGGGTGTCCGGGAGGGGTCGCGGCTCACGTTGCGATCGGGCATGTTGAGGCCCTGCGGATCTACGATTTCGTCCATGGGGATCGGTACATCGCGCATTCCGATCTCGTCGCCGTAATAAATCGTGGGAGTGCCCCGTAATGTGAGCAGCAGCATAGCCGCTACCCATGCCTGCTCTCGGCCTACGCGGCTGGACACGCGTGGCTGGTCATGATTGCCCAACACCCAGTTGGGCCAGCCGTCCTCGGGTAATGCGCCCTCGTACTCGTCCACCGCCCGGGCGATTTGTCTGGCATCCCAGGGCAATGTAAGTAACTGAAAATTGAAGGGGAGATGAGCTCCGCTGCTGTTGGCTCCATAGTAGGTGACCAGCTTGTGGATCGGCAGATAAATTTCGCCAATCAGTACGCGTTCGGAATATTGGTTGGTCAGCTCCCGCATCATGCGGACAATCTCGTGCACCTCGCGCTGATCGGTCGAATAAACCGGATCGAGCGATTCATAAATAAGGTCTTTCTCGTCGAAAGGCGAATCCGGCACGGCCGGGTTGTTGCGGAGTTGCTGGTCCTTGATCATGTGCCACATGACATCGACACGAAAGCCGTCCACCCCCTTGTCCAGCCAGAACCGCATTACATCCATCATAGCCACCTGCACCTCCGGATTACGCCAGTTCAGGTCGGGTTGTTCTTTGAGAAAAGCGTGGTAGTAGTATTGCCTGGTTGTTTCGTCCCATTCCCAGGCATATCCGCCAAACACACTAAGCCAGTTGTTGGGCAATTCTCCGTTTTCTTTTCCGTCGTGCCAGATATACCAGTCCCGTTTCGGATTGTCGCGTGAAGACCGGGATTCCAGAAACCATGGGTGCTGATCGGAAGTATGGTTGGGTACGAGGTCGAGGATCAGTTTCATGCCACGGGCGTGCACCACGTCAAGGAGTGCGTCGAAATCTTCCATGGTGCCGAACAGCCGATGAATGCCGCAATAATCTGAGATGTCATAACCAAAGTCGGCCATGGGAGACGGGTAGATGGGCGACAACCATACGCAGTCTATTCCAAGCCATTGCAGATAATCGAGCCGCTGCATGATTCCTTTCAGGTCGCCGATCCCGTCGTTATTGGAATCCTGAAAGGAACGGGGATAGATCTGGTAGATCACACCGTGTTGCCACCACAGGTATTTTTTTGAAGTTGGATCTATGTCGTTGATGATACTCATGGAGCTGGTTTTTGTTACTTCGGATTCAGTTTAAAAAATCAGGCCCGGTAAACGGCTTTTTGCCGAACGTCGTGTTTTTTGATGGCATGCTTTTTAGGACAATGGGCGCTAAATCATCCGTTTACTTTTTGCCACCCTTTTGAAATGAATAGAATAGGCGCTCATTATACAGGAGAGCAGTGCGAATTCTCCGTCTGGGCACCAGAAAAAGAATCGATGGACCTGGTACTCCCCGAAAAAGGAGTACTTATTCCGATGCAGAAAGACCATGACGGGTACTTCCGGGTGACCAGGAATGACATCTTGCCGGGTACCCGTTACCTGTTTTCGCCGGATCGGGATGAAGCTGTGCCGGATCCGGCATCGCACTTCCAGCCGAATGGCGTACACGGCCCTTCCGAAGTGGTCAATCATGCAGCTTTCTCCTGGACAGACATATCGTGGGTCGGGATTCCGTTGAAAGAACTAATCTTTTACGAAATCCACGTTGGTACATTTACGCTGGAAGGCACATTCGACGGCGTGATTCCACGGCTGGACAAGCTAGCTGAGCTGGGCGTCACCGCCATCGAGCTCATGCCCATCGCGCAGTTTCCCGGGAACCGCAACTGGGGCTATGATATGGTGTTTCCCTATGCTGTACAAGACAGTTATGGAGGGCCGGATGGATTAAAAGCATTGGTGGATGCGGCCCACAGCAGAGGGATCGCGGTTTTTCTGGACGTTGTTTTCAATCATATCGGCCCGGAGGGTAATTATTTGTCCCGATTTGGCCCTTATTTCACAAATCAGTATGCTACGCCCTGGGGAAATGCGATCAACCTCGACGGGGAGTGGTCTGATGGTGTCCGGGAATATTTCTGCAACGCGGTACTGCACTGGTATGCACATTATCATATCGACGGGCTCCGTGTCGATGCGGTACATATGATGTTCGATAACGGGGCGGTTCATTTTTGGGAATTGGTCAACGGCCGGCTCCGGGATTTGCGGCAACGCATGGGATTCAATTTCTTCCTTCTGGCAGAAAGCGACCTCAACAGTCCGAAAGTAGTGCAAGCGCCAAATGCAGGGGGATGGGGGTTCGATGGCCAATGGCTTGACGATTTTCACCATTCGCTTTACGTGCTGCTCGACGAGCAGGGGCGTGACCGCTATGAAGACTTTGGACTGATCCAACAGCTGGCGAAGGCCTACACCGATGGATTTGTACACAGCGGGGAATATGTGAAGTTCAGAAAGCGCAGGCACGGCGCATCTTCAGCGGGGCTGTCGGGCGAGCAATTCGTTGTTTTTAATCAGAATCACGATCAGGTGGGTAACCGGGTAGGAGGAGAGCGGCTCAGTATGCTGGTAGACGAGGAACGACAAAAAATTGCCGCCGCCGCCATCATATTGTCACCCTACCTGCCCATGCTGTTCATGGGTGAAGAATATGCGGCTGATACGCCATTCTTCTATTTTGTAAGCCACTCCGACGAAGAGCTGATCCGAAAAGTTGTGGAAGGACGTCGCAAGGAATTCGCCAATTACCGCTGGGAGCAGGACCCGCCGAATCCGCAGGCCGAGAGCACTTTTCTGCAATCGAAGTTGCGATGGGATCAGCGGAAGGCAGGGCGTTACGCGGCGATGTGGCAATGGCATCGGATGCTGATTACATTGAGGAAAGGGCATCCGGCATTGCGGAACTTCGCTAAAAACGATGTCAGGGTGACGGTGACGGGCCCGAAAAGCCTGATGCTGCATCGGCGCAGCGCCGACCACCGGACGGAGCTGGTTTGCCTGTTCAATCTGGGGAATGATGCTGTGCAAATGCCATTTCCACAAAATGATAGTGGCTGGACAAAGGTGGTCGACTCTTCGGAACCTGCACGGAACGAGAGGCAGACAACCAGCGGCCGGACTGTGCAGCAGCGTGTGGAAAGCGGTGGGACAATGCTGTTTCCTGGTCCTGGCGTAGCGGTGTTTGAAGGTACTTACCTGTCTTATTAAAATAGGGGTCAAAAAATAATGACTGGAAACGCAAGGAGCCGTCCCAAATGCATTGAGACGGCTCCTTTTGGGCGAAGTTTTGCCACTATTGTTGATCAGGCCAGATCAAACCGATCGAGATTCATCACTTTATCCCAGGCTGCGACAAAGTCATTTACAAATTTATCCCCGGCATCGGCGCTACCATACACCTCTGCAATAGCCCTCAGTTCCGAATTGGAACCAAATACGAGATCTGCGCGGGTAGCGGTCCATTTCGCGGCGCCTGTCGCACGGTCACTGCCTTCGTAAAGCTCCCGGTCGGGGGAAGCGGCTTTCCAGGCGGTGCCCATATCAAGCAGGTTCACGAAGAAGTCGTTGGTAAGCTGGCCGGGACGGGATGTGAAGACGCCATGTTTGGAACCATCGAAATTCGTGTCCAGCACACGCATACCGCCAATCAGCACGGTCAGCTCCGGGCCGCTCAACGTGAGCAGTTGCGCTTTGTCGATCAGAAACTCTTCGGTCGAAACGGTAAATCGCGTCTTGCGGTAGTTGCGGAAACCATCGGCCTGCGGTTCGAGGAAGCCAACCGATTCCACATCGGTTTGTTCCTGCGAAGCATCCGTGCGGCCAGGCGTGAAAGGAACGGTGATCGCGTGTCCGGCATCTCTTGCAGCTTTTTCGATCCCCGCGCCGCCGGCGAGAACGATCAGATCGGCGATGGAAACTTTTTTACCCCCCGATTGTGAACCATTAAATTCCCTTTGAATACCTTCCAAAGCTCCCAACACTTTTTGCAGTTGAGTCGGGTTGTTGACCTGCCAATACCGCTGAGGGGCCAGCCGGATGCGTGCCCCATTGGCGCCGCCGCGCTTATCGGAGCCACGGAAGGTAGATGCCGACGCCCAGGCAGTGGAAACCAGTTCGGAGACACTCAGTCCCGACGCTGCTATTTTTTGTTTCAGGATTGAAATGTCATTTTCGTCGATCAGCGCGTGGTCGACAGCCGGAATGGGGTCTTGCCAGATCAATACTTCTTCCGGCACATCCGGTCCCAGGTAGCGCGCACGGGGACCCATGTCGCGGTGTGTCAGTTTGAACCATGCCCGGGCAAAGGCGTCAGCAAATGCATCCGGATCTTCCAGGAAACGCCGCGATATCTTTTCGTAAGCGGGGTCAAATCTCAGTGACAGATCGGTGGTCAGCATAGTTGGCGCGTGCTTTTTTGAAGCATCGAAGGCATCCGGGATGATACCGCCGGCATCCTTTGCAACCCATTGGTGCGCACCGGCCGGACTTTTTGTGAGCTCCCATTCAAAGCCGAACAGGTTTTCGAAGAAGTTATTACTCCACCGGGTGGGGGTTTTTGTCCATATAACTTCCAAACCGCTCGTGATGGTATCGGCACCTTTACCGGATCCGTAGCTGTTGCTCCATCCTAATCCCTGCAATTCGACATCGGCAGCTTCCGGCTCTTTGCCTACATGATCCGCAGGGGCTGCACCATGGGTCTTGCCGAAGCTATGGCCGCCTGCGATCAGGGCTACTGTTTCTTCATCGTTCATGGCCATACGGCCGAACGTATCACGAATGTCTTTGGCCGCAGCAATCGGGTCGGGATTGCCGTCGGGGCCTTCAGGATTCACGTAGATGAGCCCCATCTGCACCGCTGCCAGCGGTTTTTCCAGGTTACGCGAATGGGTATCCCCGTTGGCATCGTCATCCGAAACCAACACCCCATGTCCCTCTACAACCCCGGGAGAGCCGTGCGCATAACGCACGTCACCGCCCAGCCAGGTGGTTTCCGAACCCCAATACACGTCTTCGTCCGGTTCCCACACATCTGCGCGTCCACCTGCGAAGCCGAATGTCTTAAAGCCCATCGATTCCAGGGCAATATTGCCGGTCAGGATCAGCAAATCAGCCCACGAAATTTTCCGGCCGTACTTTTGTTTGATAGGCCAGAGCAACCTGCGGGCCTTATCCAGGCTGACGTTATCGGGCCAGCTGTTCAGCGGAGCGAAACGTTGCTGGCCGGAGCCTGCGCCACCGCGTCCATCGCCCACGCGATACGTGCCGGCACTATGCCATGCCATACGGATGAACAACGGCCCGTAATGGCCAAAATCAGCCGGCCACCAGTCCTGCGAGTCGGTCATGAGCGCATGAAGGTCTTTTTTAACCGCTTCGAGGTCGAGACTTTTAAAGGCTTCGGCATAGTCAAAATCTTCTCCCATTGGATTGGATAAGGACGAATGCTGTCGCAGTATGTTCATTTTCAAATGATTGGGCCACCAGTCGCGATTCCGGGTACCGCCACCGCCAACATTGTGCTTCATACTGCCATTGTGAAACGGGCATTTACTGATGTCGTTTGCGTCTTTTTCCATTGTCATTAAAGTTCATGATTAATCACCCTTTCCTGAACGGGCCGGATGTGTAGGACGATAAAGATATGTTATTGGAAAAAATAATGACAATCGATTAATTCTATACTTCAATAGTTGGCATCTATATCGGGCAACGATTACCGGAGTATAGCGCCCAAAATCAGGAGAGGAAGACGGAGGAAGTGTGGATCCTTGAGTAGATCACAATGCTTTGATTTTTCGGTCAGTCGTTTCCAGTCACCGCACTGCGGCGTTCGAGCAACAGTACATCCCGCCATATACCATCGCGTTTTCCCAGCTTTTCGCGATAACCTACCTGCCGGAAACCTGTCTGTTCATGCACAGCAACACTGGCTTTATTTTCAGGGAATATCTGGGCCTGCAATGTCCAGAAGCCCTGTTGTTCGCTGAGCGGCACCAGCGCGGCCAAAAGCGCGCGGCCCACACCCATGCCACGATACCCGGAATGGATGTAAATGCTGGTTTCTGCCACGCCTCCATATACACATCGACTGGAAACGGCAGTTAGCATTGCCCATCCGATTACCTGGCCATTAGCTTCGGCCACCAGCTGGGGTGCCGCTAAAAACTTCGTGCGCAAAACATCAGCTTCCGGTGCTTGGGTTTCATAGGTCGCCTCACCGGTATCAATACCTTGCTGGTAAATTTTCTGTACCATCGGCCAATCCGGCACATCGAGCGGGCGTATTGTGAATGCCATCAGTGAGAGAGTTTTTGATCGATAAATTCACGGCTATAAGCCTTGATTTTGTCCCGTACCTGCCGGAATGAAGTGATCAGATCCTCTGCGGGCTGTCCCGGGTCGGGAAAGCTATGATGGATCAGTTCGCCAGCCGAGGGGAAATAGGGACATTGTTCACGTGCATTGTCACAAACGGTAATGACGTAGTCGAACGAGATACCGGTGTATTCATCGGCGTGGTTCGACGTGTTGTGCGAGATATCTATGCCATCTTCGGTCATCACCTGTATGGCTGCCGGATTCACTCCTTTGGGGTCAACGCCGGCGCTGTATACGACTGCACGGTCACCAGCGAAATATTGCAGGTACGCCTGTGCGAGCTGGCTGCGGGCGGAATTGCCCGTGCATAACACTAATATTTTCTTCATAAGCGCAATTTCGGTTAATAGTTAACAGCAGCCCGAATCTGGCTTGCAAGCTGTGCTATCTGTCACGACAGTTTCCGGCGCTTCTTCTACCGGCGCAGGTCCGCAGCAGACGGCCCCGGCGCTTGTCGTGCCGCACGCCTGGTTGCGCCCGAGCGCCTTGCATTGGGTTAAGTCGGGAACCAGATTAATTGTGAAACTATCCTCATCAGTCACAAATTCACCCGGATACATCTGACGGGTGTCAAATTTTGAATTTCCAAATTCAATTTTAACAACTGCCGCCGGGTTTAGCGGAAGTGTTCTTTCAACGAGATTTACGATTTTGAGCGCCTTGCCGACCTGCATCGAACGTTCTGCCTCCCTGGTCGGCGGCTCCCAAAGTTGTACCACCACTTCGGTCCAGCTGTTCATAACCCCGCCACAATCGACCGAAACGATCGGAGCTTGTTTGATTTCCGTAATATGAAAGGAACGGTCTACAAACTTGCCTTCTTCATATTGAAATTGCAAATGGAGATCCGGATTTTGTTCCAGCTTGCTTTTGAATGCCTGCCAGGTCATGGGATTCGGTTGATTTGTCATTGTCTTCATTGTTATAATGTAATATTACGATTGATATGTTCAAAAAAATGTAGTTTTAATTACAGCAGGAAGCAGCGACGAAAGAATCCAGGACACCGCCGAATGCCTGCCTGGCCTCTTCCCAAACTTCGGGATTGATGCAATAGCAAACACGGGGCGGGTTAATTTCACCCTGAATAATGCCAATTCTTTTCAGTTCCTTCAGGTGCTGGGACACGGTTGCCTGCGCTAACGCCAGTTCATCCACCAGATCTCCACAGACGCAGGCTTTGCGCGCAATCAGCAACTGTAAAATCGCAACCCTTGCCGGATGTGCAAATGCCTTCGCCAGATCTGCGATCCGATTCTGCTGTGCCGTGAATATCTCTGTTTTCGTTACACCCATGCGACAAACTTAACAGAAATATTTTATATTGTAATATTACGATGAATAAATTTTTTGATAAATATCTAAAACGGACTATCGGGTCTCGGTGGCAACCAAGTAGGAGGGGTCTTCCAGGATATTCACTTCGATAATGGTTCCGGCGTTGCTCAAAAGCCTGCGGCAATCGTCGCTGAGGTGCTTCAACTGCAATTGCTTTCCTGCTACCTTATATCTTTCGGTAAGTTTGTTCACGGCCTCGATCGCGGACATATCGGCAATCCGGCTGTCTTTGAAATCAATGATTACACGGGGTGGGTCACCGACCACATCAAACTTTTCATTAAATGCGTTCACCGAAGCAAAGAAAAGCGGGCCGTAAATTTCATAGTGCTTTACTCCGGCCTCATCGGTGTACTTCCTGGCGCGGATTCGTTTGGCGCTTTCCCACGCAAATACCAATGCGGAAATAATGACGCCGATCAGCACGGCGAGGGCCAGGTTATGAAGGAAAATGGTGATGGCAGCAACCAGGACCCCGACGAAAATATCCTGTTTGGGCATTTTGTTGATGACCCGGAAGCTGGCCCATTCGAATGTGCCGATTGCGACCATGATCATGACGCCAGTTAGCGCCGCCATGGGCAGTTTGCCGATCAGTGGTGCACCAAACAGGATGACGCACAGGATCGTAAGTGCAGCGATGATCCCGGACAGCCTGGCCCTGGCGCCTGCACTCAGGTTTACGAGCGTCTGAGCGATCATCGGGCAGCCGCCCATTCCGAAAAAGAAGCCATTTAATACATTCGCAGCGCCCTGCGCCAGGCTTTCACGGTTACCGTTGCCTTTGGTTCCTGTTATCTCGTCGACCAGGTTTAATGTCAGCAATCCTTCCGTCAGGCCCACTGCCGCCATGACAAGCGCGTACGGAGCGATCACCGTGAATGTGGCTATATTGACAGGGATTTGCGGAATATGAAATGGCGGGAATCCCCCGGCGACGGACGCGATGTCGCCCACAGTTTTGGTTTCTATACCCAAGCCGAGTACGGCCAGGGACACCACGATAATGGCGGCCAGGGAGGGGGGGATTGCTTTCGTGATGCGGGGGAAAATGATGATGGTCAGGATGGTTAATGCCACAAGAGCGCCCATGACCAGGAGCGGTTGGCCGGTAAGCCAGGCGCCGCCTGATGCTTTGAACTGATTGAGCTGCGACATAAATATGATCACGGCAAGGCCATTAACGAACCCGTACATCACCGGCTGGGGGACAAGCCTGATGAATTTCGCCAGCCGGAAAAGCCCGATGAAGATCTGAGTAATACCCGCCAGGGCTACTGCGGCAAATACATATTCAATACCATGCGATTGCATGAGGGCAATCAAAACCACCACAGTGGCGCCGGCACCGCCTGAAATCAATCCCGCTCTGCCGCCGAACACCGCTGTAACCAGCCCCATTATAAAGGCCGCATACAATCCAGCCAGCGGCGGGAAGCCCGCGAGCATGGCGAACGAAAGTGATTCGGGCATCATAGTCATTGCGACGGTAATGCCTGCCAGTAACTCAGTTTTATAATTTACTTTTTGTTTGAAATCAAATAGATTGAGATACGCCTTCACGAGTTGGTAATGATCTGTATGCCGGATAAAAGGGCCGCAAAGGTAGCGAATTGTCATGAAACGGGAGGAGAGTCCGCGATGACCTGTGAAATCTCTGGTGACATGCGACCGGTGAAATGTCCAGCTGCGATATACCGGCCTTTCGGATTTAAGAGAAATAGTCGTTATAATTAGGATCTGATGTGCTCTGGCCGACAGGGCGGTAGCTCCGGATTCAACACATCGGGATTGTGGTCAGCCCTTTTTCTATCAACCAGAAATCAGCATCATGTCTTCATCCAGCGAAACTACCATGAAGGCGCTGCGCGCCATGAGTGCCCTGCAAGATCTTGAGCAATTATTGGAAGACATTAAGAACAAACCTGCAAGCCAGGAACCACCGGAAAGTCTGCCTTCTGAAATTCCTGTCTCCGCAGAAGGCGTCAGCAAGCGCCTCGCATTTTTGCTAAGGAAAAACCGAAGTGAATTTCCCTTTCTAAGCGGGCAAATGCAGTTTTCCGATCTGTCTCGCCTGGAAGGAAATATCGAAAATTACATCGGTATGTCCCTGGTGCCAACCGGGGTGGTAGGTCCGGTTTCCGTACTGGGCTCGATGGCGAAGGGCGACTTTTATGTGCCGCTGGCGACGAGCGAGGGTAGTTTACTGGCTTCTTACCACCGCGGGGCACGGGCGTGTTACCTGGCGGGAGGTGCCACGTCGGTTTGCCTCATCGACGGTGTGCAACGGTCTCCGGTTTTTAAGTTCGATAACCTGGGTAACCTGGGTACATTTTTGGTCTGGATCCTGGGACAGATCGACGAGTTCAGTAATATTACCGAATCGGCCAGCCGGTATGCGAAGCTGATCGATATGAAATCCAACATCGAAGGAAATCATCTGATCCTGACGTTCGAATACCACACCGGTGATGCATCGGGGCAGAACATGGTGACGATCTGTACCAATGCCATTTGCCAGTATATTATCCGGAATGCGCCGGTCCAGCCTCAATTCTGGTTTCTTGAGGGAAACTTCTCCGGGGACAAGAAAGCCACCTCGCAGTCTTTTGCGAATGTGAGGGGCAAAAAAGTGACCGCGGAAATTACGCTGCCCGAACGTATCGTAAAGGAAGTATTGAAAACAACGCCGGAAATGATGGCGGAGTACTGGCGGTCGTCGACCATCGGTACCATTCAAAGCGGGTCGATCGGAGCACAGGGGCATTATGCCAATGCACTCACCGCCCTCTTTATTGCCACCGGACAAGACGTTGCCTGCGTTTCGGAGGCCTCGGTAGGCATTACCCGGATGGAGCACACCGCTGACGGGAGCCTGTATGTGTCGGTGACATTACCCAATCTCATCGTGGGAACAGTAGGCGGGGGCACCTCGCTTCCCACCCAGCGCGAATGCCTCGAACTCATGGACTGCTACGGCGCCGGCAAGACCCGAAAGTTTGCCGAAATATGCGGGGCTTTGGTACTGGCAGGAGAAATCTCCATTGCGGCGGCGCTTTCGGCGGGGCAATTTTCATTAGCACACCAAAAATTCGGAAGGAAGAAATGAAGTTGCCTATCCAGGGAAACGAGTTCAGCAGAGCCGAAGAAAACAACGCACCTTTCCTGCAAAGACTTTTTTGGTACCAGAAAGAACGCTTTCCTGTGCTGGGGCACGGATTGCTGGTGACTGCTTTCAGTTTTTCAGCCATATCCTATGCACGCATTTGCCGGGGCGCGGATGGCTTTGTAGATGCAAAGACGTTTGTGGTAGGGGTTTTTACTACAATAACGCTCTTCTTCCTGGTCAGGATCTTCGATGAGTTCAAAGACGCCGGGGACGATGCGCGATTCAGAAAGGAACTCCCCGTGCCGCGCGGCCTGATCTCGTACCGCGAACTGGCTGTCACCGGCGCAGTTCTGGCCGCTGCGCAAGTGCTGCTGAATTGGTATTTCTTTCCCAAAATGCTGTTGATCTACGCGGTCGTCATCGGTTATCTGCTGCTGATGGGTAAAGAGTTTTTCATTGCCGACTGGCTGAAAAAGCACCAGTTCTGGTACGTAACCTCGCATATGTTCATCATCCCGCTTGTCGATATATACGCCAGCGGCCTCGACTGGCTCCTGGCTGGTGTGAAAGCGCCGACCGGTTTGTTCTTTTTCTTCGCGGTATCGTACATGAATGGCATTGTACTCGAAATTGGACGGAAAATCCGGTCTCCCGAACAGGAATCCGAAGGCGTGCAGACCTATACGGCCATGCTGGGCATTCCGAAGGCGGTCGGGTTATGGGTAGGGATATTGTTAATTACGCTGCTACTCAGCATTGCGGCGTCGGTATTTGCAGGATATGGTGAAACGGCATTACTCGTTCTAGGTATCATTTTCGTTCTCTGCGTGCTACCCGGCATCCTGTTTTTAAATACAAAAACCCGTAAACTTTCAAAGGTGATCGAGTATGCATCCGCTTTGTGGACCATCTCCATGTATCTTACACTGGGCGGAGGGCCAATGCTCTCAAAATTGCTGATCCATTGATGCATTTCATTTCCGAAACAGACCAGGCCAAGAACTTGACCATCGGCGGCAAGGCAACGAATCTTTTCCGGCTGAAAACGATCGGCATGCTGGTACCCCGTTTTGTCGTCATTCCCTGGGAGGCGCTACTTTCCCTTATTCCCGAGGCCATCCGGAACGCGGGGGATCAGGAGATCCGGTCATGGATCGAACAGGTACATATCGATCCCGGATTTGTTGCCTCGCTTGCAGCGCCGTTCGGAGACACCCTGTATTTCGCGGTACGGTCGTCGGCTGTTGATGAGGATGGTGCTGCCTATTCGTTTGCGGGGCAGCTGGAAAGTTACCTTTTCGTAACGCGCGGGAACCTGGCACAGCGCATCAGGGATGTGTGGCGGTCTGCATTCTCGGAGCGGGTATCGGAGTACCGGCAACATCGTGGTATTTCGGGGCAGCGGGGTATTGCGGTCATCTTGCAGGAAATGGTGGATGCAGATGCTGCCGGCGTGGCCTTTGGCGCAAATCCGGTTACCGGTCATCCTCAGCAGAAAGTGATCAATGCGGTTTTCGGGTTAGGAGAGGGCCTGGTGTCAGGCGAATTGAATGCGGACCAGTTTACTTTGACCGGGTCGGTCATTGCTGCGGAAACCGTGCGCAAAACGCATCGGCTGGTTTTTGATGACGAGCGGCAAGGGGGAGTTATCTTTAAAGAAGTCGTACACGACCGCCAGGAGCAGCCCGCATTGACGGATGATCAGATTTACCGTATCGGTGAAATCCTGGACAAGTTGCACAACGCGTTAAATGCACCGCAGGACATTGAATTTGCCATTAGGGAAGGAGCACTTTATCTGCTTCAGACGAGGCCGATCACCACTTTGAAAACACCGGACCGGCGAGCAGGTGAATATGTACTTTGGGATAATAGCAACATCATTGAGTCGTACCCCGGTGTCACGACCCCGCTCACATTTTCATTTATCAGTAAGTCCTATGAGGTCGCATACAAACTATTCAGTGCTTACCTGGGCGTCAGCGAAAAGGTGATCGAAGCCAACGAACGGGTATTTGCCAATACACTGGGTTTGATCAATGGCAGGGTTTACTATAATCTCAGGAGCTGGTACCATATGCTGGCCATGTTGCCGGGGTACAGCATCAATGCCCGGTTCATGGAGCAGATGATGGGGGTGAAGGAACAGTTCGATATCCCGGAAAGCTATCGTTTGCCGGCGGGCAAAGCCTGGTTGCGCATTGCCGGTATGGCGGTGCAAATGTTGGCCCGGTTTGTTTCCCTGCCAGGGAAAAGGAGGGAATTCATGCAACTTGTGAACGGGATGATCACCGAGTATAAGGCAATTCACTTCCCGGAAAAGAGTGCCCATGAGCTGATGCACCTGTATCTCAGCTTTGAACGTAAGCTGCTCCTCGAATGGAAAGCCCCGCTGCTGAACGATTTTTTTGCCATGATATGGTTTGGTCTACTTCAAAAGCAATGCGAGAGGCTTTCAGGTACCAATTCGAATATGCACAACGACCTGCTCTGCGGGAGCAATGATATCATTTCGGTGGAACCAGTGCACCGGAGCATCAGGCTGGCCGCGCAGATTGCGGCTACACCTGCTCTGAAAGACCTTTTTGTGTCGGAAAATGAAAACCGGCTATGGGAAGTGCTGGTCAAAGAGCCGGGGTACGCCAGTATCAAAAGCGAAGTGGATCGGTACATTGCCGATTTCGGGGAGCGTTGCGTAGGCGAGCTGAAACTTGAAACCGTTTCATATAGCCAGGATCCGCCCAAATTCATTAAAGTCCTGAAATCCTATGTCGAAGCGGGCATTACCGGCGAGCATTTTTCGGGAGCACGCGAGCATACGATCCGGGCGAAGGCCGAAAAAGAAATGGAAGCCAAGCTACGCGGCAAAGCTTTCAGCAGATGGAAACTGAACCTCACGTTGCGTTACACACGGGAGCTTGTAAGCGCCCGGGAGAACCTGCGCTATGAACGAACCCGGGCTTTTGGAATCGTGCGGGAATTGTTTGCGGCGATGGGCGAACGGCTCTGCGCCGACGGGATTATCCACAATGCCCGTGACATTTTTTATCTTACCAAAGAAGAGATTTTTAGCTATATAGAAGGTACAGCGGTTACCCAGGACCTCCATGCGTTAATCACACTGCGGCAAATCGAATTTGAAACTTACCGGAAAGCGGGGTCGTTGTCGGAGCGGTTTGCTACTTACGGCGTTCCCTATCAGGGCAATGACTTTTTCAGCACCGGCCGGGTTGATAGCCACGAAGGAGACCTGAAGGGCATCGGCTGTTCGCCGGGCCGGATCTTGGGTCGGGTAAAAGTCGTCCTGGATCCCGGGGAAGTTTCCTCCCTGCACGGTGACATCCTCGTAGCTTCCAGTACCGACCCCGGTTGGGTTACGCTTTTTCCGGGTGCGTCGGGCATTATCGTCGAACGGGGCAGCCTGCTGAGCCATTCGGCCATTGTGTCGCGCGAAATGGGTAAACCATGTATTGTGGGTGTAACGGGTTTGCTGAAAACGCTGAAAGACGGCGACCAGGTCGAAATGGATGGCAGTACGGGCTTAATCAGGATTATTTCCAAATGACGAAACAGCGTTTAACAGAGCGTGTCGATTTTGAGATCATCCGGTATGCAAACTGCTGGGAGGATGCCGGGGTGTTGCTTCAGGGACTTTCCCCGGCAGCCGGCAGCCGTATTCTTTCGATCGGCTCGGCAGGGGATAACAGTTTTTCGTTGTTGTCGACCAATCCCGAACTAGTGGTTGCGGTCGATATTAACCGCATTCAGCTGTTCCTGATCGAATTGAAAAAGGTTTCTATACGAAGTCTGGAATGGGAAGAAACGCTGGCTTTCCTGGGTTTCCGTGACTCGGATAACCGTGAAGGAACATTCCAGGCGCTGAAAAGCCAGTTGGGCGGTGCGGCAAGGGCTTACTGGGAGTCGAACCTTCACCTGATCCGGAACGGCGTGATCCATCAGGGGAAGTTTGAAAAATACTTTCAACTATTCAGCGGGAGGATCCTGCCCTGGATCCATTCGGGTAGGATCACGGAGGCTTTGCTCGCCGCAAAAACAGAAGAAGAGCAGACCGTTTTTTACCGCGATAAATGGAATACCTGGCGATGGCGACTGCTGTTCCGGATTTTCTTCAGCAAATATGTAATGGGAAAGTATGGCCGGGATCCCGAGTTTCAGAAGCACGTTCAGGGGGCTGTTTCAAAGTTCATTTTTGACAAAGCCGCCGACCACCTCAGCACTGCGGCTGCCCAGGATAATTTTATTTTGAGATACACATTAACGGGCAACTTCGGCGAATTGCTGCCGCATTATCTGCTGCGGGAAAACTACGACCAAATCCGGGTTAACATGGGGCGGTTGCATTTGAGGGAAGGTTTCGCACAGGACGCGATTGATGTGTACGGCAAGTTTCACTGCATGAACCTCTCGGATATTTTTGAATATATGGATATGGGTTTGTTCCGGCAGACGGCACAGTCGCTGATAGCGGGGATGGAAAAGGACGGCACGCTCGCATATTGGAATCTCATGGTCCCGCGGCGGGTCTCGCATGTGCTACCTGCACACGTTGCGTACTGCGGGGAGCACGCCGACCGGTTGTCGGCCACCGACCGGGGATTCTTTTATAAGGCATTTGTGGTCGAAAAAGTAATAGATTAGCCAGTTTGCTTGATTTGAAAATGAAACAGGAAATTTTCGCCCCGTTATGGCTGGCCTGCTGCTTTCTCGCACTGTTTGCGCTGGCGGAATGGCTGTATCACTGGAGAAAAGTAGCAGCCGAATGGACCCGCAAGCTCGTGCACACCGGTACCGGGATCATTACCTTGCTCTTCCCGGTCTTCCTGCACAGCCACTGGCAGGTGTTGTTCCTGTGCGGCAGCTTTCTGATCATCCTGCTGGCGAGTCTTCGGTTCAGTTTGCTGCCTTCGATCAATGGAATCGACCGGTTTTCAGTTGGGAGTATCTTGTATCCAGTTGCGGTTTACGGCTGTTTTCTGATATTCCAATTTGCAGAGAAGGGCCTGATCGTGTTTTATCTTCCGGTACTGATCCTGGCGATCTGTGACCCGGTCGCTGCATTTGCCGGAAAACGATTCCCGTTCGGTGCCTACCGGATTGGGGGTTGCCGGAAAACGTGTTCCGGATCGTGCGCGTTTTTGATCGCAGCTGTACTGGTTACGGCAATAACCGCATACATCTTTGACAACACGGGGCCCGTGTTCAGTGGTCATCCCGGCCTGCTTACCCTGATTCCGCTCTGCGCCACGTTTTCGGAAGCAATAGGCGTGAGGGGGTGGGATAACGTCACGATTCCGGGGAGCGTCGCATTAACCCTCATTTTGGTTTTATGATGAATATCATCGAAACGGCTCCCGGGCAACCTGGATTTCATTTGTTCAGCGACTTGCCGCTTGCTATTTATCCGCCGGACAGTCCCCGATTTAAAACTTCCCAATCCATTCCGCTGGATTTTTTCAGGGCATTTTACGTGCTGACCGACAACGGGAAAGCGGTCGCGAGGGCTTGTGTTTATGATAATCCGTCATTGAAATATAATGGTGACCATGCCTTCACGATCGGCCATTATGAATGTGGGGATCAAGCTTGCTATGCATCGGAATTGTTGGTCCACATTGTTTCGACCGTGAAATCCTGGGGCGGGAAATACCTGATAGGGCCCATGAACGGCAGTACCTGGGAAAGCTATCGTTTTCAAACCAGCGATGAAAATCCGCTTTTCTTTACGGAGAACCCGCATCATTTGTATTACAATACCCATTTCCTTGACGCCGGCTTTGAGCCTATTGCACATTATTACAGCAATATAGACCGGCTCATGCACTTTGATAACCCTGAAATGCTGATCCGGGAGCGGGAGATGCGGGAAAAAGGGATAATCATCAGGCCCATTGACTTATCGGACTTTGAAGCGGAGGTCGAGCGTATTTATACATTCAATGCGCTGGCTTTCAGGACAAATTTTCTGTTTACACCGATCAGCAAGGAGGCGTTCGTCAAAAAGTATGTCCCTTTCAAAGCATATATGAATCCCGAACTTACGCTTCTGGCGGAAGATGCATCGGGAAACCTGGTCGGATACTTTTTCTGCCTGCACGACTACTTCAATCTGGAAAGCAAGTCGCTGATTGTGAAAACGCTGGCCCGACATCCCGATCCCGAATGGCGCGGGCTGGGACACGTAATTGGTAATATGGTGTACCGCAAGGCTGTGGCGATGGGCTACACGAGCGCGATCCATTCGTTTATCTATGAGCAGGGCACTTCCACAAAGTTGTCGGAGAATTTCTCGGGCACGCGGTACAGGGACTATGCGCTGTATGGGAAGAACATTCTTTGAACGACAATGAAAATGAATATCAGGAAAAACAAATCACGCTAACCGAACTGTCATGTCCGACCGCTTTAATGCTGCCGATCTTTTCGCAGAAGCAGCCCGCCGGCATCCGGAAAAGCCGGCACTGATTTACAAAGGTAAAAAGGTAACCTTTGGTGATTTTGAAATGGCAGTGAATGCCACGGCAGCCGGCCTGTTGGAAAAAGGGATCCGGAAAGGCGATCGCGTCATCGTGTTCGTGCCCATGAGCGAGGACCTGTACCGCATCGTGCTGGCGCTGCTGCGCATAGGCGCAGTGGCGGTTTTTCTCGATGAATGGGTGAGTATCAGTCGCTTGAATGCGTGTTGCCGCCTGGCGGAATGCAGGGCTTTTATCGGCACATCCAAAAGCTTGCTGCTGGCCTGGTTTGTGCCCGGATTAAGACAGATTCCGTTGCGACTCGGATTGAAATACGACCCCCGCAAAACACCCGCGAAATTACCGCAAACCGACAGAGACGACATTGCGTTGATCACTTTTACCACCGGCAGCACAGGAATACCCAAAGCCGCAATCCGCACGCATGGGCTGCTGTACGAGCAGTTTCAGGCATTGGCCCCATTGATCCGCCCGCAACCCGGCGATATCTGCATGCCGGTTTTGCCTATTGTATTGCTCATCAACCTCGGCGCAGGCGTGACGTCGGTGATCGCTGATTTTAATGCCCGTAAGCCGCTGTCGATGAAGCCCGGGAAGGTAGCTGACCAGCTTGTCAGGTACGAAGTCAATTCGATTATTGCCTCTCCCTTTTTCTTTCGCCAGCTGTCGAAGTATCTGATTGATAATGATCTGGTTTTGAACGGGATTGAGAAAATATTCACAGGCGGTGCCCCGGTTTTCCCGATCGAGGCGGAGCGCTATCGCCGGGCATTTCCCTCCGCCGACATCCGTATTGTTTATGGTTCAACGGAGGCCGAGCCGATCAGCTCCATCACCGCGGAGGAGCTCACAGACAGGCAGGATAATGCCCTGGCCCGCGGACTGAAAGTCGGGGAAGTGGAAGGCAGCGCCAGCGTGAAAATTATTGACATCAGAGACGAAAATATTGCGGTGGCCGATATGAAAGCGCTTGAAGACCGGGAAGTAGCCCAAGGCGAGATCGGCGAAATCATCGTTTCCGGAAAGCACGTGCTGCGGGAGTATCTGCGTAATCCTGACGCATCGATGCGTAACAAGATTTTTGTCGGGGAACAGTGCTGGCACCGGACCGGGGACAGCGGCTACCTGGATGCGCAAGGCCGGTTGTTTCTAACCGGAAGGTGCAGTTCACTCGTTCGGCTGCACGGCCAGATATTGCCGACATTCGTGTTTGAAAATCATTTCCAAACCCTGGACGGGATAGAAATAGGCACGATCCTGTTATGGAAAGGCAAAATCATCGCCGTCGCCGAACTCAGGGAATCAGCTGTCCGGGATCAGGCAAAAGCGGCGATAAGCGCCGTGCATGAGGCGATTGAAGAGGTCGTTTTGATAAAAAAGATGCCACGGGACCCCAGGCATCATTCGAAAGTGGATTACGAAAAACTGAAAACGATGCTGACCATGAAACAACTATTGATCGGTTAGACCTTTTCCGTGCAGAATTTTCAGCACACATTTCTCGATCCTCGACACGCGTGTTTGGGATTGTTTGGGTGCGGAAAAATAAATGATGTATGCCCTTTGCCGCCCGGGTGTCAGTGCCTTGAAGGCCGTTTTGAAGGCGGGCATATCATCCATTTTATCCTGAAGTTCCCCGGGGATGACGAGATCCGCGGACTTTTTAGGTTCCACCTTCAATCCAGCCATTTCTACTTCAATGGCCTGCCGGACATAGGCCTTTAATACCGGCTCCAACCGGACGATTTCGCGCACATCGGTGAAGCGGATCTGGCGTCCCACCCGCGTATTTTCCCCGGTTTTGACAAGAATATCATCGGGGTCTTTCAGCAGGACGCCTTTGAAAAACAAAAGCGCACAATAGTCTTTAAATCCTTGTATGACGATGACATTACTCGTCTCAAAAACGTAGCAAGGCTTGCTCCACTTCAGTTCTTCGGTTAGCCCGCAGTCCAGCAGGATCATTCGCAGATGCTCCATTTCTTCCTGCCACTTTCTGGCTCCGCTCATGTAAGCGTCGACCTTCGGATTCGTTCTCTTCATCGTCATAATAGTTGTTTTTGCAAGATGATCAAACCTTTAATGAGCCCCGAAAGCCTCTGGCCGCATAATAGGAGTCTGCGCCGTTGTGATAAATGAACACCCGGCCGAAGCGGCGATCTCCGAAAATCGCGCCGCCGAGTTTCCTGATATCGGAAGGCGTCTTCAACCAGCTCGACGTTTTGGTGTCGAAACTTCCCAGTTGCTGTAAGCCCTGGTATTCCTCTTCCGACAGGAGCTCGATGCCGATCTCTGCCGCCCGGTCGATCGCGCTATCATCCGGCTTGTTGGCTTTTCGTGCGTCCAGCGCTTCCCGGTCGTAGCAAAAACTTCTCCGTTCTTTGGGTGTTTCCGGCGAACAATCATAAAAAACGTATTCGCCCTTTTGGGGATCGTGAGCCACGACATCCGGTTCGCCGCCGGTTTCCTCCATTTCATTGAGCGACCACAGCTTTTCGGGGCTGGCTTCCAGTTTTGCCTGTATTTTGCTCCATTCCACCCCTTTATGCCGGCTCATATGTTTCTCAAAACGCGTTTTCAAAATGTTGAGCAGTTCGTCACGTCTTTCCGACGGTAATTCTTTTTTGTTGTTAGCCATGTTGTTGATTATTTTATTTTCAATGTATTGATAATCATGTCCTTTATGCCTGTCTGCGTACCATCTCATTGATCCATATCGGGGCAAAAGGGGAGGTGCAGCCTTTGGATACCGGATAATCCCTGTAAATACCTAATTGTTCTCCGATCGCGAGGGCGCGGCTGCGATATTCGGGGAACCGGATACCGATGTTGGCCAGCGTGGAGTTCATGGTCCATTGTACTTCCGGGGCTGCGCCGGCCATTTCGGATTCGATCCTGTCCAGGATCGCCGGGAGGTCGAGAACATCCGGATTTCTGGCCACGCATCCGCTCGTCAGGCTCCATCCGGCCCGGGCGCACATCACATGGTCCGACTTCATCCATTCGTTTCGGAGCGATTCCGAGTCCGGGTGAAATTTGATCACATTGGAATACAGCCAGTCGGCCACCTGCACGAACCGCTCAGATCTCACCATCGTGTCCAATTCAGCGCGTGACAACCTTTTAGGGTCAATAATCAATATTGCCAGCAACCGGGCGTCGATGTTGCCGGTATCCCAAAGTTCCAGTGCCAGGGAATGATTGATTTTGACTTTCTTCGCCACGGTACGGATATCGCCCATTTTAAGGCCGAACTGGTTGGGTCCCGCACCATTTTTCGTGTTAAAGGCGCGCATCTTTTCATGACCAAGTGCTTCAAGCCGGGTGAGCGTTTCTTTGAGCGTCATAACAGATAGGATTTGTTGTAGTTTAAACAGCGCTGAGCTTTCTGTCCGCTGGCCTGAAATACCAGGACACCGCAGTCAGAACCAGTAACAATATCGGCCCAAAATACTCTTTGGCATCATCTCCACTGGCGAAATGGGAAAAAACGGCGCCCGACATCGCAAAAAAGAAGCCTGCGTATGCCCATTCTTTTACCAGCGGAAATTTGGGGACCAGCATGGCTACGACTCCCAGAAATTTCCAGACAGCTAATATGGTTAAAAAATAGAGTGGATAGCCCAAATGTGCCATCATATCTGCTTCTTCTTTCATTTTGATAAACTGCACGACGCCGGTGGACGTCATTCCGAGTGCAAGCCAGATGGTAGCGATCCAGTAGATAATCTTGTTTCTTTTTGTCATGACCGTGTTATTTTAACTTGTTTACAATTTCCTGCAAGCGGTTATGCGCATAGTTAATGCCTTGTGCAAAAGGCATTTTGAGGGTTTGATCGCGGTATTCCACCGACCTGTATACGATATGCATCGTCAGCTTGCTGGTGTCGGCAGTGAGCTTTTCAAATTCCAGGAATTCCAGCTGGACAGGAAAGGGGGTGTTCTCCATCTCAAAAGTCCGGGTGATTTTCTGATTGGGCAGAAATTCATGGACGGTGCCGTTCGCCTGAAACACCACATTGCCCTCCGGGTCTGATGTTTCGAACCGGTAGCCGCCGTGCCTTTTATTTTCCAGTTTCACCACTTTTGTCCCCATCCATTGTGAAACAATATCGGGATCTTCATATGCCTTGAAAAGTAACTCCAACGGGAGCTCAAACTCCCGGGTGATCACGAGGTCCTGCTTGCCTTCCTCGGCGTGGATTTTTGTTTTTCGTTCCATACTATTTCTCTGATTTGTAGTTTTTCATAATGTCTTCCAGTTTGTTAAAGCGATCGTCCCACATCTTACGAAACGGCTCGATAAAGTCAGCTACTTCCTTCATTTTTTTAGCGTTGATTTGATAGTAAATCTCCCTGCCGTTTTGTTGCTGTTCCAGCAATTCGCATTCAGTGAGTATCTGCAGGTGCTTTGAAACAGTAGGTCTTGCTGTGTCAAAATTGGAGGCTATGGCTCCCGCCGTCATGGCATGCGATGCGACCAGCAACAGGATTGCCCGTCTGGTCGGGTCTGCGATGGCTTGAAATACGTCTCGTCTCAGGTTCATTGTGTAGTTATTTGGCTACGAATATATATGTAGTTATTTAACTACGCAAATTTTTCTGCATTTTTTTTGATCAACACGGCCGCCGCCGGCTTGAAAAAGTACCGTGGATTTGAGCGGTATTTGGAGTTATAAGAAGTGGTTTAGCGAAATATCGTCATAAAATCGACCTGTTTATTTATTGTAATTATCTGTTATTCAGTAATTTAAATAATTGGCACACGGATTGCTCTATTATAACCGTCGGACAGATTTCATTGGTGATACAGTTGATTAGCCTGTCCGGCCGAAAGCATTAAAGTGAATATGGGCAACCGTGAATACAGTAGTAAACATTCAATCAATCAATAGATCCAACAATGAAGAAGACGAAAAAAGAAAAGCAGCCGAAGCCATGGATCAAAGACTATGCGACAGATCCGGCGCTTTCCAAAGAAGTAAAAGCGTTTCTTAACGTTTTAAACAGCTCGGGCGCCCCTGCGCTGGAAACGTTGCCGCTACCAGATGCACAAATGGGGCTCGCGAATGCACAGGCGTCTGTCAAAGTCGACGTTTCGGGGGTTGAAATTGACCTGAAAACCATTACCAGTGACGGTTATACGCTTGATCTTCACATAGTAAGGCCGGAAGGGGCGACCGAAACCCTGCCCGTATTCATGTTCATTCATGGAGGGGGATGGATACTCGGTGACTTTCCTACGCATCACCGACTGGTCCGCGACCTGGTCGTAGAGTCGGGCATGGCTGCTGTCTTTGTGAATTACAGCCGTACATCCGAGGCACGCTATCCGCAAGCGATCAATGAGATTTATGCCGCCACCAGATGGGTCGCCGCACATGGTGAAGAGATCAATGTCGACGGGGGCAGGCTGGCCATTGTTGGCAATAGCGTGGGTGGTAATATGAGCACCGTAACCTGCCTGATGGCTAAGGAAAAAGGCGGTCCGGACATTAAACTGCAGGTACTGATGTGGCCGATCGTCGATGCGGATTTCGAGACAAAATCTTACCGGAAGTTTGGGAAGGACCGCTTTCTGACTACTTCCCTGATGAAATGGATGTACGACCTTTACATCGAGGACCCCGAAAAGCGTAAATCGATTTATGCCTCGCCGTTGCAGGCAACATTGGAAGAGCTGAAAGACCTCCCCCCGGCACTCATCCAGGTGGCGGAAAACGACATCTTGCGCGATGAGGGCGAAGCTTACGGACGCAGACTGGACGAGGCTGGTGTGCCCGTTACGACAGTGCGGTACAACGGAATGATCCACGATTTCGGGTTGCTCAATGGGCTGGCGACGTTACCGGCTGTCCGGTCGCTGGTGGTACAGATCGGCGCCGAATTGAAAAAGTACCTGGGCCGGTAATTATAGTTTATCAGAATTTTTCCCTATTAAAATCCATTAATCATGTTGAAACTGAATACCATTATTATCGGAATGATCGCGGCCGCGTTTTTGACGCTTGTTTCTCAACAGTCCGCGCAGGCACAGACCAAAGGGATAAAAAATATCGTGTTGGTCCATGGCGCCTTTGCCGACGGGTCAAGCTGGTCGAAAGTGATCCCGCTCCTGGAAGCAAAAGGCTTTAAAGTAACGGCGGTCCAGAACCCGCTTACGTCACTCACCGACGACGTGACCGCCACAAAACGCATTATCGCTTTGCAGGATGGCCCTGTTCTGCTGGTGGGGCATTCCTGGGGCGGCGTGGTGATCTCGGAAGCAGGCAACGATCCTAAGGTTGCGGGGCTCGTATATGTTGCAGCGTTCGCGCCGGGCAATGGGGAGTCGTTGAACGATTTGGCGAAAACTGCTTCGCCTGCACCGGGAAATGAGCAGGTTCAGGTGGACGCTTCCGGCTTTTTGTCCCTGACGCCCAAGGGTATTCACGAAGATTTTGCTCAGGATTTACCTGTCGCCGAGCGCCGGCTGATTTTGGCGACTCAGGGGCAATGGGCTGCATTTACAACGGAGGAAAAGGTTTCAAAGGCTGCCTGGCATGAAAAGCCATCCTGGTACGTCGTCGGTGGGAAGGACCGGATGATCAACCCGGAACTGCAAAGGGTGCTGGCCAGGAAAATCAATGCTCAGACCCTTGAACTCAGTTCAAGCCACGTACCGATGCTGTCACAACCCGCAAAGGTCGCTTCGTTCATCGTGCAGGCGGCTGCTCAGGCGGGCGGCAAAGGATTGACGGCCCGATAACAGCATGATTTTACCAGGTTCCCGGGCCACCTTTCACTTCGTCGACAAGGTGGCCGGGACTTTTATCTGCAATGAAAGAATAACAATGAATAGTAAAACATACCATGCACATAGGTAAATCTTATCGATTGAAAGAATTTCTGATGTGGACCAGACGGAACACATACAACCTTTTTGTTTTGGGGCTCATACCCGTGGTGCTCCATGAAGTTTGCCGGCTGAAATGGCTCACGATTCCCTGGCCGGTGGTGGCGCTGCTGGGTACCGCGACGGCCTTTACGGTCGGGTTTAAAAATGCACAGACCTACAACCGCGCAGCGGAGGGCCAGCGGATATGGACGGATATTTTGAGCCTGAGCCGGTTTTGGGGTATCATTAGCCTGGATTTTCTGAACGATCCCGGCAAGAGCAGGGAATTGATATACCGCCATCTGGCCTGGCTGGCGGCATTACGCTACTATCTGCGGGAGGAGCGGGTGTGGGAAAGTGTCGACAAAAGGCATAACCAGGAGTACCAGCGGTTTTTTCACATTCCCGAACGGAACAAACCGCTCGAAAGCGAATTGAAGCAGTACTTGTCCGATTATGAACTGGAAACGGTCCGCGTTTCCAGAAACAAGGCTTCCGCCATTCTGGGTTTGCAGAGCCGGGCGATAAAAGGCCTCAACGATAGCGCCGAGGTGATTGCGCCTCAATATGCCGAATTGCAGCGGATGGTGAAAGATTTTTATTTGATACAGGGAAAGAGCGAACAGCTGAAAGATTCGCCCTACCCCAGACAATATGCGGTGATCAACCACATTTTCGTCTGGACCTTTTGCTTCATGCTGCCTTTTGGCATCGTCGGGGATTTCGATAAGCTCAATGAGATGGTGACCGCCCCTCTTCAGGGCTATATGGCCTGGCTGACGGTGCCTTTCAGCATGCTCATCTCATGGATGTACATTTCGCTCGAACAGGTCGGGGAAAGTACGGAGAACCCTTTCGAGGGAAGCGCCAACGACGTGCCGATTTCGCAAATGAGCCAGCAGCTCAATATCGAACTCCGCGAGATGTTGGGAGAAGGCGACTTGCCGGAAGAATTAAAGCCGCAAAACAACATCGTCCTGTGAATTTTTATGTGTAAACGACCAACTTTTTAACCTGAAACAAAACACCAATGGAAGCACTTAACCTGGAAATCTTGAATCCCGGCCCTATTTTGACGGACCTGAGATTGCAATTGCAAGCGTTTTCTGTTTCATCCGGCTGCTATCTGAAACGTGTCCGGGTGGACAGGCCGTCAGATGCCCACAGTGAGGGTTTTAAGGCCAACCCGCTGGGTATACGTGAGTTATTGTTGCCGGAAATCCTGCATCTGCTGGGCATCCGGAGCGTGACGTTGCGCGACCGCCAGGACCTTGAACCGCTGTTCAGGCTCAGCGAACAGATCCCCGAAACCGGTAGTGACGCCGATAAACAGGCGTTTCTGATGAGTGACGCGGTTTCCGGGGTCTTACAACCTTTCCTGCGTAACTGCCGGACCGTTGCTTTTCATGATTGGTCTAATCTGCCAGGCGCATCGGATCTTTGGAGGACACTCCTGCGGGATGTCCTGAAGCCTGCCGGGAAACTAGGGGGCGATTTTGTCTTTTACCTCGGCGACCCACTCGACAAACGCTCTTTCCAGGTGGAGGAAGCCATCGATATCATATCCGATTTTTCGGAATACGGGCAGGTGACCATTGCCCTGGATGAGGGTGAGGCAATCAAGCTCTGGATGGTACTCAATGGCGTGCACGCGTACAGCGATGTAGCCAATCAGACTTTCCCGGATTTGAAACGGAAGTACATTTCAATTTTCAGGACCATTAATGTCGACCGGCTGCTGGTTTATTCCTCCACCCAGGCGATGCTTTTTACCCGACAGACACAGTTGCTTCTGGCTCGCAGGAAAATGGCACCTTCTTTGGAAATAGCTGCGGACGCCAGGGAACACTTTATGGAGGGTTTTTGTATCGGCTTTGTGCGCCAGCTCGATATCGTGCGGTGCCTGGCACTAGGCCTGATCGTTTTCGGATCACGTAGCGAACAGGGGGCTGATCTGGATCAAAACGCGCTGATCGGCTATATTGACCAGTGGGCTGACGACCTTCAGGAGGAGGAAACGATGTTCCTTTACCAGTAACGACATATAATGGTTTTTTGTAATAATTATCCTGCCCGCTAACTCAAAAAGCGCGTCTTTGGTTAAAAAGGAATATGTATTGTCTGCTTCCGGAGGGGCATTGTAAAAACGGATCGACCTGCCCGAAAAGGATCATTCCATACTTCTGTATTTGGGAGAAAACAGGCTCGCCGGAGCACTCAATCAGAAATCCACTGCCCCCGAATAGTGTTTAACTTCTTGGGGGCAATGGATTTTGATGCAATCTGTCTCAGCTACTTACCTGCCGGCGGAACTATCGCCATGCGGACTTCAACGGTCGCGCCGAATTCAATGATTGGGCAACCCCTCGCAATCTCAACGGCCTCATCGTAATCCTCGGCTTGTATCAGGAACAGCCCGCCGATCGACTCTTTTACTTCGGCATACGGGCCTTTGCTTACTACGTTACCTTTTTTGATCACACGTCCGCCAACGTCCCATCTTTTGGGAGGGGCGACCAGTCTGCCTTTTGCGCCGATACTCGCGATCCATTCCTGGTAGGGTTTAAGCGCGGCTTGCATTTGGTCCGGCGTCGGGACCGGATCAGCGCTGGTAATGTCGCGGTGAATTGCTAACATGAAGTCATTCATTGTTTTAGATTTTAGATAGTTGAAAAAAAATTAACTGGATTTAATACGTCCTGCTTCCCAAATGCAGGATGTCTTTGGCTTCTTCAAGCGAATAGTGTGCGGTGAGGTCTGCTTCTTCGATGATTTCCAGTACCTGCTCGTCGCTGAGCGTCGTCGCGTTGGACACCGGGCTGAGTTCTATGAGATGTCTCTGAGCAAGGTCGTGGAGCATACTGATGACGGTCCCCGAGCTGTCGCCGGGCAGAACCTTTACGTTGTATTGTAACATGGTTGAAGGAGTTTTAAATAGGTGAAATGATGGTTCTGATATTGCCCTCGATCCGGATGAAGCCCATCCGTCCCTCCTCGAAGTCCGAGATTGCTTTTCCCAGCTCCTCCTCTGAGCCCATCGCCATGGCACCGGCAGAGAAGATCGGTTCATCGAGGGGTTTGCCGCTCAACAGGATTATGCGGGCGCCCACTTGGGTCGTGAATTGAAGTGTTTCCTGCCTGTCGGAGCGGCCCGCCGCCAGAACCTGGCCCAGGGCCAGATCCCGGGATTTGCCGTTGGCGGAAAACACAGTCCCGCCCGAAATAACATACACCGTCGCGGTCCAGCCGACTGACAGCTCGTGCCGGAACGAGTGGCCTTTTTCGATCAATACATCGAGAAATAGCAATGGGTCGGGTGTTTGAACCGCGTTGCTTGCTGCCTCCGTGTTGCCGGTAACCACTCGTACCGTGACGCCTTGCATTTGTACTGTAGGTATATCCCGGCTATCGATGAATAGGGCCTCCGGCAATTGCTGTTTCCGGCGTGCGGCTGCATTGACAAAAACTTGCAAGCCATGTACACGTTCGCCTTCCGGCTCCGGAAACTCAGTATGTACGATGCCCCGTCCCGCCCAGGTCCACATCAGGCTCCCCGGTGTGATCACTACATCTGTTCCGGCAGAGTCAAGATTATGGTAATGGGCGGAGTCTTCGAAAAGATAGCTGACTGCCGACATGCCTGCGTGTGGATGCGGGCCGAATACATCGGTTGTCAGCTCGAAATGATCGAAGCCGATCAACGGGTCCAACAGCCCGTCAAAATGGATCGGGCGGACTTTCCTGGCGGAAAATTGCCGATCCCCCGAGCGAACCGTTTGATATACCCTGGATACTTCTAAATGCTTCATGACTTGATTGAAAGTAACTACGTTAATTGATTTTGGCTGTGCGCCTCCTGGGGTTCATGAAACCACATGTTTTATTCGTCCTGAAGTGGTTGATCGGTCATCCGGAGCGCATCATCCAGAAATTCACTTCCCTCAAAAGTGTGGTCCTCATGGTGCGGATGCCTTTCCGGGGCTGGCTCATCGGTTTGATGATGAGGGTCGTTGCTGATGCCGTCGTTGTGCATTAGGTTCAAAAAAAGGTTCATAGCGATGTTGTTTTTTGGTTTAGAAAATTGATTTGAAAAATCCTTTAGCCTTGTGGTGTAGCTGACCGGTATTTCGCGGGGACACCGCGCCGGCGTGGGTTGTCCCGTGCACGAACGGGTGGAAAGTGCACGCCCCTTACAGCCTCCTCCACAAGCTGACACCCGTCATCTTCGTTCCAAAGGACCGCTAACTGTATAGTTTATACGTGGGCGACCAGCTGATACCAGTCTGCAAAACGGGTGCTGCCGATCCTGGCATCGCCCGCGGGTAACAGTAGGACGTCTGACAAGAGCGCGCCGAAATAGCGGGCCTGGCTGTCGGTGACTACGGAACGGGTGTCACCTTTCAGATTGAGGTACTTTTGTACCAGTTCCGCAAGCCTGAAACGCTCCGGCCCTGCGATTTCGATCGTGCCGCCGTGAGGTTCGTCCATAGCCACCTCAGTTAATGCTGCCGCTACATCGTCGGACGAAATAGGTTGGACAAAGGCGGCAGACAACCGGATGATCTGACCCTGCGTAGCCGATTGAGCAATACCACCCAGAAATTCAAAGAATTGCGTGGAGTGGACAATGGTGTAGGGGACACCCGACTCACGGATCAGTTTCTCCTGAGCGATCTTTCCTCTGAAATAGCCACTTTCTGAAAGAAGTTGAGTGCCCACAACCGATAGTGCAATGTGATGTTCGACACCGGCCTCTTTTTCGGCTGCAAGCAGGTTACGGCCCGAAGTCTCGAAGAATTCAAGTACGGCCTGATCCTCAAATGATGGCGAATTGGCGACGGCTATCACTACCTGAGCGCCTTGAAGCGCTTCGGTTAAGCCCTCCCCGGTAATGGTGTTTATGCCCGTAGCGGGCGAGGCGGCAATGACTTCATGCCCCAGATTGCTAAGATTTCCGACGACTTTGGATCCGATCAGACCGCTTCCGCCGATGACTACGATTTTCATAAGTGTTAAAGATTTTGGTTTGAAAACATATGTATAGAATCAATCTGCGTGCCAAACTATTAATTAATTGATAGTCAAATACTTACAAAAATATGATTGTTAAAAACTACGCGATATTTCGGTTATTACACCTGCTGGCTTTAAATATCGCGCGATAGGTTCGGCGACTCAGTCGCTTAAATACTGGCGCTTAAGGATACCGAGTTTTTTGATTTTCGAATGTAAGGTAGTTGCTGGCATTCCCAGGTATGCGGCAGCTCCGCCCCGTCCGGCCAATTTTCCTCTGCATCGTTTGAGGGTTTCGATGATATGCATCCGCTCAACGTCTTCGAGTGTACCGGTCATTCCCCCGGGCTGCCGGGCTTGCAAGCCGGCCCTTTTTACTGGCAGGTATACTTCCCGAATAGTCGGTTCGGTCGAAAGCAGGACGCTTCGTTCCATAAGGTGTTCGAGTTCCCGGACGTTACCAGGCCATGGGTAGCTTGTCAGTTCGTGGAGAACCTTTGGTGAGATACTTTTGATTTTTCTGCCGGTGGCCTTGCTGTATCTGTCGAGAAACAAATGGGCGAGCGGAACGATGTCGTCACGCCTGTCGCGCAATGGTGGGAGATGGATAGGAAATACGTTGAGCCGATAGAACAGATCGGAGCGGAACCGGCCTGCGCTGACCTCTTCTTCCAGGTTACGGTTTGTGGCGGCAATGATGCGTACATTCACTTTGATCGTCGTTTTGCCTCCGATCCTTTCCAGTTCCTTCTCCTGTAATACGCGCAGCAACTTCACCTGGGCTTCCAGTGGCATTTCACCGACTTCATCGAGGAATAAAGTGCTGTTGTCTGCTAGTTCGAATTTGCCGATGCGGCGTTCCACGGCTCCGGTGAACGCCCCTTTTTCATGACCGAAGAGTTCGCTTTCGATCAGGTTGGCGGGCAGGGCAGCGCAATTGACCTTGATCATCACCCTATCCTTCCTTGGAGAAGCATTATGAATGGCCCGGGCTATCAGCTCCTTACCGGTGCCGGTTTCGCCGGTAATCATAACGGTGGAGCCCGACGGAGAAACCATATTCATCAGTTCATAAACCTGCTGCATTTCGGGGCCGCTGCCTACGATTTCATTGAAGTTGTAGTTCTTTTTGATTTGTTCCTTTAACTGGCTGTTTTCAAGTTCGAGCATTCTTTTATAGGCCAGGATCTTCTCATTGGCCCTGATGTTGGCGATTGCCGTCGAAATCTGAGAGCAAATGCCACGGAGTAGTTCGTGCTGTACCTCGTTGGCCAGCAGCCAGAGCGCCCCCAGCTCGGACTGGCCCCCGCGGAGGGGCGCAGCGAACATATATTGGAAGCCTGTTTGAGCCCAAAGCTGCACAAAAGCGTTGTCCGGTGCATTTTCCAATTCCTCCCTTACATTGAAAAGCACATAGTCTTCCGAGGCCAGCACCCTGGCCGTCAGTGGCTCATGGATGCTGGTTGAAGTTCCGAGGAGCGAGTTGAGGCGTTCGGAGGCATTGTCGAACAGGGGCCTGTCGAACATGAACGGCGTCAAGGTGAAGCCGTCGTCCCCGATCAGGCCTATCATGGCAAGTTTGACATTCAGCACCCGCGTCAGAACCTTAAAAACGGCATTTTTTAGGTCTTCCCTGGTTCGGACACGGGCTACATCGTTACTGAATTCAAGGAGAAATGCCTTTTCGCGCTCCCGCTCGGTAATCCCTTCAATAGCGAGGACATTGGACATGGCAATCGAAATCTGGGAACCCATTGCCTGTAAGAGCGGGAGATTAGCTTGTTCGATCCCCAGCCAAAGTATCCCCAGAGTTACATCTCCGTTCCGCAGGGCAATACCGACCATGGTTTTTAGGCCCATATTTTTCCAGACCAAAAGGTACCGGCTGCCTACACCGCGCCTGATCTCGGCATCGACGTTGAACTGAAGTGGGATGGAACTGTCCAGTACGCGGTTCTGAAGTCCGTCATGAATAGGGAATTGCGTCCGGGTCAGGTCGTCCATATCGCCGTTATCGGCATTGTTGATGCCGGGGTGATGTACGTAGGTGGTCATGGTTTCCCGGTCGGCATTGATCTTCCTGATGCCGAAACCGCGTACGAGATTGAATTTGAGGAGCGACGACCGGACCGCTTCGGCGAGCTCTTCGCGCGAACGCACACCGGCCAGGCCGATGCTGCATTCGAGCAGTATTTCATTGATCCATTCCTTTTCGAGTATCTGCTCGTTTTTAATAATGTTGGTCACCGCGCTGGAAATCTGCGGGGCAATACCTTCGATGATGCTTTTGAATTCTTCCGTAAAGCTCCCGGGCCGGTCGGTATACATATGCAGGAACCCGATTGTTTCCATCTTGCTTTTCAGGGGTGTCATCAGGATCTCCCGTATGCCGCCGTCGTAATTGACCCGGAGAAATTGGGGGCTTTCGGGCGCATCCATGATGTCTTCCATTTTGAACCAGGTGGGTTTCCCCGCAGCCAGAACGGCCTGGATAAAAGGCTCGTGGAGAGGGAAGTCGGAATCTACCAGACCATCATATTCGGGGCTTTTTGTGATAGGGGATGAGGCAGGATCGAGGAGAAAAGGCCGATAGGATTCATGACTCTTGTCGATGAGCGTTACGATCGTATGCTTGAAGTAAAACAGGCTCCTGATCCGGGATGAAAACAAGGTGATCAGGTCGTTCTTTTCGCGGATTTGAGTAATGTCATCGCTTAGATCCAGTAGTATTTTGCGTTGTTTTTCCAGAAATTCCTTCATATCGTCAGATTGTATCAGGTCATTAAATGCTGTCCATCCAGCGCGTCAGGAAACCCAGGATCTCCGACGGGGTTGGCCTTCCATTGCCTGCCGATCCCGCTCCCGTCATGGCGATGCCGAGCACCAGGCAAAGCGGAGGTTCCAGACCTGCTTCGAGGCCTGCCGCATAACCTGCGATGAATTCACCCCGCTCGTCCCGGCCTGGCCCGGTATCCGGAACCGATGGCCTCTCGATTTCAAAGTGGGTGTCCGGCAAGATCATGAATGCCCGCTCCCGCGTGTAGACGATCATTCGCGCTACATCCAGAGTTTGATAAATAGCCCGGTACCTTGCCCTGGCGTCGGGATGCCCGAAGTCGAACCCTGTTACCGGCTTTGCTCCGAACAGGATCGACCAGACGCCCGAAGCTTCCTGTTCATCCAGCGCGAGGGTTACCTGGCCGTTCCGGGTGAAGCTCCCTATTACGTCCAGGATCTCGTCGACGTCGAAGAAATGGCGGTTTAACGGGTCTCCGAGATAAAAAATAAATTCCCAGTCTGTTCGGGCCAGCGGCCTGATCACATCTGCAAGCAGCCCGTACCAAAGATCGGCTGCCTGATGAACATTCGCCCAGTCAGAAAAAGGGATTACCCGGATGCCGGAGAATGTATTCCGGAGTTGCTCTACGCCGACCTGTCCGGTGATGTCGCGCCACCGTGAAATTTCTGGTATTGCAAATGGCGTATCCACACCAGATTTGGGAGTCGAGGGAAGGACGCGGATGCCTATGCTTTGCAGAAGCCGAGCAGTGCTGCCAGCAGGGATCTTAGGGACAAAGTCGGCGTCGTCGAACGTTGTAATCGCTTGCCAGGCCGAGAATAGCATCGAGCGCGTAGCATCGATCGGCTGATATTGACGATTCATTGGGATGTTTGGATAGATCAGAATTTAAGAAAAGAGACGTTGGTAGTCTGAGGCATTCAATTCGTATGCCAAATGTCCATTGTCTGATAATCAGGTGATTATTCTGGTCTTAAATGTTGGATAACTACGATATTTCGTTAGTTATCGCCCTGCTGCGCGAGATACAGTGAACTTCTGCAGCGACGTAGCCCAGACGTGGGCAAAATGAAGGTCAATTGACCTTGTTCAGCTACTCGTCAAGTCGGAATTCAGTGAAGGCAAATGCAATCCCCTGCGCATGCCTGTTACAAGCGCCCCGGGATCGTCATGGAGGACGAAGTATTACAGGCCGGGCTCAGCAGGGCTTCCATGGCCCCGCTGAACGTCATGGGTTTCGGACCAGAAAGAAACCTTTGTCATACCCCATTTTAACATGGTCGATCTCTATTTCCTGTTCTCCCTCAACGAAAGAGGCAAATTCCATTCTGATTTCGTATTGCTGAAAATGTTGCAGGAATTTAGTTTCATTCAGGAACCAAGAAGGATATTGCGCCTCGTAGATCTGCGGCGGCACTACCTGCAGGGTGAGCCGGTCGGGGCGGTCGTCTTTGATGAATGCCGTTCTGTCGACGAGGATGTATTTAAAATCATAGCCCATGATCTCTCTCAGGAAATCGTGTGGTTTTTCGAGATACTGGACGACGCTGGACAACAGCAGCAGGTCAGCTTTTTGGCGTGACATGCTTTCCTCGACATTGAAATGAAACTGAAGGGTTTCGTCCTGAAACAGCTCCTGGCCGCATTTAACATAGTTCTCTTGTTCTATCACGCTCCAACGGAGTTGGACGGAGGCCGGAATCAGATCTTTGACCTGGTAATAAGTGCTGCCCAGCGATCCGCCAAAATCCAGGACATTCAACCGGTTGCCGCATTCAATGGCCGTATAGAGCAGCGCCGAGATGATAGAGTAGGGATATACTTTTTTATCGAACAGCACCGAGTCGCGTTCATACACCGCTTCGCCGTTTTTTACTTTCAGCAGCGACTCTTTTGTAACATCTAATATGGTTCCGGCTTCATAACCGCCGGAGACGGAAGCCAATGCCTCCCAACTTTCGTAATCACCAAACCAACCGTAAGGATTTTTCTTTTTCTTAGGCCTAAAAAACGACATACATATGCGTTAGAGTACAGCGCAATTTAGCGCCTTATAAATTATATTCGCTGATATTTGGGGCAAAGTGTGCCCTCTTCTTACGTGTAGCCTGTTCCATGCAGAATTTTTGTACGCTGTTCAACTCGTTCTATCTTTCGCGTGGCCTGGCCATGTACCATTCTCTTTTAAGTCAAAGTGTTGATTTTCATTTGTATATATTCGCATTCGACGACGCCTGCTACGACGTGCTTCGTCGGTTGAACCTGTCGAATGCCACCATCATTCCGTTGAGCGAGTTTGAAACGCCGGAACTGCTTTCAGTAAAAGGAGACCGTACAGGCGGGGAGTATTGCTGGACGTGTACCTCCTTTACGATCTGGCATTGCATGCATACTTATTCGCTGGACCATTGTACTTACGTGGATGCGGACTTGTTGTTCTTTGCGGATCCGGTGGTGTTGACCAATGAAATAGGAGCAAATGCGGTGCTGATTACGGAACACCGTTATAGCCCTGAGTATGATCAGTCTGAATTAAGCGGCGTGTATTGTGTACAGTTCATCACATTCAGAAATACCGAGACCGGGCTGAAAGTGCTCGATTGGTGGAGAAAGGCTTGTCTGGAATGGTGTTTTAACCGTTTCGAAGACGGGAAGTTCGGGGACCAGAAGTACCTCGACGACTGGACCAGCCGGTTTGAGGGTATCCACGTTCTGAAACATGCCGGTGGCGGACTCGCACCGTGGAATTCTAAGGATTACGAATTCAGTAACGCATCGGGGCAGTTTTTTATAAAAAATGCGCAATCCGGGAAGGTTCCGCTGGTCTTCTATCATTTTCATGACTTCCGGTACTGCGTCGACCAGAGTTTCCGGTTGACGGCAGAGCAATATAAACTGCGAAAAGATGTGATCCGGCATGTGTATTCGGCCTATACAAAAGCCCTTGTTGCGGCCGAAGTACAGATCCAGGCCGTCGATAAGGAGGCCACTTATCATGAAACTCCAATGGCGCTGAAATGGATACGGGTCAGTTTGTCCCGCCGGATACAATTCGGGCTCAGCGGCCGGTATAAGAATTATGCGAAAAAGAAAGCACTCACTCTAATCTGACAGAACACTTGGCGCAGTTGATTAACCTGAAAACATTTTCAGATACGCGAGGAAACCTGACCGTCATCGAACGCGTCATCCCATTTGAAATTAAGCGCATTTTCTACATTTACGGCGTCGACAGCTCGGCGCGCGGAGGGCACAGACATCAAAAGACGATCCAGGCGGTGATATGTCTGAAAGGAAGTTGCAGGATTGTTAACCACAACGGTTCCGACGAACAGGAGTTTGTGCTGAATGCCGCTGATCAGTGCCTCTTGCTGGCTCCGGAAGACTGGCACCAGATGCACGATTTTGCCGAAGAGTCCATACTGATGGTGCTCGCTTCGGAGCCTTTTGATCCGGAGGACTACATTTATGAGCCGTACCCATGCCGGGCCGCATTGACACATCCGTTATATTGAACCTCCTTTATTGGCTATGTCCGCGATCCTGCCGAGAATCACCATTGTAACCCCTTCGTTTAATCAGGGAAAATACCTGGAAGACACGATCCTGTCGGTCCTTGGGCAGGGATACCCCAATCTGGAATATATCATCATCGATGGTGGCAGTGTTGATGAATCGGTCGGCATTATCCGGAAGTACGAGAAACAGCTGGCGCATTGGCGAAGCGAAAAGGACGCGGGATTGTATGATGCGGTACAAAAAGGCTTTGCGCTATCCACCGGAGAGATTATGGCCTGGATCAATGCGGATGACATGTACCATGCAAAGAGCCTGTTCAGAGTTGCTGAGATTTTTGAGCGATTTCCCCAGGTGAATTGGTTAATGGGTACCAATACTTTTTTTGACGAGTCGGGCCACCCGTTCCTTTACGACGATTTGCCCTACGGTCAGCGCTGGTCCCTTTCGCGTATGCATTTGTTCAACGGAAGGTTTATACAGCAGGAGTCGGTTTTCTGGCGGCGTGACCTGTGGGAGCGGGCTGGTGGTTTTATCGATCAAAGTCATTCGCTGGCAGCGGATTTTGAACTTTGGCTTCGGTTTTTCAGGCATGAGCAACTCTATACCACGTCTTTTATGCTGGGCGGTTTTCGGTTTAGAAAAGAAAACCAGAAGAGCTTCGAGCAAAGAGGGCAATATCTGGCGCAGGTCGCGGCATTACTGGTGCGGGATGAGAAGGAGAACGGAAGGCTACCCGGAATGCCATTCCTTCGGCTGCTGATCGGTCTGGTAAGGTTGGTTCCCAAGAGGAAGTGGCGCGACCGTGTGCTGGCGCGATTGCTGGATCTGCCACCGAAGATTGTTTTCGATCGGGACAAAGGAATTGTACTCAGCGAGCGAAACTAACGGCCGGAAATACGTTCTTTAAACTTTTTGAATTGAAACCGCAGGTAGATAATAAACCCGAAATGTTCTAAAATCAGCTTGCTTTTGTGTTTTTCAAAAAAAAGATCTTTTTGAACGGAGGAAATGCCGGTGTCATTGAAGACAGCAATGTCGAAATCCCTGAACACAAAGCGATAGTGCCTGTTACTATTGCACTGCATATTGAATACATGGTCGGCGGAGATCGGATAGCTCGTATCGTACCGGTATGAAGAAAACAGTTTGGCGGGGTAGACGATGGCCTGGTGGTTGATGCCGGTCTTGGCTTGTTTGTAGGGTGAAAGCTCGCCCAGATATTTTCTGCCTGATTTCAACACGCTTCCATAGTAGACCGAATGCGGGTCCTGTAATTCTCTTGCAAGCAGGGAAAACGCCGGTGTCAGAGTATCATCAGCCCCGATGAAATAAACCCATTGCCCCCGCACATGGTCGAGGGCTTTGTTCATGGCATCATAAATCCCGTTGTCATTTTCACTTTTCCAAAAAGCCAGCCTGGCTGAATTTTCCTCCAAAATAGCCAGGGTACGGTCTGTGCTGGCGCCGTCGATGACAATGATCTCGATCAAAGGATATGCCTGGGCATAAATGCTGTCGAGACATCTCTGTAAGAATTTTTCGGCATTACGGGTGACCAGGATGATTGAAATCAGGTGATTACTGCCCATACCGGCTAAACAGCAACTTCATTTTCAGCGTGTTGAACCTGAATAAGCGCGCCCATGTATTGATGAAGACCTTCGCTGCAATAAACCGATTTGTGCCGGAGTGCATCCGAAAGGTATTCTTCATTTTCCAGGCACCCGCTCCGGTCCACTTCCCGGTGATGGATATGGAAAACGACCCCGCCGAATTTAATGGCCCGTTTTTTCAGGCCGGCATTGAGCAGGCGTACCGCGATTTCATTATCCTCGCGTCCCCACGCGTGAAAAACCTCGTTATAACCGTTGACCCGGATTAGGTCTTCTTTCCAGAAAGCCATATTGCATCCGCGCAACGCAAAGATGTCCTGTGGTTTGTAGCGGTCGGCCATATATTTGCTTAACCAATTGATGCTAAATCTGTTACAAAAATTACCCAGGCCCGATTTGAAAGGATGAATACCGGGTTTCTGTAAACGCAGCAATTTTTCCGACAGCATCTGGTTCATAAGTACCCTGCTTCCGGCAACAAATGTGCCCGGCTTACTCAACGCGAGATGGTCTTTCACAAAGTGCTTATGTAATACCAGGTCGCCGTCGATCTGGATGATATATTCGAAGGAGCTTGCTGCAATCGCCTTGTTGCGGATTTTGGAAAGCTGAAACCCTTCATCCCGGTGCCAGATATGCACAATGCGAACCGGAAATGTCGGCCGCATGGCATCGATGATCTCAGCGGTTGTTTCCGTCGAGCCGTCGTCGGCGATAATCACTTCATCAGGTAGTACCGACTGCTCTTTAATGCTGAGCAGGCAAAGCCGCAGCGCTTCCGGCCAGTTGTAAGTGGAAACGATCAGCGAGCTTCTAGAGAAGATTTTCATATCCATTAAGGCATCTTTTAACTTTTGTTACCAACGTGTCTTGAATTATCTGGCGATGAAGTGGCTCATTGGATCTTGGTAATTCCTGATGATGCAGATGATACTGTACCGCGCTTAGCTTCACTATTTTTTTAACGATATTGTTATTAATAAACCTTGCTGCCAGCTCCTCGTCCTCATGACCCCACCCGTTCAGGTCGTTGTTGTAACCATTGACCCGGAGAAAATCATCCCTCCAGAAGGCAAGGTTGCTGCCACGTACGTTGGTGCTTTTCATTTCCTTGCGCCGCCCCAGCGAACGGAATACAGGTAAGCGAATGGCATTGAGCCTGTTGTAGACGCCGGTTGAGTAGTAGCGTACATCCGTATCCGGGTTTTCAAGCAGCTGCTCCGTTTTCCCGGCGGTGAGTCGCGCACGGCTTCCCCGTACGAATGCTCCCCGTTCCGCTGCGGCAAGATGGTCTGCTACAAACGAAGGATGCAGCAAAACGTCCCCGTCTACCTGTATCAGGTACGCTCCGGAGCTCCGTTCGACCGCCATGTTGAGAATCCGGCTTTTTCTGAATCCCAAATCTTCCTGCCAGACATGGACCAATGGAACAGGGAATTTCTCCCGCATTGTGCTGACCATCGCTTGTGTCCTTCCATCGGATCCGTCATCGGCAATAATTACTTCCGTTGGTAAAATCCGTTGCTTTGAAACACTTAACAGGTTGCATTGCAGCGCTTCCGCCCAATTATAGGTAGCTATGACGAGCGTGGTTGCCGGAGCAGAATCCATTGATAATGCGAATTATTTTCCATAAATACCTTGTTGCCGCATCTACGGCAGTGCTAAGCCTGGAAGCCCGTGATATTACCTGATCTTGCAGGGAGGTATAGCAAACACGTGACACACATGGATGTACCATGGTTGTAACCGATCGATATTCTGTCGGTTAAAATTGCATTTGCTCCCTCAGGGTGCTCCCACGGGCACAATAACTTCAAACTGAGCAATGAGGTTAATTCAGAAACGCCCGGTTACTTAGATCGGTATACGTTTGCCGGTTCCGTGATCGGACTGGCGGTAATGGATTGAGAGGTGAAGTATTGATAGGGGACATGGTCTGTTATTTGTTAGGGATTAATTGTCTTGAAAGTCTGAGACAGCATAAAGATCTAAAAAGTATGAGAATTACAATAAGGCGATTTCTAATTTTTTTTTAATTTCTTGAACATCCTTTCCCCGCGATCTTAATTCGGGGAAAAGGATGTTCCCGATGCATTGAAAGTTACGTTGTGGTATCAACCGGTTACAACAATGCCTGCCAACTCCGCCACGGAACCGGCTGATATGTGTAAGGAAGAGATTGTGGGAAAATGTTGTCCAAATAGCCCCCCGAGAAAGGCTATTGGGCACCCCTTCCGTCCGGTTTCCGCATTCTATATTTGCATGATCTGAAACTTACATCCAACAGAAAAATGTCGACATCAAACAAACAAGCGCTCACCGTCGAGGAGGTGGCTGCCCGATTTCACGAACTTGCCCAGCAGGAAAAATGGTTCGAGATCCATGATGAATTATTTGCCGACGATGTCAGGAGCATAGACCCGGTTGATTCGCCGTATATGGGGTATGCAGAGGGGAAATCGGCCGTGCGTCAAAAAGGAATGGATTTTGTTGCCCGGATCGAGCAATTCCACGGTGCAAGCACCACTGCACCGCTGGTGACCGGCAACCATATTGCCGTGGGTAGGGAAATGGACCTTACCGTGGCCCCGCATGGAAGAATTCAAATTAAAGAAATCATGCTTTATGAGGTGAGGGACGGCAAAATTGTGGTGGAGCAGTTCTTTTATTGATCCGGCGCGGATCAGACCGAAAGCTGGGGGAACGTTCCGCCGACATGTAACTGACAGCGGGCGTCCTATGGTGCTCAGGCGCGGCGGTATCGGACCCGCGAATCTATTTTTTATGGCCGTGGGACATGTTAAGGTAGATATAGTAGCCTACCAGCGTAAAAATCCCGGCAAAGTAACTGCCTAGTCTTACCAGGAAAACGAGGATATAGCCTGCCTCTCGTTCAGTAAAGCTTTTGTAGTCGGAATAGGAATCTATGTGTTCTATCATCTTTAGAAAGAGAAAGGATGCGAGACTGGAGATGAATAGCTTTTTAGAAAACATCATCAATTTACTCCCTTCCTCAATGTCTTTTGGTGCGAGCGGGTCGTCCAGTATGTATCCGCGAAGCGAATGCTTGTAGAGCGCAAAGAGACTCACAATAATCAGTAACGGCAGGAATGCGGTAAAGGCATATTCCGCTACATGTATCAGGTCGTCGTAGTATTCAATGTAGCTGTAAATGAGGCGGAAACCACCCAGGGCGAAGGAAATAACTATCAGAATGTAGAACATGTAGACGATAATTTTGTCGGTTACTTCGGTAAACCAGCTGCTAAGTTTGAAACGTTCAAATTCCGCCCACCTGGTGAGGCTTTCCGGGAATCCGATCCGCTTCCGCTTAGCAGCTGGCGGACCTGGCCGGTTGTTTTGCTCTTTCGGGCAGTTTTTCCGAAACCTCCGCTGCCATTTGTGCCATTGCTATGCAAGAGGGTGGGGGGCGCACCCGGGTCGTCTTCTCCTGTGGTCGTCACAAGTACTTGCTGCTCTGACGGCGTTGATTGTTTTGAGGTGATCAAATTCAAACCAAAGACATCTGCAATTTTAAGTTTGACATCTGCCCGCAAATGGGCCGATTTATGTATTTGTAAATTTTCGTCTACGAAATTCTTGATCCTCTTGCTGTAATAATAGACAACTGCATCCGGGAATTCTACGTCGAGCAGATTGTTTTTAACAGTCATACCCGACTGGTCAGTCGATCGGTTTTCGTCAAAGCAAATATCTAGTATTACAATATTCGGATTGAATTCCAGCACATAATCTTTGATTACATTGAAATTCTTTTCATTAGGTTTGCTGGCATAATATACCATTGAATCTGAAAACCTATCAAATGCATCTCCGGGAGCGGGGAAAATATCGACATCATATTTAGCCAGCTCATTGTAGATTATTTCAAAATACGTTTCATCGTCTTCAAAAATCAATATCTTATTTTTCATTGGAGGATTATTGAGATAGTATATAAATTTGAGAGTTGATCGAAGGACTGTTTCAATGGTTTCATGCCGCAACTACGCAATAAATAATTACACATATCTTTCCCGCCATTGCCCTTAATGAATACCGGATCCTGAGATATTTCGGGATCATACCGGTTGGTAAAAGACAGCGTATTACTGTGGAGGTAAATTTGAAAAATGCGATCATGCGCTGGAACCGAGAGGGAGTATTTCCGCATGTTAATCATGATTTCCGGTATCACCTGTTCGAAAATAACCACCGGTAATTCAAATTGATTTGCGTTCAAATCAAGCCTGGGATTGATAAGAATGCGACGGGCCAGGTGTGGAATAGATGCGATCCTTGAAAACAGGCTACTTAAATCATGCGAATTGTACGAGGACTTTTCCTTTGCATCCGCAAAGCTTTCACTATTGTCGCTGATACTCAGCCGACTGACCGATCGGATGTGTCTGGATATGGTTTTGTGAATGAACTTGATAATGAGCCTATCATCATCCTTAATAGTGCGCTTATCATCACTCTTGTCTGGTTGGTCAACAATATAATCCAGGGCATCGAAATATTTGCCTACCATGTGCTCCATGGCATTTTTTGCCTGAAGTTCACGTTTACCTTCGAGCAGACCAATAAATGCTCCATTTTCAAATTGCGACATCAAATATTGCAATAGCTCATCTTTAACCAGGAGCAGATTTCTGAGCCTTTCGATATTGATAAAATCAATCAGATTGGTTGTATTGGCAGGTTTATCCATGGAGATGATCAGCACGGCATGACCACGGGATAGCCGATCGTCGTTCATATCCACCTCAGCGAGGCGTAAATACAATAAGAGCTAGGAATTGGCATTAACCAAGCCGGATGCGTGAATGTCCTCACGAACAGCCTCATTAATATATAGCTCGCTGTGCCCGTTGGGGTTTTCTTTCGCGCCCTGACCCACACGATAATTATTGGAAAAGGATTCGTAGATCCCGTTCTGACCTTTTGCGATGGCCAGAAACGTTTGCAGATTGTCCTGGTTTTGGTCGTGAATTCCCTTTAGTAAATTGTAAGCCAGGCCCTTGGTCCTCACGCCGCTCAGCGGGTCATAATCAGCAGAGGATTTAATGGAATAGACGTTCGGAGCAATGTTTTTTGCAAATTCATCGGTTGCAAAGTTATCGTAGTCGCGAAATTCAATGCAAAAAGAAAAATTCAATTCGCCATCGGACACTATCTTGCAGGCACTTTTTAGAATTTCAAGAATATCCTGATCAAAATTGACGGAGAGCAGTGTTTTTTGTTTTATGAGCCGGACCGTTTTGAGCATGTGCGTCACCGAATTAGCAACTGCCAGAGGGATTTTTTTCGTGAGCTCTTGCTTTTCCACGTTTTCTTTGGATTTTTTTAGAAAATCCTGTAAATTCTTAACGCTTATGTTCGCACGCGAAGCTGCATCGTGAAAGTAACGCCGGGCAATAAAATCGTCAAGATTCCTTTCAACAAAAAAGGAATCGGGTATTGCTTTAAAATCTTCTTTTCTCTCGCTGAGAATGTTGGAGTTTTCGGATTTTAAAATTCGTCCGAACTGGTAAAACTTGTCGGCAAATGTTGCCGATATTGATTGAGAACTATTGCTGATCGCCTTGGGTAATAACTCTTTGCTGTTTAGCAGTTCTTCCAGTTTGATCGCTCGTTCGGGACTGTTTAATATTAGTTCTTTGTAATAACGAATGAAAGTATTAAAGGAAACATAGTTTATTTTGAAGTTCTCAAATATTTTTTTCAAGCACAGAATAAATTCAGCGGATATCAATAAATTGGAATTCAGCTCGACCGAGCGCTTGATGTAGAAATTAAATTTGGTGAGTTTTATATCGTTGTAGCCACTGGCTGCTATGTCTTGCATCATTTCAATGATGTGTGTTTCTACAAACTTTGAAACAGCAAAATATACATCCTTGTAAAATTTGAACGGTGACTGCGATAAGGTTTTGATGATGATCTCGCTGGTATCACTTACCGGGCCCTTGTAATACTTGCTGGAATTTTCAATCACGAATGAAATGAGTTGATGCAGGTCGTCAATTGTGAAATTTTCTCTTTGGAATGAGAAGAACCATGCACTTATTTCGTGGGTGACACGTAGCTTTTGAAGATATCTGCTTTGCTTGTCCGGGCCATAATCGTGATTGGCAACCCTGAGACGTTCGAGGGACATCGCGCGCCCATCAAAGAGCTTCTTTTTAATGTCAACTTTCAGGAAGTCGAAATGACATTCCCTGGACATGTTGATCAGGATATTGTTTATTTCATTAATCGGATTGCCGCTGTATTCCGCATCGACGACCGGGACATTGATTTTTGAAAAAGCAATAAAGCACTTCGAGTCTTTGTTGGATGACGAATACAATTTCCGTAGAATCTCCCTTTTTGAAAAAGTCGTGGTTCTGTCAATAAATGTAAATAATGCATCGAACCCTTCTTCAAAAGGGTGGCTCGCTTTAAGATAATCGCTGATCAGCTTGAATGTTTTACCACGGGATATAACGTAGTCGAAAAAAAATACGCGGTTGTAGTTCTCTATGGAATGTACATTGTCGTACAGAAAGTTCTCTATGAATTCAATATGGGGATTAACTGCTTTGACGGTAATTACTTTGCCCCTGAATATCGGTAATGCGCAAAAATCTTCCAGAAATCTTGACGACGCACCATTCGAAGGTGTAATGATGAGTATTTTTTCCGCTTCGATGTCATCGTTCAGATAACGTTCGCGAAGCTGAGTCGAAAAGAAAGTCAGGATCTCATCCTTGTTGTTTTTATAGAATGTATCGGTTTCAATAAAATGCCGGTAGCTATTGAAATCATGGCTTAAATGCCCATATAAGTGACCGGATTTCTGCTCATTTTTGAATACCTTATTAAAATCCTGGGTAAATATTTCACCCAATTCATTCTTGAATCTCGGAAGCCCGAAGATCAGATTGGGGGTGTCCCTGTTGATTCGGGTTGGGAAAAGTACCTCCGAACTGCCTAGTTTTTTGGGTGGAAAGCAGAGCGGGCAGTTTTCCGCCAGATAGAGGTCGGACTCGAGACTGACCAGGTAATGGCCCATGAAGGGCTTGCTGGTGTCTTTGGGCGAAAGTTCGATGACGCCGTCGCTGATCCGCAGCCAGCCAAAACTTTGATAGAGTTTAGAGAGTTCTGCCAATCGGCTTTCGCCAAATTTAAGATCCTCAGAAGTAAAATCGATATTCCGTTCTTTGATCTCCGGGTGAAACAATGGAAGATGCCGGTCGGCTGCCAGGAAGACGGAAATGATATGAGGGATGATATTTATTTCAGCTGTGGCCCTCGATTTCCGGATAAATTCGAAAATTTCAAATGCCGTCGCGAATGTGCACGAAAGCGGTAGTATGATCAGAATATTTTTTTTGAGCTCCGGCCGGTAAAGGAATGACAATTCGCTGGATGGGTTATCGACAATTACATAATTGCACTGTTCGCTTTCTTCAAGCTCAATGTTGAGTATGTCGGTTGTAGCCTTTAATGTGAATGCAAAGAAATCGCCGGACCCGACTATGGAGAGTTGTTGTATTGGCACATGCAGCGCCTTTATTTTTTTGGCAATATGATTGGCTATCTGAACAAATATTTCTTTGCATAATAGAATTGCTTGATGTGCAATTGTCTACCCACTTCGAAATGTGGATTTTTTAAGAGAAAACCACCCTGATGGAAATCCCTTTTCATTTCCCGCTTGATCTCCGACAGGTCGGGGACTGCGTTTTGCTCATGATACATATGTTATTACTGGATTCGGGTTTAACGGCTTTCAATGCTGCTATCCTTTTACTGGTTAGCAGGCAATGCACCTATCGTATTATAATTGAATAAATATGGGTGGGTTATAAAAGCGGATACCCGCCGATGTTTTCCGGCGAGTATTTAATTCATAAACAATAGGTTTTGTATTTTTTACTGTTGTTTCATGTAGAAACTCAGGCACATTTGTGGTGCGCTACTGTCGGAAAGCATTTGGCGAAGGATGCTTCGGACCGGGTTTGCGCGACGGAAGCGTTTTAAACAACAGGATTCAATCGGCTTGCGCCTCGTACCGGGCTATTTTCACCCGGATGGATTCATCATCGATACGGGCGCCTTTGAGAAAGGAGAGGGCTTTTCTGGAAATGAATTTATTCTCGTTTTGAAGCAATCTGGCCACCTGACGGCATGTTTCGGGATCGGTGACCTTCAATTGTTGGTATAAAGCCAGCACGTCTCCGATCAGCGCTCCGTTGAGCTGTGGTAGCGTACGCGTGAGCGCATCCCTGGCGGCTGAATGCAGGACAGGCACCTGTTTCAGTTTGCCGATCAGCAATTTGCTTTTACTGTAATCTCCGTTGCCGATTCGCTGAGCCATAGCAAGTTGCATCGCTTCCGAACGAAGGTCGGTTATAGGGATCGCATTGAGCGCCCTTTCTGATAAACTGTAATTACCGCCATCGAGGAGTTTCAATAACCTATCCCGGAGCGGGGGAGAAAGACTTACATAGCCATTGATGTGATTGAGGGCCCACAGCTTGTCGGCCGGGTCCGGGCTTTGAAGGATATGCAGGATCAGTTCAGGTGATAGCGACTGAATGGTCAGCTCGGTGACGCGGTCTTTCGTCGTACCATAAATGAAGTGCCACATTTTGTAGGTGGTAAATGCGGCTCCCTTCACGATGTATTCCAACACGCTTTTGGCGGTGGCCGAGGTGACAGCATCCACACCTTTTGCAGAAAGTGGCGGTTTGGCAACCAGCTCTTCGTAGGACATTCTCCCCAGCGGTGATTGCGGATCGGCCAAAAGCCCGTTTAGCCGCCGGTAGTCGTCGGCAGTGAATGGGTCATGGTCCGTTTTGCTCAGGTACTCTCCGGATGGCAGCTCGATGCCCAGATAGCGGCCGGTGATGTTCCAGTAAATATTGACGTCGAGAGCGCGGCATTGGTCATCAAAACAGACGCTTGCCCGCAGCTTTCTGTGGTAAGACACGGGGTAGCCCTCTCGCGAAAGGCTTTGAAAGAGGGTATCGTCCGGCAATTCGTCCTTGAAATCAAATGCAAATGCCCCGGTCTTCACAGGCTCGTACGGGAGGGTGGCGGACAGGAAATAGCGGATCGGCTGCCCCGGGCCAAAGCCCGAAGCAACCGACGCAAGTAATAACAACAAAACGGTCATGCGGTATATTCTCATTACTTTACTCTTCAACTAATACCCGGAACAATGCCGCCGTTTTCGGAAATGAGCTGCCTGAGCTCTTTGAATGGCAGTTCGGAAGGGGTTTTGTTGAGCTGACACGCGAGCGCCGCGGCCGCTCCTGCCGCCTGCCCCATACCCATGCACGAGGCCTGCACGCGCAACGCCGAATTAGCCAGCCGGTCGCTGCTGACGCTCCTGCCTGCGACCATGAAATTTTTGCTGTTCCTGGGGATCAGCGCCCTCAGTGGGACGGTAGGTACAACACCTTCCTTGAGGTGATCGGGCACGACACCGTTTTCGTCATGAACATCAATGGGGTAATAGGAATAGGAAACGGCGTCGTCGAATAGCTTGCCGGTGACATAATCCTCATGGGTGATCTTGTAAAGCCCGTCGATCCGGTACGTTTCCCGGACGGCCGTCTCATTTTGCATATCGATCAGCTTTGTTTTTTCCAGACCGGGAAGAGTCCTTAGGAAACGCAGGGTGTTCAGGAGCGCGGTGCGGCCCTTGATATTGGCAACAGAATGCGTTTCGGAGGTAGTCGAATCGGCACCGAGAATATGCTGGATATTGTCTCCCTGGCTTTTCAGAAGGCCCACGATATTGTTCCTGAAATCGGTTTTAACAAGCTGTCCGTTGCTGATCGCTTCCTGATACTTGTCGCGGATCATTTTGAGATCCAGTGACTTGAAGTCATATCCCCCGATCTGGAACATCAGTGTCCCCGGCTGGGTCTGGGCTTCCCGTAGCAGCTTGTAGCCGGCCAGATGTGCGGCATAGGCGTTCCCGGTGCAATCGATGAGTTGCTTGCACGTAATTTCTGTCTCGGTACCCTTGCCGACCGTTTCGACAATCCAGCCGCCAGCCTTTGGAACGACACGGGCCGGGGTTTCATAAAACCGGAGCTGCACGCCCGCTTCCAGGCATTTTTCCTCGATCAGCATCGCATATAGCTGGCCGTTCAGCCTCACCTGGTGGCGCGGATGGTTGCGGCCGTGCGGGACCGAGAAATCGGGGAGGGTGTCGTCGTTGAGCGCGACGGCCTGCTGTACCAGCTCCCAGCCAATCCCGCCAATGACCTGCTTGCCCCAGGCGAAAAAGATACCGGGGAAAGCGACGCCGCCCGTGGTGGTGGTGCCGCCCAGCTGACTGCCGTTTTCAATGAGTATCACTTTCCTGCCGGCCCGTCCAGCCTGTATGGCGGCGATCACGCCTGCGGTGCCGCCGCCGACCACGACAATGTCGGTTTTCAGGCTTTGCTTTTTTAATAGATATGGTTCCTGTACTATCTCGGCCCGGGCTCCTTCTGTGGAGCCAATGCCCAGCGAGATTGCCCCGATGGAGGCCAATACTGATCTTCTCTTCATTATTTTCAGTGTTTTATACGATCAATAGCCCGGATTCTGGTCTTTGGACGGATCCAGCGCTTTGTTGAAGTTCATTTCCGAATTGGGGATCGGCCAAAGCAGATGCTTGTCGGCCACAACGATATTTTTAGATTTCTGGACTACCTCCTTGACTTTGCCTGTGCGTTTCAAGTCCAGCCAGCGCTTTCCCAGGTAGTGAAATTCATAGGCTCTTTCGCGAAGCACCAATTCCTGAAACGTAGCCGCATTATAGTCTGCGAGCCGGTAGTCATCGGGTGCGGCGTTCGCAGACGGGAGGCCATATGCACGGCGGCGGACCTGGTTCAAGACGTCCATGGCCTCTGCGGTTGGCGCATTGGCAGCCATCGATGCGGCTTCCGCATAGATTAAAAGCGCATCGGCATAGCTGTATACCGGGTCATCGTTGCCGGCTCCGTTCTGGCCGATAGCCGCTTTGTCTACAAATTTGGAGCTCAGCAGCGTGTTGGCCCCCAGCCCTATATTGACTTTGTTCCAAAGCCCTTTGCGGATGTCTTTCTCGTCCCAGGCCTGGTAAAAAGGATCGACGGTCTGTCCGTAGACCACGTAGGCGCCCCCGAAATTGAAAAGACCCGTGCTGGGGTGGTTGGTGATCCAGAGCATATAGTTGCCCTGGCCGACCTGCCGGGTATATTTGAGGAAAAACAACTCTTCCGTGGTACTCACCAACTCAGGTCCAAACACATTGTTCTGGTAGTCGGCAGGCGTCTTGACGGGCACCAGCGCAAATTTGCCGGATTGGATAACCTCACGCGCCTTGTCGCGGGCTTTATCATACTGCTTTAAGTGGAGGTGGGCGTCGGCCAGCAATATTTTGGCCGCCCATTTAGAGGGCCTACCAGCCATTGCTGCTTTTTCGGGCAGGTTTTTCTCCGCTTCGGTCAGGTCGGCCAGGATCAGTGCGTAAACGGCTTCGGCTGTGCTTTTGGGAAGACTAATCTCTGTCATATTGCTTTCGGTCCTCAGGGGCACACCCGCCCAGTTTCTTACAAGCTGGAAGTAGTTGAAAGCCCGCAGAAATTTGGCTTCCGCTACATATCTGGTCACATCGGCCGAGCTGATCGCATTGCCTTTCGGTGCATTCAGGACCACCAGGTTGGCATTCCGGATACTGAGATAGAATGCGTTCCACAGACCTGCCACACGACTGATGTTGGCGTCGTTAAACCCCTGATACTCGTGCAGAGGCGCCCAGCTTCCACGTCCGTATGCATAATCGGCCTGACATTCGAGGGTGGTTTCGTAAACGGCATAATTGTTTTCCCGCAATGGGGAATAGATCGCATTGACGGCCGATTCGACGTCGGCGGCGGTATTGAAGAAGGTTTCCGCGACAATGGATTTAGGCTTTTCTTCCAACATGTCCTCGCAAGCGCTGAGTGAGGTCAGAAAAACAATAGGAAGGATATATTTTGAAAATTTCATGAGCATTCCTTTTTCGGTGATAAATTAAATCAACATGGCTAGAACCCGACACGGATACCGGCCGTCCAGGATTTGGCGGTAGGGTAACTGTTGTGGTCCATTCCCTGCAACGCTGCGCCGCTTCCTCCTTTGGAATTGACCTCGGGATCCCACCAAGAGTATTTGGTGAATGTCAGCAGGTTCTGCCCGCTCACATACAGCTGTACATTTCTCATGGAGCGTACCTTCCATTTTTCCAGCGGCAGGTTATAGGCCAGCTGAATGTTTCTGAGCCGCAGGTAGGAGCCGTTTTCGATAAAGCGGTCGGAAACGCGTGTATTGGCGTTCCGCGTAATACGCGGATATTTGGCATTGGGGTTCTCGGGCGTCCAGTGGTTGTAAAGTACCTCCCGGGGCATGTTCAGCCCGAAGCCATAGTCGATCGTGTTGACAATGGAACTTACATTAAAGAGATCGTTGCCCTGGATGCCCTGGATAAACAGGGTCAGGTCAAAACCTTTGTACGACATGCTGGAATTGATTCCATAGATAAAATCCGGATTAGGGTTTCCGATATAGGTTTTATCGTTCTGGGTAATGGAACCGTTGTTGTCCAGATCCTTGAAACGGAGGCGGCCCTGCTCATCATACCCGTCTTCGAGATATCCCCAGAATTGGCCAACCGGCCTGCCTTCCCTTAAAATGGTGGCGACGTCGTTGATGACCACGACATTCACATTGCCGCCGAGCACATCCCCGCTGTCGTACAGCCTCACCACCTTGTTGCGGTTCAGGGAGATGTTTGCATTGAGATCCCATTTAAAAGAACCTGTGAGAACCCGGCTGTCGATTCCAAACTCCAAACCCTGGTTTTGCATTTCACCGACATTCTGTATCGTGTAGGCATATCCCAGTGAGGAGGGCAGGTTGACCCTGTTGAGCAGGTTACGCGTGTTCTTAATGTAATAATCTGCCGATAAAAGGACCCTGTTTTTGAAGATCCCGAGATCGACACCGATGTCCTTTTGCTCGGTGGTCTCCCATTTCAGATTATTGGGCAGCTGGGTGGTTGGTGCCAGCGTCGTGTACATTCCATCGTCGAATACCGTACGGCCGGCATCCAGCCGGTTCAGCGTGGCATAAGGTGCAATAGCCTGGCTTCCGGTAAGACCCCAGCTGGCACGTATTTTCAGATCGGAAATACCGGTACTGTTCTTCATGAAATCTTCATTGGAAACCCGCCACGCCAGCGCCGCGGAAGGAAAGTAGCTCCATTTGTCGCCGGTACTGTACCGTGACGATCCGTCGCGACGAATGCTGGCAGTGAGCAGGTATTTATCCTTTAATGTATAGTTGACCCTCCCCAGGTAAGAAAGCAGCACTGCCTTGGAATACGACGAGCCCGGAATGGCCGGGGTTGCCGATGAGCCCAGGTCGGATGTTTCCGTCACATCGCTGAGAAACCCCGTTCCGCCCGCCGAAACGGCTGTACTCAGAAAATCCTGGTAAGTGAAACCTGCCACAGCAGAAATGCTGTGTATGTTGCCGAACGTCTTCGCATAACTGATGGTGTTCTCGTTCAGGAAGCTGGTGGCCTGAGCGCTGGAAACGGCTGCCGTGCCAATGGAGTTGACGAACTTTCGGGTAGTGTAGCGATCGGTCCGGTCATCGGCATTTTCGATCCCGCCCGAAATTTTGATGGAAATTTCAGGAATGGGGGTATAAATGAAAGCCGCATTGGCCAGGATCCGGTTGGCTTTGATCACGTTGGTTTGTTCATTGATGTAAACAAGCGGGTTGATCAGGTCGGTGGCAATGAATGGATAGGCGGTAGCCATTACCCGGTACGAACCGTCTTCGTTATAAGGCGTCAAAGTAGCAGGAGTGGAAATGGCAGCCGATATCATCGAGTTGCCCCGCGCCCCGCCCTCGCTGTCGCGACGCGCTGTTTTTAACCGCGATAATGTTGTAGCCAGGTTCACCGTGAGCTTTTTACTGATACTATGTTTGAAATTGGTCCTGAGCGAATAGCGGTCGTAGTCGCTGCCCTTGATGATTCCGTCCTGACCAAAGAAGCTGCCTGATATGGAAAACTGACTTTTCTCGTTGCCACCGCTGACCGTCAGTGCCGTGGACTTAATGGGTGCACGACGGAAAACCTGGTCCTGCCAGTCAAAACCCTCGCCAAAGTTGCTGATCTGTTCTTCGGTAAAGTAGGGTGCCAGCTTGTCGTTGGCCGCCTGGATATTGTAAAACCGCGCATATTCGGTCGCATTCATCAGGTCCAGTTTTTTGCGCAGGGTTTGAGAACTGTAACTGGTTTCCAGGTCGACGCGGGTCTTCCCCGCCTTTCCTTGTCGGGTCGTAATCAGGACCACGCCATTGGCACCCCGGGAGCCATAAATGGCTGTTGCAGAAGCATCTTTCAGGATTTCCATGCTTTCGATGTCGGCATTGTTGAGGATGGTTGGGTTGCTGCCGGTGGTAGGGAAGCCATCAATGACATACAGCGGTTCGTTGCTCCCCTGAATGGAATTGGTTCCGCGTATCCTGACGCTCATCCCCGCACCCGGCGATCCGTTGGTCTGGGTTACCTGTACCCCCGCAGCCCTGCCCGACAATGCCTGCAACGCATTGGAAGTAGGGAATGCATTAATCTGTTCCGCCTTGACCTGGGCCACGGACCCGGTCAGGTCGCTTTTCTTGACCGTTCCGTAGCCTACTACCACGACTTCGTTCAGAGAGCGGTCCTCAGGGGCGAGTGTGACGGTGATCGCCGATGAACTTCCCACTGCTATCTGCTGGCTCTGATAACCAACAAAACTGAAAACCAGGATCGCATTGACCAGCTCCTGCTCGGTGGCAGTCAGCCTGAAATTGCCTTCGATGTCCGTGGTGGTGCCTTTCTGGGTGCCTTTGATAACTACGCTGACACCCGGTAGTCCGGTATTTTTTTCATCGAGCACCTTTCCCGCCAGTTCACGGTCGGCATTCTGTCTGGGTTTCAGAAGCTCGATAGCCGGGATCAGGCTCTGGTTATTTTCGACTTTCGTCAGGATAACCTGCCGGCGTACGATCCTGTATTTGATTTCAAGCGGGCGCAGGATTTCGTCCAGCAACTCGCCCAGCTTGCGGTTTTCAGCCTCCACGCTCTGTCTGCCCGCCTGGCGGACGAGGTCAGGGCGATAGGTGAATTTCACGTCGGCGAGCTTCTCGATATTTTTCAGGATCACCATCAGCTCCTGATTCCTGGCCTTGATCGAGATCCTTTGACTCAGAAGGTCCTGGGCGTCGGCGGGAGCAGCCGATGACAATCCGGTAAAAATCACCGCCAGCAAGGTCTGAATAAGCGAGATTTTCATGGCGGAGCAGAGTATCTTTTGGATTACAAAATGTTTTTTCATTAGCTTTGATTTGTTCTTGTTTTGAGAAAAAGCAATAACAGTCCTCTCATCTGCGAAAGCAGATGCTGTGTTTTCGGAAACATGGAAGGGATTTTCAGGCCGGCAACGCTGCAACCGTTGCCGGCTTTTTTGTAGATTTTACTTTATACCATACTCATTATGATTGGGTTAAGGGTTTATACATTAATCACATTTTTTGCCTGAGATCACGATCTGGGCATCTACCACCTTGTAGGTTGCGCCCACAGCTTCACACACGACGTCCAGTCTCTCGAAAAGGGTCTCTTCGGAGAGGGAGGTCGTAACGCGGCAGGAGGCAAGCACTTCCCGGTCAAACAGGAAGTCGACCCCGTACGCATTTTCCATTGCATCAAAAACCTGCGTTACCGGAGCGTCGTTGAAATTGAATCTGTCGAGTTCCTTTTTGGCGATTACTACCCGCGGCTGATCGACGAGTGAGCGGCTGATGGTTTCACTTTCACGTTGAAAATCCGCCTGCTGGTTTGGAATCAGGATAATGCCTTTGGTTTCCGGGTCTACATCGGCCTGGTGCCGGTTGGCAAACACGGATACCCGGCCGGTTTTGACGGCGACGGTCACGCGGCTGTCCTGCTCGAATGCCTTGATGGTGAAACTGGTTCCCAGTACTCTGGTAACCAGTTCATTGGCGTAAACGGTGAAAGGTTTTTCCGGATTTTTGACGACTTCGAAAAATGCCTCGCCCGACAGGTACACATCACGGTTTTGCAGGGTGAAATCCTTCGCATAGCTCAGTTTGCTATGGTCCGTCAGAAAGACCCTGCTGCCGTCCGGAAGCTTCACCGTCATAGTCTGCTCACTGCGGTTGACAACTTCCTTTAGTGGCGTCGTCGACTGCCCGACGAGCTTACCGTATCCGATGGCTTTCTCGGCGCTCAGGAAATAGTATCCGGCCCAGCCCAGGGCCAGCAGCAACGCAACCGACGCTGCCGCCACACCGAAAGGGTGTAACCAGTGTTTTGGTTTGGAATCGAGCTGTTTTATGGAAAGGTTCGTGTCGATGCCCTGCCATATCTCGTCGATGTCCTCTGCCGGAAAATGGGTGGCCGAAGCTTCGGAAAGCTGGGAAACGAGTTGCCGCGCATGCTGCATCAGTGGCCGCTGGCCGGGATAGGCAGCGATGATCTCTGCGAAGAGTGCGTCGTCGGCTTTGGTTGGAGCGTTTACCCATCCAATGAAGCGTTCGTCTTTCAGAAAGTCTTCCAGCGAATAGGTGGCGTATTTTTCGGTCATAGTTACACGTTTCTAACCCCTAGATCACGATGAAATAGGTTTGTACTCATTTTTTATTCGAAAAATTAAATATTCACCAGGAAAGTAGCAGGGGGAGCACCAATATCCACCCTGCCAGCTGGAAAAAGCGGCGCAGTTCGGTGATGGACCGGTGCAACAGGTTCCGGACCGACTGGTTGCTGATCTGCATCAGGCCGGCGATTTCTTCGAGGCTGAAATTCTGGTTAAAGCGCAGCTGAATCACTTCCTGCTGGCGTTTGGGAAGTTGGTCGATGGCGTGGCGGAGGCGTTCGACCTGTTCCTGTTGCGTTTCGCTTTCTACCCAGGCCTGTTCGAAAGGAAGGTCGAAAAGCAGTTCTTCCAGGGACGGGGCAGTTCCGGCTGCGGGACTATCCTTCTGCACCGAGATGTTTCTGAGAATGCGGTTTCGGAGCGCACGGAAAAGGTAGAATTTGAGGGAGGCAGGATCCGAAAGGTTTTCGCGCTGCTGCCATAAGTCCAGGAAAACATCCTGAATGCTGTCCTTGATCAACTGGCGGTTGGAAGTGACCCGGTAACCGTAACTGAGCAGCTCACCGATGTAGCCTTGGTAGATTCTGGCAAAAGACTCCCGGTCCCCCGCCTTGAATTTACTCCATACTACCGATTCACTGTCATTCATCTTCACTGTAACCGCAGTCATTTAATCATCGACCTCATAAATTAAAGTAAAAATATTATTAAAATAGTTATCTGTGTGCACGGAGCAGTTATTGACTGGAAAAGAGGCGCGCTCGGAACAAGCGACTGCTGCATTTGAATTGACGCCCTAGCCCGTGGTTTGCCCTGAAAATAAAGAGGGCTATCCTGATCGATAGCCCACCGCAATACAAGAAACGTTTCTTAATCGCTACTCTTCGATCCTGATGGTCTTGATTTTGGAAGGTAACCACACTTGCATCGGACTTTTGCCGCGGTTGGCCCAGGTGTAATAGGGGATTGCTGTGACCATTCTGGCGTCCGATTTTACATTTAAGCCATCCGCAGTGGGCTTGATTTCCAGTAGGTTGGTCTGGATAGCTATCACGGGCTCGTCCAGGATCTGACTTTTTTGTATTTTGAAGGCCGGGTTTTCGGGAACGAGCAGGTTCCAGACTTCGCCCGCATTGTCTGCTCCCTCTACGCAGTACACAATCGGGCCGCGCTGGATTGCAACACGGTCTTCGTTCGCTTTAACTTCCCTGCGCGCCTTCACCTGCCTTACTTCCATCGGTAATTTTACTTCGATTTCATCGCCATTCTGCCATGTGCGGTCCAGCACGGCATAGCCTTTTTCTACCTGGTAACTAGCTGGCTTTCCATTCAGTAATACTTCCACTTTTGCTTTTCCGGTACCTGTGAAGCTGTACAACGCACCGGGGACGGGCGTATTGGCTGCCCAGCCCGGTATGCGGATATTCAGCGCATACTTCACTTTCTGAGCAGGACTGACTTTTATTTTGATATTGCCGTCCCAGGGATAGTTTGTCTCCATCCGAAGCGGGACTGCCGCCTTCCCGACCTGAAAACTGGTGTTGCTGGCGATAAAGAGATTTATCCAGATTTTGTTCTCAGACTTTCCGTAAATGTAGTCGCCGACCGAAGCCACAAGTCTTGCTATGTTGGAAGGGCAGCAGGCCGTCCCAAACCAGGCATTGCGTGCATTGTGGCCTGTCGACGAAAGCGGATTCCCATAAAAGAAACGGTCGCCGCTTAGGCTCAACCCATCCAGGGCACCATTGTAAAGGCTGCGTTCCAGGACGTCGATGTACTTGGCATCGCCGGTCAATGCGTTCATGCGCTGGTTCCAGAATACCATTCCAACCGACGCGCAGGTTTCGCTGTATGCCGCGCCGTTCGGCAGGTCGTAATCATCCGTAAATCCTTCATTGTGGCCGGAGGATCCTATCCCGCCCGTGAGGTACATGTTTCGGTACACCACATCTTCCCATACGGCCGTCATGGCATTCAGGTAGCCGGGGTCCTGCGTTACGGATGCAACGTCCGCGGCGCCTGTGTACTGGTACATGGCCCGTACCGCGTGCCCGGTGATTTCCCTTTGCTGCTTCACGGGGATATCGTCCTGGCAATATTTAGGATCTTTCCATTCGTCCCAGATCTTTCCTTTTCCATATCCCCGTCCGCGCTGGTCAAGAAACCAGTCTGCCAGTTTCAGGTACTTTTCTTCCCGGGTGAGGTGATACAATTTCATCAGCGCCAGTTCTATTTCCTGATGCCCCGACACCCAGGGACGGTTGGCAATCCGGAATGTGGAATCGATGTGGTTCGCATTCCGGATCGCCACATCGAGCAATTTTCGTTTGCCGGTAGTGTTGTAATATGCGACGGCGGCCTCGATCAAATGCCCGGCGCAGTAGTCCTCGTGCCGTTCCATGTCGGTCCAGCGCTGTTTGAGATCGATGAGCGTGTAGTAGGTATTCAGGTAGCCGTCCGGTAGCTGGGCGGCTGCGATCTTATAGATCCACTCATCCGCTTTGCGTTCCAGCGCCTCGTCGGGCCGGTTTTTCAGCGAGTAGGCCATCGCTTCAATGGCTTTGTACACATCACTGTCGTCGTAGTAAATGCCTTCGTGTTTCTCGCCTTGCCTGCGGGCCACCTTTTCAAAATTCCGGATCCGTGCCGATTTTTCTTCTGTCTGGATAATACAGGCGTTGAGCGTCGCAGTCGCTACTTTTTCCTGTTTGGGTTTCCAGAAATGGTCATTAATGGTTACATCCGAGAAGCGTACCGGCTGAATGCGCTGGGCCTCAGCATTCAACGGTATGGTGTTGAGGCAGAAAGTGATGGCCGCACCCGTGACTATATGGAAAGTGTATCGCATGGTAAGTTGTGTTGAAGTCAAAAATGTTACTTTTTCCGGATGACGGGAAACTGCGAGACCCGGAGATTGGTACACCCGTAAGGGATCAGGACAATGTCTTCTTCTTTGTCTTCAGTCTCTAACTGGTATGTTAAACTGTAAGGAATTGGCCCGGTCATCTCATTGTAGAGTCCCCATGACGGAATGCGTCTGGCTTTGGTTTTGATTTGCAGCGGGGCATTGTCGGGGTTCCACGGATAGTTTGAAACAGGTTTAACCGCCTCCCACTTGTACTGCTCTTCCAGTTTGTCGTCCGGAGTCTGTATCAGCCCGTAATTCCAGGGTGTGGTAGGCCGCAGCTCGGTGTACGCCGACCCGTAGTCGACCGGATCTTTTTGATTTTGGACCGTTTTAGCAGTTTCGCCCACTTTCAATGCGTAGGTAAGCGGTCCGCGCTCCACGGAAACCGAATTTTCCACCCAGGTATTTTTAAAAATATGCATAGGCAACGTCAGTTCCACTACATCACCTTTTTCCCACTCACGGGTTAACTTCACAATTTGGTTTCCTTCCGGTTCCAGCCACACCTTTCCATTCACTTTGACAGATCCCTTGCGACACCAGGACGGTATTCGAAGATGGAACGGAAACACAGATTTCACAGACGGGTTCACGGTAAACCGGATAGTTTCTTCAAAAGGGTAGGAGGTTTCTTCCCTTACCGCCACGTCGGTTCCGCAGGGAAGCTTGATTTTTACCTCGCTCGCGGCGTAGGTCAAGGCGGCGATACCTTTGTCGGCAGTGGCGTACCAGAGGTTCTGCACAAATTTCGGCCAGCCCTGGTGCATATTGGAGGTACAGCATGGGTAACCGGTGAGCAGCCCCATGCACACATCCGTTCCGCCATGGTTGACGTCGAAATTGCGGTGATGGCGGGTCATCATCACCTGATTTGCCTGCTGGAAATACTGGCGGGTCATGAAATCATCCGAAACCTGCGTGGGCAATGCATTGAATGCGACTTTTTCGAGCATATCGGCATAATGCACATCCCCCGTGATTTCCAGGATACTTTCCAGCGAAAACATCATTTCAACCGCAGAGCACAGCTCCGAACCTTGCGTCGGATCATTGCCGTGCAGTGCCTCATCACCTCCGTACAGCCCATGTGCCATGCCGTTGAATTTGCGGATATCGGCAAAACCCTTTTGGGTCGCGTCCAGGTACTTCTGTTCGGGATGGTGCTGGAAATAGATCAGCGGTGCCTTGATGCCCTGTGCGAGGTTCACGCAGTGAATGCTGCCCCGAGTCGACAATAAGTCTGTATTCAGAAAGGCATCGGTGTAGTCAAAGGTTTGCTGATGGATGAGGTTACCCAGGTCCAGCAAAAACTTGTCGCCGGTGATGTTGTAAAGCCAGTAGACGATCATCAGGTTGTCGGCACCCCGGTAGCGGGCCCAGAATGTCCAGTGGTCGAGGGGTTTTGCGGGTAGTTCTTTGAGCTGGTATTTAAAGTAATTGGTCATCAGGCTGATAACACGCTTATCGCCGGTTGCCGAATAGTATTGTTTCAATATTTTCAGCATCACCATTTTAGGCCACCAGTCACGGCTGTTGTCTCGCTGCACGCCGGGTTCGTGACCGTAGTCTTTCGACGGGCCGAAGTAACCATCGGCCTGCTGACTGCTGAGGGCCCATTCTACCCAGGGTTTGGTTTTGGCAATGAGCGCTTTGTCGTCGAGTATGTAGGCCAGGGGAAGCAGGCCGTCTATCCAGTACGGTCCCCGTTCCCATTGGTCGCCGTCACCACCCAGCCAGCCATTGCGCTTGCCCATCACCAATGGATACAGCTCGTCCAGCTTGCCGGTGGCCCCGTTTTTCTGGCGTACCAGCATCTCTTTCAGCCATCCCTGCGGCCTGATGGTGCCCAGTGGAAGCTCGCTGTATGGATTAGAACGCAAGGGGGCGCGGCTGCCTGTGTAAGTTCCCGCCGGGGTGGAACCGGAAATCGTCTGCCCCGGTGCCTGAGACAACAGGGATAGAGACAAAGAAATGAAGGAAAGGATTCTGATTGTTTTCATAAGGATTTTGGAAGACTGAACTGTGTCAGTGAATATGCTTTTCAAATAGAGATGGTCAATTTTTTGATCGTGGGAGAGGCGCTGCGTTCTACACCGTCGACAAACACGCGTAAGCCTTTGCCTTTCCCATATTTGGTCCCGGTTTTGTCGTACAGGACAGTGATGTTTTTGCCGTGATACGAAACTTTGTCCAGACAAAAATAATCCCAGGTATTGTCGGGAACCAATGGATTGATCACCAGCTTATGGCCATTTTGAGGTCGTATGCCCATAAGTCCGGAGATGACATGATCGCCGAAAGCGGAATGATTGTAATCCTTTCCCCGTTCGCGTCCGCCTTTCCGGGCCGACCAGCTGCCGTTTTCCATCGTTGATAGCCGGGTCCGGGAAATCCAGTCGCCCGAATAGGGGTTCAGGTTCTCATCGATCCAGGGCACGACCCTGCCGTCTTCCGTGATCCGCTGGTGGGAACGGCTGTAAGTGATGAGCAGTTGCCAGAAGTCGCGCTTGGTCATCACTTTCTGGTTGTAATTGTTCAGGAGATTCGCGAGCGATGTCAATGTGATGGTGGTTGAAAAAGGCCAGCTGGGGCCATTCCACTGGCATTCGTGCCCTTCATACGCAATGCGGAAGCCAGGATGCCGCTGCTCGGTGGTGGTGGGGCCATATGGTGCCAGGAAACCCTTTTCGTCGGCTAGCTGGGCCCAGGCAATGGCATGTTTCTCTTCCGGAATGGAGAAATACCAGGGGGTGAAGCCGTGCAATTCACGGACGTCGGCCTGCTTTAAAGTCGGTAAGCCGCGCGGGATTACTTTGAAAAAATGAGCCTGTTCATCCCAGAGTTTGCCCAGGATCTGCCTGCGGATGTAAATCGCCTTTTGACGGTATTCGTTTTCGAGCTTATGGTCGCCCGCCATCCCTGCAATGTCTGCCAAGGCCCTCGCATTCCCGAACATATAGCTGTTGATCGTGGCCCGGTAGCCCTGGTCTTTCTGCCCGTAAGCGCCCGATACGGATATTTCCATGCCGTCGCGGTTGTCGGTCTGCCAGAACAACCCCGTCGAATCCAGTCGCATTTTTTCCCATTCCTGGTAATCGTTTACCAGGTCCGGCAGGAGGTCCGTCAGAAAAGCGGTATCCGGATGTACCTGCGCGAAAGCGCGTATCGCATCCGCGGCCCAGGAGGAGTAGGCACGGGGACTTGCGCCACTCCTAAACCAGAAGCGGGCGTACTGCTTCAAAAAAGTGGTGTCCCCTAACCACCTGCCCTCGTAAAAATGATGGCCTGCCGGACAGTTGATGGAATTATATTGGCCGGCCCACGGAACATCGGGCAGGAATTCGGTGACGATGTAGCCGGCAGGCGTTTGTTTAAGATGCTTGCGATAGGTCCACCAGCGGAAATAGTAGGTTTGTTCAAGCTGCTTGTCGGGACACTCAAACAGCGGAATGTTTCGGGACAAAAACTCCGATGCCTTCTCGTTTGGAATAAGCTGTTTGAAAATTTCCTCGTCTGCTTCATTGAAAGCGGTTGTGTACGATTTCAAAAGGTCTGATTTCAAGACGAAGTCCTGAGACCGGGCCTTGCCGGTACAAATGCATATTGTGCCAATCAGAATACCAACGATTCGTATGATCATATTTCAATGCTGATTTCCCGATGGATTACCACTCAGGTCTTTCGACGTGGCCAGCGCAATGACGCGGCCCTGGCTGCCTACCGCGTTGTAAAAATGGTATACCACACCATTCCATTTGACTACCCACGGCTTATGTGCGTAGGTTTTGTCGTAAGGCTCGGTCGGTGAAATCAGGTCTTCTCCGTCCCAATCGGTCCAGTTAATGAGGTCGTAAGAGCAAGCAAAGCGTTCGAAAGCTCCTGGTTTCCAGAATGCCCCGAAGTAGAACATCACGTACAGATCGCCCATCCGGGTAATCTGGGCGTCACCGCAAATGCCTGTGTTGCGCGTGATCAGCGGCTTTTCGCCGAAACGCTTCCAGTGTTCCATGTCATCGGAAACAGCCATGGCAATGCTTTCGAACCCATTGCCTTTCGCATCCGGTTTTTCACCTTTGGCATTGTAGTACATGACAAATGGAAAACCTGTGTTCCGGTTTTTGTCGCGGATGACCAGACTTTTGTAAATCGTTTTGTCATCGTACCAGCGTGCGTCTCGATCAATCGCGGACAGTACGGGCCGGGGCAGCCGGTCTGTTTCTTTCGGCGTGCTCAAATCTTTGCTGGTAGCGAGCCCGATACCCAACCGGCCGGCTTCGTAACCTTTTTCCGAACCTCCAAGATAGGAAAGCCAGTATTTGTCTTTGAACCGCTCAGGCTGGTAGGAGCCTCCCCATTCGGTGTCTACTAAGGCTACGTAACCCGCTTTCTGGGTCGCGTCCCAGGTGTTTTGCGTGAAGGACATGATTTTGCCCAGCGACGCCCATTGCAGAAGGTTGTCGCTTTGAGCGAGCCAGGTTTCGTAGCCTTTACCGTCGAAAATAATGTAGGTCATGTACCATTTCCCATCTTTGCGAAACACCGTAGGGCTGTCAACCATCCGGCTGCTGTCAGGCTGGGGAATGACCACACCGTATTTGTAGGGCGTTTTGACCTCTTCGTACACGCCTTGCATGGCGTGTCGGGAAACAGCCGTTTGGTCCGGGGACTGGCTCAAACACAAACTTGTGGTAAACAGCAAAACGCAGCAAATAAGGCTTTCCTTCATATTCTATTTGTAATCCGGGTTTTGTTTAAGCATTGGATTGGAATTAATGGCAATCTGTGGGATCGGGAACACCGCTCTGAAATCCCCGTTGGGCTTATGGGACAGCCAGCTTTTAGTAGTAAATGCACCAAAACGGATCATATCTCGGCGGCGGTAGCCTTCCCAGGCAAATTCCCAGCCCAGCTCGTCGAGCATGCGGCCGTACTGGATCGCGGCGGTATTTCCCGGGTCGACGATTTTGTAATTTTCGACATAACCATATCGATAGCTGCTGCTTTTTTGCAGGTCAGCCGCGGTCACGGCTGCCTTGGCAGGCTTTCCGGTAAACGCGCGGGAGCGAACCTCCGAAACCACCGTGGCAGCGTCGGCCGCCTTGCCCGTGCGCAAGAGGCACTCCGCTTTCATCATCAGCACTTGTGAATAGCGGAAAAGTGGAAAATCGTTGCCCAAACTGCCCATTGCGCCTACTTTTACTTCAAACTTGTTCATACGGTAACCCTCAGCTTCACCGGTGTACAGCCCATCGGGCAGCGCGTTGGTGAGTACCACATTTTTACCTGCCTGGTCGTACGAGCCTTTCAAAGGCGTAACGCCGTCGGCTGCAAACTGGGGGCCTGTCATCCAGGTGGCATTCAAGCGTTTGTCGTCCGGCTCGTAGGTGTCGATAAACTGCGGAATACCTTTCGCCGAACCCGCGCCCCAGGGCGTTGCAAGCATATTGACTTTGTTTTTGAGCGAAGCGTGCCACGAGAACATGTGCGCGCTGAACCCGCCTGCCAGGTTCTCTTCAAAGGGAATTGCAAACACAATCTCCTGTGAATTTTGGTTTTCTGTCACAAATGGGGCCGGGAGGCTGGTTTCCAGCTTGTACTTCCCGGATGCAATGATGTCGTTGCATTGGCTCAGGCATTCTTCCCATTTAGTTTCCCCGGCGTACACACCTGCATTCAGGTACACATTGGCCAGCAACGTTTTAGCTGCCCATTTGTTGAATCTGCCGTACATCAGGGTGTTCTTGTCTTCACGCAGGTTCGGAATAGCTTCGATCAGTTCCTTTACAATAAAGAGATAGATATCTTTTCTGCCCGTTTTTTCCAGCAGCGCATCGGACCGGTCGGTGATCAGCGGCACATCGCCGAAATTATCGCAGAGCATCCAGTAGAAGAATGCCCTGAGGGCCCGCATTTCGGATACCAGCGCTTCTTTGGTAGCATCACCGGGAATAGCGATCTTTCCGGTAGTGAGCTGCTCGATGAGCCGGTTGGCATTGATCACCCCGGTGTAATAGGTATTCCACATATTGTTGATCTGCGGGTTTTCCGAGTTCCAGGTGTGCAGGTGCATGCGCTTGTAAATCCCGCCGTCGTCCCATCCCGAAGCGTTGGCGGGCATAACGATAGCATCGGTAGTGGATTCCTGGGCCATGTAGTAATGCGTGTGCGAGATCAGGTCCCGCATGTTGGCATAGCCGATGCTCATCGCCTGGTAGGCATTGGAATAATTGTACGATTCTTCGGTGACTTCGGAGTAGATCTTCTCTTCCAGGTCGTTATTGCACGCGCCGGCGGTCATGGCCAGCAAAATGGCGGTACATATATGCGAGTTAAATGGCTTCATGGTATAAGGTCTTTGAATGTATGTCAAAACTAGAATGTCAGCATGGCTCCGACGGTAAAACTGGTCGTGGCGGGATACCGGTTCTTATCGTCGATCCCCGGTGACATTCCGCTGATCCCCACTTCCGGATCGATACCCTTGTAGCCGGTGATGGTGTAGAGATTAGCTACGGCTGCGTACACCCGCGCATGTTTGAGATACTTCGTTTTCAGGTTAAGATTATACCCCGCCGTTACATTGTCGATTTTCCAGTAATTGCCGTTTTCGATGTAGTAGCTCACATAGTTCAGGGACTGGTCGTCGGCCAGCGGGCGTTTTCCGTAAATCGGGTCGTAAGCATTGGAGCGCAGGTTGCCTCTGGTGAGCATCACGGGCGCACTCCAGAACATCTCGGTCATATTCAGGATCTGAAAGCCGAATGCGCCGCGCATGGTGATGTTCAGGTCAAAGTTTTTGTAGGTAAGGGTATTGTTCCAGTTGAGGTACCGCTTGGGTAATCCGTTTCCGATCACCTTTTTATCGTCGGCCTGTTGCTGGGCAATGGATTTGGCTTCCCCGTCTTTACCTTCGATGATCCAGTGTCCTGCTTCGTCGATATCGATGGTCTTGAAACCCCAGTAGTTCCCGATAGGTTCGCCTACCTGCACACGGTGGGTGGTTTGCTGAATGGGTTCGCCGGTATTGCCGGTATCGAAGTAGCCGCTGGCCAGCGCAAACTTGTCATTGGAGAGCGAGAGGATCTTATTGGAATTGGTAGAGAAATTGGCGGAAGTGGCCCATCTGAACGAAGGCGTTTGCAATGGTATCACATTCACCTGGATCTCTACCCCTTTATTCTCCATCGAAGCGGCATTGGCGGTGATCGTGGGGTACAGATACGGAGGCGTCGGTACCGGGAAATTGGCGATCAGGTCACGTGTCGTGCGGCGATAAATGTCCACGGAACCCGATATCCGCTGATTCAGGAAACCGTAATCTACGCCGATGTTCACTTCTTCCTTGCGCTCCCACCGCAGATCGGGATTGGCGTTGTTGGAGGGATTAATGGCCTGCACCCATTGACCGTTGATCAGGACGTTGGTATTGAAGTTGATCTTGTTGAGCGAAATGTAGGAGTCTTTCGGTTCGGTTCCGGTAACGCCGTAGCCGGCCCGTATTTTCAGATTGGAAACGGTATTGGAATTTTCCAGAAAGGCTTCCCGTTTCAGATTCCAGCCCAGCGAAAACGCCGGGAAGCTGCCCCATTTGTGGTTGGCCCCAAACCGGGACGATCCTTCGTGGCGTACACTGGCCATCAGCAGATATTTGTTCATGAAGCTGTAATTGACCCTGAAAAAGTAGCTGATCAGCTTGTTCTCGGATTGAATAGAGTACTCCGGGGCTTGTCCTCGCCTGAGTGCCAGGCCTGCGCCGATGTTGTTGTAGGAGAAATTGTCGGTGGGGAAATCCCAGTTTTGCATCCAGTATTCTTCCGTATTGTAGCGTCTCCAGGTGTGGCCGGCCAGTAAAACAAAATTGTGGTTCTGAATGGTTTTGTTGTAGTTGGCGGTCAGCTCAAACAGGTCGTCCTGCGAGCGGGTGGTGCCCCGGGATGCAAAGCCATTCCGGCCGTTACGGCTGGTAGAGTAGTGGTTTTTGGTTTCATAGTAGCCTCTCGTGCTATTGTACATGTCGCGGGCAAAGAGTCCCATAATTTCCAGCCCTTCCACCGGAGCGAGCGAAACAGTGCCGTAGGTCCGGAGATTGTCGTTGCGGTTTTGTCCGTGCGATTCCTCGATCAGGGCAAGCGGGTTCATATAGTCCGTTTTATCAGTGCGTTCCGTCCATTTGCCATTTTCGTCCTTCAAAGGCTCGGTGGGATTGAAGGTGAGCGAGTTCCGGTATATCAGCCCGGAGTAACGGCCTCCGTCGATGGCGAAGAACTTTTGCTGATAGCCGCTCAGGTTTGCATTCACCTTCAAGATGCCGTTAAACATCGAATGGTTCACCTCGATGCGCGGAAAAACCGTCGTGTTGTCTGATTTCTTCATAATGCCATTCAAATGGCGGTATTCCATACTGACGATGTAGTTGGTAGTGCGCGAGCCGCCACGCAGACTGATATTGTGCACCTGTGATAACGGCTTCTGGGTTACTTCCCGGAGCCAGTCCGTGCTGTGGCCGTAGTCGATGGCACCAGGCTTGCCCTGGGCTGCAAGCGCGCGGTATTGGTCCACATTCATGAAATCCAGCTTGCGGGTCAGTCTCTGCGTGGTGAAATAGGAGTTTACTTCCAGCGTGGCCGGTGTTTCTCCTTTCACTTTTCGGGTGGTGATCAGAATCACGCCGTTTGTTCCGCGGGTGCCGTAAATCGCGGCAGCCGAACCGTCTTTCAGGACGTCTATGGACTCGATGTCCTCCGGCGCCACCGTGTTCAGGGCACCCGGTACACCGTCGATCAGGATCAGCGGTTCGGAGCTGGCGTTGATCGTGGCGTTTCCCCTCAGCGAGATCTGTGCCAATGCGGTCGGGTCGCCGCTGGGCGTGATGACGCTCAACCCGGCAACTTTGCCCCGAATGAGCTGAGCTGCATCCTGCACCGGGCCTTTCACAAAGTCCTCGGACTTAACACTCGCGATGGCACTCGTGATCTGATCCCGCTTTTGCGTACCATAGCCGACGACCACCACTTCTTCGAGGCTTTTCAGGTCGGGCAGCAACGAAACGTCTATGGCCGATCGGGTGCCGACGATCACGTCCTGGTTCCGGTAACCGACGTAAGAGAAAACCAGGGTGACGTCGCCTTTGAGATCATCGCCGATGGTAATGCTGTACTTCCCGTTCACATCCGTGGTGCTTCCCCTTGTGGTCCCCTTGATGAGTACGCTGACGCCGGGCAGTATTTCGCCGGCATCCCCTTTTACGACACCGCCTACGGTTTTATCGGTTGCCTGGCTAACCGTTTCGAAGGCGGCAGGATTAGGCAGTACCGCGGCGGTGGTGGGCTGTTGCACGGCAGGGGGGAGATCGCCTGCATGGCCTTCCCGCGGTTGCTGTTCGCCTGTTTTGTTTTCCTCCCCGTTAGTCAGGATCAGGTAGGTCTGTTTGCTTACTTTTTTGTAGCGGAGCCCGGCGGGTGTAAGGATATTATTCAGTTTATTTTCAATGGATTGGGCGGATTGCATCTGGGCGGGAGCTACGAAAACGCCTTCCAGCAATTTTTCTTCAAACAAAATATCTACTTTGAACTGCTTCTTTACCTGCATGAGCGCATCCCGTAACGTCAGTCTGTTTGCGGATGAGGTCGCAGGGCTGATATTGTTTTTCGCACGGTTTTGCGCAATAAGCTGGGCTTTTAGCGGCGGTATACCCAACAGGCATCCCATCGTCAAGGTTACCAGCACTTTAACGTGTAATAGTTTCGTCATGATTATTCAAATTTTAGATAAGTACTAATGACTGGAACTGAGGATAAAGGTTTCCGGGTTGTCGTCGGCTGGCGGGGAATGCGTAACCCGCGCATTCAGAACATCCGAGAGCACTTTGAGGACATGGGCGGGACTGTTCGCATTAAAGGTTCCGCCAAGGGTCCGCTTCGCTAGTGTCGAATCAGATACAACCACATTCACACCGAAATGCTCGCTGATCTGGTAGGCGATTTCCGAAACGGGGGTATTCTCAAACATAAACCGGTGCTGCTTCCAGGCCTGGTGCGCAGACAGGCTCTGGCTGTGGCTCACAGTAATTCTTCCCTGGGTCGATAGCGTGGCTACATCGCCGGGTTTCATCAGGACCGGCTTGGGGTCCAGGTCATTGAGCGAACGAAGCTGCACGCTACCCTGGCTCAGGACCACTTTCGAACCCCGGTCGCGGCTGTAAACGATAAACTCGGTGCCTAATACCCTCACTTCCAGCTTGTCGGGTGTCCGGACGACAAATTTACGATGGTCGGTCGTGTGTTTTACTGCAAATTCGGCCTCTCCTTTCAGCTGTACTTCCCGCGTACCGCGCCCGAAGCCGAAGCGCGGGACGGTCAGAACGGAATTGGCATTTAATGTGACCCGGCTGCTGTCGGGTAATCTTACCATCCGGATCTCACCATAACCGGTTTCGTACTGTGTGTAGAGCCAGAAATCGGAAAGCAGGTATGCGCCCAGGATCAATGCAACGGATGCGGCGGCTACCCATTTAAATACAAAAAGTTGATGGATCACTGACCCCAATCCTGTTTTTATTGCCGGCGGGAAAGCCTCCGGTGTATCGTTGTCCTGCTGAACGGTATACAGTGAACGTTGATAAGCCGGTTCTACATCCGGCGTAAACTGCGGGTTCTCGCTTTCCCACTCTTCCAGCCATTGAAAATACAGCTCGCGGTTGACGGGGTTATCCAGCCATTCCTGAATCAGAATGTTCTGCATCCGGGTGGTTTTCCCCTCGAAGAAGTTCTGGATCACCTGTTTTGAAAGAAAAGATTTCTTCATGCTTTGTTGAAATTCAGTGTGAGATACGTTTACGATCCCCGGTCGCATTAAATAAACAGCAGCAAAATTTGAATGACAGAAAGCAATCCGTGATCCTGTAAGGCCTTCCGGAGTATCGACAGGCCCTTGGTGATATGCCCTTCCACGGTTTTGATCGAGATCCCCAGCTCTTCGGCGATCAGTGTATTTCGCTTCCCCTCAAACCGGCTCATCAGGAACACTTTCTGATTCTGGGCCGGTAATGATCTGATGACCTGTTCTACTTTCAGGAGCAGTTCCTGAAACTGCATTTCCTGCTGCGGCGAACTGGTCGGTGCGGCTAGCGGCAGGTCGTTCAGCTCTTCGGTGAGCGTTTCTTTGCCAAAGTTCTTCCGCATATGACGGAAAGCCGCATGCCGGACCGTTGTGAACAAATAAGACCGGTAGGAAGTGGTGACCGCCGTATGCAGCTGCTTGGACCAGAACTGCCCGAACACCTCCACGACGATGTCTTCGGCAACGTCCCGGGAATACACAAACCGGACCGTATGACTGCACAGTTGCTTATAGTACCGTTTAAACAGCAGCTCATAACCCCTCCCGGGATCTTCCTCAAATGCCTGCCTGATAAACAACTCTGAATCCACAAAATCTGTTTGCACCGTTTTGACATCCGGGAAATCGGGTTTCAATCTGGTTTGTTCGGTAATACCTGGTTTACTTTCTACAGTATACTTATGATTCATACAGATTAAGGAAGTAGGTTATCCATAAGAGTCCATCAGCAAGGCTCTACCCTCGTTCATTTTGTGAAATTTTTTATTTTTTTTGTAATTATTCACAACGAAGGCCGCTCAGTGATGCCTGGTAGCGGTCAGACGAAGCAAACGGGGCGTGTAGGAGATCATCAGGTAACTCCATACAGGCACTTTACCTGAATCCGGAACCTTGCCCAGTAGTTCCATGCGTTGGTTGGCAAGGGTGAAGGAGAGCCCGTAAATGATTTCGATGGCCCTGGCCGGTTTGTAATTGAGAGAGAGGTCGGTTTCAAAACCCAGGTACTTGCCTTCGATTGTTTTGCCATTATCCGGTAACGGATGCTGCGAGTAAAAAAGGTGGGCGTCGCCGCGGAGAGACAGTTTTTTGCCGGCCTGGTGAATAATAAAAAGATAGGGGTTGATCAGACCTTTCTCATCAACATCGGCCGGAAACCGCGTAAACAGGTTCATATTGCCCATGAACTTCCAGGCAACTCCGTGCAGCGGTACGAATGAGGCGGACGTTTCTTTCGAAGCGGCACTCCTGTCGCCACTCAGTAGCTCAGCACCTAGCCGGAAAAGCGTTTTGCCCGTATTGGCACTGATTTCCGGTTGAATATAGTAAGCCCGTATTTGCTTCGACGACGTGTTCCGCCCGTATTGATAATAGGCATTGACGGTGCCGTAGAGCCATTTCTGGCTGTATTCCAGCCGGCCGCCGTGGGTGATGCGCTGGTAGTACCGCCGGTCCTGGGTGGTTCGGCGGAATACGTCCACAGCATTGATGGTCGTGAGAGTAATGTGGCTGTTGAGCTTGTGTTTGAGGTGATGAACGACCAGGTATTTATAACTATGCGACGCAACGGGAGAATACGCCGCGTCGAAATGTTTCCCATACGGGCGGGTGAAAGCAAATGTGAGATCCGTCTCTGATTTCCCCTTGAAAAGCAGGCGGATTCCCTCATGTGCACGGCTTTGCTGGCCCCAGGGCGCTGCCGAGAATATCCGCCCATTGTCGAGCGACAAGGCCTGCCTGCCTGCTCGTGCCGAAAACTGTTTGGTAATGACCAGTTCCGCATACGCTTCGAAAAAATTGATGCTCCCTACACGCGAAAAGCGGCCCGACTTCCCCCAGACATGGATTTCCTGTGGGGAGACGTGCAACCGGAGCCTGCGATTGCGGTAACTGATACTCAATCGGTTCCGCTGTGTGGCATAAAGCTCGGGCATGGTGGTGTCGGCCGCAGTCCACACGAAATGATCCCGGTACTCTGCCCTTGGCCTCATTTCCAAATCAATAGTCAGTTCACGGTGTAAGGTGTCGGCCGTTTGTGCCCATAAGGCCTGGCCTACGTCCATAACCGGCAAAAGCGACAGGATTTGAGCTCCTGCCGCTTTCAAAATAAGGTTTAGTGATAATGAAAGCTTCGTCCTATTTATAACCCTCATTCTGCTTTAAACTCGGGTTACGGTCGATTTCGCTTTGAGGCAATGGGAAGAGCACCTGGTGGTCGAAAGCTACTTTTCCCCTGCCTTTGGCCAGTTCAATAAATTTGCCGTGGCGGATCAGGTCCTGTCGTCGCAGTTCTTCGGAGAAAAACTCCCAGCCCCTTTCTTTCAGAATATGTGCCCGGAGCGCTTCTTTCGACGCGAAATCAGCAATAGCAAGCGGGGTAATGCCCGCTTTGCCCCGCACCTGGTTAATGAGCGAAATCGCTTCCGGTGTGGGTCCCTGCAACTCGTTCAGTGCTTCCGCTTTGCTGAGCAGGATGTCGGCGTAGCGCACCACGGGGAAATCGTTGCCGAGGTCGGCGCCGGTGGCAGGGAGGTCTTCCTCAAATTTGAAGCTGCGCTTGTCGTCCTGTCCTAGGATAATGTGCTTACCGTTCAGATCGTCGTATTCGGTCAGGAAGGCCCCGAGCCGCTGGTCTTTCGGGTCGAAGGAGTCGTAGAATGCCGACAGGGTTTTGAGCTGGGTCGCATAATTGGCTTTCACTGCCCCCTTGTATTTGTAATTGGGCGGGGCAGCGTGCGGGAGGTAGTTGGTCCCCAGCCCCGGTTGCGCGATGTGCGGCCTGACGTAAATGAACTCGCTGTTTTTCTCGTTGGCGAGCTTGAACAGATCGGTGCGGTTGGCAGCATTGAAGAGGCTGTACGTATTCAGGTCGATCACCTTCTGGGCCGTTTCGCTGGCATTTTGCCAGTCTTTGTTGTTCAGGTAAAATTTGGTGAGAAATGCCAGGGCAGCGCCTTTGGTCGCCCGGCCATATTGCCTGGCGGTAACAGGTAAAATCTCACTGACGGCATTGAGCTCGCTGGTTACAAACCGGATGAATTCTTCTTTGCTGGCACGTGCCGGCCGGTCTTCACTGTTGCTGACGCTGTTGGTAATGATCGGCGTAGGGCCAAACAGGTCGTAAAGCGAAATGTAGCCGCTTGCACGCAGGAAGCGGGCCTCTGCGACGATCTGCTTTTTACGTTCCTCGTCAAAGGAAATATTCGGAACGTTGTCGACGACGAGATTGGCACGGTAAATGGCGCTGTAGTAACGTGTCCAGGCCACATCGAAAAACTCATGAGAAGCATTCCAGGTGAAATCTTCCAGCGGCTGTGCGAGCCCGCGTAAGCCGCCTTCGCGGATGATGAGCAGGTCGGTAGTCACCTCCGCCATTACGAATATGTTCCGGAAGCCGTCCGTGCCCTGTTTCTGTTCGAGGGCGTAGGCGGCATTGAGCAGGGCTTCGGCGTCGTCGGCGGTTTTGAAAAAATTATTGGGGCCAAAAGACGAGTACACCTCTTCCTCGAGCGGCTTGTCGCAGGCAGCCGCGCCCAGCAGGAGTAATATATAAAGTAGCTTTTTCATTGTTTGGTCGATATTAGAAATTGACGCTTACGCCGGCGGTATAAGTACGTGAAAGCGGGAATGCGTTGTAATCGGCGCGGACATTGGATGTTCCGAATGCGCTTACCTCGGGGTCGTACCCGGAATAGTTGGTGATCGTGAACAGGTTCTGGCCTGTCAGATACACCTGAACGCCCCTGATATACTTCCACCTGGCGGACGGGAAGTTGTAGGTCAGCTGCACCGACTTTAATCGCAGGTAGGAAGCATTCTCCACCGCGCGGCTGTTTACGTTACTCGTGTAGGAAACGGCTACCGGAACACCTGAGGAGTTCTGATTCGTGGGATTGGCCGGGGTCCAGCGGTCGGTGTAGCTTTCGGCCAGCCGGTTGCGACGGAACGAGATCGGGTTTTCCGACTCAGTACGGTTCAGGTTGAACAGCGTACTGCCCTGTACGCCCTGGAAAAAGAACGACAGGTTGAACGGACCGTAAGTGAAATCATTGTTCAGCCCATAGGTGAAATCCGGAAAGGGCGAACCCAGAATCGTCCGGTCGGCCGAATTGATCGTCCCGTCCTTGTTAACATCCCGGTACTTGTATTCACCAGGACGCGACAGTGGTTGCGCTGATTTGGCGATATCGTCATTTTGCTGGAAAACACCGTCGACCACGTAGCCATAGTAGGCATTCAGCGGGTCGCCCTTGCGGATGATCGTAAAGTCATTGGTAAAGCCTGCGGAGCCGCCCAGAATGTAGGGCAATGTGCCAAGGTCGGTCACTTCATTTTTCACCACGGAGAAGTTCAGACCTGACCGCCAGGTAAATGGCGCCGTTATGTTAACAGATGTCAGGGCAAATTCGAATCCACTGTTTTTTAATGCACCCACATTTTTAAAGGTAGTGGAAAAGCCGGTCGTGCGGGGAACGGGTAGTTGCAGTAAAAGGTCCCTGGTCTGCTTGTGGAAATAGTCGATGCTACCCGAGAGGCGGTTGGCAAATAGGCTGAAATCGACGCCGATATCCAGCTGGCTGGTCGTTTCCCATTTCAGGTCGGGGTTAGGAAGCTGGGTTGTTGAGATGCCCACGTAAGGCGTACCGTCAAAGATAGCCTGACCCTGCGGGCCGAGGAGGACCAGCGATTTGTAGCTGCCGATATCCTGGTTGCCGGTAATGCCATAGCTGGCGCGGAGTTTCAGGTCGGTCAATGTATTTACATTTTTGAGAAACAGCTCATCCTTGATCCGCCAGCCGAGGGCGACGGACGGGAAGAAGCCGTATTTCCTGTTATCGCCAAAACGGGACGAGCCGTCGGCGCGAATGGAGGCCGTCAGCAGGTATTTGTCCAGCAGATTGTAGTTCACGCGGCCGAGATAGGAGAGAAGCTGGTTCTTCGTCCGGCCCGAACCGAGTGAAAAGGTGCTCTGGGCGCCCGCAGATAGGTTATCTGTGCCCAATGCATCGAGCGGGAAGTTTTGCGCACCGGCCGACAGCGAGTTTACGTCGAACTCCTGATAGGTATAACCGCCGAGGATTTCGAGCTGGTGGTTCTTGTTGAGCGCCTTGCTGTACCGGGCCGTGAATTCCACGAGGTTGTTGGATGCACTGCTGGTAAGCACGCTGGCAATCCCCTTGGTCCCTTCGGCGCGTTTGGTGAGCCGGGAAGTGAAAATGTCGCGGCGCGAATCCTGACGGTCGGTTCCGAAATTGATTTTCGCGGAAAGCTCGGGCGAGAAGAAGTATTCGGCAAAAACGCTGGCAAATGTGCGGTTGGTTGAGGCAAAATCGCTGACCTCGTTGGCGAGGCCGAGCGGGTTTTCAAGGTTCACGATTTGCGTTTGCGTCCAGGTTCCGTTCGGGTTTTTGATCGTCAGGGTGGGATCCTGGAAAATGGCCGTGTTGACCACCCCTGCGCCTTCGTTGACACTCACGCCATTAGGTACAAAATCGTCCTTTACCTGGCTGGAATTGAGGCTCAGTCCGAATTTGAATTTGTCATCGGTGTAATTCAGATTGACCCTTCCAATATATTTCTTGATACCCGAACTGATCACGACGCCCTTCTGGTCGAGGTAGTTCAGCGAAGCATAATAAGTGAACTTGTCCTGGCCGCCGGAAAACGACAACTGGTGATTTTGAAGATAACCTTTTTTGAAGATCTCATCTTGCCAGTAGGTACCCTTGCCCACCTGCGCGATTTGCTCGGCACTGAATTCGGGTTGTTGCTTCTGGTCCGCGCGCAGGTCGTTGAGCAGCGACATATACTGCGTGGCGTTGAGCATCGGGACACGCCTGGTCACTTCCGATATCGCACCGGACACCGAGTAATTGACGTTCAGCTTGCCTTTGGTACCTTTTTTGGTGGTGATCAGGATCACTCCGTTGGCGCCTCTTGAACCATAAATGGCCGTTGCCGACGCATCTTTGAGAATTTCCACCGATTCGATGTCATTGGGATTCAATGCATTCAGGGGGTTTCTCGGCGCCTGCTCATTAACTAATGTCGAACCAGGCACCACCGAAGAATTGTTCACCGGCAGCCCGTCGATCACATACAACGGTTCGTTGTTGGCATTGATCGAATTGGCCCCGCGGATGCGGACCGTCACGCCGCCGCCCGGTTCCGAGCTTGATTGCGTCACCTGCACGCCCGCGGAACGACCGGCAATGAGCTGGTCGACAGAAGTTTGTACGCCTTTGTTAAAGTCCTTGCTGTCCAGCGAGCTTACTGAGCCGGTCAGGTCGCGTTTTTTCTGGGTGCCGTACCCGACAACCACGAGCTCGTTCAGCTGCCTGGTGTCATCGTTCAATTGAACGGTAAGCTGTGTACGTCCCTTTACTTCCACTTCCTGTGTCACATAGCCAATGGCGGAGAACACCAGAACGGCTTTGGAATCAGCCGGTATCTCAAATTTGCCTTCGGTATTGGTAGTAGTTCCGGTCGTGCTGTTTTTGATCAGAACATTAATACCGGGCAACGGTGATTGGTCCGTCGCAGAAGTGACTTTTCCCTGAATGGAAACGGACTGGGCGTGGCTTTGAAAAGCCGCAATTCCGCCCAGGAGGGCCCAAATCAATCGGATGTGATTTGAACGGAGAATTTTAATCATGGGTAATGTGCTTTAATTACTAGACTTATTTGATCGGCAAAGTAAGGTTATTTTAAAATATTATACTACTAAATTGGTAGATTAAATAGTTTAATTAAATTTGCACATCAGCCACCACCATTTTGTGTTTCCATGTGCCCCTGGGGCGCCTGGGACACCATAGCTCACTTAACTAAAACCTGAAAATGAAAAGGTACATCTATCATTTCATCGGGGTGGCGGCTGTCTCGTTTTTGACCGCATTCACCCTGAACGAAGACGCTTACGAAGAACAGCTCCGGCAATGGCACGAAAAGCGCGTGGAAAGTCTGAAAGCTGAATCAGGGTGGCTCAACCTGGCGGGCCTGTTCTGGCTTCATGAAGGCAGCAACACCTTTGGCGGGGCCGAGGAGAACGACATTCTTTTTCCCAGAGACAGAAGCCACCAGTTCCTGGGGGAATTTATTCTCAACAAAGACAAAATTGTCGTCAAAGCGAAACCCGATGCGCAGATCTTTAACGGAGATGAGCCGGTGACGCAGCTGGATATTTTTCCGGATGGCAGGCCGGTTACGCTCAGACATCAGTCCCTTCGCTGGTTCGTGATCAAGCGGGGTGAAAAATATGCGATCCGTCTGCGCGACCTGGAAAGCGAATTTTTGAAGGGATTTACCAGCATTGAGCGTTATCCGGTGCAGGACCGCTGGCGGGTGAAGGCGCGTTTTGTGCCTACGAAAGGCCGCACAGTGTCGATCACCGACATTACCGGTCGTACCGACGACCAGGTGTCACCTGGCAAGCTGGTGTTCAGCATCAATGGAAAGGAGTATAACCTGGATGCGGTCGGGAAGCCGGAGAATCTGTTCATCATTTTCGCTGACCAGACCAACAAAACGGAAACCTACGGCTCGGGCCGTTTCCTGTATTCGTCCGTCGAGCCGGATGGTACCGCGTGGCTCGACTTCAACAAGGCTATTAATCCGCCTTGCGCATTCTCACCCTATGCCACGTGTCCGCTGCCACCGAAGCAGAACAAACTCGCCCTGGCTGTTTCGGCAGGTGAGAAGCGTTACGGCGAGCATTAATCCGAGCGCCACAAGGACGCTCTTTCCATCATTCATTGTAAGCATTTCTGTATCCGGAACCCTGCGCGGGCCACCCCGCCCTGCGCGGGATGGTCGTTGCGCGCCCTTTTTTCACTCCAAAACTTATCAACCCCATTTCATGATGATTAAATCTTACGTTAACAGTTTACGTATAGCGCATTGCGGTAAAGCTGGCAGGATATCGCTTGCCGTGCTGCTGCTCGCTCAGGCCGTTCCTTTGCAAACACATGCTTCCAAACCGGCCTCCGCCTTTGTGCGGGCCGATAAACCGGTTTCCGGCGTGATCCGGGACAAAGAATCCGGGCAGCCGCTGCCAGGTGTATCGGTGATCATCAAGGGGTCCTCTAACGGAACTATTACCGATCAGGATGGTAAATACCAGCTCACTGCTCCGGAGAATGCCACTTTGGTGATCTCCTTCATCGGCTATGCTACCATTGAAAAAGCGATCGGCGGACAAACGCAACTTTCCGTGGACCTGGGCGCCGATACCCGCCAGCTGAACGAACTGGTGGTCGTGGGGTATGGTACCCAAACCAAATCCGAATTCACCGGCTCCGCAGTGCGTTTGAAGGGCGAGGCTATCAGGGAGCAGCCGATCCAGAGCTTCGATCAGGCACTGGCAGGGCGGGCGGCAGGGGTGAGGATTGCCCAGCCCAATGGGGTGCTAAACAACCCGCCGGTGATCCGGATCCGGGGCGTGAACTCTATTTCACTGAGCTCCTATCCGTTGGTGGTCGTGGATGGTATTCCCATCAACACGGGAAATGTGTCGACGAGCACCGCGGTGCCCAATAACCCGCTGGGAGATATCAATCCGGCTGACATCGAATCGATTGATGTGCTGAAAGATGCGGCTTCCACTTCCATATACGGCTCGCGTGCCGCCGCAGGCGTGCTGCTGATCACCACCAAACGCGGAAAGACCGGTAAGCCAAGGATCAACATCGAATCCTGGGCCGGTGTCTCGGAGGTGACACGGCTTCCCCAACTTTTGAATGCGGAACAATACATTGCCATTAAAAACGAGGCGGTTCTCAATGCCAAGATCCTGGGAGGCAATGAGCACAATGACAAGGTGCCTTCCAAATTGTTTTTCCCCAATCTGAATCCCGACGGCTCGCCGATCGATTTGCGCTGGTACGACTATATCTACCGCACGGGCGTATCGCAGAACCACAACCTGAGCGTTTCCGGCGGTACGCAGAGCACCACCTACTATTTTTCAGCCAATTACAGCAAACAGAACGGCTTTTTGAAAGCCAATGAGTTCGACCGCAAATCGGCGCGCTTCAATATCGATCAGGAGGTGAACCGGTGGCTGAAACTGAACGGAAGTGTTTCCTACAACACCACCAACAACGCTTCCCCCTATGCGGGATCGCTGCCCGGCTCGAATTTTTTCCTGGTGGGCCTCGCTCGCCTCGCCATCGCATTACCGCCGAATGTCCCTGCGTATAACCCTGACGGTTCGTACAACATCAGTACCGTGAGCCCGAATACCATCGGCATGGGCAACAACCAGGTCGTGAGCAACTGGGGTAACCCGGTAGCGCAGTTGGACAAAAACCATTACACTTCGGCCAACGACCGTATCATCGGCAGTTTCGCGGCAACAGCCAAAATCCTGAAAAACCTGGAATTTCGGACGAGCTACGCGATCGACCGGCTGAGGACGGAGACCAAAACTTTCGACAGTGCATTGCAGGGGAATGGGTATTCTACCAAGGGCAATGCCGTAAACGTGTCAGCGCTCCGTGATAACTGGAACTGGACCAACACGCTCACTTTCACACCCACATTCGGCAAGCATTCGGTGTCGGTGCTGGCGGGTTACGACGTGCAGAAATTCAACAATTCGGCTTGGGGTGCCTCCCGCTCGCAGGGTGCCGATCCGTTTTTTGAAAATTACCAGGGTAACTGGGGCTCCATTACTACTTCCGGGAATGAGCTCGACGAGCGCGCTTACTTATCCTACTTCTCCCGCGTGAGCTACGACCTGGCCAAGAAGTATTTTGTGACCGTCAATTTCAGACGGGATGGTAACTCGGCATTGGGTTTTGATAAAAAATATGGAAACTTCGGCGGTATTTCGGCCGGATGGGCATTGTCGGAGGAGGCGTTTTATAAAAACCTGAGGGTGGCTTCGGTACTGAGCTCGGTGAAATTGCGGGCCAGCTGGGGGCGGGTCGGTAATGGTAACATCAGTAATGCATTCGGTTCGCTGGAATTATACAATGGCGGCTTGTACGGCAGCGCGCCAACCTGGGCGATCTCGCAGGCGGGCAACTCCGATCTAGGCTGGGAGACCAGCCGGCAAACCAATATCGGGGCGGACCTGGGCCTGTTCGACGACCGCATCCAACTGGACGTTACTTACTTTGATAACAATGTGGACGGCCTGATCCTGAGCGCCCCACAGGCCATTTCGAAGGGTATCCCTACTAATTCCATTCTGCGTAATGTGGGCTCGATGTACAACAGGGGCATTGAACTGGGCATATCGGGAACGATTATCCGCTCCGGCGAATTCTCCTGGAACGCCTCGCTGAACTTTACGAAACTGCAAAACAAGGTGACCGCCCTTTCGGACGGTAATACCGACATCGTGGGCACCACGCACGTGGCCTATGAAACTACCAATGTAACACGGGTAGGGCATCCGGTGGGTAGCTTGTATGGTGCTAAAACGGCGGGCGTCAACCCGGAGAACGGCCGCCGGATCTTCCTCAATGCCAAAGGCGAAAAGGTACAGTACAGTCAGGTTGTTGGCCCGGGTGAAAGTAACTGGACTTACCTGGACGGTAAAAAGGCAGCTGCGATTACCGGTGCGGATTATTACCTGATCGGCAATGCGCTTCCGAAATGGTACGGCGGGTTCTCGAATAATTTCAAATACGGGCCTTTCGATGCTTCGGTGAACTTCACCTACTCGGGTGGTAACCAGGTTATGAACGGTACCAGGTCTACTCTGCTCGATCAGCGTGCTTACAACAACTCCACCGAGATCCTGCAACGGTGGCAAAAGCCCGGCGATGTGACCGACATTCCGCGCCTGGTGTATAACGACCAGCTTTCGGGCGGATCGTCGTTCCCCGTTTCAACCAATGCCGAAAAAGCGGATTTCCTACGTCTCCAAAACCTTTCGCTTGGCTACCGCTTGCCTGCATCCGTCTTTGGAAACGCGGGCATCGGGCCGGTGCGCATTTATGCGCAAGGGGCGAACCTTTTCCTGTTGACGGGCTACAACGGTACGGACCCGGAATCGTCGGTGAACGGAAACTCGAACACGACGCCGGGCATCGAAAAGAACTCGGTAGGGCAGGCCCGGACCTTTACGCTGGGAGTGAATCTAAGTTTTTAAATAACAGCTCTTATTATTACCATGAACATATTCCATCAAATCGGCCGCAGGACATTGGACTGGGGCTTTTCCGTTGCATTTACATTACTGCTCCCTTCGTGCGATTCGGATCAGCTCCTCAATCCCGTACCGGGAACCTCCATTACCGGAGTCAATGCATTCGATACGCCGGAGCGCATTCTCGGGCTCGTCAATGGCATTTACAAATCGGCCAAGGGCGGGAATTTCTATGGTGGGAATTACTACACCTATTCAGAAGTAAGGGGGGAGGAGTTTATCAACCGTACCAGCAATACTTTTACCGCATTCGAAGCCTGGAACCACACGCTCAATGCCGGCTCCAACTTCATAGCCGGTTTCTGGGCTTCGGGCTACGAGACCATCAATAATGCCAATATCCTCATCAAAGGCATAGGCGAACATCCCGGCGTGGTGAGCGAAACGCTGTCCAAACAGTATGTAGCCGAAGCAAAGTTCGTGCGCGCATTGAGCTATTTCGCGCTCGTAACTGCCTATGCCCGTCCGTATAATGAAGATCAGGGGGCTTCCAAAGGGCTGCCGCTCCGGTTGCGGGCCGAAACGACCTCCGCCAATAACGATTTGAAACGGAGCACCGTCGCCGAGGTGTATGCCCAGATCATCAAAGACCTGGACGAAGGGGAGGCAGATCTGCCCTTGAATCACAGCACCGCCCTGCTCAATACCACCCGGGCACACCGCAACACGGCTATCGCGCTCAAAACCAGGGTGTATCTCAATAGCGGGAAATACGCGAAAGTGATTGAAGAGGCAAAGAAGATCGTTTCGGCGGAAGCACCTTTTTCGGCGGCGACGGGCGTGAAACACCAACTGGAAAATATCACCGAGATTTTCACGACCAATTATACCAGCAGCGAATCGATCCTGTCGGTACCAATGACGGAGTTGGACAATGTCACGGGTCAGACTTCCTTTCCGTACGTCATCAATGCCAATTCGGAGTACAACCTGAACCCGGCTGGCATCTGGGGCGACACCGAATGGCGTGCATCCGACCTCCGGCGTACGTTTGCACGCACGGCTTCGGGAGTCCAGTTTCTGACCAAGTATGCCAAACCATCGCCATTTCTGGATTACCTGCCCATCTTGAGGTATTCCGAAGTTTTATTGAACTATGCCGAGGCGGCGGCCCGCACCGGCGATCTGACGACCGCATTGACGTTGCTCAAAGCCGTACGGAACCGGTCTGATGCGAGCTATGAGTTTCCAAAAGGCGCAACCGGCACGCAGCAGGCCCTCGTAGCGGCGATTTTGAAAGAACGCCGCATTGAGCTGCTGGGTGAGGGGCTGCGGTCGAACGATATTGTGCGGAACCTGCTGCCATTTCCTGCCAAATCGGGTAATGGCCTGGTTGCACCGGAGGTTATTCCTTCGCAGGCCAACTATGTGTTTCCCCTGCCGAATACAGAGATCGTGACGAACAAACTGCTATTGGACTAAGCCCGGCGAGGTAATTCCAAACTTCCCGAAATTCCCTAACCGGTGGTATGGTTTCGGAATTTCGGGAAACGGGACCGGGAGAATGTGCGTTCGACATCATTCGTTGTTTATATTTGTATATAAAATCTATAATAATAGTAGATTAAATTTGAACGCTATGAAGAACACGTATCAACTCAAACTGAAATATCCGGCTACATTCAGCCTGCATCATATTACCTCCCTGATGGAATCCGTGAACGGGATCCGTATCCAACGCCTGAATGTAATCAGCAAAGGCTGTGATTTTGTAGGTGTGATCGTCGTCGAGGCGGCGGGGCGGCTGCATTACAATTACCTGGTGAAGCTGATCCGGTCCAGGGAAGAAGTGCAAATCGAAGAATAATCCGTGTCCTGTTACTTTTTTATGAGCATGAGAAAACTGAATTTTCTGATCACCCTGTTCTTTGTTTCTGTGCTGGCTGTCCGGGCCCAGCATGCCGTCCCCGGGAATGTCGTAAAACCGGATGGCCAGGCTTTGGCCAAAATCAAGGCCGGGAAAGCCTACCTCGTGGATGTACGTACGCCTGAGGAGTTCAATAGCGGGCACTTGCAGTATGCCACCAATATCAATTTCAATAGCCCGGAGTTCAAGACAGAGATCGGCAAACTAGATAAAGGCAAGCCGGTGTACCTCTATTGCCGCTCGGGCAATCGGAGTGGAAAGGCGGCTGACACGCTTAAAACGCTGGGTTTTCACGCTTTTTACAACATAGGTGGTTTCGAGCAACTCAAAGCTGACGGATTTCCGGCTGACCACATTCAAACCGGCGCGTCGAGGAAATGACCGGGAAATTGTTCTCTATAATATTACTGGCTTTGCTGTTCGGAAATCAGGTGGCTGGCCAATCGATCCGCTTGCAGCGTTTTGAAGCGAACCCGATTATCCGTCCCGATATGCTTCCGGGCTCTGACGGGAAGAATATCAACGGCCCGTCGCTCATCAGGGTACCTGAATGGTTACCCAACCGGCTGGGCAAATACTATCTCTATTTCGCGGACCATAACGGCACTTACATCCGGCTTGCCTATGCCGACGACCTGAAAGGCCCGTGGAAAGTTTACGAGCCAGGTACTTTGCAAATGAACGACTGCGCCTGCAAAGGCGAGGCCGACGAACTGAAAGCCGGCAGGCACATCGCATCGCCTGATGTGCATATCGACAATGCGGGCAAACAGTTGGTAATGTATTTCCATTGCCCCCTGTTCGTCAATGGCAGCAAAGCCGAAAAAAGCAATTACAAACAGCTCACCCTGCGCGCCACTTCTACCGACGGCATGCATTTCAAACCTGAAACGACCCAACTGGGTGAATCCTATTTCCGCGTTTTTGAGTGGAATGGCCAGCATTACGCCATTTCGCGCCTTGGTATTCTCTGGCGTTCACCGGATGGCATCAAGGCTTTCGAAAGAGGCCCGAATCCGTTTAACAAGATTCAGCGGCCTGCGTCCACGTTGCGCCACGCGGCTGTAAAGTTCACTGGCGACACGCTTTGGGTGTTCCACTCACGCATTGGTGAGAGCCCGGAGCGGATTTATTTTTCCAAAATCTCGTTAAAAGGCGACTGGAACAACTGGAAACCGACCGAGCCGCAGGTAGTCGCATTGCCGGAAAAAGCCTATGAAGGCAGTGAATTGGCACTGACGGTTTCCAAAGAAGGAGCCGCCCGCGAAAGGCTCCGTGAACTCCGCGATCCGGCATTTTTTGAAGAAGACGGCAAATGGTACTTGCTGTATTCGGTAGCGGCCGAAAGCGGGATTGCGATCGGCGAACTGATCAGATAAGCCTTAATTATCCCGCAAAATCATGAAACAGACCCCGTTAGAGAATTTTGTGATCTTCGCGCTGCTGTTGCTACTCTACTTGCAGACGTCCGCGCAGCATTATATTAAAGCCGATAAACTGCCGGAGCCACGCTTTCTGACCAAACCGCAGGATGCCAACGATTACTGGCCAGGCTTTACCGCTGACGGGAAAAAGATATTTTTCAGCCGCCAGAAGCAAGGTCAGAAATGGGAGCTCTTTCAAGTGCCGGTCAGTGGCGGCGAGGCGCAGGTATTTTGGAGTGGAAACGTTGGTGCAACCCGTGCGAGCGCTGCTCCCGACGGACAGATCGCATTCACCGGCATCGGTCCCGGTCAACCGGCCAGCCTCTGGCTTACCGATTCTGTCGCGACTACTCCACGACAGGTAATGATACGCAACCTGACCGGAAACCCGTTTTACCCCAGCTGGTACCCGGGCTACAAGCAGGTGGCTATCGTCTCATATCAGGGCGAGCGCGGTGGTAATATTGTGAAAGTAGACCTGCAATCGGGTCAATCGCAAACGCTCACGGACCCGGCGGTGATCCGCTGCGGAATGCCTTTCGTGTCACCGGACGGAAAAACGATCGCTTTTGCCGGCCAGCGCCCGACAGCCGATAATGTGTATGACCAGACCCGCAATTCGATCTGGCTGCGGAGTGAGGATGGCACCCTGAAACAGCTTAGTCCTGGTCAGGGCCGCGCGCCGGTATGGTCGCCTGACGGCCGATGGGTCGCCTACGAATCTACTGAAGGGAGTGCCACGGGGAAGTATGCGATTTACATTATTTCAGCGGACGGGAATATCAACAAGCAGGTGACCGCCTTTGAATGGAATGCCAATCACCCGGTGTTCTCGCCTGATAGTAAATGGCTCGTCGTGTCCGCACACCACTCCGATGCGCCCGCGCGTACCGGCATCGCCGTGATTCCGGTGGATCTGGCAGGATTGGCGAACTAATATCCACTTCTACTACAAACCCACCGACGGCCTGAAAATGGTTTGGTATGAGAATCCTCTAAAATGATGAGGGGTGGGTGAGCCGCTTACTGGTCGTAACGAAGCCCCAATCCAACACAATGCTGTCAGCTATTGTCTTCGCGTTCAGGCGTAGCGAAATCATAAAAGACCCGAAACAGATTGCCGTCAAGATCCGCGGCTGTGAACTCATGCAACCCCCAGGGCTTTGATTCCGGCGGTGAAACAATCTTCGCCTGGCCGGAAACCCAGAGCGCGTACAACGCATTAACCTGTTCCTTGCTGTCGAGATTGAGCCACACCAATGCCGGCCCGACATTGCGGTAATGCGTCCGAAATGCTTCGTTGGTGAGAAACATCCTGCAATCTCCTTTTGAGATTCCTGCAATGCCGCCATCCTCGCCACCCCAGTCTATACTGAAACCGAGATTGCGCTCGTAATAGGCAGCAGCCATCTTTAAATCGCTTACCGGTATCTCCGGTACGGCGCCAGGAAATTTTAAATTCATTGCGGTTCTTATTTTAAACTAAAGTACAATTAATCGAAGGCCCCGGCAACCTGCGCTTTTCTCAATTATGACTTATTTTTTGTAACAATACGAATGCCGCCGGTACCCCGGCCGTCAAACTGCCGGCATTTTGCGGGCTCTTATCGAACCAGCAAGCGTGCAGGACTTGATTGCTGCCTGCGGGAACGAAGTCCTCAGCAGTGACTTGCCTGTTTTTAATACGCCGGCATACCTGCCTGCGCAGGCGCAATAACAGCGCCCTGTTTGACCAACTCTGCTCTCAGCGCATGATATTCCACTGCCTGCACTGACTTTTTTGCCTCTATCGCTTGAACGGCAGCTATTGCGGCAGCTTGTCCGAGCAGCATAAACGTCCATTCCAGCCGGATAGCGCCGTAAGCAATATGGCTGGACGACAGGCAGGTTGGGGTCAGTAAATTCGTGCATTCGGTCATCCGGGGTACCATTGAGCGGTACGATACCGGCAACGGCCGCCAGTAATCCCCGCCAAATACAAAGCCTTCATTATAGGCAGTGCCATCGCGCACAATGCGCCGGGCGCTGTGGACGTCGGTTGGCCAGTATGCGATGCAAACGGGATCTTCCACGGGAACCGGGTTTTCCTTCCGTACGTGATGCTCGGTAATCACATAATCCGATACCATCCGGCGCGCGTCGCGCACGTAGAACATCCGCGGGAAATGGCCGTTGTCGGTAAATTCATCCCGGGCATAGCCCCAACTCGACCATTCCTGCTGCAACTTCGGCGCGAGCGAAGCAACCTCCTTGTCTGTGGCGAGAAAGTAAAAAAGCCCCTTCGTGAAATTGGCATGAAATCTGAGTATCTGTTGTCGTTTTTTGTGATTTCCTTCAGGATAAGCGGCATTCATCCCGTAGAGGTTGTGCGAAAGGTCGTGCCAGGCTCCCAGGTCGGTTTTACCATTCGGAAGCTGGGCTGCGGGGACATATAGTTTACCGCCGGCCTTCAGGTACCGCAGGTATATTTCATAGTCGCTTCGCCGGTAATCGTCCGGTTTGTAAAACGGCATGCGATTGGAGGGGTTTTGGGTCAGACAGACCCGGAAACAGTATGCCTGGATGTTTTTGTCTGCCTCCCCCGGTGTGCCCTGCGGTTCGTTTTGGATGGTCGGGATCAGGCCGCTCCCGGGATCGCCGGGAATGCGGAAGGGGTCAACCTTCACGGCAAACTGTGCATGGGTGGTTTCGCCGCGAATGCCATTCAGTGTTTCGCCATAGGTGCTGTTGGCTTCGCGGCCCACCACCGTATGCACGCCCGCTGCGGCCAGCAGGTCGCCTTCAATGCTCGCATCGATAAAGACTTCGCCTGAAAAAGTGCGGCCGTCGGATGTCCTGATCTGCCCGATGCTGGTTTTGGACTTTCGCACTGCATCAGCCGGTTCGGCCAGGCGTATGTTCAGAAAAACGGATATTTTATGCTCCGCAAGCCAGTCGGAGATCACCTTTTCCGCCATTTTGGACTCCATGCGCCACAGAGCGGGGTCTTTCCGCTGCTCCCGCAACATTTGTTCGAAGGCTTCCCGGCGGTGGTAAGCGCTGGCGATACGCCGGTAAAATTCGAGCGCAATCCCACCCACGGCCGGACTGTTTTGGAACTCGCTGTGATTGTCGATATCGGTTCCTCCAAGTCCTTCCACCACATTCCCGCCGATATGCGCCGAAGGTTCGAGCAGCGCGACGGTTTTACCCATCCGGGCCACCTGTATCGCCGAGGCAAAGCCCGCTGCCGTGCCCCCGTAAACCACCACATCGAATTGGGGCTGGCTATACGCAGTCAGCGAGATCCCGAATAGTAATAATGCGTGAATGCATTGTTTCATATGCCTATTTTTTACGTACGTCTTTGTCACCATCCCATGGCTGCTGATCGATACTGATGATGACCGCCCTATCTTTCAACCTGGACTGCAATGCGGGGATATCGATCGCCTGTACACTTTTTTGCTGTGATGCAGCCATCGCTGCCGCAATTCCGGCGCTATTCCCGAGCTGCATCCAGGTGGATTCCACCCGTGCCGAGCAGAATGCCACATGCGATACCGAGAGACATACCGGCACAAGCAGGTTGATGCATTCCGAAGCCTTGGGGGTAATGGTGCCGTAGGAAAATTCATAAGGCGCGGTGGTCGGATGCCAGATCCGGCCCTCATTGACAAATTGTGTTTTGGAAACGGCCACACGCTGCACATGATGGCTGTCGATCCAATGCGAGCCGAGGCAAATCGCGTCGGGTTTGGAACGTTGTTCGAGGATATCATGCTGTGTCTGGACCAATTCCCCCTTCATTCTTCTGGCCTCCCGGACATACAGGTAATAGGGGAAGTTGCCATTATCCTGAAATTCATCCGCCGTGAGACCGTACCTGTTGACCTCATCATGTAGAGCCTTTGGTACTGAGGGGTCGTTGGCCAGAAAGTAGAGCAGGCCGAGCGTCCAGTTTTTGTGATCGTTGTAAATGGCTTTTTGTTTCTTGTAATCTGCATCGGGATATTCGGTATTGCCACCAAAATGCCCGAGCGAAATGACCGATTTCTGTTTGTTGTTGGTTTCGAACTTCCCCGCCGGATAGTTCCAGGCATACAGGTCGATGATATCCCGGAATTTGGTTTCGGGTTTGTTTTTCAGAAGACGCCTGAGCAAGACGAACCGTTCAGGGGTGTATTGCCCGGGTTTTGGAAAAGGTACCCTGTTATCCAATGTCGACATCATGACCCGGAAATTGTAGTTCATGACACGCTTATCCGCCTGGCCTTCCGTCAAAGTGCTTCGCTCGACGAAACCCGGTAACAACTTCCCCGAATCATCGTAGGGCGAAGCATCGATGGGCTCGTCCATAAACCGGACGCCCGCGTAGGATTCACCATAAGTGTCTTTGCTCTCCCGACCGTACGTATACGATACCCCTGACCGCGCCATCAGGTCGCCCTCATAGGTGCAGTCCAGAAACACGCGTGCTGCATAATCGTTCCCATCCGTGAGCCGGATCGAGGTGATGGCAGCTGCTTTTTTATTTACTTTCTGAACATACCCATGGAATGTGACCTTCACGCCCGCCTCAGACAGCAGATCTTTGAAGGTCTTTTCAGCGACATGCGATTCAAAATAGAACTGGGTTTTGTCCTTTCCATAAAACTTGCTCATGCGCGCATAGAATTCCAAGGGAAGACCCGAAATCGTTTCCTCGATCATGTGTTCCGACTCCGCTGTGCCGATGCCGCTCGTATTCAATCCGCCGACATGGCCTGTTTGTTCAATGAGCAGTACTTTTGCACCCTCCCGCGCCGCTGCGACAGCCGCTATGACACCACCGGGGGTACCTCCGTATACAATAACATCGTATTTCTCCTGGGCAATGCCCGTGAGGCCTTTAAGCAAAATGAGTATGATAAGAAAATATTTCATAAATATCGGGATAAGCCGGCAAGGGCTTCACCAGGAAGGCCTTGCCGGACGATGATTGCTATTTCAGTGGATTAATAACCTGGATTTTGCTCCAATGCCGGGTTGACGTCTATTTCCTGTACCGGAATAGGGTATAGCAAATGGCGTTGTTCGGCGACGATACCCAGCTTCTGCATACGGGCGATGTACCGGCCCGTTCGGAGCAGATCCCACCGGCGATGGCCTTCGAAGCAGAGTTCCCAGCTGCGTTCCTGATAAACACTTTCACGAAATTGATCCTGAGTAAGATTTTTAAGATCGGGGAGTACCGTGGATTGCCTGCCGTTTCTGGCCCGCGCCCGCACCTGGTTAACGGCCGCGTAGGCATCTGCTGTGGGCCCACCCGCCTCATTGAGGGCTTCGGCGTACATCAGCAGCACATCCGCGTATCGTATCACCATGAAATTGTTGCGTGCGCGACCTGCACCGCACGCCAGCGGGTCCCAGTATTTGTCGGTATGCGGCCCTGTACGCGACTTCACAACCGTTCCGTTTGCTGTCTTTTTCTCTTCAATCACCGTCACCTCCCGGCGGTAATCCCCTTCGGTGTAGGAGCTGGCGTGGGTCGGTACCACTTGGTAGGTGCCGCCGGTGAGATTGATCGGGTAGCTGAAATAGATTGCGAAATTCTCTGCCATCGGACTTCCGTATTGCGGCAGCACGCAGCTGTATTGTACGGAGAAGATATGCTCGGGACCGTTTTCCTTTTCAGGGGTAAACACGTCGCGGTAGTCGGGTACCAGGCTGTATGTACCTGATCCGATCACTTCCCGGGCCTTTGCTGCCGCATTGGCCCAATCCTTACGGGTAAGGTACACCTTCGCCAGAATGCTTTTGGCTGCTCCGGAGGTAGCCCGGCCGGTTTCGGAAGCAAGCGTGTATTTGGCCGGGATGGTGTTTTCCGCTTCCTGCAAATCTGAAATGATCTGGGCATAAATCTTGTCCGCAGGATCGCGGGCCATTTCCACGTTGACCACGTCGTTGCTCACCGCCGTTACCAGCGGCACATCGCCGAATGCCCGTACCAGGTTGAAGTAGGACAATGCACGCAGGAATTTGGCTTCGCCCACGATCTGATCGCGGAGCTTGCTGTCCATGCTGATACCGGGAACGTTGGCAATGACGCGGTTGGCCCGATCGATCAGTGTGTAGCTGGCGGTGTAGAATGTATCAAAAACGCCGGACCCGCTATTGAACAGGTTCTTATGTATTTCGCTGCCGCCGCCGTTTTCTTCCCGCACTTCACATTCATCCCCGTTCAGGTCCGCGAGATCGATCATGGTCATTCCGTACACGCCCCGCAGCCGGTCGTAGACGGCATTCAGTGCCGATGTTGCGTCCGAGGCGGTTTTAAAAGAATTGGACTCTTCCAGAAAGCTGAGGGGTTCTTCTCTCAGGTTGTCTTCGCAGGACACCGAGAACATCAGTGCGACGATGAGCGTCAGAAGGTATTTTGTTTTCATTTCCAAAAAGTTTGAACGGGTTAAAAGGACAAGGAAGCGCCGAGGGTGTAGGTCCGTGCCGCCGGGTAGGCGTAACTGTCGAGTCCGTATTGGGTGTTGCTGGTGAAATTGGAATTGACTTCCGGGTCGAAACCGTGGTATTGGGTCAATGTCACCAGGTTTTGCCCGCTTACATAGGCACGCACGCGCTTGATCCATCCCGGTTTCAATGGTATTACATATCCGAGCGAAACGTTTTTAAGCCGCACAAAGGAGCCGTCTTCGATATAAAAGGAATCTGTATTGGTACTCCTCCATTGCCGGATCGACGGCAGGGTATTGGATGGCTTATCTGCCCGCCAGGCACCTTCGATGACCGTTTTCAACAGGTTATCGCTCGGGTCCGATTGCTCCATAGACTTCCGCGTCTCATTCAGGATTTTGTTTCCCTGCACGCCCTGGATAAAGACAGACAGGTCAAAACCCTTGAAAGATACGTGGTTGGTCATGCCGAAAATGAATTTGGGAAGGCCATTGCCGAGGATCTGCCGGTCGGTTGCCTCATTGAAAACACCGTCGCCGTTGACATCCTTGTAGCGGATCGCCCCGGGTAAATCGCCGGCCCGGGCCAGGTTGCCGGCTGCCTTGATTTCATCGGCTGTCTGCCAGATCCCGTTAAAAACATTGCCGTAAAATGATCCCACCGATTCGCCCACCTTCACGATGGAGTTGGCCGTGAAAATCTGATCCGACGTATTGAGCCGCAATACCTTGTTGCGGTTCAGGGAGAAGTTGGCATTGGTTTTCCATTTCACCATACCATCTGTATTCACCGTATTGATCCCCAGCTCAAAACCCCGGTTAGCCAGGCTTCCGATGTTTCGGGTTACCGTAGTAAAACCGGTAGTAGCAGGCAGCTCGACCGGCAGTAGCAGGTCCGTGGTGGTTTTGATATAATAGTCGGCCGTGATCAGTATCCGGTTGCCAAGCAGCCCCAGATCAAAACCGGCATCGAACTGCGCCGTTTTTTCCCAGCGCAGGTCCGGGTTTGCGATGCGGGAAGCCTGGTTGGCGAGAACTTCCGCGTCACCGAAAACGGTACGCGAAGTAGCGTACTGAGAGAGCGAATTATACAGACCAATCCCATCGTTGCCGGTTACGCCGTAGCTCAGGCGGAATTTCAGGTCGCTGACAGCCCTGATGCTTTTCATGAATGCCTCGTCGGACACACGCCATGCGAATGCGCCCGAGGGAAAAAAGCCATACTTGTTGTTGGCGCCAAAACGTGACGACCCGTCGATGCGGCCGGTCAAAGTGAACAGGTACCGGCCGGAAAGACGGTAATTGACACGTCCCAGGTACGAGTTCAGGCCCCATTTGTTCAATGCGCCTCTGGGCGGGAGCGGCTTATTCCCCAACCCGATGTTGTTGGCACCCAGTGAGTAGCTGGGGAAATCCTGCGCTTCGGCATAGGCCCGTTCTTCCCGGTTGCTCTGGAAAGTGATCCCCGCCACGACATCGAAGCCGTGTATGCCACTCGAACGGGAATAGGTCAGGACGTTTTCATTGAGCAAATTCAGATTGTTGGCCGATCCGTTACTGCCAAATCCGTTCAGGGTATTGCCGATCAATGTCTCGGGTGTGTAAAAAATATTACGGCGCGTATTAAGCACGTCCGCCCCGAGGCTGATACGGGCACTCAGCCCCTCGGCGAGCACGATTTCGGTAAAAACGTTGCCCAATATACGATCCGACAGAAGGTTGTTGGTCGAAGTCCTGGCAACAGCCACCGGATTGGCGATGGAGTTGAATCCCGAACCCGATCCGACGTTCAGTAGCTGGTAGTTGCCGTTAGCGTCGAAAATCGGACTGGCCGGCGAGGCACGCAATGTCAATCCAACCAGACTTGCCCCGCCGGTTTCGTTCACGCTGTTGTTGTTGCTCCGGCTAATGGTAAAGTTGGTACCGACTTTGACCCGCTTGCTGACATTGGCGTCGAGGTTGACCCGCGCGGTGAACCGTTTGAAATTGGAAGTGATGACAATCCCGTCCTGGTTGAAATAGTTGCCGCTGACCAGGTAGCGGATCTTGTCGGAACCCCCGGATATGGATATTTGATAATTCTGGATTGGTGCGCTGCGGAATATTTCCTTTTGCCAGTTGGTGCCTTCCCCATATTCGGCGGGAGGCTTGGGGTACGCGCCGTTGGGATTCCCGTACCGCTCTGCAAAATTCAGGTTACGCAATTGTTCATTTTTCGCGGCTGTATGTTCCGCAGCCGTGGCCATGTCCAGCATTCTGGTGATTTGCTGGACGCCGTAATAGGTTTCAAAATCGACACTGGCCTGGCCTTCTTTCCCACGCTTCGTCGTGACAAGCACTACGCCATTGGCGCCCCTTGAACCGTAAATGGCTGTTGCAGACGCATCTTTAAGTATTTCAATGGATTCGATGTCATTGGGATTGACGGCCGACAGCGGGTTCGGATAGGCGGCCGAATTGTTTGCCCCGCTCGCGGGATCGGGACTGGTCATCGGGAAACCGTCGATCACGTAAAGCGGATCGTTGCTGGCGGAAATCGAGTTGCCGCCTCTCACACGGATCGTGATCCCGCCGCCTGGCGCGTTGGATGAGTTGGTAACCTGTACGCCCGCCACCCGGCCCTGCAAGGCCTGATTGAAGGAGCTGACGGGCTGCTCTTTCAGCTCTGTTGCACCAATAGAAGACACGGATCCGGTCAGGTCCCGCTTCTTGACAACCCCATATCCGACCACCACCACTTCACTGAGAATCTTGTCATCTTGTTTAAGAATCACATTAACGATCGTACCCGTGCCGGCGGCGACCTCCTGCGAGACATAGCCGACAAAAGAGAATACCAGGGTCGCACCCGCGTCCGGGATTTCGAGAACATATTTCCCGTTTTCATCCGTGGTGGTGCCGCTCTGTGTCCCTTTGATCAGGATATTAACACCCGGCAGGCCCATTCCCGCCGGATCGGTCACCGCACCGGTGACCTTAAGAAGGGACTTTGTTTCAACCTTCTCTTTTTCAGGGCTATCTTCTTTTTCTTCGGGTAAATTGCGTTTGAGGATAATCTGCCGGCCTACCACTTCGTAGGTGAGCTCGTAAGGGCCGAGCAGCTTTTCGAGTACCACAGAAAGTTTCTCATTCGAGAGTTGCAGGGACACCTTGCGCGTGGCCTGAATCAGGTTAGGGCTGTATGAAAACTTCACGTCAGCGCTTTTTTCTATTGAACTAAGCACGGCAAAGATCTGCTGATTTGACGCTCTTACCGATACCTTCCTGTTCAACAGTTCCTGCGCGCGGACGTCAGCGGCAAAGGAGATATTGGCAAAAAGAGCGGCAAGACAACATTGTAGAATAGTCCATCGCATGGTTTTGACTACCCCCAAAGGGATAGTGTCAATTATTTTCATAATTTTGATTGTTTTGGTTTAACCAACATTGAAGCAAAGCACCCCGCATCGGGTCTCAAGCGATGTCATGGCAACATGAGTGGGGATTTCAGAGCCGGTGATGTTCCTGCATCACCGGCTTTTCATTTTGGGGATTAATGTACTTTTATAGCATAGCGGGAAGGTTAGGGTTAAAATTAATGGCAGCCGTTTCCGCTGATGATGATCCGGCCGTCGGTACTCTTGTATTCTGCCTCGATTGATTTGCAGATCACATCCAGTTTTTCGTAAAGGGATTCCATGCTTAGGTCGGCGGTCAGCTCGCATTGTGCGAATCGCGCCGCGTCGTAAACAATGGGCACACCGTAGGCTGTTTCAAGCATGTCGAACACTTCGGGAACAGCAGATCTGGTGAAGACAAACTGCTTCGGCAAGGCAGCGCCCTTCACGAGAACAGGCTCTTTCACCACAGACCGGACCAGCTCCACATCCTTGCGTGACAGCGTTGCCTGCTGGTTCGGCAAAAGAAGCAGATCCCGCACTTTGCTATTTTGCGTGGCCGCTGAACCCAGTTCATCGGAGATCGAAACCGCCACTTTTCCGGAGGTAACATTCACGACGACATCCTGGTCGCGCTCGTAGGCCCGGATATTGAAGCTCGTACCTAGTACTTTTGTAATCAGCTCATTGGAATACACCAGGAAAGGCCGGTCCGGATTTCTGGCTACATCAAAATAAGCCTCCCCGCTCAGGTACACCGCTCTGGTGCCGCCTTCATTGAACTGCTCCGGGAATGACAAACGGCTCGCGGGGGCGAGTCGGATTTTGCTGCCGTCGGACAGCAGAATGGACATGGGGACATTGCCGGTATTTACTTTTTCGACCAGGCGCTGCCTTGCGTCCGCCACATTGGATTCGTAGGTAAGCGTCTTGCGGCGGGGATTATTGATAAACCACAAACCGAGCAACAGGATAACTGAAGCAGCCACGGCCCAGTAAGGCCAGGCAGGCAACCTTCTCACCGGGCGCTGTTCTCGTCCGGTGATCTGTGTTTTAATCTGTCGGAAAACCTGATCCCGGCGCTGCTGAGTGCCAAAGCCAGCATTAACCTGCTCATCCAGAGCAAGCAGCAGCTCACGAGCCCTTGAAACCGCCGCTGCCTTTTGAGGATATTCACTGAGAAACTGCTGCCAGAAAGCATTGGAATCGGATGTCGGATTTTGCACCCAATTGCGAAAATCGGCATCTTCCAAAAAATCAGTGACCGAATGGTTTGCGTACTTCATATCTGTACTGGGAAATTGGTTACTCCCATTTTTAATACAGAGTGGGGGCAGGCCTGTTTTAACCTCCCCAAAGCACTATTTTTTATCGAAAAAATTAAAGTAATTTTATAAGGCTGAAAATCAACAGGATAGCGATCTTTTTTAGGATAGCGATAGCCTTTTGCACCAGGTTGCGGGCGGTTTGTTCCTTGATATTAAGCACCTGCGCTACCTCGGCGTATTCGAGGTTATGATAGTAACGCAGCAGCAATGCTTCGTTCTGGCGGGGCGGCAACCGGCTGAGCCAGATACGGAGCTGCTCGGTTTGCTCGAAAACTTCTTCATGGCTTGCATAAACTGATTCCGGTGACATTTGTACCGGTAATTGCTTTTCATCGAGCTCCTCCCAGTCCGCATGCTGGTCAGTTTTCAGCGTCTTTACAATTTCCCGGCGCAGGGAACGCAGCAGATAAAACTTTACCGAAACGGCCTGTCCCACAGTGAGACGGTTGCGCCAGATCGCGACGAAAAGATCCTGAATAGCGTCTGAAACAATATCTTCCGGTGCCAGTCTTTTACCATAGCTAAACAAAACCTGGAAGTAACGGTTATACAGCAATTCGAAAGCGGGTTCGTCACCTTGCCTCATGGACGCCCAGAGCGCCTCATCGTCTGTATGTCCGGTATCCGTTTTCAAAAGTTCAGTGCTTCCGCAAATAAAAACAAAAAACCTTGAAAAATTAAAATTACCGGGGTTAAGCATCCACCTGACACCGTGCCGCGATCCGGGTGCCGTTAAAAAAATGGCGGAGCGATGAACATGAAAATTGTCAGGAAGCAGAGGCAGATTTTGTATTCTGGGGGATAAGCACCACTTTTGACGCCAGGGCTGTATTTGCATACAGTTTATACGTTTCTTCGGCAGCAGTCGGGCGTTTGAAATGATCCAACGAAAGAAAGAACACTGGTTTAAAATGCTTTTTGTCTGGCAGGGCTCGGTGCTGCCCCAGCTCTTGCCGAGGCTGTTGTTGCTGTTGTTCATGTCGGTCGCGATCGTCTATCTCAATGGGACCTTATATCATTACAAAATTCCTTTAAGTCCTGCTCCCTTTACCATCTTCGGAGTAGCAATGGCCCTGTTTCTGGGATTCCGCAACAACGCCAGCTATGACAGGTTCTGGGAGGGCAGAAAACTCTGGGGCGCGCTGCTGAACGACACCAGGTCACTTGCACGTCAGGCAATAACACTCACGGGATATGATGCCCGAAGCAAGGAGGTCGATGATTTTGTCCGGATGCTGATCGTCTTTACTTATTGTTTGAAACATCAGCTCAGGAAAACCGACCCTTCACACGATATTCAGAGCAGGTTGCCGAGTGAACTGGCTCAAAAATTAATCGGTGCCCGTTATAAGCCCGTGATCCTGATGCTGGAAATGGGCAGCTGGGTAAAAGAGGCTCGCGAAAAGGACTTCATTGATCCGATTTGTCAGGCCGCTATGGACGAGAACCTGAACAAACTCTCCGATATCGTCGGTGGCTGCGAACGCATTGCCTCGACGCCGATCCCCTACACCTACCAGGTGTTGCTTCACCGGACCGTCTACCTGTATTGTTTCCTGCTACCTTTTGGCCTGGTCGACAGCCTCGGCTGGATTACCCCGCTGATCACGGTTTTCATCGGTTACACATTTGTCGCTTTTGAGGCCATCGCCGATGAGCTTGAAGAACCATTTGGTACCGAACCGAATGACCTTTCGTTGAATGCCCTAAGCAGAATGATTGAAATCACATTACTCGAAATGACGGGACAACCCACGCCGGAGCCCGCAGTCGCTGACCCCGATAGCTTTATTATCGATTGACCATTCCAAATTTCCGGTCCGCAAATTGGACCCGAAACCTTCAACTTACACAACGGATTAGTCCATAGGAAGGGATGGATTTTTGCCGGTATCCGGGTAAGTTTTGAATTCTGTCAAAAAAAAGAGCCTGTATTCTTGTTTTCGGGAATGGGATGTGACTATATTTGCCTATCTAATTGATAGATTAACTATTTGTTAACCACCGACGGATAGTTTGTTTCATATTCAACATAACATTTAAGATGAATCCGTATTCAGAACAGGTTATCTTGTTGAACCTTCGCGTGGTATATTCTTCCGCCTTTTGCCGGTACTGTTCAAGCTGTTGTTAGTATCGCGATCACCGCAGGACTGACAGCCGACAACTCATCGCGTCCTGTGTTACTGCTGTTGGTGTTGTCACCAACAACCCACTCGCGAATCTCAACCATTTCACCATATCATAAGCCCCGGCACAATTGTATTGACCGGCCATCCAGTTATTTATGAAAGTTTCTACCCTCACCCTGGGACTTCTGACCGGCTTTTCAGCGGTGTTCGTGCCCGACGCCATTGCTCAGAAAAAAGCCGCTCCCGACACCCGTCCGAATATCATCCTCATCATGGTCGACGACCTGGGTTACTCCGATATCGGGGCATTCGGTTCGGAGATCAAAACCCCTAATCTCGACCAGCTTGCCGCCGAAGGGATTCGTTTCAGACAGTTTTACAACAATTCCATCTGCGCACCCACCCGTGCGTCGCTGATTACAGGCCAGTATCCGCACAAGGCAGGCGTTGGTTATTTCAACGTCAATCTCGGGCTGCCGCCTTACCAGGGTTATCTCAATAAAGAATCACTCACTTTTGGGGAGGTGTTGCGCAACGCAGGATACAGCACGCTTCTGAGTGGCAAATGGCATGTGGGCGACGACAGTCTCGCCTGGCCCAATCAGCGCGGATTCGACCGTTTTTACGGTTTTATCGGTGGTGCCAGCAACTATTTCGATATTGGTGAATACGGTCAGGCGCCGCAGGTGGAACTCGTCGAGGATAACAAGAGGATTCGTTTGCCCAAAGACAAATACCTGACAAACGAGATCACCGACCACGCGCTGCAGTTCCTGGATGAGCAGAGTAAAACCGCCAAACCATTCTTTCTCTACCTCGCATTCAATGCCCCGCACTGGCCGTTGCAGGCACTGCCGGAGGATATTGCCAAATACAAGGGCCGGTATGCCCTCGGCTGGGATTCACTACGGAATGAGCGCATTGCGCGTCAGAAAACACTGGGTATCGCAGATCCTCATCAGGCCGTGGCTGTTCGCGACCCGGAGGTGCCTGCCTGGGACAATGTCCCTTACGATGAAAAACAGCTTTGGCAGACTAAAATGGAAGTTTATGCAGCCATGGTGGACCGGGTAGACCAGAATGTGGGCAAACTCCGCGAAAAGCTGAAAGCACTCCGGAAGGAAGAAAACACCCTGATCGTCTTCATTTCCGACAACGGGGCGCAGGGAGGTTACTCGGGTACATCACGCCGTAAGCCGCAGCGGAACACTGGTCCGGTGGGGACGGCGGGATCGTACAGCTACCAGGACCAGAACTGGGCTTATGTTTCCAACACACCGCATTCGCATTACAAAAACAATATGCATGAGGGCGGGATCAGCGCACCGTTTATCGCCTGGTTTCCCAAACAGATCAAAGCCGGTGGGATCGTGAAAGGTACCGGTCACCTGATCGACCTCGCCCCGACTTTCTATGATCTTGCCCAAGCCACCTATCCTGTTACTTTTAACGGAGTCAAAACCAATGTATTACCCGGCAGAAGCCTGCTTCCCGTGCTGACTGGCAAAATACAGGAAGTGGATCGCAGTGAGCCGATCTTCTGGGAACGTGCGGGTAACCGGGCAGTCAGAAAGGGTAAATGGAAAATAGTGTCAACCTATCCATCCTATAAATGGGAGCTGTATGACCTGGAAAAGGACCGGGGTGAAACCGCCGACCTCGCAGCCTCCCGAACCGATATCGTCAATGAACTTTCGGCTGAGTATTTCCGCTGGGCAGAGCGTACCGGTGTGGTGGATTATGAAAAGATCAAACCGGCTAACCCGTTCGGCGCGCCGGCAGGGCAGTCGGCAGCGCGACAGGCAAATGCCAGAAGCAACACCCGCTAGTTACCCGGGATACGTATAATGCGGGAAGTTCGCTCTCCCTCCGGGGCGGACTGCTTGGATCCGACCTTCAACTACTCATCTAAAAAATACTTTGGCATGAAAAAACTGATCATGTCAGCCATTCTCATATGGCTGACCGGCTCCCTGTACGCACAGGAGCTGGTGCACGGTGTCGTACGCGACGATGCCGGACAAACGCTCCCCGGTGCTACCGTCGTGCAGAAAGGTACCTCACGAAACGCCGTAACCGACCCGGATGGCCTGTTCAGCATTCCTGCGGGAAAGGAATTCCCGTTTACACTTCAGATCAGCCTCACCGGCTACCAGCAGCAGGAAGTCGAAATATATGAACTGAGCACCGCGGCCATTGAAGTGCATCTGAAAACCTCCAATGTACTCGATCAGGTGGTGGTGATCGGTTATGGTACCCAGAAAAAAGGTGACCTGACCGGCTCGGTATCGTCCATTTCGACCGGTGACCTCAAAGGCGTACCCATCAGCTCGCTTGACCGGGCCTTGCAGGGACGTGCGGCAGGCGTGCAGGTAACCCAATCCTCGGGGCAGCCGGGGAGTTCGGTCAGCATCAAAATCCGGGGTGGAAATTCCATCAATGGCGCCAACGAGCCGCTCTACGTGATCGACGGTTTTCCGGTTTATAACAATAACAGCTATGCCGACGCCGGCGTCACCAATGGGCCTGCGATCAATGCATTATCAACCCTGAATCCCGGGGACATCGAATCGATCGACATCCTCAAAGATGCTTCGGCAACGGCCATTTATGGTTCCAGGGGAGCCAATGGGGTGGTGATCATCACAACCAAAAAAGGGAAGGCAGGTAAGAATGTGATCACCTACGACGGTTACTATGGCGTTCAGAAAGTGCTTAAAAGGCTCCCGCTCCTGAATGCGCAGCAATGGGCCTTACTGAAAAATGACGCGATGGCCGATTCAAAAAAAGCACCGGCATTCAGTCAGGCGGAAATCGACAGCCTGGGACGGCCGGGCGTAGGCACCGACTGGCAGGATGAGGCATTCCGGCAAGCTTCGATCCAGAACCACAGCCTTTCGTTTTCAGGCGGTGATGACAAAACGCGTTTCGCATTGTCGGGCAATTATTTCAAACAGAACGGAATCCTGCACAATACCGATTTCGAGCGCTATTCTTTCCGTATCAATATCGATCGCGATATGAGCAAGCGTTTTAAGTTGGGTTTCAACTTCTCGGGCAGCAAATCCTCGGCACAGGTAGCCCCGGAAAACGTTGTCCCCAACCTGTTGCAAATGCCGCCCACGATGCCGGTGCATGATCCCACGAGCGCCAATGGTTTTACGTTGCGGAGTATCTACGACAGCCCCCTGGCAAATCCGGTCGCCACGCTGTTCCTGCAAGTGAATGAAACGCACATCTTCCGCGGGTTCGGCAACGCCTATGGGGAGTACCAGATCGCCGACGGACTGAAAGCCAAGGTTTCGCTGGGTACCGACATTTTGCTCAATAAACAAAACCGTTATCTGCCCGCGACCTTGCAGGAGGGAAGCGGGCTCGGGGGGCAGGGTATTATCGGGAACAAGAACACGATCGGCTGGCTGAATGAAAACACATTGAGCTACAACAAAACCTTTAATCCGGATCATGCGCTGGATGTCGTGATCGGGATCACCCAACAGGCTTCTACAACCGAAAACACCGTGGCGCGCGCTGCGACCTTCGTTACCGATGAGTTTGGTTATCACAACCTGGGCGGCGGTACCACATTTCAGAATGCCTCTTCCAATTATTTCAAATGGACTTTGCTATCCTATCTCGGCCGTGTCAATTATACGTTCCGGAATAAATACAATCTTACCCTGACCGCCCGTGCCGACGGTTCGTCGCGATTGGGTGAGGACAATAAATGGGGCTTTTTCCCTTCTGCGGCATTCTCCTGGAATCTTGGCCGGGAAGAGTTTATTCGTAACATTCAGGAAATCAGCAATCTCAAACTGCGACTGAGTGGTGGCGTAACGGGCAACCAGGAAATCGCCCCTTACACCTCGCTCGCGCAGGAGGCATATTACAGCTACCTGTTCGGCAGAAAACTGGTGGCGGGTTACGCACCCAATGGTATTGCCAACCCCAACCTCGGCTGGGAGCAGACGGCCCAGTACGATGCCGGCATCGACCTGGGATTGTTCAAAAACCGGATCACTGTTACCCTGGATGCCTATTACAAGAAAACAACCGACCTGCTGCTCGACGTGCCACTTCCTTATACCAGCGGTTACCCCAATGCATTCCAGAACTATGGCAGCGTAACCAATAAGGGCGTGGAACTCTCGGTCAACTCCATCAACTCGGAAGGGGCATTCGGGTGGACGACGGACCTGGTGTTCTCGACCAACCGCAACAAGGTAACGAGCCTCGGCCCCGGTGTGTCGTCGGTCATTTCGGGCGTGTCGATCGCGCAGGTGGGCTATCCACTGGGTTCTTTCCTGGTGTTGAAAACCGATGGTATTTTTCAGAACGGCGACGATATCGCCAAACTGCCCAAATTCAACGCGAACGACAAAGCGGGAAGTCAGCGGTATGTGGATGTGAGCGGGGCAGATGGCAAGCCCGACGGCACCATTACCCAGGCTTACGACCGCGTGATCGTCGGCAATGCGCAACCGAAGTTCATTTTCGGTCTTACCAATAATTTTTCTTACAAAAACTTCGACCTGAATATACTGCTGCAAGGCCAGTCCGGTAACAAGGTGTACAATGCTAACCAGGCCAACCTCGAACTGGGAACGGGGTATATCAATGCTTCCACGACCATGCTCGACCGCTGGACGCCGGCCAATCCGAGCAACGTAATCCACCGTGCTATAGAAAATCCGGCAGTGACCGTATCCGACCGCTTTATCGAAAACGGATCTTGCCTGCGCCTTAAAAATCTGAGCCTGGGCTATTCGCTGCCTGCGTCGGTACTTTCGCATTGCAGAATCAGCCAGCTCCGGTTTTATGTGACGGCTCAAAACTGGATCACATGGACGAAGTATACCGGCTACGATCCGGAAGTAAGCCGCAACGAGCAGACCACGCTGACCCAGGGTGTCGACAATGGCGTATACCCGGCCAGTAAGACTTTCCTGGGCGGTTTGACCCTCACATTCTGAAACAACGCATTTACCCGGAGATGATCATGAACAAATTGAAATATAACCTGAAAAAGAGTCTGCTGGTCGCATTGTTCGCCGTCACGATGACAGGCTGCGTCGACCTGGACGAAGCGCCGAAATCGTTTGTATCTTCCGACCAGTTTTTCAAGACACAGGCCGATGCCGTGGCGGGCGTCAACAGTATTTATTTCCGGCTTAATTCGACGGGACAGACACCATATCATGTTCTTTTCTCGACCGGAATGGATATGATGAGCGACGATGTGCAGCCCGGTCCGGGTGCGACCAACGCGGATGTGCGCTCGCAGTCGGTACTCTCGCATTCATCCACGGGCCAGCGTGTGCGTGAAATCTGGCAGCAGCATTATGACGCTGTCAACCGGGCCAACATCGCTATTGACCGGATCCCAGCCATTGAAATGGATGAAACCCTGCGCGGGCGATTGGTGCTGGAAGCAAAATTCCTGCGGGCATTGTTTTATTTCAACCTCGTACGGCTCTATGGCGATGTTCCCCTGATCCTGCATGAAACGAATTCGCTGAGTCCGTCCGACCTGTATGTGGAGCGTACGCCTGCCGAGCAGGTTTACCAGCAGATCATCCGGGACCTGAAAGATGCAGAAGCGTTGCCTCATGATCCATTTGCCAAATCGGGTCCGAAGTATGCCGCGGGCGATGCCGGACGTGCCACCGGCGGCGCGGCGCGGTCCCTGCTGGCAAAGGTATACCTGACCCGATATGACTACGTCAATGCAATTCAGAAAAGCCGGGAGGTCATCGACGGCGCTTTCGGATATGACTTGTTTGCGGATTACTCGCACGCTTTTTTGCCCGCCTATAAAAATGGTGTCGAGCACATTTTTTCAGCTCAGTTTGAGTCTAATGCTGATTCGCACGGAAACAACCAGGCCATGCGAGAGGCGCCTACGGGCATTCCCGGTTTGAATGGCAATTTCGCGGAACAACCGATGCCGCGCGTGTATGAATTGTATGCTGCCAAAGACAAAAGGAGGGATGTGACCTTCATCACGTCGATCGTGAGCCCGGCTAACGGGCAAACCTACCAACTGACCGTGAAAGACCCCGCTACCGGGCAGAACAAGCCCAACCCGCATTTCAATAAATGGTGGGACCCGGCTCAGGCAGGCAACCTCGCGCAGTCGGCAGCCAATGTGTCGATCCTCCGCTTTTCCGATGTGCTGCTGATCCATGCTGAAGCGGAGAATGAGCAGAACGGACCGAATGCGACTGCTTACGCTTCCTATAATAAGGTGCGTCGGCGCGCAGGGCTGAACGATCTGACACCCGGTCTCTCCCAGGCCCGGTTCCGTGACTCGTTAAGGATCGACCGTCGGCTCGAATTCGTATTCGAGTACTCCCGCTGGTTTGACCTGATCCGCTACAAACCGCTCGATGGACCCGACGCGTACCTGATTAAGTCCCTGCATGCGGCAGGTAAAACCAATGTGCAGCCCAAACATTACCTGTACCCGATTCCGCAGCAGGAGATCGATAACAATCCTAAACTGCAGGGAAAGCAGAATCCGGGATGGTAGGAGGGCAGTCGGCTTTCGGCGGTCGGCTTTCAGCAATCGGCTTTCGGGAGTAGGATGAGGGTGATTTGTATTTTTCTATTAAAATCAAAAAACAGGCAACCGCCGAAAGCCGACTGCCGAAAGCCGAAGTAAACTACCCATCATCATGCTTAGAACTTTCAAAATCTGCATTATTCTCAACGTGCTGCTGTCGCTCGGCGCCATGGGTACTATTCATGCGACTTTGTTGCGGGAAGATCAATCCAATGGCCGCCAGCGTCCGGCAAAGCCCGTCGGAGCACAATTGCATGGAACCCGACTGAACGCGGCCCGTCCGAACGCGGCCCGTCCGAACACAGCCCGACTGAACATCGTGATGATCATGGCGGATGACCTGGATAGCCGGCAACTCAGCTGTTATGGCGGCCGGAACCTGCAAACGAGGCATATCGATGCGCTGGCAAAGGACGGGTTGAAGTTCAACCATCTCTACACGTCGGAAGCTATGTGCGTGCCTACCCGGGCGTCGCTTTTCACGGGTCTGTACCCGGTCCGGCATGGTTCGTTCCAGAATCACAAGCCGGTATACGACCATCTGAAAAGCATCGCGCATTATCTGGGTGACCTGGGATATCGTGTGGGGCTGACGGGCAAGGACCATGTGACGAAGCCGAAGAATGTCTTTCCGTTCGATATCGTCGATGGTTTTGAGCCGAATTGCGTTGCGCCTACCGACGCCTACCGGCTCGATGACGTTAAAAAATACATCACTGGCAGTGACAAGCCGTATTGCCTTTTCGTGATGAGTATCAATCCTCATGCGCCGTGGACGGTAGGGGATACCACTGAATTTGATCCTCAAAAATTGAAATTACCTGCCGACTGGGTGGATACGCCGATTACCCGTCGGCAATATGTAAAATACCTCGCGGAAGTGCGGAGACTCGATAACCAGGTGGGCGACATAGCCGCATTGCTGAAAGAAACCGGTCAGGACCAGAACACCATCCTGATCTTTCTCGGGGAGCAGGGAGCGCAATTCCCGGGCGCTAAATGGAATCTGTACGACACCGGTCAGCGGAGTTCGATGCTCGTCAAATGGCCGGGGAAGGTAAAAGCATCGTCGGAAACCAATGCACTGGTACAATATGAAGACATTACCCCGACGCTGATCGACATCGCGGGAGGCAAACCCATTGCCGGTCTGGATGGCAGAAGCTTTCTGCCGGTCATTTCGGGCAAAAGCAGGGAAGCCAGGAACTATGTTTACGGCATTCACAACAACATTCCGGAAGGCGACCCTTATCCGATCCGCAGCATCCGCGACCACCGCTACAAGCTGATTGTGAACCTGACGCCTGACAAACAGTATTACAATCGCTTTATGATGAACCGTGAGCGTAAGGATCGCAATACGGTCTGGTTCTCGTGGGTGGACGATACCGCCGATGCGCAGGCCAGAAAGATCACCGACCGCTTCGTAAACCGTCCGGCCATTGAGTTTTACGACATCGAAAAAGACCCGTTTGAGCTCGCTAACCTGGCGGCCGACCCGAAATACGCCGCGCGCATTGCCTCCATGAAAAAAGAACTCCAAGCCTGGATGAAGCAGCAAGGGGACGAAGGCGCTTCCATCGATCGGGTATATACCAGAAAACAGGAGGCCAGATGAAACAGCGTGTTTTCGCCTTGTTGATGCTTTGTGCATCTTGTATCGTACCTGCTTACAGCCAGCAGAAAACCCGTCCGAACATCCTGCTGATCATGACCGACGACCAGGGTTACGGCGATTTCGGTTTTACCGGCAACCCGCATGTGAAAACGCCGCATATCGACCAGCTCGCCGTCCGTTCGACGCGTTTGACCAACTATCATAATTCTCCCGTATGCGCACCTACGCGTGCGAGCCTGCTCACGGGGCGTTACCACCAGCGTACGGGCGTGCATGATACCTACAATGGCGGGGCCATCATGGCGGCGGAGGAAACTACGTTGGCCGAAATCCTGGGTAAAAATGGGTACAGAACCGGTATGGTCGGTAAATGGCATCTGGGAGATAATTACCCGTTCAGGCCGTCGGATCAGGGTTTTCAGTATAGCCTGGTACATGGTGGTGGCGGAGTAGGGCAGCCGGGGGATTTCTATGAAAATTTCGTGCGTACGGACAGCAGCTATTTCAACACCACTTTATCGGAGAACGACCGTAAAGTGACCCGGCAGGGCTATTGTACCGATGTTTTTACGGATCAGGCCGTTCAATTTCTACGTGAAAGCAAGACGGTTCCCTTCTTCCTGTATGTGTCGTACAACGCGCCGCACACACCACTGCAAGTGCCGAAAAAGTATGAGGATATGTATAAAGACCTCCGCTTTGATACCGACGCGGACCGACAGCCGGGGAAGGCCTGGGCGTCGATGACGGAAAAGGATAAAGCCGATGCCAGGAAAGTATACGGGATGGCGACCAACATCGATGATAACGTGGGCCGCATTCTTGGCGAGCTCAAAAAGCAGCGACTGGAAGATAATACAATCGTGATTTTCCTGACCGACAATGGAAACCAGCAGCTCCGCTATAACGCGGGTTTCCGGGGATTGAAGGGTTCGGCTTATGAGGGCGGTACCCGGGTGCCCTTTCTGATTTCAGGAGCGAATCTTTTCGAACCGGGGCGGGAAGTGAACGCATTGCTGGCGCATATCGACGTGCTGCCGACATTGCTGGAAGCGGTGAAGATATCCTTGCCGGTGACTGTCAAAGCGGATGGAAAGCCAGCATTGAAAGTCATTCAGGGAAAGCAACCGGCGGCGCCGCGCATTTTCTATAACGCCTGGAACCGGGGTTGGCCGGAGCCTTACCGGAATGCCGCTTTTTACAGAGGCAAACACAAGTTTGTCGCCTACAACGCCGATGAGCAGGACCTGAGTTCATTCGGATTGTTTGATCTGGAAAAAGACCCTTTCGAGCAGGAAAACCTGGTGCACGCGGAGCCGGAACTCGCCAAAAAATTGAAAAAGGGGCTCGACAGCATTTTCACCGACATTGCGGCAAGTCCTCAACTCGCGCAGCGCCGCATTATTGTCGGTTCCACCCATGAACCGGTTTCTGTCCTCACCCGCCAGGACCTGAACGGCACGGCCATGAGCAACTGGCTGGCCGAGAAAGCCACGGGCTACTGGAACATTACCATCGCACGCGACGGGCATTATGACCTGCGGTCTGTTCACATCGGCCCGATCGCGAGGGGAACCCGCAGCCTGGTGCGGCTGGGACAGGTGCAGCGGAGTGCGGTTGCCAAAGGAGACGAACACGCGGTTACGATCTCGCGGGTCTGGCTCAAAAAAGGGGATTATGTGGTCGAATCCTGGTTTGAGGGACAGGGCGGCGTGACGGGACCGTACTATTTGGAAATCAGTCAGGCAAAATCAGGGAAGTAATGGCAAACTCTTATAGTGCAAAGGTTTGGGTAATACTATTGCTGATCCTGGGGAAAGCGACGGCGCAGGGTTTTCAAAAGCCGAACGTCGTTTACATCATGGCCGATGACCTCGGCTGGGCGGAATTGGGCAGTTACGGGAACCGGTTTAACCACACACCCGAGCTCGACGACCTGGCGCGCCGAGGTATACGCTTTACGCAGGCATATGCGCCCGCGCCCGTATGCTCGCCTACACGCGTGGCGCTTATGACAGGCCTGCATCCGGCGCGCGTGGGCATCACGGATTACCTGGACGCGAAAGATGAGAAATTCCTCTCCCCGGATTATCTCACGCTGAACGAGCAGCTCAGTAAAGCGGGCTATCATACCGGCCTGATCGGCAAATGGCATCTCACCGGGGATTACGACAAAAAGCGGGGCTCTCCCGAAAAGCATGGCTGGGACGAGGTGCTTTGCTCCGAAACACGGTACATCGCCGGCGGGGCCTATTACCACCCCTATTTTTTCATGCCCGAACTCGCCGCTAAAAGCGAAAAAGAATACCTCACCGACCGGCTCAATACCGAGGCAGTCGATTTTATACGCAGGAACAAGGATAAAAGGTTCTTCCTGTATCTCTCGCATTACTCGGTCCATACCAAACTGAAAGGTAAACCCGACAAGCTCGCCCGTTATCAGAACCGTCCGGAAGCCGGTACGGATCACAACAATCCCGAACTCGCCGCAATGCTGGAAAGCATCGATGACGGAGTCGGCCGGATCGTTCGGGAACTGCGCGCGCTGGGCCTGGAAAAGAATACGCTGATCTTTTTTACTTCCGACAATGGAGGCGAAACCAGGGTAACCTCCAATGCTCCTTTGCGGGGCGGCAAATCGCAGCTTTATGAAGGCGGAATCCGCGTGCCGCTGATCGCCTGCTGGCCCGGAGAAATTAAAGCGGGGGCGACGACCGACACGCCAGTGAGTGCGCTGGATGTGTTCCCTACATTTTCCGAACTGGCTGGGCAGCCGGTTGCCAGGGCTGCCGATGAAAGTATCAGTTTTTTGCCGGCGCTGCTGGGAAAAGAAAATCGAAAGCCAAGAAATCTCTATTGGCATTATCCGTTACCAAAACCGCATTTCCTGGGCGGACGCTCGGCGGGGGCTATTCGCAGCGGTGACTTCAAGCTGATCGAGTTTTTCGACACCGGCACGGTGGAACTGTACAATCTTAAAAATGATATTTCCGAGCAAACCGATCTGGCGGCTGGTCAACCGCAAAAGGTCGTGGAGTTGAAAGCGAAATTGGCGGCATGGCGGAGAGGGCTGGTCGCGGAGCACCGCTGAAGAGGTTTTGAAAAGTGTTTATCTGTAAATAATGTTTTATGATAAAAAAGGTAATTTTCGCCGCACTGCTGATCGCGCTGGGGCAATGGGATGGGTATGCCCAAAAGAAGAAACAGCAACCGCCCAATATCGTGCTCATCGTCTCGGATGACCATAGCGCACCTTTTCTGGGCAGTTATGGCTATCCACAGATCAAAACACCTAACATCGACAGGCTGGCGCTGGAAGGTATCCGGTTCAACCGGGCGTATACCACAGCGCCTCAATGCGTACTGTCGCGGGCGGCGATCATGACAGGCCGCAACACGCTGGATGTGCAGATGACCCGCTTTTCGGCACCACTCGACGCCTCGGTGACGGCTTATCCCGAACTGCTCCGCAAGGGTGGCTACCATACCGGAATCCTGGGCCGTAACTTTCACCTGGACGGCAACCGCCGCGTTCCCGAAACCGTGACGGTCCTGGAAAAGTATGGTCTGGAGACTTTCAAAAACCGGGTCGATTACCTGAACGTCACGGGTAACCGGGATAGTATTTTCCAGCAGTACACTGAGTTTCTGGACAATGCCCCGAAAAGCAAACCTTTTTTCGTGCAGGTCGGGTACAGCGACCCACACCGGGTTTTCAATGCAAAGAATTTCGAACCGGATCCCCGGACACTTTCCCTCCCGGGGCATTGGCCCGACACAAAGGGTGTCAGGGCCGATTTTGCATCCTATCTGGGCGAAATCCAGCGACTTGACGGCGACGTGGGCCGGGTTCTGGACGATCTGAAAAAGCGGGGCCTGGATGAAAACACGCTGGTGGTGTTCATAGGCGACAACGGCGGAGCGCTGTTGCGGGGGAAAGGTACCTTGTACGACCTGGGTATCCACGTCCCGCTGATCATGCGGCATCCCGCGCTGATCAAGCCAGGCCAGGTGAGTGAGGCGCTGGTTTCGGGTATCGACCTTGCGCCGACTTTTCTGACGGTTGCAGGTGTTCCGATCCCCAAAGATATTACAGGTGCGAGCCTGACGCCCGCATTTAGCAACCCGCAATATGCAGGACACGACTACATTTTTGCTGTTCGAGGGGCGCATGGCCAGGGACTACCCACCAATTCCTCGAATTTTGACTTGGGGCGGACGATTTTTAACAAAAAATATAAGCTGATCTACAACGCGATCTGGCAAATTCCTTACCATCCTGTCGACTTCGCGACGCAACCCTTCTGGCTGGAACTCGAACAGCAGCATGCAGACGGCCAGCTCTCCGAAAAATATGATAAACTGCTTTTCGCCGACCGCCGACCCATGTTCGAGCTATACGATGAAGAAAAGGACCCCGACGAAACGAACAACCTGGCCGGTACCGAGGCAGTGCGCGAAGCGGAACACGATCTGAAATCCCGTTTGCAGGAATGGATGATCCTGAACCGGGATTATGTTCCGTTACCTATCGACCCGAAGTAGGGGGCTGTTGGCAATCGGCAATCAGCAGTTGGCTATTGGGAAGTTCCGAACCAAAAATGGACCGGCGGCCGATAGCCGACCGCCGAAGTACTTCAAACTACCAAATTGAAACAAAAATGAAATCCCTATTCACGACCCTGCTGTTTGTAAATGCCACGCTGGTGTTCGCTCAGCAACCCAAGCCACTGACGCATCCTAACATTATCCTGATCTACACCGACGACCAGCGGTACGATGCATTGAGCGTCGTACAGCGGGAGCAGGGCGAGAAGGCCCGGTTTCCCTGGTTCAATACCCCTCACCTCGACCGCCTGGCCAGCGACGGGGTTCGTTTCCGGAATGCGTTTGTGATCAACTCACTTTGCTCGCCGAGCCGCTCGACGATGCTCAACGGGCGGTACAATCATTTGAACGGAATCGCCAACAATCACACCGGGCTGTCGGACACAACCGTGACCTATGCAACCGAATTGCGTAAGGCGGGGTATCTGACGGCCTTTTTTGGTAAATGGCATATGGGTAAGGAGACCGGCAAGCGCCCGGGCTTCGACTATTCGGCCAGTTTTGTCGGTCAGGGCCAGTATTTCGATTGCCCGATAGAAATTAACGGGAAGGCGGAGCCAAGCAAGGGTTGGGTGGACGATGTTTCCACGACCCATGCAATTGAATACATCAAACAACATCAGGATCATACCTTTCTGGTAACGCTGGCATTCAAATCCGGGCATGGGCCATTTCAGCCACCCGCGCGTCATCAGGACACGTTTGCGAAGGTAGTACTGACCCGTCCGGTAACCGAAAACCTGTCGTCACCCTACAAAGGCCAGATCGACACCGGCAAACGCCCCGGTACCAATGCTGCAGCGAATGCAGGTGCTTCCTGGACCGAAAACAACGACCAGAAGATTCGCAACTACTTTGGTGCATTGAAGGGAGTCGATGACAATATCGGCCGTATCCTCCATACGCTCGACTCGCTGCGGCTGGATCAGAACACGGTTGTGATATTTTCGAGCGATAATGGCTTCTTTTTTGGCGAACATGGCCTGGGCGATAAGCGTGCTGCGTATGAGGAGTCGATCCGCATTCCGCTGCTGGTACGTTATCCAGCCCGTTTTCCCAAAGGCAAAAAAATCGACCAGATGGTGCTGAACCTGGACAATGCACCCGCGCTGCTGGATCTGGCGGGTGTTCGAGCCCCGGCGTCGTTTCAGGGCAAAAGCTGGGTACCGCTGATCGAAGACAAAGACAAAAACTGGCGGACGTCGTTTCTGTACGAGTATTTTTATGAAAACAGCTTCAATACGCCGACGATCAAGGCCGTACGCACCGAAACCGGCAAGCTGATCCAATACCCGGGTGAGGAAGGATGGTCTGAACTTTATGACCTCTCGGGCGATCCAGGCGAGACTATTAACCTTTATCATGCAAAAAACGGTGAAAAGCTGAAAAAGCAGCTTCTGGGTGAGCTGGGAAAACAGGAAAAAGCCACGGGTTACGTAAACCCGGCTTATGCCGATCCCCGGCCACTGGATGAAAAGGGGCAATACAAACGCCCTGCAAAGGAAGTGATCCCGTAAGCCGTTGCCGGTAACGCCGTTGCTGGTACCTCTCTCAACAAACGCCGTTATCGGTATCCTTACCAACTAACGCCGTCGCTGGTACCTCTCCCAACAAACGCCGTTATCGGTATCCTTACCAACTAACGCCATTGCTGATATCCTCATCAACGAACGCCGTTGTCGGTATCCTTACCAACTAACGCTGTTGTTGTATCCTTACCAACGAACGCCGTTGCTGGTATCCCTACCAACGAACGCCGTTGTTGGTATCCTTACCAACGAACGCCGTTGCTGGTATCCTTACCAACGAACGCCGTTGTTGGTATCCTTACCAACGAACGCCGTTGCTGGTATCCCTACCAACGAACGCCGTTGTTGGTATCCTTACCAACGAACGCCGTTGCTGGTATCCTTACCAACGAACGCCGTTGTTGGTATCCTTACCAACGAACGCCGTTGCTGGTATCCTTACCAACGAACGCCGTTGTTGGTATCCTTACCAACGAACGCCGTTGTTGGTATCCTTACCAACAACTGTCGGCCACCACAGTCCCCGGTATCTCAAATTCCCGAAAGTTAACCTCCTATTTCCTTATGTACCGCCGTCAATTTCTCAAAAGTTCAGCCTTTTTTCCCGCATTCACGCCGCGTTCCACGCCTGCGGACACAAAGTTGCTGGTGACCGACATCCGCATTCATGAGGTAAAGGTCAATCAGCGGGGCAACTGGCATTTTGTGGAGCTCAAAACCAACAAAGGTCTAACGGGTCTGGGCGAAGCATCCCACGGTTTTTCCGCTGCTGTGAAAGACGGAAGAAGCCAGTTGCATGCCGAGCTGCAAAACCTGTTTCAACTCGTTAAAGGCGAATCCCCGTTTGCGGTGGAGCAATACCGCCAGCGAGGCTTTCAAAAGGCCTTTAAAAGAGGCAAAATTGCCATTACCGCTTTCAGTGCCATCGAGCACGCGTTATGGGACTTGAAAGGGAAGGCTTTGGGCGTGCCGGTTTACGACCTGCTCGGCGGTAAATTGCGCAATGAGCTGAAAGTGTATGCCAATATCAACCGCGCCACCAACGAGCGTGACGCCAACGGCCGCCGCCTGATCCCTGCATTCCTGGCGAATGCGGAAAATGCCTTGAAAAGTGGTTTCAGGGCTGTCAAGTTGGCTCCGTTCGACGATATGAAACCCTTGAAAACTGCGGATCAAAAGCAAATCGAGTCAGATATCGACTACGCTGTGAATTGCATTGAGACCGTTCGCAAGACCATTGGACCGGATATTGACCTGCTGATCGATGTGCACAGCCATTTGAACAAAGACCTGGCCATTTCCACCGCGCAACGTCTGGAAAAGGCGAATCTGTATTGGTACGAAGAAGCCATTAACCCGGAACAGTATCCCGCCGAAACCCGCGCGATTACGGAGGCCATCGGGCAGACGTCGGCCGGCGGGGAATCCATTTTCGGCAGGCAGGGGTTCGCCGCGCTCATCGCAACCCGGGCCCTGGATGTGATCATGCCGGATGTAAAGCATTGCGGCGGTATCCAGGAGCTACGCTTTATCGCAGCCCAGGCTGAAACAGCGGGTAACATGGCTATTGCACCGCATAATCCCAGTGGTCCTGTTTCCACGGCCGCAAGCGTGCAGGTGTGCGCGTCGATACCCAATTTTTCGATCCTGGAATACGCTTACGGGGAGGTGCCCTGGCGCGCGGAGCTGCTTTCACCCGCTGAGCATTTTCAGAACGGGCATATCCGGGTACCCGACCAGCCTGGTTTGGGGCATGTTTTAAATGAGCGCATATTGAATGCGCATCGCATTACTTCCCGGTAAGAGACTGCTGTGATTCGGTCTGGACACCGATGTTCGTGCCGGTTTTCCCGCCGGAGCAGCACATACGTCGGATTCGCAAAAGCGCCACTGAGTGCCCATTGGGTACTCAGTGGCGCTTTTCTATATAAAGTATAAAAAAATGCTTGAATATTAGCTTTTTATCGGATTGATAGATACATTTATATTAACCAAAATTTATCACTGAATCTGTCAAGAGAAGGAGTTAATTATGGGAAAAGTCAGAAATATTCTCGAAACAAAGAAAACAGGACCAGTGTCTATTCGGCCGGACAACACTGTTTTTGAAGCTTTGGAACTGATGGCTGAAAAAAATATCGGCGCGTTGCTGGTCATGGAAGAACAGCAGGTTGTCGGAATCTTCACAGAAAGGGATTATGCACGAAAAGTTATCCTGAGAGGGAAGGCCTCTAGAGATTTAATGGTGGGGGAAATCATGACAAGCAACCCCCTGACGGTATCTTCGGATACATCTATTGAAGATTGCATGGCTTGCATGACTGACAAATTTATCAGGCACCTCCCCGTTATCGATGACGAAAAACTCACAGGTATCATCTCTATTGGTGACGTTGTGAAGTACATCATCGAAGATCAGGAGTATATTATAGGCAACCTGAAACATTACATCACCGGCATCTAAGCAGCTTCCACGTTTCCATCATCTTACCATTTTGATCACGCCGATCTGAGAAAATACAGTTTTTAGCTGTTCCCGTTTTCTTTAATAGGATTGCTTATGGATCGTTTAAATGCGTCTGGCACGCCAGGATGGCCGTTTTGGCTCTATACCTTACTGGTTTTTGCATTACTGACACTGATTATTTCGCTTTCTTACTTTTTAGGGCAACGTCACCGCACAACAGCGTCCGACCAACCATACGAATCGGGGATCCTCGAAACGGGCTCGGCAAGGTTGCGGTTTTCTGCGCAGTTCTATCTGATCGCGATGATGTTTGTCATTTTCGACATCGAGGTTGTATTTATCGTGCTGTGGGCCCTGGCGTTCCGAGAACTCGGATGGCCAGGATACCTCGGCATTTGTGTTTTTATCGGACTGCTGTTTGCCGTGCTGATCTACGAATGGAGTATCGGCGCGCTGAACTTTGGACCGGACGGAAAGAAGATTCTCAAAGCATATCGTAAACTGTCCGAAAGACAAACCGTACCATGAACTGGTGGCTTAGTAAACCGTCGGATCCCACCGCGTCAACGCAGGGAACAGGGTCATTCGAAGAGGCAGTGGGGCAGAGTGTGATGCTTACGACCGTGCAGGGCCTGCTTGCATGGGGGCGACGGAATTCCATGTGGCCGTTTCACTTCGGTCTGTCGTGTTGTTTTGTGGAAATGGCGACCAGCCTGACGAGCAAATACGATGTAGCGCGGTTTGGTGCGGAGGTGATCCGGGGAACGCCCCGGGAGGCCGACGTAATGGTGATTGCAGGTACTGTTTTTGTGAAAATGGCGCCGATCATCAAACGGCTTCACGAGCAGATGATGGAGCCCAAATGGGTCATCTCCATGGGTTCCTGTGCCAATTCCGGGGGGATGTACGATATCTACAGCGTGGTGCAGGGTGTGGATAAGTTTCTTCCCGTGGATGTGTATGTTCCGGGCTGCCCGCCGCGGCCGGATGCTTTTATGCAAGGATTGATGCTCCTGGCCGATTCGGTAGGGAAGGAGCAGAGGCCGTTGAGCTGGGCTATTGGTCCCCAGGGCGTTATCAGGCCCGAAAAGCCTGTAATGCGGATAGAAAAGAGAGAGGAGAGGAAGAAGATCGTTGATTTTCGTACGCCTGACAATGTTTGACATGGATGATATCGATTCCGGTCTCGAAAATGAGCTGAGAGCCGCATTGGGCGAAACAGCGTTTAAAATACAAGTTACCACAGACGGGGTAACCACACTGCGCGTCGGGAAAGAACAAATAGTGGCCCTACTGACGCACCTGAAAACGGCGATTGTCCGTCCGTACAGCATGCTCTTTGATCTCAGCGCCATCGATGAGCGCAGTAGGACAAAGGCCGGGCTGAACGGCGCTGTACCTCCGGATTTTACGGTCGTATACCATTTACTTTCATTTAGCCGTAACCGGTTCATCCGCATCAAGGTGGCATTGCACGGCGAGTATCCTTCCATTCCATCCATTTGTTCCCTTTGGAAAAATGCGAACTGGTATGAAAGGGAGGTCTTCGATATGTTTGGTATCCGGTTTGAAGGTCATCCGCACCTCCGGCGTATATTGATGCCGTTAACTTGGATCGGCCATCCTTTAAGAAAAGAACATCCTGCACGGGCGACGGAAATGGGGCCCTTCCGGCTATGGGAGGAAAAGCAGGACCGGGAGCAGGAAGCGCTGCAGTTCAATCCGGAGGAATGGGGGCTTCAGCGGCATAGCGATGATGCGGATTTTATGTTCCTCAACCTGGGGCCGCAGCATCCGGGCACACACGGCGTGCTCCGTATTATTTTGCAGCTCGACGGCGAAGATATAGTCGATGCAGTGCCCGATATCGGTTTCCACCATCGTGGGGCCGAGAAAATGGGCGAAAGGCAGTCCTGGCACACCTACATACCCTATACCGACCGGGTGGATTACCTGGGTGGCGTGATGAACAACCTGGCCTATCTGCTCGCAGTAGAAAAGCTGGCGGGCATCCGGGTACCCGCACGCGTCGAGGTGATACGGGTGATGTTATGCGAGCTTTTCCGCATAGCCAGTCACCTGGTTTGGTATGGCACATTTGCCCAGGATCTGGGGCAACTCTCGCCGGTATTCTACATGTTTACCGACAGGGAAAAGATCTTTGATATTATTGAAGCCATTTGCGGGGCACGGATGCATCCCAACTGGTTCCGTATCGGCGGGGTAGCGCAGGATCTGCCTAACGGCTGGGACAAGCTGGTGCGGGATTTTGTCAATTATTTTCCAAAAAGGCTTCGGGAATACGACCAGATGGTCATTCGCAACAGTATTTTTCAAGCACGGACGGTGGGTATTGGCATATACACACTCGAAGAAGCGATCGAATGGGGCGTAACCGGCCCTGGACTAAGGGCGTGCGGGTTTGACTGGGATTTCAGAAAAAGACAGCCCTATTCGGGGTACGAAAACTTTGACTTCGAAATTCCTACCGCGAAAAACGGCGATTGCTTCGACCGCGCGTTGGTACGGGTCGAGGAAATGCGGCAGAGCCTGAAAATCATTTCGCAATGCCTGGAAAATATGCCGGAAGGGCCTTACAAGTCGGATCACCCGCTTACGACCCCGCCCATCAAGAAAAACACGATGCAAGACATCGAAACGCTTATTACCCATTTTCTCAATGTCAGCTGGGGGCCGGTGATCCCCGCGGGCGAGGCGATGAGCTGCATCGAGGCGACCAAAGGTGCCAACAGCTACTACCTGACCAGCGACGGCAGCACATCGGCATACCGGGTCAGGATCCGGACCCCGTCGTTTCCACACATGCAAATGCTTCCGTATATCAGTAAGGGTTACACGGTTGCAGACCTGCTGTCCATTCTCGGCAGTATCGATTATGTTTTGGCTGATATAGACCGATAACCAACAAAAAAGTTCTGTCATGACCGCCCAGGAGACACTTACACCCGAAGAAATGGCCGAGATTGACCATGAGATCGCATTGGTGCCTGTTCGACGGGCGGCAGCTATCGAGGCATTGAAAATCGTGCAGCAGCACCGGGGCTGGATCTCAGATGACAGCCTGAGTGCCATTGCACACTATCTTGAAGTATCGCAGGAAGAACTGGACAGCGTAGCCACGTTCTATAACCTGGTTTTCAGGAAACCAGTGGGAAGGAATATTATCCTCCTGTGTGACAGCATCAGCTGCTATGTAATGGGATATGAGAAAATATACGAGCAGATCCGGAGCCGGTTAAACATCGGTTTCGGGCAGACGACCCCTGACGGCCGATTTACGCTCCTGCCCAACGCCTGCCTCGGCACCTGCGATCACGCGCCGGCCCTGATGATCAACAACGAGTTGTTCCGGGACCTGACGGAAGAAAACCTGGATGAAATTCTGGACCGATACCACTGACGATATGGAAACTCCTCTTACCCAGCATATCAGCTTTGACCGCCCCTGTTATAACCTCCGGGATTATGAAAAGAACGGTGGCTATCAGGCCTTGCGGAAATCGCTCCTGCTGTCACCCGAAACCATCACCAAAACGGTGCAGGATTCGGATCTCAAGGGCCGGGGAGGAGCAGGTTTCAACACGGGGATGAAATGGAGCTTTGTGCCGATGAAGGGTCATTTTCCAGTCAAATATCTGATCGCGAATGCCGACGAAATGGAGCCGGGGACATTCAAAGACCGTATGCTGATGGAGGGGAACCCCCACCAACTGATCGAGGGGATGATCATCTCGGCATTCGCGATCCAGGCCAACATATCTTATATTTTCCTTCGTTGGGCCTATAAAAAAGCAGGCAGATTGCTCCGGCATGCTATCGACGAGGCTTACGCGGCCGGTTATCTGGGAAAAAATATCCTGGGCACGGGCTTTAACCTCGAAATGTACCTGCATACCGGTGTAGGCCGCTATATCTGCGGAGAGGAAACTGCTTTGCTCAATGCATTGGAAGGAAAGAGGGCCACGCCCAGGGCCAAACCACCCTTTCCGCAGGTAAGCGGTTTGTTTGGCAAACCTACCATCGTCAACAATGTGGAAACGCTTTGCAATATTCCGCACATCATCAATAATGGCCCCGACTGGTTCAAAAGCCTGGGGAAAGGGAGCGATGCCGGGACCAAAATATACGGCGTGAGCGGCAGGGTCAAAAAACCGGGTCTCTGGGAATTGCCAATGGGCGTTTCCATGCGCGAGCTGATCGAGGACCATGCCGGGGGCATGGCTAACGGATATGGTTTCCGGGGGGCATTGCCGGGAGGCGCCTCCACCGACTTCCTGGTGAAGGAACATCTGGATATAAATCTTGATTACAAGTCCGTTGCCGCTGCGGGAAGCCGGCTGGGCACCGGTACGATGATCATTCTGGATGATCATACGTGCCCCGTCGGGTTTGTTCATAATCTTGAACATTTCTTTGCGCAAGAGTCGTGCGGGTGGTGTACACCTTGCCGGGAAGGACTGCCGTGGACGGAGAAAATACTGCTTTCGATGGAGCGCGGCGAAGGTCGGCAGGGCGATTTGGAACTGCTCGAAATGCACACGCGCTTTTTGGGACCGGGCAATACGTTCTGCGCGCTCGCACCTGGTGCGATGGAGCCATTGCAAAGCGCACTGAAATATTTCAGAGAGGATTTTGAAAAGCATATCGATCAAAAAAAATGCCCCTGGCGGTAAATTATCATGGTACGCATTTACATCGATCAGAAGCCTTATGACGTAAAGCCGGGTAAAAACCTGCTCGAAACATGCCTCACGCTGGGTCTTGACCTGCCTTATTTCTGCTGGCATCCCGCCATGGGATCGGTCGGGGCGTGTCGCCAATGCGCCGTGAAGCTTTTCAAGGACGAAAACGACAGCACGGGGCGTCTCGTGATGGCTTGCATGGAAGGCGTCCGGGACAATATGTATGTATCTGTGAATGATGCCACTGCGCATGATTTCCGTTCGCAGAATGTGGAATGGCTGATGAGCAACCACCCGCACGACTGCGCGGTGTGCGATGAAGGCGGCTCCTGCCATTTGCAGGACATGACTGTCATGACGGGGCACGCGTACCGGCGTTTCAGGTTTCCGAAAAGAACCTATAGGAACCAGTACCTGGGGCCGTTCCTTCACCATGAAATGAACCGCTGTATCCAGTGTTACCGTTGCGTTCGGTTTTACAAGGATTATGCAGGCGGGAAAGACCTGGATGTATTTGCTGCCCACAACCATGTTTATTTCGGAAGGGAAAAGGATGGTATTCTTGAGAACGAATTTAGTGGCAACCTGGCCGAAGTATGTCCGACCGGTGTTTTTACAGATAAAACCCTGAAAGAGCATTACACCCGGAAATGGGACATGACCATGGCCCCTTCGGTGTGTCAGCATTGCAGCCTGGGCTGCAATATCATTGCCGGTGAGCGGTATGGAGAGCTGCGGCAGATCTCCAACCGGTTCAACGGCGCAGTAAACGGTTATTTTATTTGCGACCGGGGTCGATATGGCTATGAGTTCGTCAATGACCCGGACAGGGTCAGGCAACCGGTCGTGAGAATGGAAAATGGAGGGGAAAACCTGTTCGAGACCCTTAGTTCCATCCTTACGCAGGGCAGCATGATCGGCATAGGCTCCCCGAGGGCATCGCTTGAAGCGAACTTCGCTTTGCGACGGCTGGTTGGGGAACAACAGTTTTACCAGGGTGTTCCGGAAAATGAAACCCGGCTGATCAGCAAAATACTCGAGATACAGTATAGCGGGCATGTGTATACGCCATCGTTAAAGGAAACTGAATTTGCGGATGTGGTACTTGTGTTGGGCGAAGACCCCACCAATTCGGCCCCACGGCTCGCTCTGTCATTGCGGCAGGCGGTACGGAGCCAGCCATTGGAAAATATGGCCGGGTCGAATATCCCGCTTTGGCACGATGCTGCTGTCCGGGAAATGATCCAGGACGAGAAAGGAGCACTTTTTGTCGCATATCCCGTGCGGACCAAACTGGACGAAGTGGCATCCGGTACGCTTCACGCCGCCCCGGAAGACATTGCGCGTTTCGGTTTTGCGATTGCCCACTACCTGGATAGCCATTTACCCCAGCCGGAAGACATGGATACGGAAACGCTGGAATTGGCCCGGCAGCTCGCGGATCTCCTGCAAAAGGCCAGGCGACCGCTGATTTTGTCGGGCACAACGCTTTTCAATGAAGACATTATCCGGGCGGCCTATCAGATTGGGCTGGCATTGGAAAAAGAGGATGAAAAGGCCAGCTTGTGTTTTGTGTTGCCCGAATGCAATTCCGCAGGGCTGGCGATGATGCAGGCACCTTCCATTGCGACGGCGATGAAAGCTGAGGAAAGCGGCGAATTCACTACGGCGGTTATTCTGGAGAACGACCTTTACCGTCGGGCGGACAGGGCTGAAACCGATCATTTTTTAGGTATGTTCAAGCACATTATTGTACTGGATCACCTGGCACATGATACTGCCCGTGCAGCGACAGTGCTGCTACCGGCCGCCACCTTCGCCGAAGGAGAAGGAACACTCGTCAACAACGAAGGCCGGGCACAGCGGTTTTTCCAGGTTTTTATGCCTAAAAATGAAAATGTCAGGGAAAGCTGGCGGTGGCTCGACGAGCTCGGACAATTCCGTGACGGGACTAAGCCTGAAAACCTGCGGGAGCTGGACAACCTGTTGGAAGAGTTGGTTGCCGACATGCCGCAATTTAAAGGAATCGAAACCGCAGCGCCTCCCAGTGACTTTCGGATCCACGGACAGCGCATACCCAGGGAACCGCACCGGTTTAGCGGCCGGACCGCCATGCTCGCGAATGTGGCCGTGAGCGAACCCAAACCGCCGGAAGACACGGATTCACCATTTTCTTTTACCATGGAAGGCTACCGTGGCATCCCGCCTGCGCCTTTGACACCGTTTTACTGGTCGCCCGGATGGAATTCGGGACAGTCTGTTCATAAATACCAGAGCGAGACCGGTGGATCATTAAAGGGGGGAGATCCCGGTGTGAGGCTGTCGGGACAAGGATTATTTTTTGAGAACGGCTTTCAGGGAACTATCCCGCCTGCTTTCAAACGAAATCCCAATGAAATGACCCTGGTGCCGTTACCTCACATTTACGGCTCTGATGAGCTGAGTGCGCATTCTCCTTCTGTGGAAAGCCGTTCACCACGTCCCTATATTGCGCTCAACAGCCTGGATGCGGAGCGCTTGCAGGCTGCCGAAGGAGATGTGTTGCAAATACGGATAGGCGAACTGGTTTATGACCTGCCGGTAATGAGGAAGGACGAGCTTCCCGAAGGCCTTGCCGGATTACCGTACAATCTGCCCCTGATGTCGGGCATCTCCTGGCCTGCGAAAGGGATTTTAACCAAAGCAATGTTATGAACGAGATTCTGAAATATGTACTGATGATCGTGATCCTCCTCTTTACGCTGACCACGATTGCGGCCTGGCTGATCTGGCTGGAACGTCGCATGCTGGCGCTATGGCAGGATCGCTACGGCCCAAACCGGGCGGGACCTTTCGGTTTGTTCATTGTCGCGGCCGACACCATCAAGCTGTTTTTTAAGGAAGACTGGATACCGCCGTTCGCTGAGAAGGCAGTTTTTGTTTTTGCTCCCGCAATCGTAGCGGCGTCCGTATTATTGAGTTTTGTAGTCGTGCCTTTTACGCCAGACATATTGGTAGCCGATCTGGATATAGGTTTGCTGTTCTTTCTGGCCATGTCGTCGCTCGGCGTGTACAGCATCGTGCTGGGCGGGTGGGCTTCCAATAACAAATATTCGCTGCTCGGAGCATTGCGCGGTGCTTCCCAGATGATCAGCTATGAAGTTTTTATGGGACTTTCTCTGATGGGTGTGGTGATGCTTTCGGGTTCATTCCGGCTGACAGATATCGTGCTGGCACAAAAGGACTTATGGTTTGTGGTGACGCAGCCCGTTGGTTTTGTGCTCTTTCTGACAGCCGGAATAGCCGAAACGCACAGACTACCTTTTGATATCCCGGAGGCGGAAAGCGAGCTCGTGGCCGGGTTCCACTCGGAATACTCGGGTATGAAGTTTGGCATGTTCTTCATTGGGGAATATCTCGGTATCATCCTGATTTCCGCGATGGTGGTCACCATTTTTTTTGGAGGATGGCTGGGGCCGGTTCTGCCGCCATTGGTGTGGTTTACGCTCAAAACGTTTGTTTTCATTGTGTTCTTTATCCTGCTGCGGGCTTCGCTCCCGAGGCCGCGGTACGATCAGCTGATGGAATACGGCTGGAAAATCATCCTGCCCATTGCTTTGCTCAACCTGCTCATAACCGGTGCATTTACATTGCTGAAAGACTAACCATTAACCCAATGCGTCATGATCAGCTTACTCAGATCCATAGGACTCACTTTTTTGCACATGTTCAGAAAACGTGAGACAATCCAGTACCCTGAAGAAAAAGTGGTGCTGCACCCGCGCTGGCGAGGGCGGATCGTGCTCACCCGCGACCCCGATATGGGCGAGCGATGCGTGGGCTGTTACCTCTGTGCCGCCGCCTGCCCTGTGGACTGTATTTCCCTGCAGGCTACCGAGGACGAGCATGGCAGAAGGTATCCCGCCTTTTTCAGGATCAATTTTTCGAGATGCATATTCTGCGGGTATTGCGAAGAAGCCTGCCCGACCTATGCCATTCAGCTTATTCCTGACTTTGAAATGGGGGAATACAACCGGCAGAATCTGGTATACGAGAAGGAAGATCTGCTGATCGACAGTCAGGGGAAATATCCGGGCTACAACTACTACAAGGTGGCCGGGCTGGCTGCGGGAGTGAAAGGAAAGGGAGAAGGGGAGAACGAAGAGCCGCCGGTGGATATACGCAGTTTGATCCCTTAGATGATGGAAATCGCTTTTTACATCGCCGCCGCTGTTGCCCTGGTTGCCACGTTGATGGTCATTACACGGCATAACCCCGTTCATGCGCTGCTGTACCTGAATGTATCGCTGCTGGCGCACGCCATGCTCTTTTATTTGCTCGGTGCATCTTTTGCGGCTTTGCTGGAGATCATTATTTATGCAGGAGCGATCATGGTGCTTTTCATTTTTGTTGTGATGCTTTTGAACCTGGGAAAAGAGACGGCAGAGCAGGAGCGTAAATGGCTCAGGACGAAAGTATGGGCGGGTCCGTCGTTGCTGGCAGCCATATTGTTTGCCGAATTTCTGGTGCTTGTTTTATCGTCGGAGCAAAGTACCTACAGTCCGGCAACGGTACCACCCAGAGAAGTGGCCATTGCGTTGTTCCGGCAATATCTGATCGGCGTCGAGCTGGCGGCTATGCTGCTTATGGCGGCTGTTGTGGGCGCTGCGCATATCGGCCGCCACAAGAGACTGGTATTACACCGGTTTTTGAAGGAAGAAAAGGAGAGAGAAGAAGAGAAACAAGAAGAACCGGTGCTATGAAATCATCAATATCCGTTGAAATGGTCGTTCTGCTGGCAGGTCTCCTGTTTGCACTGGGGATCGTCGGCGTCATCATCCGGAAGAACATCGTTTTCATGCTCTTGTCTGTTGAGATCATGCTCAATGCATCCGGCCTGGCATTTATTGCGGCAGGTTCCCGGTGGGGACAGCCCGACGGGCAGGTGATGTTCGTGTTCATTCTGGCCATGGCCGCGGCGGAAGTTTCGATCGGCCTGGCGCTGATCCTGCAAATCTATCACCAGCACAAATCCCTGGATATAGATAAACTGAAAGAAATGAATGGGTAGGTAACCCGTTAACTGAAAGCACATGGACAAGTATCTATGGCTCATACCCGCCCTTCCGCTTGGCGGATTCCTGATCCTCGCATTCGCGGGAGGTTACCTGCCACGGAAATGGGTAGCCCTTGTGGGAGCAGGCAGTATCTGCCTTTCCGCGCTGGCCGCATTTGTCGTGAGCGCCGCATTGCTGTCCAACATGCCCGTGAGCGGCGCATATTCACAAACTTTATGGACTTGGTTCGAGGTAGATGGCTTCAACGCGAAGATTACCCTGACGCTTGACGCCCTTTCACTGGTTTTCGTCTTTGTAATCACATTCATAGGGGCGCTGATTCATATCTACTCAACTGCTTTTATGGAAGAGGACAGGGATTATGCCCGCTTTTTTGCGAGTATGAACCTGTTTGTCTTTTCCATGCTCGTGCTGGTGCTGGCAGACAATCTTTTGCTGATGTACCTGGGTTGGGAAGGTGTGGGGTTGTGTAGTTACCTGCTGATCGGCTTTTGGTATGAACAACCCACTAATGGCAATGCGGCCCGAAAGGCCTTTACGGTGACCCGGATAGGGGATATGGCCATGGCTATCGGGCTTTTTATGATCTTTCAGCAGTCGGGTACTCTTGTCATTTCGGATATTGCAACAGGGGCGGCGGAGACCTGGCAGCAGAACAGCACCGTCGTCACCGTGATCGCGCTGCTGCTTTTGGCGGGCGGCATCGGCAAATCGGCCCAGCTTCCGTTGCAAACCTGGCTGCCGGATGCGATGGCGGGGCCTTCCCCCGTGAGCGCACTCATCCACGCAGCCACAATGGTAACCGCGGGGGTGTATCTGGTTGCTCGTATGCATGCGGTTTTTGCCCTTTCCGAGACGGCCCTCCTGGTGGTGGCGATCATCGGAGCGGCGACCCTGTTGCTCGCCGGGTTGACGGCGCTTACCCAATACGACATTAAGCGGGTACTGGCTTATTCGACGATCAGCCAGATCGGGTACATGTTCCTCGCGCTCGGCGTTGGTGCCTGGACGGCAGCCGTGTTCCACTTTATGATCCATGCATTTTTTAAGGCATTGCTCTTCCTGGCCGCAGGGGTGATTATAGAAGCGCTTCATCATGAGCATAATATGTTCCGAATGGGCGGACTGAAAGATAAAATGCCGGTTGTTTTCTGGACGTTTCTGGCGGGTGCCATATCACTTGCCGCTGTGCCGCTGATCAGCGGAGGGTTTTACAGTAAGGATCAGATCCTTTGGTATACCTGGGCGGCGGATGGAGGCAGCCCAATACTTTGGGCCGTGGCCTTATCAGGTGCACTGATCACCGCTGCCTATACCACCCGCATGATGATCCTGACATTCTGGGGTGAACCGCATACGCCGGTCGGGCACCACCCGGGCAAACGCATGACCATTCCGTTGGTAATACTCGCCTTATTTTCGGTTTTTGCCGGCTTTGTGGAGCTACCACATAATTTCGGGCATCTCACCCTCTTTTCAGATCTGCTACATCCTGCAATGCCTGAAACGGTGTTGCGGGACAATGCCGGTTCGGAATGGCTGTTTCAGCTTTTGGCTGCATTGGCGACGTTGGGGGGCATCATGCTCGGATACTTTTACTATTACCGGCAACCAGCGCGGATCGAAAGTCTCCGGCAAAATGGTTTGCTGGTCAAACTATACCGGTTCTGGTTCTCGGGCTGGGGCTTCGATGCACTATACGACCGTATACTGGTAAGGCCATTCATTTTTATGGCCAGGATCAACAAAGCGGATATTACGGATAAGCTTTATACCGGCATAGGTTCCATGACCGGGGAAATGTACCAGCTGCTTTCACGAACGCAATCCGGTTCGCTCCGGTGGTACATCATGGGTCTGGTGATTGGTGCAATTCTCATACTGGGTATTCAGATAATGTTATGATACTGGTCCTGATGATCACGGTTTTAATGGCTGGCGCTGTGCTGGCAGTCCTAGCCGGGGAATGGAATAGGAACGTTCCCCGCTGGATCGCATTGACGGCCTGTGCTACCGGCCTGTTTATGGTCCTGTTTTTGTGGGCTGATCCTTCCCGTCCCGGCTTTTCTGTCACCGGAGAGCAATGGCTGATGCAGTTTCGGAAAGAGTGGATCCCTACCTTTGGCATTACCTTTCACCTGGCTGTGGATGGCCTGAGTTTGCTTTTATTAGCGCTGACATTTTTTCTGGGTATTCTGGCTGTGCTGTGTTCCTGGGAGGAAATCCGGCAGAGGACCGGTTTTTACTATTTCAATCTGCTCTGGATTCTGGCCGGTGTGGCCGGGGTTTTTATGGCAATGGACTTATTCCTGTTCTATTTTTTCTGGGAGGTGATGCTCATTCCCATGTACTTTCTGATCGGGATATGGGGAAGTGAAAACAGGGTTTATGCGGCATATAAGTTCTTTATTTTTACACAGGCAAGCGGCCTGCTGATGTTCCTGGCGATACTGGGTCTGTATTTTATTCACGGGCGCAACACAGGGGTGTACACGTTCGGGTATTTTGAGCTGGTCAATACTGTTATTCCTTTCAAAGCCGCTGTCTGGCTGATGTCGGGTTTTATGATTGCCTTTGCCGTCAAACTGCCCGTGTTCCCATTCCACACCTGGTTGCCCGACGCGCACGGCGAAGCACCCACTGCCGGAAGCCTGATCCTGGCCGGACTGCTTTTGAAGACCGGCGCGTATGGTATGCTCCGGTTTGTAGTACCATTGTTTCCGGAGGTGGTCCAAGAGGCGGCCGTTCCGGCTATGGTGTTGGGTGTGGCCGGGATTATTTACGGTGCCGTGATGGCCTATTCGCAAACCGATCTGAAAAGGCTGGTTGCATTTACGAGCGTCAGCCATATGGGTTTTGTAATCACCGGGATTTTTGCATTGAATGAACTTGCGCTGCAAGGCGTCGTGATGCAGCTTGTCACCCATGCCCTGAGCACCGGAGCACTGTTTTTAATGGCCGGTATGATTAAGGAACGGCTGCATACCCGCGATATCGAACAGATGGGCGGACTCTGGAGTTCGATGCCCCGGATGGGTGCCATTGGGCTGGTGTTTGCGATGGCGTCACTTGGATTGCCCGGGTTAGGAAACTTCGTCGCCGAATTTCTGATCCTGCTGGGTGTTTTTCAGGCACAACCCTGGATCACCGTAGTTGCTGCGTCCGGATTGATATTCTCGGCTGTCTACTCCCTGCGCATTGTGGCGAAAATTTTTCTGGGTCGCCGCGAAGCAACGGAAGCTGTCCCCGATCTTTCTTTTCGGGAGATGTTGATCATGGCCTCGCTCACGGTTTCCGTGGTTTGGCTGGGTTTGTTTCCGCAACCAGTGATCGATACCGCCAGGCCTGCCATTACGGAACTCGTCCGCTTAATGCATATTCAAAATGAGACCTCACACGACCAGTCTTATGTCAAATAATGATTTTTACGCGCTGATGCCGCTATTGGTGCTGGCCGGCGCATCGGTTTTGGTGATGTTGCTGATCGTGGCGCGGTTGAGCCACCGCGTGATCCAGATCGTGAGCTTATTGCTATTTTTGGTAGCGTTTGCTTCGCTGGTCAATATTCGTGGTATGTTTCCCTACCGGATAGCCCCGCTGTTTATAGTGGATAGTTTCGGCGCTTTCATGATCGGACTGATCATATTTTCTGGGTTGGTGGTCAATGTATTCTCCTACATCTATTTTCAGGAAAAAGAGGAAGGGCCCAGGGAGTATTATGTACTGCTGTTCCTGTGTACGCTGGGCGCGTGCGTGCTGGCAGTGAGCGATCATTTTGTCTCGGTTTTCCTGGGTCTGGAGATCCTGACGGTGGGACTGTATGCGCTTATTGCCTACCTGCGGAAAAGGAATCACAGCATAGAGGCCGGGATCAAATATCTGGTTCTGGCCGCGTTTTCATCCGCATTCCTGTTGTTTGGAATGGCCCTGGTCTATTTGCAGACGGGTACCATGTCGTTTGCAGGGATGGCAGACGTGCTGGCGATACAAAGCGCCCCGCCGTTACTGATCACCGGATTGGGGCTGATGCTTGTCGGATTGGGTTTCAAACTCGCCGTGGTACCTTTTCACATGTGGACTGCCGATGTGTATCAGGGTGCCCCTGTACCGGTTACCGCATTTATCGCCACCGCCTCGAAGGGCGGAGTGGTGGCGGCACTGCTGCGTTTTTTTGTGGCCATCGACGGCTTTCGCTCCGAACAACTGCAGGTAGTCCTGATCACCATCGCCATTGCCTCGATGGTTGTAGGTAACCTGCTGGCACTGAGGCAAACAAATATTAAGCGGCTGCTCGCTTATTCGTCCATTGCGCACCTGGGCTACTTACTTGTGGCGTTTATACCGGGAAGCTATGTGGTGCCGCAGGCGGTCAGCTTCTATCTGCTCACCTATTTTACCACCACTTTTGCCGCGTTCGGAGTGGTTACGATCCTTTCGCGTGCTGAGTCGGACGCTGAGGAGCTTAGTCGTTACCAGGGATTGTTCTGGAAGCATCCCGCACTGGCCGCTATATTGAGCGTAGCGATGTTCTCGCTGGCAGGCATACCACTCACAGCGGGTTTTACCGGCAAATTTTACGTATTGACTACGGGTATCGGGCAGGGTTTCTGGTTACTGGCCGTTGTGCTCGTACTCAGCAGCGTCGTCGGACTGTACTATTACCTCCGGGTTATCACGAGCATGTTCTCCGGAACCCGAGGCGATGTGCGCGAGCCCCGTGCGAAATACCCTGTTTTTCTGGGCATCAGCATGGTTGTCCTGTCCGTCCTCACTTTCGCGCTGATCTGGCTCGGTGTATATCCCGATGGTGTGATCGGCGTCGTTCGGAGGCTTCAATTAGAATAGGTATTGTCATCCGGCCAGGGGCGCCGCTTCCTGGCAGAAAAACTGCCGCCACTGCTTTGGCATTCTGCATATAACGGCTACTGCTGAGTGGAAATATTAGTAGAATATATATGACTTAATGTTTTTAAAACCCTACATTTGAGTAAAACGAACCGGTTGAAAAAGGTTTTCTCCATACTCCTGTGCGGATTACTCCTCTACAATATCATGGGCTTCCCGCTTGTGTATTGGGTAGGAGAGTATTGGGCAATGGGAGAAAGCGGGGATATTTCACCAGCACCGGTATCGGCCGGGGATTTGTTGATCCTTAAGATTCCCATCATGATCCCTTACCAAACCGACTGGCAGGTCGCCGAGCCGGCAGAAGGGCGCTTGCGAAAAGGGGATGATTTTTATCAGATCATCGAACAGCAACTCCGGAATGACACGCTGTACGTGAAATGCAAGCTCGATATAACCGCGAAGGACCGGTACCTCGACCTGGTGTCGCACGTGGACAAGCACGTAAAAGGTGGTGTCGCGGATGGCAAGGGCAAGACCCCGCAATTGCTCAAAAACTTTTTAAAAGATTACCTGACCTTCAATAGAAAGCACTGTTTTTTTGTGATCGACTGGATCGAGAAGCAGACCAGCTTCAAAAGCATTTTGTTGACTTTTCCTTCATTGTTTCTATACATTGCCTCTCCACCTCCGAGGTGATTTTTTGGAAATATTCCTGTACATGACACTCCTTTCTGCTCCTACCGGCAGATAGGGGATGCTGCGTGTACATGCTGTTTTGTTCAAAAAATCAGAGTAACGCTAAGAAAATGAAGCAAAAACTTTTACTGTTTATTGTCGTGCTTTTGAGTGCGATGGCAATAAGCCTGTGCACGAAGCCGACATCGGAGGATAAAATGCTGAGTTTGTTGCAGGAGTCGAAGCAAAGAGCTTTCAACTACCAGAACAACTTTTGCCCGGACGCACAGCTGCTGTACCTCGATTCACTGCTGAAAGCAATACCGGAAAACGAAGTGGCACAGCGGTTCAGGATCAAGCATTTCAAGGCCAACGTGTTGTTACAGCTCGGTAAGCCCGACGATGCGATCGGTATCCTGAAAAACCTGGAACGCAACCCGGGGCCTTTCGTGGCCTTGCCAGGGGTATTACGCAAAGTGAGTGATGACATGGCGGTAGCTTACCTGCGCTTTGGTGAGCAGATCAACTGTATCAACAACCATTCCGTGGATGCGTGTATCCTGCCGATCAAAAATGGCGGCGTCCATCAGAATACCAAGGGTTCCAGGGGCGCAGTTGACATTTATAAGAGAATGCTGTCCGAAAAGGCAGACGATTTTGAGGCATTGTGGCTGCTGAATATTGCGTATATGACCCTGGGTCAGTATCCTTCACGCGTGCCTAAGACAATGCTGATCCCCGCCATGGACGCCCCGGATCCCAATGCCGTAAAGCCCTTCCTGGACATTGCGCCCGATTTGAAACTGGACGTAAAGAATATGGCCGGCGGTGTGATCTCCGAGGATTTCGATAACGACGGGTTTCTGGATCTGGCCATGTCGGGCTGGGATCTCAGCGAACCGATGCATTATTTCAAAAACAATGGTGACGGAACATTTACGGACAGGTCGGAACAGTCGCGTTTGAGCAAGTTCACGGGTGGGTTGCATATGATGCAAACCGATTACAACAACGATGGTAACAAGGACATTTTCGTACTACGCGGCGCCTGGTTAAGCGGTCCGTATGGCGAGCAGCCGAATTCGTTGCTCCGGAACAACGGGGACGGCACGTTCACCGACGTGACCATCGATAGCGGCTTGCTGTCGATGCACCCGACCCAGACAGCTACCTGGAACGACTTCAACAACGACGGGTGGCTGGATGTATTCATCGGAAACGAAACGACGATCGGCGCGAACTACCATCCCTGCGAGCTGTACCTGAACAATAAAAACGGGACCTTCACCGAAGTTGCGAAGCAAACAAATTCCGATATCGCCGCATTTGTAAAGGGTGTCAATTCAGCCGACTATGACAACGACGGCTGGAACGACCTGTTCATTTCCACATTAAGCGGACGCCGTTTTTTACTGCGGAACAAAGGGGTAGGAAGTGGTAATAATGGCCGTGGCATCAGTTTCGAAGACATGACCCAGAGGGCAACGCTGGATATAGATCAGAACCGCAGTTTTGCGACCTGGTTTTGGGATTATGACAACGACGGCTGGCAGGACATCCTTTGCGGAGACTACACGATGGACTATAACCTGAGCTATTACGCAGCTGCCGAGCGACTGGGGAATTCTCCCGAATTTCATGGCCAACCTGTGCTTTATCATAACAACCATGACGGTACATTCAGCAACGTCACCAAAGCCATGGGATTGGATAAAACGGGTTTTGCCATGGGAGGCAACTTCGGAGATATCGACAATGATGGTTATCTCGACATATTCATCGGGACGGGTAATCCGAGCTATAAATCGTTGATACCGAATAAAATGTTCAGAAATATTGAAGGTAAGGGCTTTGCGGACGTGACCACTTCGGCCCAGGTGGGCAGCTTGCAGAAGGGGCACGGTGTAGCTTTTGCCGATATGGACAATGACGGTGATCAGGACATTTACATCGAAATGGGGGGCGCCTACATTGGCGATGCATACCAGAACTCGTTTTTTATGAACCCGGGACAAAACGAAAATAACTGGATATCCATTGACCTGGAAGGCGTAACGGCAAACAAAGCGGCCGTCGGTTCGGGGATCAAGGTCACTTTCACTGAAAACGGCAAGACCAGAAGCGTTTACCGGAATGTCACTTCGGGCGGAAGCTTTGGGTCAGCGCCGTTCAAGCGGGAGATTGGTCTGGGACAAGCCCGGATGATCGACGAAATCGAGATCCGGTGGAATGGCAGCGGGAAGGTGCAAAAGTTGCGGCACATTGCTGTCAATCAGTTTATCAGGATTCGGGAAGGAGCCGCCGAACCCGAGAAGCTGCTGATTAAAAAGCTGACCTTCAGGCAAGGTCACAACCATGAGATGCCTGTTTGCCTGCCGGTGGCCAAAGCGAGCATTTAACCATTACCGACAGGAACCCGGCGGGGCAGATGCTGTTCAAATGCTTCGCCGGAGTTCCTGGCAGTACAACCAATCGGTGACGATTCTTAATCCGGCAATGTCGCAGCCGCCGTAGGTCAGGCAGCGCCCCGAACATGACGGGCCTGTGATTTTGGCGGGGAAACATGTAATAAACCGGTCGATTTCATGCTGTAAGTCTCGTGCAATCCGCTATATTGTAGTCCCGCGGTTTTTGGCGTCGGTTGTCGATATAAAACGGACTATACTTTTTATGATGTTGTATATCAAATACATGGTCAGCTTGCGATGCAAAATGATGGTGGAAGAAGAATTGAAAAAGCTGGGTTTACACTATGCAGTAGTGGATTTAGGCAGCGTTGAGATTCTCGAAAATATAACGGCCGACCAGCGCCGGGTACTCAAAAAGAACCTGCTCCATTCCGGATTGGAGCTACTTGATGATAAGAGAAGTATTCTGATTGAAAAAATCAAAAATGTCATCGTGGAAATGATTCACTACCAGGACGACATGCCCAAAACGAACTACTCCGATTACATCGCTGAAAAGCTGGGGTACGACTACACCTATCTCTCCAATATTTTTTCAGAAGTGAAAGGGATAAACATCCAGCAGTTTATCATCAATCACAAAATTGAAAGGGTAAAAGAACTGCTGCTCTATGAGGACCTTAATCTCACAGAAATATCTTATAAAATGCACTACAGCAGCGTCGCGCATTTGTCTAATCAGTTTAAAAAGGTCACTGGCCTGCCCCCGTCATTTTACAAGAAGCTCAGACAAAAACGGTATAGCAATCTGGAAAACATATGAGGTGGCGGTTTTGTCACTTTGATCGGTTGTCAAAACATTAGGTGCTTGCTATTGACCCCGTTGATTGAACGGACAGGAAAGAGGATATTGGATCATTGCCACACCCTGTTGGCTGAGTCGGGAATCAGTGAAGAATGTAACTTTTAGAGTTGCTTATGTAACAAAGCAGGCGCTTTCCGTGACGACCTTTGCAGGTCTGGAATGTCAAACAGGTAAATACGAAGAGACAAATTTTCAAAATTGATAAATTAAAGTTTTATGAAAACTGAAAAAGTATTGCTTGGGTCCGTATTGGGAGCATTTATGTGCATGGTTCTCGGAATTCTGTTCGGGGCGGAACACGGCCCCCGTATCATCAGAAGGATGTGGGACAGAGGGCAACTATTAATGCCTTGCTATACAGACCGATGAGGGTTGAGTTTATAATGCAAGTTGTATTTAAAGGCACTATCATGAAAATTAACCGTATAGCAGCATTACTGAGCTTACTGGTAATCTCGGTGACATTAACCGCCCAGGTGGTTACGAAGGATTCCCTTACAGTTTTAAAGGAGCAGAGGCAGATGTTGGAAATCGGTAAAAGGCTGAATGACAACAAAATGGAGCTGGCGAAACTTGAAAACCAACGGGAGGGAAAGGCAGTGGCTGTTTCGGAAACATCTGACAATGCGCAAAAATCAGCTAATGCCAATAAGGAGGCGGCCAACAAGCTCGGCGAGCAGTCTCAGGACCGCAAGTTAGCCAGGAGAGCGAATAACAGCGCCGGCTCAGCTCAGGCCGATGCCAAGAAAGCAAGAAAGGCCAATTACAATTTTGAAAAACTTGAAAAGGACATTAGTTCACTGAAAGCCAGTATCGAAGACGACGAGAAAAAACTTGCTGCAATGCAACCCGCCAAGCTTCCGGTACCGCATAACAGGTAATGCCTGTGAAATTGAAGCCAATTTCACCCGACTTTTAAATTCAAAGACATGAAAGCGCCCAGTTTAGATAGTAAGTACATTGATGGTCAGCGGGTATATGCCAAAATCAATCCGAATCAACGGCTGATCATCAGACGTTACTATGACAGGATCTATTATTGCAGATCCACCGACGGAACAGAAACGGAGTATGCGTACTTCGAAAAGGAAATCTCTCCGGAAGTATAGCTTTCAACTGGTCCGGTGTCACTTCGATATCGATCATGGTAAGTGGTTCGTCAAAGAGACAAGCTGTCTTACCTGTTTTTACATTGCCTGTCCGTAGCCGGAGAAATTAAATGCAGTATTATCCCGGATCAGATCGGGGTAATACTGCATTTGCGTATATCAGCCTACAATAACTGTATTTTCATAATGAAGGGACGATATACAGGGGCTGGTTGTACCGGTGACCGGGGCTGCGTCTGTCGGGCGGGGTGTGGCGGCAAGCGGAATATGCCCCTCACTCGTAAACAGTCCGGAAGTGGTGTCGAGGCCAATCCAGCCTGCCCCCGGGATAAACACCTCAGCCCAGGCATGCAAATCCACGGACGCTGGCCCGGTATTGTTTGCTATTTGTACCAGGTAACCGGATACGAATCGACTGGCCAGTCCCAGATGGCGCATTACCTGAACCAGTAGCCACGCCGAATCCCTGCACGAGCCGGTACCATATTCCAGGGTCTGCTCGGAAGTATGGACTCCTTCCTGCATTCTTTGAAGATACCTGATTTGTTGGTAAACGGTGTTGTTGAGCCTGACAAGAAACCCGAGAATGTCCTGACCCGGACTATTGACCATCGCTGCGAATGCGGCGACTCCGGGGCCCTGGTCCACGATTTCGAGATAGGAATGAAGGTCTTTCAGAACATTGGGCAGGTAACTGAACGGAAATGTCTGCGCGTAGTCGTCAATGCGGACATTGAACGGGTCATAGGTGTTCAGGGTTGCGGTTAAATTCACCTCCACGCTCATACCGTGCATAGGTCCGTCAAAATCGACGCGTGCGATGAAATTACCAAATACATCCTGCTGCCAGTACATCACATGGGTTGCGGGTTCAACAACCAGGCTGTAATGTTCAATCTGAGCGGGTGAATGGGCGGCTGGCCTGAGCCTGAACAGATGTGTGGAAAGGAAGACGCTGCGGTCGTAGCTGTAAACAGTTTTGTGGTGAAGTTTTATCAATGCCGACATAAAGATCTTTGAATCCGGAGAAGAAAATTGGAACGATGGGTATTGTAGGGCAGGTGTACCCATTTCAAAATACGCTTGTTGAACCGGCAGTACCCATTGAAGTTACATAATTCCTTCGGTTTAATGCCTTTATAATGTATATCTATCCATTTATACACGGTCAGATTATATTACCTATAAGGTCTATGGATTAATTTAATTTTTGATTTTCTTTGAAGACGGCGGGGAGAATAGCGGTCACGCTTTAAAGCACCGTTTTCACCGCTAAACCGGCTACAAGAAGTAATTTATGCTGAATCTGAACATTCCGGCCGCCCGGACATGGCTGTTTATCTGCCTTTCGTTTATGGGCTACTTTTCGTGCGCGCAGTCCCGCCCCAATGTCGTGCTCATACTCGCGGACGATCAGGGCTGGGGTGATTTGAGCCTGAACGGGAATAACAACGTCCGGACACCGAATATCGACAAGATCGGGCGGGAAGGAGCGCGTTTTTCGCGTTTTTATGTATCGCCGCTTTGTGCGCCCACGCGTGCAGGCCTGCTTACAGGGCGGTACCACTACCGCACCGGCGTGTGGGGTGTTTCCAATTCGCGGGAATTTATGAACCTGGACGAGGTGACGCTGGCCGACCTGTTCAAAAGGGCGGATTATGCCACCGGGTGTTTTGGAAAATGGCATAATGGAAGTCAATACCCTTATCACCCGAATGGCCGCGGCTTTGATGAGTTTTACGGCATGCTTAGCGGGCATTATGCCAATTATTTCAACACCACTGTCGATCACAACGGGCAACCGGTGAAAAGTAAAGGCTATATCGCCGACGATCTGACGAGCCAGGCGATCGGATTTATCGAAAAGAATAAAGACAAACCTTTCCTCTGCTACATCCCGTATAATACGCCGCATTCTCCTTTCCAGGTGCCCGATGCATACTATAACCGTGTGAAGGCAAGAGGTATCAGGCAGATCGGCCATCATAAAAAAGGAGAGGATGAGGAAGTGACCATTTCTGCATTGGCAATGACCGAAAACATGGATGACAACGTGGGACGGATCCTGAAAAAGCTGGACGACCTTCAACTGGCCCGGAATACGATCGTGATCTACCTCAGCGATAACGGCCCCAACTCCCGGCGGTGGAATGGCGGAATGAAGGGACGAAAGGGTGTCAATGGCGAAGGCGGTGTACGGGTACCATTCCTGATCCGCTGGCCAGGCGCGATTCCCGCCGGAAAAGTGGTGGAAGGTAACGCCGCTTACATAGACCTGCTGCCTACGCTTGCCGACCTGACGGGTATATCGGTAAAAGGGACCAAACCTCTGGACGGGCTCAGCCTGAAACCCGTATTGACGGGAAAAGCAGCTGGTGTGCAGGAACGGACCTTATTTTTGTCCATTAATAAAAATAACAGTGTTAGAAAAGGGCATTATCTGTATCAGGGGGATGATTTATACGATCTTTCCAAAGATTCAACACAGCAAAATAACATTGCTGCACAACATCCGGCCCTGGTAGACAGCCTCCGCCATGCATTTGACAACTGGTATAACGAAGTGTACAAAAACATCGACTCCGTTCGCTGGTTGCCGGTAGGTTATGCCCAATTCCCGACCACGATCCTGCCCGCGCAGGACGTAATTCTTCACAAGTCTGCGAGGGGGACGCTTTCATTCAGTGCCGCTGCGCCGAACTCCTCGTGGATCGCTAACTGGAACGACACCGATTCATATGTGAGCTGGAATGTGGATGTCAATACAACCGGGAGATACCGCGTGAGCATCCGGTATACCAGTCCACGGCCGGGTGATGCTTTTTCCATCGCGTTCAACGAGAGCCATATTTCCGGAAAGATCTTGGATGCATTTGATCCTCCGCTCATTGCCAGTCCCGACCGGGTTAAACGGCAGGCCGAATCCTACGAAAAGGAGTTTAAAACCCTGGAAGTGGGGTATATTCAACTGCAAAAGGGCCGGGGAGCGCTGACATTGTGCGCCACGAATATCAAGGGAACGCAATTTGCCGACATACGTGCCGTGGAACTGGTATTGGTGAAATAGGCTGATCACGCGGCACGCCTGAATGTACCCCGTTAAAATGGGCCCTTTGCATGGATGCGGTCGGCGTGTTTCGCGGCTCCCGGCATCTCGCCCCGTTTGTCCTTCGCTGGTAATGGTGCGCCTGTCGCACGGTCGTACCAGTCGGGTGTAAGCTCCTTCGGGACGGTGTCACCAGTTTCCCGGGTCCACTGGTTCAGGACCTTTTTTAGGGATTGGATCTGACTGGCGTATGCCTGATTCCCTACGAGGTTCAAGGCTTGCAGCGGGTTTTTGAAATTATCGAAAAACTCTTCCGCTGGTCGGGGCACTCTGAACGCGTCGTTTTGCAAAGGGGTAAGTTTACCATTTTGCCGGGCGGCTTTCAATGCCTTGGCGGCGGGGCTCTGATTGGCGTCGATGGGGCCGCCGTTGTCGAAGTGCGTTCTTTTATTGGTGATATATAAAAAGTCTTTTGTGCGTACAGCCCGTTCGTAGGCTTCATAGTCGTGCCAGTTATGTTCGGCGAAAACATACTTTCGAAATTCCTGGCCTGGATTTTTGAATAATTTGGCAAAGCTGCGTCCCTGAAAGGTCTCGCCGGTTTGAACACCAGCCAGTTCCAGCAGAGTTGGGGCGATATCGATGGCGCTTACCAGGCCTTGCGATGTTTGACCCGGTCTGATGCCGGCGGGCCATTTGACGAGGAAAGGTGTTTTAATGCCCGCGTCGGTAAGCCTCGTCTTGCTACCCGGAAAGGGGCGTCCATTGTCCGCGGTAAAAATGAGGAGTGTGTGTTGCGACAATCCCTGGGCGGCCAGTTCTTTTTCAAGCAGCCCAACATAATGGTCGAGGCGGGCAATTTCATTGTAATAGGATACCAGGTCCTGCCGCGTCTCGCGGTCATCGATCAGGGTTGGGGGCACTTGTATATCACGGTCGGGATCGTGTTGTGGGCCGCTGGTCGTTTTTGACCAGGGCCTGTGTGCGTCGTAGGGGGAGAGCCAGAGAAAGAATGGCTTCTGCTTCGGACGGGATTTCAGCAGATTTACCCACTGTTCTTCACCTCCTTCTCCATTCAGCGTCTGATTTACCAATAAAGTATCATACGCACGTTTCGTGGCGGGTCCCTCGTGCCATTTGCCTGCCAGTGCTGTGAAGTATCCTTTTTGCCGAAGCAGTTCAGGGAAAAATTTCAAATGGGCGGGTAACGGCGAATGCAGTTCTGCGGCGCCGGTGTTATGCGGATAGCGGCCTGTGAGGATACTGGCGCGGCTGGGACTGCAGGAGCTGGCAGTGAGGAACATATTGGTGAACTTCAAACCTTCCTTAGCCAGTCGATCCAGGTTGGGTGTCTTGACTTTGGTATTGCCGTATGCACCGATATCGTCCCAACTGATATCGTCTCCTATGATGAAAATGATGTTAACCGGCTGCTGGGCAAATGTTCTCATGGCAAAAGCCAGGAATAGTATCGCGAAAATGCAATGGTGCCGCATATTCTGAATTCAGTTATTGGTTTATCAATATCAAAAATAGCAACATAGCTGCTATCCCGCTACTGCCGGACGCGCAGCGCTCTCAATTGTTCATGCAGCGAATCGAGTAATGGCCCTGGTGCCTGTACCACGGTGTTTCGGGATTCCTCTGAATCGATGCGATGGTCATATAATTCCCGGGCGATGACCGAATCCGTTTTGAAAGGGTACCACTCCGTATAGCGGTAGCGGTCCGTGCGGATCGTGTAGCCCATGGTATGGATTGTACTTTCATTCTGCAAAGCCGAATATGGGCGGATAAATTGGCTCAATGCAACGCCTTTATAGGGTGCAGTGGGATTTTTAAGCAATTTTGAAAGACTTTTGCCCTGCAATTCCGGTCGGGGCGGCAGTCCGCAAAGCTCGGATAGCGTCGGGTAGAGGTCGAGCAGCTCTACGATCGCCTGGGAGCTGGCCGATATCCCCAGGCCGGGAGCGGAGATAATCAGCGGTACACGTACCGCATTTTCAAAATTGGTCGATTTAGCCCATTGATCCTGCTCGCCGAGATGATAGCCGTGGTCGGCCAGGAGTACTACAATGGTATTCTGCCGGAGCTTCAACCGGTCGAGCTCTGCCAGCACTTTGCCGATCTGGGCGTCGGTATAGCTCACAGCCGCATAATACCCTTGCCACAAATGCTGCGCGAGCTGTTCCGATATGGATTCTTCCTGTGGAATGTCCCGGTAGCCGCGCAGCTCCTGCGAGTTGTGGAACGCTATGTCGGGCGCATGGGCAGGACGGGCATTGCGCGGGATCGGGAAATGGGTTTTGTCGAAAAGCCGCCAGTATTGGTCGGGAGCGGTAAATGGCAAATGCGGTCGCCGGAAACCTACTGCCAGGAAAAACGGCTGCTTTGCAATCTGTCGTAATACCTGAATGGATGCCTCGGCTACTTTACCATCGATGTAGGCACTATCTTCCACAACCTGCCGCTCGGTAGACGCGCCCTTACCGGCTGTGAGATTTTCGTTCAGCAAGTACTTGTGGCCTTTTTTGTTGCCGGTCACATTATATAAAACGGGTCCCGACCACGAAGCACTGTCCTGATGCGTAGCCGGATCATGGAAAATCTTGCCGATCTGAGCTGTTACATACCCATTGTTCCTGAAATGCTGTGGCATCGTTACCACATTGGGCGATGTTTCACGGAAAGGCTTTTTCAGGCCCCATATCTGCGTTGCGTCAGGCCTGAGGCCGGTGAGAATGGACGTACGGGAGGGAGCGCACACAGCCTGCTGGCAATATGCGCGGCGGAAAAGTATGCCGGTTTTGGCAAGCGCATCGATATTGGGCGTGTGGGCGAACTTGTCGCCATAGCAGCCCAATGCGGGCCGCAGATCATCCACCATGATAAAAAGCACATTCGGTTTAATACGGGTTTGTGCTATGGCAGGATCGGCTGACAGCCAACCGCAACCCAGGGTGAAGAGAAACAAAGCTTTGATTTTCATAAGGAGGTGCTCGTGTAACATTGACGATAAACCCAATATGGGAAAATAATCTATAAAACCTATCGGTTAAAGACTATTAGTTTCCATCCGGCTCTGCACAAATCCGACACAGGCCGGGTAGCACAAGGGCCTTCCTGTTTTGATGCAAAGGCCGGTTATCACCTAAAACCATTGAAGTTTGAAGAAATTGCATGAATATTGCGTATGAAAGCTACGCTATTATTGTCTGGGGTACATTTGCGAACATCTGCGGCCCGGGGCAGCTGCCGAGCATTCATGTCGGAATGCGTACAAAAACTCAACTAAAACCGGATGAAAAGTTTTATTTATAGTATGTCGCTGCTTCTTTTGGTGTCGTGTTTCGCCCGAAGGAAATCCCCCGAAAATGTGGTTGCAGGCCAGGAAAGTACGGCGGATAGTTCATTTAGTGGCGCTTGTCCCCACCTGTTCGAAAGCGGCGATACAATGGTAGTTTTCAGCTGGGTGCGCACGGTCTCCGATTCCGAGGCCATGTTATGTTATAAGGTGTCTCGTGGAAATGGATTCACTAAAACTGTGACGGTGCCGGGCAGTGGTAATGTAAAGCCTCATGGAGAAAACCTGCCCAAGGTGGTCATTGCGCCGGATGGCAGGATCCTGGCCGCCTGGGGCGCCGCGAATCCCGGCCCGCAGAACCCATATTCCGGACTCATTTTTTACAGTTCGTCGGCGGACGGAGGCAAAACCTGGACCAAGCCGGCTCCACTGAGCCCCGATAAGAACAGCATCGACCAGCGCTATTTCGACCTGGAAATCCTTGCCGACGGAAGCATAGGTGTCGTGTGGCTCGATAGCCGGAAAGGCACAAAGCAGGAAGGCTCGTCGCTTTATTTCGCCAGGTTCGGCAAGAGTAATACTTTCGAAGGAGAAAAGGCCATTGACGAAACCGTCTGCCAATGCTGCCGCACCGACCTGTTCGCCGACAGTAAAGGCGATCTGCATGTAGCTTACCGGAAGATCCTGAACGATTCGATCAGGGACATGGTGCACATTGTTTCGGTAGATAAAGGAAAAAGTTTTTCATCGCCCGTTCGCATCAGTCCCGACAACTGGATGATCAACGGATGCCCGCACACCGGCCCGGCCATTGCGCAGACTAATGCCGGACTGTCGTTCGTATGGTACACAATGGGTACGGGAAAAGGGGTTTTCTATGCTTCCTCCAAAGACAATGGGAAGACATTCTCCGGAAAGAATGCGGTAGGCAACAGCACCGCTGGCAAACATCCGCAAATCCAGCGTTTGAAAGAAGGCAACCAGGCTATCGTCTGGGACGAAAGAACCGAAAACGGAAGCATGATAGGACTTGAAATCCGGTCGTCGACGGGAGAAAAGCGCAAAACAGCCTATTTGGCATCCGAAACAGGTTTTGCATCTTTTCCCGTGATCAAATTGATTAACGGCGATCTGATTATCGCGTATTCCGGCAGCAAGACAGCAGAGGATAAAGAACAGGTCTATTTTCAGAAGGTGAATGCAGATGGGCTACTCAGGAAGTAGTCGCTGGTGTGGTTACGAATGTGATACAGATTTTGATCCCAGGACCCGATAGGATTAAACTATCGCTCATTCCGGGCGATTAATTCCAATGCGCAAAGTTGTTTCCGATCGTTTGGGAATACAAAACTTATTAGCTTACTTTGTCTATAAGTTTAATAGATAAATTCAAATAGCACCGAACCACCCGAGGCTGAGTATAATCCAAATACCATTCTTACATGAATTTGATTACGCTACTCCACGCAAAGTCGCCTTCCAGGGGCGGTCTCGATGTTCTTCTCTTTACGCCTCGGCGACGTTGTTGTAGTTGTTAAGGCGCTCTTCATCCCCGGATTCTGTTCGGTTGATACACCCGGAAAGGCTTGTGCCCTGGCCGTTGGGGCGTCGCCGGATGACCATATTATTTCCAAAGCTGTGAGCCCGGGCATTATTTGTCGGGAATAGTTACGTATATATTTTATCGTTACACCTGTCCGGCCGGTCCATGGCTCCGCGCGCAAAGCGACACGGCATAACGACAGGGCGTCCCTCGTGTTCGCATGCCCGAATGCGTAGCAGGGGATCAAGTTTTATTCCGGTATTTCAACCAACAACTGTCTATATGAATCGAATTATCACCACAGGGAAAAGTGCATTTTTGTATTTAGCAGTTTTACTGACGGGCACTGCATTAGCGCAGCATAGTCCGACGCCCGCTTTTCAGGGAAAGATAGGAAAGGCCATTGAAGCCACTACCGAATCAGCCCCCAATAACAACCCCAAGGCACCGGCAGGCGCTCCCAACATTGTCTGGATCCAGATCGACGACATTGGTTACGGGGCGATATCTGCATTCGGAGGATTGATAGAAACACCTAACATTGATCGCCTGGCCAAGCAGGGCTTACGGTATACCAACTTCCATACGACGGCCTTTTGCGCGCCCACCAGAGCGGCGCTGTTGACAGGGCGGAACCAGCATTCGGTGCATTTTGGCTTCTTTGCCAGCAACTCCTATAATACGCCCGGCTATGATGGTTACCTTCCATTTGAAAAGGCTACGATAGCCGAAATTCTGAGGGAAAATGGGTATAATACGTTTGCACTGGGCAAATACCATCTCACGCATCCCGCGGACGCCACCCAGGCAGGGCCATTTAATCGCTGGCCTACCGGCCGGGGATTCGACCATTATTTCGGATTCTCGCCGGAAGTCGCGGCCACCGATCAATGGCACCCGACCCTGTACCGTGACACGCAACGTGAACCAGAAGACCCGCAAGGGCGACACGTTACCGAACTGCTTGCGAATGAGGCCATTCACTATATCTCCGGCCAGAAAGCAGCGGCGCCAGACAAGCCTTTCTTCCTGTATTTTGCTCCCGGGGCGGTTCACGCTCCGTTGCAGGTGGGCAAGGAATGGATCGACAAGTACAAGGGTAAGTTCAGCATCGGCTGGGACCAGTACCGGGAGATCGTGTTGAAGAATCAAAAGGCACTGGGTGTAGTTCCGGCGAATATCAAACTGCCCCCGAAGAATCCCGGTGTGAAAGACTGGAATGCGCTTTCGGCGAACGAGAAGAAACTTTTTGAACGGTACATCGAAGTCTACGCCGGTTTTGTTTCGCATACCGACCATGAGATCGGACGGATCATCGATCACATCGAAGAAATCGGGCAGCTGGACAACACACTGGTCGTGGTGCTGGTCGGGGACAACGGGGCAGAAGGTGCAGGGCGGGAGATCGGCCGTTTTTTAGCCAACAAGCCCGATGAAACCGAGGCACAAACAGTGGCCAGGTATGTCAAAAACCTCGATCTGCTCGGGACAGAAAACTCATCCGTACTTTATCCGGATGGCTGGGCAGCCGCCACCAACACACCGTTTCGTTTTTACAAAAGCTACGGCAATTTCGAAGGAGGAACGCACGATCCGCTGATCCTTTTTTATCCGAATAAAATCAGGGAAAAAGGCGGCATCCGTCACCTGTATTCCTATGTAAGCGACATTCTGCCTACAACGCTCGAACTGGCGGGTGCGAAGGTACCGGCTGTCATCAACGGATATGCGCAACAGCCGGTTGAAGGGATAAGCCTGGCCTATTCGATCGATGCGCAGGATCATAATGTGGCCGAACGCCACAACGTGCAGTATCATGAAATGACAGGTTCTTACGCCATCTACAAGGACGGCTGGAAAGCCTCTTTCCCGCGCGACCGCTCCAAGCGCATTCCGCAGAGCGAGGAAAAGTGGCATTTGTATAATCTCAAAGAGGATTTCAATGAATTGAACGACCTGGCGGACAAGCATCCCGAAAAAGTGAAAGAACTCGCGGAGGTGTTCGACCAGGAGGCGTGGAAATACAATGTCTATCCATTGAAGGATAAATGGGAAACAGCCAGTCAGAGTATTTATGACGGCAAAAAGAAGGTGACTTTGTACCCTGAAACGCATTACACCAGCAGCTCGGCTTTCCGTTTCGCGAACTCGTCCTATACGATCACTGCCCGGGCCGTGATACCTGCCAAAGGCGCCGAGGGGGTTTTGTTGTCCTATGGGAATACTTTGTCCGGATTAAGTCTTTATGTAAAAAACAACAAGCTTGTTTTCGCCTACAACGCAGAGGGAAAAGTACTCGAACTCGCCTCGGAAAAGGCGGTACCCGCAGGGAATATTACCCTGAGAGCGGAGGTGGTGAATAGTAGTGATAAAAAGGACAAGGCGGTAACGTTGTACATCAACAACGAAAAGGCCGGAACGCTGAATCTGGGCAAAATCGCCAATGCCGCCAGTGGCTATGAGGGATTGGAGGTCGGCCGTGATGTTGGCACTACGGTGACGCCTGCCTACAAAGCACCTTTCAACTTCACCGGCCGGCTCAGAGATATTGTAATTGAAAAAATATAACCCACCGGAAACAGTAGTTCCCATGAAAACTAAACTCGGATTAAACTTCCTCGCGGCAACCGTTGTCGCCGGTGTTCTGAATGTGCAGCAGGCCCATGCCCAGTATACTCCCCAAAAAACCTGGCAGGGGAAAATCGGGAAGACGATCGCTGAAACACAGACATCTTTCACGGAGCATCAGGTTTTTGCCCCGAAAGACGCTCCCAATGTCATTTACATTCTGATCGATGACATCGGATATGGCGCGTCGTCCGCTTTTGGAGGGTTGATCCCGACGCCCAACATCGACAGTCTGGCCCATAACGGACTGCGATATACCAATTTTCATACGACCGGTGTTTGTTCACCTACCCGCACGGCTTTGCTCACCGGCCGAAACCATCATTCGGCGCATGTAGGAAGCAATGCAGGCGCAGCTACGCCCGGCTACGACCGCGTGATTCCTTTTGAAAAAGGATTTGTCAGCGAAACCCTCCGTGAACAGGGATACAGTACTTTCGCCGTAGGCAAATGGCATTTGACGCCCAAACGGGACCAGACACAGGCAGGACCTTTTACCCGCTGGCCCGTGGGCAGAGGTTTCGAGAAGTACTTTGGATTTCTGGGAGGCGCTACCGACCAGTACCGACCGATACTATGGGAGGGAACCAACAAGGTCGAGAAGGATTATGACGATAAAAGACTATTGTCCGAGCTGATGACCGATCGGGCGATCAACTACATTGCCAACCAGAAGTCAGTCGCCCCGGAAAAACCTTTCTTCCTGTACTACGGACCGGCAGCCACGCACTCGCCGCACCAGGTGGACAAGTCGTGGAGCGATCGATTCAAAGGCAAGTTCGACAAAGGCTGGGATTGGTACCGCGAGGAGGTGTTGGCCCGCCAAAAGAAACTGGGGGTGGTGCCTTCCTACGTAAAGCTTGCGCCCGGGAATGCAGATGTGAGGAAGTGGGAGAGCTTATCCGCTGATGAAAAACGCCTTTACATCCGTCATATCGAAGTATACGCGGGCTATCTGGCACACCTTGATCACGAGATCGGCCGCTTGGTTCAATATCTGAAAAGCATTAATCAGTTGGATAACACCCTGATATTCTTGTCTATAGGAGACAATGGGTCGACGCGGGCCGGAGGTGTACACGGACGGAGCAATTTTGGTGCGGGTGCAAAGGCCGGTCAATCCGACGAATTCAGGAGGGACCTGGACAATATCGATCTCATCGGAACGCCCAGATCCAACGTACTTTACCCGATCGGTTGGGCGCAGGCTACGAATACACCTTTTCGTTATTTCAAGGCCGAAGCCAATGGCGAAGGAGGTACACATAATCCGCTGATTGTTTTTTGGCCAAAACAAATCAAGGACAAAGGTGGCATCCGAAGCCAGTATACGCACGTGATCGACATTTTACCGACCACGCTTGAATTGGCCGGGCTAAAAACCGTATCGACCCTCAACGGTATCAAACAGGACGCATTGGAAGGTACCAGCTTTGCCGGCTCCATCAGTAAGCGGGATGCGCCCCATCAGCATCATGTGCAGTATTACGAAATCGGCGGAACGCGTTCCATTTATAAAGATGGCTGGAAGGCAGGGGCATTTCATAAAAGGGGAGGCTCATTCGATAGCGATAGCTGGGAGTTGTTCAAAATCGATGAGGATTTCAATGAAAGCAACGACCTCGCGCAGCAGAATCCGGGCAAACTGGCCGAATTAAAAGCGGTGTTTGATGCAGAAGCAACCAGGTACAACGTCTTTCCGCTCAGGAACGGGGCCGGGAATGAGAACGAAAAGGAACCGGACTTTTTCGATGGCAGGAAGCACATCGTACTTTACAACGGACTTTCGCATCTCACCGAAGCGCCCGTTTTCAACAACCGTTCCTTTACCATTTCCGCGGACGTGGAACTTACCGATGCGAAACAGGAAGGAGTTATTTTTGCCATCGGCGGGCAATTCGGCGGATTGAGTTTGTTTATACAGGACAGTAAATTGCAGGTCGCCCACAACTTCGACACCGGCATCGAAAACCTGAATTCGGGTAGTGAAAGCCTGCCAACCGGCAAATCGACGGTGAAACTGGTTTTTCAGGCCGACAAAACGGCTAAAAACGGAACGGCATCCATTTACATCAACAATAAAAAGGTGGGCGAGAAGCAGTTCGCGGATGCGACGTTCAAAGACGCCTGGGATGGATTGTCTGTCGGAAGAGACGATAACACAGCGGTTTCGGATACCTACAAGGCACCATATCCCTTTGCGGGAAATTTGAGAAGCGTTGTGATTGATTTTTAAAGCAATGAGCCGCACCGCAAAGTTTTGCTTGGCACTGGCAAGGCGACATTGCTGATTGAGCGATCGCCAGTCTGGTTTCTGCCGGGCTGGCGATTACTGTTCCGCGGAGGGGCCGTTTCGAAAAGCAAAAAAATGCCTGGAAACCGACCGCCGGATTTCAGAGGGGTACGCCCGCGCTTCGCAACGCAGCGGTCCTCTGAGTGACAAATATCATCTCGCTTGTGAATAGTGCTACCACGTCGCGGTAGCCATGGCGCAGCGACTTGGTGAAAACACCGGCGGCCGCTTCCGGGTCTAACTGCATTGTCGATAAATAAGTGTCGGCGGGGATGTGAATGGCGCTTTTGATGGGAATCATCTGCAACTCAATCGCCACCAGCCGCATTTGCTCCACCGACCGCGCTCCTCCTGCGCCGCCATAGCTCAGGAATCCCACAGGTTTATAATTCCATTCCGGATACAGGTGGTCGATGGCATTTTTGAGCACAGCTGTGAAGCTGTGGTTGTATTCCGGTGAGATCATCACAAATCCGTCGGCCTCCTTCACTTTCTCCGACCACCGCCTGACCGCTTCATCCGCATACTGCCCGTTTGCAAACATAGGAGAGGCAGGTGAATCGAAAAAAGGCAGCGGATAGTCGCGGAGATCCACGAGTTCTGCTTCCACATCTTCGAGTTGCTGAAATTCATTTAAAATCCATTGGGCAGGCTTGTCAGCATAGCGTCCTTGTCGTGTACTGCCGACGAGGATGTGTATTTTGAGTGGTGATTTTTGGTGATGCATCATCAGTATGTTAAATGCGAGTAAATCATTGATTCGGTAAAATTATCTCCCATTTGCATCCGTACCGGGGCAGTAATCAAAAGGTAACCGGTAATATTCAGGTTAGCTGTTGCTGACCGTCAGGCAGTCCCGGTTATTCGCACGCATATCAAATCGAAAATTTTAGTGGTAATCAATGACTAAGAATCAGGTCAAATGCGCTTTTAGTTTAAAAGTGTTACACCCGGAATCATTTTGAGCTTTTGATTGATACGTGATGACGATAAATCCATGAAGTCGCCAATGAAGAAGCTTACTTTTTCGAATTGCCGGAAGGCCTCCGTCGTGGCATACCTGTCCCTGGCTCTGCTTGCAGGTTGCGGCGTTGAAAAGCCCGCGGAGGTGGAGTTGGCGTTGAAAGATGTACCGGAAGAGCTGGACTTTAATTACGACGTGAAGCCCATCCTTTCGGATAAATGCTTTGCATGCCACGGCCCCGATGCAAAAAAGCAAAAGGGGGGCCTGCGGCTCGATACGGAGGAAGGAGCTTACAAAGCATTGAAAAAGACGGCTGGGCGGCATGCTATCGTTCCGGGCGATCTGGCCGCGAGTGAAGTTTATACCAGGCTCGTCGCACAGGACCCTGAGCTGAAAATGCCGCCTCCGGCTTCCAATCTCAAACTGTCGGTGAAGGAGATAGCTGTGCTGACACGGTGGATCGAGCAAGGCGCAAAATATAAGCCGCATTGGTCGTTCATTAAACCGGAAAAGCTGGAAATTCCGACACCCAAACTGACGGGATGGGCTAAATTACCGATCGATCATTTCATTCTTGAAAGGCTGGAAAAAGAAAACCTGGTTCCCTCGGGTGAGGCAAGCCGTGAAGATCTGATCCGCCGGGCAAGTTTCGATCTGGCGGGCTTACCACCGACGCTCGCTGAGATAGATGCATTTGTAGCCGACCGGTCGCCTGGGGCTTATGAAAAAGTGATCGACCGCCTGTTGAGATCGCCGGCCTATGGAGAACGAATGGCGAGTGAATGGATGGACGTGTCACGTTATGCGGATAGCGATGGTTATCTGGACGACAAGCACCGCGATCTTTCGCCGTGGCGCGACTGGGTGATCGGCGCCTTCAACCGCAATGTGCCCTATGACAAGTTCATTACCATGCAACTTGCCGGTGATCTGCTGCCGGACCGGACGAAGGAGAGCATTCTGGCCACCGCTTTCAACCGGCTGCACAAGAAAAGTTCTGAGGCGGGAATCGTTTTTGAAGAATACCGGGTCGAATACAATGCCGACCGGGTGCAGACGCTGGGGCAGGGCATACTCGGGTTGTCTGTTCAGTGCGCACGCTGTCATGACCATAAGTATGACCCCATCAGTCAGGAGGCTTACTACAAAATGTTCGGGCTCTTCAATAGTACCGACGAAATCGGAAGCCCGGTTTACGGTCCGGACCAGACACCCGGCCCGGCCATGCTGCTCACCGGTCGGGAAAATGAGCGACTCTTACGTTTTTTTGACCGGCAAATAGCAGATTTGAATAATCAGTTTACCAATCATAAAGCGGATTCGGAGGACAAGTTCAAAAAATGGATGAATGCCGGAAAGCTGTCCGAAAAACTGATAGAAAAACAGATGAGGGATGGCATGGTGGCGCATTATCCTTTTGATGAATCGAGGGCGACGGCTGGCGATAAGCGCATCACACCGAACGTGATCAACAAGGGGCAGCCCGCCCAATGCAATGAGATTATTTTAAAGCCGGGTGTAAAAGGTAATGCCTATTTTGTTTCGGATTATAATTCAATCAAGCTTGGAAACAAAATAGGATGGCACGAAAGGACAGAACCCTTCTCGGTTGAGCTGTGGATTAATCCCAATACGGTTTATCCCGATGCAGGCATATTTTATCATTGTGAAGACATTCGGTTGGGCTATAAAGGTTATTCTTTGCGCCTTGCCCATAATAAATTACAGTTTATCATCGCTCATTCCTATCCTCAGAATTCGATTCAGGTGAGCACCATTGCAGCCGTTCCGACGAAAAAATGGACACACATCACCGTGACCTACGACGGGTCCAGTAAGGCATCCGGAGCGAAGATTTATGTGAATGGCCGGGCAGCACCGGTGATAGCGGATTATGATAACCTTTATAAAGGGATTTTATATGAAAAGGATATTCATACCTATGGTTTTCAGGGTTTTATGTTAGGTCAGCGTAATCTGCTGATTCCATTCAAAGACGGAGGAATAGATGAATTAAAAATCTTTGACAAAGAGCTGACCGCACTCGAAGTTTTGTACAGCCACGACGCCCGGAAGGCCGCTGAAACGTTCAAAAGCACGGATACCGATGGCGTTGCCATGATGAAGGACTTTTATCTGGCGAACTTCAATGCGCGGCGTAAAGCATTGCGCGATAGCCTGAAAATCAAAAGGGAGGAGCAGAATCAATTGATCAACAGCATTCCGGAACTGATGGTAATGGGAGATTTGCCCCGCCCGCGGCCCACCTACCTTCTGACGCGGGGCGTTTACAATGCGCCGGGCAAGAAGGTTACGCCGGGTGCATTGGAATCCGTGCTGCCTTTCGAAGGGAAATTTCCTCAAAATCGGCTGGGACTGGCTCGCTGGCTTTTCGACAAAAACAATCCCCTTACCGCAAGGGTATTTGTGAACCGCATCTGGCAAATGCATTTCGGCCACGGGATCGTACGTTCTTCGGCAGACTTCGGTAATCAGGGAAATCTGCCTTCGCATCCTCAGTTACTCGATTGGCTTGCCGTGGATTTTGTGAATTCGGGTTGGAATATCAAGCGGCTGCACAAAATGATCATGCTTTCGGCAACGTATAGGCAAACCTCAAAATCAACGCCTGAACTGCTTGAAAAGGACCCCGAAAATATGCTGCTCGCCAGAGGTGCCCGGTTCCGCTTTACAGCCGAAATGATCAGGGACAATTCGCTTGCTATCAGCGGTCTTTTGGTGAATAAGGTGGGAGGGAAGAGTGTTTATCCGTACCAACCGGCGGGGCTCTGGGATGAGCTCAGTGATAAAATATGGCGGTACCGGTATGCCCAGGAGCCTGGAGAAGGGCTGTACCGGAGGAGCCTCTACACCGTCTGGAAGCGGACTTCGCCACCGCCATCCATGCTCATTTTTGATGCGCCGGAGCGTGGGGAGTGCACGGTCAAGCGGCGCTCGACCAATACGCCCCTGCAGGCATTGGTGATGCTCAACGACCCGCAGTACATAGAGGCTGCGCGGATGCTGGCGCAGCGCGTTTTGCATGAAAAGAAGGGAGATGCAACGAAGGCCGTGGACCAGGTATTCAGACTTGTCACGGGACGTCGGCCCGATGCGACCGAGCGGCAGATACTGGGCAGGTTTTACGCCGACGAATTAAGCCGTTTCCGTGCCAAACCCGTGCAAGCGCTTGAATACCTCAGCACAGGGGAATTGAAATGGGATGAGACGCTGAAGCCGGAAGAAATTGCAGCACTGGGAACAGTTGCGAACGCCCTCATGAACACCGATGAGGGCCACACCCGTAAATGAATGTCGATATGGAAGATCTGAAAAAGATATTAACACAACTCAACCGCCGGGATTTCCTCACCAAAGCGGGACTCGGATTCGGCTCTATCGCGTTGTCGAGCATTTTGCAGGCCGGAACGTCGCCTGCACAACGACGCCGCCAGGAAGAGCATGGGGAGTCGGAGGCCACAGCATTTATCCGTGGAACCCACTTTGCCCCGAAAGCCAAAAGGATCATTTATCTGTTTCAAAGTGGGGGGCCGTCTCAGCTCGAAACGTTTGACTATAAGCCGGCACTGGCTAAATGGCACGGTCAGGAGATCCCTGATTCGGTTAGGGGAACGCAGCGGAACTCGGGAATGGTGGCCGGGCAGTCAACTTTTCCGCTAGTGAAATCGATCTACGATTTCAGGCAGTATGGTCAATCCGGGGCGTGGGTAAGCGAGCTTTTTCCCTACACTGCCGGGATCGTCGATGAGTTGTGCATTGTCCGGTCCATGTACACGGAAGCCATTAACCACGAGCCGGCCGTGATGTTCGTACAAACCGGTTCGCAGCAAAGTGGCCGGCCTTCCATAGGGTCGTGGCTGAGCTATGGGCTGGGATCCGACAATCAAAATCTGCCCCATTTTATGGTGTTGATTTCCAAGGGAGTGAGCGATCAGCCGCTGAGTACCGCGGCGTGGGCAAATGGATTTCTGGCATCCCACCACCAGGGTGTTCAGCTCAGGGCAGGGAAAGATCCGGTACTCTATCTGCAAAACCCGTACGGTGTGCACAAGGAAGACAGACGGCGCGCATTGGATCGTATCAAAGAGCTTAACGAACACCAGTATACGCTTTGGGGCGATCCGGATATCCAGTCGAAGATAAGCCAGTACGAGATGGCCTATAAAATGCAGACCTCCGTGCCGGATGCCGTGGATACCTCCGGGGAGCCGGACTATATTTATGAAATGTACGGGGAAGATGCCCGTAAGCCGGGCACTTTCGCAGCAAACTGTCTGCTGGCCCGCCGTATGGCGGAAAGGGATGTGAAATTCATTCAATTGTACCATATGGGGTGGGATCAACATGGTGATTTGCCTAAAAATATCGCCAAACAGGCCAGGGATGTCGATCAGGCTTCGGCGGCGTTGGTCAGGGACCTGAAGCAGCGCGGATTGCTGGAAGATACACTGGTGGTGTGGGGCGGGGAGTTCGGCCGTACAAGTTTTTCGCAGGGAAAACTCACAGCCGACAACTATGGCCGCGATCATCACCCCGGCTGTTTCTCCATGTGGATGGCCGGGGGCGGTGTGAAAACCGGCCAGGTCTACGGAGAAACAGACGAGTTTAGCTACAACGTCGTGAAAGACGGCGTGCATGTGCATGATTTTCAGGCAACACTTTTACATCTTTTCGGCCTGGATCACGAAAAGCTTGTTTTTAAACATCAGGGACGACGTTATCGGCTGACGGACGTTCATGGCAAGGTTGTTAAGGCATTGATCGCCTGAGAAGTGGTTCAGACTAATTTGCCCAGTGCATCCATGCCGACAGTTTCCAGCTCGCTTGCCCGGTTCTCCCTTATTTTCTGAACCCAGTGCGGATCTGATAACAAGGCTCTTCCCACGGCCACCAGGTCAAATTCGTTATTGTCCAGTCTGCGCAGGAGCTCGTCCAGCGGGGCGGGATTTGCCTTTTGGCCGGAAAATAAGGTCGATACGTCTTTGTCCAACCCCACTGAGCCGACGGTGATAGTAGCCTTGCCGGTCAATTTTTTAGCCCATCCGGCAAAATTCAGATCAGAACCGTCAAATTCCGGCTCAAAGAAACGGCGGCTGGAACAATGAAAAATGTCGACGCCGGCATCGGCCAGAGGCGTCAACCATGCTTCCAGCTCTTGTGGTGTGTTCGCCAGTTTACATTTCGTTTCGGCAAACCGCCATTGCGAGATACGGAATATTAATGCAAAATCGTCGCCGATCGCTTTACGCGTCGCTTTGATGACCTCTATTGCAAATCTGCTTCTTTCGGCCAGCGAAGCTCCCCCGAAAATATCGGAACGGGTGTTGGTATAGTGCCAGAAAAACTGATCGATGAGATACCCGTGCGCTCCCTGGATTTCCACAGCATTGAATCCAAGCGCTTTTGCCGCGCTGGCCGACTGGGCATAAGCTGCAATAGCGTCGGCAATGGCGAGTTCATCCATAGCGATCCCGTTTGCCGCCATGGAGGGGCCCTCAAATGGGGCGTCAGGCAGCCAGCCGGTGTCGTGGTTATCCTGGATGCCGGCATGCCAAAGCTGCGGGGCCATCTGCCCGCCTTTGCCTCGTACCTGGCCGATCACCTGTTTCCATCCCGATAAAGCCCGGTCTCCGTAAAAATGAGGAACGTTAGGGTCATTCACCGCGGCGGGCCTCCGGATGGCGGTGCCTTCGGATATGATAAGGCCTACTTCCGCTGCGGCTCTTCGTTCGTAGTAGTCTGCCACATCGGGTGACGGGATTCCGCCGGATGAAAAAGAGCGGGTCATAGGCGACATCACAAACCGGTTTCTGGTGTTTAGTGACTTGAGGTGAAAAGTGCTGAATAAATTTTCCATCGTTTCGTTTTTTCCCTTGACGACTGAAAATTTAAAACGGGGACAATTACAGACTGCGACAGGCGATGTTTGCCCCTGAAACTCCTTTTGGCCGGGGTGCTATATCCAATTATATTCATTTATTTTTGATCTTAAAATCAATCCTTGCGGTTGTAACAGCGGATATGTTGTGAAATTGCAGGTAACAACGTCTTATTTGAAAATCCATTAACCTTAAAAATCATGACTAAAAGTATTTTGCTGATCCTGGCCGGAGCTACTTTTGCTCTTGCGTCCTGTCAAAAAAAGCCGGCGGAAACTTCCGATACTGCGCAGGCCGACAGTACAAGCGCTCCCGTCGAAACCCAAAAGGCTAATTCAGATTATAAACCTGCATTTGCGGGGCAGACGAGAATCGGTGGTGTCAAGTCGGCCACTGCCTATGAAGGTAAAGTCCTAACCAGCGACCTGAAAAATCCCTGGGGCATTACAAACCTGCCGGATGGGCGGCTCATCATCACGGAAAAAGCAGGTACTATGCGCATTGCAACCACCGCAGGCGTAGTGAGCGCGTCCATCACGGGAATTCCCGCCGTTAATTCCGAAGGACAGGGCGGCTTGCTGGGCATCCGCGTCGACCCGGATTTTGAACAAAACAGAATGGTTTACTGGGTATTTTCGGAAGCTCGTCCGGACGGTAACCTGACGGCGGTAGCCAAGGGTAAGCTTTCGGCGGACGAAAAGAAAATCGAAGGTGCTACGGTCATTTATCGCGCTACTCCGGCCTTTGCCAGCAATCTTCACTATGGAGGACGTATTTTGTTTGACAAAAATAATAACTTGGTGATCAGCACCGGAGAGCGTTCGGACACCATTACCAGACCGCAGGCACAGCATTTGAATTCCAGTTTGGGAAAAGTGATCCGAATTACCAAAGAAGGCAAACCTGTCGCGGGCAACCCGTTTGAGGGTAAGGCGGGTGCCAGGCCGGAACTGTATTCCTACGGGCACCGGAATGTGCAGGGACTTGCATTTCATCCGGTTACCGGTGATCTGTGGGAGGTTGAGTTCGGGCCGCGGGGCGGCGATGAGTTGAACCGCATCGAGCCGGGCAAGAATTACGGCTGGCCGACTATTACATATGGTATCGAATACAGCGGTAAAAAAATTGGTGATTCAATCCAGGTAAAAGAAGGAATGGAGCAGCCTGTTTACTACTGGGATCCCGTGCTGTCTCCAAGCGGTATTACGTTTTACAGCAGTGACAGCATTCCGGAATGGAAAAACAACCTGTTCATCAGCGGATTGAGCAGTATGCACATCGCAAGATTAGTGATCGAAAACAATAAAGTAGTAGGCGAGGAGCGGCTTCTTGCCGGGGAAGGCCAACGTTTCCGCGACATTACCGAAGGCAAAGACGGCGCCTTATATGCGGTGACCGATCAGGGCAGGCTCTACCGCATTTACAAAAAATAGAAGGGCATTTTCAGAAAATTGATGGGGTTGTTAAATAGTCGGATATCGAAAGCTTACCGACTATTTAATAACCCCATATTCAAATCCCGGCTCACCGGATTGAAAGTAAAGTTCGCAACATCGCTGCTTAAAATCCGAAAATGGCGTCAAGCGCTATGACGTGCATTCCGGGCGACAGGATTTTTGGTGCCTTGGCCAGTTTATCGGCAAGCGTCGACGTGGACAGTGGCCGGTACTTTTTTAGTATGCCCCATCCGTTCAGAAAATTCAACACGCCGCCTATTATCCTTTCCCCCAGCCGGTCTGTATTTTTCCGAAGCAACATGCCCGGTTTAAAAATGATGTATTGTTCAAATGCGAGTCCGGCGATATGATCTTCCAGCTGGCCTTTCATTTTGGAATAAAACACATGACTGTTGGCAGAGGCACCATAAGAAGAAACCAGGACAGCCCTTGGCACTCCGTTCTTTTTGGCAATGTCCGCAAATCGGGCCGGAATCTCATAATCGATATGCCATTGGTTGTTTTTGGAACCAGCTGTTTTTAGGGTGGTGCCCAGGCACGAGAACCAGACATCTCCTTTGATGGACGCCGAGGCATCATCCATTTTATCAAAATCAATAACCAGTTCGGATAGCTTGGGATGCTGCACGTCGCCGGGCCGGCGCACGAAGGCGATAACTTCTGTGTAGGCCGGGTCTTGCAGCAGGGCTTGCACAAGGTCTTTTCCCGTGGCACCCGTCGCTCCGATGATCAGTGCTTTCATGTTTATTTGTTTTACGGTGTAAATCCTTCTATGCATAGTAGCCGTATCTTGGCATACAAAAACATCTCAATTTATAGTATTTCCACGTATCCGTCGGTTCCATTCACCCGGATTCTCTGTCCGTCTCTGATGAGCCTGGTCGCATTCTCCACTCCGACGACTGCCGGCAAGCCATATTCACGTGCGATAACTGCCCCATGGGTCATAAGTCCGCCCACTTCGGTGATCAGGCCTTTTACAGATACAAACAAGGGTGTCCAGCTCGGGTCGGTAAAGGCGGTGACTAGTATATCGCCCTCTTCCAGATTAGTCGTATCCACGAAGGCATCTTCCATGTTTAAGATGACCCGAGCCCGTCCCTCTATCACGCCGGAAGAGACGGCCAGACCGACTATCGCTCCGGCTGGAAGATTTTCCCGGTTATACTTACCTGTGATGACTTCGCCATCCGAGGTAAATACACGGGGAGGAGTTAGTTTTTCATATGACCTGAACTCTTCTTTTCGTTTGCTGATGATCTGGTCATCCACTTTACTGGTGCCCACGACTTCGCGGAGCTCTTCAAACGTGAGATAGTAAATATCTTCCTTTTCACCAATAACACCCTTTTGTACCAATTGTGCAGCCTCTTTCAACAAAGCTTGCTTGTAGACGAAGTAGCGATTCACAATGCCGTATTTTGGATATTCACGATAACCGCTGAAATTCCGGACCAGATCGATCATTCGTTTTGTTTCTTTCGCTTTTTCTTCACCGTCCGGCAATTGCTTCAACCGATCTAATAACTCCCGTTCTTTTTTCAAAGCTTCCTGTCGTCCCCGCTCAAACCTCTGACTGGCAGCATTGGGTTCAAAGCCTTTGATGTTGTTAAGAATCATGGGGACCAGCGTAACCGGTTTTTCGCTCCACCGGGTTTTGGTGATATCGATTTCACCGCCACATCGCATTCCATATTTTTTTAGGTAAGCATGGATGGCGTCGCGGGTTTCCTTTCCACCGTTAAATTGAACCATTTCATCCAAAAAGTGATCATTTTTTGTCTGCGGAAGGCTGCTCCGTTGTAGATATTCAATTACTTCGGGATAAGGACGAATCACATCCGCCACATTCAATAACCCAAGGCCCATTTCCGAAGTAATATTGTTGGGCACGGATTGAGCGAGAATGTCTGCCGCATTTTTCTCACCCAGCCATTCGCTCATGTTTTCATTGATCCAGGAGGCAGCATTCATACCAGTCATGATCACTTCAAAACTTTGCGAATCAGCATTTTCCTTCTTCGATTGCTGAATATGGTCCAGGATAAAATCGAACAGATCCGTTCCCGATTTCGTCTGGATGTCTTGTTTTAACGCTTCCAGCGATTTTTGGCTGGTCCTGATCAAATGGGAGACGATCGCCGGATCGTAATCGTTCAGTGCCTGATAATTCGGGGGCGAGCCGGCTTTGTCATTTTTGCCGGGACCTGATCCTTTTTGACCTTCGGGTAACAACTTTACGAAATCTCCGCGTTCCAGAATGGTGGTAAGTGCGCCTTTTATGATCGGATCGGATTTTCCCAACACATTTACCAAAGTGTCCCTGCCGGCAGGTGAGGCCAGCATTGGCGTAACATCAACAAACAGCCTACCGCCGGCAGTTCGCATGAGCGCTGGTGTTGTTAACAGGAAAAAAGACAATCCCAACGGCTTCATGGCGTCGGTCATCATTTGTTGATGACCGACTGATATATACACGTGATTTTCCTGATCGTCTGTTGCAGGGACGGGGTATAAAGTAGTAATGGGCCGACTCTGGACAATGTAAAATGTGCCCTCAGACCAACACCACTCGATGTCCTGCGGAGTGCCGAAATGTGCTTCGATCTCCCGGCCCAGGCGTGCAAGCTGTAAAATCTGTTCGTCTGCCAGCGCCTGCCTGTTCTGCCGTTCCGGCTCGATCTGCTGTTCTTCCGTACCGCCGCCCTTTGCGGCATACACAGCAAGTTGCTTGGCAGAAACCTTTTTAGCGATCACCTTTTCATCACGCACTTGATAGTTATCCGCATTCACCAGGCCGGAAACCAAAGCCTCACCCAGTCCGAAGCTGGCGTCAATGGACAGTACCTTTCTGTTGGAGGTAACCGGGTCAGCTGTAAACATGATCCCGGCTACGTCCGGAAAGATCATTTTCTGAATCACGACAGACAAGCTGACCTTTTGATGGTCAAATCCGTTTTGCAACCGGTAGGTTACGGCCCTGTCTGTAAAGAGCGACGCCCAGCACCTGCTGATATGCCTGAGGATATCTTTTGTGCCGGTGATGTTCAGATAAGTGTCTTGCTGCCCTGCAAAAGAGGCTGTGGGCAAGTCCTCTGCCGTCGCGCTGGAGCGTACCGCATAAGCATTCCTTTCACCAAGTTGCTCCAGATGCCGCGAAACTTCGTCGCTGATGCTTTTTGGAATGGCTATTTCCTCGATCACTTTCCGGATTTTTGCACTGGTTTCGCTAATGCCTTTCCGGTTATCCGCTTTGAGCGTGGCCAACTGACCCAGTAATGCATGAAAAGCTTCGTTATTTCCGGTAATGTCCTGGTATGCGTCCGTAATAATGCAAAAGCCTTCGGGCACTTGTACACCGGCAATGCCGGATAGCTCCCCCAGGTTGGCGCCTTTGCCTCCGACGGTCGCAAGCTTTGTCCCGTCAATGTCCTGAAAATCCAGAATGTATTCGCTCATAGCTCCCTTTTACAATTTGTTGTTGATTTGATGCGTAGTCTCATTCATTATTTCAATCGCTTTTAGAAAATAGGTTTCGATGACTTTGCTTTCCGCGTCCGAAAATGAAGCGATCAGTTTTTCTGACTTACTTCGGAATTCTTCATAAAGCGGGACAAAAAGAGTCATTATGTTTTCGGTATTGGGTTCGATGATCACCTTCCTTCTGTCGTTCTCGGCGAATCGCCTCTTCACGAGGTTTTTCTTTTCGAATCTGTCAATTAAACCCGTAACCGCACCGGTCGTCAGGCCGGTCAGAGTTGATAGCTCTCCTGCCGTCATTTGCCCTTTTTCAATTAAAAATCCCAGGTACTTATGGTCGGTTCCTGACAGTCCCGCCTTTCTGGCAATGGTTTCGTGCATCTGAATGGAGGTGTATGCGTAGTGCTGGCTTAATTTCCGGATCCTTTTGAGTATGTCGTTGTCCATTGTTATATCTTAGTTGATAAATATCTTAGCAACAAAGATAATTTGGATTTACAATAGATCCAAATCATTGCCGCCGGTTTTGCAGCTAAGGCGCGACGACATTGAACCCGCGTATGCAACACAAGGGCACATGTGCGCCTCGCCTTGCGGAATGTGCGGCGACAGGAAACAAGAACAGGGATTTCGATTTTGAGAGTGGTTATCCGGGGCGAAGTTTAGTCTTCGAAACTGGCGTGTCGGGATGGGTAATGAGGATTAGTTCACATCAAAGTTGCCTGGTAAGGCAATGCCGGCATAGTCACCAGGCAGCGGGGACCCGGGCCTGGTAACTATGCCGGCAGATGAATGTTACCGGGAGGGCAATATATTTTTAACTTCCCGGTAGCTTAATGAATTCAAATGACGGTCCAATGGTGTAACCCGATTTTCCCGGGAATGGCGTTGCGCACAATTTCTCCGCGGTCAGTTTCAGGTCGTACATGACACCGATCGTGTTGTCGAGCAATCCCGGTTGTCCGTTAAATGTATTGTGCAGTCCCGTCAGCAGCGAATAGTAGCTGGTATTAAACTGGTTCATCCGGTTCAATTCCTCACTGCCTTTGGGAAGCATGCTGGTTTTGGTGTTGGGAAACAACGGGAACACATCTTCCGGACTGAAAGGAATCGCGGGTCCTGAAAACGAATAGCCGTTTGGCGCGGTGTCGTCCCGGATAAGTTTTTTCCCTTTGTATAGTTCCTCAAACCGATAGTAATGCGCCAGTTCGCCTTCCTGGTCCAATGGAGAAGTGGAAGTGCCCTCGCCTTGCTCGATAATGATATTGATTGCGTCGACGGCGTGCCGCTTGGTGTAGATCGGGAAAAGCTGGTCGGTCGGGAAAAAGGATGACGTGACCTGCTTACTTTTTTCTCCCGGCAGGTTGTCTGGTGCCAGCTCCTCTATTTTTTGTTGCACCGCGAGGTAAAACTGGCCGATCGTGCTGAATGTGGGCAGCGCTGCAAGGCTCATCGATTTGAAAACCAGCGGATTTTCGGGTTCCTCGATTTCCATAAATACTTTTTTTACCACCTCCTTCGAGTATTTTTCAAGCCCGACGATCAGCCCGTTACCAATGCCCATCGGCAGCGGACCGGGATATTCGGGTACAAAATCGCTGGTATTGATCTTTGGGTGCCCACCTAATGCATTCAGGATATTAGAGGCGATGGTCATATGCAGCATTTCCTCGATTACGATCGAATGAATGATCTGACGGTCCTCCTGGTTGGTGCCGGGTTTGATCGAAAACATAGCCGTCAGGTAGGGCGGGATCGTGGAATGTTCCAGTTCAATGGCTTTCTGAAGCAGCGGATAGAGCTCTTCGATGGCACTGGCTGTCAGCGCCTTTGCAATATATTTTGAATCTATTTTTAGCATTGCAGGGATATTTTAACCGTAAATCACAGATTGTCAAACAAATTGTCGGTCTTTGGAAAACCGGGGAATGATCCGTTTTTGGCCTTTACAGCCTCTCTGTACCTGATTTGCTTCTCGGAAAGCACTGTACCCGTGGCTACCGGATTGTCGGCTTTGGCTTGTTTGGCCTGCACTTTGACTACGCTTTTTTGACCGGTCTGAGGGTTATGGAGCCAGTTCAGAATGGTTTTACGCTTCGTATCGGACAAATCGCGCGTGACGGGCATGTGCATGGTGTCCTCCATGGGGCGCGAAAACGCGAAGATCAGGATGTTCTTTTTCAGGATCAGGTCGGCCGGGTCGGCGAGGTTAACCACATACTTGCTCATGATCGGATAGAGGTTGCTGTACTGGATCATCATCTGTGAAATATCTTCCCAGACGGGATGGGCGATTTCCTCGAAATAATCCCGCAGGTGAACCAGCACGGTTTCAGTTCCGAAGGCACCATCCACGGTGCTGAGCTGGTAGGTGAAGCTGTAAATCTGGCCGTCGATGTAAACCCTTGGACTGTAAATGGCATTGCCGGTCAGCGACATTTGTAATCTGCCCTGAGAATCCGTCGTCGCGGGACTTCCAAAAGCGATACCGTCGGCCGGATAGTTGTTTCCATAAACTTCGGAGATCGGGTTTCCGTTCGGTGGCGGGCCCTGGGGGGTGTCGGGGGTGGGAGGGTCCAGGGTAATGGAAATAGCGGTGTTGGCCAGTGGTTTACCCCATTGGAATGCATAGAGGTCTACATTGACCGATTGGCCGTAGTCCAGTCGCTGCACAAAATTATCCGCTCTCACGAACAGCCCATCGATAGACTCGCGCGCGATAATGGCATATTGCCCCGGTTTGCTGGCGGACGGCGTGATGAGGATTAACTGGTTGTTATCCAATGCCGATAATGTGGTGTCGGGTAACTCGTTGAAGGAGACGATCCCGCCAGTCTGGTTCAGCCAGCCCGGGTCAGACTGATAATGCAACGCACCGATCTCGATAAAATCGTCCGGCGTAATATAAGTAACGGGCGCAGTACTGCTCGCTACGCCGGTCTGCGGCACCTTGCTTACTGCCAGAAGCAATTCCTGTTTGTAGTTGATCGTGCCGATGGAGTCGGAAACCGGAAAACTGGAGCCCAAATCGACGCTCACCCGCTTTTTGTCCTGTTCCACCAGAAAATTGGAAACACTGAAATAGGTGGATTGGATGCTGGGTGTATAATTAATGCCGTATAACCGGCGGGCGCCCGCAAAAGTGGTAGGTTCCCCCTCAAAATAGGGGCCTATCGATCCCATAATCCTGCCCAGCGAAAACCTGCCGTCATGATGGGCATAATAGTAGCCGAACGGGTTCAGATTAAGGGCTAATGTATTGTTCTGTGTAGTTGCCCGCAGCAGTTTCAGGAAAGCCGATTGCTCCGCCAGTTTACCCCATACGACGTTTGTAATCACCGAGGTCCAGGTGGCGCCCAAAGGCTGGCCGTTGCTTTTTCCGCCGTCGAGCTGCCGGAACTGGATGTCGCGGAAGCAGGTCGTGGCGATATCGCCCTTGAAAAGCAGATCACCGTGGGCATTGCAGATCCGCAGCTGGACGCACCATAATGCAGAAACCATTTGGGCGTCGGGATCCAGGTCGACCATCTTGCCGGTGGGACGCCCCTCAGTACCTGAGATAGTCTGTCCGATGATGATGTCGTTCGCCGGATCGGTCTGCGTAGTACCGTCGGGAAGGAAAATCTGCCTGACCGAACAGTTTTGAAAGTCGAAAACTGCACCTCCTTCGGGGTTCCACCAGCCATTTGTGGCTCCTTTGCCAGGTTCCTGGAAGTTGGGTTTGAAAGTCGCATTGTTGTAATGGGCCGTGTCGTTGTTTACTGTGCTGACATCGGACAGGAAATCTCCGGTAAAAACGAGTCTGGGAGCATGTAGATAGGACATGATGCTTTTATTTGCTGTGAGGATAAGATTTTTTTAAGCCGCGGTATTCCAGATGATGAAATGTTGCAGCCAGTCTTCGTTGTATTTCTTATAAATCCACAATATCCTGCCCGTTTCCGCGGCTTTGTTACCTGTTTTTTTGTCGGTGGTAAGCTGATGATAAATGGCCCATTCGTAAGCTAGGTTTTCCCGGATCTCGATGTCCTGAGATTCATAGGAAATTTGAATGGTAAAGGCGTCAAACCAGGATCTCAGAAAATCCACACCGCCGGATTTGGAGGTGATTACCGGCGAGGCGGGAGCGATGACCGTGATGTCATCGGCGAGGATGGAGGCCATCATATCAAGATTCCCGGAGTTTTCCGCTTTCTGAACGATGAGCCGAAGTTTTTCTATTTTTTCTCTGTCGTTTGCTTTATTCATGGTGGCAAGGTTGTTTGAGGAGGAAGCAAACAAGCCTTTGCCTTTACCTGCTTAGATGGAGGAAATGTAGAAATAGTTATTAAGCGGTAGCGAAATTATTTCATTGTCAGAGCTTACCTCCACGGCGCTCATCACCGCGGGTAGGCCGTGGCAAGCATGTTCTGGTCGGGGTCATTGACGGGGGCGGGAACGCAAAATTGCCGTAAATGGTGGTCTGCGTGTTTGTAGGCAAGTATCCCGATTTCCTCTTTGGTCATTCTCCCGAAGAAATCGTGAATGAAATCATCGTTCGAGAAATGCGCGTAGGCCGCAACGCGCTCAATCCAGATCTTCTTTTGAGCTTCCAGATCGCCGTCGGGTTCGCTGACGATGAAAGCCCGGCCCGAAGGCACATTTTTCTTAAGTGGTCTCTCATCTTTTACGAAACTCCTTAAAGCCATTTTACCAAAAATCAACCCGAGGAATTCCTGCTTATACCTGGGCTTATGGGTACCCAACACCCAATCATCCCAGATGGTACAATGCTTTGCCATTTGGTAGACATTCATTTTGCCCCATTGCGCACGGTTACTTTTGCTCAGCGACCGGATTCTTCCGACCAGCTCGTTTCTTGTTGCTTCATCAAAAATCGTCTTCATAGTCAATTTGTTATTTAGTTCGTAGAGCAAAATTACAGGGCCACCTGAAGACGATCGGTGTGGTAAAATGACATTCAAAGGTGTATTTTGTGCCATCTTTATAGTAAGTTTGAATACGACGGTAAACAACTACCTATGAAACACATTTCGATAGTCGTGTATGAAGATGTGCTTTTGACCGCGTTGTCCAGCACGGTGGCATTGTTGGTCGGAGCAAACGAGGCAGTGACAAAAGGCGGCAAACCTGCTCCGTTTCAGATCGATCTCGTCGGCGTTCATCTGAACGATGTGCAGCTAAGTCTTCCGGTTCAATTTCATTGCAATAAAACCCTCTCGGATGTTTTTGATACGGACATTGTCGTCGTACCTCCCATGAACACGGAGGGGGAGAACATTGAAAAACTGCTGTCGAAAAACGAAACGCTGATCCATTGGCTGGCAGAGAAATACCATCGTAAGGCTCAGATTATCAGCCTTTGTACCGGGGCCTACTTTGTCGCCGAATGCGGCTTGTTAAATGGAATGCCTGCTACGTCGCATTGGGGAGTTATCGACGATATGCGAAAAAGATATCCGCTGGTCAATTTCAGGCCCGAACAGGTGGTGACCCAGGCAGAGGCGATCATTACGGGCGGTGGGGGCTTTTCGGCGTTAAATGCCCTGCTGTACTTCATCGAAAAAAACTGCGGGAAGGCGACAGCCATCATTCTGAGTAAATACTATGCCCTGGATTATGGGCGAACTTCTCAAAGCATTTTCACGATATTCTCCGGCCAGCGCCGTCACCATGATGACGAAATTCACCGGGCGCAATCCTATATCGAAAATGAGTTCAAGGCTGACATTTCGGTAGACCAGATCGCCGCAGAGGTGAATATGAGCAAACGGAATTTTATCCGCCGGTTCAAAAGCGCCACTTCGCTGAATCCGATAGAATATATTCAGCGAATCAAGGTCGAGGCTGCCAAAAAATCATTGGAAGCGGGTGAATCAAACATTGCCTCCGTAACCTATGATGTCGGCTATAATGACCTGAAGACTTTCAGAACGATTTTTAAACGGATTACCGGTCTGACACCGGTCGAGTACCGGAACCGGTACAACACGGAAACGTTACTGCATTAACAGCCCAAGAAAAGACAGTTGTGTTACAGCGCTGGTGTTCATGATCATTTTCGACCAGAATTCGAGCAGATTTTCAAAATAGAAACGCCATCCGGTCATATCCGGAGGTTTAACAAGGTGGGAGTTGGCCCGGTGCCTGTAGTATTCGTCGATGCCCTCGGTATTATCCGAATAGGTGAAAATCACAATGGGTATGTTTCTGAGATGCTGGGCATGCATCGAATTGCGCATACCTGAAAGCAGCTGTAATCCGTCATCCCGGTGCGGAAGGTACGGATCTATCAAAATCATATCGACGGCCGGATGAAATCCTGCCAGCTCATTATCAGCAAAAGCCAGGGCTCTTTCCTTGTTATTTATCCTGACCACATTGTATTTCATCGAGCTGTTTCTAAGCGCTGTCTTTAAAAGATACCAATGGCCATCGTCGTTTTCCACAATGATGATCGTTTTGCTCGTGGACATCTCCGATACCGGCCTGGTGGGTGCATATCGATAGTTATTCAAAAAACACAATCCTATTCCATGGGAGACCTGCTCATACTCTTCGAGCGAAACCGGTTTGACAATGAAGGCATTCGCACCCAGGTCGTAGGCCTGGGTGATCAGCGCCTGGGTTGTCGTCGTCGAGATCATGACGACCGGTATATGCTTGTACCGCATGTCGTCTTTAAGCCTGGCAAGCATTTCCAATCCATTGATCCGCGGCATATTCATGTCCATCAGGACCAGTTTCGGCCCCTCGGGCGTGTGATCTAAAACAGGCAATAGTTCATCCCCGCGCGCCACATCAACAACCTTGATCGGGCTGATCCCTTTGATAAGTGCATGCCGCATGAGCATACGGTCGTCCTCGTCATCATCCACAAGAAAAATAGTTTTAGACGCATTCATTATTGATTGTGAGGTTAGTAAGAAGAAAGTCCGACAATATCCATGCCGATTGACTTGCAGCGATCGCGAGCCCGGCAGAAGGTCAGCGCAGGACGTTCATTGATTGGCCGCACCGTCGAGCTCCATACCGTTCTTCAAGTCGGCATGAAAAGAAACGCCCGGGAGCCTGAAGTGATGGAATGCATCGGGTGAAAGTCTTTCCAGGACGCCTGTCAGCCGTTCGTAGCTGCTAATGCCCGTCACTTTGATGCCTTTGCCGTCGAGCGTGAATGTCAGCGTTGGAATTACACGGATTCCATTCAACCGAATCTTCTGCTGGTCTTCACTGAGTGCATGGCGACTTGCCCGCGAATCGAAATCTTTTCCAAACTGATGTAAATTGAATATACTCCTATGGTGTTTGCTGACTTCACGGGCAACCGCCACCAGAACATCCATTTCTGAAATGTCCCGATGATCGGCCATGGCTGCTTTTCGGAGCGCTGCCAGGTAGAGGTCCGCGGCCCGTTGCGACTGCAGCGATGCCGCCTTCACTGCCAGGGTGGCGATATCACGCGTGCCCTTAGCGGCGAATGTATCCGGCGTAGCCGCCATGTCCTTTTCAGCGGTGGGTGCGGCAGCCATGCACAGGTGGAAACTTAGTAACTGGCCAAAATTTTGGATTAACTGAGCCCAACAGGGCTGCATAGCCCAGCTGTCAGCACACAATGGATGGGTATAGTAGACAACTTTGATGTTGGGCGCATCGTTTTTATAGTGACTCATACCTGATTTTTTTGTTCCAAAAAGATCAATGAATGCTGTCAGATCGTGGCCTGACCAATCCGGACGCCCACACGGAAGTCCTGGATTTTTCGGCGCCTTCGTACATCAAAAACCGGGCCAGCGGTACGGACCGCAGATTAAATATTAAGACACGAAGAAATGGCCGTGTGTGTGAATGGCGACTGTACGGTATTCAGGCGATCCGCAATGCAGTACCGGTTAGCAGCGCGTAAATGGGTCATAATCTTGGCTTGTTTTTAAAAGCGGACAATGTCAGTCCGAATATCAGATGCGCTATGATCAGCTGGGCGTAAAATCCCTTCCGGTGGGTTTTGGGAGGATTAGGATGATTTTCAAATAGCACTTTCCACCAGGCAAGCCCCGTAGCTCCTGCCAATGCGCCATATAAAATACCGTTTTTCGATGATGGCCGCGTGCCCGCAAGCCTGAGAAGCAGCGTGTAGCCCGTCGCAAAGCCGGTCCCGATAAGATAATGCGTGGCCCAACCCAGGGGCGGGGAGATTTCTTTACCCGTATCAAAGGATTTTTTAAGAAAAGCAGCGAGCAAATCCGGTTCCCGGAAGTTCTCGTCCTGGCGGTCGGAAACGATGTAGCTGAACAGGGTCATGGCAGATGTAGCTGCGAGGCCAGAGATAATAATGTTGCTGACTGGTTTCATGAAATCCAATTTGGTGATGAAGATATACTGGTCAATCGGACCCGTCTCCGAAAAAATATGTGCCAGGTACTATTCACGAGGGGAATGCGCCCCGGTTACAGTAACTGGCAAAACAGAACATGCCGGATACCAGGTAACGCGGGCGATCCTGGTCTTCCGGTATCATTTTTGCTGCGTGTCCGGCCTGATCAACATTTTGACATCATGAAGCCATTAAAAGGAAGTTTGGCAATGAATTTCTACACATCAACATTTCGTGCGGGTTCCTACCCGGCAGAATCCGTTTTGTCCTGCTGGAACGGGAATTGCTTTCCGCCCACATATTTTGAACTATCATTCTATGAAAGCAGAAACAAACTCAGAACCAAAATTTAAGACGGGCAAGGTGGTTGGAACCGGGCCCGCATTGCAAGAGCTATTCCTGGATTGTGTGCGGGATATCTATTGGGCTGAAAATCATCTGGTAAAGGCACTGCCCAAAATGATTCAGGCCGCCGGTTCCAAAAAACTTGCCGAGGCGATTGAAAAGCATCTCGTACAGACGAAGGAGCACGTAAACCGCCTCGACCAGGTTTTCGAACTGTTGGGAGAAAAGGCGATCGCCAAAAAATGTGACGCCATGGAAGGCCTGACGAAAGAAGGAGAGGGCGTCATTGAAAGTACGAATGCAGGCACCGCCACCCGTGATGTGGGAATTGTGCTTTCCTCGCAGAAGGTCGAACACTATGAGATTGCCTCTTACACCGGTCTCATTTTACTCGCAGAGGCACTGGGACAGACAGAAGCCGGAACGATTTTCCGGCAAACGCTCGAGGAAGAGCAGCAAAGCGACCAGCTTCTGGCTGAAATCGCCTCTAATGAGCTTATTACCCAGGCTTCCCGGGAAGCATAACAATTAAACCATCATCACTATGGCGAAAAGGAAAGCACAACAAAATCCGGCGGCCGATCAGCCGGAAAACGATAAGATAAAAAGCCTGGAACCATTCATGGAAGATGCTTCGGGCAAGCTGATGAACACCAACACGGGTGTCAGAATCAATGATGACCAGAATTCGCTGAAAGCGGGCGACCGGGGGGCTTCGTTACTGGAAGACTTTATCCTTCGCGAGAAGATCACGCATTTTGACCATGAACGAATTCCCGAGCGCGTCGTACACGCCCGGGGTTCGGGTGCCCATGGCGTATTCAAACTCTACGAACCGCTAGCAGCATACACGAAGGCCCAGTTTCTCAATGATACAGCGATCGAAACACCGGTTTTCGTTCGTTTTTCTACGGTAGCAGGCTCACGAGGCTCCACCGATCTGGCACGCGATGTCCGGGGATTTGCCGTGAAGTTTTATACACAGGAGGGGAATTTCGACCTGGTAGGGAACAACATGCCGGTGTTCTTTATTCAGGACGCGATGAAATTTCCCGACCTCGTCCATGCCGTCAAGCCGGAACCGGATAACGAAATCCCGCAGGCGGCCTCGGCTCATGACACCTTCTGGGACTTTATCTCGGTGATGCCGGAATCGACACATATGATCATGTGGTTGATGAGTGACCGCGCTATTCCGCGCAGCTATCGGATGATGGAAGGCTTCGGCGTCCATACCTTCCGCCTGGTGAATGCCGAGGGCGTCAGCTCTTTTGTGAAGTTCCACTGGAAACCGTTGCTGGGAGTGCACTCGGTGGCTTGGGATGAAGCCCAAAATATTTCGGGAAAAGACCCCGATTTTCACCGTCGCGACCTTTGGGATGCGATTGAAAGCGGACATTTCCCGGAATGGGAACTCGGTTTGCAGATCGTGCCGGAGGAAGACGAATTCAAGTTTGATTTCGATCTCCTGGATCCGACCAAGATTATCCCCGAAGAGCTGGTACCGGTGCGCCGGGTGGGTAAGCTCACGCTGAACCGCAACCCTGAAAACTTTTTTGCTGAAACCGAGCAGTCGGCATTTCATATAGGGCATGTAGTTCCGGGGATCGATTTTACCAATGATCCTCTGTTGCAGGGACGCCTGTTTTCTTACACCGATACCCAGTTGATTCGCCTGGGCGGTCCCAATTTTCAGGAGATTCCGATCAACCGTCCCATCGTGCCGGTCCATAACAACCAGCGTGATGGTCATATGCGGCAGACCATCAACCGGGGTAAGGTCAGTTATGGTCCCAACAGCATTGGAGATAACTTTCCGCTTCAGGCAAAAACTTCGGAAGGGGGATTCGCGTCCCATCCTGAACGGATCGATGCACGCAAGGTGCGGGCCCGCAGCAAGAGTTTCCTGGATCATTTCAGTCAGGCGAAACTCTTTCTTAACAGTCAGTCGGATCCCGAGAAAAACCACATGATCGACGCATTCAGTTTTGAGCTGGGCAAAGTGCAATCCAATGCCGTACGGCAACGTATGTTGGGCGTGTTGTCGATGGTCGACAAGGGGCTTGCGGGTGAGGTAGCTTTTGCGCTGCGGCTCTCTGTTCCGGAGGATCCCGAATTGCCGATGAACAGGAGCGTGCCCGCCGATGCCGACCCGGCCGATTACGATCCTGTGGTAAAGGAGCCGGTTGTGGCAATATCGCCCGCTTTAAGTATGACTTCCAGTCCGAAGGACAGCATTAAAACGCGTAAGATCGCATTTCTGGCGGCAGACGGAGTCGATGGTAAATCTTTGAACGCTGTAAAGACTGCGCTGGAAAAAGCTGGTGCCATAGTGGAAGTGATCGCGCCGCGGCAAAATTTCATTCTTTCGGAATCGGACGAGCAGATAGCGGTAAATCACAGCCTGCTCACCGCCGCATCGGTATTGTATGACGGCGTCTATGTTCCGGGGGGTACGAATAGTGTCGCTACCATCGAAGCAGATGCCGACGCGATTCATTTTCTGAACGAGGCTTTCAAACATTGCAAGGCTATTGCGGCAGATACGGCTGCATTGCAGGTGTTCGAATCCACCTATTTTGCCAGAAAGGTTCCTGCCGAATGTACCGACGAGTCGGTGCTGCTGGACGGTATCATCATTGGCGATAAGGCTTCACAACTGGCCGACCGGTTCATTGTGGCCCTTGCACAGCATCGTTTTTGGGAGCGGGAAAAGCCAAGGAAAATTCCTGCATGATAATGGGTTGATAGAGTTGAAAACCGGCTGCGGATTCCGCAGCCGGTTTTTTTTTGGTCCCGGTGATCAATAGTGAATGTCCGGCTTCACGCTTGCAAGTTCTATTCCTCTTCTGAAACCGCTACGTCGATTTTGTCCAGATCGGCCCTTGCCGGGCCGGTGAGTACATGCCCCTGGGAATCGAAGCGTGCGCCGTGGCATGGGCAATCCCAGCTCTTTTCCGCATGGTTCCATTGAACGATGCATTTGGCATGGGTGCACACCGGATCCAGCGCATGGATCACGCCTTCCATATCGCGGTATACTGCCAGTTTTTGGCCATTATGCTCTACAACGGCGCCGGTATCCGAAGTGATTTCGGAAAAAGTCCCGATCTCATCGATTCCGAAACGGTCGCCGATAAACTTTTTGACCACATCCGCATTTTCCTTCACTACTTCGGTGAATCCGGCGATAGGTTTGATCCTTGCCGGATCAAAGAGGTCTTTATACGCACTTTCACCATGCAGGATCAGGTCGCTCAGTAAGAGCGCGGAGACAGTCCCTAATATCATCCCGTTGCCATTGAAACCGGTAGCCGCGTAAATGCCTTTTGATGCCCCGGGCAGGTGCCCAATGTAAGGCAGGCCGTCCACGGGAACATAGTATTGTGCCGACCAGTGCGTGGCAACGGTATCGATGTTATAGAGCTTCCCGGTGTAAGCGATCAGGTCTGCAAACGACTGTTCCGGATCTCCATGGCCGGTTTTGTGATCGTGACCGCCTGCGACAAGGTATTGCTGTCCGTCGATGGTGTGGGTCCTGAAATAATGGTACGGGTCCTGCATATCGTACAGCAAATCCCTCGGATACGCCCCGTCTTTCAAAGTGGCGGCGATGACGTAGCTGCGGTAGGGCGCATTGCGGAAATGCAGTACATTAATCCCGCCCGGGGGAATGTGCGTAGCATAAATAACCGTTTGTGCCTTAATTTCGACGTTATCCGCGATCGCGACGTGATAAGTGTCTGTGGAATCGACTTCCCGGATTTGTGTATTTTCCAGGACAATTCCGCCAGCTGCCACAAACTCCTTCTGAAGCGCGCCGATGTATTTGAGCGGATGAAATTGGGCTTGTTTTTCGAACACAACGGCCTTGCGATAAGTTGCGTTGGTGGGGACAGCTTTCGCCGGGGAAACCGCGACTCCGGCCCTTAGCGCGCTCTCATACAAATCGTCGAGCTCCTGTACTTCCTGGTCGGTTTCGGCATACACGAAGCCGCGACGCCATTCAAAATCGCAATCGATGTTGTAAGTATGTACAAACTGATCGATAGTTTCCACCGATTGCGCGATCGCCCGGGCAAATAGGGTTGCCGTTTCTTCGCTGAAAGCTTTTTCAACTTCGGCAAAGGTGGTATCGGCAAAGGTGTTGATGTGGGCCGTCGTGCCGCCGGTTGAGCCGAAACCGGCGTGATGCGCATCGGCGACGATGCATTTTCTTCCTGCTTTTTGAAGGATGAGTGCGGTAGTAAGTCCTGTGATGCCCGCACCGACGATGAGTGTATCGTAAATTTCCCCGGAGGGAAGTGTGCCGCCTGGTTTGACCATATGGGTATTGAGGTTCCATAAACTGGCATTCCTGCCGTCACGTTCCCACTTGCCGCTGTCTGTGGCGTTGTTGCTTTTAAAGTCATTTGTGGTTTCCATAGCTCTTTTTTTGAGCGTGCTATCATTTTAAAATCGTACCAGACTATAATACCGAGTCCCTTTCACGGAGGGGCAGACCATCCGCGGAGTGGTCGCAGCACAGATGGCCTCAAGCCTGTTTGGTAATTGGCCTAGGATCCGTGTCAGAGAAACTTTAAGAAGCTTTTGGTTTACGATTTGACTAAATTGATACTTATTGAACGACAGTACGTCATGTAGGAAAAATACGATAGGAAAAGCAAGTTGAGAAGTTGTAATACTACAATAACCAGGACGGTGCTTCGGAAGCTTTTATCGGAAAATTTTAAATTAGAATCAATTAAGTAGCGTGAAACTGTTAGATTAGCTGAATATGAGCCCAATCGTGTGAAAAAACCGGTGATTCTGTTGTTCTTGCTGGTCATAGGTTGCAAAAAAGATCAGATCGATCCCCAGGAGAAAATTCTTGGGAAATGGGAAGAGTTCTATGTAGGAAACGGTGAGCATCGGCGACCTATCGATCCGCCTATGGCTTACAGAGAATTTTTGCCGGATTCCGTCGTGATCGATCACAACTACGTGGATAACACCACATTGAAAAGAAAGTACTGGATAGACTCGCAGCTGCATATAGGCATCCGGCGCTCCGACGGTTATGTGTTTAGTTTAGACTATGAATACCGGTTTGACGGTGACACGCTCAGGCTCGATTGGGTTAATGTAAGCCCGATTTTTAGTGTAGTCAAATTCAGGCGAGTTAAATAGCCGGAATACGGGATAAAGCACTTGCTCTCAAGTTTTTCAACCGGCAGGAGAAGTAGGTCCGGGTTGTTTGTTCTTTTTTAGGTTTTGCTGATCATGTGAAAACGAGTAGTCTTATAGCAAGCGTCCTCATTGTGTTATGCACGTCAGTGAATGGCCAATCACGTTTGGTCCGACCGGGTGCGGCCCAACCCTATGTGGCGTGGGTAAAACACTACGGTCCGGAGACTGGGCTGGCCCATCGGGAGGTAAATGCTATTTTTCAGGACCGGCAGGGATTTATGTGGTTCGGTACCAAGTTTGGACTCAGCCGCTTTGACGGGAAAAGTTTTACCAATTTTACCAAAGACCGCAACGGACTTGCGTTTGACGACATACAATCCATCGCTCAGGATGCCGATGGATTGCTCTGGCTCATGGGCCCTTTTGGCGAATCGCGGATTTCCCTGTTCAATCCGCTGACGGGAGTGACAATTCCGTTTGAAAAAAAAATTGGCGAAAAGCATATCGGAACCTACCTGAATATGCCGCAGTGGCTGCTGGGTAGCCCGAATGGCACTATATTTTTTGCGAACTATCGGCCGGCCATACTCTCGTCTTATCATCCCAAAACGGGTCTGAAGCATGTCCGTCTCACCCGGTTCAAACAGCTGACAATTCGCCATGTAACCATCCGGAATACTGTTTGGGCTATTGCTGATGGACAAATTCTGATTGAACTTACAGCCGAAGGGCGTATTCTCCGGCAGTTTAGCCATTCAGAAAGCCTGTTTACCAGTTGCTTAGGACAACGCAACGCTGGTACTGAATTTTTCTACCTCACCACAGAGCCGGCCACCGGCGCTGTTAAGGCCTACAGAGTTGACGAATCGGGGAATCGGTACGAGCTTCCAAGGGCGCAACAACCTGGTTTGTCACATTCGCTTTTTCCGGTTTGTTACACCTTTGATAAAGCCGGTGCAGTGTGGGACGGGGTAAGTCTTCGGGACTCCACAGGCACAGTACTGCTGAATATTAATGATCAGCTGTCAGGAGAAGCGCTCGTCAACCGGAGTTTTTTTGTCGACCAAAACGGCTCGATGTGGTTGGGGACCAGTTTTGGTGTGTATCAGGTTAAGGTGGTACCCAACTACTTTCGCCGGTTATTTTACAATGCGACGTACACGGGCGAAAAAACAGCCGCAATCCGCGGGATCACGGTTATCGGGGATACTGTTTATGCCAGCCTGGAAAAGTTCGGACTCTACACTTGCAATGCAGCAGGTGGATGGATTAAAAAACTATTGAGTGATCCCCGCCATGGACCAACGGTGGCCCTCAGGGAGCATCCGCCCGGGCGACTAATGCTGGGGTTGGCAAACCAATTGATTGATTATGATCGAAAAAGAGGCGTGCAGGCGGCATTTCCGTTACTCGACAACACCACCATTTGGGGGATGCATCCGTTTGACGCCGATCGCTGGATAGTTGGTGGCCGGCTGGGCTTATGGCTGATTGATCTGAAAACAGGTCAGGCACACTCATTTACCAGGTATAATCAGTTTCCGGAGCTTGCGCAGTCGCATGTGCTGTATATTGCCCCCGACCGGAAAGGTACATTCTGGATTTGTTCCGGAACAGGTTTATATACGATTGATCCGGTCAAAGGAATCACTTCCCGCTACTGGAGTGGTGGGAAAGGCCGTTTTTATTTGCCCGCTGATGTTTATGAGCACTTTTATCACGATCAAAATGGTGTCTACTGGTTGGGAACGGCCAATTCAGGGCTGATACAATGGGACAGGGCAGGGAATAAGTACCGACAGTTCCGGCGCTCGGAAGGCCTGAGCAACGACAATATCCATGCAATTTATCCCGACAGAAGGGGGCGTCTTTGGTTAAGCAGCGATCACGGTATCATGCAGTTCGACCCGACCCGTCTGACCGCGCGAGCGTATTTTACGCAGGATGGCATCACCCATAATGAGTCTAATCGTATCGCACATTTTCAGGACAAGACCGGAAAGCTATATTTTGGGGGATTAAATGGAATCACTTCGTTTGACCCGCGGGATTTCGAAAATGAAAAGCCACCGGCTCCGCTGCACATGCGGTTGGTCTCGTTTCGTCAGTTTGACAATGAACGGAGGCAGCTCAGAGACAAAACGGAGGAACTCGCTAAAACGCAGGAGATCATCGTCCGGCCGGGCGAACACACCGCGGTGCTGGATTTCGCGATGCTGAATTTCACAGACGCCGAAAAGAACGTTTATGCGTATCAGTTAAAGGGTTTGGACAATGCCTGGACCCAACAGACTGAATCGTCGTTGCGGCTGGGTAACCTGCCTTATGGAAAATACCAGCTGCTGGTCAGGGGACAATCGGCCAACGGGCAATGGTCGGCGAATACGCTGGCCATCGGCGTGGATGTGCGGCGACCCTTTTATCTGCAGGCGTGGTTTCTGGGATTAGCCGCACTGCTGTTGATCGCCGGTACCTGGGGTTGGCTGAAATGGCGGACCTGGAACCATCGGCAGGAACAATCGCGGCTCGAAGCGGAAATCAGGCACGCCACTGCCCGTATCGAGCAGGACAAAGAAGTCATTGAACGCCAGGCCCGGTCGCTTCACCAGCTGAATGAAACCAAGTCCCGCTTTTTTACCAATATCTCTCATGAGTTCAGGACGCCGTTAACCGTTATTCTGGGCATGACCTCCGAGCTGAAACGTTATAAGCCGGATGAGGTAGTGGAGCGGGGCCGTCGGGCGGCCGACCTCATTGAACGGAACGGGAGCAGCCTGCTGCGGCTGATTAATCAGATTCTGGACCTTTCCAAACTTGAATCCGGCGCGATGTCCTGGCAGCCGATCCGGGCCGATCTTGTGAAATTCACACGTTATGTGGCTGAGTCTTTCGATACAATGGCCGCCGGCAAAGATATCCAAATGCACTTCTATTCACATGAAGAGACACTGGAAGCCGATTTCGACAAAGATAAAATGCAGGATATTCTGTCGAATCTCCTGACCAACGCCATTAAATTTACACCAGCCGGCGGTCAGGTTTACCTTCGGCTGGCTACGGTTTCCGCAACCAGCAACAACAACGCCGGACCATCCGGAAGTCTGGGGTATTATGAGGCGGTTTCGCCGGTGCTGCTTCCGGACGGCGAGTGGATTACGATACGTATACGCAATACCGGCCCGGGCATCGAATCGGATAAGTTACCGCTGATCTTTGACCGTTTTTTTCAGGTTTCCGGTCAGCGAGCCTCCGAAACAGGGGGGAGCGGCATTGGCCTGGCGCTGGTACGCGAACTGGTTTCGCTGATGCAGGGCGGGTTGACCGTTCGGAGCATTCCCGGTGAGGGAGCTGAGTTTGTCGTTCGCTTCCGGCGGACCCGCCAGGCGCCGTTCGGGTCACTGTTACAGGCTGTGTTGGTTCCGGGTAGTGCCGACCTGCCGGACGTGATGGGCATAACCGATGAGGTAGCCGAAGAAAAACCGGTTCTCCTGCTGGTGGAAGACAACGACGACGTGGCGATTTACATCGTATCGGCCATCGGCACCGACTACCACATTATTCGTGCAGACAACGGACAGGAAGGTATAGATCTGGCTTTGGAAAATATTCCGGATCTGATCCTGACGGATGTCATGATGCCCCTGAAAGATGGCTACGAGTTGTGCGATACGCTAAAAAACGATCCTGCGACGAGTCACATCCCGATCGTCATGCTCACGGCCAGGGCGGGTGTCAACGACAGGATCAGCGGACTCCGGCGCGGTGCAGACGCGTATCTGACCAAACCGTTTCAACGGGAAGAGTTAGAAGTTGTGCTGAACAATCTGCTCCAATCCCGTCGCCGGTTACAGTCGTATTACAGCCAGCAATTAACGAAGTTTCCGGAGTCCGGTCCGCACCCGGCGGAAGAAAGTGAATCGCTGGAAAGCTTGTTTTTGCAAAGACTCCGGTCAGCGCTGGAAGCACAGTGGGGGAATAATCCGTTATCGCTGGAAACGATTTACCAAGAGATCGGTATGAGCCGCTCTTCGCTCCACCGTAAGATGATTGCACTGACGGGAATGTCTGTCACCCGCTATGATCGCTTCCTTCGTCTTGCTCAGGCGAAACACTTGCTGGCTACCACCCCAATGACCATTTCCGAAGTAGCTTATACAGTGGGATTCGAAGACCCGAAGTACTTCAGTCGGTTGTTTTCCGAGGAGTTTGACCATTCTCCAACCGAATTCCGGCGACTGGGACAGTAGTCCACCTTTTTGAGCGCATAGTCCACCTGTATCTCCGTGTCTTTCAATATGTTTGTTGCGTGGTTTTTAAGCCGTATGCCCCCTCTTTCACACTGGCACATTTGCACCCTGAACTATTCACTCAAAAAAGCAACGACAATGAATGACTCTACGCAACCTTCCCCCGAAAGTATCCTTCAAATGGGTACCGGCTTTTGGGCATCCAAAGTACTATTGGCCGCTGTCGATTTCGACCTGTTTACCCTTCTGACAGAAAACAGCCCGCTGACCGCCGCCGAGTTGAAGCAAAAGCTGAACCTGCACTGCAGCGACCGGAACGTGTACGATTTTTTAGATACACTTACCGGCTTTGGCTTTTTAAACCGGGAAGGTATCCTGGAAACCGCCACCTATTCCAACACACCCGACACCGACCTGTTTCTGGACGTGAAAAAGCCAACCTATGTCGGGGGAATGCTCAAAATGCTTAACGATCGCCTTTACGGCTTCTGGGGAACGCTGGAAGAAGGGCTGAGAACCGGGAAGCCACAAAATGAAGCCAAGCATGGGGGGAATTTGTTTGATAATATATATCAATCACCCGAACAGCTGGAAAGCTTTGTGAATGCAATGAGCAGCATTCAGGCAGGGGCATTTATGGCTTTTGCCCAAAAGTTCGATTTTTCAAAATACAAAACATTGACCGATGCAGGTGGTTGCAGCGGCTTGCTCTCAATCCTGGTTGCCAAGCACCAGCCACACATGTCCTGCGTGAACATGGACCTCCCGGGCGTGACCGCTATCGCGGAGAAAACAATCGCGAAAGCGGGCTTAAATGGCCGGGTTAAGGCAGTATCGGGCGACTTTTTCAACGACGCATTTCCGAAAGCCGATATGGTGGTCATGGGCAACATTCTTCATGACTGGGATGAGGAACAAAAACTCAGCCTGATGAAGAGTGCATATGCCGCGCTGCCCAAGGGAGGTGCTTTTATAGCCATTGAAAATGTCATCGACGACAACAGAAAGGCCAATGTATTTGGCCTGCTGATGAGTTTAAACATGCTCATTGAAACAGGCACCGGCTTCGACTATACCTTGGCTGACTTCAACCAGTGGGCCGGGCAAGTGGGATTCATTTCGACCTCGCTGTTACCGCTCGTGGGGCCGACCAGCGCGGCCATTGCCATTAAATAATATAGCTCCTTTCATGAAAAAGCGTCTGGTGTTCAGCCGGACGCTTGAAAGACTATGTCAAACCACCAATCGAAAAAATACAAATGGAAAAGACAGCACTCGCTTCGTTGAGAAGCCGGTTATTGTCCGCATTGCTTATTTTAGTTTTGTCTGCGGGCAACGTTTTTGCACAAACTACCTGGACTGGCAGCGTTGACACTGATTGGAACACCGCCGGTAACTGGTCGTCGGGCGTCCCCGACGGCTCGTCGGACGTAACCATCCCCGATGTTACAAACGACCCCGTGATCGCCACTGCCGGGGCGGCAGCGAAGTCGGTCACCATTGCGAGTGGCGGCTTGCTGACGGTGCATGCTTCCGGCAGTCTGGCCATCGATGGTTCGGGTACAAATGGTATCTTTAACGAAGGTAGTGTTCAAAACAGCGGAACAATCAATATCGGGAATGTCGCCGGGAAATATGGCATCGACAACCGGGGCACTTTCAAAAACAAGGCAGGCGGGTTGATCACCATTGACGACGTGGGTGATACGGGTATATTTCATTTTAGCGGTGAGTTTACCAATGAAGCTTCCATAAAAATCGGCAGCACGGGAAAAGTAGGCAGCACAGGCTTGACTAGCGCATCTGTCTTCAACAACACCGCCAGCGGGCAGATCACGATTGACCGTGCCTGGATTTGGGGTCTTAGCCATTACAGCGGTGATTTCAATAATCAGGGAAATATCAGCATTGGCGGTTCAGCGGCGACAAATATTATGTTTGGAATCGATCTGTACATAGGAACTTTCACAAACAATGGAGGCCAGATTACGATCGACCGTTGTAATATCGGTATTTCAGGCTTCAAGGTGGAAGGGAGTTTTTTAAATACCGGTACAGTCAAAATCGGCGCATTGCAGAGTCTCCCGAAAATGCTATCGGACGACGATGGAACAAAT
>NZ_JCANTY010000009.1:0-388260 GCF_059568735.1 Dyadobacter ginsengisoli DSM 21015
AGCTGAGCAGTACTAATTACCCAACAGCTTGCACATTTAAATCTTTATCTTCATCTCTTCTACTTCCAATATGACATGAAAAGAGTCAAAAGTTCAGGAGTGAATACACTCTGAACTCATCAACTCTAACTCAAAGAGCTTGTTGGTGGCTATTGGAACGGCCGGGGTCGCGATCGACTTCACCTCTTCCCATAGCGAACAAAAAACCAACGACGAACTTGTTGGTGGCTATTGGAACGGCCGGGGTCGCGATCGACTTCACCTCTTTCCATAGCGAACAAAAAACCAACGACGAACTTGTTGGTGGCTATTGGCCCGGTGTTCACCTCTTCCCATCCCGAACAGAGAAGTTAAGCCCGGGTCCGCCGATGATACTTGGATCAAACCTGGTAAAGTAGGTAGCCGCCACAATTATTAAACACGCAAAAAGCATCCCCCATAAAGGATGCTTTTTGGCGTTTAAAGCCCCACAAGCAAACACATACCCCACAATATTTATAAAGCGCCCTATCTACTAATCTTTCACGATTGAAATGCCAAGGGGTACAAGAACTTAACATCTGGTAAGAATCAATCCTTCTTAGTAGATTCCCTTATTACTAGATTAGTAGGTAGGACGATTTCCTGAATGGGGTAGCCGGGTTTTTCAATGTGCCTGATCAAGATTTCACAGCTTTTTTGCCCGATTTCAAAAGCGGGTTCGGCGATGGTAGATAAGGATGGCGATATAATTTTCGATGTGGGATCATTTGTAAAGCCTATTACACCTACTTCCTTACCGACCGGGATGCCATTCTCTTTTAACCATAAGATAGCCCCGATAGCTTTTCGATCATTCACCGCAAACACTGCATCGGGAATCGACTTATTAGTGAACAAAATTTTCAGATCCTCTTTACCATCTTCATCACTGAATCCGGAATGGATGATACCATGGGGGTTAAGGTGATATTTCTGCAGCGTATCCAAATAGCCCTGCATACGATTTCGCGTCAGATTCAATTCAAGCGGGCCTGTGATATGTGCGATCTTTCGGTATCCTGAATGAATCAGATGCTCTGTTGCCATGCAGGCGCCTTTGTAGTCGTCCTGCGTAATAACGGATGTGCCCACAGACTGGGCAACCCGATCAAAAAATACGAGTGGCAAGTCGGCGTCTGCAAGCTCATGATAATGAGTGAAATCGGTGGTTTTGGACGTGATACATGCAAGAATTCCATCGACGCTGGTTGGAGATAACTCCCTTACGATTTTGGTTTCCCAGGAGGGGGAGTCGCTGGTTAGGTACAGTATCACCTGATATCCTTTCCCGAACGCAAAGTCCTGAATACCGGTAATAACAGTTGAAAAATAATAGTTGGTGATGGAAGGGATAATGACCGCAATTTTATGTGTACTTCTTTTTACAAGCCCTGTTGCATTGAAATTAGGGCGATAGTTCATTTTGGCGGCGGCATCCAGCACCAGTTTCCTGGTTTCAGAGCTCACATCATAAGTGTCACGCATCGCTCGCGATACGGTCGCAACCGAAATACTCAGCGCTTTGGCTATGTCTTTAATCGTGGTATACTTCCTGGGCATGGATTTTAGTATTCTCAGGCAAAATGGAATCTTGATTTCGATAACGTTCTCGCTACTATTTAAGGTAAAATTCTGAAATGACGCTATAAAACATTGTAAAATTGCAGGAAGACAATAGTTTTTGTTTCTTATCCTATACTGGAATAAAATGAAGAAGCGTGAATTTTTAAAAATAGCGGGACTAGGCGGTATCGGCCTGGCCAACATGAGTGCAACTCAGAGCGCGCTCCCGGACAATGCTCATAATCTGAAAGACAGAAAGCAGCTTTTTAACATGAGCGGTTACGCAGCCCCAAAAATCGACACGGTACGTATAGGGTATATCGGTATGGGTAACAGAGGCGGGGGAGCAATAAAACGAATTGTCCATTTGGCCAATGTACAAGTCAAGGGTGTTGCAGATATCATCCCGGAGAAAGCAGATAACGCGAAAAAGCAGCTCATGGAAGCAGGACACAGTCCGGATGCTTATTCCGGTTCACCGGATGCCTGGAAAAAATTGTGTGAGCGCAAGGATATAGATTTGATCTACATCACTACGCCATGGAATTTACATGCCCCAATGGCACTTTACGCAATGGAACATGGAAAACATGTGGCAGTGGAAATTCCTGCCGCGACAACTGTTGAAGATTGCTGGAAACTCGTGGAGACCTCCGAACGTACCAAAAAGCATTGCATGATGCTGGAAAATTGTTGCTACGATTTTTTTGAATTGCTTACTCTCAATATGGCACGTCAAGGCTATTTTGGAGAGATTGTTCACGTGGAAGGCGCGTATATCCATGATATTTTTGATTCACTTTTTGCAAAAGAGAAACGCTATGATCTCTGGAGACTGAAGGAAAACCAGAGAAACGGCAATTTGTATCCAACACACGGCTTAGGACCTGTTGCACAAATATTGGATATCAATCGGGGCGATAAAATGGACTACCTCGTTTCCATGAGCAGCAATGATTTCATGCTGCAGGCAAAGGCAAAAGAGCTTGCTGTGAAAGATTCAGATTTTAAATCTTTTGGAGATAAAACATTTCGGGGGAATATGAATACGACGACTATTAGGACGGCGAAAGGGAAGACCATGATGTTGCAGCATGACGTGTCGTCACCACGCCCCTATTCACGACTTCATCTTGTGAGTGGTACCAAAGCCGCTGCACAGAAATATCCTTTGCCGGAGGAAGGAACGTCCGGTCGCATTTCCCACGGACACGAATGGATGAACGAAGAAGAATTCAAGGCACTGGAAAAGCAATATCAGCCGGAAATAGTGCGGCGGGTAGGTGAGCTGGCCAAAAAGGTCGGCGGCCATGGTGGAATGGATTTTCTGATGGACTGGCGTCTGATCGACTGCCTGCGGAACGGGCTGGCATTGGACCAGGATGTTTATGACGCTGCGTCATGGAGTGTCATATCGCCCCTCAGCGAATGGTCGGTTGCAAATAAATCAAACTCGATAGATATACCCGATTTTACGAATGGATCGTGGAAAAAAAATAAGCCGGTGGATATCACACTAAAAGAAGGAGGAAACACGGAAGTAAAATCATAAAAAGATGAAAATTTTTATTTCAGAAAGCAAGGAGGAGTTGGGGCAAAAGGCGGGAACCCATGCGGGTAACATAATCAGGGATATAATTAGTGAAAAGGGCTATGCCAATGTAATATTAGCAACAGGAACAAGTCAGTTTGAAACGCTCAGCCAGCTGGTCCTTGAAAATGATATTGATTGGTCGAAAGTCACCATGTTCCATCTGGACGAATATATCGATTTACCCTTGTCGCACCCTGCCAGTTTCAGAAAGTATCTGCAGGAGCGTTTCCTGGCAAAAGTGAAACCCCTGAGGGCCGTATACCTGATCAATGGAGAAAATGAGCCGGCATCAGAAATTGAGCATTTGAACGACGCGATCAGCAAACACCCCATCGACGTTGCCTTGGTAGGTATCGGAGAAAACGGGCACCTGGCGTTTAATGATCCGCCGGCTGATTTTCACACCGAGACTCCCTACCTCATTGTCAATCTGGATGAACCCTGCCGGCGTCAGCAAATGGGAGAAGGATGGTTCGCGTCGTTAGATGAAGTACCCTCTAGGGCGATTAGCATGTCAGTGCAGCAAATCATGAAATCGAAACATATTATTTGTTCGGTACCCGATGCAAGAAAGGCGATCGCAGTCAGAGACAGCCTTGAGAATGAGGTGAGTAATCTGTTTCCGGCCAGCATTCTGCAACGGCATGCAGATTGTGTTTTCTTCCTCGACAAAGAGTCGTCAGAGTTATTGCTGGAAAATGAGTTCCGTGGCTAGCCTTCCGTCATCGGGAAATTACTAGTGTTCAGAGGTAAAAATCAGTAGTAGAGCTACTTATTAGATAAACCTAAACCTAAGAATTATGGAGGCACCGTCAATGACTGTTGAAAACAATGTCAAAAAAGCCAGTATACCCGGCAGACTGGCATCTATGGATGCCCTCCGGGGATTCGATATGTTGATGATATCGGGCGGCGGCGCCTTTATTTTTCTACTGGGAGGTAAAACGGGGATCGGTTTCATAGACGCCGTAGCAGCTCAGTTCGAACATCCCGAATGGAATGGATTTACCTTTTTTGACTTCATATTTCCGTTATTTTTGTTCCTTGCAGGTACTTCGCTTTCTTTCAGTGTGTCGGGTGCGCTGGGCAAGGGTATTTCCCGGCGCGAGATTCTGGCGAAGATATTTAAGAGAATGCTTATTCTGATTGCGTTGGGTATTCTCGACAAGAATGCGCCAATGGATATCTTCGACCCTGCGCACATACGCTATGGAAGTGTGCTCGGGCGTATCGGGCTCGCGACTTTTCTGTCGGCTGTTTTATTCATGAAGTACGATTGGAATCAGAGGCTATACATTGCAATCGGAATTCTGATCATATACTATCTTACGTTAATCCTGGTTCCTGTACCCGGGTATGGCGCGGGCGATCTGTCATTCGAAGGGAATCTTGTCGGCTGGGTAGATCGTAATTTCATGCCAGGGAAGCTCAAACAAGGGACCTATGACGAGCTTGCCCTGCTCACGCAATTTCCTGCACTTTGCCTCACTATTCTCGGATCGCTTGCCGGCGACATTCTGTTGAAACCAGATAGCAGCGCCGAAAAGCTAAAAAAACTGCTTCTAATGGGTGTAATAGGGGTGATCGTTGGCTTAACATGGAACATGCTATTTCCAATTAATAAACACCTCTGGTCAAGCTCCTTCATTATGCTGACAAGCGGAATGGCCTTCATCATGCTTTCGGTTTTCTACTGGATTATAGACGTGAAAGGTTATCAAAAATGGTCGTTTCCCTTCCGCGTCATCGGGATGAACTCGCTGGTGATTTATCTGGCAGTACGCTTTGTCGACTTCAATGCCTCATCCAAGTTGTTATTTGAAGGTATCTATAAGTACGCGGCCGAACCATGGCATGAGGTCTACAATGCATTGGGCGGCTTTGTGCTCGTATGGCTGTTCCTATATTTTCTTTATCGCCACAAGATTTTCGTCAAAGTTTAAAATCAATCATGAAAACAGAACCAGAAGGCACTTTCGCAAGCAGTAACCGAAGGACATTTCTGAAAACTGCGGCGAAGTCCGCGGCATTTCCGTTGCTCGGAGCGCCAGTGGTGTTTTCAAAGAGAGCTCCTGATTTTATCAATACTCAAAATGCATTGCCGATGATCCCTGAAAAAAGCCTGATAGGCGCTTATGGCCCTTGGGCCGTTTCGTTATTACCTTCGGTCCCGCCACTGTCTTTCCGTAATTCCAAATGGAGTAATCTCAATACCTGGCACAAAGAAGCTCTCGCCAAGACCCGCGAACTGGTTGCTGCGCCGGAAAAGCCTGCGACGCCAAAGGTCACTGTTCTCAAAAAGTACGTTTACGATGGGCTAGAAATAGAAGAGCTATCGTGGCAACTGCCTTATGGTCGGCCAACGCAGGCAGTTTTGCTGAAACCGCAGGGAGCGAAGAAGCCATTGCCAGGTATTTTGGGTTTGCACGATCATGCCGGAAAGAAATATTTTGGTTATAGAAAGATCGTAAAAACGTCTGATGAGCAGCATCCATTGTTACAGGAACATCAGAAAGAGGACTATGGAGGCAAGGCCTGGGCCAACGAGATTGCAAAGCAAGGCTATATCGTTTTGGTTCACGATACCTACGCTTTCGGGAGCCGGAGAGTTTACTTTGAAGATGTGAAAGGTCTGAACTGGGGAGCCGTAAATACAGCGGGAAAAAGCGATCTTGATCCTGAGAAAACGGAAAATATTGAGATTTACAATCAATGGTCGTCTGAGCACGAACATGTGATGTCGAAATCACTTTTTTGTGCCGGGACTACCTGGCCGGGTGTTTTTCTGACAGAAGACCAGGTAGCACTCGATATCCTATGCAACCGCCAGGACGTTGATGCGGGGCGTGTCGGCTGCGGCGGGCTATCGGGAGGTGGTTTGCGTACCGTTTATCTGGCGGGGCTCGATCCCAGGATCAAATGCGCGGTATGCGTGGGATTTATGACTACCTGGAAGGACTTGATACTGAATAAATCATTCAATCACACCTGGATGACTTACACACCGCTACTTCCCCAATATCTTGATTTCCCTGAGATCCTCGGTTTGCGGGCTCCGCTTCCAACACTCGTGCTGAACAATAATCAGGACGAACTTTATACCCTGCCCGAAATGAAAAGCGCTGACAGCATCCTGAGGGAAGTCTATCAGAAAGCCGGGGCATCGGAAAAATACAGGGCTTCATTCTATGATGGGCCGCACAAATTTGATGCCGATATGCAGAAAGAAGCTTTCGCCTGGTTCAGCAAATGGTTGTAACATTATCTCAAGAACACTTCCGCCCAGCGAAGATCTTCCGGCGTCGTAATTTTGATGTTCTCATAACTTCCCTCGATCAGACGGATGGGGTATCCTCTGCTTTCCAACACGCTGGCACAATCGGTAAACGATTCGTGGTAATCGGATGAGAATGCATCGCGCATCCAATCTATTCTGAAAGTCTGAGGAGTTTGTACCAGCCTGAACTGGTTGCGATCCATGGCTTTGTTGCTGTCATTTTGGCCTATTGCCCGGATCGAATCTTTCAGCGGGACGCTCACCACCACCGCGCCGTGTTCGGACGCCTGAGCGAAGCTTTGGGAAATGATCTTTTCGGAAATCATTGGTCGCACGCCATCGTGTACGGCCACAGTACATTGTTCTTCGGTGATGTGATTCAAGCCGTTCCTGACCGAGTGAAACCGGGTAGCTCCGCCGGCCACGAGTTCGTGTGGTGTAGTGTATTGATGCGCACCGCACAGCTCTTCCCAGTACTTGAACTGACCTCCCGGCAATACAACAATAATTCTCAATGCTTCCGAATACCGATTAAATGCATTGATGGTATGCATGAGTACGGGAATGCCATTGATATTCAAAAATTGTTTGGGGATGTCGCTTTTCATGCGGCTCCCGCTTCCTCCCGCTACAATGATGGCGTATTCCTGCATGGTGTTACATCATAAAAAAATGGTCATCTATGTCAGGATCCTCATCGCTGTCCATAAATGACCATTGGTTTTTAGAAATCAGGATTATATGATCAACATAGCGTCGCCATAAGTAAAGAATTTATACTTCTCCTTGATTGCTATTTCGTACGCCTTCATGACCAAGTCAAACCCGCCAAATGCGCAGGCAGCCATCAGTAGGATCGATTCAGGTAACTGGAAATTCGACAATAATGCATTGGCGATTTTGAAATCGTAGGGAGGGAAGACAAACTTGTCCGTCCAGCCTTCGACCGCTTTGAGATGCCCGCTGGCAGAAACTGACGATTCTATCGCTTTGAGAGAGGTGGTTCCTACCGCACATATGCGTTTTTTTGCGTCGATCGCCTTGTTGACGACATCAGCACTCGCCTGGGTAATGCGGTAGTTCTCTGAATCGGTTTTATGCTTCGTCAGATCCTCGACGTCGACGGTCCGGAAAGTCCCCAAACCCACGTGAAGCGTAATGGGCGAAAAGTCAACCCCTTTGATTTCAAGGCGTTTCATGATCGCCTTGGTAAAGTGCATACCTGCAGTAGGTGCTGCAACAGCCCCTACATGTTCGGCAAAAATCGTCTGAAAGCGTTCACGATCGGCACTCTCGACCTTGCGGCGGGAAATGATTTCGGGAGGAAGCGGTGTTTCGCCCAGTTCGTCCACGAGTTTCATGAATGCGTCATTATCGCCGTCATAAAGGAACCGGATCGTGCGTCCGCGTGAAGTGGTATTGTCAATCACCTCGGCTACGAGGTCGCTATCTCCAAAATATAACTTGTTTCCAACGCGGATTTTGCGGGCCGGATCTACCAGCACATCCCAAAGGCGCATTTCGCGATTCAGCTCGCGCAGAAGAAATACTTCAATTTTTGCGCCGGTTTTTTCTTTTTGACCATACAGACGGGCGGGAAATACTTTGGTGTCGTTGATCGCCATGACATCGCCGTCATCAAAATAATTGATCACGTCGGCAAAGGTTTTATGCTCGATTTCGCCGGTTTTGCGGTGAACAACCATCAGGCGGGACTCTCCGCGGTCGGAAGGATGAAGTGCAATTAAACTCTGGGGAAGATCAAACTTAAATTCGGATAGCTTCATAGCTGGATATTCTGTGAAATGCTTTGGTCGTAGAAATGTGATGATCAAGTGCAGAAGTGCTTTCTGACATTCAATACAACGGTATTATAGCAATAATTAACGTATAAGGTACACCCCTAGTGAAAGAAAATTTATCACGGAGAATACTTGCAAACGAATTTCAAAATCCATGAATTTTGTGAAATTCGACCTTATCTTAAATAAGTCCGCAAAAGTACGAATTTTTTTAAAATATTTCAATAATTACCGTTGATTTAACGCGGGGAAAAACGACGATCCCTCCATTTTGATGGTTTTGCACTCAGTATCTCATCCTGAACAGGTTCGCTTTCCGGTCCCGACCGTAATAGGTATGCTGAAATCAAAGCGGCAAGGGCCGTATCGCCGGAAGCGGTATTTGTACTTAATCTATCCGGGTGAAAATGCTTCGATACGAAATTGGTGTCGAAGCTGCCGTTTACAAAGGCATCATGTTCCATCACAAACCGGCAGAACGGCAAGGTAGTTTCCACGCCGGTAATCTGGTACTCATCAATCGCACGGACCATCTTCCGGATTGCAGTTTCCCGGTTTTCACCGTAAGTGATCAGTTTCGCGATCATCGGATCGTAATAAATCGGGATTTCCATACCCTGCTCAAATCCATCGTCGACGCGGACGCCGTTGCCATCCGGCTTGACATAAGTATGTAATGTGCCGATGTCGGGCAGGAAATTATTTCGCGAGTCTTCGGCGTATACCCGGATTTCAATGGCGTGTCCACGAATTGCGAGATTTTCCTGCGTCAGGCTCAATGGTTTCCCTTCTGCGATCAGGATCATCTGTTTGACCAGATCGACGTTGGTGATCAGTTCGGTCACCGGGTGTTCGACCTGAAGTCGGGTATTCATTTCGAGGAAGTAAAAACGATTGTTTTCGTCCATGATAAATTCCACGGTACCGGCACCGTAATAGCCGCAGGAGCGCGCCACATCAACGGCGCAACGCCCCATCTCCGCCCGAATTTCAGGTGTGATGGAAACAGACGGCGCTTCTTCCACGACTTTCTGGTGCCGTCGCTGAATGGAACATTCGCGCTCGAAGAGATGAATGATGTTTCCATGATGATCTCCCAATACCTGAATTTCGATGTGTTTGGGTGAGGTAATGTATTTTTCTATAAAAACGGAACCGTCGCCAAAGGCCGCCCGTGCTTCGCTGACGGCCCGGTCCATTTGTTCGTCAAATTCTTCTTCGCGCTCCACCACGCGCATGCCTTTGCCACCTCCACCCGCACTCGCCTTGATCAGGATCGGGTAGCCAATGGTATTGGCCACGCGTTTGGCTTCGTCGCGGTTATCGATGGCGTGCGGTGTGCCCGGTACCATGGGTATATTGTATTGCGAGGCGGCTTGTTTGGCGGCCAGTTTACTGCCCATGATCTCGATCGATTCCGGTGACGGACCGATAAACAGCAGGCCGGCATCGTTGACTTTCCGTGCAAATCCCGCGTTTTCGGAAAGGAATCCGTAACCTGGATGGATGGCATCCACATGCAGGTCAACGCAGACTTTCAGGATTGTATCGATATTGAGATAAGACTCCGACGACGGCGCCGCGCCTATGTACACAGCCTCGTCCGCATAACGCACGTGCGGGGATTTCCGGTCGGCCTCGCTGAATACGGCGACCGTGGCGATATTCATTTCACGCGCGGTACGCATAACGCGTAATGCGATTTCGCCACGGTTGGCGACCAGGATTTTTTTGATCTGGGTCATTTAATTGTTTGTCAATGCTGCTGTTAACGGTAAAAGCATGCATTGTAATTGACACTACTCATCGCAACTGGTTACTGCTATGCCGGAGATTCATTTTTGTGATTGCCTTTGGGCTTTTTGAAGAACGTGATAAACATGTGTAACAAGATCCCAACGTTTTCCGGTATGTTTCAAGCAAACCGATAGGATATGAATAGAACCGGAGGCTGCTCCGGTTTACTCTGAGAATGGGAAGCCGGAATTAATGCGGGGTCAACTTTTCGGCGAGGAAGGGCTGGCTTGTGTAACAAACGGCAGGTTGACAATGAGCAATGGCTACGTGGATAATTGGACCAGCAACTGGCAATAGAGCTCGAAAAAATTGTCATAGAAAATGGCACCCTCCCCATGTTCCCGGCCTTCTCTGCCGGGAAATCATTGTATGATTGCCGCCAGATTGTTAAAGGAATACTGCCATTGCATATGAGAAATCGCTGAGCGTATTTTTAGTGTACTTAGAACAAAGAGTTAGTGTACTTAGAACAAAGAGGATGTTAAATGAAAACAAAATCCATTACTCGCCATTTTATAGGTCTTGCGTGCATCGGTCTGATGTTCAGTGTAGTTGGTTGTCGGACCGATAATGCCCAGCCGGAACCACAATCGCCACCTTTGCGAACGGTTGGCGAAAAGTTGCTGATCGCTTCAAGTTCAAACTTATTGCAAGGGATTGAAATGATCGAATATAATGCCGATCAAAAGCCGGAAAAGATCATAGTTCGGGGCGTCGGTAACGTTTTACATGTCGTTTATGAGGCCAATAAGGTGACGTATGACATCACCAAATTTGGAAAAGTATATGCGAGGAGAGTATATGAGCTGGAAAATGGGATCGCTGGAAGATCAATTTTCTACAGTGTGGATAGTAGTGGAACGGCCACTGAGAGTACAGTTACAACCTATGCATATAAAGCGGGGAAGTTATATAGGGAGACTGTAACGCCCATAGGACAGTCTGGCGGGTTCTATTGCGAGTATATTTATGACAGTGCGAATGAAAATGTGGCTACAAGAGAGATCCACGACCTTGATGGCAAGCTTCAAGAACGAAGGACTTATGAATACACGAATATTGCTGACAAATCTGTATTAGTTAACCAATGGACTGCCGCCAATGTGGACGGAATGCTTTTCCCACAGAGGTCGAAATATCTGTTAGACAAAATGACGGTGGAATATAATGGTTCCGTTTTGCATTCAACATTTAGTTATGAGCTCGATCAGCACGGTTATGTGGTGAAAGGGAGAGAAATCAGCGACGAGGGGCATCATAAGGAAGTAGAGTGGACTTACCACTGGCAGTGACTTCGTAAATTCTTTAAAAATTCCTCAGTCCCGGCACCACCGCCGGGATTTTTTGTTGGTGGGAAAATACCGGATTCATTCATAGGCATATGGCTCCATTTCTGCTATTTTACTAACTTACCGTAAGTTGCAATGACAACGGTCTTTTTAAAGTAAGTGTAAATTATTTATTTTTGCATTTATCTAACATTTATATCATTGCTTACCCACATAAATTAAGAGAGAGTGGATATTTTCGAGAAATTGCGTAACAACTCAGGTCCGATCGGAACACCGGCCAAAATGCTGAACAGCCACCATTATTTTTCGTTTCCGATGCTGGAAGGAGAACTTGGGCCGCGCATGAGGTTTATGGGCCGTGAAGTGCTGAACTGGAGCCTCAACAATTATCTGGGGTTAGCCAATCATCCGGAAGTACGCAAAGCGGATGCAGAAGCCGCGGCTAAATGGGGACTTGCCTATCCGATGGGTGCCAGGATGATGTCCGGGAATTCCGTTTTGCACGAAACTTTTGAAAAAGAGCTGGCGCAATTTGTCGGTAAAACAGACGCATTTCTATTAAACTACGGTTATCAGGGTGTCATGTCTGCCATCGAATGTTTGTGCGATCACCGCGACGTGATCGTGTACGACGCTGAATCGCACGCCTGTCTGATTGACGGAATTCGTCTTCACAAGGCTAAGCTGGGCGAATACTACAAGTTCAATCATAATGATATGGTGAGTCTGGAAAAGAACCTGATCCGGGCTACTAAGCTTGCCAACGAAAAAGGCGGCGGCGTTCTCGTGATTACCGAAGGGGTTTTCGGGATGTCAGGCAAGGTGGGTGACCTCAAGGCCATTGTGGAGCTGAAAAAGAAATATGATTTCCGCTTGCTGGTCGACGATGCGCACGGTTTCGGAACCATGGGCGAAACAGGCGCCGGAGTTGGCGAATTGCTGGGTGTTCAGAAAGAGATCGATCTGTACTTCTCAACTTTTGCGAAGTCCATGGCGGCGATCGGCGCATTCATTGCTTCGGACGATCCGGAGATCATTATGTTCCTGAAATACAATATGCGGTCGCAGACTTACGCCAAGGCACTTCCGATGCCGTACGTGGAAGGTTGCCGCAAACGTCTCGAGATGATCAAGCAAATGCCTGAACTGCGTTCCAAACTGTGGGAGAATGTGAGGGCAATGCAAGATGGCTTGCGTAGCCGTGGATTCAACATCGGTGAAACTGAGTCGCCTGTAACGCCGGTGTTCCTGCATAGCGAAGGCGGTGTGCCGGAGGTGACGCGCATGGTGCGCGACCTGCGCGAAAATATGGGTGTGTTCTGCTCGATCGTGGTGTACCCCGTGGTACCGAAAGGCCAGATCATGCTCAGAATCATCCCTACTGCGTCTCATACGCTGGACGATGTCGAATATACTTTGAATGCATTTACAACGCTGGCTGAAAAACTTAAAAACAGGGTTTATCAGAGCGACGACGTCCAGGAGGTCGTGGAATAATCATAAAACCGCGTTTTTTCGCGCACAGAGGGCTTTTTTTAGAGAGGCCCTCTTTTTTATTGAATTTTTGAAAATATTTTTACTAGATATAACTAACTGTTATTGAATGACTTACTTGATGGTAAATAGTTAATTGTATTTTAGGAGTGTTTTTTTTTGTTTTTTGGGTTGCTAAAATGGTTTTAATTACTAAATTTCGGTCAAAACATGCGTTTTTAGCGTGTGAGAGGCATTTTTAAAACTAAAAAACAAAGAAAACATGGCAAGATTCGATGAAGTAAAGGATTTAATTCTTTCGCTTGAAGGCGATTTCGATAAGTTCTATAACAAGGGAAACCAGGCAGCTGGAACGCGCGTTCGTAAAGGCATGCAAGATCTGAAGACGTTGGCTCAAGACATTCGCGCAGAAGTTCAGAACAAGAAGAACGAAGGCGAAAAATAACGAAGCACACGGAAGATTTTTGAGCCCCGGCGGATACCGTCGGGGCTCTTCCTTTTTCAGAACTTTTCTTGGTTGATCATCGATGCAACACCGCGGGTAGTAACCTTCTTGGTCGTGGCATCATAGATTTCCGTAGAAATTTCGGCGATGTGTTTTTCGGGATTGATGGACACGATTTTGAAAACAGCACGATACTGTGTATCGACAAACATAGGCCGGAGAAACTCGACGGTTTGTTTGAGGTAAATGGAGCCGAAGCCCGGGAATTGGGTCCCCAGCACTTTGGTAAAAACAGTTATGCCGAGCATTCCGTGAATGATCGGTTTTTTGAATGAGGTCGTGGCTGCATATTCGGCATCGAGGTGGACCGGATTGTTATCACCAGTCAGGTCGGCAAAGGCCTGTACCTGTTCCTGTGTAAACTGGAAAAAATAGTCGAATGTAGCATCGACAATGGGTTCTATTTGCATATCGGGTAGGTTACCTGCTTTAAAAATACTGGCAAATATTGCATCCTTCCACCTGAAACGCAAGAAGCCGCCTGGCGGTTGGCGGCTTCTTGTATCAGAAAGTTTACGAGTCTATTCTTCGGCTTCTTCTGCCATTACGGTTACTCCGTCATCTTCGTTCAGTCCATCGATGTTTTTGGTAACCCTGGAATTGTTTCGCTTGTTTTTAAATTTCTTAACCTGCATTTTCAATGTATCTATTGCTAAGTCAGTGGCTTCTTCAAATGTTGTTCCCTGCTCTCTCACAAACATCGTTCCGCCAGGGACGTAGAGCTTAACTTCCAGGAGTTTGGTATGTAACTTGGCATTGTCATTTTTGTCGAGCTTAAGGAATACCTCTCCACTGGTGATCCGGTCATAGAACGTATCCAGTTTATCCAATTTTTGTTGAATGAAGCTCAACAGCTTGGGATCGGCATCAAAGTGAATTGCTTGCATCTGCAGTCTCATAAGCACACGTCATTTAAATGTAAAACATATTTCCAACCGCCTTCGCGATATTCATACCGGAGTCCTATTCATCTTCGGATAGTTATAAAAACTGTCTCTAAACCGAGTGACCTCCTGGCTAAATCCGTCCTAACGGTAGATTAAATAAAGGGAAATATTAAGTTAATGTCAAGTAATGTCCGTGGTTTTTAGGGATTATTATTTATGCCCAAAATTAGGGGAATGAGGTACTAAGCCTCCTCCAAAAGTGTCCTGAATGAGACATATTGCCCGTTGAAAAGCGCGTGATGGCGTTCCTGCAACCCGGGCTGAAAGCTGGTTTGGTAAGCCAGAAAATCCTCCATCGTCCGAAACCTGAACTGAGTGGTGTAAGTGGAGCCCTCGTTCTCGATTTCGGTCAAAAGCCTCAGCACTTTGCACTCGAGAGGCAATGTCGTTGCCAGAATTTCAGGAATATGGACGGACTTCATATAGTTCAGCCAATCTTTTTCAGCCTGATGGCTGATATTGACCGTAATGTTATAGATGATCATTTTACAAAAGTTTATTGTTTGCGAGTTACATTTGCGTGCATATAGTTATTCACCGTAATCAGTAGTATCATGAATATTCTTCTACACGCCCATTCGGGCCTCCGTTATGTGGTGTTAGGACTTTTGATCGCAGCTGTTTTTGCAGCTTATTCCAATTGGCAGAAAGGCAGCCAGGAGGACAGCAAACTTTATCTGTTCACATTGATCGCCACGCACACGCAGCTGCTGATTGGCCTGGTACTTTACTTCATGAGTCCCAAAGTTAACTTTGATCTGATCAGCGAGAAAGTATTTCGCTTCTATTCGATAGAACATGTGTTCATGATGCTGATCGCCATCGTGCTGATTACATTGGGAAGGGTTCGCTCGAAGAAGCTCAACGGCGCTGAAAAGCACCGCACTGTCTTGTATTTTTATGCAATGGCACTGATTATTATATTGGTCGCGATTCCCTGGCCGTTCCGTAACCTTGGATCAGGTTGGTTTTAAGGGCCATCGGCAGCCGGCTATCGGCCTTTTGATTCGATAGCCGACTGCTGACAGCCGAAGTATTAACCGAACAGATCGCTTGACAAGTAGCGATCGCCCCGATCGCAGATAATGAATACGATCACGCCTTCCTTTAATTCCTTGGCCAGTTCTATGGCACCCCAGGCCGCTCCTCCGCTGCTCATTCCTGCAAAAACAGCCTCTTCGCTGGCCAGTCGCCGGGTCGTCAGAACCGCATCTTCCTGCGTAACCTCGATAACGCTATCGACGCGGTCCCGCTCGAAAATTTTAGGCAGGTATTCTACTGGCCATTTACGGATTCCGGGAATGCTTGAACCGTCCGTAGGCTGGCAGCCCACGATCTGAATTTTGTCGTTTTGCTCCTTTAGATATCTCGATACACCCATAATGGTACCGGTGGTGCCCATGGATGATACGAAATGTGTGATTTGCTGATCCGTATCCCTATAAATCTCAGGTCCTGTTGTACGGTAATGTGCTTTCCAGTTGTCGGGATTGGCAAATTGGTTCAGCATAAAATAATCGCCATTAGCGGCCTTTTCTTCCGCGAGGTCACGGGCACCTTCCATAGTTTCGGTAAGAACGACTTTGGCTCCGAACGCTTCCATGGTCAATACACGCTCCCGCGTGGAATTTTGAGGCATGAGCAGTTCGAGTTCCAGATCGAAGAGGCGGGCAATCATCGCCAATGCGATGCCGGTATTTCCGCTGGTGGCCTCAATAAGTTTCATGCCCGGCCTTATTTCTCCGCGGTCCAGCGCCCCTTTAATCATGCTGTATGCTGCACGGTCCTTGACGCTTCCTCCGGGATTATTCCCTTCCAGTTTACCGAAGAGTCTTACGTTGGGGTTGGGATTGATTTTCTTTAGTTCAACAAGAGGTGTATTGCCTACCAGATCCAGTAATGATGACATGGGATTGCTATTCGTGATATTGTGATTCAAAAAGGTACGCACGTATTAAAAGATAGACAGAAGCTTCGTCTTTCTTTTTTAACACAAATCAACAACATCGAGAAGGCACAAAGAATGCCCGCACGCAGGAAAATGTGGAAAAGTAATGGGTTAAAAGCATATTTACCCTATTAAATTAATGGGATGCAAATATACCTGAATATTTATTTGGTTTGGGTAAAAAAGTCCAGCGTGCCGAGGAGGAACGCGGCGATGGAGCTGCTGTGTGTACCGCCGGGGACTGGTATGAGCTGTACATTCGTGGCTCCCTGCGCTTGCATCGCGTTAAACGCTTTCTCGGAATTGAAGTAGAAAACCAGTGGATCTCCGGTGCCATGGTAGAGTCGTGTCGGTGTTTTGGGCTTCCAGTTGTAAACGTCGTTGTCTGCAATGGCATCGATAAAACCTTTGTCAATACCGTCGTTTAGTGCTTTTTTAAATGAATCGTTAAGCGCCAGATGAAAACTTCCGGAAATCAGAACATCTTTACCCGAAGCGGTGATTTGGGAAGCATATTTGTCGGTGAAGTAATAGGAAGCAGGTTTGTTGAGTTTGTAAATACGGTCGTATGTCAGCAAGACCCAGAGATAAAGGGAGTTGTAACCGGCAACACCTTCTGTTTTTGTATTAATAATATACTTCATAAAGGCCGTTTTATCATAAGCACCCGCTCCACAGCTGGATGCCCTCAGATTGAATTCGGACGACGCTTCCTCTTCAATTTTCTTTTGCAGCGACATCGTAGCATATCCACCTTCGGAATAGCCTGCTACATACAATTTTTCGTCCCATTTCACTTCCGTCTGGCCTTTAAGGAACTCTTTGGCTGCCCGTAGCATGTCCAGCGTAGCCGAAGCAAGGCTTGCGCGATGCTCATACGGGTGCGGGAGATCTGACGAAGCACCGTAACCAATATAGTCGGGATAAGCTATAATGTAGCCCATGGAACCGAAAAGCGACCCGAAAGACGCTGCTTCAGAGTCGTCCTGAAAGTTGGACGGCGCGTCGTTTTTATCGGTGATCGTACCGTGCTGGACGCTGATCATGGAAACGGGCCCGGTTACGGACGGTACTATGAGGGCGCCTGAAGCAGTGATGTCGGTACCGTCGGTGTTTTTAGTCTTGTAGGTAATTTTATAAACCTTGACGCCATTTTTGATATAGCCTGCTGCCAGAGGAATAGCCTGTTGAAGGATCTGTTCTTTGGTCAGCGTCTTGATGGAGGTGCTTTCCTTAAGATAGATATTTTCCTCCACAGGAGGTACCGGGGTACCGTCATCCTTGCAGGAATTGAGAATAATAAGGCTCCAAAGAAGAAAAAAGGACAGTTTTCGCAGCAGGGCAGAGTAGGTAGATTTTTGCATAGCTAAAAGATGAACAGGTCATTATACTCTGCTAGTAACGCATAATGACCTGTTTTTGATGACAGTTTGTCCTTTTTCTCGAATTAAATTTTACTCATGTACCAGTTGATCATTCGGGCCGTGGCGTCTGGACGCTCCACCATGCCCATATGGCCGGCTTCTGAGAGTATCAGCGGGTAGCTTTTTTTCGGAAATTCGGAGACACTGATTACGCTTTCGAACGGGATCAGCTTGTCTTGCATTCCGATGATGAACAGTACAGGAAATGGCATTTTGGCCAGCACTCCTGTACGGTCCGGACGGTTTCGCATGGCGGTAATACCAGCGATGAGCGCGTCGGCGGGTAATTTTCCGAAGTAGCTGATATGTTCCTTGATACGCTCGGGGTAAAGTTCCTTGTAACGGTCGCCGAATAGGTTCGGAGCTGTATTCTTGATGAATGATTCGGTACCGTAATTGCGCAGAAGATCGATCATCTGGTTGCGTTGGTGCTTTTTGGCCTCATCGTCGGCATAGGCCGTAGAATGAAATAATCCGAAGCCTTCCAGCATACTCCCGTATTTTTCGGCGAATGCCAGCGAAATATACCCACCCATGGAGTGGCCGATCAATGTACATTTCCGGATGTTGGCGTTAGTCAGAAATCGATGTAATTCATCGGCATAATCTTCAACCGACTGGCAAGAGGTGAATAGTGAAATATTAGGTCTCACCACTGTATAGTACTCATTGATAGCGGCGTCGAGACTGTCCCAAATCGTGTCGTCTATGCCATGACCATGTAGTAAAACCAAAGTTTTCCGGTGTAGATTCATATAGATTTGCATTCAAGGTTGAGAACTTGTTTGCCTAAATATACTAAACCTTCTCCCGTTTATGGCCTTAGTGGGCAACTTTCGCCATTTCCTCTTCGCGCAGCGCACGGCGTAATATCTTACCCACATTGGTTTTCGGCAACTCTTTGCGGAACTCTATTTGCCTTGGACATTTGTAGCCGGTCAGGTTTTCCTTGCAGAATGCCCGTACTTTTTCCTCGGTGAGTTCGGGGTCTTTTTTGACTACATAGATTTTGACCATTTCCCCGGATTTGTCATCGGGAATACCCACACAAGCGACCTCCGCCACGCCCGGGCACTGGGCTACTACATCTTCGATCTCGTTGGGATACACGTTAAAGCCGGAGACCAGAATCATGTCTTTTTTTCGATCTACGATTTTGAAGAATCCATCCGGGTCTTCGATGCCGATGTCTCCCGTTTTGAACCAGCGTCCGCTTTCATCTTCCAGGATCACTTTGGCTGTTTCATCGGGGCGGTTGTAATAGCCGAGCATTATCTGAGGGCCCTTGGCACATATTTCACCTTTTTCCCCCACAGTTGCCCAGGTTTCATCGTCCCGGAGAATACGCATTTCGGTGCTGGGGAACGGCAGACCGATCGTACCTTGTTTGTGACGTCCGTTCAATGGGTTCACAGACAGCACCGGAGCAGTTTCGGAAAGCCCGTAGCCTTCGACTAACGGACAACCGGTTGCTTTTTCCCAGCGTTCTGCCACTATTTTCTGGAGTGCCATTCCACCTGCAATCGTTATTTTGAGGTCGGTGAAATCGACAGAAGCAAAATCGGGATTGTTCAGCAGGCCGTTGAAAAGCGTATTAAGCCCCGGAAAAATGTTGAAGCGGTATTTTTTAAGTTCTTTAACAAAAGCAGGGATGTCCTTGGGATTGGTGATCATGACATTCAATGCGCCCCACTTGATTCCGCATAATCCGTTGATTGTCATCGCAAATACGTGATAAAGCGGCAATGCTGCAATCAGGGTCAGCTGGCCCGAAGTTTCGGAGGTACGCATTTTTGACATGAGCCATTCATTGATCCCCTCCACATTGGCGATTAGGTTGCGGTGCGTGAGCATAGCGCCCTTGGAAACGCCTGTGGTGCCACCCGTATACTGTATGAATGCCAGATCCAGGCCGGAAACATTGGGTTTTTTATAAGTAATACCCGACCCGATCGACAAGGCGTTGGCCAGACTTGTGGTATTTTTCAGATGGAAAGGAGGCACCATCTTTTTTACATATTTCACTACGGCATTCACGATCAGTTTTTTAGGAAAGCCCAGCATATCGCCGATTTCCGTAACGATCACGTGTTCGATATTGGTGTTTTCTATGATCTTTTCCAGGTTGGAGGCAAAATTGGCCAGTATCACAATGACCTTCGCTCCCGAATCCTTAAACTGATGCTGCATTTCACGGGGCGTATACAGCGGGTTAGTGTTGACGATCGTCAGCCCGGCCCGCAAGGAGCCCATCATGACTACCGGATATTGCAGGAGGTTAGGCATTTGTAATGCGATGCGGTCCCCTTGTTTAAGGCCTATGCTTTGCAGGTATGCAGCAAAATTCCGGGAAAGCTTATCCAGTTGCCCAAAGCTGAGTTCCTTACCCATATTCGCGTATGCCGGCTTATCTTCGTTTTCTGCAAAACTCATTTCCATCAGCTCAAGCAGGGAGGAATAGGCATCCGGATTTATTTCGTAGGGAATTCCTTCGGGATAGTTTTTAAGCCAGGGGTACGTGTCCTTGGATATCGCCGTCATAATATGCAGAGTAAAGGGTATGATAATCTATTTGTGATTAAGGTAATCAATTAAGCCAAAAAAATATCGAACAAATCCAATATATTTTTGACATTGAAAAACCCCCAAATATGTATCGAATTGAATTAACAGGCGCTACCGCCGGGTAATTTCCCAGCGCCAGAGCAGGCCTTCTTCGGGATCGTTCACGTCCTCTGTTTGTGAAAACCCCAGTTTTTCGAGAATATGGCCGGATGCATTTTCCTCAGCAAGGGTATGGGCGATCACCCGGTGAACGGATTGATGCCGGAAGGCGTGGTCCAAAAGGGCTTGAGCAGTTTCTGTCCCCAACCCCTTCTCCCTGTGAGAATGCATGATTTCATAACCAATTTCAACCATCCCGCTGGAATCCGGTTCGCCTTTATAACCGCATGAACCGATGAGCATATTGTCGGGTGTGTAAATAATGAGATAGACCCACCAGTCGCGCAATGGGGGATGGGCTTTCCAGCGATGGTAGGAGGGAGTAAAAGTGTCCCGGAACTCAGTCCATTTTTTGGGGACATTAACGCCCATGACACGGGCTAATGTATTGTTTCCCATGCGGATAGCGTCATAAAGCGTATCATCGCAGGAGATGATTCTTAAATGGGGGGTTTCAATCATAATCGGTGATATAATCCCCCCAAGTTAAGAAACTATGAATTGTTTTCGTCAAAACGGTCGGTAATTGCCTTTCGGATCGCCTGGTGAGGCCGCATACCTGTGCTGCGCGTCCGCGGAACTGCGCGATCCGCTGTTGCATTGGATTTAGCACGTAAAGCAAGGTCTGAGACAGTCAGATGACTGTTTCGCCAGGAATCATATTCTTCCTCGCCCATCACATCGCGGGTCACCTGCCCGTGGGCATAGCCATCTCCGAAGGACTGTATCCGGCTGTCGGTCAGGGCTTGGCGCCTTTCATTTTCCAATGTCTCGATTTCCGCCCTTATTTTGGCTTCCTCCGTTTTCAGCTCTTCCAGTTTTGGTAAGATTGCAATGTCGTTTTCGAGAATGGTTTTCTGCGTCATGTGCCGCGTTACAGTTTGCTGTAAAGGCTCCATTTGTTTCAATATCCGTTTTCTCCTTCTCCTTAATCGCCATAATTTCGGATCGACCTGCAACCAGCGGTACCAGAAGCCCTGCAATACGGGGAGGGCCATGCCCAGTGAGACGGCGCCTGCAATAGCAAACAGCACCCCGCTTAGCACGAATGAAAGCAATGCCCATGGACTATTGACAAGGTCGAGGTTAAGCTGATCTGAATTATGTAGTGCCTGCTCGATCTTGTTGGTCAGCTCCGGACTATTGATCGGCGCGCCAGTCAACGGATCGACGGCATTCAATTGCAAATTTTTCACTGACTTATTGATGGCCTCTTTCAGCTTGTCGGTGCGATAGGCTTCATAACGGAACCAGCCCAGCACGACCAGCGTAACGATCGCAAATATGGAAAGAGCCAGTTTGAATCCCGCGTATCTGGATCGGGCTTTGGGTGTATCGTCCCGGTGGTAAGGTTCCTCCACAAGCCTGTCGTAAGCCGGTTTCAGCAATATCGAAAGCATAGCCAAACCAATTGCAAAAGCCCAGGCTTCGTTGCTGTTCCGGATATTGAGTGCATAGGCCACGATCTCATGAGAGATGATCAGGTCGCCCGCGATGAATGAAATCCCGGCAGCGAGGAAGATCAACCCGGCGATCAGCGAATAGGAAGGAGCTTTCTCTGCACGTTTTGTTTTCAGTTCCTCGGTCTCTGCGTCGATTTCGGTCATCGAGCGTTCCATATCTTTCATCTGGGTGGCGGCATTGTTGAGGCCCATTACCTCATTCTGCAACCTGTCATAGGCAGATCTGTGCTGGTCCAATGCCTGCTGATTATTAGCCCGCACGGAGGATAGCTCTTCTTTCTTTTCATTAAGCCTGTCCTGGATCCAGTCGTGGTTGACATTACTGGACAAATAGTTTTCATATACCTGACGGTCGATACCCTCTATCCCACGTGTGTAGCCGTGTTGGTAATCTCCGTTTTCATTTAAATTTTGCTCGTTCATGACCTTTATTGGGGTTGATCGAATGTAAATAGGGGTAAAAAATCGCGCCACCGGCGATTTTAGTTCAACTCAGTTGCCTTATTTGCTACCCTTCTGAATGAGATTGAGTTGACGCGTGGTCAGTTCATTTTTCATGTGGCGCGCAAGGAAAAACTCGCTCTCAAAGAGCTTAATCAGCATATCCCGTTTTGCAGACAACCGGTCCCGCTCTGTCTCGGCGTGGCTCTGGTCACGGAGTACCTGCCATTTTTTTACACGCAATTCGTCGATTTCTTCTTCCAAAGTCTGGCATTCTGACTCCCAGTTGTAGTTATTTTCAACATAATCCTGCCGGTCACGACGAATATTGAACCATGCTTGCAGGTCATTGCGGAGTACTGTGATGTTGCTCAGCAGTAGTTTGCCGGCGAAAAGGAAGAGGAAGAAAACGAATATGAATAACGCAAAAGCCTGCCACCAGGTCTGATGCGTGATGACATTTGCAAATACGAACAATGCAGCTGCAAACGGCAGACCTACTTCTTCCAGCAGTGATTTCCAGGTAACCCGGGAATCAGTATCATGAAATAGGGAGATCCGGCCAAATAGACTGAACATCCCTGCCAGGAAGACGCCGAGGGCGATCCAAGAATTATCTGCAAAAACCGGTTTTAGTGATTCGCGGATCAGGAAGAAGTTCCCTATGCACATGGCTACACAAAGCGAAATGCCGATGAGCGTGCGCGGTAGCTGATGTTCCCCTTCGGTACGTGACTTGGGGCTTTTCAGCTTTTCCTGCAACTCATCAATCCGGTTGGTCTTCTGGCCAATAAAGAGGTTCAGTTCCTGAATGCGCTCATTATGTTGTTCAATGCTTGCAATGTGCGAAGCTGCCAGGTTCGAGAAATATTTGTGGATAATGTCGGTTTTCTCGTGCGGGTCGGATTCGGATAAACCGAAAAGTACGCCCTCATCCCGGAGGGTGTCTTCATCTTCCAGCCAATACGGGATGGTCACCTCCACTTTAGGGAGCTCTTGCCTCTCAGGGGCTGGTGGCATTATGGCTTGCGAGGGTTGCGGCCGTGCCTCGGCAAATGTCGTTGGTTTGATCGGGGTGTTTTCCACTGATTGGGTAGGGGTGTCGTTTGCCTCAACAGGCTCATCATCATCATAAAACTGATTCTCGTCGGATTCTTTGGGACGAAACCAGCCTGCAAGTAATTCAGTCAGTTTGGCCATAGTTTTTCATGGGTTAGCCTGCGATTATCCATGAAAACAAACAAATTCCCTATAATATTGTGATGACAGGCTATTAAAAAACGTAAGGTGCTCGTAGTTAGGACATTTCGAACATCTTCTGTAACGCTTGCCAGAGTTTTTTCTTGAGGTTACGATCTGCTTCGATGACCACGAGCGGATCGACCAGCAGGAACCAGATCCCTTCGATTGCTTTGGGGGTGTAAGGAACCAGGAGCAGGTCCAGGTGAAGTTTGATCAGCGGCACCCCGAATGAGATGAAAAAGTTGGTTTTCCGCCCTGATAGCACATCCCGCGCATCCTGGCCGGGAAGGAAGCTGAAATTCAGGATATCGCTTGTTTCTATCGAGTGTCCTACGGCTTTGAGGATGTTGTCCAGGAACAACGCCTCGGACATAATCATGTCCTGCTGCTTGGGCTCGTCGTTGAGTACGAGGACTTTGTGTTTTAATGCGGGGAAGGGTGTCACCACCGGAGCTGGTGCCGCAGCGGGAGCAGACGGTGGTTTTGGAATGGCCGGTGTGGAAGGTAATGCAGGTGCAGGCTGAACGGGGCTCGCCACGGGAGCGGGGAGCGCTTCCTTCACGGGCGGAGCAGCTGCTGGAATTTCGGCAGGTATACGGTCCTCCAACTGAAACAGTGTTTCATTCTGGTACAGTATCCGAAAAAGTGCTACCGATGACGGCTCCATTGGATTCGCTTTTTTACAAATGTCCGAGAACCATTCCCGGCTGGCTCCAAATTCCTATCTTCTGCTTTTTGGCATTAACTTCCAGTCTGGCATATTCCTGGTCGCTCGAATATTTTTTAAAGTGGACGGCTAATCCCTTCTTTACCAGTTCCTTGTTCAGCACCTGGCCGCTTGGTAATACAATCTCACCCAGCAACCTGCCATATTTATCGAACTCTCCCTTGTGTCGGATGCTGACCGTTTTGCGGAAGCATTGTGACGCAGTAAATTGCTTTGCATTGCTGTAAAAAGGGGTGTTCCGCTCCGGACAATTGATATGCAGAAACCGTATTCTTACATTTTTACCCATTCTCCGGCCTGCCTTTCTACCCGAATATATGAATTTCAACTCAATCGTGTCGCCGTCCTGAATACCGATCACCTCCGCTCTTAGCGGATTGGGTAAATCAGTGTTGTTTGAAGGCAAACTACGGTCTTCCGGTGCCGGCGCGCACGATGCGAGCATAGATGGCGCGGAAACAAAAATGATAAGAAGCAGGCAGACAAAGGATAATCTGGAAGTCGGAAAACGGAACTTAGGCACGCGTATGATTCATGAAGTTTGAGTGCCCAAAGATAGGGATTGTTTCCGATCAGTTTTGATCCAGTTTATACCATTTAATGTCTTTCAACGGGGCTCTCCTTGCGACTGAGGCAGTTGGGGAGTAATTTTTTTCGAGATAGTCGAGCACCTGCTTTTCGGTATCGCCAAGTTCCCACAGGTTATGGTTTGCCTGCATCCACCGGATCTTCTGTTTCCATCCGTCACGTGTAAAACGGTTGGCAACAATGAGCTTGGAGGAATGGCAACTCGTGCATTGCGCCTTGACCATATAGAGGTTTTCATCGACAACGAGGCCTGTCTCAGCGTCTTTTTTGACGGTGTCGGCCAGTGCCACAATGGGAACAGTCTGTTCTACCGGCCCATCCGGCAACACCTGGGAGGCAATGCCTGCGCTCAGCAGCATCAATAACAGCGTTTTCATGGGTTATATGATTAGCCCGGAGGCATTTGAATAAGGTCTTTAGCCTACTTTTACCGCGATGCGTTCGCAGGCATTGTTCAGATATCCACCCGGATTCCAGGCAGGTGTGAGCATAGGTTGCGCATTGCCGGCATCATCAGTAGCTTTTACCCACACCTCATAGTAACCGCTGGTAGGAAACTTCACATTCGCAGTCCAGTGCTGCCACGCCAGCCGGTTGACGGGTTCTTCCAACTTACATTCCTTCCACGTGGCGCCAAAGTCGATAGAAATTTCAACCTTCTTCACGGTGTGGTCGCCTGCCCATGCATGTCCGCGTAAAGCGAGATCGGTTTTATCGATCATCGCGCCGGATTTGGGATAAGTGATGAGTGATTTCACAGGCATCGATTCGATAATTCTGTAGTACTCGTCGGTAGTCGGTATGTCGGTGCCGGGAGCAACCGGATTTCGGGGCATTTTGTAACTATGCCCTTCCATCTTGGCGCCATCATGTACTTTATTCCTGACTGAAATGCTGCTTAGCCACTTCCCGGACACGGAAGCCGGCCAGCCTCCGATAACAAGGCGTAACGGATAGCCGTGGAATTCTGGAATATCCTTGCCGTTCATCTGCCAGGCAATGAGCGTTTCATTTTCCATGGCTTTTGCAATGGGGACGCCACGCGAAATGGATTCCTTTTTTGGGTCACGGCTTAAATGCAGGTCTTTGCCGTGATAACCGATATATACAGCGTCACTCTTGACACCGACATCATTTAATAGGTCTTTTAACCTGATGCCGGTCCATTGTGCACAATGAACGGCACCCTGCCCCCACTGATTGCCGGAGGCCTGGGGCTGGTAACCCGAGCGTCCGTTACCGCCGCATTCGAGTACCAGTTGATAGGTGTAGTGCTTGAATTTGCTTTTAAGGTCGGCAAGAGAGTACGTTTTCGGGGCTTTTACCGATTCGCCGTCGATCGTCAGTGTCCAGTTCGCGACATCTATTTTCTCCGGAATTAGTCCGTTGTTACGGATAAACATTTTCTCGACCGGTGTAACACGGTCGTCCAGCAGATGTACGGGCGTCTCCACATTCCAGGGTTTATCGCCCTGAACTATCATTTCTGCGCTTTTACCTTTCAATGCATCCTTTTCGTCGAGAAACAACGGTGTGTAGCCTTGGGGCATATGATGGGAAAAGACAATGCGGGAGCCCATAGCGGTGGCTAGCGCCGTAAGGCCGCTTTGTTTGAGAAAACCTCTTCTATTCAACTCGGGAATCATTACTAGGTTCAGGAAAACGGGTGTAACATGTTTTCCAAATTTACATAAACGATCCTTGTTAAGCCATATCGCGACGCTATTTAAGAAGTGTTTTAAATAAAAAGGAAGTTACCGCTGATGGTAACCTCCTGATCATTAATAGTGTGTAGTTGCATTTCGAACATTACTCACTTTAGAAGTGCATGTATATGCTCAACAGGGAGGCGGCTTATGATTTGATAAACGGCCCTGCAATGGCGAGTACCTCCTCTTTTTTCAACGGCTCGTCGAAAGCTTCGGTAATGGCGGCGTCGGATTTAGATGCCAGCCCTTTGAGGTCTTTACCGCCTTGCATCATATTGTCTTCCCCGGCATAAATCGGAGCTACCGCACCTTCCTTGCCTGTGATCCAGCCTTTCATGGCCGGATTCCCCAATAAAGTAGCGGCAAGCCTGCGAGCCACCGCAGCGTGGCGTGCTTCCACCGAATGTATCTGTAAAGCATATTCAAGGATTTGCGGATCGGCGATCAACGCGCCTGCCTGGCCTTTGTAAGCACGCACACCAGTGTCTTCCAAAGCGCTGGAAACCGTCACGAACGTCTTGTAATTGGTAAAAACATCGCCGAATGCGCCGCCGTATTTGAAATCAAACGTCGGTTTCGGGATCGCTTTGTTCCCCAAGGCTTTGGCCAGGAATGCTACGTGCTGGGTCTCGTGTTTACCAATTTGCGTGAAGATCGCTTTGTCGGAGGCGGGAATGAGGTTGGCAGCTGCATTACCCGCTTTGTAGAATTCATCTTCCAGGTATTCGAGCGTCAGGGCGTAATTCAGTACTTCAATCGCACCAGCCGACTGCGCGAAAGCCTTGTTGACCACGGCCGCAAATGTAGTGGGAACGGCCGCTGCTGCGAGCTTGCTGCCTATTCTGTTCATAAAATGACGGCGCGATGCGTACTCAAGGCGTCCAAGGGCGTCGCCGTCGATTTGCTGAAATTGATCTATGATCTTGAAAATATTCATTGTGTCTGATCCGGTTTGTGTTAAAAACTATTTACCCACGTTGGCTCCTGTGATTGTATCCTTTACGTAAACCTTCACGGCCAACAGAATATCGGCAGGTGCAACTGCCTTGTCCATTCCGTTGGCATCGATGATGTCGTCACCAGCGAAATCCGCAGACTTTGGGTTGATCAGATCGCGGATTACGGCAGCATGGCGTGCTTCCACCGACACAATTTTGCCGGCTAGCAGGAGATAATTAGAGTCCTTGATCAGTTTTCCGGCACCATTGTAGGCTGCGACGCCGGTATCTTCGAATAATTTGGCCGCGCCCAATACCGCATCCCTCTTGGTGAAGTCGATGGCGGCGAAGTTGGGTGTAAGTCCTTTGATTGCTTTATCACCCAGCGCAGTCTTGAAAAAGTCACGGTGGACGATCTCATGGTCACGGATGTCGGTAAGAATTGTTTTTTCGGCGTCGGTCATACCTGCATAAGGCGTCGCGATCACTTGTGTGTAGAATGCTGCTTCGAGTTGTTCAAGAGCGTATGCATAGTTGAGTACACCAATGTCTCCTGAACCAAGATCGACTGTGTCGCCTGTTCCTGGAATCATCTGGTCGTCGTCGTCATTGCAACCAGCTGCGATCACGATCGTTCCCAATGAAGTGGCTAATCCGGCTGAGCGCAAAAACAAACGTCTGTTAACAACCGACGCGATTTCCTCCTCTCCCTTGCCGGAGTTTTGTCTTGTTTTTGTGTTTTTGTTCATAACAATAAAGGTTTTGAGTCACCTTCCGTGTGTTCGAAAGACTTTGAAAGACCTACGTACCTTTGATTGCTTTAGATCATGAAGGGGAAAAAGAGAAAGGGGTGAGTGGCCATGACGAGCAATTGAAAACAAAAAGAGTCCCGACGGGACTCTTTTTGTTTTCAGACTAGCCGATTGTAATAAATTAAATAACGTTGAGTATTAAATGCCTGATGTATAATTCAATATATGAATGTATAGCGTTATGAGTTCTGTGGTGTGTAGTAGTTGTGCTACTTTGTTGGTGTAAATAATTTCTACGCAAATATAAGCGATAATGTTTTTAACAAAGAAATAATCATTTAAAAAAATTTGAATTTTTTTTAGTTGCTTTAATAAGATATGGGTACAATCGCAACATGGACATTGAATTTCCCTTAATGGCGCGAAATTCTACAAGTTGAGGAGTTACTCCCTTTTCTGCCGGTTACATAGTTTTGTACAAAAATTGGTTAGTATCTGATTATCAACTTTTTTTGTGCATTCCCTGTCTTGGCACAATATCTTTTTCTATATATCCTAAAAATTAAATGCCCGATCCACTATGCGAATCACCCCGATAGCCATCGCCCTTCTGATATTTGCCGGCGTTTCGAATGCCGATGCAACAACACATTTGCATGAACGCGGCTACGTTATTACCACGCAAAGCAAAGTAGCAGTAAGACCGGAAGATTTACCGGAAGCTGTCAAAAGTACACTCGCTGGCTCTTACTCAGAGTGGAAAATCAGCAGTGCCTATCTGGTTACCCGCGATGATAATTCACAGTATTACGAAATCAATATGAAGCGCGCGGAGGAAACTTCTACACTCAATCTGGATAAGTACGGAAAGAAAATAGACTAGAATCGATGTTTCTAAGCCTCTGACGGACTCATCATGAAAAGCCGGAGATTTCTCCGGCTTTTTGGTGTTTGTTTTTATAATTTTACATGTTACCCACTCGTTAATTAGTATTTATTTTTCTGAAATAGTATAACCCCATGGCTCATCTGCTCCTCATTGAAGACGATTCCACATTTTCAAAGCTGCTCACCAATTTTCTCGGCAAGCATGGTCATCAGGTAAAAGTCTGTTCAAGCATTAAAGAAGCGAAGGAAACCCTCGGGAAAAATGATCCTGACGGGCCATTTGAGGTGCTGATGCTGGACTATCGTCTCCCGGATGGCAATTCTGTGGATTTTCTCAAAACACTCCGGAGCGAAGGTAACCGAACCCCTGCCTTTATCATGACCAGTTTTCATGATGTCCGAACAGCGGTAACAGCCATGCAGATCGGAGCTTTCGACTATATTACAAAGCCGGTCAACCCGGAAGAGCTGCTGATGGTATTAAGAGAAGCGCTTAATAAAGGAGAGGTGATGAGTGTGAAAACAGCATCCAAGGCGAAACCTAATGCGAAAGCCGAAAAACAATCTCTTGACTACATCGAAGGGAAAAGTAAGATTGCCAAACAACTCTTTGAATATGTAAGGCTGGTGGCACCTACGGATATGTCAGTTATCATTCAGGGGGAAAGTGGTACGGGCAAGGAACACGTGGCGAAGTCCATTCACCGGCTGAGCAAGCGGGCCGATGGCCCATTCGTTGCGATCGACTGCGGTTCCTTATCCAAAGACCTGGCAGCCAGCGAGCTCTTTGGGCACAAAAAAGGTGCATTTACCGGTGCATTGCAAGATAAGATCGGTCAGTTCGAAGCCGCAGATGGGGGTACCTTGTTTCTGGATGAGATTGGGAACCTTAGCTACGACATACAAATCAAACTATTGAGAGCGCTGCAGGAACGGATCATCGTTCCGATTGGAGGTACACAACAGGTAAAGGTGAATGTTCGTCTGATTGCTGCCACCAATGAGGACCTGATGTCCAGTGCTGCCACAGGAGATTTCCGCGAAGATCTTTATCACCGTTTAAATGAGTTTAAGATTGAAGTGCCGGCATTACGGAAGCGGGGAGAGGATCTGCCGATTTTTGTTCAGCATTTTGTCGACAAGGCTAACCAGGAACTGGAACGTAATGTAAGGGAGCTGTCTAAGGAGGTCATGGACGTGTTTCAAAAGTACGACTGGCCCGGCAATTTGCGAGAGCTGAACAACGTGATCAAGCGGCTTGTATTGCTTTCCAAAGAAGAAGTGGCCACGCTGGGTGCGTTACCTTCGGAAATGATCACTGCCATGGAAGATCAGCAAAAACCGGCAGCCGGCTCGGATCTTAAAGCTTTGCAGGAAACGCATGAAAAGGAGATGATCGAAAAAGTGTTGCAGGAAGTACGATACAATAAGAGCAAAGCTGCGAAGCTCCTGAACATCGACCGCAAGACCTTATATTACAAAATCGAGAAATATCATATCGAGTAGGTGAGGGCTTTTTCCTCCACTTGCTCGATTACCGCCGCCGCGTCATTGACCACCGCGACCATTTCTTCCATTGCGACGTCAAGAGGGCTTTCACGAAGCCCGATTTCCAGGTTCCTGAATCGCGCCGACAAATCTTTCGCACCGATCTGGCCGGTTCTGCCTGCCATTCTGTGCGTGAGTTCCTGCGCATGTGAGAACTCCCCTGCCGCTATGTGGCTTCGCAACGAGCGAATGTCCTCTCGCGAATCTTTGACAAATTGATCCAGTATTTCACGCAAGAGGCCTTCATCACCGAAAGTCATTTCATTCAGCACTGAGAAATCAAATTCCGCATGATCGAGCGGCTTGGCGGGCAGTGGAACATCAGAGTCGGACGATGCTTCGAGCAACTCCAGTAAATCTCTGGAATGGAATGGTTTCATGAGATATCCGTCAAAGCCCATACCCAGTAATTTTTTTCGCTCTTCGGGCAGTGCCTGCGCGGTCAGGACGAAAAACCTGACATCCTCAGGGGCCGATCGGCGCAGCCTTTTGCAAAGCTCTGCACCGTTCATGCCCGACATACGCATATCGGTCAGGATGAATTTGACCTGATTGTCCCAGGGACGGCTCAGCACCTCTTCGGCGGAGGAGAATGCAGTATGCGGAATACCATTCATTTCCAGAACCGAGGAGCACCATTTTAGGATAAATGCGTCATCGTCCACGAGCCAGACTTTGCCTTGGATACGGTAACTCCTTTCGGGGGCTTCCTCTGTCAATTCCAATGTCTCTGCTTTTTTCATACTGGTGGTGACAAAAAAAGTTGTGCCCTGCCCCTGCGTACTGGTAACATGCACATTGCCGGACATGCCTTCCACCAGGGCTTTTACAATACTGAGCCCCAGACCGGTGCCACCGTATCGGCGCTGGATCGACGGGTCAGCCTGCTCAAACTGGTTGAAAATGCGTTGAACCTGCTCCGGCGAAAGCCCGATGCCTGTATCTGAAACCTGGTATTCGACCTTCACGCGATCCCCCGATTCATGTCCGTTCACTTTCAATACGACTTCACCAGTCTCGGTAAACTTGATTGCATTTGTCAGCAAGTTGTACAGAACCTGCCTCAGCCGGAACGGGTCACCATGCAGGTATAGGTTCGGAGTAAGGTTATTTTCAAGTTTCAACACCAACCCTTTTGACAGTGCATTGGGACGCAGTACCTGTATCACCTCGTTCAGCAGCGGATTAATAGAGAACACGCGGTCCTCAAATGTAAAGCGATCTGAAATGATACGACTGTAGTCCAGCACCTCATTCACGAGATATAGTAAGTGCTCGGATGCTGAATGCAATGTTTCCAGATCCTGTTTGCGTGGTTTTTCTTCACTTTTTAATGCTTCTGTATAGCCGATAATGGATTGTAGCGGCGTCCGGATCTCGTGACTCATATTCGCCAGGAACCGTTGTTTGGCCATGCTATGGTACTCCGCCTCTTCCTTGGCCTCTTCGAGCTGCTCGCGGTAATCGTTGCTTCTTGTAATGTCGGTAAAGATCAGGTAGGCCATTCCCGCTGTAAGTACAAAGAAGCCAAGCATGATCCATTCCAGATACCCGATACTTCCTTCAACGATGCTTTTGGCCTGAATACTGCCGCGATCTGAATCTTTGAGCACTTCTGCTTCCACTTCCTGCATGACGCTCAGAAGCTGTTTGACGAGTGAGTTGCCTGCGGTCGCCAGTTCCTGCTCGCGATCCACGAAGGTGTTGGTCCTTATCTTCTGTTGCTTTTCAATCGCATGTACGGCCTCGCCTACTTTTTCGATAGTACTATCTTCCTTGGCAACTCGAATGGTATCTACTTGTACATTGACCTCTTGCTTTTGAACCACCTTTGCAGGTTCGGTGGGCGCCTTCTTGTTTTTCTTGTTATTGCCGAAAACGCGTCCGAAAAATCCTTTTTTTTCACTTGCTTTCTGCGCCGTATCCGGAACCTCGGTGTATACGGTCGTGGTGGTTGTTCTTTTCTCGGTCTTGACTACCGTGCTGTCGGGTTTGAGTTTGGTCGTAATGAGGCCGGAGATGGATTTGACTTCGTCTTCGAGTGCCTTATTGCTCACCAATTTCGTCCGGACCTTCACGTAGTTGCCATAGATCTTGTCCCGCGCTTTCAGAATGTTCTTCATCGAGTCAATCCGGATGATCTGCATATCATCCCCGAGGCTCATATCACTCAGCGAGTCGAGCGTAGAGAGGAGCTCATTGGACTGGGCCATTACTTCGTCGTCCATTTCCTCCCCTTTCAGTTTTCGTTCATTCTGAAGGTGGTCGAGTTGTAATATGTTTTTGAAGGTCTTGTTGACAAGCCTGAGTTTGTCATTGGGAGTGGATAGCACTTCCAGCTTGCTGAGCATATTATCAAATGCCAGTTTGCTGGTGATCCATGAAGCAGCCATCGCAATGGAAGCAATGAAAAAACCCAGCAGGATCTTTCCCTTCACAGATCTAAAAAAAGACGGGGCACGCAGAGTAGACATAGCTTTGGTAACATTCAATATCAACTAACGCATTTTCAGTGCCAAAACGTGCAATGCGGGTGGTATCTGGCTGATTTGTAATGTGAATATAATGCTTTAAAACATAATGTGGATATCACCGGCCCAAATGAAAAAGGCTGCTTTCGCGGAGGAAGCAGCCTTTTTCGAACTTCTATTTTACAGCCTGTTTGAACTTTCCCTTATTTCGCAAGGGAGTTGATCCAGGCGGCTATTTTTGCCGCTTCTGCTTTGGGGACCTGAGGCATAGGTGCCATTGGGGTCGCATAGTCAGGCCAGTTTTCCGGTTTTGGCGCGTAAATCAGCTCTACGATTTTCTCGTTGCTGTATTTACGTTTGGCAACATCTGCATAGGACGGGCCGACCACTTTCTTGTCCGGCGCGTGGCAGGCCAGGCAAGTGTTTTTAGCCAGTAACGGCTTCACTTCTTCCCAGGTGGGTGCCTTTGCCGCACCCGCTTTCGCTGGGGTAGCTTTTCCTTTTCCGTCGGGCGAAACGTGCTCTTTTGCAGGTTCTGTCGGTACAGAGGCCGATGCTTTGCCTGAGCGGGTAGTCTTGAGGTCAGATACTTTCATTTTTTCGCCGTCAGGGATGTTGTTGAGCGTGTAGTAAGCATCCGGGTGGACGAGTGACCAGCTGTTGGTCGCTGAACGAACGCCTTCCAGCGAAATTTTGTGCACATAGTACTGACGCATACCGTCCAGAACGATGCGTACTCTCTTGTTGTCGTCGGATACTTTCACACCGGCGATTTTTACGTCTTGCAGATTGATCTGCGGACTTCCGTATACAGGATAGTGCTTGTAGAGATAGCTGCTTACATTGTACGAGTCCAGATCTTCGGCAGATTTGCGATCCACAGGCATCGTGAATTCGATCTCGAAACCATCCGGCTGTGCTTTTACGGTGTACATTTCAAATGGCATTTTACCATTCCATACCAAACGCTGCAAGCCCTGGTTGGCATCGCCGGCAGAACCCCATCCGCGGTTGGTTTCGCCTACGAACATCGATCCGTCCTTATCGAACGCCATACGCAACACGCCTGACTGGAACCCGCTGCGGAAACCGATGCTGGCACCCTGGTACTCGCCTTTCACTTTTTCCAACACCACACGCATAATGTTGCTTTGTCCCTGGTCACCCACAAAAACCTGTCCGGTGAAAGGGCCAAAATTTCCTTTAGTGTCGTCGAGGATCAACTCGGAAGTCGAAACACCGTGAACGCCATAAGGTAACCATACAGCGGGAAGCTGTACCATATCGTATTTCTGTTTCAATTGGTAAAGGAACTGAGGCTCTTCTCCCAATGTGTTTTCAGGCTTGATCGCACGGCCTTGTGCATCCTTGTTCTGGCGGTTGTCACGCTCTGCGAAGAATTGCTTTTCAGTCAATTTTACAGGTGAATTGGGAAGTCCTGCCCATTTCAGGCCCGCGGGGTGGCCCATGAAACCTCCCTTTTTAACCTGGAAAATACCTCCTGTACCCATCCAGTCGCCCTGGTTGTCGGTGTAGAACAGTTCTCCGTTCAGCATGCTGATACCCGCAGGGGAGCGCACACCGGTCGCATAAGGCTCGTATTTGCCGTCGTTGGTAATATGGAAGATCCATCCACGGCCTGGCACACGGCTCTCGCCTCTCCACCATTCTTCATCACCGAATGCAACGTTACCACTCACGAAGAAGCTGCCATCCGGTGCCAGTTTGGGACCAAAGGAGTATTCGTGATAGTGTCCTGACAATGGCCATGCGTAAACTGTTTCGTAAATGTCAGCCTTGCCGTCGCCGTTTTTATCAACCAGCTTGGTCAGTTCGCCACGCTGTGCGCAGTATAATGCGCCTTCCTTGTAAGCCAGACCCAGGATTTCGTGCAAACCGGTTGCAAACTTGCGGAAATATGGCGTGCGGCTGGTTGGGTTATCCACGATCCAAACTTCACCCCGACGTGTGGAAAGGGCTAGTGAACCATTGGGCATGGTTGTCAAACCACCCACCTCAAGGATAATGCCTTCCGGGATAGGCGGTGTAATAATTTTATAAAAATCTTCTTCTTTCGGAGACTCCTGCGCTTTCAGCGTAGAAAGGCCAGCCAAAAGAGCGAATGCTATGTGAGCAAGTTTTTTCATTATCAATCAGATATAATAAGGTTAAAATCAGAATAGGATAGAATACTTCACTTCGCCGTTGGTAACGGGTACGATCAGTTCCTGCTGTCCGTTGGCGCTTCTGATTTCCGGTTTAATTTTTTTGTCGGCAAGCTGGATGTAGTACGATTTGTCGTCTACGGCATAAAGTCCCTCCGAAATTTTTTCAATGGAAGTCCCGTCGGCCAGGCGTGCAACGAGGTCTTTCGCCGGGTTGTTTACCTTCACTATCCGCTCGAAATACTGGTTATTCACGACCGAGATATAATCGGTGATCGCAGATCCGAATGCCTGGTATTGGAAGGTAGGCGCGTCTGCGTCATCGAGTACGTATCCTTTCGGACGGTATCCGCTGCCGGTCGTGTCCGACTCCCATTTTGATTTACCTGATTTGCCCAAAAACATATCATCGCCAAGCAGGGTCACGCTGCCGCGCGGACGGGAAGAGCCATCACCGCGGTCGTGCCACATCGGGGTTGCATCGAGGAACTCGCCGCGCCATACTTGCAGGATCGTTCCCTTATCGAGGTCGTAAGTGTAATGCAGGCTCGAAGGGCTTCCTACCGAAACCGCATGTACAACGCGTGTTCTTTTGGCTTTATCGTCCTTGCGGAAATCCATAAAGCTGCGGGTAATCGTGTTGGTAGGAGCTGTGATCAGGATCGGGTCGGTTGAACCGCCGCCCATGGCTGAGCTTTTTGCGTGGTAAGCGACTTCACGGAAGCCGGGGCCGCTGGCCCAGAGTCCCAGTACAGGGCGCATCCAGCCATCTCTTTTGTTATTGAAGATCTCGATGGTGTGGTCGCCCGCTTTCAGGTTCACTTTGCCATTGCGGAACTCGTTGTTCGACTTCCATTCCGGCTTGATCACATCCTTACCGTCGATTTTCAGGTATGAATTACCCGAAGCCTGTAAACGGAAGTTGTAATCGCCTTCGGTAGCCGCGTTGAAACGTCCAATGTAAACGTAAGAATAGTTGTTGTTCTCTTTCAGAATCTCCCAGTTCAGCGACTCCGATTTGCCGGTTTCTGCAGGCGTATGTTTGGAAAGGTCTTCAATTTCCGACAAGCCGCCGTAATAGGTTTTATAGCTCAATTCGGAAAGGGTGGCTGGTTTTTTATCAAAGTTGTTGATCACAATGTTTTTGATCGCCAGCGATCCATGGTCACCCTGGATGCGGATCGGGCCCATAGGTACATCTTCTGCCGTAAGCGAACCGCGGGTAGGACCGCTTACTTCCACATTTTCGTGGATCGTTACGCCGTTCAGCACTACCGAAAGGAATACTGCATTGGCGATTTTTTTGCCATTGGCATCGAAACGGGGCGCCTGGTAAGAGATTTTGATATGTTGCCACAGCCCTGGTGCTTTGGCTACATTGAAACGGGGAGCGTAACCTTCGTATCCTTTTTCGCCTTCTGGCTTGGAGTCGTTCCAGCGTTCGTAGATGCCGCCGGCATCGTTGTATTTGGCGCCTTTTTTTCCCCAGCTATCAAAAAGCTGAACTTCGTAATTGCCTTGCAGATAGATTCCTGAGTTGGAACCTTTGCTCATCATGAAATCCAGCTCAATGTCGAGGTCGCCGTGCTTGAAATTGGAGATCAGCTCATAGTCGCTGCCATATTTGCCTTTCTCGTGCGTGCACGCGAGGACGCCCTTGCCTGGGCTGGTGACCAGCGCATTTTCTTTCGTCATGTCGGCTGTCGCATTGCCGACGATCTTCCAGTCACTGGATTTGGTCGTAAAAGCACTGAGGTCGTTGAGAGGAATGGGCTGCTGGGCATAGGCGGAATGCATGGCAAAAGCAGCTACCCCAGAGGCGATTAATTGAAAAAGTGAACGGTTGGTTTTAAACATACTTACAGTAAGCTTAGTCGGTTTTAGATTAGCAATCAGGCTACGAATGCCTTTAGCCCTGCAAATTACGTGATAAGAATCGGGAAAATTACATTTATATAGGTGAGAATCCCTTTTGTTGTTGCTTTTTGCTTAATGTTGTCTTTCGATAATATTTCAATGAGTTATTAGACTAAAACGGTTACTTTTCAATGAAAAAATTAATGCTTACCGCGTTCAGCGTGGCTACTGCATTTGCGGCACACGCACAATTGCAACCAGCTAAACAAACTCCTGAATCCAGCGAATTGTGGAGCCCGGTTCCCCGTGTTGTAACGCCTGGTAAAAGCTCTTCGGCCGTTTCCGGCTTCACAGCCCCTTCCGACGCGATCGTTTTATTTGATGGTAAAAACCTGGATCAGTGGGTTTCGGGAAAAGATGGAAAGTCTCCTGCTCCCTGGACCGTGGCAGATGGTGCAATGACCGTCGCTCCGAAATCAGGAGACATCCAGACCAAACAGACTTTCGGCGATTACCAACTACATATCGAATGGAGAACTCCCGCAAAAGTGGACGGTAACGGACAGGGTCGCGGTAACAGTGGTATTTTCATGCAGGGAGTTTACGAATTGCAGGTGCTTGACAGCTACAACAACCCGACCTATTCAAACGGTCAGGCGGGGTCTATCTACAAGCAAACTATGCCGCTCGTCAATGCCGCAGTGGGCCCGGGCGAATGGCAGACTTATGACGTGGTTTATACCGCGCCACATTTCAATAAGGACGGACACATGACGCATCCACCCTACATCACCGTGATCCACAATGGTGTATTAGTTCAAAATCACACGATGATCCAGGGAACAACTCCTTATATCGGTCAGCCTACGATCGAGCCGCATGGCAAAGGCCCTATCAAGTTGCAGGACCACAACAATACCACAAGCTTCCGCAACGTCTGGATCCGCGAATTATAATCTGCGATCCGAAATATTGGATATCAAAAAAAGGCTGCCACAACCGGGACAGCCTTTTTTAATTCATAATCCACTAGCGTTAACTAAAACTTGATCGCCAGGTTGGCCGAGAAGTTTCTGGGCATCTGCGGGGCGAGTACCCCCTGCCCTGCGAAATACTTTTTGTCGAGCATATTGTCCAGTTTCAGGCCCAGGCGCCATGCCTTGGTGTTATAGAACACGGTCGAATTCAGGACGGTGTAAGAAGGAATCGTAAAAATGCCCGTCACGGCTGAATTGGCAGTCAAATGCTCACTGATATAGTTGCCGCCGATCCCGGCTCCGACGCCTTTGAGCTTTCCAAAAGGCAGGTTATAGCTGATCCAGGCATTCGCCAGATCGGCAGGGCCCGCATTGGCCGGCCGTCGGCCTTCGAGCGCAACGGTCGATTTGGTCAGTTTGCTGTCGTTGTGGCTGTAACCGGCCACCAGGTTCAGGCCCGTTATCGGGTTAGCGATAATTTCTACTTCAAATCCACGGCTGTATTGTGTCCCGTTCTGCACGGTTATGTTGTAATTCTTGCCGTCGCGCACGAGTACATCCGTGCGGGTGGTGTTGTCGACTTTGATATCGTAGTAGCTGACAGTCATATTCAGTTTGCCCTGGTAGCTTTCCAGCTTAATCCCGCCTTCAAGCTGGTTGGCCTGCTGTGGCTTGAAAACGCCCGAAATATCAGGCAGCGGCTGGGCTACCGGCGCTATATTGGAGAAGCCGTTCATATAATTCCCGAAAACCGAGAGACGGTCTTTGATCACCTGATAAACAAGGCCTAATTTGGGCGACAAAGCCGTTTGCTTGAACTGGGTATTAGCGACGTAGGTGCGTGTAGCGTGATTCAATGTTCCTTTATTTTCAAATCGGTCGACACGGAGGCTGATCATTGCAAGCAGGCGGTCGGTTACATTGAGTACGTCGGAGAAATAGGCGCTGTACACATTGCCTGAGTTGTAGTTGCGGGTAGGCGCATCGGTACTTGCGGCCAGGCGTGCTTCCACGGATATGCGATTGATTTTTAGATAATTAGGATCGTTGTGAATGCCGCTCACATTGTCGAATACGATGTAAGGCGAGTTGTTGTTATGCGCGGTACGGTTTAGGAAATCGAGACCTACTACGATGCGATTGCGCAGGGAACCTATTTGGAAATCACCTATAAAATTTTGCTGTATGTCGATCGCATTGTTGGTCGTGTTTTGCAAGGAAATGTTGCGTTCCAGCAAAGTGTCCGCTACGGCCCCGCGAATGAACTGGTATTGGTAAAAACCATCGGATTTCCGGGTATTGCTGGAAAATGCAGTTTGCGATGTCCAGCTTGGGGAAAGTTTGTATTTCAATTGTCCGTACACATTGATCGTCGGCGTTTTCATCGTCAGATCGTTGCTCGTGTAGGACTTATCCCAATCAAAACCGAGCTCTTCAGGCGTATGTGCGACAAACTGCCGGGTCCGGTTGAGGAAAATGGCCGACGGACTGGTCATTTCTCCCTGGTAAATGCCCGCATTAAGCAGGATAGTCATTTTTTCGTTGACACGGTATTCCAATGATGGCGCTATGACCAGGCTCCTGCGAAAGCCCGCATCCTGGAAGCTGCCCTGGTATTGATAGGCGGCATTGACCCTCAATAAAAGATTTTTGGAAGCATTAATGGGTGAGTAAAGGTCGGCTGTCAAACGGTTGAGCCCGAAGCTGCCAGTCGTGTAGCCGATTTCTCCGCCCGCTATTTCAACCGGCTTTTTGGTAACAATATTCATTAACCCTCCAAACGACGTTACCGAACTGCCGAACAAAGTAGCCGAAGGCCCTTTGATCACTTCCACTTTTTCGACATTGATCGGATCGAACTCTCCATTGGTTTGCACAGGCAGGCCATCCACCATGGACAGCTCGGTGCGGAAACCGCGTAATGCGTAAAATGTAGCCCCGTCGGAGTTGATACCACGATTGGCCTGGATTTTGTAAACGCCTGGCGCATTCTTGACGATGTTTGAAAAGTCGGTAATGAGCTGTTCTGTGAATAGCGTCTTGGACAATGCACTGTAAACCTGCGGGTTTTCCATATTGCTCACAGGCAGTTTGGCTACGTATTCGCTTTCTTTTTTGGAAAATTTATTGATATCCCCGCTGATCACGACCTCCTGCAATGCCTTGCTGTCCTCGTTCAGGAATATAGGTTCCAGCGTGACGGTCTGGTCGGCTTCTATATTCATAATGCGCTCGATGGGCTCATAACCCAGTAATTGAATGACGACCCGGTGTGATCCCGCCGGAATATTGCGGATCAGAAACTGGCCATTGGCATCGCTCTGTCCCCCTCGACTCGTTCCTTTGATACCGATGTTGACAAACTCGGCGGGTTTGCCGTCGGATGTTTTCACCGTTCCCCGCAAGGCACCGCGACCTTCGGCAACTTCGATGGTAATGACGTTCTCCTGCACATGAAGCTGCTTCATCGCAGATCCGACAAGCCGTTGCAAGGCGTCTCTCAACGGTACATTCGCCAGGTTTGCATTGACTTTTTTCTCCACATTCAACTGCGTGCTGCTGTAAGAAATTGAAGTGCCGGTCTGGTTACCGAGATTGGCAAGCGCTTCGGAGAGACGGACCTCCTGCAGGCGTAAGGTCACCGGCTTTGTGAGTACGTCGGTTTGCGCCCTGGATTCAATGGAGACAAAGAGTAATAATGGACAAAGCAGGGAAACAAAGCTTTTTTTAAGAAGGACAAGGCAGATTTTGGCCCCGGTTTGGGGAGAAGTATAATCGGGCAGCATATTTTTGTTTTAATGTTAATTGATCCGCGATTGATTGGCATGGACCCGATGTTAAGTTTGGCGACAGCGCATCGGGTCTTTAGTTTTTCGCAGCTAGGGTGATTTGTTTCTGGAGTTCATTCTTTGGATGCTATTCATATAAACTGATGTATTCCCCTTTGATTTCGTATCTGAAACCTATGGCATAGCCGAGGCTGCTCAATACTACGTTCAGCGATGGGTTTCTGAATGTTCCGGTGTAACGTTGTTTTTTTAATGCGTCGGTCCCGATGTCAATGCGCACGTTGTATTTTCTTTCCAGCTCGCGGGCAACCTGTGTGAGCGGAATATTGGCGAAATACAGCGAATTATTCAGCCAGGCAATCCCGGCGTCCGTACCGGTGGTGGTACGCTTCGTTAGCTTGCCGTCTTCGATAATGCCCGATTGCCCGGCTGTCAGGATTGCGGACCCGGCAGATGTTTTATTCGAAAACCGAACCCTGCCTTCTGTGACAAGCAATGTGGCCGAACCGTCGCCGGGATACTCTTTTACATTGAATACAGTCCCAAGTACGCGCGCCTGCGACATTGGGGTTTCGACGATGAATGGCTGTACAGGATTCTTTCTGACCGTGAAATGTGCCTCGCCATAAAGAAAAACGCGGCGTATCGAATCGGTGAATTTCAGTGGGAAGCGTATTTCGCTATCATAGCTCAGCGCGGCAACTGTGCCATCGGGGAGCGTAAACCGTTTCGTTTCGCCCTTTTGTGTCCGGACCGATTGTACTGCGGCTACGGGTAATGTGTTTTTTTCAGCCCGCATCCTGGCCGAATACCAGGTAATGCCGCCAACCAACATGAGCGCAGCCGCTATTCCCGACAGATAATGCCGGTACTGTAGCCGGAATGGCCGCTCTTCCCGCTTCTGCAGGCGATCCCATACCCGTGCGCCTGCCTCCTGTCTGATCGCATCAGGAATTGCATCCATCGCGCTGTCGGGCGCATCGGGATTGTCGAGCCAATGCTCCACCGCCTGTTTTTCAGCCGGGGAGCATTCTCCCGCATTGAAACGCCTTAAAAGTTCTGGTGTAATGTCCATCGATCCCGTACTACCCGCGAGACGGAATTCGTCTCCGAGGATATAGTTGCGTGGCGGGCGCACACCCCTGGTGTGGAAACAGATTTTTTTAGTTTTGATATTCGGCCAGGTGTTTGCCGAGAAAGCGAAGGGCGCGGGTGAGGTGGTATTCGACTGTTTTTTCTGAAAGCACAAGTGAGGCTGCAATCGCTTTGTTGGACATGCCCGCCTGCCTGCTCATGACAAATACCTCCTGGCAAGGATGTGGTAAATCCGCTACCAGCTCATTGACGCGTTCCGACAGCAGTTGATAGTCGACAAGATGCTGGGTGGTTTCTTCCGAGCCGGCTTTTGGATCAGTCACCTGGCTGAAAATGATCTGCCGATTGGCCGAATCGCGGTGAAAGGCCAGAAGTTTAAGTTTTGCCGCTCTGACAAGGTAATGTGCCACCGGGCCGTGCACGCGCAGTTCACCGCGCCGCTCCCATACCGACTGGAAGATTTCGTGCATCAGGTCTTCGGCCTGGACGATATCGCGCGTTCCCTGATAGCATACCGCAAGTACCCTCTCCCAATGCAAACGGTACAGCTCTTCAAAAGCCTTTTCGGTTTGAATGAGTAATGGGGTTGTATTATTTTCCTGTAGTTCGGCCAATGCGGTACCATAATTTTGATCGGTCGCAAAGCTACAACACTATTTATATTAAGTCCAAATAATGAATTTATCCGGTGTAGTAATTTTAAGACTTAAATGATTGGTAACATCGGTTAGCTCTTTTCTGTTTTCATTTATATTCGTTTTTCATTGCCCATTCCAAATCATTGCCATGCAGGAGATAGAACCCTATTACAATTGGGAAAAACACTATGTAGCCAGTCACGATGAGCGCTCACCGTTCTTCGGCCGGACCTATAACCTGGATTATTATGAAAATGCGATTTATGGTTATTATATCCACCCGCTTTGGGATGATATCGGGTCGGAGACATTATATGTAAAAATCCTTTTTGCGGACTACAAGAAGCGTTTCGTGATCATCGAGATGTTCGGAGAATGGAACGACGCCCTGCACAACGACATTATGTTTTTCAAACGGCAGGTAATAGACCCGCTGGTGGATCAGGGAATTAATCAGTTCATACTGCTGGGGGAAAATGTACTCGATTTTCACGGTAATGAGGACGATTACTATGCCGAATGGTTCGACGACATCGAAGACGGATGGATCGCCGCGGTGAATTTCAGGGACCATGTGGAAGAGCAATGGAAAAAGTACAGGCTAGACTATTATATTAATTTCGGAGGGACGCTCCACCTCAATAACTGGCGGACGTTACAGCCTGAACCGTTTTATGAATTAGTTAAAAATTTGATGATAAGACGGTTAACGTAGTGCAAAAGCAGACCTGATTGCTTGCAACGTTGATAACTCCTTTGTAGCTTACGCATTCATCTTATCAACTGTTCCCACTTAAAAAGCATATTTCCCATGGCAGAGAATACAGAACCTACACCAGAAGAAGGAAAAGAATCGCTGGAAAATAAAGTCGAAGAGCTGAAAGTCACTACTGCGGATGCCAAAGATGAAATAGTGGAAGAGGTGCTGGAAATCAAGGATGAGGCAAAAGAAGTGGTGAAAGAAGAGGTAGCAGCATTGGAAACCAAAGCGGAAGCGAAGGTTGAAGAGGCAACGGAAGCGGCAGATGGCATCAAGACGGAAGTCTATGAAACGCTGGATGACCTGAAAGCGCAGGCCGAAACCAAGACCACGGAAGTAGTTGAGGTTGTTGAGGATAAAGCGGAAGAAGTGAAAGAAACCGTAGCCGAAGTGAAAGAGGAGGCAGCTGTGAAAGCGGAAGCGGTTAAAGAAGAAGTTATCGAGAAAGCAGCAGGAGTACAGTCGGGATTTTCCGAAAAAATAGGACAACTTCAGAACGAAGTGGAACTGGGCATCGCTGCCGGTAAAGTGAAAGCTGAAGAGGTATTTTCAGACTTGTCGGATAAAGCGGCAGATCTTAAGGAGACTGCTTCGGACAAGTTCGGGGATATCAAGGAGGCTGCTGCTGAGAAGTTTGAAGATATCAGAGAGGATGCCGCGGAGGCTTTTGAAGACGCCAAGGAAATCGCCGCAGAAAAGCTTGCCGAAGCACAGGCCAAGGCGGCAGAATTGAAAGCGAAAGCCGCTGCGGAAATCGACGAGTTGAAAGAAGCAGCTTCTGAAAAAATAGTGGAGACCAAAACCAAGGCAAAAGGCTTCTGGGCCCGCCTTTTTGGGAAATAACATCCCGATAAAAACCATCTACGCCCGGCCAGGAAATCTGGTCGGGTTTTTTTGTGTTGTTAATTGGCTGTCTTTCAACTTTGATATGGCATAATTTTATAGATTGGGTGTGGACAGGCCTATTGTTTTTCACCAAAACTCCTTCTGATGTCACAGCAAACTTTCAAGGTTCCCTATCAACATCCATTTTCAGCGGGCAAAAACTATAAAAAATCAGTAGCTTATTTTTCAATGGAATTCGCCGTCGATCAGGCGTTGAAGATATACTCCGGCGGACTGGGCTTTCTTGCGGGCTCGCATATGCGGAGCGTTTACGCGCTCAAACAGAACCTCATCGGGATCGGAATGCTGTGGAAATACGGCTATTACGATCAGGACCGGGGAAAAGACGGAAGCATGCAGCCCGATTTCCGGGAGAAGATGTATTCGTTTCTGACCGACACTCAGATCCGGTTTCAGATACAGGTCATGGGCAAGGACGTTTGGGTGGCGGCCTATTACCTGGATCCCGAAGTATTTAATTCCGCCCCGCTTTTCCTGCTCACGACCGATACGGATGGAAATGACGAGTCGGTCAGGGCGATCAGCTATTCGTTATACGATTCGGATGTTTCATACAAGGTGGCGCAATGCATGGTGCTGGGTATAGGAGGCGCACGCCTGCTGGAAGCGCTGCAATATGAGCCGCAGGTTTATCACCTGAATGAAGCCCACGCCGTGTCTGCGGTTTTTCACTTGTTTAAAAAATACAAAAAAGCAGCAGAGGTTAAGAAACGGGTCGTTTTTACAACCCATACACCCGAGGAAGCCGGTAATGAAAAACATGATATTCATTTCCTGGAAAAGCTCGGTTTCTTTTCCGGTATTGACCTGGAAACCGTCAGGAAAATCAGCGGTATGCGCGACGGGACCTTCAACCACTCGCTGGCTGCACTGAGCCTCAGCCGAAAAGCGAATGCCGTTTCTAAGTTGCACGGAGATGTTTCGAGAAAAATGTGGGGAATATATCCCAAAATCGCGCCAATCGACCACATTACCAACGCGCAGAACAATGCTTACTGGACTGACGCGACGCTTGAAAAGGCGAGAGTTACGGGAGATCTAAACCAGATTGCAGACCGGAAAAAGGAGCTTAAACAGATTTTGTTCAAAACGGTAGCTGATCAATGCGGCAAGATTTTTGATCCTCATGTACTCACCATTGTATGGGCACGCCGGTTTGCGGCCTACAAAAGACCGGACATGCTCGTGTGGGATCTCGAACGGTTCAAAAAGCTGATGTCCAATACGGATCGCCCGGTTCAGGTGATTTGGGCCGGTAAGCCGTATCCTAAGGATGAAGGAGCAGTCAATACTTTTAATCACCTGTTTTATCTCAGTCACCTCTTTCCTAATATGGCCGTGCTGACCGGCTATGAGCTGGCATTATCAAAGCAATTGAAAGACGGGTCTGATATCTGGTTAAATACACCCGTCGTAACCCGCGAGGCGTCCGGTACGAGCGGAATGACGGCAGCTATGAATGCATCGCTGAATTTGTCCACCTTCGATGGCTGGATCTGTGAGTTCGCAAAAGACCGCGAAAATGCATTCCTGCTGCCCGTTGCGCAGGGCGAGGATATTAACAAGCAGGATTGCGACAACCTGATGGAGACGCTCGAAAATACAGTCGTTCCGACTTACTACAATGCGCCCGACAAATGGAGGCAGATGGTGTTGAACAGCATGAATACGGTCAACGAGCCATTCAATTCCGATCGGATGGCACGGGAGTATTATGAGAAATTGTACAGTTGATTAAATGCTGCGCGGGCACTGACTACACTCGCCCTCGCAGCATCTGATCATTGAAGTGAATATGCCAGTATTGCAATACCTTCCCGGAATGTGTGCGGTTCGTAGCCGAGTATGTTCCGGGACTTCGTCAGGTCAAAGCCTGTGCGGGGAGGTCTGCGGGCGGGTTGCGTAAATGCGGAGGCGTCCGTGGGAGAGATCAGCGAGGCGTCGAGACCGAAATAGTCGGCTGCCATGAGTGCCATTTCATAGGGCGTGAGAAAGTCCTTTCCGGATAGGTGAAAAATTCCTTCTGCCTGTTGGTCTGCTATCAGAAAACAACCCGTGGCAAGGTCTTCGGCGAGCGTGGGCGTCCGGAACTGATCGGTGACCACTTTGATGGCTTTGCCTTCCTCCAGTGACTTTTTTACCCAGAGAATGATGTTGCTCCTGCTCATGTCGTGTGCGATGCCGTAAACCAGGACTGTTCTTGCGATTGCCCACCGGATGCCAGACGAAATGACGGCTTTCTCGGCAGCATACTTGCTCCACCCATAAAAGCTGATCGGATTGGGAGGGTCTTCCTCCCGATAAGGTCCCGAAGTTCCGTCGAAAACAAAGTCTGTGGAAATGTGTTCCAGGAATATGTCATATTTACCACATATCCGGACGAGTGTTTCGACCGCATTGAGATTTAGCTTCCAGCAAGCCTCTTTTTCCATTTCGCATTGATCCACGTTCGTCATCGCCGCGGTATGGATCACCACGTCCGGACGGACGGTTCCCAGAACGTCCTCAACAGCCTGCGGATCCGTAACATCCATTTTGAGGTACCGGTAACCGTGTCCGGAAGGCAGCCGGTTTTCACCCCGCGCCGTGGCGATGGTTTCGATATGTGATTTTGAAGCGAGCAGTTCGACCAGTTTTTGGCCCAGCAGTCCGTTGGAACCGGTGACGAGGATCTTCTTCTTTTTCAATTTAAGCTTCGTATTTCCAGCCGTATTTGCGGGTGATTTTTTTCTTCTTCATTTTTTTAACAGAAACCTTCATGGAAACATCCTTTTCAGGCCGGTCACGCTCGTCTTTGTCAACGGACGCGATTTTATCAATTACATCCATGCCGTCGATCAGTTGGCCGAAAACGGTGTAAGCGCCATCGAGGTGCGGAGTGCCGCCCACGGTTTCATACAACTTTTTCTGACCGTCAGTCAGCTTCCTGGCAGCGCGGGCACCTTGTTTCTCGAGATCGGCCTTACTCCATTTGCGCCCCTCCACAATGTAGAATTGGCATCCGCTGGATTCTTTTGCCGGATTGTTGTCTCTTGCAGCAGCTAATGCACCCTTCTGATGGAACAGTTTTGCATTGAACTCCGCCGGCACTTTATAGCCGTTGTCACCCTTGCCGAGCATATCGTCAGGCTTCGCATTGCGGGAGTTTGGATCACCGCCCTGGATCATGAAGTCGTCGATCACCCGGTGGAAAAGCAGGCCGTCATAAAACTTATCCTTGGCCAGTTTGAGAAAATTGGCTTTGTGTTTGGGCGTTTCATTGAACAGAATGAAGCGCATAGTCCCTTTATCGGTAGCGATCGTTACGACCTCGTCTTTTCTGGATGGTTTTTGTGCGGAAACTGAAATGCTGATGAGGCAAAATGCGCTCAGAATGATTGATCTTGCGTTTTTCATAGGTGTTAATTTACGGCCAAGGCATTTTTATCGGCCGGGAAGAATTGAAATTTCAAACCATAATCCTTACCCTCGGAAACATCTTCCATCTGAACCCGGATAGACTTATTGTTCCAGGTCATTTTTCTGGCTGCCTCTGTAGGCGATGAATAGGCTTCGCTAAAATGACGTTTGCCTGCATTCCACAGCTGTTTGGTCGCATCCGGACTATTAAGGTAGACATCGACCATGATCTTGTTTACTTTTTTATCGGGTGTCAGAAAGTACTGCACGTCGATCGTCTCGAGCCGCGCGGTCTCCGACGTATACCCAAGATGGTCAGCTGTTTCTTCAAACATTTCGAAGGTCTCAGTGGCTTTAACCTTCGCGATCGGGTCGCCAAATGAAATTCCTCTGAGGATAGTCTGCGCCGCTGCGTCCTGCTGTGGGCCCAAAATCGTGCTGAGCAATTCCGACTGGTCGCTGTTCAGGTCTGCCGGAGCTGTGTCATGCAGCACTACGGAGTCTGCAGCGGCCTCGGTCTTTTCATTGGTTTTGGTGTCACATCCCGTTGAGAGTAGTGCGAGAATCAATACCGCAGCACCATTTTTTAACGTATTCATGCGTGTAGAGGTTGTAAGCATTCAGTTATTGATATAAGTGGAAAATTATCGTGCCTTGTAACTACTTTGATGTTGCCTTCGCAATTTAGCCATATTTAAAACTTTTGAAAATGACGTCAGAATTCCCTGGAAAGGTTAAAAAAGAACCTGCGTTCGCCTTCCCCGTTAAGTGTGAGGTTAAACCTTGCCACGATATTGTAGAAAGTCACAATATCGAGGCCGGCCCCGGCTCCATACAACATATTGTTCCCCAGCCGCGTGTTGCTGAACTCGGGATAACTGTTTTTGACGTAACCGGCATCTGCAAAAGTGTTGATGTAGGCAGCCAGCGGTATGGTGTTAAATTGCCGTACCGGGATAAACGAAAAGTGTTTTTGAAAGGAGAACAGCTTGTATTTCAGCTCGTTCTTAATTAAAGCATAATCCTGACCGTCGATCACGTAAAGCTCGTAACCCCGCACCAGATCATTGCGATAGCCAAGGCCGACTGTCTGAGTATAAGGCTGCTTTTTCGGGAAAGAAACCCGTCCGCGAAGATTGGTGTTGAAAAACCATTTTTTGCCAAGCGGAATAAATTTGCGGAACGAGCCATACATGTATAAGGTGTTCACATCGTCGTTGGGCAACAAGCCTGTTTTTGATATTTGTACCCCGGCTGTTTGCCCTTGCAATGGGTATTGTGCGTTATCCCGCTTGTCGTAGCTATAGGTGTAGGTCAATTGAAAATAACGTTGCCGTTTATTCCCATTGAGTAGATAATTGGGATTCAAAGTGGCAATCGTGTCCGAAATACCCGTGAAACTCCACCGGAGATCCAGTGAATGGAAAGTATAGTATTTATTGCGCCGTGTAAGGCTGACGTATGTGTAAAAGCGTTCGCGATTGATCTCCTCACTGCTCAGGTATTGAAGCTTGTCGCGCCAGGTCCTGTATGCGGTGTTTTTATTAATAGAATAGGAGGTGCCGATCGTAATTCCGGTTTTCTGCGCTTTATCGATGTAGGGAAGGGTATAGGCGACTTCAAACTTGGGAATAAATCCGAATTCGGCCAGAAAGCGAAGTTTGTCGGCCCGGCCGGTTACATTTCCGTAACTCAGGTACACGCCGTAGGTCGTGCGGGAGAGGTCGCGCTTTCGCTCGTACCACCATTCATTAAAATTCCGGTCGGCCAGTTGGAAAACGGGGAGTATGATGAAATACCAACGTTCCTTGACCACAATGCGGACGTCCGTATGAACCGAATCGACATTTGGCCGTGTAAGGAGGTCGACCGTGATGAAAAGGTTGGTATTAATTACCTTCCGGCGGTCGATTTCAAGCTTTTCTTGGAGTAATTCCCTGGACAGTGTATCATCCCGGCGGATCGCCATTTCCCGCATAATGATGCCGGTGCGTGTCCGGTGATTGCCTTCAACGGTAATATCCCCGATGATCACATTGCCACGACTGTCGGCTACGACCGTCTGACCGCATGAAAAATGGGAAATCAAAAGGATAAAAAGCAGAAAGTAAATCTCCTGACAGCACTTCTTAGGGTTCATTCTTCACAGCCCGGTTTCGGTATAGAAACGATACTTCCTGTTAATATGATAAAATTTTAGCAAAAATAGGGGTTAGGACCCGAACATCAATCCGTTTGATTGCCAAAATCGGCAGCTTGGTAATTTAGATTTTTCAATGAAAAAATTGAAGTTAGGTTTGTTGCGATTGCATTAGTTGGAGTCCGCGGTCGAACTAATGCTTGCTGGTGCTCACTTCGTTACATGTAGCTCTTTTTATGCGCTTCCACAGAAAGTGTGAGGTTCTACATGCATTCATTTTTACAAACTCTATCGGAATGAAAAACATAATTTCCTTGTCACTGTGCGCAGTTATGCTTTTAGTCGTCCCTGGGCTGGCTCAGGTGAAGCACTTCACTATCGACAGCGTGAAAGCGGGTAATATTCCCAAAATGTTGTTGAGTACTCAGGAGCACATACCTAAAGCGCCCAAAACAATCCAAAGCCCGAATGCTGCCACATTGGGTGCTTACGGCGAAATACCCGTTTCTTTATATACCGGTAAGCCCGAGATTACGATCGATCTGCAGTCTGTCCAAGCTGGTAATGTAAATATACCCATTGCATTGCATTACAATGCAGCAGGAGTCCGGCCAGATGTACGCGCTGGCTGGACCGGATTGAATTTTAGCCTGTCTGCCAATTACTCTGTGAGGCGAACGGTTAAAGATGGTTACGACGAGTATATTCCGATTGCTGGAATACCGGACCAGCTAGGTTACATGAATACGTACTTCATTAATAGCGGAACTAACTGGGCTCTTCCGGACACTATTATAAAGACTTCGCTTACCATGTCGATTCAAACGGGAACTTTCGTGGATACCGAGCCCGATGAGTATACATTCAATTTACCCGGACTATCAGGCAACTTTTATTTCGGAAGCGATGGAGCCTGGAAAGTACAGTGTGACCGACCGGTTAAGGTAGAATTGATCACGACTCCCAATATCCACCTTTATACACCATTTATTCCTTCTGCGAGTATTAAAGGCGGCAACCCATGGTCTACTTTCAATTCTGGGAAGTACATGGAGTATTTTCAGGGTTTTATTCTTACCGATGAGTTCGGAACGAAGTATATTTTTGGCGGGAGCGATATGGCGTTTATGGAGTACAGCATCGACTTTTTTGATCAGGGAAAAGATACTTGGGCATGCAATGCGTGGTATTTGAAGTCGATTGTCAGTCCTACGGGACAGGAGGTTAATTTTGTCTACGAACGTGGCGATTTCGGAAATCAAATGTATTTCTCCGTATATAGAAAGTTGGCGAGAGTCGACGGCGGATGGTGGTTTGGTTGCGAAAACTGGTCGTCGCTAATCAGTGACTACGGACGGCAGGGTCGTTAAAAAGTATTTGCCCTATGCGGCAGCGGGTATTGGAGCCTTTCATGGCAATGCTGCGACTGAGGCTTTAAGTTGGTACGCAACCAACACGGCAGGTTTACAATCATCGGATCTGGGAAGACCTTGTCAGGAAACATTTTTTGATCCATCGCCCCTAGGGCGCGTGTCTGGCGAACGAGCACCGGGAAATAAAAGTAGCAACTCGGTTATCAAACAGAAGATAAACGGAGCCAACCAAGTCAATCGCTATGACTATGACCCAGCAGCGAATACGATCGTACAAATGGGGCAATATGCGCCGGGGACATTGACTTATAAGAACATCACGGACGAACAGGGTAATGTGATCAACGAATTTACGGACATGTTAGGACAATTGATCTGTCGTCAGATGGTGGCAGGAGCAGGCAATTCGTTATCGACTTATTATGTGTATGACGACGGGGGTCTTCTCAGGGGTGTTTTACAACCAAATTACCAGGATATCGCCTCGCTAACCGATTACGCGTTCACGTACGACTATGATGATCGGGGGAGAATGACGGTGAAGCGCATACCTGGTGGCGGAGTAACGGAGCTGGTTTATGACCAATATGATCGCCCGGTACTTGCAAGAGACGCCAATCAGATGGCCCGAGGCGTTTGGGCATTTACCAAGTATGACGCGTTGGATCGCCCTGTTTTGACCGGAGAGATCCTTTCCAATGCAACACGACAGAACTGGGCGGCGGCCGTCGACGCTAGTACCGAACATCATGAAGAGCGCAGCAATGGGACAATCCAGGGCTACACCATGGACAAAACGGCGCCGAAAACTGCCACGGAAGCGAATCTCTTGACCATCACATTTTACGATGACTATTCATTCTCAAAGAATGCAAATTTGAGCTACAATCCCGTATATTATCCGGCGGCCAATGCGGCCGTAAAAGGACAGGTTACAGGAACGCGTGTGAGGTTGCTTCCCGGAAGTGGGGCGACAGGAGGTTGGTTGACCAGCGTTACGTACTATGATGTTGAATACAGACCGGTCCAAGTCAGCAGGGAACTAAATGATCTCGGAGCAAACAGTCTGGAACGAGTGTCGAACCAATACAAATACGATCTGGCGCCAGTGTTTTCCGAACAAAAGACTGAGCAGATGCTGGCAGGTAATGTAACGCATAGCCATACAGCTGCCTTTCAATACGATCATGCGGACAGGTTGCTGAGTGTCAAAGAAAAAGTCATCAGCGGGAACAAGACTAAAGAGGCGTTCACGACCGCGCAACGCTACAATGCCCTGGGGCTGCAACAGAGCCAATGGCTGCATTCGGCGGACAATATCCACTATCTGCGGAAAATAAGTTATACCCACAATATCCGGGGCTGGCAGACTGAGGGGAAAGCCGTTTATAAACAGCAGGACAATAGCCCTGAGCAGAATGTGTTTGGATACAGTTTGGCGTACGCTAACGGGAACAATTATACCAACGGCAATGTGAGCCAGATGCAATGGCTCAACAAGGATGAGGTTGCTTATACTAATGGCCTGAACTTAACTTATGACGGTGCAAGCCGAATAACACGCTCTGCGGGCATTGGCGGATATGGCGACACCGAAAGCGGCATTACCTATGATAAGAATGGGAATATCAAAACGCTCACCAGAGCTGGGGCCGTGACTGACAACCTGACCTACACCTACCTGGGCAACCGACTCTCAACCATCACGGACGGAAGTGGTAGCAATCTGGGCGTCAAAAATGGGGTTAGTAACTACGGCTATGATGGCAACGGTAATATGACTTCGGATGGCAGCCGCGGTGCCACGCTAACTTACAACTACCTGAACCTGCCTAAAACAATCACTATCGGTCCCAAGACGGCAACCTACGATTACGACGCAACGGGCAGCAAGCAGAAATATGTTTTCGATACCTTGACTTTGAAATACGCCGGTAAATTCGAGTATCGGCAGGTCGGGAATGCAAACAGTCCCTATCGCGTTTCGCTTTCGGAAGGTCAGGCTGTTTTCAGAAACAACAATATCAAGTTCGAGTATTACCTGAAAGACCATCTGGGCAATGTGCGGCTTGTATTTGACGAGAAAGGGCAGACCTTGCAACGGACGGATTACTACCCTTTCGGACTTGAAATCGATCGAAACAATCCGGTGCAACAGGCAGTGATTAGGAACGGATATAACCGATACCTTTATAATGGCAAGGAATTGCAGGTGGGGATCGGGTATCTGGATTACGGGCCGAGGATGTATATGCCGGAGGTAGGCAGGTGGGGTATTGCGGATCCGTTGGCTGAAAAAGGAGGAGGTTGGAGCCCGTACGGTTACGCTTTTGATAATCCTATGAGATTTGTTGATCCCGATGGAATGTGGCCGGGAGAGGGAATTTGGAGTAGAGTTAAGGATTATGTGAAGGAGAAGGTTCACTGGAACTCTTTTCAACTTCATTTTAGAGATTATGCCAAAAGGCATCCAATTAATGCGGCGGCTGGCTACTATGCTGGAACACAGGGAGAAAGGTTAGAAAGGCAGTTGGGAGATAACCCTTTAATGAATGGAGAAACTACTGTAAAAACGTTTGCTCCACACGACGGGGGATTGAAAAATGCAATTAAGCATACGTTTACAACTGCTTTACTGTCGAGTAAGATTGGGCAGTTGGATGCGCAGGAAGTCGCCGACTTAAATGAACAAACGCAGATTAATGGTGTCTTACGTGAGATGGATCTCTTAAATAACGAGGTAGGGGTAGAAATTGGTGGTGATTTGTCAATTTTAGTCTCGAGTTCGGATGTGCTGAGTAGGGTGCTGGACGCTGGACTTGCAGGGAAATTGACAATCGTAACTTATGATGAAAACAAAAAAGAAAGAGTAACAAAATTAAACTTAGCCGACGAAAAGTATAAAGAACAGGTTGCAAAGATTAGAATGGTGATTGAAAACATGAGAAAAGATAAAGAAGCTATCAAAACTAATTAACGATGTAGATATGAGCAAGATATTATTCATTTGGATGTGGTTTTTACCATTATTTTATTCATGTGAGCCCATTAAAAAATATGAATCTATTGAAGATAAAGAATTTAAAAATGGGCTAAATAAAGTTCTGAAAAGAGCCTCGTTCAAGTTGAAAGAATCAGAATGCATAATCTTGCGACTAGATACTTTAACGAAATTTGATTGGGACAGAATGTATGCGATAAAAGGAAGTGCGCGGAAAGAGGATATAGAAAGACAACTAGGAATGGAATGGGAGTTTGAGGGTGGGGTTGGTATTTTTACGGAAGGAAATTTGCTTCTTGTTTTTGTCAAAAATAAAAAAATCGTGTCGACTGTTAAATATCTGGAAGGTGATCCAAGCTTTGAAAGTTTTTCGATCGGTGTATTAGGGGCTTATGCGCAAAAATCGAACGCATTCTATTATATCTACAAACAGTTCTATGCTCCTTATGAAGGATTCTATCTTAAACTAGTTCCAATTGAAAAAAAACAATTGCTGTCAGACAGTAAATGGATCGATAGTTTGAGAATTGTTCCAATTGATGATCAATGAGCGAATTTTTAGAAAATGGCTAATAGCGATAATCACACAATCTTAAACACACCTATGAAGAATCTTTTCACACACATTGTTTACATATGCATTCATTTTTCTTCCAAAAGAGTTATCCTGCTATCTCTCATCCATTTGATCATCCCGATCAAACTCCTGGCTCAGGGTAAATTTGTTGAAGGATATATCATCAACAGCAAAAATGATACTATCCATGGATCGATCAGAGATGAAAACTGGGCGGAAAGCCCGAGAAGAATTCAATTTAAGATTTTGAATGCAGCGCCCCAGACAATTTCGGCACAGGATATCAGGGGATTTGGCGTTATTCCCGCCAGAGAAATCTACAAAAGCAGAAAAGTCGGCTTGTTGAATATTACGCTGAATCAAACGTATAGATATAGCCCGTCACTGGAAACCGACGATTCTGTTCAGGTATTTTTGCAGGAATTGGTTGCAGGCGGTAAGGTTGCGCTGTTTGAGTTTACCGATGCGTCAGAACATTCTCATTTTTTTCTGGAAAAGAGTGATTCTTTAAAAGAACTATATAACTATCCATTTTATAAATTAATTGGCGGGCAAACGTACCTTTTAATATATGATAAATATAAAGAGCAACTTGCACGTTTCTGCGGGGATGCGGATCGGTTCAGAGACTCCCCACCGCTGTATCAGGAAAAGTATCTGAAACGGTACATTGAAAGGTATAACAGATCATTTCTGACCGACAATGTGTCGTATAGCGCCAAGGATGATAGACTTACCTGCGATCTTGAGGCAAATATTTGTCTCGAAAATTGGAAAGGTCGCTCCTTTGCGGCCCAATATAAACCTACCTGCGGCGTTGGGATCAGGTTGAACTTTCCAAGAAGATTTCATAACGGATACACTAAAATCAGCTTTTTGTTAACACCTAACGTACCGCTTGGTTTCTATCCCGATCCGATCCGGAAGCGGGTTCTGAAAACATTTGAAGTGGCCGTTGGTACACACCTGGGCGCAGGAAAAACACGCCCTTACTTTGGTTTTTGCGGCAGCGCAGTACACCGCGGCTATCGAATGGATATTTTGGGATTACAAGCTGGCATAAGCTATAACCGGCGCGTTAATCTGGAAATGGGGAACTTTTGTAATTTCTACACATTCATTACGAAAACAGGATTCTTCTTACCGCCAAGGATCAGCCTGCAATGCTACATTCCATTGGATGGGGTGCTGGACCGGATCCTTTGACCCATTGATGGTCGTCGAAGTACAGGCGCTGTTGCGGTACTTTTCCTTTCCAAGCCCTCATACGGCCAGTCAGGGGGGCGGTCCTATAAATTATAGTCCACAGAGTAGAATGCCCTTTCCCGGTCTGTAAATTACTGACAGCGCCGGGTTTGTTATGAAGATGGGGGCGTCAAGCGCTTTTTTGTTTTAGCCAAATAACGGGACCGCCCGGGCTTTGGAGGGGAAGCAGGCGGGCAGCGGAAAAATCCGTTGAAGGTGAATAGTCCTTTATATTCGCATGCCAGTATCCTACACAGACTAAACCAGCTAATGTTATGGCACTTTCCCGGGCAGAAAAATTGATTGATAAACTGATCAGCAACAGGATATCCGGGGAAGAATTGTCGGAACTGCTGGCAGGTATTACCAGCGAAGAAGAGCAGCAGAAGTATTCGGATGCGCTGGAGATCTATTTTGACAGGCTCCTGAAAGAAAGTCATACCAATGGTCAGGCCCCGGAAGGGAATTAAGTAAAGTAAACCCTATATATGGAAACCGTTACCCAATCTACTAATATGAATTCAGTTTCTACATTTCGACAATTTTTGCTGCGCACACGATTTGCCATTGTTCTGGCTGTGTTGCTGGCCTCGGCAGCCGAGGCCCAGGTGGTGAAAGGGAAGGTGACGTCCAGAGAGGACGGCACGACTATGCCAGGAGTTAACATTTTGATCAAAGGAACACAGAGTGGCACAACGTCCGATGCTTCCGGGAATTACTCGCTGGAAGTGGGCGCTGGCAACCCTACACTTGTTTTTTCATTTGTGGGTTACGTGCAGGAAGAAGTGCCTGTTAACGGGCGCAGCGTGATTGATGTGGCCATTGCGCCGAGCGCGGAAAATCTGAAAGAGGTTGTTGTAACAGCCCTTGGAATCAGCCGGGAGGCGCGGTCGCTGGCTTACTCAGTGAGTAATATCAAAGGGGAGGATATGGTGAAAGCCGGTAACCCTAACCTGCTCAAATCGCTGGACGGTAAGGTCAGCGGGGTGAATTTCACCAACCTGAGCAGCGACCCGACATCTTCGGTGCTGGTCAATATCCGTGGTACGACGGCCATGCCGACTACCGGGAATGGCGGTACCAACGTGTCAGTGAAATCGCAACCGCTCTATGTGATTGATGGTATCCCGGTGGGGACACAAACCTTCACCCAGAAAGACGGCGTCGATTTCGGGAATATCCTTTCACAGCTGAACCCGAACGATATCGCGTCGATTACGATCCTGAAAGGCGGTAGCGCCGGTGCATTGTACGGAGCAGAGGGTGGTAACGGGGTCGTGATGATTACGACTAAATCCGGCAAAGGAGCAAAAAAAGGGCTTGGCATTTCGTTCAGCAGCATGGCGAGCGTTGAAAAGCCTTACCAGTTCATCGAAAGCCAGACGGAGTTCGGACAAGGTGAGCGGGCATACGAATGGCAGTATGATAATACCGATACCTGGGGGCCTAAGCTCGATGGCAGCTTCGTGTCAGATTACTGGGACGTAAAGGCCAAGATGTGGAAAAACGGGCCGATGGTTTCGTCGGGTGAGAACCGTATGAAGGCTTATTTGCGGACCGGAAGCACATTCACCAACAATGTCGGTGTTACCGGTAATTATGAGAAGGGTTCGTTCCGTTTGTCATTGTCGAACATGACCAACAATGGGGTGATGCCGAATACGAAAACGCAGCAGAAATCGATCAACTTCAATTCACAATACAATATCACGAATCGCCTGACGGTATCGGTGAATGCGAGCTACATTAATACTTTCAATCCGAATAAGGCCAATACAACCGGTTCGAACAGCGTTTTGAACAGCCTTTTGTTCAACATGCCAAGCAACCTTCAGCCGCTTTCAGATATGAGGAGTTACTGGATGGACGGCTTTGAGGGGGTAAGGCAGAACGGTGCTATTATGAAAGATAATGGCATCGATGTTTCCGAGAATAACCCATGGTTTACGACCTACGAGAAGATACATCGTTTTGGCAGAGATAATTATTTTGGTAAAATCCAGCTCAACTGGCAGCTTACCGATGAATTATCGCTGCTGCTCCGGACCGGTACGCAGAATGTAAAGGAAAACTATGAATTGCGTAAGTCGTGGGGCGACAAAGGTGATGCTTACGGCCAGTATGTGCAGGGAAGTAATAGCAGCGTAGAGGCCAATACAGATGCGATCCTGAGTTACAGCAAGAATTTTGGCAAACTTTCGATGACCCTGGCGGGAGGCGGTAATTATCGCTATACCAATTCCAGCGATATGGAGATCTCCGGTGGCGACCTGAACTCGCCTGCATTGTTTACCCTGGCTAATATCAAGGCAGGTACCATGACGGTAGGCGGCAGCCCGTTCGTCAATAGTAAATCGGTGAGTGCCTACGGAACCGCAACGCTGGGCTGGGATGAGAAGCTCTTCCTGGACGTGACCGCGCGTAACGACTGGAAAGGGATTCTGCCTGAGGAGAAAATCCACTATTTCTATCCGTCAGCTTCACTGAGCTGGCTGGCATCTGAGACTTTCAAAATGCCGGAGACGATCAACCTGATGAAATTCCGGTTTGGTCTGGCGGATGTCGGAAACGGGCTGGTGAGACAGCGTTCTATCGATACTTACAGCTACGATCCAAGCCCATGGGGAGCGATCAACACGGTTTCGCTCAATGCGCAGCTTGTGGATCCGAATATCAAAGCACAACACTCGATCACCCAGGAAGCAGGTATCGATCTGGGACTTTGGCAGAACCGTGTACGATTTGACTTTACTTACTTCGTGAAAACACAGAAAGATCAGATCGACAACATTCCGCTTCCCAAAGGTTCCGGATACACAGGCATGCTGACCAACATTGGTGACGTGAGAAGCAGGGGTTACGAATGGGGACTGAACTTTACACCGGTCAAGACCAAGGACCTCTCTTGGGATGTATCGGCCAGCTTTACGCACTATAAGGCCAAGATCATTCGCCTGTCGGACGTATTTGCTCCGAACGGATACATATTTGCCAGCTACGACGGCAAGACGAAAGTGAAAATTGCGGAGGGAGAAACGATCGGTAATATCTACGAAGAAAATCCTATTTTGCGCGTAAAATCCGGTAAATACGCCGGTATGCCCTTGCTCAACAGCGACGAAGGCAAAATTCAGAAATCGGCCGACGAAAGAGACCGTGGGCAGTTAGGTAACTTCAACCCTGACTTTATCCTGGGTCTGAACACTACGCTTCGCTACAAACAGTTTACATTGAATATGGTAGGTAGTCTGCGGAAAGGCGGGAAGTACATTTCCGTCAACCAGCAATACCTGGAATCGAACGGACGGGCTGTAACCACATTAGGTTCGGGAGACAACAACCCGTGGTGGGTAGGTGGTCGTGATGCGGAGCATGGCGGAATGGTATGGCCGGCCACAGGAGCAAGCCAGTATGATGCGATCAATGCCAATAACGACGGGAAGCGGTCGGACTTCCAGGATGCAAGCTATGTGAAAGGTGTTTTCCTGAACCCGAACTACGAGGGTGACCCGGCAAATGCCCAGGATTCGGATTACATCGTGAATGGTGCAGATCCCAACAACACATTCTATGACTTCCCATACAACGGTTATGGTGATATCATCTGGAACTTCACAGCTACCCGTACGTACGACGCGACCAATTTCAAGATGAGAGAAATCTCGTTGGCATATACCCTGCCATCGACCCTGACGAGACAGTACAGGCTCAACAATGTGACCCTCGCGCTGGTGGGCAGAAACCTCTTCCAGTGGAACAAGTCGGGACGTCATGAAGATCCGGAATCGGCATTTACCGGAGTTGGCGCAAACCAGGGGGTTTTGAGGGCCACACTACCTAGCATCCGGTCATACGGTGTGAAACTGACCCTTGATTTTTAATTACTTTCCATTCAGAATCAATATGAAATCGATAAAAATATTCGCCCTTGTTGCACTTGCAGGACTATTTTCATGCAGCGACGATGAGCTCCGGACCTACGATGCCTTACAGCAAAAGGATGCGGTGGAATCCGTGAATGATCCTTACCTGCTGGCATCCATTATCAAAAAGACAGCCCTTTTTTATCAGAAAATGGGTTACGATACACGCATGCTGCCGGGAGCGGTACAGCACATGGAAAGCAACTACCAGAGCGGAGACAACTTCTATTCAGGCTTTAAATCTCCCGTCGCCGATATGTATGCCGCGATGGAAATCCTGAAATTGACCGACGGCTCCATCGGTCTGGCGAAGCAGCGCGGTTCGAAAACCCATGAAGGAATCTTCAAGATTTTCCGGGTACTTCTTTTTTCATACATGACCGATTTTTACGGCGACGTATATTACTCAGAGGCACTTAAGGCAAGAGAAGGAGTGCTCTATCCCAAATACGATAAACAGGCGGATATCTACAATGGACTTTTGGCGGAACTCGATGAGGCCAATGCATTGGTGGATGCTGGTACAGAAACTGTTTCCGACAGCTATGATCTGATGTTTGCCGGTAACAAGGAAAAATGGAAGAAATTCTCGAATTCCCTGAAACTGAGGTTGCTGATGCGTGCATCCGCGAAGCTGCCGGACGCAGGCGCGCGCATCACTGCACTGGCCAACGCGCCGATCATGTCGGACCCTGAGGACAATGCCGCGATTTCGTACATCGGAACACTGGGCGGAGATAACAGCAATTCATGGACGGGAGGCCCTTTGAACTGGGGGACCATCGACAACTTCGATACCAGAAGGCCCTGCAAAACGCTGATTGACAAGCTTACAGGCCTGAATGACCCGCGCATGCAGGTATGGTTCGCACCCGTTGAGAAGCCATGGACCAGTGACCCTGCGAAGAATGGCGTCAGTTTCACTACCACCGATCCGAATGGTTATACCTACACCTCGACCTGGGAGTACATCGACCGTAAGAACAAAGATATCGCAGCCTATGCAACAAAAGAGATCCTCCTCGATTCGAATAAGGTTTATGTAGGTTTTATAGCAGGAATGCTAGCCGACTGGAAGAACGGAAACGGACATTACGATGTGGCAGCGGGTGGTTCTGTGGGTAATTTCAAGGTTTCGAAATTCTCCAAGTTGTTTCGTGAAAACAAACATGCGTTGCTCAAAGCAATGATCATGAACAGCGACGAGATCCAGTTTATCCTCGCGGAGGCTGCCGCCAAGGGATTGATATCCGGAAGTGCCGACACTTACTATCGCAAAGGCATCACCAACTCAATGCTGCGCTGGGGGGTAAGTCAGGATGCGATTACCAAATACCTAGCTCAACCAGTGGTTGCATTGCCGGCAGACAAAGCTGGTCAGCTGGCTAAAATCGCGGATCAGAAATGGATCGGTCTGTTCCTGGTATCTTCCGAGGGGTATCTGGACCTTCGCCGCACGAAGCTGCCCAACATATTTAACAACGGCCGTCTGAGCGGCTTCCCGTTCCCGGAACGTTACCGTTACCCGGGCGATGAGCTGGGGCAGAATAAAAATGCATACGATGTAGGCGTCTCTTCGCTGACCCCCGCTGTGGACGACCAGTTTTCCAAAATGTGGTTATTGAAATAATAAATAAGACCGGGCAACAGGTACAGCGCCGTTGCCCGGTTTCTTGAATCCCAAATCCTCCTCTATCTCATCGTTTTCGTTAGGGAATAAATTAAAAATCAGAGTTTTACAATAGTACTAAAGACACCAACACCAGTAATGTAGGCAGGATTTCAGATCGGGTTAATTCCAGGCTTCGCGGCCAGGTGGTGATCCCAGGCTTCAATGAACTACGCTGTAAATATTCTTAGACACTGATTATATAAGCCGCTCCGGCTGTGAATTCTTTTTAAGCTCTATTTCTCAGTATCATGACAAGTGACAATCACCTTAAACTCGAAAATTATGGACCCGAATTCTATTATTAATCTGCGACGGCTGTTTCTATGCCTGCTGGTCGCAGTTTTATCGGTCAGCCCTTCCTTTGCCGGGAAAATGCGGCTCGACAAGACGATCAAGGGAAAGATCACATCCAAAATTGACGGCGCTTCTCTGCCGGGTGTCAGCATCATCGTCAAAGGTACCCAGATCGGAACTTCCTCCGACGCTTCCGGAAATTACTCCATCAATGTCAACGAAGGAACCAAGGCGGTTCTGGTATTTTCCTACATCGGGCACGAAACGCAGGAGGTGACGGTTGGTAATGAGTCAGTTATTAATGTAGTTCTGGCAGAAGGGGCCGAAACGCTCGGGGAACACGTGGTTACGGCATTAGGCCTTTCCCGTGAGAAACGATCGCTTGGGTACTCGATCGCGGAGGTCGACGGCAAGGAAATCAGCCGGGTGGCACAGGAAAACGTTTTGAACTCTCTATCCGGAAAAGTTCCGGGTGTTACGATCAGTTCGACGGGTGGTACCGGTTCGTCGGTGAGCATGATCATCCGGGGCGCTACTTCGCTTAGTAATGATAATCAGCCGCTGTTCGTCGTGGATGGGGTACCCATTGCCAATACACTGAACAATGTAAGCCAGGTTGGTAATGACAACCGCGTCGATTATGGTAATGCCATTTCAAGCATCAATCCCGATGACGTGGAAAGCGTATCGATCCTGAAAGGCCCTAATGCGGCGGCGCTGTATGGCTCGCGCGCAGGCCACGGTGTTGTACTGATCACCACCAAAAGTGGCAGCAAATCCAAGAAGATGACTGTCTCGGTCAATTCCAATACGGTTTTTGACAAACCCTACAAATACCTGAATATGCACCACAAGTTCGCAACAGGTATACTGCCATTTACACCGGACAATAATCCCTATCCGGGCGGGGTGTTACTCATTGACGAAAACTCTGCCGGTGGTGTGGGGCCGGAGCTCGACAAAGGCTACAAGGCGATTCAATGGAATAGCCCCAAGGATGCAAAGGGCAATCCGATCCCCACGGAATTGGTGTCACACCCCGACAACGTGAAGAATTTCGTCCGCACGGGTATCACGACCACCAACGGTGTATCGGTTTCAAACAGTAATGATCTGGTGAGCTACCGGTTGTCGTACTCGAATATGTCTAACCGGGGCATTGTTCCAAATTCAGACCTTTTCCGGAACTCACTCAATGTGAATTCGTCAGTTAAGCTCAGTAAGAAGCTGACAGTCAGTACCAATATCGATTTTAGCAGAAATAACTCCAACAATCGTCCTGCAACCAACCGCGGAACAAACCCGCTGCAATGGGCATATGCTGTTTCCCCGCATATCGACATAAAGGATTTGCGCAACTACTGGGTGCCGGGGCAGGAAGGTTTACAGCAGCTGTCACAAGGCCCGGGCGACTACAACAATCCATGGTTCCTGGCGTATGAGGTCAATAACAGCTTTGTGCGCGACCGTGTTTTCGGTAACCTCAAAGCCGACTGGCAGATCACCCCGCATTTCAGTTTGATGGGCCGGTACTCACTGGATACCTATCAGGAGGAACGCCAGACCAAAATCGGTAACAGTTACACCAATGACAGCCGCGGCGCTTTCGGGTTGATCAACTTATCGAGATTCGAGCGCAATGCCGACTTCCTTGCCACGTACAAACGCGATATCAGCCAGTTCAGCTTCTCTGTTTCTGCGGGGGGTAACACACGGTATCAGAAAAATACCGATCAGAACTCGTCTACCAAAAATGGCACCGGCCTGATCATCCCCGGCCTGTATACCATGTCGAACATTGCACCTGCCAACTTAAACTACACGAGCGCATTGTATGAAAAAGCAGTGTTCAGCGTGTATGGATTGGCTAATCTCGGGTTCAAGGACATGATCTACCTGGACATCACGGCACGGAACGACTGGTCGAGTACACTGCCTAAGGAAAATCGCTCGTATTTCTATCCATCAGCTTCTTTGAGCGTGTTATTGAACGAAATGTTCCCGATGGCAAACCAGATCAGCATGCTGAAACTGAGAGGAGGCGTAGCGCAAGTAGGTAATGATACCAATCCGTATAGTTTGCTGGCAACTTTGGGCAATGCAGGTGCCTGGGACGGCATTACCCGGCTGGGCAAGTCGGGACAGATCCTGCTCCCGGACCTGAAGCCTGAAATCGCGACTTCGTACGAATACGGCGTGGACATGAACCTTTATCACAACCGTGTCCGACTCTCTGCTACTTACTATCAGGTCGAAAACCGCAACCAGATCATCCCGACCAAGCTTCCCGGATCCAGTGGTTTTACTTCGAAGAATATCAACGCGGGTTTGCTCGTAAGCAAAGGTCTTGAACTGACACTTGGCGGAACGCCGATCGATAAGAACGGATGGAGATGGGATATCAATGCCAACTGGTCGAAAAACCGGACTACGATCAAATCACTTTCACAAGGTCTGGAATTTTATACATTGTGGACTGACGCAAAAGGCGGTGCATGGACTTACGTGGGCGAAAAAATCGGGGATATCTATGATGCCGAGATCGTAACTGTTCAGGATAAGGCTTCTCCTTACTATGGCTATCCGATCCTGGACGACGATGGTTCATGGCAGAGCATCGGTGCTTCGAATACCCGTAACAAGATCGGTAACTTCAACCCAGACTTTATCCTGGGGATGCAAACTTCTCTGTCATACAAAGGTTTCAGCCTGAACATGACATTCGATTGGCGTAATGGCGGGGACTTCGTATCGCAAACCTACCGTTACGGCGAATCCGATTTGAAATCACAGCGCTTCCTGGATAACCTGATCAATCCTAACGGCATGACCGGTGATCAGTTGCGCAACTATCTTGTCAATAATGATAAAGTAGTGATCAGAGGTAACAACTTCCCGATCGTGGGCGGACCTACCAAAGAGTATGGTGGCTTCCCGTTTGAGTACGGCGGCAACACTTATGACTATGCCGTCTTCAACCCCGGAGTAATCGCGGAATACAATGGAGAAGGGGATATCGTGGGCTATACCGAAAATCTCGGTGGACCGGGTACAAAATATATTCCCTATGGTGACAACTATCCATGGAGTTTTACCCGTGCTGCTACATTCGATGCCTCGTTTGTGAAGCTGCGCGAAGTATCGCTTGGTTATGACCTGCCATCCACTTTTGTAAAACGCCTGGGTCTGCAGAATGCCAACGTGGCGGTGTATAGCCGGAATATTATTCTTTGGACCAAAGCCAAGATCGGAATTGATCCTGAGCAGGCATTCCAGCAGGAGTCAGGCGCGCAGGCTGGTACGCAGTTCAAGCAGGGTATCGAACGTTACAACGTGACGCCCTGGGTGATGCCGATTGGCTTCAAGCTTGGGTTAACTTTCTAATTGTGAATCATACAGTCTATTTAATATAAATACACTCATGAAAAATATCAACAAAAAGTTCGTCATCATCCCGCTTCTGCTGGCATGTATGGTCTTTTCCTGTAAGGATCTGACGGAGCTCAACGAGAATCCCAACGGTGTTGGGGCAGAGACGGTGAACCCGAATCTGGTGTTGCCTACTGTATTGACAGAAGCTGCGAAACTTTATGTGAACCTGGGCTATCAGAACATCGCAGGTGTGGTGCAGCATACGCAAAAGGACGCGTGGTCGAGTGAACACAACGACTACGACTGGGGGGGTGATCAGAGCTGGAACGGATACTACGATGTGCTACGTAACAACGATTTGGTCTATACCCGTGCGGTTGCCCTGAATTTTGAGTTTCACCAGGGAGTAGCGCTGGTCATGAAGTCGTTCATGTTCGGGTTGATCACCGACCTTTGGGGCGATGCGCCTTATACCAACGCGCTCAAAGGCGAGGCAGGTGCTGTGGATGATATTTTACCTGCATTCGATACGCAGGACAAGATTTATGCCGGCGTCATCGCGGACCTTGAAAAAGCCAACACATTGCTTTCCAAATCGAAAGCTGACTATGAAGGTATCGTGGACAATGTGGACGTATTTTATGGTGGTGATCCTGCCAAATGGCGGAAAATGGCCAATTCGCTGCTGTTGCGTTACTATATGAGGCTTTCTGCGAAGCAGCCGGACATAGCCAAAGCCGGCATCGAGAAAATTGTAGCCAATGCTGCACAATATCCGATCATTACTTCCAATGCGGAGGACGCCACGATGGGCTTTCCCGGCAACAGCGAAGCTGACTCATGGCCTGCCAACACTGTGATCGACGCCAGCGGAAGTAATTACCGTCGTATCAAAATGTGCGCAACGCTGGTGGAGAGGCTGCAAACCCTTAAGGATCCCCGTTTGGGTATTTGGGCTAATAAAGTCGAAATACCGTTGGTCGTTGATCCCAAGCAGCCTGCCGGAACGGACAAGATCGTCGATGGCAAGCGCATTCTTTCACCCGATAAAGTAGGTGCCGCCCTCATCGACACGGATCCCGAGTACGTGGGACTGCCTCCGAGCTTTTCTGCCCTGCCATCAGCCTACAACCTGAACCCGACACCGGGACAAACGTCATTCAATCCGCACGTATCCTTCCTGAATAACATTTACAAAGCTGCCAAAGGCCCGCTGTTGAGAGCCCGCCTGATTTCGGCTGCCGAAGTGAATTTTATCCTTGCCGAAGCCGCATTGAAAGGCTGGGCGGCCGGGGTAGCCAAAGACCGTTACGAAGCTGGTGTGAAGGCATCGATGCAAACCTGGACTGTCGGTGATAAGTATGACGCGTACATAGCAACTCCCGGTGTCGCGTTTGATAATACATTGAAACAGATCATCGAACAGAAATGGATCGCCAGCTGGACGGCGGCGACCGAAGCATGGTTTGATTTCCGCAGAACCGGATTGCCTGCATTGAAAGCGGGCGCGGCAGCGAAAAGGGAAGTGTTGCCATTACGGTTCTATTACATGCAGGACGAATTGCGTATCAACAAAGCGAATGCGGAAAGTGCAGTAAGCAAGCTGGAAGTGACCAGCTTTTCGCAGGCGGATAAAGGAAACAGCCCATGGTCGAAGCAATGGCTTGTACAAGGTACCGGCAAACCATGGTAGTCGCATTGGTTTAAGGTGAGTATTTCAAACCGGGGCTGTCCGAATCCGCCGACAGTTCCGGTTTACTTTTAAAGCCCTTTCACTGAAATCCGTTCATGATGAAATCGAAGTGTATTTTTTTCTGCTGTTTATGTGTACTGTTCGGAGCCGGCGTGATGGCGCAGCATTTCAGGGCCGCTGCGGCAGTGAGGACAATCACCCCCAATCCGTTGCTGCCGGTGTCGGGCGGCATCGGTACGCCTAAAAAGGCTACGGAGAAAAATGGTGAGCTTTCCGTGCGGGCACTGGTTATGGAGAAGGGTGGCGTGCGTGTTGCCATCGTAAATGTGGACAACCTGGGCTGGCCGGCTGCATTGGGGAACAAATCGCGGAAACTCATTAAGGGCATTCCTCCAGGGAACGTGCTCATCGGTGCCACGCACACGCACAGCGGGCCGGACGCGTACGGATTTCCCAACGAAAAGGGCGAATCCTTTGCAGACCTGGCCTATCTCGATCATTGTGTGGCACAGATTGCCGATGCGGTGAATGAGGCGGTTCAAAAATTGGAAGATGCTTCTCTGATGATTGCGGTGGGGGAGGCAAAAGGTAAAATCGCCTATAACTACTATGCCGACCAGCTGTATGATCCAAGGTGCGGGGTGATCCAGGCCATTGCGGCTTCCGGTACTAAAAAAGGACAGCCTATTGCGACGTTGGTGAATTATGCGATTCATCCCGAGGTGATCGGATCAGGAAGGGGCATATTGAGTCCTGACCTCTGCGGTCCGCTTTATGACCGCATCGAAGCACGGGGAGGAGGCACGGCTGTTTTTATGAATGGTGCGCAGGGTGGAATGGTGACAGCTGATAACCGCCTTGAAAACGGGAAGGAGGCCAATGACTGGAATGAATGCAAAAGAATAGGCGAGCTGCTGGCCGACGAAGCACTCAGGATCGCGAATAGCGCGATTTTGCAGGAAAACCCTGATTTGTTTTGTGTTTCCAAAAAAATTGAATTCCCGGTGGATTCGGAGATTATGCGCTATATCCTTCAAAAATCGCCGATTAAAAATGAAATGGCGGGAGATAACCGTATCGTAACCCAACTGAACCTGCTAAACATCGGTACCGCGCAGGTGCTGACTGTTCCTGGGGAAGCGCTACCGAACATAGGTTATTATATCAAAAGGCATATGCACACCAAACAACCTTTCCTGTTCGGGTTGACCAACGATGCATTCGGCTATATGCTCAGCAAGGTAGATTTCAATAGTTTCAAAAGATACGATTACGTCAGCAGTACAAGCCTTGGCGAAATGACGGGCGAGATTTATATCGAACAGGCATTGAAATTAGTGAACGACAGCCCGAGACCTTTGGCAGGACAATAAACCAGACTTTTCATCTCAAACCTGATAAAACATGTTTTCCAGAATTGCCGGTACAGCATTAAAAACCATCATCATTGCATTGCTGACTATTGTTTCGCTCAACGCACAGAAGGTCACTCCTGAAAATGCGTTGGAAAGCTATCTCAACAATGGCGACAAGACATTCAAATGGGAGCTGAAAGAATCCTTTACCCGTGAAAATCTTACTTTTTACAATATCCTGCTAACTTCTCAAAAGTGGCGGGAGTTTACCTGGACACACCAGCTTACGGTGATCGTTCCCAAAGAAAACCGGCACGACGATGCATTGCTCTTCATCACCGGCGGTTCGAATGACAAGGAACTTCCTAATTGGAACAGTAAAAAGGATGAAAAAATGTACAGCTCGCTGGGTGCAGTGGCCACCACCAACCATGCGATCGTTGCATTGCTGAAACAAACGCCTAACCAGCCGTTTTTCGGTGACCTGACCGAGGACGCATTGATATCCTACACTTTACACAATTTCAAAAAAGACAAGGATTACAGCTGGCCGCTGCTTTTCCCCATGGTCAAAAGTGCGGTGAAGGCTATGGATGCGGTCCAGCAGTTTTCCCAAAAACAATTAAAACATACGGTTAACCGCTTCGTCGTTACGGGCGCATCCAAACGTGGCTGGACGACCTGGCTCACGGGCGCGAGCGACAAACGTGTGGAGGCAATCGCACCGATGGTGATCGACGTGCTGAATATGCCGGTGAGCCTCGACTATCAGATCAAATCCTGGGGAGATTACAGCGTTCAAATCGAGGATTATGTAAAGCTGGGCATTCCGCAGTCGACCGGTTCCCCGGATGGCCAGGCGATTACGATAATGATCGATCCGTATTCTTACCGTGCTAAACTGACGATGCCCAAAATGATTTTCATGGGAACGAATGATGAATACTGGGTGGTAGACAATATCAAAAATTATCTGGACAAGATTCCAGGCATCAATATGCTGCATTATGTCCCGAATGCAGGACACGACTTGGGAGACGGGCAGCAAGCGATGGAGGCACTCAGCGCATTCTTCGGTGCAACGGTGAACAAAAGGCCATATACCGAATGTAAATGGAGCCAGTCGGTAAAAAACCGGAGGGTAAGCCTGGATATCAAAACCACTCCTGATGCCTTGGTGGATGTGATCCTGTGGTCGGCCAGCTCCGCTGACCAAGACCTGCGAAACGATACCTGGACTTCCAAAAGTCTGGGCATTAGCAAAAGGGCTGCGGTGAAAGTGACCGAGTCGCTTCCACCAAGCGGTTTCCGCGCATTCTATGTTGACTTGAAATATAAAACACCGAAAGGAGCCGTCTACACCGAAAGTACAAGGGTGTTTCTGACGGATAATAAGTCGGTGCTGTAAATCCTGGAAATAGGTGTACCTATACCTGACGGGAAATTTGAAATAGCCATGATCAAATACAAACAATTGCTGCTGTGGGGCTTGCTATGCCCTTGCTTCCTATCTTTTTGTACGAAAACGAAGGAGCTGCCAAAAGGGTCTGTCAAAGAAGTAATAGACCGGGTCGTTACGAAGTTTTATGAGACGCTGACACCTGCCCAGTTGGACACGATTTCGGATAATTATATCCTGGGCATGCTGAGCGAACAGGATAAAGAAGTACTGGCTACACGTTTTTGGAATTTTGAAGCTAATGTGCCGGTCAAAGTATCGCTGATGCGGCACACCGGCCAGGTGGTTCCTCCATTCTGGCTCGAAAAGACTGGATTCAGGAAAACGAACATGCTGGTCAAGAATGAAGAGTTTACTTACGAAGTCTGGCAGAAAGACTTTGATAAAGGGCCGATAGGGCTGGGGATCAATGGTTTTGACAAAGACCGGCCCGTGTATTTTATCAGCGTGGCACCACAGAACGCGAATGATAAACTCTCCATAACGAACGTCGTCCCTGCCCAATACCCTTTGGATACCATGCAGGTGGGTGCATTTACCTATCATGACTGGGATGGGCTGACCCTGACCGAAGTACCCGACGAATTGAAAGGCCAGGTACTCTTCACGACAGTGCGTGGCCGGGCGCGCGAGGCACACCTAACGAATGCATTCCGAAAGACGGCAACCCAATCAACGGAAAACCCCGATCAGGTAGTCCTCACGTGGAGTGGAGACCCATCGACGACTGTGGACATTCAATGGCGTGTAAATCCCCGGATCACCGACGGAAAAGTGAAGTACTGGAAGGCCGGGGCTGCAGATACGCTCGTTACCGGCGGCGCGGGATTTAAAATGGAAGACAGGTTATTGCAGAACGATCGCTTTGTAAACCGTTTTACAACGAAACTCACCGGGCTGGTGCCGGGTACATTGTATCACTATTCAATTGGCAACGGGAAAGATTGGTCTGAGCCATCGTCGTTTCAGACTGCTTCGGATCAAAAAAAGGACTTTTCGTTTATCTGGTTCGGAGATACGCATTATTCACCGATCTGGGGCAGTATGGCGCAAAAATCCATCAAAAGGCATCCGGAAGCGTCATTTTTCTCCATCGCTGGTGACCTGGTGACAACAGGCTTGCACCGCGACGATTGGGACCAGCTCTGGGACCACGCCGGGTCAACGTTTACCACGCGGCCGCTGATGCCCGTGCCGGGGAACCACGACAGTCAGGATGGACTGGGTGCATGGATGTACAAGGAGATGTTCAGCTTACCGGAGAATGGCCCTGAGGGGCAGCCGTCTGAAATGACATATGCATTTAATTACCAGGATGCACTGTTCCTGATGCTCGATGGCACGCTGTCGGTACCGGCGCAGAGTGCCTGGGTGGAGGCGCAGCTGAAAAACTCCAAAGCGAAGTGGAAGTTTGCCATGTTTCATTTCCCGCCTTACAACTTCGAAGAGCCTTATGATGAAATCCAGCGGGAATGGTGCGCATTGTTCGATAAATACCATGTGGACATGGTCATGAGCGGGCACATGCATTATTATCTGCGCACGAAGCCGATGTTCCATCAAAAGGAGGCGGCATCGCCCGCGAAAGGCACGATTTACACCATGTCGATCAGCATCCCAGGCAAGCAGGTGCGGTGGCCGGATGAGGATTATGCTGTGGTGCGTTACAAGGATGGGCCGCTTTATCAGCACATTTCCATTAAGGGCAACACATTGTATTATAAATGTTACAACCCGGAAGGTGATGTGAAGGACGAGCTGACGATCACCAAGTAGTATTCAATAATTTCAATCATAATGACCAGGATTACATTACCATCAGCTCTCTTATTATTCATTGTTTTAAAGACCGAAGCCCAAACGCAGCTTGAACCGGTCAGAAAAGAATTTCTGAACCCCGATTCGAAAAATGTGCTGGTGGCTTCGCACCGGGCGGTACATCATGAGCTTCCTGAAAACTCGTTACCTGCGATCCGGGAGGCCATTCGCCTGGGTGTTGATATTGTTGAAATCGATGTGAAAGTGAGTAAAGACGGCATTCCGATGCTCATGCACGACGGTAAGGTCGATCGCACCACAACCGGGAAAGGAAATCTGGAAACCCAGACTTTTGAAGAATTGCGAAAACTGAGACTGGTTTCAAAAGGCCAGGTCACTGCGGAAACGATTCCAACGCTGGAAGAAGCCCTGCAAGCCGCGAAAGGCAATATTTTGGTCGATCTCGACCTTAAAACCGACCGAATCGACAAGGTGATTGAAGTGGTCCGGAAAATGGATGCAGGCAACTTTGTATTCTTTTTTGACAGTGATTACGAAATTCTTTCAAAAGTGGATTCTGCCTCCAAAAAGTACATGATCATGCCCAGAGCCTATTCACAAGCTATGGCGGATTCTGCATTGAGCCGTTTCGATCCTGAAGTGGTACATATCGACTCAGAATTTTATACACCGGAAGTAACGTCGCTCATCAGGGCTAAACATGCCCGGGTGTGGATTAATGCGCTGGGTGTGCCGGACAATGAAATCCGGAAAGGGAACGCGAAGAAAGTATTGCTTGATCTGACGAAGCAGGGGGCCAATGTCATTCAGACCGATGAGCCGGAAAAGATGATTAGTGCCTTAAAGGAGCTTGGAATGCACCGATAAACTTAAAACGCCATTCCGGGGGATCCGGAATGGCGTTTGTTAGATAGCCCTCATTTTATTGCTTTCGGCCTCGTGCGTACTTCCGCCAGCCCGAGTTTTCCATCAATCGGGACCTACAATCAGGCTAAAAGCTGCGGTCTTATTCAAACCGCCTGTTAGCACCGTTCAGCTCCCCGTGCGTACTGATCGCTACTGCGGTCAGGATCGCGAAAATGGCTACGACGAATATGAAATTGATAGCCCAGCGGCTGAGATTTAAGCCCCTATCAGAGAAGCCCGGTTGCATTTTCTTCATCAGAATGCCGATCACCAGCACGTTCAGGATATAGAGGTATTGCTCGATCCGGTAGAGGCTCATGAATGCGCAGGTAATAAGGATGCTGAAAATCGTGTATAAACCCAGATTCAGGAAGAAAAACGCCTGAAGTCCTTCATATGGCTGTTCAAAGAAGGCATAGCGTTCACGGAAGTAATACCGGTAAATAGAGTAACCTCCGAATGCAAGCACCAGCAATAAAGCTACCCACTGTACGTACAGCGTAATTCCTGCGGCGTCTGCGGCAGAATCGAAATGCAGGATGGTTTCGGTCAGTCTTTTTGTTTCAAACGATTGGTCCCAGACGATAAAGGGAATGATTAATGTGAGAATGGCAAGGGGAGCGAGCAAGGATGACTTACTTGTTTTGGTCTCGGATACCTCCCATTCGGACGTAAATGTGCCATAAGCCATTCCGATTCCCCCGAAAAAGCCGATCGAATACTCCATCACATTCCAGAAATTGAATTTGATGCCGGAGACACTGCCCATGACTTGCAGGAAGTTGCCAAATGCAAATCCGAATCCACCACCCAATCCGGCAAAAACTGCCAGCCGCATAGCCGAATGCTGCTTGTTGCGGATCATGTACCAGAACATCGCGACGGCCATTCCAAAGCATGCAGCCCAGGCTTCGGAACGCGGAGGTGTCATCAGCCAGCCGAGCTCCTCAATGAGTAAATAGTAAAAAATGATCGCACCGGCCGTCATTTCGGTGATTAACTGGGGCCATTGAACGGGCTTTTCTTTGCTGGAAGCCAATACAAGGCCGAACAAGCCACCACCAATGAGGCCGAACAACCCACCGATGACAAAGAGCATCAGAAAACCGTAATACACGTTCCCGAATTCGAGACCTCGTGCAAAACCAACGACTTTGCCATAACTGATGATGCCGCCCACACCCCAGCCAATGGCGGAAGCGAGCGTGAGCTGGAATGCTTTGGCATACCAATCCTTTCTTTTGGCAAGCAATACAATGCTCAATCCTCCGATGCCGCCCGCCCAGGCCGCACCTTGTTCATGTCCGAATTGTCCACGGATGGCCCAGGCAGTGCCGAGTGAAATGCCTGCAACCAGCAGGGCGTAAAGTAATTGTCTGTTGTTCATAAGTGGGGTGGATCTAAGAGTTTATGGGATAAATACTGGGTTGTCGTCCAAAAAGACTATAATGTTACCGTTACCTGGGAGCAGATAGCCTGAAACCGGGCAAGTCTAGTATTTCCGTAAAATTCAATCAGAACTATCGAACCTATGAGCAGTAAACGGCAACAACTCGCCATCTATGGAGGACCTGTAACCATTACGAAGACTTTTACATGGCCCGTTTACGACGAGCAGGAGGTTGCTGCCGTTTCGGTGGTCGTCGCCAGTGGAAAGTGGGGTAACCCGGATTGTGGTGACGAGGTAGAACGGTTTGAAAAAGCATTTGCGGCTTATTGCGGTAGCAAGTATGCCATTACCTGCGTGAATGGCTCGGTATCGTTACGACTGGCATTGATGGCCTGTGGCGTGAAACCGGGCGATGAGGTGATCGTACCGCCTTATACTTTTATCACCACGGCATCGTCGGTGATCGAATGCAATTGTGTTCCGGTTTTTGTGGATATAGATCCTGAAACTTACAATATCAGCCCGGCAGCCATCGAAGCGGCGATTACACCCCGGACAAGGGCCATTATCCCGGTCCATTTCGGCGGGCAATCCTGCGATATGGACGCGATCATGGACATCGCCCGGCGGCACAACCTGAGGGTAATCGAAGATGCTGCTCACGGGCACGGCGCTGAGTACAAAGGCAAAAAACTGGGTGCGATCGGGGATGTGGGGAGTTTCAGTTTCCAGTCTTCCAAAAACCTTACTTCGGGAGAGGGAGGTATTGTAATCACCAATGACGATGAATTGTACGCCACGATGCATTCCCTGCGCAATGTGGGGCGTATCGAAGGGGGGCAATGGTATGACCATTACAATCCGGGCTGCAACTATCGCATCACCCAAATGCAGGCGGTGCTGTTGTCGGAGCAACTCAAACGACTCGAAGGACAGACACGCCTCAGGAATGAAAATGGGTTGTATCTCAATAGCTTATTGGGTAGTATCGACGGAATCACACCCTTGAAGCGCACAGAAGCGATCACACTCCATTGCTACCATATTTATATTTTCAAATATGATGCTTCGAAGTTTGGCGGTCTGCCCAAAAGCGAATTCGCTGCCATGCTTGCCGCGGAAGGCGTGCCGAGTTTTAAAGGTTATCCCCACCCACTTTACAAACAGCCGTTATTCCAGAACAAAAACTTCATGTGTTACGCGATACCGGAAAATGTCGACTACACGGCCGTCTGCTGCCCGGTGGCCGAGCAGGCATGCAACACGGATGCCGTATGGATCTTGCAACATGCCATGCTGGGCGAAAGGGAAGATATGGAAGCTTTTGCCAATGCTATTTTGAAAATTCAGGAATCCGTCAGATAATACAAATTACAAATTCCGCCGCATCATCAGGTCGGTTTGAATGTCATCGCCCAGTGCAAACAGATGGCGGTCGAATGCGATAAATCCGTTTCTCGTATAAAAGCCGATCGCCTTCTCGTTTTTTTCCCAAACTCCCAGCCAAATGGACTGGTAGTGATGCTGGCGGGCTATGTTCACCGCTTTTTCAAATAACAACTGCCCGATTTTCTTGCCCTGATGAGCTTTCAGGACATAGATCCGCTCTATTTCCAGCGATGTTCCGTCTTTTAGTTCGGTCTGGGCCGGACCGTGGTTGATTTTCAGGTAGCCGATCAGTTCATTGTTAAAATAGGCAAGATGGAATTCGGAAGAAGGGTTTTCCAGCTCGCTGGTTACTTTTTCGACGCTGAAACCTGTTGCCAGATAAGCGGCCATGTTTTCCTTGGTGTTGAGATCCGCAAATGACTCGAAGAATGTCTCAATCCCTAATCGTCTGACGGTTTCCAGCTCGTTGATGGTAGCCTTGATGAGTTGTAATGACATTGTATGTTACTTTTTTGGTAATGCTTTAAGTCTGACTCCCTCACTGTGCGCCGTGAATTCGGGCGCGTACATGCATTGGATCGTCGTGATGCCATTGCTGAAATCGCCCTCGTGGGTTACAAAAAGCGGGTATTGGAACACGTAGGTTCCTCTTCGCAAACTACTGAAGAAGAAATTTGTGCTGGCGTCCCGGGTGCTTTCATAATAACCCAAACCGCCTTGCCAGCGATAGCCGCTGAGCACATTCACAGGTTCGAGTGCGGACGCGCGCAGGTCTTTCATATGCACATATTCCATGTCGCGGTCTACGCGAAGTTCAATACGGACTTTGATCTTGTCGCCGATATGTACCTGGTCGCCTGCATTGACCGGTGTAAGCACGGGGCCTGTATCTGTATTTTTCTCCACGAACAGTTTTTTGGAAAGTTTTAAAGGTGTTTCTGCAAAGGTGATTTTGTCAAGGTCTTCAAAGTACTGCCAGTATACAGCGCCCCAGCCGGGCATTGACGATGTGCCCGCGGTAGCTTCGACATCGAGACTGACTGTTCCCATCCCCGATGTAATGCCTGTATCGATGGTCTTTTTAAAGTACCCCGTCCCGTTTTCGGTTTTCTGATCTTTTTGCGTGATTTCAGTATCGCCCAGCCGGATCGTAGCCTGCGGGTTTTCAGTAAGCCAGTTCGCACCTGTCATCAGCAATGCATAACAAGCCTCTGCCGTGGCCTTGGTGCTCTCCCAGTTGTTAGTTTGTTTGTTTTTAAGGAGCCAAGTTTTGAGATCAGCCACGGCGGTCTGGTCATTCCCGATTTCCTGAAATGCTTCGATCAGCAACGCCTGGCGTTCGATAGGGGCTTCATGCCACCACCAGCCGCGCTGGCTGGTTTTCCAGTACATGCCGAGTTCCTCATTGTGGATGGAGGTTTGGCGCAGTGAGGTAAGGATCTGGTTCGCCGTTTTACTATCCTGCGTGCGATGCGCCGCCAATGCCGTCATCCCCTGCAATAATTTGGATTGGGAGACCCAGGTTAATCGGGCACGTTCGCGGAAGTACTGGTACGCTTTCTGAGAGGAAGCAGGAACAGGTCTGCTGAAGAAACTTCGGGCATACAGATATTGCAACTCTACGGGGCCCGGGACATAGTTTTTCAGGTCTGTTTTGTATTTAACCAAATTGTTATAGTCTTCCTGAATGCGTTTGTCGAGATACGGGATGGCCTTTTCCAGAATCGTATTGATGCCTGCCTGTTGTGCTGGTTGGAAGGCCTTGATTTTCTGCAAATGTCCGATGCCGGTAACGATGTACTGAGTAACGTAGCGATCGTCTGGTCCGCCTTTGAACCAAACAAATCCGCCATTGGAGCTCTGCATTTCCTGTAATTTGCGCATACTCGCATTCAGCTCGTTTTCCATCCTGACCAGATCGAACAGTAGTGCGACATTCCGTTTCTGCTCCTCTTCGGTTTTCGATGCCAGCACCCAGGGAGTTTCCTGCAAGAGCAGCGATTTGAGTTCCTGATTTTTGGACAAATTGCTTTGGAGCACATCTGAACCTTTCCACGACTTAAAGATCTGCGCAATGCGTGGAGAGGCATTCACAATATGCGAAGCAAGCGTATTAGCATAATAACGGTTCCAGGTTTGCTCGGCGCATTCGTATGGATACTCCATCAGGTAGGGCAGGGATTGCACGGCATACCACGCCGGATTGCTGCTGTATTCGACCGTGATAGCCTGGTGCACCAGGGTGGTAGACTTCGACGAGCCGAGCAATTTATTAAAGGTGAAATGCTTTGTACCGGCCCCGCGAATGGATAGCGGCATACTTTCCGTCACCAGCATGCGGTTGGGGAGCACTGGAAGCATATTCTCTTCGCCGTCGGACAGGCTTCCAGCTTTGGCGACTGCACGCCAGGTAACCATTTTATTGAAACCTTTGGGTACTTCCAAACTAAATAACACGGATGCACTTTGACCGGCCGCGATTGAAAAGGCACCCAATGGTTTACCGTTTTTGAAAATCCCGTCGATCGGCTGGTTTGTTTCCGTGTCGATCAGTTGGAGTGTTGCTTCTCCTTGCAACGCGGCCTTTGTCAGATTCACGACTTTGACGGGAAAGCTGATATGGTCCCCTTCGCGCAGGAAGCGCGGCGGGTTGGGCTGTACCATCAGTTCTTTCTGTGTGATTATCTCTTTGGTGCTGTATCCCAAAGCCAGATCCTGCGTATGCGCAAGCGCCTGAAACTTCCATTTGGTAAGTGCCTCCGGCATTGTAAATGAGAAGGTAATATTGCCCTCGCGATCCGTTTTCAGGTCGGGGAGGAAAAAAGCAGTTTCATTGAAGTTGGTACGAGTGGCCGGAGCTGCGTTGTTCAGTGCTGTGTTTCCATCATCGCCTGTCTTGGTTTTTTCCTGTTCTCGTTGGACATTATTACCGAGAGGTACTTTTTTCGCAATAACTGCTTCTTTTACTTCTTCCGAATCCGCCATTTGCATAGGCGCGGCTTCCGGTACCGAGGCGAAATTGCCGGGGCTTTTACCTGCTATTCGCAGTCTTGAACGACCACCACCCGCACTCACTGGCCTTGTTTGATCATATATCCCGAAACCCTGGAGTAACTCGTCATATCTCTTATCAAAAGATTTGTATTCACCATATTCGGCATAACGGATATCCGCATTCGTCAACCGGAAGTTCCCATTGTCGGTCCAGTACTGGAGGTTGGCTTGCATTTGCCAGACGTAGGGTTTCGTCCATTGATGCGGGTAAAACTGATCCAGTGAGGCGTCGTACATACTGCCAAGCATTTCGGCGGCCACTTTTTCTTTCTGATAACCGCTGATTTTTATCTTCCAGGTTTCCTTGCTTCCCGGCAGCGTTTTGTCCCTGAATGTTTCATATTCGATTTTCAGGTCTTTGTTGGTCCAGGGCACGGAGATGGTTTCCATGTACGTATGTACGCGGTTGTGCTTAACGAACATGTAATCCACGGAATATCCGCCGCGGTCCGCTTCCGAAGCGGTGTAGTCAAAAGTCCTCACCTCGTCATTCAGTGTTATGTACGAGAAATCTTTCGCTGCTGATTTTCGATTGGTGCTGGTGATCAGAAATGCTTTTTCTGCTGAGGTAGCTAAGGAATAGCTGCCCTTTTCGCCCGGCTCGATAGCCTTGCCGTGCGTGGTTGCTATGTATTGCGAATAGGTTAGTTTTTTGGAATTAGGATCCGTCAGTTCGATGAATTTGACATCGGTGAGTTTTTCTCCGGCCGCATTGACAGCACTGATCTGTATTTTATAAAAGCCAGCGGTCAGCGCATATTCTGAAACCGGAATTTCAGCATCCGGGCTGAGACTGACGGTCTTGCCGACGCCAGCCCCAGCTACCTCCCAGTTTTCCATTTCCGTTTCATCGTTGTACTCGTCGTTTGGAAAACTGGACACGTATTCGCTTTTGGTCATTACAAACAGGTCGGGCCGTTGCCAGTAACGATTTCTGATCAGCCTCTTTTCCGGTACGATCCGTTCGATCCGGATCGTGGCGTCCGCAGGAGCGAATGCGCCGGCCAGGTTTTCGGTACGGACAGGCAAAGATTTGAATCTGCTGACATCCAGCTTCGAAGGAATATCGGCTTGCAGCACATAAGACTTGTAGCTTACGGAGATCTGTGTCTGCGAACTTCTGGTCTCGCCATTGCTATCCGTCACATCGGCGTAAATGGTGTAGTCAAATACCGGGTCCGTTTTAGGGTCGATTTTCAGATCCGGAATAGCTTGAAAATTAATTATAAACTCGCCATCAGCTCCGGTGGTTGTGTCACCGTGCCCGATCTCCATCGGTTCCATAGGCTGCCACCAGCGCTTAACCAACCAGGTGTATATGATCCGTGGCGTGCGTACGACCCGGTATTTCACTGTGGCCCCATCGATCGGATTACCGGCGTAGGCCGAGGCTTTGCCCGTCACTTTAATCTGTTCATTAACTTTATAAGCGGTTTTGAGTGTGTCGAACCCGACAGCAAACCGGGGGCGTTTGTATTCCTCCACCCGGAAACCGGCCCGGTACTCATCCCGGACCTGTATGTAAAAGTTACCAGCGAGGCCGCCTTGCGGAATATTGAATGAACCTGAAAAACTTCCATATGCATTGACATGATGCTTTGTTTCGGCCACATGCTCTGCATTCGCATTGTAAAGCCTAACGGTAAACTCCGCACGCTGGTCTTCGAGCACACTGCTGCCCCTTCTGACGATACCTTTGTAATAAACCGTTTGCCCGGGACGGTACAGGCTTCGGTCTGTGAAAAGATACACGTGTTCCGCTTGTTTACTACTTTCTTCTGTCTCCTCTTCGTGGTAGTAATAGCGAATCGTATTTTCCTGTAAAAAGAGCCTGTCCTGCTGATAAGTGATTTCAAGCAGTTGTTGTTCGCCTCTCGTAGTGTTTCGCAAGGGCGGTCTTTTGAAATGCCCGAATGCATCGGTAGTCAGTTGCGGACCCTTATTATTGACATAAACCCTTGTATTGTAGTTATAGCTTTTTTCCCACAACTGTACTGTCGCCCCGGCAAGCGGCTGGCCATTGTCACGGTTCAGGATAAAGAAGTCGTTTTCCTTTTGGGCATAGCTGATGTCGGATACGTAAAACAATGTGGCGCCGAGCACTGCCTCCTTATTTTTGAAGCCCGGATCGGAGCAGGCCAGCAGCACATACTCTCCGGAGGGCAGGCCGTCAGATTTTATTTCAACGGCATGTTCCTGATGGTCTTTGGTTTCCGGAAGAGATTGCTCCCAGGCCCGTAAAGGCTGTGCACTGGTGAGTCTCGACCATTTTGTATTGTTATCATCCCTTTCCAGGCTATTTTTAATCAAATCCACCGCCTTGACCACCCTCAGAAACAACTTGTTGAAATCCTTATACTTCACCAATATGCGAAATGGCTTGCCGATGACATTAACAGCTTCCACCGAAAAGTAGAGATTCTTCCGCGGGATCTGTTTTGAAAGATTGAATGCATTCATCCCACCCTCCGTCTCCGGATTTTCCTGTGCGACCTTTTGACAGATTTCCAATGCCTTCACCCGCTCAAAACGGAAAGTAGAATCACTGCCGGGCTTGTAGCTGTCCGCTTTTTCATTCAACCATAGTGCCTTCAGGTACCAGGCCTGTGCGGCGGCCGGTGTCGACTGGTACTGATCTGCAACATGGCTTACCGCCATGAAATACAGCGTGTCCTTGTCCGGATGCACCGATTTCTGCCTCACATATTGAAGACGGGCCAGATCGGTATCGATCAGCGCGCCGGCATCCGCGTCTCCGAGATGGAATGCGACGAGTTTTTGATAAAGCAGCAGAGCTTGATATTCCAGCGACGATGAGTCTCTGGTTTCAAACTTCCTGTGTATAAAATCAGCAGCCGGATCAAATGCGGATGCCGTATTGATCTCAAATGCGTAAGCGGGCTTTTTGATATTACGCTCATCGGTCGAGAAGTACTCCAATGCCTTGTATGTGAGTAAATCATACAACGTTGGCCGTAATTTGCGCATGTTGCCTCTTGTGATAATCGCGTCGTAGGGTTCCAGCTTCGTACTTTTGAGAAGTGCCTCTTCCCGGATTGATTCCAGGTACAACGTCCCTATCTTTTTATGAAAATCGTCCGTACCCCAGGTTGCAATGTCCGTTTTATCGAAGTTGACAATAGCCGTGCGGTTGTACAGTTGCCAGCGGACGGTCTGATAGTAGGCGTAATATTGCGATGCGAGGAGGCTTGTCACGATGGGTCTGGCCGCCCCGGTGCTTTCGGCCATTTCTTTTTCCATTTCCCGGATCGAGGTTACCACATTGTCTTCACGGTTTTCCATCTGCAACTGCATCATGTAAACGGCCGCTTTAATGAGCTGGGCTTCCTGTTTCTCTTTTTTTGCAAGCTGATGTATTTTCCTAACCTGTTCCAGGGCATCCTTGGCGAGTCCCTTGCCGACAAGTCCTTCTACCGTTTTCCATTCTTGAGCGTAATTTTTGATCGGGTTTTGTCCGTAGGTGTGCATAGTTAATAATAAGATGATGGTGATAAACAGGTATCGCGAGAGGGCGTGCACAATTTTCATAGCCGGAGATTGTTTGTGATGATTTGTTAAAGATAATAAAAGGTAGCAGTGCCAAAAATGGCATTGAGCAGCCGGAACACGTCATTCAGCAAACAACTGTCGAAAGCCTGTTTTTCAGAAAGTATAAAACCTTTACATTCGCGCTTTTTACGATATGAAGTATCTTTAAACAGGGCTTTTGGCGAAAATATAACTAATCACTATTCTTTTTGAACGAATTTTATTTTTAATAACCTATGCGTACGATTCTATTGGTGGCGGGGATTATTGTCGCGCTGGTTTTGGGAAAACTGTTCATTTTTTCCAAACCTGGGGACGGCAAAACTTCGGATCCGAAAAAAAGCGGGGAAGGTAAGAATGCGAAATCGGGCAGCGGTGGCGCTGTACCCGTGAATGTGTTCATTGTAGGAAGAGAATCGATTGAAAACCAGATTTTCGCCTCTGGGACGATCTTGCCCAACGAGGAAGTGAACCTGATGTCGGAAATATCGGGCAGGCTTGTGAAGCTGGATATCAAAGAAGGAACGTACATTACCAAGGGCCAGTTGATCGCCAAAATCAATGACCGTGAACTGAAAGCCCAGTTGCAAAAGATCGCATATAACCAGGATCTCAGTAAAAAAATTGAAGCGCGACAGAAGAAGCTTTTGAACGTGGAGGCGATTAATCTGGAAGAGTATGACGTTACTTCCAACAACATCCGGGTTCTGGAAGCGGAGAAAGAGGTGATCGAAGCACAGCTTGAAAAGACTGAGATCCGTGCACCGTTCAGCGGCCGTATCGGGTTGAAATTCATCAGTGAAGGAGCATACCTGGCTCCGGGTACGCCCATCGTAACCATTGTACAGAGCAATCCGGTTAAAATTGACTTCACTGTTCCCGAGAAATACACGCCCAACATCCGCGTCGGCGGCATTGTGAAGTTTAACCTCGACGGAGACCCTTCCACCTACAGTGCGAAAATCCTGGCGGTTGATCCTAAGGTAGATGAAAACCTCCGTACGCTGCGTGTGCGCGCGATAGCGAGTAATCCCGAAAGCCGTTTTGTGCCCGGTATGTTTGTGAAAGTCCTGGCAGATCTCGATGCGAACCGTTCGGCAATGATGATCCCTACGGAGGCCATTGTGCCGGTTTTGAAGGGTAAGAAGGTTTTTGTGGTTAAAAATGGCAAGGCGCAGGAAGCGATGGTGACTACCGGACTGCGTACAGACAAAAAGATCCAGGTGATCGCCGGGCTTCAGCCCGGCGATTCGTTGATTACTTCGGGGATTATCGCTATCAAACCTAACACTGCCGTGAAGGTGAATCTATGAGTATTTCAACGCTTTCCATCAAAAGGCCGGTTCTTGCGATTGTGATGAACCTGCTGATCATATTGTTCGGGTTCCTGGGTTACAAATTCCTCGGAATGCGCGAATTTCCGTCCATTGATCCGCCCGTAGTGTCCATCCGGACGAGCTATACCGGTGCCAATGCGGACATTATCGAGTCGCAGATCACGGAACCGCTTGAAAAGCAGCTGAATAGCATCGAAGGGATCAAATCCATCAATTCAACAAGTAGCCAGGGTACAAGCCAGATCACCGTCGAATTTGATATCGGTGTGGATATGGAGCGGGCTGCGAACGATGTGCGTGATAAAGTAGGCTCCGCGTCCAGGACATTGCCGCTGGATATCGACGGCCCTCCGGTGGTGAGCAAGGCGGACGCGAACTCGGAGCCGATCATTGTCCTGACATTCAAAAGCGATAGCCGGTCACACCTGGAAGTGAGCGATTATGCTGAAAATGTGATCGCACAACGTCTTCAGACGATTGAGGGGGTCAGTGAGATCCGGATTTTCGGACAGAAGAAATATGCCATGCGGATCTGGATGGATCCCGTGAAAATGGCTGCGTTGGGAATTACCACGCAGGACGTCAAGGTAGCGCTGGACCGCGAGAATGTGGAGTTGCCCAGCGGTAAACTGGCCGGTGACAACACTGAATTGACAGTGAAAACCATTGGCAGGTTCCGGACGGAGGACGATTTCAATGAGTTGATCATCAAGAACTCCGCGACGCAGACGATCCACCTTAAAGATATTGGTTTTGCACAACTGGGTCCCGAGAACGAAGAAACGATCCTGCGGCTGGATAACGTCCCGATGATCGGTCTGGCCATTTCGCCTATGCCGGGCGCCAATTATCTCAATATTGCCGAGGAGGTGAACAAGCGGATGGCGGCGATCAAAAAAGAACTTCCCAAAGATTACCAGCTCGATACGCTGATTGACAATACTATTTTTGTTGAAAGATCGATTGAAGAAGTTGGGGAAACACTGCTGATCGCGATTATACTGGTGGTCATTATCATTTACCTGTTCTTCCGTGACTGGCTGATCGCCTTCCGCCCGCTGATCGATATTCCGGTATCCCTGATCGGGACGTTTTTCATTATGTACATCATGGGCTTTTCGGTGAACGTACTCACGTTGCTGGCGATTGTTCTGGCAACCGGTTTGGTGGTGGACGACGGGATTGTGGTTACCGAGAACATTTTCAAGAAGATAGAGCAGGGCATGAGCCCGATCGAGGCGGCCATAAAAGGGTCGAATGAGATCATATTCGCGGTTTTATCCACTTCCATTACGCTGGCTTCGGTGTTTTTGCCCGTGATTTTTATGGAGGGTTTTGTAGGAAAACTGTTCAGAGAGTTTGGGATCGTCATTTCGGCGGCGGTTTTGATCTCCGCATTCGTTTCGCTAACGCTGACTCCGATGCTGAATGCATACCTCGTCCGTAAAACGCATAAGAAAAGCTGGTTCTACGAAAAAACGGAGCCTTTCTTTGAACGGATCACCGACAATTACGGCAATGCACTGGCCCGGTTCCTGAAAATGCGTTGGGTAGCGATTCCGCTGGTGGCGATTACCATGGGTATGATCTGGTTTTTTGGCAAAGGCCTGCAATCTGAGCTTGCACCGTTAGACGACCGTAACTGGTTTCGTATCAATATGACTGCCCCGGAAGGATCCTCTTTCGAATTTACCGACCGGTATGTCCGGAATGTGAGCGATATGCTGATGGACTCTATGCCCGGGCGAAAAGGTCTGATGATGATCACATCGCCGGGAAATTCGGGTTTGGGTGCCGCCAATACGGGAAGTGGCCGTATTGCGCTGGTTGACAAAAAGTTCAGGAAGGAAACGCAACAGGAGATTGCGGATTATATTAATCAGAGACTGAAACAAATGCCGGATGCGAAGTCCTTCGTGGTACAGCAGCAGACGATTTCGGTCGACTCGCGCGGGGGATTGCCTATTCAATATGTGATCCAGGCGCCGGATTTTGAAAAACTGAGGGAATATCTTCCAAAGTTCATGGAAGAGGCTTCCAATGATCCCACATTTGCAATTACGGATGTGAACCTGAAATTCAGTAAACCTGAAATCCAGATCGTGATCGATCGGGAAAAGGCAAAGTCGTTGGGTGTTTCTGTACAAGATGTGGCGCAGACGATGCAATTAGCATTTGCCGGGCAACGTTTCGGGTATTTTACCATGAATGGCCGGCAGTACCAGGTAATCGGGCAGTACGACCGCGCAAACCGCGATGAACCGCTTGATCTGAAGAGTATGTTTGTAAAGACCAGTACAGGCGCTCTGGTGCAGCTGGATAACATCGTGAAAGCCGAGGAAGAAAGCAGTCCGCCGCAGCTTTTCCATTACAATCGTTACATGAGTGCGACCGTCCAGGCGGCGCTCGCACCTGGAAAAACCATCGGTGACGGTATTGCTGCTATGGACAGAATCCGTGATAAGCTGAATGACGAGACGATCCAGACCGCATTGAGCGGATCGTCCCGGGACTATGCCGAAAGTTCGTCGAACACGATGTTTTCGTTCTTCCTGGCACTGATCCTTATCTACTTTATTCTGGCCGCTCAGTTCGAAAGCTTTGTCGATCCGTTCATCATTATGTTTACCGTACCTCTCGCGATCGGCGGGGCGGTGTTCTCGTTATGGTTTTTTGATCAAACACTGAATATTTTCAGCCAGATCGGGATGATCATGCTTATCGGATTGGTGACGAAAAACGGTATTCTTATTGTGGAGTTTGCCAACCAGTTGAGGGAGCAGGGGAGAAGCATTCAGGAGGCCGCATTGGAAGCTGCTACGCTGCGTTTTCGGCCTATCCTCATGACCAGCCTGGCAACGATCCTTGGAGCGTTACCCATTGCTATGGCGCTCGGGTCGGCAGGGAAGAGCCGGATGTCGATGGGGATCGTGATCATGGGGGGGCTGCTATTTTCGCTGGTACTGACATTATACGTCATTCCTGCGATTTATACCTTCTTCTCACGACCTAAAAATTATGAGAAGATGAGGATGATAGACCGGGTAGCACGGGATAGCGAATTGGAGGAACCGGCACATTTTTGACGGGAGCCAAATGAGGCGGGATTTGATGGGAACGTGAACTATCGCGTTCCCATATTTTTTAGCATTCTTACGTGAGAACCCAAGGCATGGCTAAAATTGGCTTTTGCATTATAGATCAACCCAAATTCTATTGCAGTAGCCTTGACTATCGGTGACAGCGCGTGATAATGAACATGCGAAATGGAGGGGAACAGATGATGTTCAATCTGATAATCGAGCCCGCCGATAAACCATGAAAGAATACGGTTTCTTCCTGCGAAGTTGGATGTAGTCTGAAGCTGATGTACAGCCCAGGCATTCTCAACACACCCGGATTCGTCTGGCTCTGGCTGTTCTGCGCCTTCTACTACGTGAGCCATTTGAAACACGGTGCTCAATATCATGCCTGCCGTGGCGTGCATAACTAAAAAGCCAATCAGCCATTCTCCGAATGAAATGGAGGTGAAAGATAACGGGATTACGCATATGAACACGATATAGGCCAATTTTGTCCAGATCAGTCGAACCAGTTCTTTCTTTGGAAAAGGCTTGGTCATCCCGGACTTCGCCATTTTGTTGAATAGGGATATCTCCTTAAAGTCTTTCCACAAAAAGGACAAGGTCATCAGGCTGTACAGAAAGAATGCGTAGATGTGCTGGAACCGGTGAATGTATTTTTGTTTTTCCTGATAAGAAAGCCGGAGCAGAAACTTACCGGTGATATCTTCATCTACCTCATGGATATTGGTGTAAGTATGGTGGAGCCGGTTATGCTGAACTTCCCAATTGTAGGCATTTCCCCCCAGCAGGTAAATAGAGGCGCCGAAAAACTTATTCAGAATACGGGAAGTGGCGAGTGAGCCGTGTATGGCATCGTGCATTACCGACATACCCACACCTGCTACGCCGAAGCCCATCAGTACAGCAAGGCCGATCATCGCAAGATTCGAAAACTGGTTCGATAAGATCAGCGCGTAGGGTACGATGTACAGGCTAAGCATAAAAAATGCCTTATAAATGATTGCCTTGCCACCCGACTTGCATAACTGGTTTGTAGAGAAATATTGATCCACCCTTTGCCTCAGCGTCGGGAAGAAAGTGTTTTTGTCCGCGTTAGTGAATTTGATTTTCTGATATTGCATAAGAGGTGGGTGCGATGGATATCAATAACATAGTCCCCTAGCAACGGGATAATGCCCTTTATTATTGGTTAGGTGACGCGCTAATTTCGGGATTAGGGGCATTTATTTGGGGATGACCTTTTTTGCGAAATAATATTTGGCTGTTTGTCGGCAAACAAAGGAGGCCGGCAAAGCTTGCCGGCCTCCTTTGTTTGATTATCTATGATGGTGCTATTACAGAGAGAATTTCCCTTTGATAGCGTCTACGAAGTCCAGTTTTTCCCAGGTAAACAGCTCAACTTCTATTTCTTTCTCTTCTCCGTTAGCACCTTTAAACGATTTTTTCACGATCTCGTTCTTGCGTCCCATGTGGCCGTAGGCGGCTGTTTCGGAGTACATCGGATTACGCAGTTTAAGACGTTGCTCGATAGCATAGGGGCGCAGGTCGAAGATCTCACCGATTTTTTCAGCGATCGCGCCATCGTTGTCAGTTACTTTCGCAGTACCGTAGGTATTTACGTATAACCCACAAGGTTCAGCCACGCCAATGGCGTATGAAACCTGAACCAGTACCTCGTCGCAAAGGCCGGATGCCACCATATTTTTGGCAATGTGGCGCGTAGCATAGGCAGCCGAACGGTCTACTTTGGAGGGATCTTTTCCGGAGAATGCACCGCCACCATGTGCGCCTTTTCCACCGTACGTGTCCACGATGATCTTGCGGCCGGTAAGGCCGGTATCTCCATGGGGGCCGCCGATCACGAATTTTCCGGTCGGGTTGATGTGGTGTGTGATATCGCCTGTGAATAGTTTCTGAAGTTCAGGCGTCAGTTTCGCTTTTACGCGGGGGATTACGATGTTGATGATATCCTCTTTGATCTTGGCCAGCATGGCGGCTTCCGTATCGAAGTCGTCGTGCTGTGTTGAAACTACGATCGTGTCGATGCGCAACGGCACATTGTCGTCGCTATATTCGATCGTTACCTGTGATTTCGCATCGGGGCGAAGGTACGGGATCAATGCGGGCTCGTTGTTGCGGATGAAAGACATTTCCTGAAGAATCTTGTGCGCGAGGTCGAGGGCCAGCGGCATGTAGTTCTCTGTTTCGCGGGTGGCGTATCCAAACATCATACCCTGGTCACCGGCGCCTTGCGCGTTGGCTTTTTCTTCAAAGCTCTCGGAAGCCACCACGCGATCAACACCCTGGTTGATATCCGCACTCTGGTCGTGGATCGCCGAAAGGATACCGCATGAGTTCGCCTCAAACATGTATTCACTTTTTGTGTAACCAATTCTTTTGATCACATCGCGTGTGATTTTCTGAACATCCAGGTAGGTATTGGTCTTAACCTCGCCAGCCAGAACTACCTGCCCCGTCGTTACCAATGTTTCGCAGGCCACCTTACTATTGGTATCCCATGCTAGAAAATTGTCAATCAGTGCATCTGATATTTGATCGGCTACCTTGTCGGGATGTCCTTCAGATACGGACTCCGAGGTGAATAAGTATGGCATTGGAAACGAAATAAAAGTTAAAAGAAAAATTCAAATGTGTGATAAAATCACCTTTGGTAAGGGTATGCTATTTTTCTAATTGACGGCAAAAATAAGTAATCCTTTAGATATAGACTTTGAGAATTGCATTGTTTCAGTATAAATTCCTGAATTTTATCAAAATTCAGGCGTCATTTAACTAAAAACCTATTCATCGTACAGATCAGGAATTTAACCGGCAGTCATAACAGATCAATGATACCATAAAAAACCGGCATAGCTATGCTACACCGGCGCTGTATTATTCTTTTTGATCCGGATGATCAGATCGGGACATTGACGTGTCGCTCTGCATGATAGCTGGATCGTACCAATGGACCGGATTCAACATATTTCAATCCGCGTTTCAGCCCTTCTTCTTTATAGTTTTCAAACATTTCCGGAGTGATCCATTCGATCACCTCGTGGTGCATTTTGGTCGGCTGAAGGTATTGGCCGAGCGTGAGGATATCAAGGCCGTTATCGGCAAGGTCATCCATGGCTTTGTACACCTCGTCCTGCGTTTCGCCCAGGCCCAGCATGATGCCCGACTTGGTACGCTGCCCATATTCCTTGGTGCGTTTGATCTGTTCAAGGCTGCGGGTATATTTGGCCTGCGGGCGGACTGCCCGGTATAAACGTTCAACGGTTTCCATATTGTGAGAAACCACTTCCTGCCCTGCCTCGATCATGTGGATCAACGCATCCCAGTTGGACTTAACATCCGGGATCAGCGTTTCGATGGTTGTTTCAGGCGTGTTTTCCTTCACCTGGCGTACGGTCTGGTACCATATTTCAGCGCCCTTGTCTTTCAGTTCGTCTCTGTTTACCGATGTAATCACCGCATGTTTGACCTGCATCAGCTTGATGGCTTCTGCGACACGGCGGGGTTCATCGGTATCATATTCATTGGGACGTCCCGTTGCAACGGCACAAAAACTGCAGCTTCTCGTACAAACATTCCCCAGGATCATAAAGGTTGCTGTTCCTGCCCCCCAGCATTCGCCCATATTGGGGCAGTTGCCGCTTTCGCAAATCGTATGGAGTTTATAGTTGTCGACCAGCTGTCTTACTTTCCTGAATTCTGGACCGGCGGGAAGTTTTACCCGAAGCCAATCGGGACGTTTCCTGCGTTCCGACGGTATTACTGGCAATTCAATCATATTAATCTGTAATCTCTGATAAGCCGGAATTTTAGTGGATTATCAATTTATCAATGGTAATTATCTTTTCTTACTGCCAAAATACAGCGTCAGGTACCCTGATGTATAAAAGCTTCTGTTTTCTGCAAATGCCATAATCTGGATTTTCCGGGTGAATGCTTCTGCGAGAAACCCAATTTCAATGCCGGTTACATTCTCGCGGAATGCGCTCAGCTCAAAACTCATAGCTGTCTTGATATGGATGCCGGGAACAATTTTGGATTGACCGAACCCCTGGAAAAAGCTTCCGGCACCTACAATGCCTGTTTGTGAGCCGCCTCCGGTGTGCTTAACGGGATCAAATGGCTCCGTGGTAACCCGGCCATCGGTATTCTGGTACTGCACCATATAGGGCTTCTCGATGCCCAGTGACGGACCGGCGGCTAAAATCCCGCTGATCGCAATTCCTTCGTCATCCTGGCGGCTAAACAATGTCAGTTCACGTCCGTATTCCGGGCGTAACACGAACAGGTAATTCTGTTTTCCATAAACCAGCCTTGCGCCTGTTACAAAATCCTGTGTGGATAGTTCTTTCGGATGCTTCACATTCACGAGCTCCAGTGCAAGGTACCTGTACTGGTTTTTGCCAAACATTTTGGAGCCCAGAGCGGAAGACTGGCGAAATACCGCACCGCCGAGAATCCCGGAGTTGGTATTAGTGGTAATACCCACGGAGGTAAAAGATTTATAGCTCTCCTCGCTCTCCTCATTCTTCACTGATCTGCGCTGAGCGTATATATCTGCCGATAGTGCAAACAGAATAGATACTGATAGTAAAAGTTTTACACGCATCATATTATCGATATAATTCTCCGTGACTATGTATGTGTCGTATGAACAGTGAAAGTACAAAATAATAGCGTATACAACTGTATACTGACATCACTTTAACGGTTTTTTGTACATTTATGTTCTTTAAACGAAAAAAGAAGCAAAAAAGCCTGCCAGCGATCTGTTTTCCACGATTGATCAGCTGTCGGTTTTCTTTTTTAACATCCTTTTAATCAGAGCCCTTTGGTGAAAATCATTTATCAGGTCGCCATCCATATCTTCGCTTTTCTAATCCGGTTTGTTGCTCCTTTCAATCATAAAATCAAGCTCGGTACAGAGGGACGGAAAGGGCTTATCGGGAAGCTGCGGAAATCCTTTCATACGCTTGTGGCAGGGCGGCCGGTTGCGTGGTTTCACGCCGCCTCACTAGGCGAATTCGAGCAGGGAAGACCGGTGATCGAAGCTTACCGGCTGGCTTACCCCAACCATTTTATTATCCTCACTTTCTTCTCGCCGTCAGGCTATGAGATCAGGAAAAACTATACCGGAGCGGACTATATTTGCTACCTGCCCATCGATACGCCGGCCAATGCTCGGGCATTTGTCAGCATTGTAAATCCACGGGTCGCGTTTTTTATCAAGTATGAGTTTTGGTTCAATTATCTGCGGGAACTGCAAAAAAATGGGAGCTACATTCTTTCATTTTCTTCGATTTTTCGTCCTAACCAAATCTTTTTCAAATCCTATGGCGGGTTTTTCCGGGAAATGCTTGGTTATTTTGACCATTTGTTTGTTCAAAACCAGGCTTCAGTTTCGCTTTTGACAAATGCGGGGATTGCCGCTTGCAGCATCGCAGGCGATACGCGTTTCGATCGCGTACGTTCGATTGCGTCCAGCGCGCGCGAATTGCCGGAAATCGCCCGGTTTAAAGCGGGAAGTATGTGTCTGGTCGCTGGTTCGGTGTGGGATGCTGATATGCAGGCGCTTATTCCGGCGCTGAATGCATTGAAAAGCAATTTGAAGGCTATCATCGCGCCGCACGAGATCAAGGCAGAAGAAATAGCAGGCTGGCGCTCCAAATTGAACGGTCGTTCTATTTTGTATTCGGAAGTTGCCGCAGGACAAAGCCCGGAAGGGTTTGACTATTTAATTATCAATAATATCGGAATGCTTTCATCGCTTTACCGGTATGGCAATATGGCCTACATCGGTGGCTCATTCGGCGCAGGGCTGCATAACATCCTCGAAGCCGCGACATTCGGTTTACCTATTGTTTTTGGAAATAAAAGCTATCACCGGTTCCAGGAGGCGGTGGATCTGATTGAAAAAGGTGGTGCTTTTGCCATGGAGGATTCAAAAGCGGTGCTAAAAATGATGGAATGGTGGGTGGACAATCCTGATTCGGCCGATGGAGCAGGTGAAATAAGCAGGGAGTACGTGTCGTCAGGAACAGGCGCTACCGATCTGATCATGCAGAAAGTAAGGCAGGCAATAGGCTGATGGCACGTAAAGTGCCACCAGCTACGAAATATCACGAAAATTCCTTGCTAATCAGGTTTTCGAACAGATAGGCTTGTGTACCCAGCAGACGTGCCTTTGCGCCGAGCTTGGAGATGTGGATCGAGAGAGGGTTTTTGAAATCGGACAGGCAGTACTTATTGATTGCCTGCTCGATCGGATTGGAAATGAACGGCCCGGCTTCGGCCAGTAACCCGCCCACGATAATGACCTCGGGATTGAACAAATGTACCGCAGTAGCCAACCCTTTGCCCAACTCCGTCCCGACAGTGCTTAGCAAATCGATAGAAAACTCGTCGCCGGCATGGACTGCCTCGATGATATGCGACGTTTCGAGCGTTTCGAGTTTATTGTGGACAATCTGTTTCAGGATCGTCGCCCTGCCGCTGTGAATGCCTTCCTTAGCCTGGCGGATCAGTGCGATGGCCGAAGTGATCGTATCCAGGCAACCTACTTTACCGCAGTGGCATAGCATTCCGTCGGGCTTGACCTGAATGTGTCCCAGCTCACCCGCAAACCCCGAAGCGCCATTGAAAACCTCTCCATTGATGATGATTCCCAAGCCTACCCCCCAGTCGATGTTGATCGTCAATACCTGAGACTTATCAACTGCAAATCCGAACCGGTGTTCTCCGATCGTTGTGGCTTTGGTGTCATTGAAAAGGCAAACCGGCAGATCGAAATGGTCTTTGAGGTAGGCTACCAGCGGAATGCCGGGAGGTGTAAGGTTCAGATAGGTGAGGTTAATGCCCTGGGAAGAGTTGATCAGCCCAGGCATGGATACTCCAATACCCCAGAGCTTGCTGCGGGTGATATTGTTGGATTTGAGAAAGTCGTCGGTTGCGTCGAATAATTCTTTTAAAAAGTTAGAGGAATCGTCCAGGCGGATATTTACTTTCCTCTTCAAGATCAGCTGGTTGTGAAGATCGAATATCACCAGCTGCGTATCATGGCGGTTGATGTCCATGATCAGGGTCAGGTACTTTTTAGCATTCAGGCCGTATAATACCGGTGGACGCCCGGCTCTGGCGGGCCCGGTCCCTGTTTCGGTAATCCAACCCTCGCGCATCAGGTCATTTACGATGCCGGTTGCAGACGGGATACTCGCATGGAACAACTTTGCCATTTTATTAATGGAAGTGTCCCCGGATTGATACAAATGAAGCAGAAGACTGCTTCTGATGCGGTTTTTACGAATATCAATGACCGAACTCGGTTCTTCTGCCACTAAGTCCATTATGCGGAGTAATAATAATTACAGATGACGTTTTTAATTTTCTTTATAATTAGGTGATACTAATGTATGAAATAAACAGAAAAAACAGGTGTGATTTTAAAAAATATTATTATTTATTATGAAATCTTCAGGAGATCGGGCGGAATGCCAAATGTTTGTCAACAACGCTTACTTTCACAGGAAGATGGAATTTAGCTTGAAAACCGGTTGAAGCGAACCTTTCAATAAAAACGCCATGAATAGAAAAACTACTTAGTTTTTGCTGCTGGATTGAGTTCGCGGCCATTTTTTAACAACTTCTCCCAAACTCCTCTTAAATTCGCTGATTCCAAACAAACACAGAATGAGTTTAATCAGGGGATTGGTACTTCGCTCGACAGGATCATGGTATGAGGTCAGGGACAGCAGGGACGGGCATGTATGGCAATGCCGCTTAAAAGGTAAGTTCAAAGCACTGGGGCTGAAAGTGACCAACCCCATTGCGGTGGGCGACTACGTCAATTTCGAGGTGGAGAATGAAGGGGAGAACTTCGGGATCATACATGAAATCGTGCCGAGGAATAATTATGTAATCAGGAAGTCCGTTCACAAAACAGCCCACGCCCATCTGATCGCGGCTAATGTCGATCAGGCGATCCTGATCGCGACACTGGTATTTCCGAAAACGTCCTTAGGGTTTATCGACCGTTTTTTGGTAGCGATCGAATCGTTCCGCATTCCGGGCGTACTGGTCTTCAACAAGCAGGATTTATTGAATGATGAAATGAAGGAGTTCCAATCCGAGCTAATGGAACTTTACACGGGGCTGGGATATCGCTGTATGGCAACCACCGCGCTGGAAGAGCTTGGAGTTGAAGAATTCAAGTCACTGCTGAAAGGTAAAGTTTCGTTGCTTTCCGGACATTCGGGTGTGGGTAAGTCTACACTCGTCAATGCTATTGCGCCCGATCTGGATATCAAAACGCAGGAAGTTTCGACGTTTGCCAACAAAGGGGTGCACACTACAACCTTCGCGGAAATGTTTGAATTGGAAAGAGATACTTTCATCATCGATTCACCGGGGATCAAAGAATTGGGGTTGGCCGATATGGAGCCGGGTGAGATCAGCCATTATTTCCCGGAAATGCGTGATCTGCTAAACCAGTGCCGGTTCAACAATTGCCAGCACATCAACGAGCCGGGATGCGCGGTGAAGGAAGCGGTCTCGGAAGGGAATATTGCTTTTAGCCGGTACGAAAGCTACCTGAGCATGGTAGGTGGAGGGGATAACCGGAAATAAGGCGAGTTCAATCGTTTCGTTTTTGATGAGTTCAGTAATGCATCGGATTTATGGAAAATATGGAGCACATCGGTATCGCTGTCAGGGATCTCATCGCTGCCGAACAACTTTATTCTGTTCTGCTGAATGTGACGCCGTACAAGCGTGAAGCCGTTGAATCGGAGCAGGTGACAACCTCCTTTTTTAAGGTTAATCAAACAAAAATAGAACTCCTTGCAGGTACAGGGCCGGAAAGTGCCATTAGCCGGTTCATCGAAAAAAAAGGAGAAGGGATCCACCACATTGCTTTCGAGGTAGCGGATATTGTCGCAGAAATGGCCCGGCTGCGCGCTGAGGGCTTTACTTTACTAAGCGAGTCACCCAAACGCGGCGCCGATAACAAATTAATCTGTTTTGTGCACCCCAAGAGTGCCGGTGGAGTGCTGATCGAGCTGTGCCAGGAGATCAGATAATGCCGTGGCACATTAGAACGGTAACCCAACCGCAATATTCAGAATCAGGTTTTCTCTTCGCCAGGTTTTGCTTCCGAAATTAATCTCATTGAATACCCAGGGATTTTTGTACTTCACCTCGCCTTCGGGCGTCACGGATTTCACTTCGCTTACGTACCAGGGCTTACGGAATGGTGTGGCCAGGTCGAGCCTGAAAATCAGATAAGAGAAGTCAAGCCGCAAACCAATGCCACCGCCTACGGCAATCTGCTTCAAAAATTTGTTGCTGATCAATCCCGTGCCCGGATACGCTGCGCGCGTGCTGTCTCCGAACGACCAGATGTTCCCGGCGTCAACAAAAACAGCCCCGTTGATAATATCCGTAAACTTCATCCGGACCTCCGAGTTGAATTCGAGGCGAATGTCCGCAAACTGCTGGTAACCAAGCAGGCGTATCGACAGCGTGTCGGGGGCCACAGCACCTGGGCCCAGTGACCTGGCGCGAAACGCGCGGATACCCGTACTACCTCCCGCGAAATATTGCTTGAATTGCGGAATGGGCATTGTTTTGGAATTGCCGTAAGGTTTCGCTGCTCCCACCAGTATCCGGTTTGCCCATTTGATGGATGGCGTAATGGTCCGGTAATATCTTAAATCACCATCAACCTTGACGTACTGAAGTATGGGGACCTTTAAAAATTCTTTCGGATATCCTTCCGGGTTCTTTTTTGCCAGCAGACTTAGGATGTTTCCACCCCAATCTATCCCACCCGTCATTGCGATCTGATCCTTGCTAAACGGTCTGGGCGTAGGTCGGTAAGAAACAGAATAGTTGGAGCCCATGATGAAAAACTTGGTATCTACAAGCTTGAAAAGCCGGTCAATATCCAATGGATTGGTGTCCGGATCTCCGGCTATTTCTCCCAGGAGTTCTGTATTAATGTTTCTGGGTTCGACAAAGTTGATGGAGATGGGCGTTAAGGTATGTTCGACCTCAGAGTTTTTTCTCCATACATAAGACCAGTCTCCGCGAATCGATGTGGTGGTGTAAAAGTTGCGCTGAATTCTGTTCTCATAATTCAGTGACAAGATGGTTTTAGGGAGTGCCTGACTTTTCTCGGGCCTGATACGCACGAATGGGATTAGAAACCGGGGAAAGGACAGGTCAATTTTTCCCCCGTAACGGATGTACTCGTTTCCGATCCGGTTTGGATTAGCTTCTTTGTTCCCGCCAATCTGAACGTCGAAACCGTAGTAAGCACTGATGGCCAGCATTTCAGCGCCCTTAAAAAAATTGCGGTGCCGCCAGGTTAAATCGAGTTGAGAGCCGCCCAGGTTATTGGATTTTGTACTGGCTGATAACTTTGTCTGCAACGATTTCCGTTTCATCGGCGCCAGGTCATAATGCACATCCAGCAATGCAGAGTCAGAGCGGGGCACGAGGTCAAAACGGTTTTTGACGAACCGAAAATTTTGGAGGTTCACGAGTCTTTGCAAGGACACGTCGTGCATTGTGTTCGTATACAGATTCCCACGGCGGAAGCCGATCGCATCGTAGAAAATCCGCCTCTTGTAGTCATGCCCCGGGTCGCTAATGGTGATACCCCGGCGCAGACGCCCTTTGTTCACTGCCGAATCGGCCTCCTGGCTTGCATCCGTTCCGGTATTGACGAAAATACGGTTGATAAAATATTGTTTCAGGGAAGTCTGGGCCGTTTCTTTTTTGACTTCCAGAAATAAATTGACTTGCTGAGGCCCCATTGCGGAATCGGCCCGGCCAATGGTAGAGTCGACCTTCACAATCAGGTAATCGGGACTGAAATAGTAGTAACCTTTTCCTTTCAGTTCCTGATCAATCCGGGTACGCTCTGCCGTAATAACATCCAGCCGGATCGGATCGCCCTTTTTTAACAAGGTTTTCTGTTTGGTTGAATCCAGGTCCCTGTTGAACCGCGAGCTGTCGCTCACAATGAAATTGATTTCATTAATGAGGTAGCGGGGCATTACGTAGGCATCAAATTCGGTAGTTGCCGTTCGCTTCTTTTTTTTCTTGCTCTCTACAATTTTGCCCTTCACCGATGACCGGTAGTAACCTTCATTATCCAGAAATGCGACCATGTTAGCTGCATTGATATCCACCACACGCTGGGTAGCATAACGGGGCGGCTCGCCCAGCTTTTTTCGGAACCAGCTTCTTAAACCTCCATCGTCCTTCGGTTCACCGATCCAGTAGTAAAACCATACTTTCCACGGAAACCCGAAGATAGTCTTGTTGGGAGGTGGTTTGATCAGGCCTTCCAGTTGGTCGGCAACACCAGACACGTTCGGTTTGGAAATACTGTCGGCCTTGGCCGTGACTTTGTTGCCTACATAAATGCTCTGGCCCGCGGGTACATATTTGTTTACCGAGCAGCTGCCCAGGAAAAAACAGATGGCCAGAATGTACCCTATGTTACTTTTCATTGCGCTGCTTTTGAAAAATTTCACGGAAGAGGTCATAATCTGCCGTGATGATAAAACTTACGCCCGTTTCGATGATGAAACCTTCCAGGATCGACTGATACTGGTTTTTCCGGTATCCCCGGAACATATACCGACCGTCGCGCGATATGGAATAATCGAGGGCAATATTGTCAAACACTTCCGTTGAATTACCTGCATTGTTCTGGCTTTCGAGCTCGAAGTTCTTGCCGACCGAGATTTTAAGGCGGTTGTTCAGGAACGCTTTGCTTAATCCCAAGTTCAAGTCGGTACGCGCGCCGGTGGATTGATCGGCGGTGGAGTTGAGGCCAATATCGAGGTCGACGCCTTTGATCAGGTCGGACGCCAGGTTGTTCAATTGGTCGCTCAGCAGTTGGCTCACGCTTTGCCGCGCCACGGCCTCGGCGCTGGAACCGATGTTGAATCCGGCCGTCGACTGGTCGGTGATGAATTTGTTGGTAATAAGCAGCGCAAATGCCTGTTTATTCATTTCCGACGGGTTACCCACCATATCAGCCCAGAAAGTCTGGCTGGTAATATCGCTCTTGATCTGCTCGTCAATAGAAGTACCGGGCACGATATTGAACGTGATATTAGGTGTGGTCAGGTTTCCGGTAATGACGATCTGTACTTCGATAGGTATTTTACTTGCACCCTGAAACTTCGCGGCGATGGAACCGGGATCTACCATGACGGGGTAAGATGCCGTAATGTTGAGATCGGCTTTCATAGGGTCGCCGGTCCAGAGCAGCGTGCTCCCTTTTTTGATCTCGAATTGTCTTTTCAGGATTTGAAGGGTGAGGTCATAAGATCCTTCCGTCAGGTCGTAAGAGCCTAAAAGGAAAAGCTGGCCGTTGGGCGCTACGCCGGTGTTGAGCTGAGCATTCCCTTTCAGACGGATATTGTCCCCGTTCAATTCGTCGATCACCACCTTGAACTCCGATTTGTCGTCTACATCAATATCCAGTGATATCTGTGACGCGAAATCAACCATTACATTCTGAGTCTCTTCGACCGAATCTGCTTTCGCCACTCGCGTGGAGTCGCTCATATCCACAAACTCGATCACGCCTTTGGTCGCGTCGCCGGCTTCTGTTGCGTCGCTCGGCATCACCACGGCAATGCTGCTTCCCGGATCCAGTTTCACCTTTCCATCAATCACCGATTTGGAGCCCTGTCCCTTCACTGTGAGGTTTGCATCAATATTCGCCTTTCCGAAAAACAACTCATTCTGTTTTTGAGTGGAATTCAGCACATTGAAGTTCTTGGCCGAAATAGTCAGGTTATAGGCGACGTCCGGCAGTTTGGCAATATTCACATTGCCATTGACTTTCATGGCCTGGTTCAGAGAATCAGAGATCGTGAAATTGTTGAAGTTGATATTCTGGCCGTTGAACTGGATCTTTTGCCCGGCCAGTGAATACCGTGAACCCAGTTGTGTTGCATTGAAGGCTACCTTGTCAAAATTGACCTCGCCGTCGAGGCGCGGACTGTCTGTGGATCCTTTAATGGCGATGTTTCCCGTCAGGTTACCTTCGGCGCGCTTGAGTTCGCCAAAACTGAATGCCTCGATCGTTTGCGCGCTGAGTTTTTTGAGATCCATTTTGAAATCCATAGGCGTTTCGGATTTCAGGTTGTAGCTACCTCCGATACTGACGTCGTTCTGGTCATTCACCAGGGACATGGCCACGCGGATCAGGTTTTCTGTTTCGTTAGTCGACTTAATGGACAGGTTCCCTACCGGGATTTTGGTTACCGCAAGGTTGTCGATCGTGAGCTCTCCCGTGTACACCGGCGCGGTCATGTAGTTGTCCAGAACGATTTTGCCGTTCAGTGTGCCGGTTGCAAGAGTCGAATCCAGAGTAGCGATTTCAATGAGTGGTCCAATGGATATGTTCGACATGGCGATGTCAAGCGGGCTGTTGGGCTGTTCCGACGTTGAACTGATTTTTAAGGACTGCCCATTGTTGCTGATCATAAAGTCCTTTACATACAAACTGTCCGTCGCATACTGTATGTAGCCGGATGTATCCGCAGCCCATTTATCGTAATTCAGCAAAAGGTCGTCGCGCAGGTTCAGGCGATAACGGTTGTTATTGACAGCCAGATCGCCTTTGACCGCATGTCTTTCGGTATTGACCGAATCCCGGACAATGAAGTCGAATTTGATGTCATTGTTGACGATTTTACTTTCCAGCGATGCATTCTGCATTCTGAAACTACCGGTATTGACCATTCCGACGTTCGCATTGAGTGACGCATTGGCGTCTACTGTGCTGAAATCAACGGAAACGCGCTCGGTGCGGATACTGTCATAATCAACCATTGGAATACTCAGCCTGGCGACAATCGACGAATCCTTCTGGTTATCCATCTGCGCATTTAGCCGCACCGCATTCATTTCACGGAGCCCGGGCACAAAAAGCTGAATGGCCGGGTGATTGGTCACGGTCGCTTCAAGGTCGAAATTGACCGGTTTGGTTATTTCCTTGTAAGTGAGATCCGGAGTTTTGAAATGTTTCCCTACCTCGGTTAGCATGGCGTCGCCGAGCTCGGTATAGGAATAGTTTCCCGTCATTTTCGCTTTCAGGAATGGGGAGTCGATATACGCCTGCCGGCCACCACTCGAATCGGTTAGCTGGACATTGATATTCGATACATCGATCGGTTTGCGATGATGTGTCAGCACGAGGCTATCGATATTCACCGTTCCTAATGGGTTTTCAGGATTCGTGGAGGACATATTTACTTCGATATTCCCCTTAACCTGTAAGGAATCCGCGTACAAGTTCAGGGCAGTCAGATCGAGATTGGTGATCGCAAGGTCGGCCTTTACGGACGGATATTCCTTTGACAGGTCCGCTTGCGCATTCAGATCGAGATCAATGTTCCGGTCGTTCATGTTGGCCGAAATGTTAGCCAGTCCATGATCGATGTCGCCTTTCAATCTCAGGTTTTGATAGACATAACCCTTGATATCGGCGCTTTCAATGGTGCCATCCAGACGTGCGATCATGGTTTTGGGCGCATAGCCCACGCCTTCCAGGTCGGTGCGTAGTGTAAGCTTGCCCAATTCTGACGGAGGCTGTTTTAGCAGCTTGCCCAAATCGAACTCGCTGAATGTCAATGTGCCGTTGTACTGAGCCCTGAGACTGTCGGTAATATTTTTAAGAGTGCCTGAAAATGTACCCGTACCAAACGAAGTGTTAATAGTAGTGGCCAATGTGAGGTCCTCCATCGTGCCTTTGATTTTTCCGGAAACTTTTATTTCATCCGGAAGTTCGATAGAGGCTGGCAGGGTGCTATCCGGCAAAACCCTGAGCAGGTCCGCTTTCGTGGACGAAATCTCGGGGATATTCAGGTCCATTGCAAGCTTTTCGGGATCCGGTAAGCCACGCACGCGTCCATCTACGTTCAGGACAGTTCCATCGAGCATCGTAAACCGTGCCTTAGAAATCAGCATATCGTCTACGGAGCCGGTGATTTGTCCGGAGCCTTTTACCACGCCGTTAGGTTCCTTGTCAAATGGCGGAGTTTTTGCCAGATCCGGGACCAGTAACAGGATATCCGCGAATGCAATGCGGCTGTCGGTCAGTCTGAGTTTAAGTTTTGCCTTACCGATATCATTCGTCAGCTGATCGAGGTTCTTGTAGCGCAGGCTCAGTTCATCGCGTAAAAGGGTATTGGGTGTTTTCAGGTAAAGATTGCGGAGGTATGTTTCCTGATCGCCATATGCAAAATTGGTACGCAGGGCGTCTAACCGGAAGCCACTTTTTTCTTTGAATGAGCTTGCCTTGAGTGCGCCAGCGATCTTTTCAGGAGAAAACAGAAACTCCTGTAAGTCAACATTCAGATCTTTGATATTCAAGTGTGCATAGTCGAGCCCCTGGGGCTGGGCGGGCGAGTTGAAATCATCATAGCGGATATCGTTATTCACGATCCGGATCTCACCGACCTTGACATACCAGCCGGGTGTGGCGGATGCTGTTGATAGGGTATCTTTCTTTGCTTCCGGTGTTTTCGGTTTTTTTGCAAATTCTGCAAACAGCGACATGTTTTCCAGCGACACATTCCGGACATCAACACGCTGGCCGCCCATGAAAATGTGGTTGACATGACCTGCGAATTTATCGACTGTGACGCCATTTTTAAGCCCTGAAACTTCATCGTCAAACTGCCATTTGAACTGGCGGATGTCGATATCCCCTACTTTAATGTCCAGCGAGTCAGCCGGATCGGGCTTTGGTTCCGGGCCGGCCGCTGCGGTTTTCAATGCCGGATACATTCTCAGGCGGATCCGGCTGTTGAGCAATGCAGTGTTGGTAAGGTGATACTGTGAAAGGGTTGGATTGAACTTATCGAACTTCACAACCGCGGAATCGATATCGGCCTCGGCGTCGGTGCCAATCACGGCGTCGCGATAGGAAAGTCGGACATCTTTCAGCTTGATCTGGTCGAGCCGCATCTTCAATGGTTTTGAAGGCGTTGTATCTACCTCCGCGGACTCTGTTCCTGCAAAAGCATCCACAATAAACTGAAAATTGAAAACCGTGTCGGGAAGAACCCGGGTGATGTTCGCATTCACGCCTTCCAGTTCGATTTTGTTGATCCCGATATCGCCTTTGATCAGGCTATACATGTCGAGGTCGACATAAAGGCGCTTGCCGGCGACCAGTGTGTCGCCATGGAGATCTTCGAAGTACACGCCTTCCAGCAGCACCCAATCCGGAATGTCGAAACGGACTTTTTCGACGTTAACCTTGGTTTTTAGTTTTTTACGAAGAAAAGAATTCGCCTGGGATGTTAAAAAATTCTGGCCAAACGGCGTCTGGATTCCCCAGATCAACACGCCAACCAGAATCAATACTGTCAGGATTATGATGGCCAATACTTTCAGTGCTTTCTTCATCCTGCGCTGTTTTCCTGCCTGGTAGCATCGGCAGGTGTTGAGAATATACTTTTAAATGAATGGAAGGCCAAATCGGTGGATTCGACCTTCCGTATACCGGAATGCTCGCCGGTTGATTATCTTTTGAATAACTCCACATTGACCTGATCGTTGACAGTCAATGCTGATTTAATGGTAACGGGCTTTTTGTCGGTGCTGCTCTGTTCCACGATCTTGGTGGGATATAAAATACCGTAGGTGGATTTGGCGTAGTCAGCCAGGTCACTGGTAGTTTCCACGCCGGCCAGGGTCTCCTTCTGACGCACCAGCAAGCCGGTTTTTGCATCAAAGTACAGATTGTATTTCGCACCCTTTCCTTGCAATTCAACATGATTCACCGGAACGCCGTTGAGCGTCTCTGCACCCACCGTTGTGGCGATGAGACCGCGGTTTTTATAGTCGATGAATGGGGCAAGGTTCTCATACAATTCCAGGCGCATGCTCTGCTGTTCGGCCTGGCTAAGGTCCTTTACGTCAATTTTTTGGCCGATTGGCACCTTAATCCAGCCCTGGTCACCTTTTACGGTGTAAACAAAGCTGCGTTTCATAATTGTTTTGTTTTTGTAGATCGATTGGTCGGGTATCGAAGCCGTAATGACGGCGTCATAAGGCGTTGCCGCAGCAGCAGTGTAGCTTCTTTTCAGATTATAGGATTTGACACCATCCCACAAATTTTTGCCGCCCGTTGCTTTGTAAAACTGGGCGAATACTGAATCAGCAGGCAGTTTCTGTGCGTAAGACGTGGCCGATATCAACAGTGCCGCGACCAGTAGTTTCAAGTTCTTCATTTTAGTAAAATTTTGATGTGAGCGTTTCCCGATCGATTCCGGAACAACGGTTTTTAGATCGTTTTTTGCGTTTGGGGTTTAATTAAGCAAAATAAATCGACTCCTGCCACGACCTTGTTTGCAAAAACCATTCCACACATGCCTGCTACTTTCAAAAGGACTGTTTCGTAGCCCCCCTGTAATGCTGTGAACTGCTTGTAAATGAAAAAGGAAGGGACCTGGATCGCCCTTCCTTTTTGGAAATGAATGATTTCGACTAGTTTCTCAGGCATCGTCGCCGCTTGCGGAAATTTTACCAAACCTGTATTGGAATGTCACATTCACGAGCCGGTTGGTCTGATGCCAGTTTGATGATTGCGAATAGGTATCGGTGCTCAGCTGGCTTTTATAATTGCGCGAGAGGAAAATATCCTGGACATTGAATGAGATCGTGGCTTTCTTTTCCAGAAGATCCTTGCGAATCCCCATGTTGGCGATGAACACGCCGTCGCGCGTGCCTTGAGCGATCGCACGCGGACCTTCGTAATTCACGTATGCGGATGCGCGAAAATCGGCAGGCAGGGTTATGAATGCATTCAGGTTACCCGAGTAGCTCCACGTGCGGTTATCGATCTGCGCCAGTGCGGAAACGACTTCGCTGCGGAAGACACGGCCGCTGCCGTTAATTTTCAGGACATCGTTAAAAAGCTTCTGCGAGAAATCCGTTTCAAAACCATAAGATAGTTCGCGACCTACGTTATCATAGCGGGTAAGGGAAACGCCTGCTTCGTCGATCGTGCGGATTTGCGTAATCGCATTGTTTGAGTAATCCATAAATAATGATGGTCCCCAGCCGCCATTCGCCTCATAGTTGGAATATCCCATTTCGGCCTTGTGAGTAAATTCCGGACGGAGGTTCGGGTTACCGGTTCTGACGTTACGGGGGTCTGACACATCGGTGTAGGGGTTGAGCCAGTCGGCCTCGGGACGCTGCACGCGGCGGCTGTAATTAAGCTTGACCTGTGATGATTCTCCCAATTTTCTTGTCAATGCCAGGGATGGAACGAGCGTTAGAAAATGTACATTGAACTCCTGGTTACGGCTGATCTGGTTAATATCCTGATTATAATCGGTCACCCGCAATCCCGCACGCATGCCCCAGAGATCTGTTTTTTGGGAGAATGTCATGAAGCCGGTGTAGGTCGCATCCTTGTAACCAAATACATTGCTGATGTTGTTGTCAAAAACATAACTGTTTGTTTCACGATCCAGATTGTAAAACGCGTTTATGTTGTCGTTCGAGCTGGTGCGTGAGCGTACTCCGGCTTCCAGTGTCGCTTTCGGGGTAATCGGCCAGGTGTAGTCCGCGTTCAGGAATAACGAGTGACGGTTGTTGTCGCGAAGGTTCTGCTGGTTACGGATCAGGCTGTCGATTTTGCTTTCCTGCGAGAAATAAGATTCTCCGTCGGAGCCTCCGAGAGAATAGCTGGAATTGAAGTTCAGTTGATGGTCTTTTTCCGCAAATTTCAGTCGGTAGTCGAGGTTGAAATTGACGTTATCACCGTTACTCTTGCTGTTGTTGAGCCTGCGGAAACTTTCGGAAACCACACCATGGGTAAGACTGGTTTCGTTGAGGATGCTGCTGTTATTGCGGTTATTGTCCCGTGAATAGTTTACGCCGGCTTCGATGGAGTTCTTGTCATTGAAATCGTAGTTGACGCCTACACGGCCAAATGCATTCTTTCCCTTGTTACCACCCGTCCCGTCCTGTTGCAGGTGGGATGTCGTCTCGGTTACAAAATTATCACGGCTTAATGTTCTTTCCCAGGTCGTGGCGCGCGTTTGCCCACTTAGAGAAGCATTCAAACCGAATTTGCCTGCTTTGTAGCTGAGGTTGCCGGAGGCATTATTATTGTTTTTGTTACCGATGCTCAGGCGTGCACCCCCGTTCATGCCCCGGATTTTAGTTTTCTTCGTAATGATGTCTATCACCCCCGATGCGCCTTCCCCTTCATATTTGGCGGAAGGGGTAGTCATCACGTCGATCCGCTCGATCAGGTTGGCCGGAAAGGACTGAAGAATGGTGGGCAGGTCGCTTCCATAGAGGTTGGAAGGTTTGCCATCGATGAGGACCACTACATTACCTTTCCCGCGGACCTGCGGGTTGCCGTTTTCATCGAGCGATACCGCCGGTACCTTTTCGAGCAGGTCGCTGACATTGTTGCTGGTAGCCAGCATATCCTTGCCGATGTTGACGATTTTTTTATCGATATCGTCGACGATCATCGTTTTTTCGCCCTTTACGATCACCTCATTCAGTTTCTGAGCTTCCGGCAGCAGGGTAATTGTACCCAGGTCGAGCAGGTTCGCTTCGGTAGCCACGCTGATGTTGGGGCGGTACAGCGTCTGATAGCCCATGTTGGTCACCCGGAGGATGTAATTGCCAGGCGTGACATTGGCAATGGTAAACACGCCGTTTTCGTCGGCCACAGCGCCATTCGCCAGGGAGGAATCTTTGGAAGCAAGCAAAGCGACCGTCGCAAAACTAACGCCCGCATTTTGGGGCGCTTCGACAATTTTGCCCACCATTTTCCCGCCGTCGACCTGTTGCGATTTTGTATCATTCACAGGTAAGGGATAATGTCCGGGGTAAGCGAAAAGCAGATGGGTGGGTAGAATTAATGCAAGAAGATGAAGAAACGAAGTTCTTTTCACGGGTATAGGATTTAGATTTTATTAGGAGCTAAGTTAGGCAAAAGCGCTGATAGCGTGCGGGTAAATGTAACAAAACCCAGTTGTAAAGCTTTAAGTGGTACAAAGTTACACGTAATCTTTTTAACGTGCCTTTTTTTGAAATAATTACATAAAATTATTAAAAATTTAAGATCGGTAGTATTTTAAAATATGAAGACGTTAATTTGCATAGTTTTTAAATAATTTTAATAATTCCTGCTTTTAACCCAGATGAAACGTCTTCTTCTTCTCATTTTCTGCTGCGTGTTCGTGAAAACTGTGCATGCTCAGATCAACGTCATTCCTAAACCCATGCAGGTCGTGACTGCGAAAGGTGAATGGAATTTGAAATCAAAAACCAGGATCGGCGTACCTGCCGATACCAAATGGACGCATGTGGCCGGAATGCTGGCTTCGCAATTGGGCAAAGCGACCGGCCAGAGTATTCCGGTCGTGAAGGGCAAGGCTGATGTTTCTTTTGTAATATCCTCCGATGCAAGTCTGGGAGAGGAAGGCTACCGGTTGCTTTCCGGTTCAAAGGGCATTACCATACAGGCGCAAACGGCCAAAGGCGCTTTTTACGGAATGCAAACGCTGTTGCAGTTGCTTCCAGCCGAAGTGTTCAGCCCCAGCCCCGTTGCCGGTGTGAAGTGGGCCGTTCCTTATGTCACGATCAAGGACGTGCCGCGTTACGCTTACCGTGGCCTGATGCTGGATGTGGGCCGTCATTTTATGCCGATCGAATTTGTGAAAAAGTACATCGATCTGATCGCGCTGCACAAGCAAAATCAGTTCCACTGGCATTTGACAGACGATCAGGGATGGCGGATCGAGATCAAAAAATATCCGGAGCTGAAAACGATCAGTTCGAAACGCAAGGAAACTATGAAAGGTCATTATAGTGACCACAAATATGACGGCAAACCTTATGAGGGCTTCTACACGCAGGATGAGATCAAAGAGGTTTTGAAATATGCGGAAGAACGTTTTGTGAATGTGATCCCGGAAATCGAAATGCCCGGTCACGCACTCGCCGCGTTGGCTGCTTACCCGCAATTGGGGAATAATCCTGACAAAATTTATGAAACGGGAACGAAATGGGGTGTTTACGACGATGTATTTATGCCTCGCGAGGAGACTTTCAAATTTCTGGAAGATGTGTTGACGGAGGTGATCGACCTCTTTCCAAGTAAATACATTCACGTGGGTGGCGATGAATGTCCCAAGGTTCAATGGAAAGAAAGCCGTTTTGCTCAAAATCTGATTCAAAAGGAAGGCTTGAAAGATGAGCATGGCCTGCAAAGCTATGTGATCAAGCGGATCGATAAATTTATTACGGCTAAGGGGCGCCGGATGATAGGCTGGGATGAAATTCTCGAAGGCGGATTGTCCCCTAATGCAACAGTAATGAGCTGGCGCGGGACGGATGGTGGCATTGCGGCTGCCAAAGAGCGTCACGATGTGATCATGACCCCAAACAATTTCTGCTATCTCGACCATTACCAGGCCGAAGCCAAAACGCAGCCCATTGCGATCGGCGGTTTCACAGACGTGGCAGAGTCCTACTCGTACGAACCTACGCCAGCCGAACTCTCGGCCGACGAAGCGAAACACATTCTGGGCGTGCAGGGTAATGTATGGACGGAGTACATGAAAACACCGGCATATGTGCAATATATGGTGTGGCCGCGCGCAACGGCTTTGGCCGAAGTAGGCTGGACCACTAAGGAAGGCAAGAACTTCGAAGACTTCAGCAAACGTTTGGATATACACAAAAAACGCCTGGATTATCTGGGTGTCAATTACTTCGGAGCTCCGATCAACGGGCAGTTCGAGTATGTGTGGCCGGAGAAAAAGTAAAGTTTGTATTTTGCTCATAACACAACAGCATCCCGCATTCGCGGGATGCTGTTGTGTTATGTTGACATCCGGATCAATCCATCGCAACAAGATGGCCGGCGTCTAATCGGGTTTTTAGATGTCTTGATTTGGATGACGGCGAATGTCGGACTTTTTGAGCGCCGTCATAATAATTGATTCCATGCTAAGCAGTCAAAAATAAAAATTCCTCTCCCGCCCGCGCCTTCCTCTGAAACATTCTATTTTTGCAGGATGTATAAGATTCTCATCTCCCCTATACTTTTCCTGTTTGACGCTGAGCGCATTCACTATTTTGTGTGCGAAGTGCTTCATATCGCATTTAAAATCCCTTTTGTTCCGAAAATTATCCGCGCGCTGTATACCTATGAGCATCCGGACCTCGTGCAGGAGGTGGCAGGATTGCGCTTCCGGAACCCGGTAGGGCTGGCAGCAGGGTTTGATAAAAATGCGGAGATGGTGGATCAGCTGGAAGCGCTCGGTTTTGGGTTTATCGAAATAGGGACCGTAACGCCGCGGCCGCAGCCGGGAAACGACAAGCCGCGTTTGTTCCGCCTCAAAAAGGATAAGGCACTCATCAACCGGATGGGGTTCAATAATAAGGGAGTCGCCGTAGCAGCCGCCAAACTGGCGAAGCGGAAATCCAGCATTTTGGTAGGAGGGAACATCGGCAAGAACAAAGACACTCCCAATGAGCAGGCCCTGAACGATTACCTGATCTGTTTTCGGGAGTTGTTCGATGTTGTGGATTATTTTGTCGTGAATGTAAGCTCGCCTAATACGCCGGGATTGCGGGATCTGCAGGAGAAAGAGCCGCTTACCGCACTATTAAAAGAACTGCAGACCAAAAACCTGGAAAAGGCAAATCCCAAACCCATTTTCCTGAAAATCGCGCCGGATCTTACATGGAGCCAGCTGGATGATATCATCGACATCGTAAAACAAACCCGTATCGCCGGCGTTATTGCAACCAACACGACCATCAGCAGGGCGGGGCTCGCTACCGATACATCGGAGGTAGAAAAAATAGGGGCGGGTGGCCTGAGCGGTGCACCGCTGACGCATCGCTCGACGGAAGTAATTCGTTATCTTTGTGAACAATCCAATCATGCTTTCCCGGTTATCGGAGTCGGCGGTATCGCTACTCCCGGAAATGCTTTGGAAAAAATAAATGCAGGTGCCGGCCTGATTCAGCTTTATACCGGCTTTATTTACGAAGGGCCCGGTGTGGTCAGCAGGATCTGCAAAGCATTGGTCAGAAAGTAAAATCAAACTCAGCACTTCACGCATTCCCGGAATTGAAATAAATGTCAGTTAACAAGCCAAGAGGAAACACACAGCGCCAGAAACCGGAGGAGACTATCGCTCCCCGCTTTCGTGTATCCCTCGATTGGGAGCACATTTTTACCAGCCCGAAAAATACATTGGCCTGGGGCACATTCTTTATCATCCTGGGACTGATCCTGGAAACGTCTTTTTTCTCCTACATCATTACCGGGCTTTCCGATCAGAGTGTTCTGGATGGGCTAGGGCACGAGTCGATCCGCGATGCGGGGCGGCAGACGCGCAATTTCCTCGGAGTAATGGGAGCAGTAGTATCCCATATTTTTGTATACCGGTGGTTCGGGATCGGGGCATTGCTTCTCCCGCTGGTTCCCTTTGCAGCAGGTTGGAAAATGGCCTTTGGGCGGGAGATCCTTCCTTTGGGAAAAATAACCAAGGAAGTGATCTTTTTTTCCTTGTGGGTAAGCGTGCTGATGGGATACGTCGTTTTGATGAGTAATAGTGAAAACACGCTGAGCTTTCTTTCGGGTGGGTTAGGTTACCTGGTCAACGTTTCCCTGTTCGATTGGCTCAAATGGGGTAGCATCGTGCCCATCCTGTTCGCTTTGTTCGTTTTTGCGGTATTCTTCTACGATGCCCGCACGGTTTACGAATCATGGCAGGCAAAAAATGCCAAGCCGGAGCCGGTATCAGAAGATGTGAAGGATGATACAGTTCCTGTTGAGGCCGTTGAGCCCTCCGTTCCTGAAAGCAAATTTGTATCGGTGGTTAACGACACCTATGACGATGAGTTGCTGGCGCCCGAGGAAGAACCTGATCTGGACACAGAAGTGGAGGAAGAAGCGTCCAGCTTGGTTGCTCATCCTGCGGTAATTCAACCGGTTAAATTACCTATTCTGGCCGTTACGCCGCCCGCAACACCACTGGAAGTATCTTCTGTACCTATGGAGCCGCTGCTGGAACTGGAAGTGGAGGATACCACGCAGACGAAGGATGTTGTCGACGAAGATGTAGAAGACGAAGATGTCAATGCATCCATCTTGCGGGAATTTGGCCAATACGACCCGATGCTGGATTTGCCTTCATACCATTTCCCTAATGTCGATCTGCTGAACGAAGTTATTGAAAACCAGCATGAAAAGGTAAGCCAGGAGGAATTGGAAAGCAATAAAACCAAGATCGTAGACACCCTGGGGAGCTACGGTATCAATATTTCGAAGATCAAAGCGACGATCGGGCCTACGGTTACGCTCTATGAAATTATCCCGGAAGCGGGTGTCCGTATTTCAAAGATCAAGAACCTGGAAGGAGATATTGCGTTGAGCCTTGCAGCGCTCGGAATACGGATCATTGCTCCGATGCCGGGGCGTGGTACGATCGGGATAGAGGTGCCGAACAAGAACCGGGAAACAGTTTTCGCCCGTTCGGTACTTTCTAATGAGCGTTTCCAGAAATCAAATTTTGACCTGCCGATCGTTCTCGGTAAGACGATCTCGAACGATATACACATTGCCGATCTTGCCAAAATGCCCCACTTGCTGATGGCCGGTGCGACGGGGCAAGGTAAGTCGGTGGGTTTGAACGTTATTCTCGCCTCACTTATTTATAAAAAGCACCCCGCGGAGCTGAAGTTTGTGCTGGTGGATCCTAAAAAGGTGGAACTGACCCTTTTCAACAAGCTGGAAAGACATTTTCTTGCCAAGCTCCCCAACGCAGAGGAGGCGATCATCACCGACACGAAAAAGGTAATCTTTACCCTGAATTCGTTGTGTATCGAAATGGATTCCCGTTACGACCTTCTCAAAGAGGCCGCGGTAAGAAATCTGAAAGAATACAATGCGAAGTTTGCGCAACGAAGGTTGAACCCGGAAAAGGGACACCGTTTCCTGCCTTACATTGTACTGGTGATCGACGAGTTGGCGGATCTGATGATGACCGCCGGCAAAGAGGTGGAAACGCCTATTGCCCGTCTTGCGCAGCTGGCGCGTGCGGTGGGGATCCATTTGGTGGTAGCTACACAGCGCCCTTCCGTAAAAGTGATCACAGGTTTGATCAAAGCCAACTTCCCGGCGCGCCTCTCGTTCCGGGTTACGTCCAGTATCGACTCCCGGACTATTCTCGACATGGGCGGTGCCGAACAGCTTGTGGGGCAGGGAGACATGCTGCTGGCGATCAATTCCGAGGTGATCCGCTTGCAATGCCCTTTCATTGACACAAGGGAAATCGAAGATATTTGCGAGTATATCGGTGGACAGCGTGGCTACGACGAGGCCTATGCCCTGCCCGAATATGAAGGAGAAGATGCCGCAGAAGGTAAAGCGGAGCTGAATCCGGATGACTTCGACAGTTTGCTGCCCGACGCCGCACGCCTGATCGTTACCCATCAGCAGGGTAGTACGTCGCTGATTCAACGTAAGATGAAGCTCGGTTATAACCGGGCGGGACGTATCATGGATCAGCTGGAAGTGCTGGGAGTGGTGGGTCCTTTCACGGGTAGCAAGGCCCGGGATGTCATGTTCCATGATCTGAACATGCTGGAAGAGCATTTGCGTGTGATGGGCGTGAGCTGATTAAACCTTCCGCACTCGTCCAGGTCTAAAATTTGAAATATTTCACTTAAAACCCCGTTTTTTATAAACTCACTAAGGATTAAATTGTTGAATATGAGAAATTTGAAAAAAAGTGCTTGTTTACTTGCGGTGATGACGATCTTCTTTTTAACCCCCGTTGCTTCACAGGCGCAGGGCGACAAAAAATCATCGGCTATCCTTGAAGCCATGAGTAGCAAGTACCAGAAGATCAAAGCTTTCAAGGCACTTTTTACATACATCAGTAAAGGTGAAAAGCCGTTGAAGGGAGAAGCGACCGTGAAGGGCTCGAAATTCAGATTGAAAATGGCAGGTCAGGAGATCTTCAATGATGGTAAGCTGATGGCGACTTACATTAAGGAAACCAACGAAGTGAATTTGCAGGATTTTGATCCGACAGCGGGCGGTAATCTTGATCCTACCAAAATTTACACCGCTTATAAGAAGGGATTCAAATCCGCATTCATCAAGGAAAGGCAGGAGGCAGGTAAGTCATTGGAAGTAGTGGAACTGACTTCGACCAATAAAAGCAGCCAGGTAGACAAGGTACAGATCGAAGTGAATAAGGCAGATAAATCGATTGCCAGCTGGAAAATTTTCCAGAAAAATGGCCAGGAGGTAACCTATAAAGTGGATCAATTCCAACCTGATGTGAATGTAGCGGACAGTTTCTTTGCATTCAATTCCAAACAATACCCTGGTGTGGAAGTGGTGGATCTGCGATAACACATTTAATGAAGTACCAAAAGGAATGGGTGAGACCGAAAGGCTCACCCATTTTTCTTATACGCGTTATGAATTATTAACTTAGTTTACCGCCTGGTGCAGATCGCGGTATTTCTTGATGAGGTTATGCGACTCCAGTAATTCCGCTTTCTGATTGGCAATGAGCTGGCGTATGTCTACCGGCAGGTCGGCATCACTTGCCAGTGCGTCGTCATAAGCTTCCTGCGCGGCGTCTTCACCATATTCGCAGCTTTCGAGCACAGAGGTGCGGTCGTGGCCGGTGAATGTAGCCTTGATATCCATCCACACCCGGTAGATTTTACCCGAAGCAGTGGTTCCTGTTGCGACTTCTCCACCCAGATTACGAATCTCCGCACTTAGTTCGTTGATGTTTTCACGGCTTTCATTGGCCATTTTTTGAAAAATCCCCCTAAGATCCAGGTCAATATCTTTTACCTCATCGAGTGCCTTCTCATAGCCATCAACCCGGTCGTTATTGATCCGGATCAGATCGTTCAGTACTTCAATAAGATTTTCGTTGGCTTCCATAATGTTGATATTAAAGTTGTGACAAGTTTGAATTGAAAACTGTTGCAAGGCTTTTCAAATGTTATGCCATTATTTTCAAATCAGGTCGATGAGTGGTTCTAAGACGCTGTGGATTGCGTATATGTGGGGGATATTGCCCGCTTGGACAGCCGCGGATGGCGTATATGCTTCCTAAATTCAGCACACAAACAGCCTAGGGGCGGGCCAGCAGTGACCTTACGTGTTGTTCCGTGGCCGAGAAATAGCTGAGTTCTTCGGTTGGCTTATTCACAAACCGATAAAAGCGATTATCTTCAAATGCTTTGAAAACAGCCGGGTGTATATAATATTTTTTACAAACCGCCCGGGTATTGCCCAGGTGAGCGGCGACGATGTCCAGGCAACTATTTACGACCCGGGTTAACTGTCGCTGTGATGTGGCTTTTTCCTGTCGGCTCAGGTATTCGAATGCAGTCACGGTCCCCATCCAGGTCCGGAAGTCTTTGGCCGAAAAATTGGCGCCGGTGTGGCGCCGTACGTAGTCATTGACTTGCTGAGCGCTCAGCGCGCATCTACCGCCATTTTCGTGACGGTATTGAAAAAGTCGTTTTCCCGGCATCTCCTTGTATTGCTGCACGAGTCGTGCCAGTTGCTTGTCACGAAGGGTAATGTCCTGCCGGATCCCTTTTTTTCCTTTAAACATAAAACGGATCCGGGTGCCCGCAACCGTTGCACAACGGGCGTCGAGCGTGGTAATCCCCGATGACCCGTGCCGGATCTTGTACCGCTGGTTGCCTACACGCATACAAGTCTTATCCATCAGTTTGATCACCAAAGCAATGGATTTTTCCAGATCAAAATCCCTTTTCCTGAGATCATGCTCCACCTGCTCACGCAATCGCGGCAGTGCTTCAGAGAACGTCAGCAGCTTATAATACTTGGTCTGGTTCCGGATCAGGTTCCAGTAAGGATGATAGCGGTATTGTTTCCGTCCGGCGGCGTCAATGCCCGTAGCTTGCAGATGCGCGTCCGGATCGACGCTGATCCAGACCTCCGTCCATGCGGGCGGCAGTACCAGGGATTTGATCCGTTTGATTGTCTGCGGATCTTTGCAACGTTGTCCTCCGGAATCGAGGTAATAGAAACGCGGCGATTTTCCCTTCCGCTGGTATCCGGGCGCATGCTCCGACCGGATGTAATGCAGACCAGCCGCTTCGGCCGTCAGGGAGGGATCTTTTCTGAGTTTTTGATATTGTCTGGCCGTGATGACGGGCTCATCCGTCAAAGTTCCAGCGATTGCGGCTACCGGCATGTGGTTTACGTTTAACTGTGCAAAAACCCGTTAAAAACCAATACCAAATAAAAAACCCCCAACGAAACCGGATTCCCGATCAAGCTGAGGAACAATGTACTCAAACGGGCCTTATTCGACCGGGAAATATATGCTGAACACAGACCCTTCTCCGGGCACTGAGGTAGCATCGATAAAGCCTTGGTGGTTTTCCATGATCTTTTTACAGATCGCCAGCCCGATACCTGTTCCAGGATACTTGTGAGACGGATGAAGTCGTTGGAAAATGTCAAAGATCTTCTGTTCGTACTCCTTTTCGAAGCCAATTCCGTTGTCCGCAAAAGAGATCCTGTGATAGCTCTGCTCCTTGAATGTCTTTGCATATGGAACCTGACCTCCGTTGACGATATCGGCTGTGATCGTAATCTCCGGTTTTACTTCGGGTTTCACAAATTTGATGGCATTGCTGATCAGGTTGACAAAAAGCTGGTGTATCTGAAACGGAATGATGCTGACAGCGGGAAGTCTCCCCGCGTGTATCGAGACATGCTTTTCCTCCATTGTATCTCGCAATTCAGCCAGGACGCTATCCAGTACAACATCCAGATCGGTTGTAACAAAGACTTTCTCCATGGTGCCGGCTTTGGAATAAGCCAGAATGTCTTCGATAAGCATCTGCATTTTTTCAGCGGCAAAGCGCATTCGCTCCACAGAATCTTTCACCTGAACCGATAAATCCGGGTCTTCCCTGTCAAGCACTTTTGATGCAAAGATCTGGATCTTGCGTAATGGTTCTTTCAGATCGTGGGTCGAGATCCAGTTCAGGTTAGCAAGTTCCTTGTTAGCCAGCTGCAATTCCTGGTTCAAACGCCTGTTTTTGTCCTCCTGACTCCTGATAAACCGGAAATTAACATGTTTCTGCAGCGCATAGGAAAAGCTGGAAGCCGCATTGATCTCAGATTTGCGCCAGGGAATACTTTTGTCCTTGACAATCTCCATCCATAACTCGAAAGATTTCCTGGGAGAAAGACGGACGCCCTCCTCGTTGGGCAGGATAGCCTTATCCGGGTTGCCCGCCCAGTTAATGGTTTCTACTCTTTCCTTTCTGAACCAGATTATGCCATCGTTTTCGCCCGGCGCCATCGAATGGTAAATGATACCGGCTCCATATTTGGAAATGGATGGTGCATCGGGATAAATATCCAGCAATCTGGCGGTTTCAATGCCTTTGTTGGGATATGTAAGCGACAAGTATTTAAACAGCTGGATCAGGTCAGCGTCAGCGGGGACCAACCCGTTCTTGTACAAAACGCCGTCGTAAAAAATCGCCGCACCGGTTGCATTGGCCAGTTTCAGTAACGAGGCGGATTGGTGACAGGTCTTGATGAAGTTTTCCGATTCATGCAACAGGGTCAGTGATTCGACCAGCGCTTTGTCCACCTCTTCCGCGATACTGAATTCCTCGGCGACTTCGCGGACTGCAATTTGAGAGGTGAGAAAATGCCCCTGCAACAGCGCAGACAGCCGGGTATAGTGTGGGAGGATCTTCGGTGAGTAATGATGACAGGCGATCAGGCCCCACAGCTTATGGTTTTGCAGCAAGGAAATGGTAAGGGTGGCGCCGACACCCATGTTCTTAAGGTATTCGATATGCATTGGCGACACGCTGCGCAGGATCGAGAGGCTCAGGTCGAGCGAATGGTTTCCTTTCTCCGGTGTATCATCGATGGTCAGTAGCGGAACGGGCGTGTAGTTGATATCTGCGATCATCCGCAATGGATTGCGAATGTAGAGCTCACGCGCCTGTGCGGGGATATCGGTATGCGGATACTTCTGGTTGGCGAATGAGGGCAAATCCTGCCTTTTGCTTTCGGCCACCACTTCGCCATTATACTCAGTATCGAACCGGTAGATCATGACGCGGTCATAGCCGGTGATCGTACGTGTTTCGTCGGCAATTTCCTGGAAAAGATCCGGCAGGCCGCTGGATTTTTCCAGAATGGCCACAAAATTACGTGTCTGGGAGTATAAATTCGGTAAATGCAGGGTGCCGTCGGGGAATGGCTCCAATTCCATGATCACATTTCCACCACTTGCATGTATGGTCGTATTGAACGAAGTGCCATGCCATGAAAATACAAACGGCTTGGCCGGATCGATATCCAGTTGCATGTATTCTGCAAAATCCGCAGCCTGTTCTTCAGGGAAAATGTCTGCGATCTGTTTGCCCAGAAGCATTTCCGGCGCCAACCCGATGAAGTCGGAGGTGTTGGCACTGCAGAACTCGATGCGAGAATCGCCCTTTTTGATCCCCAGCAAAAAGCCATGGGGTTGAATGGTACCCGGGATATGGATGGGTTCACTTTCGCAATTTGTCAGGTTGACAATATCGCGGTTCACGATGTCCTTGATATTCATTACCTACTGATCAGTTACGACCGGCCGGGCCAATCAGGCCGAGCCAATTGTCAATGATTGTAAAAGTTTTTTTAGCACTGTCTATGACTTCTTCGCTTGTTCCCTGTGTGTCGACATATTGGGTAAGCGAGGAGATGAATGTTTTCCACAGGTTTCCCGTTTGCGCGCCATATCCCCAGAAGTAGCTGGCGCCGTTTTCGGGCGTGAAGCCAAGTGTCTCGTGAATATGCTTATACAGAATCCTTCCGCCGAGCGTGGATCCTTCCAGTACGTACATAATGCCTAATGCTTCCGCAGTCGAAGCAAATTCGAAACGGTACACCGACAACGCATCGATTTTTTCCTCGGAAAAACCCGTTGCGAGGAGATCGTCGATGATCAGTTGCGATTTGTAGCGCTGCTGCAAGTCGGTGATTTCGTGGGCAATTGCAGGGAATACCTGCTCCTCGCAAGCAATTGTCACTCCGAAAAGGGTTGCGAGGTATGTCTGATAATCCGCTATGGAAACCGAGGGGAGAAGTATCGCCCTGGAAAGCTGGTTGTCTTCCAGCTTCTGGTGGCTTTCCGCAGTCTCCTGTCTTAATCGTTTGAAAAATAATTCGTGCTTTGTGTTGAAAGCAGTCGCTTCACTCATACTGAATGCAAATTGAAAAACATGTAAGATTACTTCATTGGCAAAAATTGTTCCACTGCGACCGGAGTTAATCAACCAACTCTTCCAGTGAACATGTTCTTAGGATTTGAACGGAAAGCGGGGTGGCATTTATCGTAATGCCGTAACCCGAGTCGCGATGGTCGGATCGGTGGCAGATTTTGGCATGCTTTTTTATCTAAACACACCTCAATCAACAAAAAATGAAACCAATTATGAAAAAGTTCACAATGAGTGCCCTGATGATGGCTTCCGTATTAGCTTTTACGGCATGTAACAGCAATAAGTCAGAGGACAGCAAGGAAATTGCAGAAGAGCAAAATGAAGCCAAGTTGGACACGACTGCATTGGAAGATGACTCTGAATTCGCCGTCGCTGCGGCCGACGGTGGGATGATGGAAGTAAAATTGGGAGAACTCGCACAGACCAATGCGGCGAGCGCGGATGTCAAGAAATTCGGGCAAATGATGGTAACCGATCATAGTAAGGCAGGCGACGAACTGAAGACGCTGGCTGGACAGAAAAACATAACCCTGCCGGCGGCGCTTAGCGATGACAAACAGAAGCATTATGATGATCTGGCTAAAAAGAAAGGCAAGGAGTTCGATAAAGCCTATGTGTCATTTATGGTAGACGATCATAAGGAAGATATAAGTGAATTCGAAGAAGCTGCAAAAGATGCCAAAGACCCCGACGTAAAGGCCTGGGCGGAAGGTAAGCTTCCCACACTGAAGCATCACCTAGAAGCGGCCGAGGCATTGAACAAGAAAGCAAACTAGGATAAAATCATTTTTCGGCAGGGCCGGGATACTCCATGTATTCCGGCCTTTTTGTTTTTGAAGCAGGAAATAGTGAAAACAAATCATCAATTTGTAATTTTAGAGCCATCAGGTTTGTGCTCGTAAAGTAAATCATGGGAAATGTTTGCGAATTGATCTGCTATAAGTTTATTTTGTCTACCAATTATATAGAGTAATTCATGTTTACAATTAATGCCCGTTCGATCCGGTTGATATTAATGGCCATCCCAGGTTTGCTGGCCATGATGGTATCCCATAATGAGGCTTGTGCGCAAGCCGGCCAGCGACCCAACATCATTTTTATTTTTTCGGATGATCACGCCTATCAGGGAATCGGTGCCTACGGTAACAAAATTGTAAAAACCCCCAGCATCGACCGTATTGCGCGTGAAGGGGCATTGCTGACCAATAATCTGGTCACCAATTCGATTTGCGGCCCGAGCCGTGCAACGTTGCTGACGGGCAAGTATAGCCATATGAATGGCTACAAGCGAAATGACCGGACCCGCTTCGATACGAGTCAGACGTTGCTTTCCGAAACCCTCCGGAATAATGGGTATCAAACTGCCTGGATCGGAAAAATGCACCTGAATAGCCTTCCTGCCGGATTCGACTACTGGAATGTATTACCGGACCAGGGACATTACTACAACCCGGATTTCATTGGTCAACCTAATGATACTACACGCTACACCGGTTATGTATCCGATCTCATTACGCAGTTCGCGACGGGCTGGCTCGAAAAACGTGACGACAGCAAGCCATTCTTTCTGATCGTAGGACACAAAGCTACTCACCGCGAATGGCTGCCTGATTTGCAGGATCTTGGTGCCTACGACAATGTAACTTTCCCGCTTCCTTCCACATTCTACGACGATTACAAGGGAAGAAAGGCGGCAGCCGACCAGGATATGACCATCGACAAGACGATGCGTATGAAGCTGGACCTGAAAGTCGGGATCGACTATGAAAAGGATTTTCTCTACAAGCGCCTGAATCCCGAACAGAAAAAGGTGTTCAAGGCCTATTACGATAAGGTTTCCAAAGAGGTAACCGATAAAAATCTCACGGGAAAGGCATTGGTGGAATGGAAATACCAGCGTTACCTCCGAGACTATTTTTCCACAGCCAACTCGCTGGATCGCAACATCGGCAAGCTGCTCGACTATCTGGACAAGAGCGGTTTGGCTAAAAATACGGTCGTGATCTATGCATCCGACCAGGGTTTTTACCTGGGTGAGCACGGTTGGTTCGATAAGCGGTTTATCTATGAGGAATCCCTAAAAACGCCATTTGTGATCCGGTACCCGGGTGTGATCAAACCTGGAACAAAGGTCGACAACCTGGTAGCCAATATCGACTGGGCTCCCACAGTACTGAATATCGCAGGAGCACCTGCGCCTGCCGATATGCAAGGCAAGTCGTTTCTTCCCTTGTTAAAAAATACACAGGCCGCGCAGGTGCCCTGGCGGAAGGAAGCCTACTATCATTATTATGAGTTTCCGGAGCCGCACCATGTACATCCGCACTTCGGATTGAGGACCAGCCGCTACAAGCTTGCCTATTTCTACGGCGGGGCCGATTCATGGGAGTTGTATGACCTGAAAATGGATCCGAAAGAGGTTTCCAATATTTACGGGGTGAAAGGGACTGAAAAGCTGACAGCGGAACTAAAAACCAAACTGAAAGCGCTGATGAACGAGTACAAGGACGACGAGGCATTGAAAATCCTCGCAACGGCCAAACCCTGATCGCCGTGAGCAGAACGGAATTCGACGCGGTAGTGGTAGGCTCCGGCCCGAATGGGCTGGCGGCAGCGATCACATTACAGCGGTCGGGACTTTCGGTACTGCTGGTGGAAGGCAAAGAGACGATCGGGGGCGGAATGCGTTCCGCGGCGATGACATTACCGGGCTATGTGCATGACGTATGTTCGGCCATTCACCCGATGGCGTTGATGTCACCGTTTTTTAAGGATCTTCCGTTGTCGGATTTTGGGTTAAGATTTGTCCAGCCCGAATACGCGGCGGCGCATCCGCTGGACAATGGCCGGGTTGCGTTACTGGACCAATCATTGACCGCGACAGCCGAAAGCCTGGGCACCGATGCGGGTACTTATTTGAAATGGATGGCTCCGCTCGTCAGGTCGATGCCGAAGTTACTGCCAGACTTGCTCGGCCCAGTGCAATGGCCGGAGCAACCATTTGAGCTGGCCCGGTTCGGGTTAAAGGCGTTGCCGCCGGCCACATGGACGGCAGGTAAGTTCAAAACGACGGAAGGCAGGGCGTTGTGGGCGGGGATGGCTGCGCATGCGATACAACCGCTTACAAATACAGCGACTTCTGCATTTGGAATTATGCTGATGGCCGCTGCCCACCTGGAAGGCTGGCCGATCCCGGTGGGGGGAAGCCAATCAATTGCGGATGCGCTGGGGAATTATTTCCGTTCGCTGGGCGGGACAATAGAGACTGGATGGATGGTGGAATCGATCGACGAGCTTCCGGCAGCCCATGCGATCCTGATGGACGTAACACCGCGACAGCTGGTGCGGATTGCGGGAGAAAGGTTGAGTACCTCCTATCGCAAACGCCTCGATGCTTACCGTTACGGATCCGGCATTTTCAAGATAGACTGGGCATTGGAGGAGCCGGTACCATTCCGCGCGAAGGAATGCAGCGGGGCCGGGACGGTACATTTGGGAAACACATTCGAGGAAATCGCAGCTTATGAACAGAATATCTCGAAAGGAAAACAGGGTGAAAAACCTTTTGTACTGCTGGCACAGCAGAGCGTTTTCGATTCCACGCGCGCGCCGGAAGGAAAACATACCGCATGGGCGTATTGCCATGTCCCGAACGGGGACAGCCGCGACATGACCCAGGCGATTGAAAACCAGGTGGAACGGTTTGCTCCGGGTTTCAGGGAGGTCGTCAAAGCGAGGCATGTGATGAATGCCGGTGAAATGGAAGCTTATAATCCAAACTACATCGGAGGGGATATCAATGGCGGGGTGCAGGATATTGGGCAGCTATATTCGCGACCGGTGCTGAGCGCTTCGCCGTACCGCACCTCGGAAAAAGACATTTACCTCTGTTCATCGTCGACCCCGCCGGGGGGAGGGGTACACGGGATGTGCGGCTATCACGCTGCCAGACAGGCATTAAAGGATGTTTTCAGGACTAACATTGATGGGTTGTAATTGATTTTTTTGATATGGAATTTTCAGTAAAAGGCTTCGGTTGGATTGTATTGGGGATCGCTTTTGTGACTTCTTCCTGTGAGAAGAAGCAAACAGCGGAGGAGAAACGTAAGGCCGATAGCCTCGCGCATTGTATTGCCGACGGAATGCCCACGCGTGCTGCGGCAATCCGTAACGCAAGTTATGTGCCTGAAGGTATTGGCGATACTACCGGCATGGCCTGGATACCAGGAGGAAAATTTTTGATGGGCGCCGACGAGTTCCCCGATTCCCGCCCGATGCACCAGGTTACTGTGAATGGCTTTTTTATGGACACACATGAAGTGACCAACGCAGAATTTCAGAAATTTGTTAAAGCTACCCAATACAAAACCATCGCTGAAAGGCCGTTGAACCCTGCTGACTATCCCGGCGTACCCGCGGATAAACTGGTGCCGGGTTCTGCGGTTTTCACTCCGACACCTACGCGCGTTTCGCTCGATAATCCGCTGCAATGGTGGAATTACGTCGCTGGTGCGAATTGGGCACACCCGGAAGGGCCGGGCAGCTCAATTAAAGGCCGTGAGAATTATCCGGTAACCCATGTGTCTTATGAAGATGCCGCCGCCTATGCCAAATGGGCGGGGAAAAGACTGCCTACGGAGGCCGAATGGGAGTTTGCGGCGCAAGGTGGAAAAGGGAATCACACCTATTACTGGGGTGACGAACTGAAACCGGGCAACCAATGGGTCGCCAACATTTATCAGGGTAGTTTTCCGGATAAGAATACGAAGGAAGACGGCTACCTGACTGCCGCACCAATCAAATCGTTTCCTGCCAATTCGTATGGGCTGTACGATATGGATGGCAACGTATGGGAATGGTGTGAAGATCTTTACCGTCCCGATTATTATCAGAAAAGCCCTGCCACGAATCCCAAGGGACCTTCGGATAGCTATGATCCCGAGGAACCGGGCGCGGTGAAAAGGGTGCAGCGTGGCGGATCATTCCTTTGCAGCGACGATTATTGCATTCGCTACAAAGCGGGTAGCCGGGGAAAAGGAGAAGTCACGAGCGGAAGCAACAACCTTGGGTTCCGCTGTGTAATGGATAAAAAATAGTGAGATTACCAAACTGATGACTTTATGAGTATGCGCTTTCTGACCGTACCCGGGCTCGCGAGCTCAGGACCACAGCATTGGCAGACGATTTGGGAGGAGCAATACCCTGACCGTTTTGACCGTGTGCGGCAAGCCAATTGGGACTGGCCGGTGAAACAGGATTGGGTAGCACAATTACAGCAACAGGTCAGCGAACTATCCGCCCCCACGATCCTCGTCGCACATAGCCTCGGGTGCATTACCGTCGCACATTGGGCGCAGGAACACAGCTCTGAACTGATCAGGGGAGCGCTGCTGGTTGCGCCGGCCGATGCCGAACATTCGAAACGGCTGAGCTTTGTGATTGGCTTTACGCCCATACCGGTCCGCGAGATCCCGTTTAAAACAATTGTGGTCGCGAGTACCAACGATATGTATGCAACGATCCACAGATCCAAAGTGTTCGCGACGAACTGGGGAAGCGAATTTATCAATGTGGGAAAGCAAGGGCATATCAATGCAGTGTCGGGGCTGGGAGACTGGAATGACGGCAAGAGGATGTTGGAACAGTTCGAGGGAGTGGAGCTGCTGGCAGGGGAGGCGGCGCGTCAATGAGAAATGACGTAGCGGAATGTTAAAGGCTGTTAACGATTTGACGAATACTCTACTTCTTTTATATATTACAAATTCTTCTACACTTTAAACGATTGAAATTATTATGAAAAAAATGTTTGTTTTCGCGGTGGCAGGTTTGCTCTTCAATGCTGCTGCTATTGCCGACGGTCCTGGCAAATCAAAAGCGGCCGACAAGACGCTGGCGGTTGATACAAAAGCCAGCTCCATTGTGTGGGGTGCCAAAAAAGTGACCGGAACACACGCCGGAACAGTACCTCTGGAAAGCGGAACACTGGTCGTTGACAATGATAAGTTGAAAGGGGGAAGCTTTGTAGCTGATATCAAATCCCTGGTCGTAACCGATGTGACCGATAAAGACATGAACGGCAAGCTTACCAATCACCTCAAAAGCGATGATTTTTTCTCAGTAGAAAAACATCCGCAGGCTAAACTGGTGATTTCCTCTGTGACACCGAAAGCGGCGGGTTCATACGACGTAACCGGAAAACTGACCATCAAAGGCATTACCCAGGATGTGAAATTTCCGGCAACATTGAAATCCGACGGAAAGAAAGTGATTGCCAATGCAAAAGTCGCGATCGACCGCACGAAATATGATATCAAATTCCGTTCGACCAATTTCTTCGAAAACCTGGGCGATAAAGCGATCGACAACGACTTTACACTGGACGTAAGTCTTGTAGCGAACAAGTAATCCAGCATATTGATCCGATCGGAAATCCGGCCTGAAGCATCAGGCCGGATTTTTTATTGCCCTGCTACCCGACCGATGAAAACTGGCGAAATGGGTTATATTTGACCGCTTGATTTGATAACTGATAAAAAAACTATGAAAAATTTTATCGCCGGTTTAGCTATATGCACATCGATATTTGCGAGCAGCGCATTTGCCCAGACAGAAAACAAACTTCCGGATTGGGCTCTCGGCGGCTTTAAACGACCGGAGGGCGTCAACCCGGTTATTTCACCGGACAGTACTTCCCGCTTTTTTTGCCCGATGAACAAACGCCAGGTCGACTGGGAATCTAATGACACCTTTAACCCGGCCGCTACGATCAGGGACGACAAGATCGTTGTGCTGTACCGGGCGGAGGACAAGGCAGGGAAAGCGATCGGCATGCGCACATCGCGACTTGGCTATGCGGAAACTTCCGACGGAATTCATTTTAAGAGAAGAAAGGAGCCGGTGCTGTTTCCCGCGGAGGACACTCAGAAAGCCAACGAATGGCCCGGAGGGTGCGAAGATCCGCGTGTGGCTGTGACCGAAGACGGCCTGTATGTGGTGATATACACCCAATGGAACAAGGACAAGGCACGGCTGGGCGTAGCCACCTCCCGCGATCTGATCAAATGGGAGAAACACGGTCCGGCATTTCAGAAAGCCTATGATGGCAAGTTCAATAATATATGGACCAAATCGGGTTCGGTCGTCACCCAACTGGTGGGGGACAAACAGGTAATTGCAAAGATCAATGGAAAATATTGGCTGTACTTTGGAGAAGCCAACGTGAATGTGGCCACGTCGACGGACCTCACTAACTGGGAGCCGGTGGTGGACAGCAAGGGCGACCTGATCAACCTCATTTCTCCTCGAAAAGGATATTTCGATAGCAACCTCACCGAATGCGGGCCTCCGGCTATCGTGACTGAAAAAGGCATTGTTTTGCTTTACAATGGCAAGAACGACAAGGGTGAAGATGGTGACAAACGGTTTACACCCAACAGTTACTGTGCAGGCCAGGTACTCTTTGACAAAAATGATCCTACCAAGGTGCTGGCCCGACTGGATACGCCGTTTTTCCGCCCTATGGAACCATTTGAAAAGAGCGGACAATATGTGGCAGGGACCGTCTTCATCGAAGGGATGGTCTATTTCAGGAAAAAGTGGCTACTATACTACGGATGCGCCGATTCACGTGTGGGTGTTGCGATGTATGACCCGGCTTTGAAGGCACCGGGTGATCCGATTCCGTCCAACTAGCAGGTCAGTACAGGATAGTGCATCAGATATTTTTAGGAATTTTTGGATATTAATTTCTGCTTTTTTAAGAGTGTTGCTATTTCAAAAATCCCTTTGCAATAAGGGAAGTCAGTTGTTCAGAAGTCACTAAACCTATAAAGAAGATCAAAATGAGTTTCAGATTTATCAAGGCCGGATTATTAATGGCCGCCGTGGTGACCTTCACCTTCCAGGTTGACAGTTTCGCTCAGAAAAAAGAAAAAGGTGAGAAAGGTTTCGTATCTATTTTCGACGGAAAAACATTGAAAGGCTGGGACGGCGACCCCAAGTACTGGCGCGTCGAAAATGGCTCTCTGGTAGGTGAAATCACCCCCGAAACGCTTCTGAAAACCAACTCATTCATTATCTGGAAGGGCGGCGAGCCAGGCGATTTCGAACTGAAAGGCTCATTCAAGATCGCAACGGCAGGAAACTCGGGTATTAACTACCGCAGCGAGCAGCTCACCGATGTGCCGTTCGCACTGAAAGGTTACCAGGCCGATATCGACGGTAAAAACAACTATACAGGTCAGAATTATGAGGAGCGGAAGCGCACTACATTGGCTTATCGCGGTCAGAAAACGGTGATTAAAGAATACACCGGCGACAAAACGCCCGAAGCCATCCGTTCCAATGTGAAGGCCAACGCCTGGACGGGCTTTGAAGTGGTGGGCTCGCTCGGTAAATCCGATTCTCTCAAAACTTTGATCAAAAGTGAAGACTGGAACACATTCCATCTGGTTGTCAAAGGCAATCACCTTCAGCATTATATCAATGGTATCCTGATGAGTGATGTCACGGACAACGACACGGTAAATGGGGCGAAAAAAGGACTTTTAGGAGTACAGGTGCACGTGGGCCCGCCAATGAAAGTCGAATACAAAGATTTACGCATCAAACAATACTAATAGAAAACATCGGCTGTCGGCCGTCGGCTTAATGCGAAACCTTTAATGCAAAGCTTATAGCCTAGGGCTTAAAGCATAAAGCTTTTATAATGAATAAAATTGGATTCAATGTGCTCGCCTGGACGGCAGCAGTTTCGGATGACCTTTTTCCGATTATCGAAAGGCTGAAAACGATCGGCTATGACGGTGTCGAGTTTTATCTGGGCCCGCAGGAAGCAGCTGCTTACCAGCGAATGGGCAATTTTACAAAAGACCTCGGCCTCGAAACCACCACGGTAATGACGCTGGGTAAAGACGATAACCCGGTGAGCGAATCGGCAGAGGTCAGGCAGAAAGCACTTGACAAGATCAAATGGGCCGTTGATCGTGCCCACGACGTCAATTCCAGGGTAATTTGCGGACCTTTCCATTCCGGACATACCATTTTTGTAAACCGACCTGCCGAAGATCGGGAATACGCGTTGGCCGGGGAAGTGCTGAATGCAGCCGCAGATTATGCGGCACAGGCCAATATCACTTTTGCATTGGAAGCACTCAACCGTTTTGAATGCTATTTGTGCAATACCATGGAGCAATTGCTCAAACTGGTGAAGGCAGCGGACCACCCGAATGTGCGGGCGATGTTCGACACGCACCATTCCAATATCGAGGAGAAGAAGTACTCCACTGCTTTGCAGACCATTGCGCCGGTGCTCGCGCACGTGCATATCAGCGAGAACGACCGTGGTACGCCAGGAACCGGACAAGTACTCTGGGATGACGCGTTCTCGTCCCTGGCGGCAATCAAATATGACGGATGGCTTGCGATCGAGGCTTTTTCCCGTAACGATCCCGGCTTTGCTAACGCGATCGGGGTATGGCGGGAATTCAACGAACCGTGGGATATTGCCGAGAACGGCTACCGTTTTATTCGCGAAATGAGCCTGAAACACGGGCTCTGACCAAACCACTTTTTCAGTCCGGCACTTTATGAAAAATCTACTGAAATCAATGCTGGCCCTCGGCATTGCACTGATCACTTTCGGCGCAATGGCGCAGGATGACCCGGCCAAACACCGGGTTGTTTACAAGGGCGACAAGGGGCCGGGTGTGGGCAAGAATATCGTTTTCATCGCCACGGATCACGAGTATCGCGGTGAAGAATCGCTTCCTGCATTAGCGCGGATCATGGCGAAACACTACGGTTTTACCTGCACGGTCGTATATGCGCTCGATTCAAATGGCTATATTCTGCCCGGAGGTTCGAATGTAAAGGGCCTGGATGTGCTCGATAAGGCCGACCTGATGGTGCTTTTCATGCGGTTCGCACATTTCGGGAACAAGGAAATGCAGCATTTCGAAAACTATATTAAGCGAGGTGGCCCTATTGTGGCATTCCGCACCTCTACCCACGCATTTGAAATTAAAAATGACCCGAAGTGGGAGCATTATACCTGGAACTACAAGGGTCCGAAAACTGCCTGGAAAGACGGTTTTGGAGAATATATTTTGGGTGAAACCTGGGTATCGCACTACGGAACGAACCACAAGCAATCTTCCAAAATCATCATTGACGAAGCGCAGGCCAAGCATCCTATTATGCGGGGTGTGAAGGATATGTGGGTACAATCCGGCGGTTACACGGCCGCGCCAAAAGGAACGGTGCTGGCGAAAGGCCAGGTGCTGAATGGTATGACGGCCGATTCTCCTGCCGACCCGACCAAAGAATTGCTCCCTGTTGCCTGGATTCGTGATTATCAAATGGAAGGTGGCAAGAAAGGCCGCGCATTCACAACCACGCACGGTGCTTCGGAAGATTTGAAGGATTATGGATTTAGAAGAATGGTAGTGAATGCGATGTTTTGGAGTTTAGGAATGGAAAATAATATTAAGCCAGACAACGATATTGCATTCGTAGGGCCATATGAACCTACAACCTTCAACTTTAATGGGTATAAAGCGAATGTAAAGCCTTCCGATCTGGCCGGCTGGGATTCGCTGATTATGCCTGGCGAGGTAGTGAAAAAGAAGTCGAAGTGATTTTTATATAATTGAAAATAAACTTTTAAATGTCTCAGCAACTCCCATTCCGCTTTGGATCAGAAGTTTATACCTGGTTCATGAGCAACAGCGGCCAGACCCACCAGGGCCGGTTAGGACACATGATCGAAGTCATTGCGAAAGCTGGTTTTACGGGCATTCAACCCATTTTTACCTGGATGGGCGACCTCGTGGATCCGGACAAGCTCGAAGCCAAACTGAAAGAACAGGGTATCGGGCTGGCCGCATTGGCTTTGGCATTGGACTGGAATGAGGCCGAAGAGACCGAACGCGAACAGGAAGTAGCCGACCACGCTATCCGAGTGTTGCAACGTTTTCCCGGTGCGGTTTTAAATACAGTGCAAATTCCCACTGGCAGGCACGACCTTGCCGAGCGGCAGAAACGCCTTGTGAATATCGTCAACACGGTTTCGCGCCGTGCAGCAGATAAAGGTGTGCCTTGCAGCTACCACCCTAATTCACCGCATTCATCCATTATCCGCACCGAAGAAGATTACAAAATCGTACTGGAAAGTCTGGATGCATCGGTAACGGGCTGGACACCCGATGTAGGGCACATCATCAACGGCGGTATGGATCCGCTGGCCAAAATGAAGGAATATCAATCGCTGATTAACCATGTGCATTATAAGGACTGGGACGGTAATCCGGAATTTACATTGATGGGAAAAGGCAAAGTCGATTTGCTCGGCGTTACACAATGGCTCAAAGACATTAACTATAAAGGTTGGATCATTTGTGAGGATGAAGGGGAGGAAGCCCTGGAAGACCCGGATTTCGTGACATTGCACGACGGAAAGTGGATTCAGGAAGAGCTGGTGCCGGGATTGAGGTAGACTTCGGCTGTCGGCTATCGGCAGTCAAACTATTCTTTATTTAAAACCAAAAAAGCCGACGGCCGATAGCCGACAGCCATATTTATGCCCACCATCAAAACCAACGGTATCAATTTTTACTATGAAGAACGAGGCTCCGGTGAGCCACTTCTTTTGATTATGGGCATTACGGCCGCGGGTGCGGTCTGGAATGTACATGTCTCTGATTGGAAACGCGATTTCCGATGCATAATGGGCGATAATCGTGGCGTTGGCCAGACCGACAAGCCGGTCGGGCCTTATTCCACCGAACAGATGGCCGATGACTATGCGGGCTTGCTGGATTCGTTGGGATTGGAAAATGTAAACGTGATAGGGTGCTCGATGGGTAGTACCATTGCGCAGCAACTCGCGATCCGGCATCCTAAAAAGGTGAAATCGCTGGTACTGATGTGTCCCTGGGCGCGTTGTGACAACTATGCAAAGGGCCTTTTCCAGCATATCATGAACGCCAAGGCACGTTTCCGGCCAGAGGAGTTCGGCCTGTATATTCAGTTGCTGATTTTTTCCAAAGCATCCTGGGACGATGCGAAGCAGCACAGCGATCTGGAAGACGGTCGGAGGGCTGACGGTCTCAATCCGTTCCCGCAACCGCTGCACGGGCTGGAAGGCCAGGCGGCGGCTTGTATCGATCACAATGCTCTGCCAGATTTGGGCAAAATCAATGTGCCTACCCTGGTGATAGGGGGTAAGGAGGATATTTTCACTCCTGTTTGGATGGCCGAAGAAGTCGCCAACGGCATTCCCGGTGCTGAGCTATTCCTGTATGAGAAGCTCGGGCACGCATTCCATTTTGAAAACACCCCGGATTTCAATGCACGTATCAAAAACTGGCTTACACAGGTACGGTAGCCTGATCCGGGTATTTTTCTAAATAAAAGCATTAAAACGAGGCCATTTTCGCCTTTTTCAGGTTTAGATAATTACGAGGTTAATTAATACATAATGGAGATTGCAGCTTCGAAAGGTCGCGATGGGATAATTCAGGACTGGAAAGAAAAAGTTTCCAATCACGCGCAGGTAGGGGGCATCGAAACTTCGGTGATCGATAACGGTGCAGGCAGAGGTACCCGTATGGCGTGGGTGAATACCGGCACAGGCTTGCGTTTCAAAGTGGTGATAGACCGGGCGATGGACATTGCCGAGGCCTTTTACAATCAGCATAGCCTGGCCTGGATCAGTCATGGTGGCATTACGTACCCGCAACCTTTTTCGGACAAGGGCATCGACTGGCTGCGCACATTCGGCGGAGGTTTGCTGACCACCTGCGGCCTTTCCCACGCGGGCGGGCCGGAGTCGGACAGTCACGGCGATCGCGGTTTGCACGGACTGATCGGTAACCAGCCTGCGGAAATCATTTCGATCGTCCAGCCTGATTTACGTGCCGGAAAGTACGACATGAGCATTACCGGCATTATCCGTGAAACAAGGCCATTTGGCCCGAGTTTAGAGTTGAAACGGACGATTTCAGCGACATTAGGCGAAGCGAAATTGCGCATTCATGACGAAGTCATCAACAAAGCCAATACCGCCGCACCTCATATGCTGCTATATCATTTCAATTTTGGCTGGCCGCTGGTGGACGAAGGGACAGATATACTCTGGAATGGCCAATGGCACCCGCGCTTAGGCGAGGAAAATGCAAAAATTTTCAAAGAAGGAAATACATTTAAAAAGGCACCTGCTCCGCTCGAAAGTCACCTTGGAAGTGGAGAGGAAGTAGCTTTGATCGATGTCGATGCCGACATTTTCGGCGATAGCATTTGTGGATTGCACAACGAGAAGCTGGGAGTGGCCGTGGCATTGAAATTCAAAAAAGAACAATTGCCCTGGCTGGCCAACTGGCAGCATTGGGGCAAAGGCGAATATGTAACCGGCATCGAGCCAAGCACGCATCCGCTATCGGGCCAGGCGAAAGCACGGGAAGATGGCACTCTAATCTTTCTTGGACCGGAAGAAACGCGGGAGTACGATCTCGAACTGAGTGTGCTGACGACAAAAGAGGAGATTGAGGAGTTTGAGTTGAAGGTAAATGTATCGTGATTTTTCGTAGATAGCGGGACGTTAATGTCGTCCTGAGCGGAGTCGAAGGATGGTTGCGTGATGGAAAATGGCGGTATTGCACATCCCTTTCGACCGCCCGGTTCGCTCAGGATGACAAGGACGATACACATGAGTAAGGATAACATATTTTAAGTATCAACCAAAACCAATTTTTTAATACAAAAACAATGGGACTTTCAAGTATAGCTGAGAAGGCGTTGGAGCAGGGAAAGGGAATTTTGCGTTTGGCGCCGACCTGGGTGCCGCGTTCGTTTTGTGTCCCCGGTCGCAGGATCAAATTACACCCGGATGATTATTATGTACTGGGTGGCGAGCGTGGTGGAATCGATGAGCGTTGGCTGTCTTCAACCACTCCTGCGGAAAACGGGCCGCTTACAGGCGAGAATGAAGGTTTGAGCCAAATCGTTTTTGAAGACGAATCAGGCGTTCAAAAAGTGACATTGCGGGACGCGGTAGAAGAGCTGAAAGGCCAAATTATAGGTGACAGACTTTGGGATGAATACAAAAGCTGGCCCATGTACTCCAAGTTTTTTGACAATATGGGCCCGCTTCCGCATCATATTCACCACAGAGATGAGCACGCCGCAATGGTGGGCCAGAATGGAAAGCCGGAAGCCTACTATTTCCCGCCTCAATTGAACAATCACGGTGGCGATTTTCCATATACATTCATTGGTATCGCTCCCGGTACTTCAAAAGAGCAGATCAAAGAGTGTCTGATGAACTTCACCAAGGGGGACAATAAGATTACCAACTATTCCCAGGCATTCCGTCTGGAGCCGGGAACAGGCTGGGATGTGCCCCCTGGCATGTTACATGCGCCGGGCAGCTTGTGTACCTATGAGCCTCAAAAAGCATCAGATATCTTTGCGATGTATCAATCGCTTGTCAATGAGGCGGTTATTCCGGAAGAGTTGCTTTGGAAAGGAACGCCGAAAGACAGAATTGGCGATTATGATTTGTTGATGGAAGTGATCGACTGGGATTTGAACGTAAATCCTAATTTGATGGAAAAGCATTTCATGCGCCCCAAACCGGTAAAAGATGTCGCCGTGATGGCGGAAGAAGGATATAGTGAAAACTGGATTTGCTATAAAAACGAGGCATACAGTGCCAAGGAGCTTACCGTTTTCCCAGGACAGACTGTTACCATTACTGACGCTGCTGCATACGGAATGATTGTCATGCAGGGACATGGCAAATTCGGTGTATGGGATATCGAAACCCCTGCATTGATCCGCTACGGACAACTGACCAACGACGAATATTTCGTAAGCGAAGCCGCTGCGATCGAAGGTGTTACAATCAGCAACCCGTCGACTAGCGACCCGATCGTTATTTTGAAGCACTTCGGTCCGCGCAACCCTGATCTGGTATTGTAGAGGCTATAAGCTTTTGGCCGTAGGCTATATGCTCAATTGATGCATACAGTCAGAGGCTTAAAGCTTATGGCATAAGTTTATTTTCCACCCGGCCAGAGCCTATAGCCTATGGCTTACAGCTTAAAGCCCCTATCTCTTAAACCATGCCTGAAAATAATTTCCCCAAACTTCACAATGCCACATGGCCTGGCATCGTGGGTAAAGGTTCTGATTCAGAGCCTATTATTCCTTTTGATACATTGCTTGAGAAAACCGCTGCCGCCGAGGTGGACGGTGTGAAGTTCGATGGTGTCGACATTGGCCTTTTCGATGAACACATAGGCGAATACCTGAAAAGTGCCGACGGCGGCAAGCGCCTGGCCGATAAGCTGGCCGGATTTAACCTGGAAGCAGGAAGCCTGGTGGCCAACGTGTGGGCCGGCTCGGCCCTGGGCAGCAAAGATGCGCGCGAAACGTTTGTAGAGCAGGTGCGTAAGGCATGTGAGTTCGGGAAACAACTGCGTGACGCTGGTATCCGGAACGGCGGCGTGATCCGTATCGATTCGGCTGCTTCGCCCGAAGCTTGGTCGGCTGATCCTGCTGGTAACACGAAACAAATCGCCGAAACTTTCAGACGTGCTGCCGACGTAGCCGCTGATTTTGGGGAAAATCTGGCTGCCGAAGGAGAGATCTGCTGGGGTGGCATGCACAGCTGGAAAGCAATGCTCGACACCCTTGAGGCAACAGATCGCCCGAATGTAGGTTTCCAGGCTGATATGTCACATACTTTCCTTTACCTGCTGGGCTACAATGCGCCGGAAGACCGTATTCTGCCAGCCGATTTTGAATGGAGCGACCGTGCTACATTGGATGCGGCTTTCAAGAAAATGACTGCCGCGCTTCGCCCATGGACGATCGATTTCCACGTAGCCCAAAATGATGGGACTGTTCACGGAACCGGTTCACACGACAAAACCGGTCGTCACTGCCTGGCAACCGACCCGAACGGCAAGCTCGATATCGTACACCACGCCGGTTTCTGGTTGCGCGATGATAGCGGAAATCTCACGAAGGCGTTCCGCCACATTTGCTGGGATGGCTGTATGTTCCCCAACGAGGTAATGTACAAGCAGCAAACCTGGAACGACATCCTCGCCGCGCTGGTACGGGTACGTAACGCGCATGGCTGGGTAGTATAAAGGCTGTAAGCTTTAAGCTATAGGCTGTACGCTTTTTTTGCTAGCAGTTTAAATGAGCTTAAAGCTTACAGCCTAATGCTTACAGCTTACAAAAATATTCCCAAAACCTAAGGCTTAAAGCTTATTGCTTTATAGCCTAAAGCTTTCAACAAAATGTCAGAAAAAAAACAAATCCGTGTTGCGCTGATCGGTTCCGGTTTGATGGGCCGTACGCATACCAATGGTTATAAAAGAATCGGGGACTTTTTTCCCGAACTCGAATACCGTCCCGTTCTGGCGGCTGTATGTTCGCGTAACGAGGAAAAAGTGAAGGCCTTTGCGGAACAATGGGGGTACGAATCTTACGAAACCGACTGGCGGAGAATCATCGAACGTGACGATATCGATGCGGTGGACATTTGCACGCCCAACGACACGCACGCGGAGATCGCATTGGCTGCCGCTGCAAAAGGGAAAATGATCCTTTGCGAAAAGCCGCTCGCACGTACGCTTGCAGAGGCTAAAACAATGGTGGAAACTATTGAAGCTGCCGGCGTAAAAAATACGGTTTGGTACAACTACCGACGTGTACCCGCAGTGACTCTGGCCAAACAAATCGTCGACTCCGGTAAGCTAGGCCGTATTTTCCATTACCGTGCCAACTTCCTGCAGGACTGGACGATCAGCCCGGATGTACCGCAAGGCGGAACGGCAACATGGCGTCTGGATGTGGATGCGGCGGGTTCGGGTGTAACCGGCGACTTGCTTGCACACTGTATCGACACGGCAATGTGGATCAATGGCGGTATCAAGGATGTATCGGCGGTTGCGGAAACATTCATCAAAGAGCGCACGCATGCAGGTACCGGCCAGGTTCAGAAAGTAGGTATCGACGATGCCTGTATCTTCCATTGCCACTTCGATAACGGATCATTAGGCCTTTTCGAATCTACCCGCTATGCACGTGGTCACAAGGCGCTTTACACTTTTGAAATCAACGGGGAGCATGCTTCCATCCGCTGGGACCTCCATGATATGAACCGTTTGGAATACTTCGACCACGATGATCAGTCGATCGTACGCGGATGGAGATCTATTCTGGTAACGGACAGCGACCAGCCTTACATGAAGAGATGGTGGATCCCTGGGACCAGCATTGGTTACGAGCATTCGTTCATACACCAGGCAGCCGATTTCTTCGAAAGCCTGCAAACCGGTAAACCCTGCTCGCCAACTTTCCGGGATGCTTATGAAACCCAGAAAGTGTGCGACGCGGTGCTCGAATCAGCTGCTTCGAAAAGCTGGAAAGATACCGGCGTGAATTGGGAAGGGTAATCCCGTAATACTTTCAATATCGAGGCTTTAACCTCGTTCCGGGCAGCCGGGACAGGGTTAAAGCCTTTGTTCGAATCTCCCCATGACAGAGACCATCCTCACAGTTCAAAATCTCTCTAAATCTTTTTCCGGTGTAAAAGCGCTGGACAAGATTCATTTTGACTTAAAAAAAGGGGAAGTACATGCGCTAATGGGCGAAAACGGCGCTGGGAAATCGACTTTCATGAAAATTCTGATAGGACTGGTTGCGGCTGATTCGGGGGATATTATACTGGAAGGAGAAAGCCTTGCTGGCAGCAATGTGAATGAAACGTTGAAAAAAGGGATTTCCATGATCCATCAGGAAATTCTGATGATACCAGAACTCAGCGTCGCACAGAACATTTTTCTGGGGAGAGAAAGGGAAGTTTCAGGAAAAGGCGGGAGACTTTCGGGCTGGTTGAACGATTCGGAAATCAACCGGCGCGCAGCCGCATTGCTCGATCGCATGGGCGTTCATATTGCCCCGAAAGCGAAAATGAAGCACCTCAGTGTGGCACAAATGCAGATGGTAGAGATCGCCAAAGCCATTTCCAACAATGCGAAGGTGATCATTATGGATGAGCCTACCTCGGCCATTTCAGATAAGGAAGTCGCGACGCTTTTCAAAATCATTGGCGGCCTCCGATCGCAAGGAGTCAGTATCATCTATATTTCCCACAAAATGGACGAGATTTTTGAGATTTCGGATACTATTACCGTTTTGAGGGACGGTCAGTACATCGGAACCAAAAGTGCAACCGAACTGGACCGCAATGCATTGATTGCCATGATGGTCGGCCGCGAAATCGACCAGATGTTCCCGGAACCGCTCAATGCGCCAGGAGAAGAAGTTCTTTCTGTGCGTAACCTCGGGAAGGCAGGGAAGTTCACGAATATCACTTTCAATGTACGAGCAGGAGAAATCCTGGGACTGGCTGGTCTGATGGGCGCGGGGCGTACTGAAATTGCCCGTGCCATTTTCGGGCTCGATGAGTGGGACGAAGGGGAAATTCACGTCAACAAAGAGGCTGTGCGCGTGAAATCACCGCGTGAGGCGATTGATCGGGGGATCGGCTATGTGAGCGAGGACCGTAAAGGGCTGGGATTCATTCCCAGGATGTCTGTCAAGGACAATATCACACTATCCAGCATGAACAACCACAGGAAAGGGTTTTTCATCAACACACAAAGCGAACAGTCGGTAACGGAGCAGTTGATCGCAGATTTAAGGATCAAAACGGCTGGTACCGGGCAAAAAGTAACTTACCTGAGCGGAGGTAATCAGCAGAAGGTCGTGATCGGCAGAGTGCTGCTGGCCTCACCGGAAATTATTATCCTCGACGAACCGACCCGGGGGGTAGACGTAGGCGCGAAGTTTGAGATATACAAATTGATCCGTAACCTGGCCGACCGAGGCATTGCGATTATTATGATATCATCGGAGCTTCCCGAAATCCTCGGCATGAGCGACAGGATACTCGTATTGTCCAAAGGAAAACAAACAGCGTTGCTTTCGAGGACGGAAGCGACACAGGAATTGATCATGAAATATGCAGTAGCTTAATGGCTGTCAGCAATAAAAGAAATTTCAGTAATTCAAAAAAACCGACTGCCGAAAGCCGATGGCTGAAGTAACCCTATGAACACTCCTTCCCGATTCAGTAAATTGAGCCAGTATGGTATTTTCCTTGCATTTGCATTGATATGCCTGGTGCTGGCATTGAGTACGCCCAAATTTTTCACGGTATCCAACCTGCTGATCATCGGTAATCAGGTGTCGATCAATGCACTGCTTGCATTTGGTGTAACATTCGTGATCATTACCGGGGGGATTGACCTTTCGCTTGGGTCCATGGTAGCAGTTACGGGCGTTGCCGCGGCTACTTTCGCGCATCCGGATACTTATCCGCTGGTGATACCCCTCTTGGTGGGCCTGGGCGCAGGTTCGGCAATGGGCGCATTCAATGGCCTCGTAGTTACCAAAAGTAAGGTGCCGCCGTTCATCGTAACCTTGGGTACCATGACGATCGGGAGAGGCTTGGCGCTGATTCTGAGCAAAGGACGGCCTATTTCGAATTTATCCGACGAATTTAATTTCATCGGTGGCGGCAATATCCTGGGCATTCCATTTCCGATCATCATTCTGATCGTCGCATTCGCCGTTTGTTCGGTAGTTCTTAACAAGACGATCCTCGGGCGCTACATGTACGCGGTCGGAGGCAACGAGCCGGCGGCGCGCGCATCGGGTATCCGCGTGAGTCGCGTGAAAATGTGGGTATATACCATTTGCGGGCTGCTTTCTGCATTGGGAGGTATTCTGCTGACGTCGCGTATTACAACCGGCCAGCCCAATGCCGGAGCGGGTTTCGAACTCGATGCCATCGCTGCGGCTATTATCGGCGGCACCAGCACGTCGGGCGGCACCGGCACCATGACGGGCACGCTCATCGGCGCACTGCTCATTGGCGTGATCAGTAACAGCCTGGATTTGTTGAATGTGACATCGTATTATCAGCAGGTCGTGATGGGAGTCATCATCATAGGAGCGGTGGTACTGGATGGTGTGGGGAAGAAAGATTGAAAGGGAGGAAGGATTGAAAGGGAGGAAGGATTGATGGGGAGGATGGAGGAAGGAGATTTTCGTGTATTTTAAATATAACTTGACGGCAGACTGCCGAAGCTGAAGGCTTATGAAACGCAACGCTATTTTTGCCACCCTCATTTCCGCTGCATTGCTGGCGGGCTGCAACCAGAGTTCCGACAAAGAATCCGGCGCCGGAGAGAAGGATAAGCTGGTGATAGGGGCTACGATGCTCAGTATGCAGAATGAGTTTATTGTCAATGTGAGCGACGCGATGGAAGCGAAAGCGAAGGAACTGGGCGTGGAACTGATCACAGTCGATGCCGAACGTTCCGCATTGAGACAGGTCGAGCAGGTGGAAAGCTTCATCGGCCAGGGCGTAGACGCGATTATCATGAATCCTTGCGAGGTGGAAGCGAGTTCGCCGGCCATCAAACTCGCGATGGATGCCAAGATCCCCATTATCAATGTCAATTCCGAAACTGCTTCAAAACCGACGGCATTTGTAGGCTCCGACGATACCGAATCGGCGCGCATTGCGATGAAATACATTGCCGAAAAACTCGGCGGAAAGGGTAATGTGCTTATGATGCACGGGTTCATGGGCCAGGCCGCACAAATCAGGCGGGATAATGGGGCAAAGGAAATCCTGAAAGCGAATCCAGGCCTCAAATTGCTCGCCGAGCAAACCGGCGAATGGGACCGTGCCAAAGGGATGTCCCTGACTGAAAACTGGATCCAATCTTATGGTGATAAGATCAGCGCTATTTTTGCGCAGAATGACGAAATGGGGATGGGTGCGGTAAAAGCATTGGAAGCAGCGGGCCTGAAAGGCAAAGTGCTGGTTGTGAGTGTGGACGCGATTCCTGATGCATTGCAGGCGGTAAGGAAAGGAGCGTTGGACGCTACTGTTTTTCAGAATGCGAAGGAACAAGGCGGCAAGGCCATCGAGACGGCTGTGAAGGCTGCTAAGAAGCAGGCATTTGAGCAGCAAATGCTTATTCCTTTTCAGCTGGTGACGAAGGAGAATGTCGGGGAGTTTCTGAAATGAATGATCTACAATGGGATTGAGATTGTGCAAATTTGATGACAATGATTATCTCGTCCCTGACGAACTCACGAACATTGCATGGAGTTATTTTGAGCAAATTTTCATATTCAACCACCAAAGGGCTGAATTGGCAATGCAATTGAAAGAGTTTATATCCCGTGTAACCAGATGGAAAACAGACAGATTACAAATTTGGGTTGACGGGTCTTTTGCAACGCTTAAACCGCATCCGGAGGATATTGATCTGGTTTGTTTTGTAGATAGTGTCTTCTATGAGTCCAATCAAGCAGGTTTAAATTCTATTAAGCGAGACTTCCCAAAGTTAGATATCTATTTCATCAAAGATTATCCAACAGAACATCCCAAGTACTTTTTGACTAGCTTTGATAAACTTGATTGGTTATATTTTCTGACCAGGGATCGTCAAAACAGAAGAAAGGGCATCGTTAACTTGCTATTGTCATGAGACCGTTTGATCAACTTCAAGCAGAAATACAAGATACGCTCGAAAAGATTATTCGCGTAAATGCCTCTATCGCAAGGCATGAAGCCCGGGAACAATCTGATGAATTAGCCATTGCCCAGTTCGAAGAGATTAAGTCGCGGTTCACGCAGCATTTGTTGAAGCTTTTGGCGGAGATGGATATCAAATTAAAGGTAGCTGCGTAAGACATTCTACGTATCGTTTATCGCTTTCCCTCTCAAAATAATCTCCCTGTAAAAGTAAAACGCCGCTTCCCCGGCGCTTTTACTGGCGTGTGGCATTTGCCATTTTCCTAAAACCAACAAAATCACGGATGAACACTTTTAATATCAACCGCCGTAGTTTCCTTCACGGGGCCACGGCCGCATTGGCACTTTCAACATTCGGAGCGAGGGGAATGGACCTGGTCAACCCGGCCAAAACTTGGCGCGTAGGCTTAATCGGGACAGGCTGGTATGGCAAAAGTGATCTTTTCAGACTGATACAAGTCGCACCGGTAGAGGTCATTGCATTGTGCGACGTCGATAAAAACCAGTTGAATGAAGCAGGCAAGCTGGTGGGCCAGCGTCAGAAATCGGGCAAGACGCCCAAGCTCTATGGTGACTACCAGAAAATGCTAGCAGAAAATGAAATGGACATTGTGCTGATCGGTACACCCGACCATTGGCATGCATTGCAAATGATAGATGCCGTGAAGGCTGGTGCACACGTGTACGTGCAAAAGCCCATCAGTGTGGATGTGCTGGAAGGGGAGGCGATGGTCGCCGCCGCGCGTAAATACAAAAAGGTGGTGCAGGTGGGCACACAGCGTAAAAGTACTCCCCACCTGATCGACGCGAAGAAAAACATTGTTGATGCTGGCCTGCTCGGTAAGATATCCCACGTGGAAATGTGCTGCTACTACCATATGCGGGCTAATGGCAATCCGCCGGTGGAAGCTGTACCCGATTACCTGGATTATGAAAAATGGACCGGCCCGGCGCCGCTTCGTCCCTACGACGGCTCACCGCACGTTCGTTGGTGGCGGACATTCATGGAATACGGCAATGGTATCACAGGCGATATGTGCGTGCACATGTTCGACACGGTGCGCTGGATGCTGAAACTGGGCTGGCCAAAAAAAATCACGTCGAGCGGTGGTATTTATGTCCAGAAAGAGGGTAAGTCCAATATATCGGATACACAATCGGCGATTTTCGAATACGATGGCCTGAATTGCGTGTGGCAGCACCGCACCTGGGGAACGCCCAATAATCCGGACTATCCGTGGTCATTTACATTGTACGGCGAAAAAGGGACGCTCTGGGCGAGTACGATGGCATATGATTTCATTCCGCAAGGAAAAGGCGATAAGATTCACAAGGATGTTGTTTATGAGAAAGAAAAGTACCCGGAAGACCTTAAAGAAGATAAAATCGAGCTGAATGCAGCCCCTGCGACCCGTTTGCATATGCTGGATTTCCTGAGCGCCATTGACAATAATACCAGGCCGGTAGCGGATATCGAGGAAGGACATATTTCGACGGCCAGCTGTATTTTGGCAAATCTTTCAATGAAAACAGGCCGTTCGATTGTTTATGATCCGATAAAGCGCGAAATTGTGGGAGATAGGGAAGCCAACGCGCTGCTTGCCCGCGCCTATCGCGCTCCCTACATTCATCCTGACTATAAGAAGGTCTAGGATTAGTCAATAAAGTTCGTGGTCCCTTATATTCCCAGTACATCGCGTCCGGCAAAAACCGGGCGCTTTTTGTTTTGAGAGCACGGTTTAGTGCGTATCGCCTTGCAACAGAAAGCCATCGGGCCGGGTATAGTGAATTGAGGGATTTGGAAGGCTTTCAAACGCTTGAAATGCCTCGAAACAAGTAATTTTTGTGATCGATATATCAGTTTTATTTGTTTATAAGTTTAATAGATGTTTTACGGTCATTTAAACCATTTGCCCTTGGAAACTGTCAGACTATCATATCAAACCAAACGTTCAAAATCAAAATGAAAACCGTAGTGAAGTTGATAAAATCCGCCGGATTGGCGGTTGTGGCGGGGTTACTCATCATGGCGTGCAGCAACGCTCTTCAGGTCAGTTACGATTATGATTCGGCGGTGAATTTGAAACAGTTCAAAACTTTCAAAGTCGAAGCAGAACACAATATGGAGCAGGACCCACTTCTGGGCAGCGAGCTGAACCGCAGAAGACTGGGTGACGCCGTGGTGGAAGTAATGGAAGCCAAAGGGTATAAACTGGATAATCAGAATCCCGAAATTGTGGTGAGGTTCATGACCGACGTGAAAGACCGTCAGCAAGTACGGTCCAACAACATGTACTCGCCCTATATGTGGTGGTACGGAGGAGGAAACAATATTTCTACCTACAACTACCAGGAAAGCCGTTTCATTCTGAACATTTACCAGAAGACCACCGAAAGGATGGTTTGGCAGGGTTGGGCATCGGGAAAAGTGAAGGCGCCTACCAAGAAGGAAGATCAGAACACCATGATCAAGAATACCATGGCCGACATTCTCCGCTCCTTCCCGCAAGCAACATTGGATACGTATAGCAGGAAGTAGTTTTAGTCTTCAGATAAAAAATGCCGGGTGAGAGCCCGGCATTTTTTATGAATTGGCAATCTTACAAATCTTGTCCGTTGCGGTACTCCTCGGACGCCTTCTTCACAATGGCCTCCCCATCATGCAAATCACCGAAAACCTCGACGAGCGTATCCACGACAACACCGCGTTTAACAGGTACCCATTCCGCTTTTTTGGCTTTGTCGCGGATCACAAACACCTGTTCGCTGGAATTGACCACTGCCGTAACGGGGACAAACAGTGTGTTGCCGGAACGCTCCGTGTTGAGCTGCACCTGGGCATACATGCCGGCTTTTAACTCGTTGGAGCGGTTGTTGACGTCAAATTCAGTGATCATCGACCGATTTTCTTCAGATAAAGTGCGGGAACTGCGTGCGTATGTAGCCTTATAAATCTTTTCGGGACTGGCGGGTACGGTAAAGCTCACTTCTCCCTTGTTTGGAATAGCACTGGACATATTTTCGGGGATCGCCAGTGTCAGACGCAGCTTGGTGTTGTCTTCGAGTATAAAGAGCGGTTTGGCCCCGCCTTCACCCGGCCCTACCAATGCCCCGGGACTGATATTTCTTTCGGTAATAATGCCGTCGAATGGTGCTGTCACGGTCAGGTAGCGTGACAGTTCTGTTTTGGTTTCCATGAATGATTTCGCTGCCTGAACATTGCCTTTCGCAACGGCCATCGCCGAGCTATCGGTTGTTGCTCTTGCTTTTGCCAGATCGAGTTCGTTGAGTGAAACCGCGCCTTCTGTGCGGTTTGTTCGCATTAATCTGCTGTAAGTCAATGCGGTGGCCTGATATCGTGTCGTGATCTCATGCAGGGCAGCCTCAGCAGCAATGAGTTGCGCTTTGGCCTGGCTAAGTTCCGAGATAATTTCGGGTGCTTCGAGTTGGGCCAGGACCTGACCTTTTTTTACGATGCTACCCCGGTCCACATTGACGGCCCTTACAAATCCTTTCACTTTCGGATGAATACTCACTTTATTCCAAGGCTTCAATTCGCCTGGCAATGCGATCTGCTTGGCCGGCTTCATGCTTTTGACGTAGGCCAGTTCTACAACGGGTTCTGCGGCGGGAGCTTTTTGCTCATGTTTTTCGCTGGTTTCGGCCTCGGTATGGCAGGCCATCATGCCTGCGGCTACGGTCAGAAGTATCAGAATGGATTTCAAGGTATTCATGGAGAGAGATGTTTGGAGTTTTTTACGGAAGAAATTGCTTTCAGGGTCTTCCGGATCGAGGGATACGGAATTGACGGAAGCTTTGCGCTGAACGAGCGTGAACACCGCGGGAAGGATCAGCAATGATGCCAGCGTCGAGGCGATCAGCCCACCGATCACGGCTTGTCCCAGTGGGGCGATCTGGTCGCCGCCTTCGCCGAGGCCGGAAGCCATCGGTATCATCCCGGCGATCATCGCGATACTGGTCATCAGGATCGGACGGATCCGGCTACCGGCAGCCAGGGTGACTGCTTTATGCGCATCCTGCAATTTCAGACGCAGGTTTTCAGCATTGGTAACCATCAGGATCGCATTGGCTACGGATACGCCGACAGACATGATCAGACCCATATAGGATTGCAGGTTCAGTGTCGCGCCGGTGAGCAGCAGCAGACCAATGGAGCCCACTACCACGGCCGGGATCGTAGAAAGCACTACCAATGATAATTTGAAAGACTGATAGGTCGCTGCCAGAAGCAGGAACATGATCACCACGGCGATCAGCAGACCGGTTTGTAAGCTGCTCAGCGTTTCCGTGAGCAGTTCGGTTTGACCTTTCAGTTCTACGATCACCCCACGCGGTGGTTCACCGGCATTTTTAATAGCCTGTTGAACGGCAGTTGTAGCAGCCCCGAGATCCTTTTTATGGATATTGGCCGTAACCGTCACCAGGCGGTTTGGGCCTGCGCGGTCATATTCTCCCGGTGCGGTTTTTTCAGAAAAGGTGGCCACATCAGCCAGCAGCGGATTGGTTACTCCTGTTTTCAGCGGGATTGTACCAATGTCTTCCACGGACGTCATCTGGTATTCCGGTATTTGTACCTGCACCTGATAAGCAAGCCCCTTGGCATCGTCCAGCCAGAGGTTTTTATCTGTAAAACGGCTGGAAGAAGTGGCCGCTACCATCGATCTTGCTACCTGCGTGGAGGTAATCCCCAGCTGTCCGGCTCTTTCACGGTCGATTTTTACATCCAGAATGGGATATGCCAGCGGTTGGGCGATCTGAACGTCGCGCAGGAACGCGATCTGCTGCATTTCTTTCCGGATCTTACGGGCAAATCTTCCGGCTTCTTCTACGTCTTTCGCTGCCACGCTCACCTCAATCGGCGTGGAGGCGCCCTGGCTCATGATCTTGTCCACGAGTTCGATAGGTTCGAAGGAAATGGCCAGGTTTGGAATCTCTTTACCAATCCGGGCACGTAGTTTTTCCTTCAATGCGTCCATGCGAACCGGAAAATCTTCTTTCAGGGATACCTGTAAAACCGCCTCATGGGGCCCGCTGTTAAACACGAAGATGTTGGAAGTACCATAGCTGGAAGGGACTGTGCCGACATAAGCAGAGGAAATCTCGACGTGATCTTTTCCAACTTCCGATTTGATCAGGTTTAGCATCTTCAATGTGGCCTCTTCCGTGCGCTCTACACGTGTACCGTCGGGAACACGCATCCGCATCTGAAACTGGTGGCTGTTGGCCTTGGGAAGAATGTCAGTGCCAATGAGCAGGAATCCGCCGATGATCAATGCAATCGTGCCTGCGAGGTACACAGGTACAATCCAGCGTTTGCTCATGATGCCTCCCAGGGCATTCAGGTATTTTAGTTTAAACTTTTCAAAACCGGCCGGTGGCAGGGAAGGGTGTGCCCCTTCTTCGATGACATCATCGACTTCCTGACTATCCAGGGCCAGCGTCGGTGCCTCGTGATGCGGATGGTCTTTCAAAAGCCAGTTCGAGAGCACGGGAACCAATGTCTGAGAAAGAAGGAATGAGGCGATCATGGCAAAACCTACGGCCAGCGATAAGGGCAGGAACATGGACCTTGGAATACCACTCATGACAAATGAGGGCGCAAATACGGCCAGGATCGCCAGCAGGATCAGGAACTCGGGGAATGCAATTTCCTTACAGGCGTCCCAGATCGCCTGCTCCTTGGGCTTGCCCATTTCCTGGTGCTGGTGGATGTTCTCGATGGTCACAGTCGCCTGGTCGACAAGCACGCCAATCGCCAATGCCAATCCGCTCAATGTCATAATATTGATGGTCTGGCCAAAAAGATTCATCAATATGACTGCCGATAGAATGGAAATCGGGATCGTTACGATCACAATAATGACACTCCGCCAGTCGCGCAGGAAAAGCAGTACCATCAGACCGGTCAGCAATGCGCCGAGGATACCTTCCGTAATAAGACTTTTCAAAGAATTAGTCACATAAACCGACTGGTCGAACTCATAGGAAATCTTGACGTCCTCGGGGACTGCATTCCGAAGCTGGGGCAATGCGGCCCGGATATTGTTGACCACATCGAGCGTCGAAGCATCGGATTTTTTTACCACAGGAATATAAACCGCGCGGCGGCCATTGATCAACGCATAACTCACTGTCACGTCGGCACCATCTTCCACCACACCCACATCCCGGATAAATACGGTAGGGCCTGCACCGATGCGGATCGGGATATTGAGAAAGTCCTCGGGCTTTTTGATGAGGGAATTGACCGGCGTCATCAATGTCTTGTCCCCCATGCGGATGTTACCTGCGGGAGAGGGCTGGTTATTGGCAATAATGGATTTGATGACCTCCTCGGGTGTCATGTGATAGCTCCGGATGCGTTCAGGATCGACGCGGATCACAATCGTACGTTGGTTCCCTCCGAATGGCGGCGGGCTGGATACTCCCTCGATACGGCTGAACATCGGGCGAACGCGGGAGGAAGCAAAATCCTGGATTTCGTTCAGGGAACGCGAGGCACTTTCGAACACCATCTGTCCGATCGGTACCGAGCTTGCATCGAAGCGCACAACCTGCGGAGGGACGGTACCCTCGGGCATATATGCCTTTGCGCGGGAAACGTTATTCGCGACTTCCGCGGCGGCCTGCGCCATGTCGGTGCCCGGATAGAATGAGAGTTTGATCAGCGACAAGCCCTGAATTGTTTTCACATCCACGTCGCGAATACCGGACACGTACAGGAAGTGGTCCTGGTAGCGGGTCGCGATGAATCCGTCCATCTGGTCGGGAGCCATGCCACCGTAAGGCTGCACAACATAAATGGTTGGCAGGTCAAGGTTAGGAAAGATATCGACCGGAATGCTCCGTATCGACAGAATCGAGAAAAATAGGATGCCGATCACCACTACCACAATGGATATGGGCTGTCGAAGGGCAGTTCTGATGAGTTGATACATAATGCTTGGTATTTGTTATTTGATTTGCCTTGTCAACCTGAGCGGTCGATGCATTGTGTAATGCAATTGAGCATCACCCTTCTACCGCTCAGGCCGCCCGGTTCGCTCAGGGTGATATTGCTCGTATTTATTTGTCCAGTTGATTCAGGAAGATGCTCAGATCCCCCGCTGCGGCGGCTTTCAGCAGCAATGACCGCCAGGCGTTGCCATTGGTCACAAACTTGTCGACCTCCGCGCGGTTGAGTGCATTTACACTCTGCGCCAGCGTAAAAAGGTCGGTCAGTCCGCTTTGGTAGCGCGCTTCGGCCTGATTGAATGCGCGTTGGGCGGCGGATAGCTGCACGGGCGTCAGCCGGGCTTGCGCAAGCGAGAGCTGGAACTGGATTTCTGATTCCCGCGCCTGCCTGTCGAGTTGGAGCTGCTGGGTCTTGTACAGCGATTTGAAACGTTCTACCTGGAATTGCTCGGCACGGTAGTCGTTCCGGACTTTGAAAATATTGGTCAGGTTCCAGCGTGTCGATACGCCGAAAAGGTAATTGTAAACCTGGTATTTGACGCCGCTGCCGAAATCGGTTCGGAAGGAATCGTCTTTATTGGATACGCCGGAGCCACGTCCCCAGCCTGCTCCCACGAGGGAGATGGACGGGAGGTACATTCGTTTAATCGCCTGGCTTCTTGCCTGGGATGCGTCAATCTGAGTCTCGGAGAAACGCAGAGCGGGATTTTTTAGAAAAGAGGGGGACTCGCCTGGTATCTGCGGTAATTGGGAGTAGAAACCCATCGTATCGACTTCCATGCTGTCGCGCAGCTCACCGGTAAGTTCGGATAGCCGCAAACGCTGGGTTTTCTCTGAACGCCGGCTTTCCAGCAGGAGCAATTGCGCTTTGGCATATTCAGCTGCTGCCAGGGAACTGTCCACGCCCGGCCGCATGCCTGAACTTACTGCCGCGTCTGTCACCCGTTTGAAAACCGCAGCGCGCTCGAGGTTCTGGCGTTGGGCATCTACGAGTTTCTGGTTGATAAGCAGGAGCAGGTAGGCGTCGATGATCCTGACCTGGTGTTGAAAAAGTTCGTTGTCATAGTCGGCCTGGCTGCGGGTAAGATCCGCTTTGGCTGCATTGACATTGGCTTTGACTTTTCCAAAGTTGAATACCTTCCAGTCGACCATGGCTGTGGTGAAGCTGCCGAATGTAGCTGTGTAATAATTCTCCGGACGGATACCGCCTGATGGGGATAATGCGCTGCCCTCATTGGGAAGGAATGCACCGGCCACGCTGTTGCTGGTACCGTAAGTATATTGATCCTGCACGATGAATGCAGGCAGGTAATCTGTTTTAACCGACTTGACGCGCTGTTCTGCACTGTGGATCTCCGCCTGTTTGGCCCTCAAAAACGGGAAATTACCTTTGCCTTGTTCGAGGACTTCATGCAGTTTGAGCTTTTGGGCACATAACGGCTGAAGGGTACCTGCTGCGATCGCAAAGAGGATGAACCATGCATTTCTGATGCAAGTAAGCCGGTTTAAAATCCGGTCCGGAAAACAGGATGGCCGGGGTGGGAATTTCCGTGGAACTGAAAGATACCTGGAGTGCTTCATAATTCGGGTAAAGTGTTTTTTTAGTCGAAATTAGCGTGCAATTCTGGAAACATTTGGGAAAGGGAAGGCTGCAAACGGCTGTTATCGATATCATTAACCTTCCTAAATGTTTCCAACATCCGGAGTTATTTTTGTAAAGTACCTTTTGTAACAGGAATGAAAATATTAGTTGTCGAGGATGAAAAAGGGCTTGCCGAAAGTATCACGGATTATCTGTCCCGTGAAGGCTTCGTATGCGAGGTAGCGAATACGTTCTGGCAGGCCGACGAAAAGATCAGCCTGTATCAGTACGATTGCACGATCGTGGACCTGACGCTTCCGGATGGTGACGGATTCGACATTATCAAGACATTGAAAAAGATAGCCGCCGCGACGGGGATTATCATCATTTCAGCCCGCAACACTTTGGAAGACAAGCTAAAAGGCCTCGAAATCGGTTCGGACGACTATATGACCAAGCCCTTTCACCTTTCGGAATTAAATGCCCGGGTGAAATCGCTCATACGCAGGCGGAATTTTGGAGGGAATAATGATATGGTGTGGAAAGATATCCGTGTGAACCTGCCAGCGCGGAAGGTTTTTGTACGGGATATCGAAACAACCTTGTCCCGTAAGGAATACGACCTGTTGCTCTATTTTCTTTCCAATACCGATATCGCATTGACGAAGGAATCGATCGCAGAGCATCTCTGGGGCGATAACATGGATTCGGCGGATTCGCTGGATATGGTTTATTCGCATATCAAAAATCTTCGCCGGAAAATCGTCGATAAGGGCGGAAAAGACTACATTCAGTCGATTTATGGAATAGGATACAAATTCACAGCATCTTGAAACTGCTCGAAAAAACCAGCCGGATCTACCTGATGGCCTCGCTGCTGATTTACCTGGCTGTCGGCATCGCATTCTACTGGATCATCAAATTCATGATTTATGACGAAGTGGAAAGCCGGCTGATCCTGGAAAAACGGGATTTCGAGGCCTATGTCAGAACCAACGATACGTGGAGCAACAATTCCTATTTTGTGGAAAACAAGATCGAGGTGTTGCCGGTATTTGGTAAGTTCAAAAATGATGTCGCATTTACGGATACGCTGATCAGCAACCGGTACGAGGAAAGCCCGGACCCTTTTCGGCAGCTTACATTCTACACCCTGATCGGCGGGTCACCCTACCGGGTAGCCATCCGGAAGTCGATGATCGAGTCCTATAAGCTGATCGAGGCCATATCGGCGGCTATGATCGCGTTTCTGGGGCTTTTATTGGTGAGTACCTTCCTTTTTCACAGAAGTTTGTCGGGTAAGCTATGGAAACCTTTTTATGATTCACTGGCCAGGATTAAAGATTTTGACTGGACAAAAAACAAGCCACTTGAGACTGTCAGAAGTGAGATTACGGAATTCAACGAGCTGGGGGATGTGATGGAGAAGATGGCCTCTAAAATGCAGCACGACTATCGCAGCCTGCGTGAATTTACTGAGAATGCCTCCCACGAAATTCAGACGCCGCTCGCGTTGATCAATGCAAGGGTGGAGCAATTTATCCAGTCCAAAGACCTGGGTGAAAACCATACCTACTGGATTGAAGAAATTTATCATGCAGCCCGTCGGATGTCGCGGTTGAACCAGGGGCTGTTGTTGCTTGCTAAAATTGAGAACCAGCAGTTTACCGAACAGGAGGAGCTTGATCTTTCGGACCTTGCATTGAACAAGTTGAAGGATTTCGAAGACATCATCCAGCACAAGCAGATACAGCTCAGCTTGCAATCGACAGGTCGTTTTCGTAGGCTGATGTCGCCCGCATTGGCGGATATTTTACTGACAAACCTGATCAACAACGCGATCCGGCATAACTATTCCGGTGGAGAGCTTCGGCTGGAGACCGGGACCGAATATCTCCGGATCAGTAATACGGGCAATCCGCTGAAAACGGATCCGGAGCGCTTGTTTGAAAGGTTTAAGAAAGAATCCACCGGCGCGGAATCGCTTGGGTTGGGTCTGGCTATCGTGAAAGAGATCTGCGATGTATGTGAATTGCTGATTACCTACGAATTCCACGAGCCCATGCACATCATGCGCATTACAGCGCGATGATCGTTCAAGGTCATAGCTTCTGACCCTCACCCGTTACTTGCTAACCTTCTGCAATTCAGCTTCCAGTGTTTTGTTTCCGGGAAACTCCTGCGGGATCCAGCGGTTCACCACTTTTCCCGACGCATCGAGCACCAGGAAAGGATAGCGGATATCGATCGCATATTTTTCCTTCAGAATCTCAATGTTCTCGTCGGAAGCCCAGAGATGTTTGGCTGCCGGTCTGGTCTTGGTGTATTGTTTCCAGGTACGCAGCGGAATGCCTGTCGCTACCGAGATGTATGCGAACGTCACCTTATCTCCATATTTATCTTCCAACACTTTCAATCCGGGTTCGTGCTGACCGATACTGAATGAGAACACCATGCATACCGGTTTTCCCTGCAACGACGACACGGCGACCGCAGCGCTGTCGGGGCTGAGCAATGTTACATCAGGAATAGCCGAGCCGGGTTGCAGTGACTCCCTGGTTTGAATCAGTTTGCCTATATAATCGGCATAAGGTGATTGCGGGAAGGTCGTTTTGTAGTCTGGCAGCAATGTTTTCGCTGTTTCTATGCCCGGGATTGCAGTTGCGGCATAGTTAAGCCAGTAGGTAGCCAGGTATTCCCGCTGTTTGGGGTAAGAGGCGAGCTTATCCTTGCTGAATGCGTACACATCCTTCAACGCATCGGGACTGATTTCGTAACGGGTTTCCGATTCGAGCGGAAATTTCCGTGTGGAAGGGATCAACGCCCAGTTGCGCAGCTCGTCGCGGTAAGCCTGGCTGAGCAATGCGTCGTCGGGCTGGATCTTGAAATCCGAAAGGGTAAAATCTTCCAGTTCTTTTCTTTGGGCCGCATCGAGTTTGGTGACACGGTTGCGCCGCATGATTTTTTCCTGGATCAATTGTCGTGTGATCGACGGTTCCGTCGCGGTGGTCGCCAGCACGTAGGCTTCAAATGCAGGTACCACCGGGTTGGCCGCCTTGAATTTATCAAAAGCGTCGAGCCGGGCCTTTTTCAGGCTGTCGCTTTGCTGTACTACGCTCTTGTTGTCTATCTGTGATGGTTTATACCCGAATACCGGCAAATACTGGTATTGATTTTCGAGAAAGTAATTTTTAAGGAATGTCTGGTAATTGGCATTTTTACCGGAAAATGTCACATCGGCATTTTCCCCGAAATTGACGGTGAGGTCGTCTCCTGGCTGAATAAACAGCATCCAGGTTTTATTCACCCCATTGCCGCCGTATTGCAGGCGCATCATTTTAGGCTCATTGAGCTGGATAACGGCCTTTTCGGCAGTGTTTTCTGCGAAATTGGTGGAGGCCACGGCGTCGAGCTTGGTGTCAGCCAGTCCGGTGCCCAGATTGGGGTGAAAATGTACATCTTCCAGCACCAGCGTAGCGGTAGCCGGCGACTTTTTGGAAGCTGCAAGCGTAATATTGGCCGTATTTTGAGCATAGGAGACGTAACTGAATAGTGTGAGGACCAGAATATGTAAATGTCTCATCGTTATGAAAGGGAAAACTGTTTGAACCAAATGTTCCGGTGTAAAAATTGTGCCAATATACGCAAGTCGCAGGTGTAATTGCTGCCGCTATCTATCCACCGTAATCCGGACGCACATTAATGCAGTTTTTGAAAGCATAAATAGGACGAGTAACGTAACTTCGCCCTTCCATATCAATTGTTCTCCATGACCCGCGTTTCACAATTCCAGTTCAATGCCCTTCGCTCCCGTTTTGAGGGGGAACTCTATTTTGACGATTCCAATTTACATGCTGCGCAAAGGACCATTTATGCCACTGATGCATCCGTTTACCAGGAAATGCCGCTGGCAGTTGCATTGCCGCGTACTGTGGGAGATATCCGTGCGCTGATTGATTTTGCGAAGACTAACAAGGTAACGTTAATACCGCGGGCAGCCGGAACTTCGCTGGCCGGGCAGGTCGTGGGAAATGGCATTGTCGTCGATATTTCGAAGCATTTCGGGGAAATATTGGAAGTGAATGGGGAAGAGAAATGGGTAAGGGTGCAACCGGGTGTGATCCGCGACGATCTGAATAAGCATCTTGCTTCTCATGGTCTGCTTTTTGGGCCTGAAACATCTACAGCCAGCCGCGCGATGATCGGAGGGATGATCGGCAACAATTCCTGCGGACTGCACTCCATTACCTGGGGGGCAACACGGGACCATCTATTAGAAGTGAAAGTGCTGCTTTCGGACGGTTCAGAGGCTATTTTCAACGAGCAGACCGTTGCCGATTTTGCCGGAAGGATAAGTGAGCAGCAAATCAAAGGGCAGCGTTTGCAATCGGTTCTTGCCGGAATGTTTGGCTTAATATCCAATCCCGTTGACCAGGATCTGATCAAAAAGCAATTTCCGAAACCGACCGTGACGCGGCGGAACTCGGGTTATGCGCTGGATGCATTGGTAAGGAATTTTGAAAAAGGAAATATCAATCTCTGCAACCTCATTGCGGGCTCGGAGGGGACATTATGTTTTGTTACGGAGGCCAGGATCGCATTGGTGGATGTGCCTCCTGCGGCCGTGGGTGTTGTTTGCGTTCACACCAATTCATTGGCGGAAGCACTGCATGCCAACCGGGTTGCCATGCAGCTTGCCCCGAAAGCTTCTGAGCTTGTGGATAAGTACATTATGGATTTCACCAAAAATCACAATGTGTACTCTCAAAACCGGTTTTTCATGCAGGGTGACCCGGCAGCAATGCTGTTGGTCGAATTCTGGGGTGTTGCGAAAGAAGAGGTAGAGCAACAGGCATCGGCATTAATCACTCAGCTGCAAGCCGAGAATCTGGGTTACGCCTATCCGCTGCTGTTTGGCGACGATGCCAACAAAGCCTGGGATATCCGAAAAGCGGGCCTCGGCCTGATCCGTAACCTGCCGGGCGATACGCAACCTGTGAATCTGATCGAAGACTGTGCCGTGGCTGTGGAAGACCTCCCGGCTTATATCGATGACCTGGCAGCGCTTCTGGAAAAGCACGGCCTGCACGCGTCGTACTACGCCCATGCGGGTGCCGGCGAGCTGCATGTGGAGCCGATGATCAACCTGAAAACCAGCGAAGGGAAACAGCAATTCAGGGATGTATTGGCCGATACCGCGGTACTGGTGAAAAAGTACAACGGTGCGTTATCGGGTGAGCACGGGGATGGCCGTCTCCGGGGGGAGTTTATTCCGTTCATGATGGGCGAAGAGGTGTACGAAATGTTCCGGCAGGTAAAGCGTCTCTGGGACCCGGACGGCGTTTTCAATGCCAACAAGATCGTCGACACCCCGCCGATGAATGAGTTTCTACGCTACGAGCAGGACAAGCCAAACCCGGAGATCGACACTATTTTTGACTTTTCAAGACAAGAAGGAATACTTCGTCTGGCCGAGAAATGCAGCGGTTCGGGAGATTGCCGGAAAACGGAGTTAACGGGCGGTACAATGTGTCCCAGTTATATGGCCACACGGCGCGAGCGCGATACCACCCGTGCAAGGGCCAACATTCTTCGGCAATATCTGACGCCGGTTAAAGAAAAGGAGAAGTCGGTCACCCAGGATATGGTAAAGGAGGTTTTGGACTTATGCCTGTCCTGCAAGGGCTGTAAATCTGAATGCCCTTCCAGTGTGGATATCGGAAAAATGAAAGCCGAATTTACGCAGCAATATTACGAGAGCCACGGCGTGCCGATGCGCAGCAAGCTCATCGCCAATTTTTCTAAACAAATGAAACTGGCTTCGATTGCACCCTGGGCATTCAATGGCATCTTTGGAACACCGGCATTGCGGAAGATCGCCAACAAAATGGTCGGCTTCCACCCCGAACGGAGTATGCCGTCGCTCGACAGTGAGACTTTACTGGATTGGTGGCGCAAACATTACAAAAAGCACTCGGCCGATTCCCATGCGAGGAAAGTATTCCTGTTCTGTGATGAGTTTACGAATTATAACGACGCCGAGGTAGGCAAAAAAGCAGTATTGCTCTTGGAAAAACTCGGCTACGAGGTGGTCATTCCCGAGCATGTCGAGTCGGGCCGGTCGTATCTTTCCAAGGGTTTTGTAAAAGAAGCGCAAAAACTGGCGATCCGCAATGTCGCATTGCTGAAAGATAAGATTACTTACGATACGCCGCTGATCGGTATCGAGCCCTCGGCGATCCTTTCGTTTCGGGATGAGTACGTGGACCTTGTTGACGAGAACGAGCGGGGTAATGCTCAGAAAATAGCGGAAAACGCCCTGCTTTTTGAGGAATTCATAGCCCGCGAAGTGGACGCCAAACGCATTCAGAAGACCGCTTTTATACAGAAAAAGCAGCTGATCAAGCTGCACGGACATTGTCATCAGAAAGCACTGTCGACGCTGACGGCTTCCAAAAAGGCACTACAACTGCCTGAAAATTACCAGGTACAACTGATTCCTTCGGGATGTTGCGGAATGGCAGGTTCGTTTGGATACGAGGAGGAACATTTTGAAGTGTCCATGCAGATCGGCGAGCTGGTATTGTTCCCGACTGTGCGCCAACAGCCCGAAGATGTGATCATCGCGGCGGCGGGTACCAGTTGCCGGCATCAGATCAAGGATGGGACAGGGCGCAAAGCGATGCACCCTGTCGAAATTTTATGGGAAGCATTGATCAGATAATGCCTATTTCGTACCGCGGACATTTTCCATCACGGTGTCAGGACGCAGGCTTGTGCCAGTGTCGGAAGCAACCGAGTCAACGACGGTCGTGCCCTCTGAGGGGTTATCGGCCTGTTGGAATTTTTCGTCGTGATTAAAGAAGCCTCCCCAGAATGCAACGAGCATCAGGACAAGCCCAACACCCAGAATCCATTTCCACACATTCTTGGTGTTTTTGGTGGCTCTTGCTTCTTTATCAGTTTCTTGCCTGTTCATGGGTTTGATGATTTAGTTTGAAAAGGACAACACCATTTCCATACCAGCCCCGATCTGGCACTATTTCGCCGATTTATATAACATTGTGTTGATAAAATTTCCCCAAACTAAGTAGTGAATTTAAAATGTAATAAAACGGGGATGTTTCATGTTACCTTTGCTGGGAATTTCATTCCAGTTATTAGTTCTTCTCACAAGCCAGCCATATTCATGAATATTAGCCAAAATTTTTTAGCCATACTTTTTGCACTTTTCCTATTTGTGCAAGTCGATAGTCAGGCACAGAACGAAAACCGGAGCTTCTTCTCGGTTACTGCGGGGTATAGCTTGCCGGTAGGCGAACTGGCCAGAGAAAAACTGAACGACCCTTTCGCCGGTCTGACCGGTTCGGGATACTACGGACAAATTAACTACGACTTTCGCGTTGCCCGCTGGTTTGGGTTCAAGGTATCCGGAAGCATGAATAAGAACACGACACGCCCGCAACCGATTGTCGACATCGCCGATCGTCGTGTCGAGGAGATCAAAGGGCTTATTAACGAAACTACTTCGCATACCTGGGATACGAATGTATCCCGCTGGAAATTCAATGCCATCATGTTCGGCCCGGCTATCTATCTGAATTTTAACAAAGTACAGATCGAGGGACATGTACAGGGTGGTTATGTACAGGTTACTTCGCCAACTGTGGACATGACTGGTACTTTTCAATCGGGGGAAAATATGATTAAGGTGCATTTGAGCCCCGCGTCTACCAAGGATTTTGGCGTCGGGGCTGGTATGAGCCTTCGCTTGCCTGTTGCCGGGCCGTTGTACTTCCATCTTTCCGGCGATTTCCTGGCAACAGAAGCGCAGCTGAAAGATGTTGCAGTGGGTGTGAAAGTGGGTAGCCACCCGGAAGTGGGCATACCGATTAACGAGAAGCGTTTTGTGGGTGTAGCCAATATCGGTGCAGGTTTGGGCATTTCATTTTAAAAATACAATGCTGATAAAAACGGGTCGGATGCCGCACGCATCCGACCCGTTTTTATTTGTCAGGGACTTGTGGGATGCGCTTATTTCGCAAACCAAAGCTTCATTTTCATGTCATTCTTGCCTCCCTGCGCCGTGAGAGCCGCTGAAAAGTTATCGTAGTTCAGCGATTCTTCAGAATTGGGATAGGGCAGCCGCGTCGGAATGACATTCTGGTTGGTGTTTAGTACCGGTGGTTTGAGGTCCGGAATGCCCGTTCTGCGGAATTCGGTCCAGGCTTCGAGCCCTTGTCCGTACAATGCCATCCATTTTTGTTCCATGATCTGCGTGTATCCGGCCGCACCGGCTTTCAGCGCATTAGCGGTGAGGTAATCAGGGCTCACAGTGAGTTTGTACTGCGCGTGCGAGGCCGCAATGGCGTCAGTGTAGTTTTTGGCAACATCTCCTGCGGCCGCTATGCCTTTGAAGGCAAATTCGGCTTTTAGAAACAATAGCTCGGCGTAGCTCATGATCACGCCCGGAGCCGTCGGACCGGTGAAGTAACTGCCCACTCTGGAAGTACTGTCCAGACCCAGCTTTCCCGCCTGCGATGACGACAGGCCATTAGGCACGCCCGTATATTCATCACGAAGCGCCGGCTTATTAGCATAAACAGGCAGTCGTACATCTTTCAATACCTTCATTTTGTCTACCAGTGTGGCGCTCACCCGGTGGTCATCGCGTGTTTTGCGGTTTACATTAACCGGATTCTGGTTGTTGGTCGCGTCCAGATAGTTCAGCTGAATGTTATCGGAAACAGAGCTGATGACCGGGTATTTGGTCGGGTCGTTCAGAATTCTGGTTACCTCCGATTTGACATCCACCGGTGCATCCGCCTTGTCTATCATCCGGCTAAGTATCCGCAGACTGAGTGAATTGGCAAATTTTTTCCATTTGGCCAGGTCGTTGTTGAAGAGGATATCCCCGGCGATAGCCATGCTTTTATCGGTGGTGTTAATAGATTCTCCGGCCGATTTCAGTTCAGCGAGTACACCTGCGTATACGTCCTTCTGCTTGTCGTATTTGGGCAGCAGGTTTCCCTCCAGCCCCTGCAACGCGTCTTTGTAGGGAATATCTCCGTAAATGTCCGTGAGCAGGGTAAACACCCATGAGCGCAGTATGATGGCCACAGCCTGGTAATTGACATTGCCCGTTTCGGTCCCTATTTTGTAAATGCGTTGATAATCGGCAAGTGATTCGACATAGAGGCCCTGCCATCCCGCGGTATAAACGTCGCTCGACACTGTATACTGATCAATGTCTGTGTACTGGATCCTAGCCCAATGCTGGGAAAAGCCGTCACCGATATCCATTCCCACCGAGCCGCCCCAGTAAATATCGACCGCGCTCTGTATCCCGTGCGGCAGAAAAAGATCGGCCGTTCCTGTTGCCGCGCTGTTGTTATTGGTGTTGATCGTGTCAAAATCTCCCGTGCACGCTGTCACGCACAGCAGCGAGACCGATAGGAAGCTTGTAAAACCGAGTGAAAAAAAGCTCTTTTTCATATGCTTGGTAAATCAGGAAAATGTCTGTTATAAATTGAAGCTGATGTTGAAGCCCATCGTCTTAGTGGTTGGGATCTGGCCGTTTTCAATGCCTTGCAGATTGCCGTCGTTGTAGTAACTCGTTTCCGGATCGATGTGCGGCAGGTTGCTTTTCAGCAATGCAAGGTTACGCCCTACAATGGAAATCGCGATGTCGCGGAACGGCAGCTTATTGAATACTTTTCCGGAGATCATGTACGTCAGTTTTACCTCCCGAAGCTTGATGTAGCTCGCGTCGAATATGGTATTCTCATTGTTGGTCAGCAGATAATATTTGTGATGGTATTCTTCGGACGAGATCCTTTTGTCGTTAGGCACATATTCCGGACTTGCAGCCGTTCCCTTGTTCACGACGCCCTGTCCGATCACACCGTCTTCACGTCCGAAAGTCGTTTCTTTCAAAACACCTGTGTATCGACCTACATTAATGGATTGAGAGAAGATATCCCCGCCTTGCTTCATGTCGATCAGCGTGCTGAGGGAGAATCCTTTGTAGGTAAATGTGTTCGAGATGCCGCCTATCCAGTCTGGCGTGAAACTGCCCAATACCCGGCTCACCGGATCCAGCATCGGATACCCCTGGCTGTCATAAACGATCTGTCCGTCCGGAGCACGCAGGAAGCCTTTGCCAAAGAATGTGCCATACGGTTGCCCCACGCGTGCTTCAACCGACAGGCCTCGGAAACTGTTGGTGGAAGTTGCCTGGGTTAGCGAGTTGTAGCTGGTGTTGAGCTGGTACGTGGTGAGGCCGCCGTCCAGAGATACTACCTTGTTGTTGTTTTTAGCCCAGTTTAAGCCGATATCCCAGGTGAATTTGTCCGTTTTTACCGGTGTTGCCGTGAGCTGGATCTCAACGCCCGAGTTTTTGATCTTACCTGCATTCAGCAGCTTGGAAACGAAGCCCGTCGCATTGGAAATGTTTACATCGAGGATCTGGTTTTTCGAAACCTTGTTGTAATAGGTAACGTCTATACCTACACGATTGTGCCATAGCCGGATATCTGTCCCGATTTCATAGGACGAGGTGATTTCCGGTTTCAAGTTGGCATTGAGCATGGCATTGTTCTCTGACAAGCTCGGAGTGCTTCCCCATGCATTTTCGTATTTGTAAGTGCTCACGAGGCGGTAAGGGTCTGTATCATTTCCCACCTGGGCGACGCCTGCGCGTATCTTGGCAAATGACAGGACCGGGGACTTGATATCAAACACATCCGTGATGATCGCGCTCACGGCCGCCGACGGGTAGAAGTAAGACCGGTTGTTGGCCGGCAATGTGCTCGACCAGTCGTTTCGGGCCGTCAGATCAACGAAAAGATAGTTTCTGAAACCAAGGTTTGCCGATGCATAAAGGCTGTTTACCGTTTTTTGGATATAGCTGTTTTCACCCACCAGTTTCTGACGGGAGTTTCCGAAGTTGTACACTCTTGGAATAGCCAGCTCGGTAGCACCCATGTAATTGCGCTGAGCGTAGTTGCTGCGGTGATTCCCTCCGATGTTGGCAGTAAGATCGAATTCACCAAACTTGTGGGTCGCATTGAGCAGGAAGTCCGAATTTGATTCCCGTACGAAGATCTGTTCTTCATTATAGGCGTCGAACAGCGCCGACGTTCCGATAATGGCCTGACGAGCTGCGGTTTTGGTTTTTCTCCGGTCCTCATAAAAGTCGGTACCGGTCCGGGCCGTCAGGGAAAGCCAGTCTGTGAACTTGTAGGTTGCCGAAAAATTGCCGTAAAGGCGGTCTTTTTCGTTGGCCCGGGTGCTTTCGTTCAGCAGGTAATAGGGGTTTGTCCAATAGTTGTCATTCCAGTTGTACTGGTAAATGCTGCCCGGCTTTTTGTAGGCTTTTAACTTATCCATATCCACCTGGCGTCCAAACCAGATGAAGTACAATCCGAAATTGTTACGGTTATCACTGCCATCCTTAATATAGTTACCAGTGGCGCGGATGCTCAGTTTTTTGGTGAGGTTCCAGCCCGCATTCAGCGATACCGTACGACGTTGATAATTGGTATTGGGTAAAATACCGGTTTGATCCAGGTTGGTGAATGCAAGACGGAAATCGGCTTTGTCGTTGGACCCGGTTACTGCCACATTGTTGGTGAAGGTTCTGCCGGTTTCGAAGAACTTGTCGACGTTATCGGGATGGGCGATCCAGGGAGTCGGCGTTCGGGTCCCGTCGGCAGCAATGGGCGAATCAAACTGGGCGATCAAACGGCCATCCAGTTTAGGGCCCCAGCTTTCGTCCACGCCGTCGCCTTTTCCGCCTCCTTTCCCATCCACGTATGTAAATGCCCCGGCTGCGCCCTGTCCATATTCATTTTGCCACTGAGGCAGCCGGAAAGGGCTTTCGAAGGCAGTATTGGAGTTGACCGAAACGCCTATTCCCTTGGTACCTTTGCCGCTTTTGGTTGTGATCAGTACAACCCCGTTTGCCCCGCGCGAGCCATAAAGTGCGGCGGCACTGGGCCCCTTCAGTACGTTAATCGACTCCACGTCGTCCGGATTGATCGAAGCGGCCGCATTGCCGTAATCGATACCTGTTCCGGAACCGAAGTTGCTGTTGTCGACAGGCACACCGTCCACTACGAACAACGGCTGGTTGTTGCTGCCGATGGAACTGGCACCCCGGATGATCATCCGCGAAGACGATCCCGGTGCACCGTTGGAGTTGGTCACCTGTACCCCGGCAAGGCGGCCGGAGAGTGAATTGACCAGATTGGTCTCGCGCGCCTGCGTGAGGGTTTTGCCGCTTACTTCCTGCACGGCATAGCCCAATGCCTTTTTCTCGCGGGCAATCCCCAGCGCCGTTACTACGATTTCGTTAAACTGTGTCGCGTCGCTTTCAAGCATGATGTCGAAAACCGTTTTGGCCCCGACAGGGATCTCTGTGGTTTTGTAACCGATGAAAGAAACGACCAGCGTTGCGTTGGCCGGCGTGCTGAGAGAGAACTCGCCATTGGCGTCTGTGGTGCTTCCACGACTGGTACCCTTGATGAGGATGCTGGCGCCCGGCAGGTTCCCGTCTGCGGATTGCACTTTGCCCTTGATGGTGAGATCTTGCGCGAAACCTGTTCCCGATAGGAACAGCAAGAGCAATAAGAAGCCTAATGTAAAGACTTTCTTCATAATGGATAGTAATGGAGTGAAACAGTTAGGTAACTAATCGAAAACAGAATAATATTCTATTTTTAATTAATTTCAAGAAATAAACCATTAGGTAAAAATGTTTTAATAAAATATTCGTCGATAAATATGATTTTATTTAAAATTTAATATTTTTAAAAAGGATGTTTATATGCGGCTGCTTAAATGATGGCGGACAGGCGGCTACGCAGGGGTGGCAGGGTGGCCGTCAGCGAGTTATCAAAATAGCTGGTGCCGACCGGTATTTAGGAGTGTTATTGAAAGTAAGCGGCGATTGAATTGCTATATTTGCATCCTGTTCAAAATGAGTGGCCTCGTGCTGCCCATTATCGCATATCTCGAATATAGCTTTAAATGAAGGTTCTTAAATTTGGCGGCACCTCTGTCGGATCGGTCGACAGCATCAAAACGGTTATCAGTATCCTCGAAGAAAATCTCTCCAAAGGTGAGCGCATCGCGGTGGTTTTTTCAGCAATGGGCGGTGTCACGAACAGGCTCATCGAGATTGGAAAAATGGCAGCAGCGGGTAATACAGACTATGTCGAATTTTTGAAGGGAGTCGAGGAAAGGCATTTTGCTGTGGTCAGGGGGCTTATTCCCGTCAAGAACCAAAGTAGCACTTTTGCGGCTGTCAGGGGCCTTTTCAATGAATTGGAAGATATTCTGAGAGGGGTTTCGTGGATCCGGGAACTTTCCGAAAGGACGCTTGACCTCGTTATGAGCTTTGGAGAAAGGTTGTCGACCATGGTGATTACGGAAATTCTCAAAAGCAAAGGCATCGCAGCCGAGTTCTGTGATGCACGGCAGGTGATCCGAACCAATGCCGTTTATGGAATGGGAGACGTCAATTTTGAAGTCACCAACCATCTTATACTGGAACATTTTGCAAAAAGCACGGCGTTGCAATGCATTACCGGCTTTGTCGCATCCACTGCGGAAGGAGTCACTACGACCCTCGGTCGCGGCGGTTCCGATTATACAGCCTCCATTGTGGGTGCTGCACTGGAAGCCGATTCCATTGAGATCTGGACGGACGTCGATGGAATGATGACCGCCGATCCGCGCAAGGTGGCAAACGCGTTCACGATCCCGTCTATTTCTTATGCCGAGGCGATGGAACTGTCGCACTTCGGCGCGAAGGTGATTTATCCGCCGAGTTTGCAACCTGCATTTGCCAGGAATATTACCCTGAAAGTTCTGAATACATTCAACACGGATTTTGAAGGGACATTTGTCCAAAAATCCGCGAACGGTAAGGAGTATGCCATCACGGGGATTTCCTCCATTGATGAAATCGCGCTGGTCAATATCCAGGGCAGCGGGATGATCGGTGTTGCCGGTATTTCCGGACGGTTATTCACAGCTCTTTCCAATAATAATATCAGCGTTATTCTGATCTCGCAGGCATCTTCCGAACACTCGATCTGTTTTTCGATCGATCCGAAGAATGCGCAACGGGCTATCGATGTGCTGGAAAAAGAATTCGCGATCGAAATCGGCCTGGACCATATCGACGGCATTTCGGTGGAGAAAAACCTCTCCATCGTCGCTATTGTAGGTGAAGGGATGAAAAAAAGTACCGGTGTTTCAGGTAAGCTGTTCTCTGCGCTTGGAAAGAACGGGATCAATGTGGTGGCCACCGCTCAGGGCTCTTCCGAGCTGAATATTTCGGTGGTTATTTCGAAAAGTGATTTGTCGAAAGCATTGAATGCGATCCACGGTGTGTTTTTCCAGTCGGAAACGAGGTCATTGAACCTGTTTATCGTCGGGGTAGGGCTGATCGGTGGTACGTTGATCGAGCAGATCCGCAACCAGACCCAGTACCTGCGTGAGGAGAAATTATTGAACCTGAATATTGCAGGCCTGTCCAATACCAAGAAAATGCTGCTCGATCCGGATGGCATCAAGCCGGAAAACTGGCGCGACCGGGTCATGGACGAGGGGGTGAAAACCAGTTTGCCTGCATTCGTGCAGCGGATGATCGAGCTCAACCTGCCGAACAGTGTTTTTGTGGATTGCACGTCGGACAAAGACATTGTGCAGTATTACCATATGCTGCTCGATGCCAGTATCAGTGTGGTAACGCCGAATAAAGTAGCCAACTCCGGCAGCTATTCGGAGTATATCGCATTGCAGCGCACCGCATTACAGCGGGGTGTCAAGTTTTTGTATGAAACCAATGTCGGAGCCGGACTGCCGATCATCAACACGATCCAGGGACTGATGGCCAGCGGCGATAAATTCCTGAAGATCGAGGCGATCCTTTCCGGAACGCTATCCTATATATTCAACAATTTCGGAGGCGATAACCGGTTTGTAGACATTGTGAAAGAAGCCAAGGCCAAGGGCTTCACCGAACCCGACCCGCGCGACGATCTGAGCGGGGCCGATGTTGGACGAAAAATATTGATCCTGTCACGCGAGGTAGGTGTTCCGTTGGAGCCCGAGGAGGTGAAAATCTCCCAGATTCTGCCTGGAAACTGCCTGAATGCGCCTACCGTGGATGCATTTTTTGGAGAGCTGGAAATTTCCAATGCCTACTTTGCCGATATGCAGGCCGCAGCCGAAGCCAAAGGGGAGAAATTACGATACATTGCTACTTTGGAGAACGGCAAGGCCACCATTGAGCTGAAAACCGTCGATGCATCGCATCCGTTTTACACGCTTTCGGGTAGTGATAACATCGTTTCCTTCACTACAGAACGTTACAAGGACCGCCCGCTCGTGATCAAAGGTCCGGGGGCGGGCGCGGAGGTGACTGCTTCGGGCGTCTTTGCGGATATCATGAGTATCAGTAGCTATTTGGGATAGAAAACAACCATTTACAGTGAATTCAGTAAAAGCTTTTGCGCCGGCGACAGTCGCTAATGTGTCGTGTGGGTTTGATATTTTCGGTTTTGCCATTCAGGAACCGGGGGATACGGTCGAATTAACCAAACGGGATGAACCGGGCATAGTCATTACGGAAATTACGGGTGACGATGGCAGGTTGCCGCGACAGGCAGAGAAAAACTCCGTGACCGTGGTGATGCTGGCTTTGCTGAAACATCTGGGTATCAAAGACCTTGGCTGCGAGGTGGTGCTACGTAAAAATATGCCGCTGGGAAGCGGAATGGGATCCAGCGCTGCGAGCGCGGTGGCCGGTGTGGTGGCTATGAATGAACTGCTGGGCAACCCGCTGACCCGCCGGGAATTACTGCCTTTCGCCATGGAAGGTGAGCGGATCGCCTCGGGTTCCGCCCATGCCGATAATGTAGGACCTTCGCTTCTTGGGGGCTTTGTGGTGATCCGGAGCTATAATCCGCTGGATATTTTCACGATTCCTGTGCCTGATGATCTGTATTGCACCCTCGTACACCCCGATATTGAAATCAATACTAAGGACGCACGATTCATCTTGCGCAATGAGGTTTCACTCAAAAATACGATTGCCCAAATGGGCAATGTGGCTGGATTGGTGGCCGGATTGATGAAGGCCGATTACGACCTGATCAGCCGTTCGATGGTGGACGTCATCATCGAGCCCGTGCGCTCAATCCTGATCCCGGAATTTAAAGAAGTAAAGCAGGCGGCTATCTCGAACGGAGCACTGGGGTGCAGCATTTCGGGCGCGGGGCCGTCGATGTTTGCATTGAGCAGGGGTATTGAGAATGCGAAAAATGCAGGGAAAGCCATGCAGGAACGTTTCGCTAACGCGGGTATCGACTCGGCGGTGCACGTGTCCGGTATTAATCAGGGCGGCGCTATGATTTTATAATGATTACGAGGTTTTCGACGATTCCGTGAACTTTCGGCATCAGCTAAAACGTTAAATTGGACAGGTAATAAAACATTAGAAAAATGGTTACGGTAAGCGATACAGCCAAAAACAAAATTGTAGAACTCCGCAAGGCTGACGGTTTTGAAGAAGATTACCAGATCCGCGTTGGCGTGCTTGGTGGCGGTTGCTCGGGCTTGACATACAACCTCGAATTCAACTCCGATTCGAAGCCTAACGATATGGTTTTTGAAGACAAGGGAGTGAAAATTATCGTAGACAAGAAAAGCCTGTTATACCTGGCCGGAACGACCCTCGATTTTTCCGACGGCCTGAACGGAAAAGGTTTTCAGTTCATCAATCCCAACGCTACCCGCACCTGCGGATGCGGGGAAAGCTTCGCGGTTTAATTAAATTATTAAAATATTTTATTTTGAAAAAACGCGCTCCGAAATCCGGAGCGCGTTTTTTTTATCGTTTTGAATGGGTTTATTTTGAACCGTCTTTTACACACCACATTAAGGAACGTTTAAATCCATTTGAATGAAACCAACTCTTTTGATTTTAGCTGCCGGTATCGGCAGCAGGTACGGAGGTATCAAGCAGCTCGACCAGTTCGGTCCCAACGGAGAAACCATCATCGATTATTCATTATACGACGCTATCCGCAGCGGTTTTGGAAAAGTAGTTTTTATAGTACGTCAGGAGATCAAGGATAGTGCAGAAGCGATTTTCGCGCCTAAACTCAACGGTAAGATCGATTTCGATTTCGCCATTCAGGGCGTACAATCTTATGTGCCCGAAGATCTGGGCGTTGTAGAACGCACCAAGCCCTGGGGCACGGGCCATGCGACCCTGTGTGCCTGGGAGCAGACCGACACGCCTTTCGCGGTGATTAATGCCGACGATTTCTACGGCCGCGATGCGTTTGAGACCATGGCGAAGTTTTTACAGAACGACACCAATGACAAACAGCACGCGATGATCGGGTACGAGCTGAAACGTACCCTCTCCGAAAACGGCACGGTATCGCGCGGCGTGTGCGTCGAAAGGCCTGACCATAACCTGGATTCCGTGGTGGAAAGGACCAAGATTTTTGAAGACAATGGCATTATTTACTTCGAGGAAGACGGTAATCGTACCGAACTGGCGGCGGACACGCCAGTTTCCATGAATTTCTGGGGTTTTAAGCCATCTATGTTTCCTATCACCAAGGATCTTTTCGAAAAATACGCACGGGAAAATATCAACACCCCAAAGGCGGAATTTTATATTCCTACCGTTATGACCCACATCATCAAAGGCGGTTTGGGTGACTGCCGCGTGTTCCGCATCGCCTCCGACTGGTTCGGGGTGACCTATCCGGAGGACAAGCCATCGGTGCAGGCGTCATTGAATGCACTACATGAGGCGGGGGTGTATCCTGAGAAGCTGTGGGATTAAATGGTTGAAGCCTTTTTTCAAAATAAAAGCCTCCTGACTTCGGGAGGCTTTTGTTTTGTTATCGAGCTATTCGATCAGTATTTTCCCTGTCGTTGTGGACCCATCAGGAAAACTCATCAAGACTGAATAGATGCCGGGCCTTAAACAAGATACATCAATGTCTTCGTCAATTTTCGGAGAATCCCGTTTCAATGCTTGTTTCCCTTCCACAGAGAAGAAAGATATTGTGGTGGGAGCAGCTGAATTGATCCTTATTGTTTTGGTGGCGGGATTGGGATATATCACTGATAAATTGTGTTCTGATTCTTCAAACCGAACCGATTGGATCGAACTGTATGCGTATGTCTGATCTTTGTCGATCATTTTAAGGCGATACGAATTTTGACCTTGCATTGGCTTCGGATCACTGAAATTGTATTTCTGTGGAACAATCGTATTTTCATTTGCTGCTACCTGGCCTATCGCTATCCATTTATTTAGGTTGTCCGCTTTTTGAACTTCAAAGTGATCGGAGTTCGTTTCGTCGGAGGTAGACCATCGTAGCTCTATCGTATTATCCAGAGCTGTTGCTTCAAAATTGACTAATTGCACTGGCAGAGCGGTTCCCCAATCACGAAAGATAAATGCTGCCCCTTCGGAATTTTGGCCAAAACTTTGTGAACCGATTATTAAATCTTTTATGCCGTCTCCATTGACATCGCCTGCACTTTTTACGGAAACTCCGAATTGGGAGAAGGATTGATTGCTCTCGTACATAAGACTAGTCGGTTTGAGGCCTTCGGGGTTCATATGGAAGATGATAGTTAAGGAATGGATAAATGGTTAATAAAACTGCCAGAAATGATGAGTGAAGTCCACTGCCGGATTAGGCCGTAATAATTAATTTCAGCACAACGGCGAAGCAGACGGTTTAAACTTCGCAAGAGTATTGCCCTGATATACAATCCATTGAGCAGCGAACTGGAACTGCTTAGTAGACGGTCGATTTTAAAAAAACCTGCCCATGAGGATAAGCTCGCTGGCAGGTTGTTTGAGTTGCAGATATACTTTATGCGCACTAATGGATAAGAATTTTCTTCGAAGTCTGCGATTCATCAACATGGCTGATGACTAAAATGTATGACCCGGGCGCCAATCCTTTCACATCAATCTTTGAAGTCTGGCTGTGGGACTCGATGACTGCTTTTCCAGCTAGGGTGAATATTTTCACGCTCTTTATCAGGTCGGGATGGCCATGCTGGATACGAATTTCGTCTGTCGCCGGGTTGGGAAACACGCTGATGCCAGCCTGCCATTTTTCAGTTACCGGACCGGTGACTTTCCGTTTGATGGTTTCGGCCATTGTTTCTTCGGGTACCGGCGCATTGTTATAGCCCGCAAGCTGTGCTTGCACGTACCGCCACGGGCCGTACATTTGGCCTGTTATGGCTAGCACAGGCGAGTAACGCACACGTACGCGGACTTTGGTGCTGATGCCGTTTTTGAGAAGAATATTTCCTAAGAAATGGCTGATGCCGGACATGGTTGTAAAGCTGGCAGAGGCTCCCGTAAACTGGGTGCTGGTCGTGATAGGATAAACGCCCACTTTCGAAAAAGGTGTTCCGGCGCTTCTCGTCTCCCAAACCAGCTTACCCTTATTCTTCCCGATGAGCGATTTTGAAAATAAACCTGCCACAAAATTGGGCTGGCTGAATTGATCGTGATTAATTGGCAGACCGGCTAAACCGGTGTTGAGCAGCCGCACATTGTTTCTGAGGCCTTTGCTGTTGTTGCCATAGAATACTGAGGCACTACCGACGTCGAGTGACAGACCGTTGTCGGCATGCGGTGTCCCAACTACGATATCACTGTAGCCATCGCCATTTACATCGCCCGCGCCGGAGACGGCATACCCTAGATTGGCGCCGTTTTTGCTTCCCGCAATACTAAATGAATGGGAAGTTTGGATACTACTTCGGGAACCGTGATAAACCAGAGCCTTGCCTTTGATCGTATTGGCATTTACTCCATCGAAATCACCGGCGCCTACAATAAGATCAGCGTACCCATCCCCGTTCACATCTCCTGCGTTTTTGACAGCGTATCCGAAGTGTTGGTTTGCAATATCTTGTTCGAGTATGGTTGGAGCAGGGCTAACTTCACTGACTCCATTAACAGTGCCGTAATAAATCGTGGCAATGCCCTCATCCAATTGACCTTTGTCATAGCTTGGAGCTCCAACGACTACGTCACTGTATCCATCTCCGTTGACGTCGCCTACACCAGAAACAGACGCCCCCATATTTGCGTCTGTTTGGTTGCTTTGGAGGATTTTGGGATTATTGGTAACAATACCCTGGGCAGAGCCATGAAATATATAGGCCGCACCTTCCATATTTTGACCAAAACTATAATAAGGTGCCCCGACTATAATGTCGCCATAGCCATCTCCATTGACATCTCCCGCAGATGAAACCGCAATGCCAAAGTGAACGAATGCGAGGTTTGACTCAATGGTAGCGGACTTGATGGGGCCATTCGCAGAGCCAAGATAGATAAAAACCGCACCCTCATAAGACTGCCCGACCATAACTGTATAGCCGTCGTCTCCGATGACGAAATCTGCATATCCATCACGATTGATATCGCCAGCGCCTGCTACCGCACCGCCAAAACTCGAATTTGCAATGTTATTGTCCAAAAGTAAATTCATTGCCGGATCTACACCTGAGCTTGACCCGTAGTAAACAAAAACGACTCCCTCATTTAGTTGGCCGTTATCATAATCGCTCGCTCCAACAATCACATCGTCATATCCATCACCATTGATATCCCCCGCCCCTGCGACTGACCCACCAAAATAACTACCGAACTGGTTCTTGCTTAAAATCACTTTATTGCCTGCACTGATCCCGGTGAGCGAACCATAATATATCAAAGCAATTCCCCCGGTGACGGCACCAAAATCGAATTCCGGCGCCCCAACGATCACATCATCATGACCGTCGCCATTTACGTCCCCCACGCTTGCAACTGAGTAGCCAATCAGTGCCCCGGTATCGCTGCCCGACAGTGTCACGGACCCATTAGTGCCAATCCCCTCAGCCCCGCCATGGTAAAGAAACACATGACCCTCATCATTTTCTCCATTATCGTAGGAGTAACTGCCCACCAGGACATCGCTGTATCCGTCGCCATTCACATCTCCGGCGCTGGCAACGGCTGTTCCAAACCCACCTTCTACTTGATTGCTTTCAACGATTGAAGCAGGAGTATCCGAGATGCCGGAACTTGCCCCATGATGGATGAAAACGGCCCCTTCGTTGTTTTGGCCATTGTCAAAGTATTGAGCGCCAAGCATAATGTCGGCGTAGCCATCACCGTTTACGTCTCCCGCGCAAGCTATGGATGTACCCAATTGGGCGTCGATCTGATCTCCCTCAAAGATTTTTAAAGGAACAACATTGATTCCCGCTTGTGACCCCAGATGTAAGTACACTCTTCCCTCATTCACGAGTTGGTTGTCATATAAATAGGCGCTCACAAGGATGTCGCTGTATCCGTCGCCATTCACATCACCCGCGGAGCTAACTTTGTGTCCCATGCGCGCGTCCAATTGATTGCTTTCCAACATCACCGGGGTATTGGAAAGCAGCCCGTTGGCGCTTCCCTTGTAAATAAACGCCGCACCTTCATCTTCCAGGCCGTTGTCATATAGCCTTGCGCCTACTATTACATCGCTGAATCCGTCGGCATTTATGTCGCCAGCGGATGCGACAGAGAACCCGAACATGGCGTCAGCCTGATCCATTTGAAGGTGTTGGACTGTCTTATAATTGACGGGAGCTCCATAAAACACCATAGCGGCCCCCTCATTAATCTGACCCTGGTCATATTGATGAGCCCCTATGACGACATCGCTGTATCCGTCCGCATCGATGTCGCTAGCAGTCGCAACTGATACTCCGAAGTTGTCGCCGGGATTACCCGAAAGAAAATCCTGTGGCGTCGAGTTTGCGGTTATTCCCTGCGCAGATCCAAAATATAACTTTGCTATACCATCGTCTTGCCCATTGATATTATAGAAAGGTATCCCCACCAGGACGTCACTATAACCATCGCCATTGAAATCCGCCGCGCTAGCAACCGAGTACCCCATTTGCGCACCGTCCTGGTTGCATTCCAACGTTTCCGACACAAGGCTTAATCCATTTGCAGTGCCCTTAAACACAAACGCCGCGCCTTCATCGTTTTGCCCTTTATCGTATAGAGGAGCACCGACAATGATGTCGCTGTAACCGTCACCGTTCACATCGCCAGCGCTGGACACTGCAAAGCCAAGCCACATGTTGCTTTGATTGATTTCAATGAACTTGTCAGCATTTTGGGGATTGCCGTTAGTAACAATAGGATCGATTGTGATGGGATAAGCCGCATCGGCAACATCTACCGTGATTGCTATGCGATCATTTACGTAAGCAAGCGTTGCATTCAGCGGTTGTTTGTTTGCATCCCAGCATTTGAGATCATTGTAAACGAGCTTGTTATCTATCTCCCCTTTTTCGTTTTCAGTGTAGAAATGGAGTTGGTTTGCAGCTTCGTTCCGAACTTTGAGCCCATTCGCTGCGAGCCGGACCTGCAACTGCTTTGTGCCTTCCGGCGCTTCATCAATGATAAAGTTCTGTCGAACGCCTTTTTCACTGTTGATAAATTCCTCCGTGAACGCATTGTGGCTTATCCGCACCTGGTTCTCATTGTGATTGGCCTTTGCGCCCGTTTCGGGAGTGTACAGCAGCTTCCCGTCGGCGAAAATGCCTTCGTTTTTCAGTTCCAATTTGAAACGGTTCCCTGTCGTGTCGACACGCGCCTGAACGGTGAACTTGCCCGGTTCGTAGTAAGCCCGCAGGTTGTGTTTTCGGTTGGGACTTTGTAGTAGCTTCTTCTTTTCGTCAAAAGAAATTTGGTACTCCTGTTTTTCCAGCATCGAGCGAATGTCGGATAATGTAGTCTCGGGGACTTCTGCTGGCAATGGCGAAGCTAAGGCTGCCGATGTTTGCTTTGCGTGTTGGCGCCCCGGTTTGTTGATGCTGCGTATGCTCAGAAAGAACGCAGAAAGTGCAGTTGTTAAAACCATTCCGATGCGCAGAATGGACATGTAACGATTCTTCATAGTGTTGAACCTTTAAGTTGAACAATGAATTATAGCAATTGCTGCTATTAAGCTTACACGTGGTTTAAATTTTCATGTAAACCGTTTAACTATCGGATAGTGGAATGATCAGAAGGGGAAATAGGGTGCTTTTCAACGCCTTTTTTGCTGGCAGACATCGCTAGCAGCCGATGATCAATTTCCGGGAACTACAAGCGGCGTTCGCCCGGGTAATCCGGATAACATAGCGAACGACAGGTAATTGTGCAACATCAATAATCCTGCTCTTAGAGCCATATTCTCCTACACTGCGCCGTCCTGATCAAGAATTTCTACCCGTCTGATGTCCTTCAAATGATCGCTTTTCAGTTGAATCGTCTGTGCAGCCGGGTCGGGGTAGATAATCACCAGAGGGGTTTCGCCGGGAATATTGTGAGCGCGAAGGTTATGCTTCCGGTTGGGACTTTGGTAAGTTTGGCCTCGGGCATCAAATGATATATGGTACTCTAACTCGGCTATGTGGCTAACGGACTTATACTGTTTAGCAGACGGTCCTATGAAAAACATCTGTGATCTGCAAACGGGCACTACCACCATTGGCAGATCACAGATGTTTTGAATCAATGTTAACGAACAATAACCTTTTTCGAAGTTTGCGAACCGTCCGAATGGCCAATGACAAGAATGTAAGAGCCAGGTGCAAGCCTTTTTACATCGATTTTCGAAGTCGGGCCGTGTGATTCGATGACTACTTTTCCATGAGGAGTGAATAGCTTTACATTGCGGATTAATTCCGGTTGATTATGCTGTATATGTAGTTCATCGCTGGCCGGGTTGGGGAACACGCTGATACTTGCGTTCCACTTTTCGGTATCCGCCATCATTGCCTTCCTTTTGATAGTCTCCGACATACCGTCCGCCACTTCTTCCGGCACCGGCGCAGTACTGTTGCCCATCAGATAAGCAGGCAAATAACGCCAGGGCCCATACGCTTGTCCCGTCAGTGCCAGCACCGGATCATATTTTACCCGCACCCTAACCTTGGTGGAAGGTCCCTGCTTGTTGATCAGGTTCTTGAGTTCCATGCCAGTTGTCCCCAGGCTGGTGTAGGCATTCTGTGTCCCTGTAAATTGGGTGCTATTGGTAATGGTGTTGTTGCTGCCTTTTGAAAAGCCTTGTGCAAGCGGCTTGGTTTCCCATACCAGCTTGCCCTTGTTGCGCCCCAGGAAGGATTTGGCATAGAGGCCTGCGCCGAAGTTGTTGAGGGGGAATTGGTTATGGCTGATGGTAGTTGATAGGTCCGTGTTGTAGAGGCGGAGGTTGTTGCGGGTACCTAAGCTGCTGTTACCATAGTAAACTGAGGCTCTTCCTTCATTGATTTGACCATTATCGTATTGATGAGCACTTGCAATAACGTCACTATAACCATCACCATTGATATCGCCAGCTCCCGCAACGGAATTTCCCAGGAAAGCACTTGCTTGATTGCTTTCAACCAGTAAGTTGTAATTTCCTATGAGCCCTATGGACGATCCGAGAAACAAATAGAATGCTCCTTCGTTAGGATGACCATTTGTATAACCTAGGCTTCCGACGATCAAATCGCTGTATCCGTCTCCGTTTACGTCTCCCGCCGAAGATACGTTTCCCATGTAGCCATTTTCGACATTGCTTTCGAGCAACGTTGGCACACCGTTTGGCCCATTACTTGATCCATAATAGACAAAAATTGCGCCTTCGGCAGTTTGCCCATTTGTATAAGCTGATGCACCGATCGTTATGTCATTGAAACCGTCCCCGTTTATATCCCCAATGGCAAACGCATCACCCATCTGAGCTCCAACTATATTGCTATGTAAAATGAAAGGATTAGCTGGATTTAGACCAGCTTGTGACCCATAGTAAACAAATGCTGCGCCTTCAAAATTTTGTGCCGCCGTGTAAAAAGGTGACCCAACAACAACATCTCCATAACCGTCTCCATTCAGGTCCCCCCCGGAAACAGCATATCCTGTGTAAAAAGTGTCGGATGTGCCAGTTAGAACAATGCTGCCATTGGGATTTAAACCATTTGATTCGCCATAATAAATTAATGCTCGACCTTCGTCAAAATATTGTCCACCAACGTCGTATCCAGGCTCCCCAATTATCACATCGCTATAACCATCCTTATTTACATCTCCTGCGCAGGAAACTGATCCACCAAAATTACCTTCAAATTGAGAACCCAGAAGCGTAGTTTTCTTTGCTTTGTCTATACCTTGTTGAGATCCGTAGAATATGAATGCAGCTCCTTCATTGCCAATGGGATTATCATATAATGGTACTCCGATCACTACGTCCCCAAATCCGTCGCCATTTACATCACCGGCACTTGACACTTTACCAAGACTCGCCAAATTTTGATCACTTTCCAATGTGGTAGCCGGAATAGCTGTTAATCCTTGACTGGATCCGTGAAATACAAAGGCCGCTCCTTCCTGCGTTTGCCCGCCATCATAATTGTTAGCCGAAACAATTACATCCCCAAACCCGTCACCATTCACATCACCAGCACTGGCAACATCCCATCCAAATTGACTGTTGGGTATATTCATTTCCAAAGTAGTGACAGCAGCCTCCTTAATGCTTCTCGCCCCTCCCAACCACACAAACGCGGCCCCTTCATCAATCTGCCCCTTATCATAACCTGGCGTGCCAGCGACAATGTCGCTAAACCCGTCTCCATTTACATCCCCGGCACTCGCTACCGCAGATCCCAGATAGGCATTATTTTGGTTGCCTTCCTGCGTGCTGATGGGTGTGGCATCCAGTCCTGTGGCAGATCCCTGATAAACGAAAGCTGCGCCTTCGTTACCTTGCCCGTTATCAAACAGGTTTGCCCCTATGATCACATCCGCGTAGCCATCGCCGTTGACATCTCCGGCAGCAGCTACGGATGCGCCAAACTGTGCTCCTATCTGGTTCACTTCAAGTAGCTTGGCGATTCCGTTTCCAATGCCATTGGGCGAACCGTAGTAAATGAAAGCACCGCCCTCGGCGTTTTCTACATTGTCATACAAAAAGCCGCCAATAACCACATCTCCAAATCCATCCCCGTTCACATCGCCGGCTGCCGATACCGAATATCCAAAATAGGCCGTTGCCTGGTTGCTTTCCAGCGTCGTGACCACTCCTGCACCGATCCCTGCCGCAGACCCGTGGTATACAAATGCGGCCCCTTCGTCTTTCTCCGGTTTGTCATAGAGAAAAGCTCCCACAACCACATCGCTGAACCCGTCCCCATTCACATCTCCTGCCCCTTTGACTGAGAAACCAAACTGGGCATCGGGCTGGTTACTTTCCAGGGTAGTGCTGGCCGCACTGGCTATCCCCAGGCCGGAACCGTGGTAAACGAATGCGACGCCTTCATTGACTTGATCTTTATCATACATTGGCGCGCCCACGATGACATCGCTGAACCCGTTGTTGTTCACATCGCCGGCCAGGGCTACGCTTTGGCCCAGGTTTGCATTGGGTTGGTTGCTTTCCAGCATGGTCACTGCGTTGGTCCCAATGCCGACAACGGCCGAGCCATGGTAAATGAATGCCGCGCCTTCATTGCTTTCGTTGTTATCATACATCGGTGCGCCGACTATGACATCGCTGAACCCATCTCCATTCACATCGCCAGCGGTGGAAACGCTCGTTCCAAACTTGGCATCTTGCTGGTTGCTTTCCAGCATGCAGGCGGGCGTGTTATTCAGGCCGGTTGCTGCACCGTGGTAAATGAATGCCGCTCCTTCGTTGCTATGCCCGTTGTCATACATGGGTGCTCCTACGATCACGTCACTGAACCCGTCGCCATTGACGTCCCCGGCACTGGATACCGAAGAACCAAAATTGACCAGATCCTGATCTTTCTCCAGCAGCGTGTTGGCGTTGACAGGGTTTCCGTTGACCACCAGCGGATCGATGGTGACCGGATAAATAGCGTGTTCCACATCGACATCGATCTGGATCTTTCCATCCACAAAAGCGAGTGTGGCGGCCAGTGGATTTTTGTTCGCGTCCCAGCAATGCAGGTCGCGGTAGTACAGCTCCTGCCCGGGATCAGCTTTCGGGGAAAGTGTCAGCTCGTTGTTGCCCGTATGTGTAACTTCCATCCCCTTCGTATCCAGCCTGACTTGCAGGCTACGGGTGTCCGCGGGTGCGGTTCCGATTATAAAATTCTGCCGGACGCCACTGGTGTCATTGATATACTCTTCAATGAACCCCTTGTGCCGAATGCGAAGCCTGTTGTTCTGATGATCGGCCTTCGCCGATATTTGCGGGCTATATAACTTCCGCCCATCAGCGTAAATGCCTTCGTTGACGAGGTCGAGCCTGAAATTTTGGCCCGCTGAATCTTTGCGGTTGACGATCGTTAGCTGGCCCGGTTTGTAGTAGGCCCTGAGTCCGTGACTGCGGTTGGGGCTTTGAAGCGTATTTTTCAGGCTGTCGTAGCTGATGTGATACTCGCGTTCGGCCAGATTTTGGTGGATTTGCGCGAGGGTACTTTGCGGAATGGTTCCGCTGTCCCTTATCACCGCAGCGGCACTTTCTGTTTTAGGTTCAGAAAGGAAAGGCAGCCAATGCCTTTTCCAAACAAGGCTGGCTAACATCGTACCAGTAACCAGTATGGAAAGTAGCACTTTTAAGTAAGTGTGTTTCATCGTGATCGCAGATTGGGATTAAATGAGAAATGGGAAAGGGGCGGGTAAAGCCATTTCAAACTTCGTCATCCTATCATCCTAATAGGTAATCCGATGAGCAACAGCCACCAAGTAATGAGCCAGAGGGCGGGGCTTGTCTAAATCAATGTCTTTTTGACAAATACCTGATGGTTTTTTGTTCTCTTTACCAGCACAAATCCCTTCCGTTCCGGATGCACTAGAAAGTAGTGATAAGTGGAATCGTTTGCGAAGTAGCGATCCATTTTGTTATTGATGATGACGCAATTGATTTTGAAATCAGCCAGGCAATCGGCAAGATTTTCAGGCCGGATAATGTCATAGTAATAAAACGTCCAATCCTGACCGACGTAGCGGTCGTAGGAAAAAGGCGCATCTCCTCCTAGGGCCGAAACTGGCCCCTTTAAGTGACAATTTCTTAGCATCAAAGCAAACTCTTTGGAAGGAAGCGGCTTGTTTTGGGCACTCTCCTTGTATTTGGGGACATAAAGAAGCGTGACGAAAAACAGGTTCAGGCCTGCTCTCATGTATCCCAGGTTAATTACTCTGCCCGTAGGAAATTTTTTGAAGGTGATGCAATTACAGAGCAATGCAAGTAAGTACAAATAGAGAAAGAAGTGATACAGTACATAGTGTGTACGGGGGTAAATGAAAAAATTGGATACGTAAGTAGGTGCAAGAATGGTCAGAAACACCAGAAGAAAAGGTACATTCGTCTTAAGGGCCAGGATGACATTATGCCGGCTTTCACGATAATCCATTCGGAACAGTACCAGCAGGCCCAGCACCAAAAGCACGTATTTACGAAGTGGAAACTGTATACTATCGAAGATGATATTCTTAAAATGAAGGGGTATTATTTTGAAGTATTGAGTGATGTTCAGTTTGATATGCCAGAATACAAGCTGTGGGTCGGTAAGGATAGCATCCTTGATAGACACTAACCTGTGGCCGAAGGCAGTTGTGGTAATCTGGTTGAAGTGATTCCATGGCGATAAATTCAGTTTCGGGTGAGCATCGATATAATTGATCGAGAAATGATGCTTGAATGTCCAGAAACTTCGATCCCTCTGCCCAATAGGGGTTCCAAGGAAATATCCGCATACCAATGCAACCGTTGCCATCGTAAGAATATAGCCGAATTTTCTTTCGCGAAAACAGATGAAGCCGGTTATAACGGCAAGTAGAAAATAGCCAATATAAAGTTCGGGCCTCACATATGACGCGAGTAATGTGAATAAGGTGCATAAAAAGTATTTCCGGACAGGCCCTTCGGTGTAGGTAAAAGCCAGAAGGGATAGTAACAGAAAAATAATTGCGTAATGTGTCAGCTTGGGAGTAAGCGGGTAATTGAGGCCGGAAAACATAAACATGAGCGTGATCCACACAGCCAGCCAGAGATTAATTTTACGAGCCCTCAGAAGAAAATAGAACAGTACCATCGGCACGACGGTGGTGACGATATAATTAACGTAGTAGGTCTGGATGGCGTCATTTGTGATGAGTTGCAGTGCCAATTGAAAGACATAATACAAAGGACCGTCATCAGCGCCCCTGTATTTGCCTTTTAACAGCATCATTCCAAATGAGAAGTATAAATCATCGTCATCGGAAATAATATCAAGACGATTATTGTAATTGTAATTGATCAGGATCGCTCCTATTGCTACCATCAAAATTCCAAGGGCTTTTGGTGGTATTTTTTTTATCGTCATAGTGTGCGGGAGGTAATGGTGCGTTTGTGTGTGGACAGGCATTGTTTGATCAAACTTCGCCACGCCATCTTCCCGAAACGGAATCCGATGAGCCACGGCGCCGGATCGTTTAGTAGACGGTATTTCCGAAAATCATTAACCTGCCAGTGGCATAATGGCCATTGGCAGGTTGTTGGTGTAATGTATGATGTTAACGGACAATTACTTTTTCGGAGGCCTGCGTGCCGTCCGAATGACTAATGATGAGCAGGTAGGACCCGGGCATAATTCCTTTTATACTGAGCCTGGAAGCCGGCCCATGTGATTCGACGATTGCTTTTCCATCGGAAGTGAACAGTTTAACGTTACGAATTAACTCAGGTTGATTATGCCGGATATGCAGCTCGTCCGTTGCCGGATTGGGGAATACAGTAATACCTGCCTTCCATTTCACTGCTTCGGATAACATCGATTTCTTCCGGATCGTCTCGGACATCCCGTCGGCGACGTCCTCAGGTACGGGCGCTGAGCTTTTGCCCATCAGGTAGGCCGGAATGTAACGCCATGGTCCATACGTTTGTCCGGTTAATGCCAGTACCGGGTCATATTTCACCCGGACTCTTACCTTTGTGGAAGGCGCTTCCTTACTAATCAGATTTTTCAATTCTTTGCCCAAAAGACCAAGATTTGTGTAATACTTCTGACTGGCTGTAAATTGAGTGCTGTTGGTAATCAGACCATTAGAGGCCTGTGAAAACCCAACTCCGTTCGCCTTGGTTTCCCATATCAGCTTCCCTTTGTTACCTCCCAGGAACGATCTGGCGTACAAGCCCGCCCCGAAATCACTTTTGGCTTTCTGGCTTTGATCGAGAAGTGAAGTGAGATCTGAATTATAAAGGCGGAGATTGTTTTGCAGCCCGGTACCGGTGTTTCCATAGTAAATGTGTGCTGCATCGGCATCGGTCTGGGAGGAACTGAAATTCGGCGAGCCCACCATGACGTCGCTGTAACCATCGGCATTGATATCACCGGCACCGGCGACCGACCATCCAAAGAAATCATAGGCATCGTTTTGGTTTCCTGCAAGCATGATCGGACTGCTTTGAATACCCGATACCGAGCCTGTGAAAAGTAAGACCTGGCCCGTAGGTACAGAAGTCTGTTCATTCACAAACCAGGGAGCTCCTATGACTATGTCCGAGTAGCCGTCGCCATTAGTATCACCTGCACCCGATACCGAAGTGCCCATACCGGTACCCATTCCCGGGTCGTGAGAGAACAAGCTTGTGAAATTGACTATGTCGATTCCCGTCGCGGACCCGTAATAAACAAAAGCCGCTCCATCGGCATTATCGTAGCTTGGACTGCCGACGACTATATCACTATATCCGTCCGCATTGACATCACCCGCGCCGGATACATCCCATCCCATTTGGGCATAGGGTTGTATGCCTTTGATTGTCAACGCAGGATTGGCGACCAGTCCCGAGGCGCTGCCATGGTAAATGAACGCAGCACCGCGATCATCGTCTTCGAACGCATAGGCACCCGCGATAATGTCGCCGTATCCGTCGCCATTCACATCGCCGGCACCTGAGACCGAATTTCCCAGCCGGGCGTCGGCCTGGTCGCTTTCAACGATTTTCATTCCGGCCTGATTGGGGCCGGTAGGGGAGCCGGGATATACATAAAACGCACCCTCCTCGGACTCGCCATTGCTATAATTCGCCGCGCCCACGATAATATCAGCAAACCCATCGCCATCCAGGTCGCCGGCACCGGATACCGCAGAGCCCATCCAGGAGCCGGGTTTGTTGCTTTCCAAGATGGCTGCGGGTAACGGATTTATGCCGGAGGGAGAGCCGAAGTAAACAAAGGCTGCTCCTTCTTCATCCTGGCCGTTGTCGAAATGCATGGCACCTACTATAACGTCACTATACCCATCGCCATTGACGTCCCCGACGCCTGCCACGGAATTTCCATATTCTGCCTCTGATTGTCCGGCTTCGAGCATTACTGCGAAATTCTTGCTGATGCCGTGATTGGTCCCGGGGTAAATGAATGCAGCACCCTCGTCGGCCTGCCCATTATCATAATGCGGTGCACCGACGATGACATCGTCGTACCCGTCGCCGTTGACGTCCCCTGCGGCCGCCACTGCGTAGCCAAACCGTGACATTGCTTCGTTGCTGACAAGGGAAGACGGCAGATCGACAGCGAGCTTACCCGGGCCACCATGGAATACCAATACCAGTCCTTCATTCTTCTGGCCCTTATCGAACAGATATGCGCTGGTCACGATATCGCTGTACCCATCGCCATTGACGTCACCGGCGCTAGCCAGTGCACTGCCCATATGTGATTGGAGCTGCGTGCCTTTGATGACGATGTCCGGTTTTGATTTCAGTCCTGACGATGCTCCGTGGTAAATCAACGCCGCTCCTTCGTCCAGTAGCCCCTTTCCCCAATAGCCTGCTCCGACAAGCAGATCTGCATACCCATCGTCGTTGACATCTCCGGCACAAGCTACCGACGTGCCGAGTTCTGCATTCATCAGGTCACATTCGACCACCAGGGAAGCGTTGGTCTGGATGCCGGTTGCTGAACCATAATGAACAAACACAGCCCCTTCGTCGGATTGGCCATTATCAAAATACGATGCGGCTAAGGCTACATCTGAGTAGCCATCTCCATTCAGGTCCCCGGCACCGGCCACTGCCTTACCCAGCCGGGCGTGGGTTTGGTTACTTTCGATCACCACCGGGTTTGCGGTGTTGAGTCCGGTGGCCGAGCCGTAGCACAGAAATGCGGCTCCTTCTCCTGCCTGCCCATTCCCATACAATATTGCCCCGGCGACTACGTCGCTAAACCCATCTCCGTTCACATCTCCGGCACCGGCGACGGCTGAACCCAACCTGGCACCTATTACATTACTTTTCAAAATAGAAAAGTTGCCGGGAGCAATGCCATTTGCGCTTCCATAATACAGAAATGCCGCTCCCTCATTCATTTGGCCCTGATGAAAATAGATTGCCCCGGCAATGACATCGCTATATCCATCGCCATTTACATCGCCGGCGGGAGAAACAGCGGTGCCGAGCTGTGCATCTTCCTGGTTCTGCTCCAGTACGATGGCAGGGTTGGGTTTGATACCTTTGGCAGAGCCCAGATAGACAAACACGGCTCCTTCGTCGGTTTGCCCGTTGTGGTAGTTGGGGGCTCCGACAGTGATGTCACTGAACCCGTCCTTGTTGATGTCACCGGCGCTTGAAACGGCGAAACCCATTTGCGCATTGGTTTGGTTGCATTCCAGAATTGTCGGCACGGTGGTTGTGCCATTTGCAGACCCGTAAAACAGGAATGCCGCCCCTTCATCGCTTTGCCCATTGTCAAATAAAGGTGCGCCGGCAATGATTTCACTGAACCCGTCCCCATTCACATCTCCGGCAGAGGCCACCGAAAATCCGAACCAGGCATCCACCTGGTTGGCTTCCAAAGTCTGAGCTGCGTTGGCCGGATTGATAAACAGCGGATCAATGGTAACCGGAAATGTGGCCTTTTCTACATTGACATTAATCCGGACTTGTTGGCCAATACAGGTGAGGGATGCTATCAATGGTTGGTTGCGGGCATCCCAGCAATGGAGGTCGCGGTAAATGAGCCGTGGCTCGGGAGATTGCTCATCTCCGAAAAACAGCATTTCGTTTTGTCCGCCGCTTTTCACAATAAGACCTTCACAATCAAGCCTCACTTCCAGCTGCCTGGTCTGCTGAGGAGCCTCCCGAACGACAAAATTTTGCCGTATGCCGTTTTCATTATTGATAAACTCTTCGGTGAATGCAGGATACCGGATACCGAGCTTGTTGTGTTCGGGTAGGAGGGCTGCCGTATTGCCTGCTTCGCCAATGGGTTGGCCATCCGCAAAAATACCCCTGTTGATCAATCTGAGCCGGAAGTTGTTTCCCGCGGAGTCAATGCGGTTTTGGATCGTCAAACTGCCCGGCTGGTAGTAAGCGCGCAGGTTATGCTTCCGGTTAGGGCTTTGATGCACCTTTTTCGCTTTATCCCAGGTAATGTTGTATTCATGAGATGCGATGGACCGGAAAAGAGCCGATTGATCGGTATCCGGCAAAGTCGCCCGGGCACTTGCCCCGTTTTCAACCCCGGATGGATGCTTGTGCCTAAACGGATTGAAATAAAAGAGAATGGACATCGATGCGGCTATTGCTGTGATAGCCAGAGGGAGCGCTTTGGAAGCGTGTTTCATGGAATAGAAATTTTAAGATTAAGAGAAGTGTAAATCGGGTCGGCCGACCTTTCCTCCAATTTTGTACTAATCGTAAATTCTTCCCGAAACCAATGATCCGGTGACGTCAGTGATTATCAGACGGTAAAAATGGGTTTTCAAAAAAAATAGCCCCGGATTTAGTTTCCGGGGCATGTGAGAATAGTTGTATGTAGCGAAAATGATGTTTGCAAGTAGAGACAGGCTATTTCTGTACTAGAGCTTCCAGCATTTTTTCTGCCAGAAACTGGTTGCCGGCGTCGGTCAAATGCACGCGATCGGAGGTCAGAATGCCTTTTTCTTTGTTTTCAGGATTGTTTTGGGCCAGATAGTCGAGAAAATACTTGCGCAGGTCCAGGAGTTGCAGGCCGTTGCGTGTTGCTATCTCGCGGATAAGTTTGGAATACTGGTTCAGATCGCCGTCCTGCGCATTCGAGGCGTCATTACGCTCGCCTATTACGGTGGGCGTACAAACGATGACACGGATGTTCTGCGCCTTCATTTTTTTAATCAGTGCTTCATAGAACTTCACATATTTATCGGGGTCGGTTCCGGTTCCCGACGAAGTTTTGTGCCAAACATCATTGATACCCACATAAATGAAGACTACATCCGGCTTTTTGGCCAGCACATCGTCTTCGAGCCTTAAATAGAGATCATAAACCTTGTTTCCGCCTATACCCGCGCCGATCAGCTCGTACTGACTGTCCTGGCCTTTGGCTTTGAGCATTTCACCCACTTTGGTAATATAACCGGTTGGGCCTACACCGGCCTGAGTGATCGAATCGCCGAAGAAAACGACGCGTACAGGCTTGTCCTGGCGAAAAGCAAGCAATGGCAGCGCTAAAAATGCAACCTGTAATAGTTTGAAAAATACCCGCATGGTTGAGTGTTAAGAATGATTTTGGGAAAAAGACTGGTTGTTTGGAAAATTACCCTTATGCGCTCGGTGGGCCTTTGGTTTCGGATTTGATAATCCGAACGTCGGCATTACTGGCTGCATAATGCATTGTGAATGTGCCGCCGGGCTGTAATTGGGTTTCGAGGTGTGCAGGTACCGTGAGCTGCCTGATTTTACCGTCGATCCACGCCTGGACGGAAAGGATCTCGCCCTGTCGCTGGCAGGCCAATACTTCCCCGTAAATCATCAGGCCGTCGGGTTGGCTGGCGTCGTTCAGATAAACTTCGGCTGGTGTCCCGAAACGGACCAGTTTGCCCGTTTCCATGATGGCCACCTGGTCGGCCAGGCGGAATATTTCGCCCATGTCGTGGGTGACTAGGATGATAGAGAAACCGTGCTGACGGTGAAGTTTGAGAAGCAAATCCTGCAATTGGTAACGCATTTCCGGGTCCAGGGCGGCGAAAGGCTCGTCCATCAGCAGCAATTCCGGCTTGCGTACGAGCGCACGTGCGAGCGCGACGCGCTGCTGCTGCCCGCCCGAGAGCTGGGCCGGTTTACGGTCAGCCAGTTGCGTCAACCCGGTCGCTTCCTGCAGTTCATCCACAATTTCTGCCGATTGGCTTTCACCGAGTGCGAAACGCAGGTTTTTCCGGACGGTCATATGCGGGAACAATGCATAATCCTGAAAAACAAAGCCGATACGCCGCTTTTGGGCGGGTATGTGAATGCGCGAGGGGGTATCGAGCCAGACTTCATTTTGGAATGTAATGCGACCAGAACCCACGTGAATGAGTCCCGCGATGAGCCGGAGTAATGTCGTTTTTCCTGCACCGGAAGGCCCCGTCAATGCCAGAATGCCGCCGCTGGCAAGTGCGAAATCGACTTCCATCGGCAGGACGCCGTGCGCGGTATGCAAAGTATGCCGGATATGGACTTCAAGCTGGTTGTCGGACACGGAGCAGGCGGTTGTTAATAGAATAGACCAGCAGCAAAATAATGAAAGTGATCGCAAAAAGCACCATCGCGTAGGCGTTTGCGGCCGGGTAGTTCAGCGATTCTACCTCATTGTAAATGGCTACGGAAGCCACTTTGGTCACGCCGGGGATATTCCCGCCGATCATCAGCACGACACCAAATTCACCCACGGTATGCGCGAATGTGAGTACAAATGCCGTGAGTATGGCCGGTTTGCAGTTGGGCAGGAGCACTTGCACGAATGTCTGCCATTCGCTTTTCCCGAGCGTATAGGATGCCTCCCGCAATGACGCCGGCAGGGATTGAAGGCCTGCGCGGATTGGGTAGATCATGAATGGAAGACTGTATAAAATGGACGCGATCACCAGTCCCGGAAACGAAAAGACGAGCCTTAACCCGAAAACTTCCTCGACCCAGGCACCAAACCAATGCGACGGGCTGAATGCCAGCAGCAAATAGAAACCGATCACCGAAGGCGGCAGCACGAGCGGCATGCCGATCAGCGCTTCTACCACGCCACGGCCTTTGAACTTCCCGAAAACCAGCCAATAGGCGATCGGCATGGCGATTACGAGCAGCAGGACCGAGGTAATGCTGGCGAGTTTGAACGTTAGTAGTAATGGTTGGGTGTCCAATTTTAGTTTTGAATGACTGAATGACTATACTTTGACCTCACCTGACCACCTCTGACATTTACTCATAACCATACCGTTTGAAAATTGCCTTTGCTTTGGCTGAATACAGAAATTTGTAAAACTGTTCGCTGGACGCTTTTTTGGGAGAGTCTTCGCTGTGTTTTAATAAGATAGCGGCTTGTTGAATGGGTTTGTAAAGCGCCGGGTCGACGAGTATATAATGCCCCTTTCCCTTCATTTCCGGCGATAATACGATGGATAATGCATTGAAACCGGCTTCTACGGACCCTGTTGTAATATACTGCGCGGTTTGGGCGATGCTTTCACCGTATACCAGTTTCTTTTCCGTTTGGCCGTAGAGTTTCAATGCATTCAATGCCTGCACGGCCGCCTCGCCGTATGGTGCCGTTTGTGGATTGGGAACAGCTATTTTTTTGACTTTTTCGGTAAGGAGTATCGCCGGTTTGAGGTCGGTTTCTGTGATGTCTTTCGACCAGAGGACTAATGTACCCGTGGCGTAAACTTCCGGTTTTTGGTCGGAGCCGCCGTTTTTGAAGATTTCTTCGGGGTATTTGGTATCGGCTGAAACGAACACGTCGAACGGCGCGCCTTCGCGGATTTGCGTTGTGAGTTTGCCGGAAGATGCTACTACGATCTCGATCTTTTTGCCTGATTCTTTCTCGAATTCCTTTTGGATTTCCTTCATCACATACTGCACATTGGCGGCAGTAGCGACGACGATTTTGTCCGAAGGTTTGGAGCAACCGGCCAGAAATGCAGCGAAAAGGACGAGGTTACGTAGTTTGTTCATGCCGCAATTTAGATAAAAATGGATTATATAAATGGGCATCCAGGCAAGCAGGAGACCCCGCCGGGGCCGGTCGGTAATTTGCATTCCTGTATGCTACAACCAGGTTGTCGCTCCAGGACGACATCTGGCGATAGATAAGGGCGCCGGAGGCGCATCCTGTTTATAGCAAAACTGCGTCAAATCACGCATTGGCCCCGGCGGGGCCTCCTTACATCCCGTGTCGTTCGCGAAATTGTCGTAAATTGCGCCCCGTTTCGCCGGGGTGTTCCGGACGGAATTATTAATAGCTGATGGCCAATGGCTAAAAGCACAATTTTATCACCATAATGATTATAGAAACTGCACAGCGCACCAGGCAGACATCGGAATACTACTTTTCGGTGAAACTGGCAGAAGTGCGCAAACTGATTGCCGAAGGGCATGACGTCATTAATCTGGGTATCGGAAACCCGGACATGATGCCCTCAGTAGAAACTCTGAAAGCATTGACCGATGCTGCCTATCAACCGCAGGCACATGGTTATCAGCCTTATACAGGCACCCCGGCTTTCAGAAAATCAGTTGCAGATTTTTATTATCGCACCTACGGCGTTACACTCGATCCTCATACTGAAATATTACCCCTCATTGGTTCGAAAGAAGGTATTACCCATATATCGCTGACATTCCTGGATCCCGGTGACGAGGTGCTGGTGCCGGAGCTGGGTTATCCTGCCTATCGCGCCGTGAGCCAAATGGTCGGTGCGATCGTGAAGGAGTATCCGCTCCGTGAAGATTACGGCTGGCAGCCCGATTGGCAAACGATGGAAAGCCTCGTGACGCCCAAAACGAAAATCATGTGGCTCAATTACCCGCATATGCCTACGGGTGCGCCTGCGACGCGCGAGTTGTTCGAAGAAGCGGTTGCTTTTGCCAAAAAGCACAGGATTTTGCTTTGCCACGACAATCCGTACAGCCTGATCCTGAATAAGAAAGCACCCATCAGCTTGTTGTCGGTGGACGGAGCGAAGGAAGTGGCGATCGAGCTGAATTCGATGAGCAAGTCGCACAATATGGCAGGCTGGCGGATGGGATGGCTTTCCGGCGCGAAGGAATACATCAGCGCCGTGCTGACGATCAAGAGCAATGTCGATTCGGGGATGTTCTGGGCAATGCAGGAGGCTGGTGCGACGGCATTGCGCAACTCTGATGAATGGCATGCCCAACGCAATGCAGTATATCAGGGCCGTTTGGAAGCTTCGGAAGCACTTTTGAAGACGCTGGGTTGTACCTGGGACGATAAGCAGGAAGGTATGTTCCTCTGGGGCAAGCTGCCCGATTCCACGGAGTCGGCGGAAGCGCTCGTGAACAGCCTGCTCGTTGAAAAGCACGTTTTCATTGCACCCGGCTTCATTTTTGGTCCGAAAGGCCAGCGTTACATCCGTTTATCATTGTGTTTGCCAAAAGAAAGAATCTGGCAGGCCGTGGAGCGGATCAAAGGGTAATTGGGATTGATATTCTAAATTCAATATAATGATAATCAGCATTATAGGGGTCGGCCTGCTGGGTGGGTCGTTTGCCCTGGGACTGCGTGAGAAATACCCGCACGTGAAATTCGTGGGTGTGGATAATTCGGCAGTCAATCAGAAAATAGCATTGGCGAAAGGCATCGTGGACGAGATCCTGACGCTGGACGAAGCATTGCAGGTTTCAGAGCTGAATGTACTGGCGACACCGGTGGACGCCATTACCAAGCTGCTGCCGTACATGCTCGATCACCTGCCTGACGGCCGGACGATCACCGATCTGGGCTCTACCAAAGAGCTGATCTGCAAACTCGTCGACAAGCATCCGAAACGCGGGCAGTTTGTAGCTGCACACCCCATGGCAGGTACCGAGAATTCAGGTCCGGGAGCGGCGTTTAAAGAATTGCTGATCGATAAAAACGTGATCATCTGCGACAAGGACAAAAGCAATTCCGACTCGCTGGGACTCGTGGAAACGTTCCTCCGCGATGCCGGTATGAAAATCCATTACATGAAGCCTGTAGAGCATGATCTGCATCTGGCATATGTGTCCCATTTGAGCCACATCAGCTCATTTGCATTGGGAATGACCGTGCTGGATAAAGAACGCGACGAGCGTGCGATCTTCGATATGGCAAGCACCGGGTTTTCTTCCACAGTTCGTTTGGCAAAAAGCTCGCCCCAAATGTGGGCCCCGATTTTTGACCAGAACAAAAAGAATGTTTCGAAGGCATTGGGCGATTATATCGAGCTGCTGAAAAAGTTTAAAGAGGCAATAGACGGCCGTGATATGGACGCCAGCCTTTCTTATATGGCCCGGGCAAATGATATCGGACGGGTTTTGGCGGGGATTGAGAAGAAATGATGAATTTTGAGTGATTGAATGACTGAATGATTGAATGAGTCGCCGTGGAACGGGGAATGAGTGAATGAATGGGGTAATTCTGGTCAGGAAATAGTCAGGTGTAGTCGAGAATTGTTTCTTGTAAATAATTGATAATTAGTATATTGCAAATGGTTCTGAAATTTTTCGGAACCATTTGCGTTTTAAGACCTGTTAGGTTAGGGTCGCCTGGCGACGCATCTTCTTGATTGATTTTGAAGCACATACTCAATAAAACAATTAGAAATGACAAAAGCGCATGGGGTTTTGGTGGCGGTATTGATAGCAGCAGGCATTTCATTAGGTGTTCACCGGGCCGACTCACTTTCCAATCTTTCTACTACAAAAAAAATGCCGGTCGCGAAAATCGACTCGGTTGTTACCCGTTCCGAATGGATTTCATTGTATGACTCGCTGGGCTTGAAAAAGCAAGGCTTGTCGGAACGTGCATTCTATTGTGCATGGTTTGGTTTTCAAAAAATCAAACTCGATAACCCGATCATGGCGATCTGCGACTTTACGCAATCGTCGCGCAATAAGCGGCTGTATGTCATTGACTTAATTAAAAAGAAGGTGCTTCTGAATACTTATGTAGCGCATGGCCGTAACTCGGGAAATGAGTTTGCGGAGCGCTTTTCCAATGCGAATTCCTCTTTTCAATCCAGTTTGGGCTTTTATAAAACATTAGGCACTTACCAGGGCAAGCATGGTCTTTCGCTTCGGTTGGAGGGGCTTGAAAAAGGCATTAACGACCGTGCATTGGAACGGGCTATCGTGATGCACGGGGCGGATTATGTGAGTGAATCATTTATCAAAAATACCGGCAGACTCGGCCGCAGCCTTGGTTGCCCCGCTGTTTCGCTCGCCGACTCCAAAAAGCTGATCAATCTGCTTTACAATGGCGCCGGGCTCTTTATTTATTCCGGCGATCAGCATTATATCCGGGAATCCTCTTTGCTGGCGGGCATGGAAGCAATGGCCGACGTTCAGGCATTGGGCGTCTCGCGTTTGTAAACATCCGGGAAATACATCAAATCGCCTTTTGGATTACAGTCCGCAGGCAAATACAGCAAAAATACCGGAACCCTCTCTTTGAGTTTATGCCATTTGGGCGGGTGCGAAACGGTATCGGGCTCGGTAAGAAAATCACTGTCGAGCAGTTTCGTGCCGGCCATGTAGTTGGCCAGGTCGGTGGGGTGTTGCACGCGAACGCACCCGTGGCTGCGCCAACGCTGGTTGCTGGTAAACAAATACCTCGCATTGGTGTCGTGCAAGTAAATCGAAAGCGGATTTTTAATTTCTACTTTCAACAGCCCCAATGAATTGTCCTCCCCGGTTTCCTGCCTGAAACGGTAAGGGAATTTTTCAGCGCTTAGGTCGCCCCATTCCAATTCTTCGGGGTTAATCGCCTGCCCGTCCTTGTCGATCACCTGAATGCGGTTTTTAGCCAGATATTCGGGGTTTGCCGCGGCTTTCGGGAAAATCTCTTTAATAGCAATGCTTTTAGGCACATTCCAGTACGGATGCGTGACGATGCTTGTCGCGTAGGTGTCGATCGTAGGCGTAGGCGTATCGCGCTTACCCACGACAGTGCGCATGGTGAGCACATGCTGGCCGGCCGAATCCATCGCGGTCAGGTAAGCGCCCCGGATATTGACCACTACGAACCGCGGCGCGCCCTGAATTTGCCGGCGAATCCAGCGGTAGGCATTCAGGGTTTGAGCCACATATGCCGCGCTGTCCTTTTTTTGTTCCTTCAATAACCGGGTATAATGGATTTTCAGGTTATGGTAAACCGGGAAAACCGGTTCCAGCTTCTCCAAAACCTTTTCCACAGATTGCCCGTCGACAAGCTCCTCAGCCGCATCGCGTATCAGCGTTGTGTCGGCTTTGATTTTTTTCTGGGTAAACCGGATGGTGGGTTTGTGGCCGAACGCGATTTCTTCCAGCAATCCGAACACCGGCTGCGTGCCGGCCTTCGCCTCGAATTTGTGCGTATCGATCCCCGCATTGCCGGCGAGGTCGAGTAGTTGCTGATAGGTTTTCTTTTCACTGATCGCCTCGGCGAGCTCCTGATCAGTCATTTCCTTCGGGTTTTTCCGGCAGGATTGCATGATCGCGAGCGTAAAAAGAATCAGGAGGGGGATGTACCTGGCCTTGCCCAGGCCTGAGAGCATTTGCATGAGGGGTGTTGATTTTGTTGCTGGCAAAAACAGTACAATTGTCATGCTAACTTAAAAACCGCACACGCTTGCTGCCAGCAGCTCAAAAATGGGGAATTAAAGTGGCATCGCTGTACTTTAATTCCCTATAATGCTATTCGTTCCTCAGGCTGCGAACGGGGTCCGCAGTAGCGGCGCGGATAGCCTGAAAGCTCACCGTTCCGATCGTCACGACTAATGTTGCTACCCCCGTCACTACAAACACCCACCAGTTGATCTGCGTCCGGTAAGGATAATTTTCAAGCCATTTCTGCAATGCATACCAGGCCAGCGGCGACGCCACGACAATGGCGATCAGCACGAGTTTGACAAAATCCTTTGAAATCAATCCTACAATAGCCGCAACCGAAGCTCCCAGTACCTTGCGGATGCCCACTTCCTTCGCCCGCTGCTCGGCTGCCTGTACTACCAGCCCGAAAATGCCCAATGCAGAAAGGAACATCGTCAGCCCGCTGAAAAAGAGGAAGAGCTGGTGGAGTTTGGATTCGGCTTCGTATTGTTGCCGGAGCTGCTCTTCCACGTTGTTGATTCGAAGTAGTTTATCCGAGAAAAACGTTTTCCACAACCGTCGAATACCTTCTTCGACCTGCGTTTCGGTATCTGGCTGAATGCGGATGAGCATACCGGCATACTCCGGAGATTTTTGAGCGAGAATGAGGGTGGGTTTCATTGGTTCATAAAGCGATTCATTATGAAAATCCCCAACTACTCCCACGGGTACGGAATGGGCATTATTTACCTTGGTGTCAAGTTGCTTGATTCTCAGTATTTTCGAAGCCGAGGCGGTCATTAATGAGTTTTGGTTCGTCTGGGCTTCTGCAAATTTGTCGAAACCTTTTTTTTGCAATGAATCAGCATTCAAGGCATCGGCAAAATGGTCGCTGAACATACGGCCTTTTACGAGTTTCAGTCCCAAAGTTTGGGGCAGATCCACGTCACCGACGATGTACCAGATGCTGATAGGGCGGTCTGTATTGGCCGGGTCGGGTACATTTCGCTGCATATTGCCGCCGCCTTCGGTAGGGAGCCACAGGGACATGCTGCTGCGCAATACACCCGGGATTCGTTGTAATTCGGCTTTAAAAGCGTCTCCCTTGCCTTCCCACGAAATTTGTTCTATGCTTAGCAAACCAGTCTTTTGATAGCCAAGTTCTTTGTTCTTCATGAGATCGAGTTGTTGCCGGACCACGAATGTGGCAAGCAGCACAATAATTGAAATGGAGAATTGCGCCACTACCAGCATTTTGCGAAGACCATTCTGACTGAACGATGAAGTGAGGGTGCCCCGAAGTGTATTGGCAGGTTTAAAGCCGGATACCATCCAGGACGGATAAAGTCCTGTTAGTAATGCAGTAAAGAAAATCGTTACCAATGCCATCGTGGTCATGGGGAGACTGGCTGTGAACGTGATGATAAGCTTATGGCCCAAAAAGCTTTCTATCGGCGCTAGTGTGAAGTAATATGCAAAAAATGCAATGCCGACGGATATCCCGAAAAGAAGTAGTGTTTCCGTCAGTAACTGAACAATCAATTGTAAGCGCGATCCGCTTAGTATTTTCCGCACCCCGGCTTCCTTCAAGCGCGTGAAAGCCCTGGCTGTGCTGAGGTTGACAAAATTGATGCATGCGATAAAAAGTAATAGCAGTGCTACCCCCGTAAAAATGTAGATCGTGCGGACGTTGGCCTGGACGCTTTGCCCTTGGGCGAAGTCGGAGTGGAGGTAGACATCTTTTATCGGCTGAAATTCAAACTGTTCCCGACCTTTGTTATTCATGAAAGTGGTATACCACGCATTGATTTTGCGCGTAAATGCGTCAATATCGGTTCCCGGTTTCATTAGTATGTAATTTCTGCCGAAAGACGTGATTCCACTGTTAGTCAAAGGCTCTGTTTTGGTGGATTTCAACCGTATCGCATCGGCGCGAAGATGACTGTTATACGGAAGGTCTTCGATCAGTCCGGTAATTTCGTAAGGCGTGGGGCCGGAGCTGAATGTGGGTATATCATGAATGACTTTTCCGATCGGGTCCTGGCCGGGAAACATATTAGCTGCGTAGGACCTTGTTACGAGCAAACTCCATTTGCTCTTTGTCGAACGCTGGAAACTTCCGGCAAGCAACTTTAAGTCCAATATTCGGCTGATCATCGTATCAGCTGTAAGTATATGTGTTTGCCGGCCGTCCGGGTCTGTGGGATGGATTTTAAACTGTATGTCGTGGGCGGAAAGCGGCGACCAGGAATCCACTTCGGGATAATTTTTTTGCAATTCAGGAGCGAGGTTCTCCGGCGAAGATGAAGAGCGTTCCATAAGGTCGCTGCCCATTTTGCTGACGGTAACAATCCGGTAAATATCATCCTTCCTGCTCCATTGCCTGTCATATGACAGACTATCAATCACCACCGTAGCCACCATCATGCAGGCCCAAAGCCCGATAGAAAGCCCTGTGACGTGGATCAGCGAGTAGCTGCTGTTTTTGAGCAATACCCGTGAGCCGATCTTGAAATAGTTACGGAGCATTTCGGGGTTGAATACGGATGGTGAACGGTAAGCCGAGGGTTTGCGCTTCATGATCGATGGGCGCAGTAATGCGCTTACCTCGCGGATGAAAAACCAGTTGGCCTTGCGCGCGCCGGTGCGTCGATGACGCAATGCGTAACGCTCCTGGAGGTCACCCAGCAATTCCTCGCGGAGGTGTGGGGCGCAGATGCGGGTTGCCAGTTTGTTGAGCCAGCGGGGAGGGAGTGGTTGCATCGGGTCAGCTGTTTGAAAATTGGAGTCCCAGTTTCGTTAATTCTGTGTCTGCAATGCGGTTCCAGAGGCTGTTCCTGACATTGCGCACATCGCTCAGGATTTTCCCGCCGTAGTTGGTAAGCGCGAACAGCCGTTTTCTCCTTCCACCTCGCTCCTGCGTGGCTTCGCCGAGCTGGGAGGTCAGGCAGCCTTTTTGTTCGAGGCGCTGCAACGCGGCATGTACCGCTCCGGTGCTCACCGGCTGACCGGTTTCCCTTTCCAGCTCTTCGGCAATCATCACCGAATAGGCGCCCGGCGACAACGCTGCCACAGCCAGCAATACTATTTCTTCAAATTCACCCAGGTCGCTTCGTCTCATGGATATTCAGGTCAGATTTTATTTCATCTATTTCCGTATGTAAAATATCCTGCCAGCTTTGGGAAAGTGTGTTAGCGTTGAATTTAAGCCTATTAAAATCAAAAACCCTGTTCAAAAGCGGACAGCGGACGTCCGCCCTTGTACAGGGCTAAAGAAGAATGCAGGTTAGGATTATGCCCGTAAGCCTATTTTTTACCGAACAGCTTTTGCTTCGGGCTGCTTTTCTGCGTGTATGCCTTCACGGCCTCGGCTGCTTCGATCGGCAGGTCGGATTCGAGAATCGAAGCGCCGTCCTGTGCAATGGCCAGGTAAGCTGCTTTTCGCTCTTCCGGTGTTTTCAGCTTGTCATAGGACGATGCCGCTGAGATCATGCACATTGTTCCTTTTTTGTGCAGCAATGCATACAGCTCCTTGTTCTCGGGCTTTACATGGGGTCCAATGTAAGCGATCATCTGGTTGAACGGAACCCCGGCTTTCTCGTAATCCTCGTACTCTTTCATATTCCGGACGAATGCCGAGAAAGTGTGGTTTTTGTTTTGAGAAAGATAGTAAGTCATTTCGGCAGCGCTGTGGACGGTAAGCATCACGAAAGCGTCTGCGTTGTGCTTTTTAATCAGTGCGGCGGTCATCGCGAGCGGAACGTCCTTATGATCGAGATTGAGTACGGTTTTACCGCGTGCCCATTCAATCACCTCCGAAAGCGTCGGGATCGGGAAGTTGGTCACGTTGCCTTCTGCGTCTTTCAGTCGGATTTTTTTCAGCTCCTCGTAGGTGTAGTCCGAGAGTTTACCCTTGCCCGTGGTCGTGCGGTCAAGGGTGGCATCGTGCATGAGCACCATCACGCTATCCTTCGTCAGGCGCGGATCGATTTCGAAGAATGCCGGGGTGTGTTTCAATGTATTTTCAAAAGTGGCGATGGAGTTTTCAGGAAACCCTTTGACCATTCCCCCGCGATGGCCGGCTATCAGCATGATATCGTTGTCGGTATATTTGAAAAGGGCATGCAGGTCTTTGGCCGATTTGATTTTTAGTACATTCATTTTGGCCTGAGACCAGGCAGGTAATGTGACCGAGACAGCCAGCAGGGTCGAACAGACAAGCGGTTTGAAATAGTTCTTTTTCATATCGATGGATTAAAAATCAGGAACGGCAGTTGAGTTTGAGCAGACTGAATTCACCCTGCGCATCCAGATTGAATAATGTAATGGAAGAATTTTCCTGGACGATCTGCCGGTAGTTTTTAAGCGGCATCCCCAGTTTCCACGCCATGTAAAAGCGATTAACCGCATTATGCGCCACCACGAGAATGGTCCCCGAGGGGTGTTTTTGTAAAGCTTCGTTGAAAAAATCGTCCACCCGTGTGACGATCTCGACGGCCGTCTCTCCCGTGCCACCTGCACGCGCGTAGTCGGGTTCTTGCGCCCAGGCGTTCCAGAGTGCGGGGTTTTCGGCGATGAACTCCTCCCGGGTCTTGCCCTCCCATTCACCGAACGACGCTTCAATGAGCCGGTGGTCAACGATGACGCCAGGGTAGTTGACGGATGCGATGGTGGCGGTGTGGTGCGCCCGTTGCAGGGGAGAAGTATATACGGCGTCGAAGGTAATATCTTTCAGCAAAGTGGCTGCCTGGTGCGCCTGTTGGACACCTTTTTCAGTCAACCCGATGTCAGTGGTGCCACAATAGCGGTTGCCGTCGGCATTCCAGAGCGTTTCTCCATGACGGAGCAGATAAACATGAAGCATGGTCAATGGGTTTTGATGACTTCTCCGGAAATGAATCCTTTTTCCGTCAAAGTTTGAATAAAATTCCGGTATTGCTGCTCGTAGGCCGCGGAAAGGACCGGGTCGGGCAGGACCGTTTTTTCAATGTGCGTCATGGCAGCCGATGCCCGGGTAAGTGTGCCGAAGTGCGCACCGGCGGCCGCGACGATGGCTGCTCCTGCGGCACCGGTCACATTGCCGCATTTGTGGACAGGCCGGTTGAGGACATTGGCGCGGATCGTTAGCCAAACCTCGCTATTGCTGCCTCCACCGGCAGTGTACACAGCGTTCACTTGCTCGCCGGACAGGCTCTCAATCAACTCGTACGCGTAGCGCTCCACGCAGGCGACACCTTCCATGTTGGCGGTAAAAAGCATCTCACGACGGGTATTTCCGGGTTCAAAGCCCCTGGCCTGAGGCGCGATAAATGGGAAGCGCTCTCCTTGCTGTAACAAGGGATAGGCAATCAGTCCGGTGGGGATTAGGGCAGCAGCGGCCTTATTTAATACTGGCAGGTTGTCCGCAAAACCTGCCGAAATCCAGTCGGCGCCGATATTGGCAGCCCCGCCGGGCATCCAGTAGCCTTCGGGATGGCGGTGGCTGTATAGCCGTCCTTCGGGATCTCGTACTTCCCTGATGGTTACTCCCTTGACGACCAGGGTGGTGCCGATGGTGGTGTTCCAGTCGCCCGGCTTCACTGCCCCGGATGCTACCTGTGAAGCGCAGCCGTCGGTCATGCCGGCAATGACCTGTATTTCGGACAAGCCGAGTTGGCTGCTTAGTTCGGGGAGCAGGGTGCCAATGCGGGAGCCTGAGGGGACGACAGTTTGCAGCCATTCCTTTTGCAAGGGCAAATGTTCGGACAGGTAGGCAGGCCATTCGGCATTCGCAACGTCGAAGCCGGATTTCAATGCATTGGCATAATCGGTTACCGAATAGTCGCCGGAGAGTTTGCCGATGATGAAATCGGTCGCGTGAACCCAGGTTTTGATCTGCGCGGACCGCTCAGGGAAATGGTTAACATACCAGACCATTTTGGAAAGACCGCTCGAAGCATTGAAACCGGTATAGCCGTCGGGGTGATATCTTTCCGCTGTCTCGCGGCATTGTTTTCCTTCCGCGGCTGAGCGGGCGTCGCTGTACATCAATGCGTTGTGCAGCGGCTCGTTGTTCTTGTCGAGCGGGATCACGGTGCCGGATGTCGAAGTGACGGAAATGGCTTTGATTTGACTCAAATCAACATTTTTCCGAACCGAAATCAGCATATTTTGAAGACATTCCCATACCGACTCCCACCACATTGCCGGAGACTGTTCTTCCCGCGAATGCGGCGTGAGTGGAAAACCCTCTTCGCTGCTTCCGATCGTACTGCCCGCGTCGTTCAGCAGCAGCACGCGCACGCCCTGGGTTCCGACATCGATTCCTAAAAAATATGAATGCATTGATCTAAAATGGTTATTGGGATAATGTGCGAATCGTTTAATGCCCGATTTTGAATGCAGTCCTCGCCCGTTTCCATTCGGCTTGCCAATCGAGGTAAGCGCTGGTGCCATCCGGGGCGACGGTTTCCAGCGTTTCGGGAGTCGGGTTAGCTATTCCCAATGCATGGTTGCAGGCCGTTACGCCACCCGATACCGATGCCTGGCGGTAATTGGACCGGATCATCACTTTTTTACCTAATAAATTGGCAATGAACTGCCGCAGCAAACGGCTTTGCACGCCGCCGCCGCACATCCAGACGTAGTCCTGGTCGTGGCTGGTTACTTCGCACAGAACCCGATAATTCTCTGCAATGCTGCACGCAATGTCCCACAATGTCGCCCATACGAAATGTCCGCGGCTCAGCTGGTGCGATACGGGTGTATTGAAAATGAAACCGCCACGGATCAGCGGAGATTTTTCTCCGGCCAGCAGCGAACCCAATGCGGCCACACAATGCGTATCCCCGATGGCAGACACTTCCTGTTCGATCAGCTCGTAGGGCTCGTTGGGGTAAAATATTTCTTTCAAACGCTGGTAATTCAGTCCCGTTACGCCTGCATTGGCTTCCAGCAGGAAATGGGTAGGGTCGGTGTGGCGGTTGGTCCAGGTGCGATCCAGTGCATCGGTGACATAATGATCCTCGATCTTGATAATGGGTGTTGTGGTGCCCGAAACGATCACGACGTCGTCTGCCGATGGCTGCAAACTCATGATCGCCAGTTGGGTGTCCGATCCTCCCACCACAATATCGGCTGCTTCCGGAATTCCCAGTTCCTGTGCTATTTCGGGTAAGATTCTGCCTAGCAAGGTGCCGGAATGCACGAGTGGAGGCAGCAATGCGGAATCGATCTGGTAGGTCTCGCAAAGCTTGTCGGACCAGTCTCCCCGGGCTACGTCATAAAGCAAAGTTTCAGATGCCTGCGAGTGCTCGTAGCCGGCCACCCCGCAGAATTTAAACTGCGCCCAGTCGCTGATGCTGGTGAATGCCGAGACCTGTTGCCATAGTTCAGGGCGGCCATGCCGGAGGCCTACCAGTTTCAAAGCCGAAAAAAGCGAAGTGGGGTAGCGGCCGGTGAGCAGGTATATGTCGTGTTTGTCGGGTGCTATTTCCTCCCATTCACGACCACGGTGGTCAATATTGGGCATCCCAATGAGTGATTCGCCGTTTTTGCCCAGCGCCACGATGCCTTCGCGCTGGCTGGTGGCGGTGATGGCGGTAATTGCTATGGAGCCGGCCTGGGCAATGACCGATTTTGCAAGATTTTTGATGGTATTCCAAAGCGCGTCCGCATCGAAGAAGATGGATTCCGGATAGTTGTGATCCTTTTCGTACCGCATATCCGCGCTCGCCACACCGAGTATTGTGCCTGTGGTATCGGCAACCGCCACCCGTACATTGCCGGTTCCGATGTCCGCGATCAGGTAAGCCTGTTTGAATGTCATTGTTTTTTAATTAGTGGGTTTTAACAGACAATACTTCCCGATTTACGAACTGACGTATGTTTTGATTGCCTTTGATATAAAAATCATACAAGGCCTTGTTCATAATATCGGCATGATGATCTTCGACCTCAAAAGTAGCGCCGGCGATATGCGGGGTGGCGAGTACATTTTTGTGATGGATGAGGCGATAGTCGAGCGCATCAGGCGGTTCGTGGTCGAAAACGTCGAGAATGGCGCCGCGGATGCCGTTGCTTTCAATGGCAGCCAGTAATGCTTCCCTTTTCACAACCACCGCACGGGCGGTGTTCACAAAAATGGCATCCTTTTTCATCAAACCGATCAGCTCTTCGCCGATCATCCCCTCCGTGTCGGGGGTCACCGGCAGGTGAATGGACACGACATCACTTTGTCGGAATACTTCTTCCAGGCTTACCTTTTTGTAATCCGCGTCATCGGAAGTATAGAAAGGGTCGTAGTAAATGATTTCGGCCGGGAAATGGCGGACGAGGTTGGCGATAGTTTGCCCCACAGCCCCAAAACCGACCATTCCAATGGTTTTCCCCGCGATTTCACTTCCTTTGAACTGTAAGTAGGAAGTGTGCGCACCCGCTTCCCAATGTTCACCTTCCAGCCAGGCGATGCCTTCGAGCGTGTTGCGCATGAGGTTGATGAGGTTGGCAATGAACATCTCGGCTACCGCCTGCGCATTACGGGCAGGGGTATTGAATACGGGAATGCCTTTGGCAGTAGCTGTTGTAACGGCCACGTTGGAAGGAGTTCCCCGGCAAACACCGATGAAGCGCAGGCCGGGAAACGCTTCGATAACGGCCGCTGTAACATGGTCGTGCTCGGTAATGAGCGCTTCCGCGCCGGTTTCGCGCAGCAATGCGGTGAGCTCGCCTTCATTGTAGGCGCGCTCCTGCAATTTCCATGGCTTATAAATGATCTCTCCGAATTGTTCTTTTAAAATCTGTTGCGCCTTTTCGTGATAGGGTGCGGTGATGAGAATTTTCATACTTGGTGTCGTTTTGGCTTTTGCTGTTCAGCGCCCGGCTTTATAATTTGATTGATTTTTACTAGTGATTGTCATTAATGGCCAGTGCAGGGGTTTTGTTTTCCTTGGGCAATGAGATGAATCTGGTCAGGATTGCACTGATGAAATAGAGGATGGCGAGTATCCAGGCAACACCTTCGCTGCCGATGGTGCCGATAAAAATTCCGACAATCGCGGGGCCGATGAATACCGGCAGGCCTGCGCCCAGGTTCAGGATGGCCATTGCTGCTCCTTTTTCCTCTTTCACCAATGAAGGTACCAATGCCGATAACGGCACATATCCGGCCAGCAGCCCGCCCCAGAGTATGCCGGGAATGAGGATCAGCCAGAAATTACCATTGAAAAGAGCCGGCGAGTAGTAAAAAAGCAGCGTGGTAACGCCGCAGCCGAAACCGCCGAACCACATAATGGTATTCTGCCAGCCGAGCCGGTCGCCTACAAACCCGAAAATGAGGTTGAAAATGATGTTGCTCGTAAAGATCGTTCCCCAGATCCAGAGCCATTCCTGTGTGGAAAGTCCGTGTTCGGCCATATATGTGGGCAGGAATACGGGAAAAGCAAACTGGGCAGTGGTGTTGATGATCCGGACAATGCCGCCGATCAGTACTTTTGGTTCCTCCCGGACAATAGTGAGTCCTTTCAGTAATTCCCTGGCTTTACCTGCCGCCTCACCCGCTGAATGAAACTGATCTTTGTTCAAAACCAACGCGATAAATGCGCCCAGGCACACCCAGAAGATCGAACTCCACAACGTGTTCTGGTAGCCGATGCGCTCGATAGCCCAGCTGGAATAGTAAGCCCCGAACACATTGAGCCCTCCCGTGAATACAAACCAGAACCAACCTACCGCGCGGCCCAATGCATTTTCGGGAGTACGGTAGGTGATCCAGACCAGAAATGAATAGGCAAACAAAGGATACCCGAACCCTCTGATCGCATAAGTAAGCAGCATCACCGGGAAATTCAGTGATTCCATGCCCAGCCCCACGAATCCGATCGTGCCGATCACGTACAGCAGGATACCCATGAGCATGGCCTTGCGCGGGCCATACCCCTCCGCAAGCACGCCCGAAAACCAGGATGAAATTGCGATGGTAATGCCATAAACTGTAAACAGCGAGGCGGATTGCTGGATAGTCATGCCGCGGTCGAGGAGGTAGGGGCTGAGCCAGCCCTGCTCCACACCATCGCCCATCATGAAAATCAGGATGCCCAGATAGCCCCAGGCAAGGTGCCTGGGTAATCCGATGCGGTCAAAGGGTGTCATTGGTGCCATGTTTGGTTTGGGATTAGGAAAATAAAAGGTCAATTGAACGAATATCTCACGCCCAGCTGGATCCGCCAGGGCGTGCCGCCGATCGGACGGGTTGCGATGTTCTGCACGGAGTAACCATATTGCTGTTTCGCCTGATCAAATCCGTTGATGTTCAGCAGGTTGGTGTTGCCGCGGTTGTAGTTGCGGCCCCATTCCTTGTTCAGGATGTTGAGGAAGTTGAATGCATCGGCAGAAAATTCGAGGTTATGGCCTTTGACAATCTGAAATGATTTCGTCAAACGAAGGTCCACGGTGGTGTAGAATGGGTTTTCGCCACCATTCCGTTTGGCGACCTGTCCGATGTTCGAGTTAATATAGTCTTTTACACTCTGATCAGTCTCCGGGTTGCTCAGCAGGTCGCTGATGCCCTTGCGGATGTTCTCAGGCGTGGCCGGGTCGTTTGGGTTGAAGACATAGGCGAGGTCGTTGGTCAGTACAAAATCACCGTTCAGGCTCGTATTGCCGCCTACCAGGAAGCTATACCGGCTGCCGCCGATGCCTATCAATGTCGCGCCGAGCTGGAAACCTTTCCAGGAAGGCGCTGCACCATTAATGACGAGCTTGTTCTTGAACTGCTGGTCGGAATAGCCGTAGTTCAGATTGCGTGGGTCGTCTTTCACAGGCAGGAATGTCGAAGTGTTGGCGACGCAGCAGTTGTAAGAAGAGTTATCTTTCGCTGAGTTGATGGTATAACTCGCATTGACATAGCCGTCCTTGCCGATGCGCACGCTCGCATCCGCCACGAAAGTCAGCTGATTGGAAACGCCGGTAGAGATCAGTTCCAGTACACGGCCTACGTCTTCGGTTTTACGTGACTTGAGCCAGTCCGTCACCCCTTTGGCTGAAATCGTCGAGGCTGGTACAAACACACCACGGTTATCCTCGTTGGCCAGTCGGAATGCAGGGTTATCGGCCAGGTTACGGTCTACGTATACATAGTTGTTGACGGTCCGGCCTACAATGGCATTCAATCCGACGCGGATGCGGTCTCCGAAAAAGTGGTTGTAATTGATATTTGCCTTGTAAGTAGTGGGTACCTGAAAGTCCTTATTTACCGCATTGATGGTCGAAATGTAGTTCACGCCCTGCGGAATACCGGGAATGGTGGAAGGATCATTGCGGTAGGCATTGAAATTGGGTTTGGGAACTGCCGCACCGGTTACGTCGATTGCGCCTACCATCGATCCGCTGTTCTGGATGTTGTTGACCTGCGCATAGTAATGCGGCTGTGAAGAGAACATTCCGCCACCTATTTTCAGGATATCCTTTTTCCGGCCGCCCATGTCCCAGGTGACCTGGAAGCGCGGCTGGATGTTGTTCCAGTCCTGCGGCTTGATGTCGGTACGCACCCCCAGTGTTTTGTCAACATTAGCATTGTACTCACCATTGGTCAGGAAAGCGGTGGCGTCATAACGTAGCCCGACCACCAGGTTCAGGTCCCGGTGCGGATTGTACTCGGCTTGTGCGAATGCGGAAATGTCGAGTACGGTCTGTTCTACGATCGGTGCACCCTTGAGCGGGACTTCGCGTGCATACCGGTAGGGGGTCAGATTAGCCAGGTCATTGAGGCTGTTAAAGAAAAACCGGCCGTTCTGCTCACTGGAAAGATACGTTTCCATATATGTCAGCATGTTGTCGGTACCGAACGTGAAATTGATTTTGTCGGTGTTCAGGTAGGTGGTATTGCTCAGATGCACCTGCTTCATGCGGTTGGACTCGGGGCTGAAGCGCTGGCCGCCGAACTGCACGGACTTGGTTTGCGTCGCATTCGGGTTCGCCTCTGTCGGGAATGGAGAAGTTACATTCACGATCGCACGCGGGATGTTCTGGAAGGGCAGGTAGCTCTGCGGCGTCTTCGGTTTGTAGGAGTACATGTATTGTACCTTGAACTCGTTGGTCAGTCTTGGGTTAAGTGACGAGCGCAATGCGGCCATGGCCGTGGTCGAAACATCTTTGAAATCGTTGTAGGATTCGAGCAGGTTGATGTTCGAATTGTCGCCTTCATTGAATGGAGAAACATAGCGCGTCGTATTGCTTCGCAACGTGAGTTTATGTTTCTGGTTGATTTGCCAGTCGAGGCGCACAAATGCCGTGTTGGTGGTCGTCTTGCGGGGGAACTGGCCGTATTGTTTGCCCTTTAGTCCATACAATTCCGAGGCAATGCGGATCAGTTTATCCAGCGTGTCTTTCCGGATTCCATAGCGTTGTTCGTCGTCGGCATTTTTGATGTCGGCGATTACCAGCGGCTGACTTGCGTCCTGGCGGTCATAGGCGACGAAAAAATGCAGTTTATCCTTGATCAGCGGCCCGCCGAGGCTGAAACCCGACTGGTAGTTGTTGAAATCCTGCTCCCGTTTCACACCCCGGATGTCATATCCGCTGGAGAGCGTATTGTTTCGGAAATAGAGGAATGCCGAACCTTCCAGCTTATTTGTGCCGCTTTTGGTTACCGCACTGATCGCGCCGCCCGACTGCCGTCCCTGTGTCACGTCGTAATCATTGGTAATGACCTTGTATTCGCGGATCGCTTCCAGAGAAATGGCATATGGGCCTTCCGCAACGGTTCCGTTGGTCCATTGGTTCTTGGCATTCATACCGTCGATGGTCACGTTTGCTCCTGTGGCACGCTGACCGCCAAAGCTGAAATTGTCGCCGCCCTGCAGGGGCGAAAGGTTGTTCAGCCTGGTGAAGTTACGCCCTTCATTCGGCAGGTTTTTGATCTGCGCTGCCGTAATGGAGGTAGAGGCACCCGCTTGCTGGACTTCCTTAGCAAAGCCTTTTTCGGATATAACTACTTCTTTCAGAGCTGTTTCTGAGGCTGATAGCGTAATGTCTACGCGCAGTTTGTCTCCGTAATTGAGCGAATAACCCGTTTGCCTGACCGTTTGTAAGCCAACAAACGAGGCGCTGATGGAATAGGGCTTACCGAGCGGAAGCTGATGCAGGACGTATTCGCCCTTGGCATTGGTAATGGTATGGGTTTCAAAACCGGTTGCGTCGTTTCGGATGGTAATGGTCGCGCCCGGAAGGAATTCATTGTTTGTGGCGTCCTTCACCGTACCGGTAATAGATGCGTCGGTCGCCTGGGCGTGTCCGTAGTGAGTCGCTCCAAGGAGTATCAGCAACGACAGCAGGGTAGTCAGATGGATGAAAAAAGGTTTCATAGGATTGGGTAAGCCTGAATTTTACATTTTGATCATAGTGTGTTAAAATTTATTTCACTTTCCTGGCAGTCTCTGGCGCCTTGAAGCCTGCTTGGGTCTCATTTGGTATAATTGAAATAGAAAAAAGGATATATTATAGCTAAATGACGATGTAAACAAAGTAAAATTAAATTATTTAAACAAAATTAAAGTTTATTAAAGTAATTGAAACTAGTGATCTGTATAATTAACAATATGATAATATGCAGGTTTGACTACTATTTAGCTTACTGTGCAGGTTTTTAATTGTATTATTTATATTTAAAAAATAAATATGGCGGGTTATGGAGGGCTGATCTAACAAGTGGGCTTCCCGAATCCGGAAACTATTGTTATACTTGCTTTCAAAGCGTATCGAAATGACAATTACGGAAAGGCATCAATTCATTTTGCAGGAGCTGAAACGCACCGGGACGGTTAGTATCGTGCAGCTTTCGGAGCAAATGCAGGTATCGGGGGTGACGATCCGGAAGGATCTCAAATTACTGGAAGACAAAAACCTGTTGTTCAGGACACACGGCGGCGGCTCTCTCAATAACCCCTATGCGGTGGAGCGGCCGATTAACGAAAAGGAATTCATTAATTCGGAAGAAAAACAAGGCATTGCGCGAGAAGCACTTACGCTGATCCGGCAGACGGACTCGATCATGATCGGTTCCGGAACGACGGTGTTTGAGCTCGCGCGCTGCCTGCATCCTACGAAGCAGATTACGGTGATTACGCCGGCTGTAAAAGTAACGTTAGAGCTCAGCAACCGTCCTAATGTAGAAGTGTTGCAGCTGGGAGGGCTGATCCGCCAGAATTCGTCGTCCGTGGCTGGCTCCTATGCCGAGTACATTCTGGATCATATTTCCTGCGGCGTTCTTTTTATAGGCGTCGACGGCATTGACTTCGATTTCGGGCTCTCTATCAGCAACCTCACCGAGGCGGGGCTGAACCAGAAGATGATCAGCACGGCACAAATCGTAGTGGTGCTTGCCGATCATACGAAGTTCGGCAAGCGGGGGATCGGTAAGATCTGCGATCTGGACCAGGTGCAATATATAGTGACGGATTCGGCGGTATCACCTGAGTCGGTGAAGGCGCTGGAAGACCGTGGTGTGAAGGTGCTGGTGGCGGGTAGGTAAGGATAGGAATAGTCAGTTTATCACGTGAAGAACACCCTGCTGAAAGGTGTTCTTCTTTTTATGGTATGTCAATCCATTTTGTCATCCAGCTCGAAGCTTGGTATCAGCTGCTTCCTGGTGGATGCCGTAAGCTCACGTTTAGCTAAGGCATGGCATTCATAGGTTGCGTCCGCAAACATCATTTGCTGGGGAGGTGTTTTCTGTGTCGCCGCGGAAGGCCCCCTCAATGCGCCTACCAGTCCCATTTCTCGTGCCACATACACATAACGAACCGCGTCGATCACTACCCCCGCCGAGTTGGGGGAGTCCTGAACCGATAGCTGCGCGTCCAGCGTTACCGGGGAGCCCATGAATCCTTCCAGTTCAAGGCGAAAGTTGGCCACTTTGTTGTCGCCGTAAAAAGCAATGTATTCCGAAGGGCCCGCGTGCAGGAAGCTGTTGGTAGTGGAAATGCCACGAATATCGTTTTGGGCACGGATCACATTTTCCTTTGATATTTTTTTCGACTTCAGCCGGTTTTTGTCCTCCATATTAAGGAAGTCGGTGTTGCCGCCTACGTTGCGCTGAATGTGTGCCTTCACGTGATGGCCGCGTTCGAAAGCCAGTTCCTGCAACATCTGCGAAAGAATGCTTGCTCCGAACTGGCTGCGCATATCGTCGCCGATGATCGGGATGCCTGCTTCGATGAATTTCTGTTCCCATTCCGGGTTGGAGGCGATAAATACCGGGATACAGTTTACGAGCGAAATACCAAGTTCAAGGCAGATCTCGGCATAAAACTCGGTTGCGAGCTGTGAGCCGACGGGCAGGTAATTGATGAGTATTTCTGCTTGATGCTCTTTCAAACGGCTTACGATCTCCTCCCGGATCTCCTGCGTCATGACCGGGTCGTAGCGTTCGCTGTTGGCCAGTATATCCGTGGCTTTCAATTTGTCCTGAATTACAAAGCGATGGTCGGCGGGGTAGGCGAGCATTTGGGGCGAAACGCCGTCGAGCACCGGAGAGCGGTATACAGGCGCTTCGGTTTGGATGTCGGTGTAAAGCTGAATGGCACAGTTGGGCTTTGTAAAGATGGCGTTACGGAGTGGTAAGCCTATTTTGCGCTCATCGATGTCGAAGCCACATACGAATTCAATGTGTTCGGCCCGGTATCCGCCGATTTCGTTGGCCATTAGTCCTGATGTTTTTTCTGAAAAGCGGGTATAGTACTCCACGCCCTGAACCAGCGAGCTCGCGCAATTTCCCACACCCACGATTGCTACTTTTATCTTCTTTTTAATATTTGACATTTCCACTGCTTAGAGTTTTTGATGAAAAAAATTATTAAAATATTTTATTAAATATAAAATGATCTATTTTGAATCAAAATAAGTCATTTAAGTTCGATATATCAATAGTAGATCGAATTTTGTGCAAACGTTTGCATTAAATTACAAAAATGGGATTTTACATAGTAATTGAGGAGGGGCAAATGCACGAAGGGCACCGCCATAGCGGTGCCCTTCGTGCATTTGGAAAGAAGTTACTCAGAGATATTTTTTCATATAGTCGACAAAGAGTTTCCAGTCGTCGGGCAGGACTGTGTGCCCACCCTCATGCATGTAGTAGCCGAGGTGGCTCATGAGCAATGAGGTGTCACCGGCAGCGGGCATGGCGGTAGCCGTTGGTGCGGTTTCACCGAAGAGCCGGTAAACAGGTGCCGCCGCTATGGCAGAAAGGAATTCTCCTTTTGGGTCTGACCAGTAGTCTGTGCTTCCGGTTTGCAGTAACAGTGGTCGTGGAGCCATGAGTGCCACGAGCATATGAGCGTCGATTGGCATGGAGGCTACTTTGTCGGCATAGGTGTGGTAATTGGTGGCGAACTGGTAGAGATAGCGCGATGGGTCGGAAATATGCCGGATGGTTTCGCCGTAATTTCTGCGGGCTAATGCGGCCCCGCCCTCACCGGAGATGCTTGCTATCACCATTTTGAAGCGTGTATCATGTATGCCTGCCCATAGGACCGTTTTTCCCAGCCGCGATGCGCCTTGTAACGCGACCCGTTTGCTATCGATCTGGCGGTCGGTTTCAAAATAATCCATGGCACGGCTCAATCCCCAGGCCCAGGCTGAGATCGCGCCCCATTCATCCGGAGCGGGTTCGGTTTGCCCCGGTTTCAGATAGGTTTTTCGGATCCCGTATAGAAATCCATCTTTGAAATCAGGCTCTATGTCGCCGTAATAGACCGTCGCAAACCCAATGCCTGCATCCAGGAATTGCGCTACATTCAATTTGCCGAATGGGGAAGGTTTATCAGCCTTTACCTTCTTACCCTCTTTATTCCATATTTCACCCATCCGTAATCCGGGGTCGTCGATGATCTGGTTGTACGCGGCAAACGAGATATGCATCAACAGCGGCACGGGCTTAGTTGCCCGGGCCGGCAGATAGATCAGCAAATTCATTTTGTGAGCCGACGTGTCTTTCGTAAAGTATACCGTCACCTGCTTTCTGACCGCCTTGCCATTGAATGCCAATGTACCTTTGTCGAAAGTATGGAAAGTCATATCCTTTGGCCGGGACGGAGTTTTACCAAATTGGGTTTGCTCTGCCAGGCGCAGCAGTTCGGGGCGTCGTTGGGTGGTCCATTGCCTGCTGGTGGTAACCGGTTTTCCATCGCTGGTTTTGAGCAGGTCCGGAAGTGTGTATGTGCCGACGGAATCTTCCTGATAATTGACGGGAAAGCCTGCTACGACTGTCGGGCGGTTCGCTGCCTGCTGTGCCACCGAGCCGGTAATGGAAGCAGTGATGCAAAAAAGTAAATAGGTTATTTTCATTGGTTTAGGCGCCTTGTTGTTGAGTTTGAAAGCGTCCTAATAAGTCGGACAGCAGGGAAGAATACTGTCTTTGTTTTTTGGGAGTTGACCGAATTCTGTTTCGATATGTTGCGGCGGCCTAAAAGCCCTTCTGCAATTTTGGCAACAGTTCCTCCTCTGCCAATTTCGAGATAATGGAGGGCATGGCCTGGTACCCGTTGAATGCATTGGAGGCTCTTTTTGCAACGCTGGTGCGGAACACCTCTGTATCTGATTTTGAATCGACAACCTTTATGTACGCCTCAAATTTATGATTTCTGCGGTTTTGCTGGTAATGATAGGATATGGTGTACTTAGAATCCTCCTTCTTTGCGACCGTTTTGAAACCGGCGAACCCGATCCTTTCGACTATCTCTCTCTCAAAGCCTTTTTCGGTAGGCTCCACATAGAAAGTCTGTCCGAAGACGCCGGACGATAACAGCAGGAAAAAGCAGAGCATTTTAATCATCGAAGAGGTGTTTTAAGTCGACACAATAATATAAATTCTTCAAAAAATATAAAAGCTGAAACCGTGGATCGATTTGGTGGCGGGTGCCTTGCCTGTCGCTCTAAGGTAAAGATAGCTATTTGGCATGTGGGAAGGATTGCTTTGAACTAATTTAATAAGTGCGTCGGAATATATGGGATTACTTTAAAAAAGCGTCTTGCAGCAATGCAAGACGCTTTTTTAAAGTATTGTGAAATGAAGTTGGAGTTTCAGAACTGCGCCGTTGGTTCGTCTCTGCCTGGATTACAGCCAAATATTCCTCTAAGAGGTCAGGTATTTCCGATTATCCCAAGCAGCAATTCAAGCTTTTTTTCCTTTGATCAGAGCGGCAATGCCCAGTATGATGAGGGCCCCAATGAAGGATGTAAGAATTCTGGAAATCAATGACGGAAGTCCCAACACTGTTTCCAAGTCATCCCCAAGAACCCAGCCTCCTACAAATCCACCGATAATACCTAACACGATTTGCACCCATAGCGAAAAGGAAAACCGGTTAAATACTTTGTCGGCCAGCCAGCCAGCAAGAGCTCCAACCAAAATCGAAGTAAGCAGATTGATCATAGTCCAATTTAGTTAAGTGAGATTTGATTTACTGCATGCGCCCCGGTGTAGGGGTATTTCACAATAATAGTAGTAATAAAAATCAAGGATACAATTGGACACAATCCAAATCTCTCAGGCAAACGCTGGTCAGTATGATGCGATGGCAATGGGAACGCCCATAATGTCAGTGGAAGTGTTTACGTATACCGGTTAATAAAAAGATCAGCGTGTTATTGCTACGTATAGACGTCGGTGCGTAATTTAACATGTAACCTCCTCAGTAATAATTGTAAACCTGCCTATCTCTATGGAAGAACTCCGCCCGATCTCTCACACGAAAGAGGTCATTGATGCCCTTGCAGAAATTGAAGCAAGAGAACATGACGAGAACAATGAACGATTTAAGGTATTACTTATCGCCACAATTACCGGAATCGCCTTGATTTTTTTGATCGGCTTTTACCCTAAACTGGTAGAGAGTCTTCTAGCTGACGACAGATTTGCTTTTTTTTAAGTGATAAAATTATCGGGACGTATCTGGCGATCGTGTTTGGATTTCTCCTATCGAGTATTGGCGGGGATTTCGTTAGTACCGTTAAAAAGCAACTTTATGCAGCCTACGACAAGGGCTTGGCCGAACAACCTGAAAAGCAGGCGCCTGTGTCAAAGAATCTTGATGATAAGCAGCTTCAGGAAATGTTTAATCAGCTCATTAATAAGCGGCTATGAAGAATTTAAAGCTGTGGCTGTTAGGGGTGGTCACGGCAGCTACACCGGTATTGCTTTTTCTGCAAGGTAAAAAACTCTCAAACTCCGAGATAAAAGCCGATAGCACTTCCCGGATAATTAGCGAAATGTCTCTTCAAAAGCACATCGATAGTTTATGCATTGCTCTCGACTATCAAAAAAAATAACAGAATTCTATCGTGAGGAAGGAAGGAAGCCCGCACCATCCCCCAAAGTGATTGTTGTCGATAAGCCGCGCCAAGTTGACTATTCGAAACAAATCGACCGCATTATTGATTCGGCTAGCGCGGGGTTTCGCAGATCTACTCCTCGTAGGGGCGACTATTCGAAGCAAATCGACCGATTAATTGACTTGGCTAGCGCTGGATTTCGCAGATTGACACCGCCAAGAGTTGGCCTGGGAGGCCATATTGACAACGGAGATGCAGGGCAAAGGGCGGGTCGGAGCCAAATTATACGTGACTCTTTGGAAATCAGACAAATCGAGATAGCTCAAATCAAAGAAGAGCTGGGCGATTTGGAAAGACAGATTAAAAACCTCCGGAGATATAGAAACCTTCGAAATCGGAACGATACATTGAAGGTTTCTAAGGCTAACGATCAAAGGGAATTACTGATTTGGCGTTATGCATTTTTGACTAACCGGCTTTACACTTACCAAGGTAAGCCTGCGTTTCAATGAAGTATTGCGTTGATTTGCCTTTGAGACCTGAATGAAGAATCCTTCTGTCACAATCTGTTTGCCAGGGATACGATGTTGTAATACATTGCATTAGTAAGTTAGAAGCGTGCGCTAAACAGATATGTTATGAAAACCCTGACTGCAAATAGATCGTTATCTCGCCAAGAGCTTGTTTCAATCCTGAAAAACGGACTTTCTGATCATTACAGATACAAGATTGTTGACGACAATGAGGAAAGGTATGTGCTTGTCAGAAAAAATGCGTTGGTTGGCGCGAAGATTTTTAGTATCGCCGACAAAATATCCATCGAAGCCGTAGTGCCGACCCTGGGCGGGTATCTGTTTGCATTTGCGGTTACGTTCTGGACGGGTCTTTTTCTCGGTGTACCACAACCTTGGCTTAACTTCGAAAAAACGATTGGGAGCGCTTTGCTGAAGGTAATGTACTCGTAGTCGCCTTATATTTTCGGGAATTACACTTCGGTGTCAGTCTGATTGTCAAAATTTAGAATGTCCCTGTGTTATTCCCTCTTTGGTGATCAATTGTTGAATAGAGCTTATCCCGTTTGTTTAAACTCATCTGGTGTTAAAAAGCCAAGTGCTTGATGTGGTCTTTGAGTATTGTAGTCGTTAATCCAGTGTTCAACCACTTCTCGAACTTGTGGCAAACTTCGGAATAAATAAGCATTAAGAACCTCGCGACGAAAAGTGCCATTAAATCGTTCGATGTGCGCATTCTGTGTCGGTTTGCCAGGCTGTATCCAACGCAGTTCTATTTCATTTGATTCACACCATTCTGTCAACGCAATGCTGATAAACTCAGGTCCATTGTCGCATCGTAGGCAGTTCGGTTTGCCATGTGTTTCAATTGCCTGTTCCAGAAGCCGGACAACCCGCTTTGCAGGTAGGGAAAAGTCAATATCTATCCCCACTGCTTGCCGATTGTAATCATCCAATACATTTAAGGTACGAAAACGACGTCCATCTTTCAATACGTCAGACATAAAGTCAAGCGACCAAACTTGGTTGAGCCCTGTTGGCTTTGCCAAGGGTTGTCGAATTCGATCTGGTAACCGTTTTTTCTTACGCCTAGGTAAATTCAAGCCTAATAAGCGATAAATACGCCAAATCCGCTTATGATTGAAAGAATATCCTTGTCGGCGCAGTCTGTAACGAATCTTCCGCGCGGCGGCCACCAAAACCCCCAACCAGGATGGCGACGTGCAATACCTTGAATGGCCTGTTCAACTTCATTATCGGGTTGACACTTGGATTGATAAGCAAACATCCGTCGGCTTAATCCTGCTAATCGGCAAGCTCGCTGCTTGCTAAAAGCTTTTGTTTTAACAATCCAATGCGCAAACTGACGACGCTGAGCAGGCCCTACCACTTTTTTTTCAAAGCCTCTTTTACCACTTCATGCTCCAAACTCAACTCCGCATACATCCGCAGCGGCGGCCGCTTTTTCAACCGCCTGTTTTCCTCTTCCAAATCCTTCATCCGTTTCAACTCTGAAACCTCCATACCACCATATCGTTGCCGCCAATTGTAAAAAGTAGCTTCGCTGATTCCATGCTCACGGGTAATCTGAACAACTGTTTGCCCGTTTTGCTGCTGCTTTAGAATGGCCACGATCTGGGCCTCGCTGAATCGATTCTTTTTCATGTTCCTCTCCTTTTATGAAAATATAATCGGAAAGCTCCATTTATTCAACGATCACTTTTAGGGGAAGCTGACATCCCACGTTCTTAAATTTTTCCGGATCAAATAGAAGTCGTTAAAATGAAAAGCGCCTCGCAGCAATGCAAGGCGCTTTTTTGTGGATGTATAACGATGTGAAGTTATACTTTCGTGACCGCGACGGGAATCGAACCCATATCTAGAGTTTAGGAAACTCCTATTCTATCCGTTGAACTACGCAGTCGATATTTTAATGAACTATACTCCCTTTCTTTCGTGACCGCGACGGAAAATCGGTCGATCGCGACCCCGGCCCCATATCCAGCGTTTAGGAAACCCTATCGGGCGGCGGACCGCTCTATCCGTTGAACTACGCAGTCAATATTTTAATGAACTATACTCCCATTCTTTCGTGACCGCGACGGAAATCGGTCGATCGCGACCCCGGCCCCATATCTAGCGTTTAGGAAACTCCTATCGGGCGGCGGACCGCTCTATCCGTTGAACTACGCAGTCGATACCCCATCCCAAGTTGCGGGAATGGGGGTGCAAAACTGGGAAAAAATCATTTGAATTACAAATGATTATTCCTCAGTTTCTACCGGAGTGTAACCGAGATCAAGCCAATTCGGATAAATAGAGAAGTGTTTTTCCTTTACGAGCGAGAACAATGTCCGCTTCAACTCGTCGATATTTTCCTTCTGCTGGGCAGAGATGAAAACCACATGATCTGCTTTTTCCGCAATGTAGCTGCGTTTCAGTTGTTGCAGAATGTTTTCGGTAGATACACTTTCTTCTTCCGGCTCGTCGTCAGCGTTATAGGACGGTTTGTAAAGATCTATTTTGTTGAATACCAGAATCGAAGGCTTGTTAGCGGCACCGATTTCTTCAAGCGTTTTGTTCACTACGTCCAGGTGCTCCTCAAAGGAAGCATGCGAGATATCGACTACATGCATCAGAATATCCGCCTCGCGCACCTCGTCCAGCGTCGATTTGAACGACTCGATCAGGGTGGTTGGGAGTTTGCGGATGAAGCCCACGGTATCAGTCAGAAGGAAAGGGATATTCTCCATATTGACTTTTCGCACAGTAGAATCGACAGTTGCAAAAAGCTTATTTTCCGCAAAAACATCGGCCTTGGACAAGTTGCGCATTAATGTCGATTTACCCACATTGGTATAACCCACAATGGCGACGCGCACGAGCCTGTCCCGTTCCTTACGACGGGTTACACTCTGGCGGTCCACCTTTTCCAGCTTTTCCTTAAGGAATGCGATGCGGTCTTTCACGATCCGGCGGTCGGTTTCGAGCTCCGTTTCACCAGGACCTCGCATACCTACACCCGCACCCGACTGGCGACTAAGGTGTGTCCACAGCCGTGTCAGTCGCGGGTACATGTATTGGTATTGTGCCAGTTCGACCTGCAATTTCGATTGGGCGGTCTGGGCGCGCATTGCAAAAATGGCCAGGATGAGCAGGCTTCGGTCAATTACTTTGGTATCTTTGAAAACCGCTTCAAGGTTACGAACCTGCGATGGGGTAAGATCGTCGTCGTAGATGATCATATCCACGGGATTCGCAGTCACGTAAATCAGGATTTCTTCGAGTTTCCCTTTTCCTGTGTAAGTCCGGATATCGGCCCGTTCCAGGTTTTGCGTAAAGGTTTGAACGGTTTCCACTCCCAGCGTTGTCGCCAGAAAGGCCAGTTCTTCCAGGTATTCCTTGGTTTTTTCGACCGGTTGTTTTTGGGTACTTACCGCGACCAGTACGGCGGTTTCCTTGTGGGCGGCAGTGGAATATAATTTTTTCTTATCAATCATGCACTAGTTTTTTTGGCTGTGTTTTTCCGGCAAGAAATCCTTTTTGAACATACCCGCACGCCGGAAAATGGGTAGGGTTGGAACGGTTTGACGAAGGCAAAAGTTCACCACGGGAATTTGTGAAATTACATTTACCATTTAACAAATCCATTTTTTCGCTTGATTATTCAAAAAAGACTTTTGTATCTTTGCCCAAATTCATAAAGCCTATGTTGGTGCTCATCTTCGGTTAATTCTTAACCACCCGTCATTCTCCGCCTTTTTTACAGGCACTTTTTTACGGCCGTTGCTGGTCGTGCAATTTCTATTTATTCATTATTGCAAATTTCTATTATCCATGAAAAAGTGGTTTCAACTACTTCGTCAGGCTATTCGTGGCTCCGAAGAAAGTTTCACCGAAGGAAGCATCAACCGCGCTATATTTTTACTGTCTGTACCTATGATCCTGGAAATGGTCATGGAGTCGCTCTTCGCAGTGGTTGATATTTTCTTTGTTTCCAAAGTCAGTACAGAGGCCGTTGCCACGGTGGGGCTTACCGAATCGGTGATCACCTTGGTTTATTCCGTCGCAATTGGTTTGAGTACTGCTGCTACGGCTACTATCGCACGGCGAACCGGCGAAGGTAATCTCGCGCAGGCGCGGCATGCGGTAGGGCAAGTCATATTTATTTCGCTGTCTGTTTCTTCGGTGATAGCCGTATTGGGTTTCTGGCTCGCCGGGGATATTCTCCGGATGATGGGGGCGGATCATAAAGTGATTGAAACCGGGACGAACTTTGCCCGGATACAGTTCCTGAGCAGTCCGGTGGTTGTTTTGCTTTACTCCCTGAGCGGTGCCTTGCGTGGTGCGGGCGCTGCTGCAACGGCCATGCGCTCGCTGATCATCGCGAACGGGTTCAATATGCTTCTGGGGCCGATCCTGATTTTCGGTATCGGACCTTTTCCTGAGCTGGGCGTTACTGGTGCTGCATTGGCAACGGCAACGGGACGTTCGATAGGTGTGGGTTACCAGTTGTTTTCGCTAGCCAAAGGAAAAAGAGCGTTGGGATTGCAATGGGAGGACCTGCGGCCGAATATGGAGACGATCACGGCGATCATTAAAGTGGCGACAGGCGGCACCGTGCAGTTTCTCATCGGATCAGCCAGCTGGATTTTCCTAACACGCATTCTTTCTGAATTCGGTAGCGACGTTGTAGCGGGTTACACCATTGCGATCAGGGTGATCATGTTCACACTATTGCCCGCCTGGGGACTTGCGAATGCGGCGGCTACACTGGTCGGACAAAACCTGGGTGCCGGTAAGCCTGATCGCGCGGAGGCGTCGGTCTGGAAATGTGCATCCTATAACCTGATTTTCCTGCTTGTCTTATCGGTATTCATGTTTATTGGTGCCGAAAGCATTGTCAGTTTGTTCAGCACGCATCAGGATGTAGTGCAGACGGGAAAAATGGCGCTTCGTGTATTGTGTATGGGATACGGGTTTTATGCCTATGGAATGGTGGTGATCCAATCGCTGAATGGCGCTGGTGACACCAGGACACCGACGGTTTTGAACCTCATCGCATTCTGGGCTATTGAAATTCCGGTTGCGTATATATTGGCCGTTATCCTTGAACTGGGACCGGTCGGAGTTTTTGCATCGGTACCCATTGCGGAGTCGATCCTGGCTATGCTGGGAATATGGCGGTTCCGTCTTGGGGGATGGAAGGCCGTAAAAGTCTGATATGCCTGGAATTATAAGAGGGAGTCATTTATTGATTGCGTTTGCCAGGTCATGTCTGGTGGTGGTACGTTATTGCCTTTCCAAGCTGGGACGGAGGTAGCCCGAAACAAAAACGCGACCTTTGGGGTTTTAACAGTGATACATTTCGTCATATCCGCATGAAAATAGAACAGATTTATACCGGATGCCTTGCCCAGGGGGCATATTTCATAGTTTCAAACGGCGAAGTGGCGGTCATCGATCCACTTCGTGAAGTGGCACCCTACATTCAAAAAGCTGAAAGGATCGGGGCTGGCATCCGGTATGTATTTGAAACCCATTTTCATGCGGATTTTGTGTCCGGTCATCTGGATCTGGCCGAGAAAACAGGAGCGGTGATCGTATATGGGCCCGGTGCACAAACCGGATTCAAGGCCCATATCGCCGTGGACGGGGAAGAGTTCCGGTTGGGCGATGTGACGATCAAGGCATTGCATACACCGGGACACACCATGGAATCTACGAGTTACCTGCTGATAGACGAGTCGGGAAAACCGGTGGCATTATTCAGCGGTGATACGCTATTCATAGGTGACGTTGGCCGTCCGGACCTTGCACAAAAAGGCGAGCTGACGATGGAAGACCTTGCAGGTACACTTTACGATAGCCTGCGTTCGAAGATCATGCCATTGCCTGATGATGTGATTGTGTACCCGGCGCACGGGGCAGGCTCCGCGTGCGGGAAGAATATGAGCAAGGAAACGTCAGACACGCTGGGTAACCAGAAGCGGTTCAACTATGCTTTGCGTCCCGATATGACGAAAGATGAGTTTATCAGCGAAGTAACTGCGGGGCTAACCGAGCCGCCGCAATATTTCCCCGAAAACGTACGGATGAACCGCGACGGCTATGAAAGCATCGACGACGTACTGGAACGGGGCCATCAAGCCTTATCGCCGGAGGCATTCGAAGCAAAGGCCAATAATACAGGCGCATTGATACTCGATACCCGGAAACCGGAGGCGTTTGCCAAAGGTTTTATCCCTAATTCCATCAATATCGGCATAGACGGCAGTTTCGCACCTTGGGTAGGGGCATTAATTCCTGACCTGAAACAGCAACTGATGATCGTTACCGAGCCGGGCAGGGAGGAGGAGGTCGTGACGCGGCTTGCGCGCGTGGGTTACGACTACACCATTGGTTACCTGAATGGCGGGTTTGAGAGCTGGAAAGAAGCCGGGAAGGAAACGGATTCGGTAGCGTCGGTAACTGCAGGAGAGTTTGCGGAACGGTTTGAAAGGGATGATCTGGAAGTGATCGATGTGCGGAAGCCCGATGAATTCGCGGCAGGCCATATCGAAGGTGCCAGAAACCTTCCGCTCGACTACATTAACGACTTGATGCAGGAGTTCCCCAAAGACAAAACGCTTCACATTCATTGCGCGGGCGGGTACCGTTCGATGGTAGCGGCTTCCATTCTCAAATCGCGGGGCATCGATGACGTAGTCAATATCGAAGGCGGATACGGAGCCGTATTGAAGACGGACGTGCCGGTTTTGACGGGAGTATAAATCCGCTGATTATAGCTTAGCAAAATAACCGAACTGAATGTAGTTTATTAAATACTATATAAATCCTATATAATAACTAACAAATCATGGAAATCATTGAATTGCTCCGAAAACCGTGGCCCTGGTATGTTGCAGGGCCGCTGATTGGTCTGACGGTCCCGATATTGCTATTGCTTGGGAATAAATCTTTGGGTATTTCTTCGTCGTTGCGTCATATCTGTGCGGCGGTGGTGCCGGCCAATATTCCGTTTTTCAAATACAATTGGAGGAAGGAGGCCTGGAACCTGTTTTTCGTGGCCGGTATTGCAGTGGGCGGTCTCGTCGGAAATTTTGCGTTGGGAAATCCCGATGACATGGTGGTTTCAGCGGATACCCGGCAGACCTTGTCGTCCCTGGGAGTTACTGATTTTTCGGGACTGATGCCTTCGGATATATTTTCACTCGCTAATATCTTTACCCTTAAGGGTGCTATTTTCTTCGTACTGGGTGGATTTCTCGTAGGTTTTGGAACCCGGTATGCAGGGGGATGCACATCCGGCCATGCCATAATGGGCCTTTCTAATCTACAATGGCCGTCACTCGTGGCTACGGTCAGTTTTATGGCGGGTGGGTTTGCCTGCACACATTTGTTGCTTCCTTTTCTGCTCGGTCTGGTGAGGTAAGTGGTCCAGGCGGCCGCTACCTTACTTATTAAATACACTCAACAATGGAAAAAATACATCAACCTGCTGCTTTCGGCAATAACGAACCGGATCTCATCAAAATGGATGGCTGCGACGGGGCCAACCACCAGGAAAGTGCCGAAAGTTTTGCAGCCAATCTCAAATACATGATCGTGGGTATCGTGTTCGGGATTGTTTTTGTGAAGGCGGAAATCGTGTCCTGGTTTCGGATACAGGAAATGTTCCGGCTGGACTCCTTTCACATGTACGGCGTCATTGGTTCTGCGGTGGCGGTGGGGCTGCTGTCAGTCTGGCTGATCAGGAAATTAGATATCAGAACCTTATCCGGCGAGCATGTGAGCATTGCCGACAAAGTTTTTGATCAGGGCCAGATCTATGGTGGCGTGGTGTTCGGCATCGGATGGGCCATTACTGGCGCTTGTCCGGGACCGCTGTTCGCGCAGATCGGAGCAGGTTATGGCGCGGTGGCAGTTACTTTGTTGAGCGCGATTGCCGGTACCTGGGTATATGGACTGATCCGGGCAAAGCTTCCGCATTGAATTACTGCTTTCGTGCTACGAGATAAAGTTGCTCGTCGCCCAGCATAAACGGGTCGGCTTCGAGGTTACCGAACGTCCCCACCACAGTCATCCCGGCGCGTTCGAACATGAATGTAAGCTCACCCAGCGTGTAAATGTGCTGGCGCACGTTGTGCGTCACTTTTTCAGAACCCGAAATAAAAGTCTGCTCGGCTTCAATGTAGCTTCCCGCGGCGTGGTATTCGTTTTCGGCGAGATAGACGATATCCTCTTTTACAGGCATCCAGTTCCTTGACTGGAAGTTAGGCAGGATGCTTTCGGCCAGGTGCTCGGTGTGAATCGCTGCATGTGCACCGGGTTTCAATACCGAGGCTATTTGACTGATGAATTGTTGCATTTCCGGCCTTGGGAAAAAGCTAAAACTGTTGCCGAAGCAATAGGCCGCATCAAATGCTTCTTCCGGAAGATTCAATTCTAGTACATCGGCACAAACGACTTTGACCGGTAATTGCTCCTGCTCCGCAATGGCACGCAGTTCGTCACAGTACTCGGCAGAAATATCGATACAAGTCACTGAGGAGCCTTGTTCGGCGAGTGGCAATGCATGCCGCCCATAGCCGGCCAGCATATCCAGTACCAGACTATCGGGGGTTATTTCGAGCACATCCCGCAGGAAATCGACTTCATATTCGGTATATTCTTCATCCTGGTGCAGTTTCCAGGCGCGTTGCGGAAGTCCTTTGAAATAGGTATGGTACCAGGCCACTGGGTATTTTTGTTTGATCAGAAATTCAAAACTACGAAAAAAGCGAACTCACATCCGCATTAATCCGGGGGTAATGCGCAGGTATACCTGCCCCGAAAGCGGCGTTCCACCATAGCTGGCTTCGAGCATTCTGTCAATGGAATAAAGGCTGATCTGTCCTCCGGCTTGTAAAAGTGTGTTCCCGAACGAAGTGATCTGCCGGTTCAAACCCAGGGAAAACATAGAAACCGGGAGTCGCTCGATACCCAATTCGCCGAGAGAAGTGGCGAGCCCCAGTTCGTTAACGCTCTTTTGCACCCATTCGTAGCGGCCGTAAACAGCCCATTTATCCAGCTGGACATTGGATTCGGCCAGAACGGAATTTTCCTTGTGATGGGCACCGGCATCATTCAAGCCCCACACAAGCGTGGAAGAAATCCATCTGTTTTTACCATTGAGTTGGGCAGAATGCTGTACCGAGGCAGTGGTCCGGTTCACGTCTTCGTCCGGTTCGGCGGGCTCGGGACTTTTGATAAAACCTCTTGAAACCTGCAATGCCCAGTTAGCCGACGGGTTGAATAGAAGTCGGTAACTATGAGAATTGAAGCGCGGTTTGTCGAAATCGAAGCGGTTTTCGTCGGGCTCCCGACCAGTAAATGACGAGCCTTCCAGTTTGAATTTGCCGTATCGGATACCTGCGGTTACCACGCCAAATGTAATATGGGTAGCGTCCTGCCAGTGATGGCCTAATACGGCATCCGGATTATTGAATGCCGACATCCGGTGCATGAATGCGGTCGGACCTAATGCAGGCTCACCGGGATAGCCGGCGTAAAGCGTGAGGTCGATCTGATCGTTGACACGCTGCGTGTAGGCGACGGAAAGTTCCGAGATCAGGTCATGCGGATGTTGCCGGTCGATCAACGGTTTGCTTTTCCAGCTTTCACCCGACTGAAAAAGAAGGGGATAGCCAGCTCCTCCATCGAAAACGCGGTCGAGGGAAACCATGGCGCGAATGTTCAGCAATCCGTTTTTCCCGACCTGCCGTTGCGCCATACCCATGAACCAGTTGGGCATGCTGAATTTGGAATCGGATCCTTTTTTGCCGCTATTGTTGAAGTTTTGACTGGTGTAGCGAAGGAACAGGCTGCCGTGTAGCATGTAATTCCATTTATTGCCGTGCTTCATATACGCATACATGGGCGTGGCGTCCGGCTGCCATCCAGTACCCGACCCATTTCGGGTCATAGGCAGGCTTAATGAAAAGCTGTGGGTCATGTGTAAGGTACCATGTTGCTTTTGATCATGGTCCATTTGCCCATGATCCATGCTTTTCATGTCATGCATTTCATGGCTAACAGTGTCTTTAGCAGACTCCTGATGGTGTTCGTGCTGTGCGAATGCCGGTGAAATGACAGCCCCCATTCCGGCGGCTGTCATCAGGATCAGTTTGTTGAGAAGCATCATGAAGTAGTTTCGTGATCAATGCGCCGCCGCAGTTTTCCGGCAACAGCTTGGCAATTTGTCGTGCGACTTCTGGTTTGCAGGCAGCTCGTCGGCATCGTATCCCGTGCTGGTAATGGTTGCCTTAATGGCCTCCGGAGTGGTTTTGTTCGGATTGTATTTCACGGTTACTACCTTGTTGGACAGGTCGAGATTCGACTCTTTCACCCCTTTGGAAAGGCCCAGGTTTCGCTCGATGCGCGCCTTGCACATTTCGCAAATGGCGGAGGTTTTGATCTTAACCTCTTTGTCTCCGTCGGCTATCGCGACGTTCAAAGCCAGAAACAAGGCTGTCAGAATGCTGAGAATGGTCGTTTTCATAGTTTTAATAATTTGAATGATTAATGCTGATGGGCAGTGGAATCGGTATCGGCCATCGCTACTTCCTGTAAATCCATTTTGCAAACCGGGCATTTGCCGGCCTCCTCGTAGGTTTTTTCGCCTTCACATTTCATTGGACAGGCATATTTTTTGTCATTTACCGCATGTGCTTCCGTACCCGCAGCCGCATTTTCAGATTTTTCGTTATTTCCCGCGCAGGCCGCGAAAAGAAACACCAGGGATGCAAAAATGACTTGTTTCATACAGTTGAAGTTTTTGAATTAAAGCTTGATAATAGGTTATTTGATCGTAATGCCAATCCGGTATTCAATGACCTACCTGGTCGAGGGCGGTTCTTTGTAAAGCACTTTTCTTGAATTCACCCGGGGTCATGCCCGTCACTTTTTTGAACTGATTGCTGAGGTGCGCCGTGCTGCTGTAAGAAAGCCGCCAGGCTATTTCGCTCAATGTAAGTTCATTGTAGGACAGCCATTCTTTCACTTTTTCCACCTTTTGCGCGATAACGTACTGCTCGATCGTCTGTCCTGTTTCGGAAGAAAACAGGTTGCTCAGATAAGAGTATTCATATCCGATCTTTTCCGAGAGATAGTCCGAAAAATTCATCTGCGCCGGTTTATTGCCTTTAAGGTTTTGGACCTCGTCGATGACCAGCGTTTTAATATGCTCCACCATCGCAAGCCTCCGGTCGTCCAGCAATTCAAAACCGTTGGCTTCGAGTACTGTTTTCACCTCTTTCAGTTGACTACCATCCACCTCCGCCACCGTTTCGACCTCACCCAGTTCCACAAAATTCAGATCGATGCCCAGCCTGTTCAGTTCTTCGCGAACGACCCGCTTGCAGCGGTCACAGACCATATTTTTAATATATAATTTCATAAGTCCATTCCATTTAGTCTTTTAACCCTTCTTCCCTGCCACCATTCCTCCATTATCTGACAATCTTATAACGCATTCCCGCGTAAATCATTCGCCCTACGACCGGTCCCCAGGCCATTCCGGCATCGAAATGCTGGCCGAAAGGCTCGTTAGCTCCCATAATGGGGTCTTTCTGGCGGAAATTAGCCAGATTTTCGCCACCCAAGTAGATGTCCCATTTAGGAAATGTACGGGTGATTTGGGCATTCAGGTTATAGAATGAGGGCGACATCGTCGATGCCAGGTCTGTTGGAACGTGATGATCGGGAATATGACCCATGTAAGGAATTCTTCGTTTGCCGTTCCATTGAACGGTAGCATCAAATTTCCATTTGTCATAAGGCAGTGCATAACCCGCATTGAACAGCACCCGGTCGCGGCTGACCATCATCCTGGGCTGCAATGTATTGGCATCATAAACATTCCGGATGGTTTGTTTTACATCAAAAAGGCGATAGGCGAGTTTGAGCTCAAATCGTTTGATGGGAGTCAGGTTTGCTTCGGCCTGGAAACTGTTCGCGTAGGCTTTTCCTTCCAGGTTGTAAAAACGCATGTATCGCGGATCTTCCATGTCGGCTACCAGCTGGTTTTCAAAGTCAGTGCGATAAAAATCCATGATAAAGTTACCGCTCATTTCCCCGATTTTAAACTCCTGCGTCAGGCTTGCGCCATAATTCCAGGACACTTCCGGGCGGATGCTTTCGCGGAAAACCACTGCACGGGAACTTACCAGATTGCCATAGTACTCGGCCAGTGGGTTTGATACCCGGAAACCGCGCCCCGCCGAAGCCCGGAGGGTGGTTTGGTCGGTAAGATTGTACTTCAGATGCAGGCGGGGCGTCCATTGGGTGCCGTATAAGTTATGAAAATCCACCCGGCCACCGGCCACCATCACGAATTTGTCGAGATGGTTGTACGTATATTCAAAGAAAGCGCCCGGAACAGATTCATTTCTTTTCAGGCTAATGTCTTTGTAAAGCTCATCGTAGTGATCGAGCATGTAGCTGATACCAGTTTTGTAGGAATGGTTGGTATTGCCGATGATCGACTGATAAATGAGGTTCCCGTAGAACGTTTTCTGGCGGCCGTTGTAGTTATTCAGTCCAAAATAGGACTTGGAATCGTGCACGGAGGCGTTAACGATCAGGCCAAGACCTTTGTAGGGCTGGTCGGGAAACAAGCGCGCGATCTTCGAGAAAAACTCGTAACGGTTTATCCGCGCACCAAACCCATAGGCTTGGGTAGTTCCCTTCATTTCACGTTCGAAATCCTTTTGTCCGCCCAGGCGATCCTCATAAAGTGCTTTTACACCGAACTGAGCCATCATTTTGCTTCCCTGGTATTTCCATCGGTTGATCGCGTTGTACTGGGTATAGAGCGGCAGATCGAGGAAGCCATCGCCGTTTTTATCGACACGGTTGCGGAGCGTGCTGCCGTGGGTGAGCAGCCCGGTGCTCCATTTCTCACTCAATTTGTGGGCAAGGTTCAAATTCACCTCTGCGCGACCGAAGTTATTGACATAGGTGTTCAGGTACAGCTTTTCGTCGGTATCGGGCTTTTGCAGCTCGACATTGATTTGTCCCGTCATGGATTCATATCCATTCACCACAGAACCGGCTCCTTTGCCGACGTCGATGGACTGTATCCACGTTCCCGGCACGAAATTAAGCCCGAAAGTAGAAGCCAGTCCGCGAATGGACGGGATGTTTTCCACATTGGTTTGAATATAAGTACCATTCAGTCCGAGCATCTGGATCTGTTTGGAGCCGGTGACCGCGTCGGCATATGAGACCGATACGGATGCATTCGTTTCAAAGCTTTCGGAAAGGTTACAGCACGCAGCTTTGGCCAATGCCCGTGTCGTGATGATTTCGGTCTGATGCGGAGAAAGACGGTCGATGGAAGTGTTGTCGGCCCGTACCACCACTTCATCCAGCGTCTGATCGTTTTGCAGGACTACCTGGAGTTCGCTTTCCTGTCCTATTTTGATCGTATCGTTACGGAAGCCGACGAAACTCACCACGAGCAGTGCCGATTGGGCCGACCGGGGAATACTGAATTTCCCGTTGGCATCGGTGGCCGTGGCATGGGTAGTCCCCGACCAGTACACGTTGGCACCTGTAATGGGTTTCAGGCTTTTGGTTTGAGAGTCCTGCTCATTTACTGAGCCGGTTATACGCTGTGCGTAGATGGAGGAGGAAATGACTAAGAGTAGTCCTCCCAGCAGGTATTTATTCATGATTTCATCGATTCATTGGAATAAGAGATTCTTGCCAAATCGGGATGCTGTTAAGCATGGATTTGCGTTAAAAGGCTGTTATTCAATGATATCAAATCAAGAAAGACTGGATAAAAGCAAGCATACTTCTCCCGTGAAGACGGGAAGAGAAGGATATGTTGGGGAATAGTGAATGGGAAGGGATAATCCATTCGGCCTGGATAAAACGGAAGCGGGTTACTGCCCACGTTACGCCAGTGGCTACTGATTTGAGCAGTTTGGCAAGAAGTTGTGAATCATGGGAGACAATTTCGAGTTTTTTGAGTTGCTGGCTTTCCTTGCAGCAGTCGGTTTTTTTGAGAAATGTACCCTTCGCCATTTTCAGCTGCGCACTTTTGGCACAGCAGGAAGAGACGATTTTCGGTTTGCAAGACTCCGCTTTGGAATTGCTCACGAACTGCACCGATTTGCTGTCCATAATCGTGCACAGGCGCTCCGTTATGGCGAAACCGGTGCTGCTCAGCAGAACCAGGAATGCCATCAGGATGGTGATCGATCGGTGTAGTTTATTTTTCATCTTGTTGCTGTTGGCAGCAGGCTTTGAACTGTTGATCTGGCCCGGAAACTGAACTCCGGGCCAAAATTACTAATTATCAGGCGATTTCCTCGGCTACATATCCGGCCTTTTTAATCAGCTCGCTGATTTCTTCCGGAGAATGGGTCGTTTCAACTTTCAGTACGCGGTCGGCACTTTCCAGGTCGACGCTCCAGTTTTCAACATTTTCGTCACCATTGAGGAAAGGGGTAACGCCGGCGACACAGCCGCCGCATTTGATATTGGTTTTGAATTTTAATGTTTCCATGTTGCTATAATGGCCGGGGTGATACCCGTTGTATTTTGTGATTAATTGTTTTACAAATATCGGCAGCCCCCGGCGCCGGAATATTACAGAATTGTGGGAATGCTTTACAGAGTTTTTGGTTGTTGACTTCCCACCTTATGGCTACAACCGCGCGCTTTTCAACCTTAAACTATTCATCACCACGGAAACCGAGCTCAGCGCCATTGCTCCGCCGGCGATCATCGGGTCGAGGAGGAAGCCGTTGATTGGATAAAGGATCCCGGCGGCGACCGGGATGCCGATCACATTGTAGATGAATGCCCAAAACAGGTTTTGTTTAATGGTTACCACTGTTTTGTGCGACAGTTTCAACGCTTTGGGCAATGCCAGAAGATCGGAGGTGATGAGGGTCATTTTGGCCACATCCATGGCGATATCCGAACCTTTACCCATCGCCACACTCACATCCGCTTGCGCGAGCGCCTGAGAGTCATTGATGCCGTCGCCTACCATGGCGACAATCTTGCCCGCAGACTGAAGTTTTTTAACAAACTGCATTTTATCGTCCGGTTTCACCTCTGCCTGAAAACTGTCGATTCCTACCTGCCGGGCCACCGCTGCTGCGGTTTGGGCATTATCGCCGGTTAGCATATACACTTCGATCCCCTGGGCATGGAGTTTTGCGACAGCTTCCCGCGAAGTCGCTTTCAATTGGTCGGCGATGGCCGCGAGCCCGGTATGCTGACCATCGATCGCTATTCCAATCACGGTTTGGGCTTGTGCCGTCAACTGGTCATGCGCATTTTGCAATTCAGGGATCAGTTTAACACCTTCTTTTGCAAGAAAGCGGAACGTGCCGATCAGATATCTTTGCCCATTTACAGTGCCCTGGATGCCACTGCCGGTCCGTGATTGAAATTCGGTTACCTCTACTTTTTCTGCATCTTCAATAAAATCTACAATGGCCTGGGCCAGTGGATGCTCGGATCGCGATTCGAGGGCTTTGACGGCTGCGAGATGCGCCGATTGATTTTGCAAAGAATCGACCCATTGCCAGCCGGTTACTTTCGGACGGCCTTCCGTGAGGGTTCCGGTTTTGTCGAGGATTACGGCGTCGACTTTGTATGCTTTTTCAAGACTTTCGGCGTCGCGGATCAGGATGTTGTTCTCGGCGCCTTTGCCTACTCCTACCATCATGGCCGTAGGAGTGGCGAGCCCGAGCGCGCACGGACATGCAATTACCAGCACCGACACTGCTGCGAGCATCGCGTGTGTGAGGGCATTTTCGGCTCCTAACACCATCCAGGTTGCAAATGTGAGTAGGGCAATGACAATGACGACCGGTACAAAGATGCCCGCAATGCGGTCCACCAGTCGTTGAACGGGAGCTTTGCTGCCTTGTGCAGCCTGTACGGTTTTAATGATCTGCGCCAGGACCGTCTGCTTCCCGATTTTTTCGGCGGAGAAAGTGAAACTTCCGTGCTGATTGATCGTTCCTGCAAAAACCTGCTCGCCAGCCTTCTTTTCGGCGGGGATAGGCTCGCCGGTCATCAGGCTTTCGTCGACATACGAGCTGCCGCTGAGCACTTTGCCGTCGACCGGAATTTTCTCCCCGGAGCGGATCACGATTTCATCGCCTACATGGACGTCTTTCACACCAATCTCCATTTCGGCTCCGTCGCGATACACGCGCACCGTCTTGGGTTGCAGGCCGATCAGCTTTTTCAATGCATCCGAAGTATTCGATTTGGCGCGTTCTTCCATTAGTTTACCCAACAGAATGAAGAAGATAATCACCGCCGCGGCTTCAAAATAGACATGCGGATGCAAACCACGCTGGTGCCAGAATTCAGGAAAAAATGTATTGAAAGTGCTGAAAAGGAATGCGACGCCGGTACTTAACGCCACCAGCGTGTCCATATTGGCTTTGCGATGCGTGGCCTGTTTCCAGGCGTTGATGAAGAAATCCTTCCCGAACACCAGCAGAACCGGAATCGTGAGGGCCAGCATGATGTAATTGGCATTAGACCAATCCATGAAGAACATACCCAGGACCACGATGGGTACCGTTAGAATACCGGTATAGATCGCGTTGTTTTTGAGCTTTCGATAGCGTTCATGCTGGATTTTTTCCTGCTCTGCGATAGCGTCGTCCTCGTCATCCTCAATGATCAGCCCGTAACCGATGCTTTGAAGTACCTGGTCCATATCGGGGAGGTCTACCAGCTCGGGGTCGTACGCCACGGAGACAGATTGATTGGCATAATTCACTCCGGCATGGATGACTCCTTTTGTATGGCCTAGCATCGATTCCACACTTACAGCACACGCGGCACAGGACATGCCGGTTACCGGTAGCGTTACTTTTTTTATATCTGTTGTCGTTTCCATAGTCTTTCAGAATTGGAATACAAAGATAAAATCCGGCTCTCCCGGAGTCGTTACACAATTCTGGCTGTGGTTTACAAGATTCAAGGAAACGGATGTCTCAGGCAAGCCGGGTGCCGTTCGGGACGGGGAAGTCGGGGCTTGTCAGGATCACTTCGCCGTCGGGTAGAACGAAGCCGGTGGTAAGGACTTCGGACCGGAAATCGGCAATCTGTTTCGGAGGAAAGTTGACGACGCAAAGGACCTGCTTGCCGAGCAGCTGGTCTTTGGTATAGCGGGCGGTAATCTGAGCAGAACTTGCCCTGATACCGATTTCGGGACCCAGATCGATGCGCAGTTTAAATGCGGGCTTTCTTGCTTTCGGAAAATCGTCGACCTGAATGATCGTTCCGGCACGGAGATCAACTTGTTCAAAATCCTGCCAGGTAATCGTGTTCATGTTGCTTTCAGTTTGATATTAGTAATACTTATCTGGCAAATTAACATTAAAAAAGCCTTTTGCCGACCTTTCTCTTGCATTGCCAGGATTCATTTAAAACATTACAGATGAAAAAACTGATCGTTTCCATGATGCTGCTTTCGGCCGGATTACTGGCTTTTTCTTCCCAGGACAGAACCATCACATTCTATGTAGGTACACAGGATAAGGGGGCCAATTCTTCGATAACGCGGTGTGAACTTAATCTGTCGTCAGGCCGGATCACCCTGATCGACACTATCAATAAGTGCATTGCGCCAGGCTATTTGGCTATTTCCCCGAATAAAAAGAACCTGTATGCGATATCTTCCGATAACAAGGTATCCGCTTTTGTGATCGGCGCCGACCGGAAGCTAACCTATCTGAACAGCGAACCCTCGGAAGGCGTCGGACCTTGCCACGTTTCGGTACATTCTACCGGAAAAATGGCTTTTGTTTCCAACTATGGCGGCGGAAGTTTTTCGGCTTATAATATCGGGACCGACGGGAAGCTGAGCGCACAGGTGTACAAAGAGCAATATGCCGGGACGGGACCTAATGCGAAACGCCAGGAAAAGGCGCATGCGCATTTCGCGACTGCCAGCCCGGATGGCAGATATGTGTATGTGACGGATTTGGGAAGCGACAAGGTCATGAACTACACGGTGGATGTCAATACGGGCACACTGGCACCGAATGTGGCCCAACCGTTTTTCTCAGGTAAGGCTGGCGCAGGCCCGCGCCATTTGATCATTCACCCTTCCGGGAAAAGATTGTTTTTGCTCAACGAACTGGATGCCACATTGACCGCCTGCAACATCGGGAAAAAGGGAGTAATAACAGCCATTAAAACCTATCCTACCATCCCTGCCGATTATTCAGGCCCGACGAACACGAGCTCAGCGATCCATTTACACCCGAACGGCAAGTTTGTATATGTTTCCAACCGGGGCCACAATTCGATCAGCGCATTCAGGATACTGGGTAATGGGGAATTGGAAATGGTCGATCAGCAAACGAAGTCTATTTCAACGCCGCGGGATTTCAATATCGATCCGACCGGCAAGTTTATGGTTGTAGCCAACCAGTCGTCGGATAACCTGGTGGTGTACGATGTGGATGCCACAACGGGCAAATTCACGTTTAAGCAGGAAAGTATCGGCGTGAAAACGCCGATCTGTGTGGCATTCCTCTGAACAAAATGGTCAGAGTTTTCTGGCCATTTTGTTTTGATAGTAGCTTAGGAAATCCTCGATCTGCTCCACGGGCATTTTGCGGGCGATGATCTTTTTGTTTTTGTCGAGAATGTAAATGGTTGGTGTCGTAACCACATCGAATTTCCTGTTGAAGTCGATCTGCTGAAGGGCGTCGAAGCCATTGATCAATTCTTCCAGGTGGTAGGTTTTGACGAATGTTTTCCATTCCTCTACATTGTGCTCAGTCGAAATGGCCATTACCTTGATGCCATTCGCTTTGTTCTTGTCGTAGAATGCTTTCAGGACAGGCGAAGCCTCCTTGCAATGTCCGCAGGAAGGGGCGAAGAAAAACAATATCGTGTAGTTAGCCTGAATGGTCTGAACACTCACTTTTTTGCCTGCCGGATCAGTCAATGTCAGTGCAGGGAAAGGTTTGTTCACCAGGAGGTCTTTTAACGTAGTGACCTTTTCGGTAATGCGTTTTTTGATATCCTCGGATACGCCCATTTCGCCCGACAGATAATATTTGTTGGCCATATGCACCCAAACGGCCTCTGTTCCCACTGTTTTCGGATTTTCGTACTGGTTGGTGATGTAAAAAACAGTCCAGGCTTTCAGGTCTGTGTTGACGGAAACCTTCTTCACAATCATATCGGCGTCTTTGATAATTGAGTCAGGCACCTGTACGACGAGGTTTTTGAAATAACGTTCCAGCTTAGGTTCCAGGAACGGCGTGTTGACGATCCTGGGATCCGAAAAATCGAACGCGTCCCAGTAATGGGCCTTGTAATAGTTGAAAACCCACATGGAATCGGTTTTGCCATTCGGTAACTTCGGTGCGGCAGGTATTTCAGGGTCTGCCGACATTTTCAGCAGTGTTGCGGTGAAGCTGTCGGCATGTTCGGTTAGTAACTTCTTACGGTAGGTGCCAAACCCTTCCTGTATCGTTTTCAACCGGGCTTGGGCTTCCGGGGTCGTTTGTTTGCTCAGCGACTCCATTTCCTTAGTACCGTTGTTTAATTCTTTTCGATAGTTGTTGAAAAGCTCGTTTTCCTTGGAACCGGTTACTTTCATGGAGCCGATCATATCGGTCGTATCTACCTCAATGGCAAAGTTGGGTTCCTTGCCGGAATAAATGAGTTCGATCATTTTTTGGTTTCCAGGAAACAGGATTACGTACAGGCCCCCCGGAAGAGGTCCCGGGCCTTCAAATACCATTTTGCCATTAGCATCCGCTTTGGCCGTGTCTTTGGGTACAAATTGCGTAGCATTGCGATTATAATGCCCAATTACAAAGGAAGAGTCCCGCATGCCCTTCACCGTGGCTTCGATGCGATAGCCTTGTGAAAAAGCATTGGAGAAAAAAGTCAAAAGGAGCAGCAATGTGAAAACCGAAGCGCGGGTATAAACTGTCATCAGGGTATGGAAAGTTTGCTTTTGAGCTGTTTATTGGATTATTTCAAATCCGGATCACCGTAAAATTAACTTCAAAACGACAACTTCTGTCGACTTCTTATCCAAATGTTTTTTTTTCTCTCCAAAGCTATCGATTTCCTGGTCATGCCGCTGAGCATCATTCTTATACTGCTCCTGTATGCTTTTGCGGTTAAGAATGCGAAGAAACAAAAGCGGATCGTCGGTCTTGCGGTCGTACTGCTGCTCGCAATGTCGAATTCTTTTCTGGTAAGAAGGGCCCTGAACTGGTACGAGGCTCCTTTGGTGAATCTGAACGAGATTCAAGGTACTTACGATGTAGGGATTTTGCTGTCGGGAGGGTTGATATATACCAATATGCCAAGACAAAACCACATCGCGATGGGTAAGCATGGAGATCGTGTATTACAGACCTTCGAGCTTTATAAAAATGGAAAAATCAAAAAAATCCTGATTACCGGCATGAGCAGCGACGAGGCTATGGCCGATGGAAGAGGGGAAACCCGAAGGGCGGCGTCACTCCTGGTGAACTGGGGTGTTCCGGCCAAAGACATCATTTTTGAAGAGAAAGCCAAGAACACACGCGAAAATGCGCTCTACTCAGCTCGGATACTGAAAAAAATGTTCCCTTCAGGGCGATACATTCTGATCACCTCCGCGTTCCACATGCGCCGGTCGGTCGGGTGTTTTGAAAAAGCGGGTATCAAAACAATGCCCTTCCCGGCCGACTTCTACGGAGGATATGATGAGTTGGGTATTCGCGAAATCGTCCCTCAACCAGCAGTGCTTGCTGATTGCCATGTACTATGGCACGAGATGGTTGGATTCGCGATTTACAAAATCATGGGTTACTGCTGAGTGGTAACCTGGCGTATTAAACGCTCAGGATCTTCACCATTCTCAGCAAGTCTTCATTGATAGGTTTGGGCAAGCGGATCGTATCTTCGAATGGTGTGTATACCAGTTCGTTGTTGATGATCCCCGCCATGACGTTCTTCTGACCGGCGATGAGGCCTTCGAGTGCGCCCAATCCCAGGCGACTCGCCAGAATGCGGTCGTAGGCAGATGGCGTTCCTCCGCGCTGGGTATGGCCCAGTGTGGTTACCCGGATGTCGGCATTTTCGTCCACCTGTACTTTGATCTTGTCTGCCACTTCCTGCGCGCTTCCTTCTTCGTCGCCTTCAGCCACGATGATAATGGAAGAGGATTTCGAGCGGCTCCATCCCTGTTTGAGCGTTTCGACGACCTGAGAAATAGGGGTAAGCACTTCCGGTACCATTACGAGCTCTGCGCCCCCTGCGATACCCGACTGGATTGCAATGTAGCCCGAGTCACGGCCCATTACTTCGATAAAAAAGATACGGTCGTGCGAGCTGGCCGTGTCGCGGATACGGTCAATAGCGTCCAGCGCGGTATTTACTGCAGTATCGAAGCCGATGGTGTAGTCTGTTCCGTAAAGGTCGTTGTCGATCGTTCCGGGAGCTCCTACCGTGGGAATACCATATTCGTTGCCAAAAATCATAGCCCCTGTGAAAGTACCGTTACCGCCGATGGCGATCAGTCCCTCGATGCCCAGCGCCACCAGGTTGTCGTGTGCCTTCTTGCGGCCTTCGGGTGTCATGAACTCTTTGCTTCTTGCCGATTTGAGGATCGTACCTCCTCTTTGTACTATATTGCTAACCGAGTGGGATTCCATTTTATAGACATCCCCGGCGATCATTCCGCTATATCCTCTTCTGATTCCAAAAACTTCAATACCGTGATAGCATGCTCCGCGTACCACCGCCCGGATGCAGGCGTTCATACCCGGGGCATCTCCTCCTGAGGTAAATACTCCAATTCTTTTCATTTAATAATTTCGGGTTACTTCTAATCTTTCTATGTACAGCACCAATTGAACCTTAAAGGCACAATTTCCGCAAATTTATCCGGTATTTTCTTAAAATAGATGCCTTGATTCTTAATTATGTTAAAAAAATGCGAGAACAAGAATCATTTTTTACATCTCAAACATATACCAATACTTATATATTTGCGCCGGTTAATAGAAATTTAATGTCCCTTAACCGACGCTCATTGCTACTATTACTGTTTGAAAAGTCATATTTGTGGCGGATCGTTTACGGTACCGTCTCAGCCTGAAACCAACCCGTAGCTTAATATTATCAAAATGAAAAATCTGTTTTCCTGGCCGCGCATCTGGCCTCACCTGGTTGCTGTCATCGGTTTTATGATCCTGTCCATCGCGTACGTATCACCCGTCCTGCAGGGCAAAAAACTCAGTGCTCAGGATGAGATCCAGGCTAAGGGCGCGGCGCGGGAGGTTCTTGATTACCACAAGCAAACCGGTGAATGGTCGGCATGGACCAATGGAATGTTCGGCGGGATGCCCGCCTACCTGGTCGCTGCGGATTATCCAACGAGTGTTTCCACCAAGCTCGGGCAAGGGATTAACAGGATTTTACCGGCACCAGCCAATTATTTCCTGATCGGGATGGTCAGCGCCTATATCCTTTTTATCGTCCTGGGCGCAGGAGGATGGCTTGCGGCGATCGGAGCGGTAGCCTTTTCGTTTTCATGTTTCAACGTCATAAACCTGGAAGCCGGGCATGTTTCGCAGGTGATTGCAATCATGTACGCGCCAGGGGTGCTGGCCGGTGTAATCCTTGCTTTTCGCAGGAACTGGCTGGCGGGTTCGGCGCTTACCGGGTTATTCCTCTCCCTGGAATTGTACGCCAACCATGTTCAGATCACGTATTATCTGGGTATCGGCGTGGTGATACTTGTTGTGATGGAGAGCATTTCCTATTTCAAAAATGGCAAAGTTAAGGAGCTTGTATTCGTTTTGGGCGGTCTTGCGCTTTCTGCGGTGCTCGCCGTAGGTACGCACACGACCCGGCTTTGGAATGCATATGATTATACCAAAGAAACCATTCGAGGGAAGTCGGAACTGACCTCTGGTGCCAATCAGGCGGCTTCCAAACAGGGCAGCGGGCTGGACAAGGAATATGCCTTTACGTACAGTTATGGTGTCGGGGAATTGCTCACGCTGGTAATTCCCAATGCCTACGGCGGTCCTTCCCTTGGCCCGCTGACGAATACATCGGAAACTTACAAAGTGTTGACTGGTAGGGGATTTGACCCGTCGGCGGCACTTAATATTGTTCAGCAATTACCGCTTTATTGGGGCAGTCAGCCTATTATGGGCGGCCCCAACTACATCGGAGCAATCGTCTTTTTCCTTTTTGTACTTGGATTATTCATTGTGAAAAATCCATTGAAATACTGGGCTGCGGGGGTTGTGGCACTGTATGTGGTTTGGGCGTTGGGAAAAAGTTTTGCGGGAATTAACTACCTTTTCTTCGATTATTTTCCGATGTTCAACAAGTTCAGGGCGATGACGATGGTGATTTCACTGGCTCAGCTGCTGATGGTGCTCGTCGGGATATTGGGATTGTCGGCTATAGCACAAAAGAAGATTGCCGCAAAGGAATTTCAAAAGCCCTTCCTGATCTCGGCAGGTATTACCGGAGGACTGATGTTGGTGATGGCATTGATGCCGGGTGTCTTTTTTAACTTTCAGTCGGCAAATGATCAGCAATTTGCAGACCAATTCTCGCAAATGGCTCAGGACAAGGCCTATGGTCAGCAGGTCATTAATGCCATTGTGCAGGATCGAGCCGGAATGATGAAGGCGGACGCCATTAGAAGCTTGATTTTTATCGCGCTTGCTGCCGGTTTGGTGTGGTTTTATGTACAGGAAAAAATCAAAACCGTACTGTTTGCGGGCGTAATGCTGGTACTGGTTATTTTTGATTTATTCGGCATTGACAAAAGATATCTCAACGACGAAGACTTTGTGACCAAATACGTAGCACAGGGAATTACTACTCCTTCTCCGGCTGATGAACAGATCCTCCGTGACACGGATCCTGATTATCGTGTCTTCGACCAATCTTCCCGTCAGGGGCCGTTCAATAGCGCCGATGCCTCCTATTTCCATAAATCGCTGGGCGGCTATCACGCGGCTAAGCTACGTCGTTACCAGGAATTATTTGAGCATCAGCTCATGACGGAAAAGCCTAATTTCGAGATCATTAACATGCTGAATACGAAATATTTCATCTCAGCGGATCAGCAGGGTAATAAAGTGGCGCAGCCAAACCCGCAGGCTTACGGACATGCGTGGTTCGTGAAGTCTTATAAGGTAGTGCCGAACGCCGACGCCGAAATGGCTGCATTAAATGCGGTGAACCTGAAAGATGTGGCGGTGATCGATCAGCGTTTTGCTTCAAAACTGGGTGGTTTGGCGATCCGGCCGGATTCGACAGCCAAAATCAGCCTGATCTCTTACAAGCCCAATGAACTGGTTTACGAGGCGAGCTCAAATGCAGAAGGGCTAGCGGTGTTTTCGGAGATTTATTATAATGTACGTGACGAATGGAAAGTCACGATCGACGACAAGCCGGTTGATCTCTTGCGGGCGAATTACGTGCTGAGGGCATTGCGCATTCCGGCAGGCAAACATACGGTTAAGTTCCGTTTTGAGCCGGTGTCGGTAGCCACGGGAAGCAAGGTAGACCTGGTGAGCTCTTTGCTGCTGATCGGATTGATCGCCGGGGCAGTATGGATGGAAGCTAAAAGAACGAAAAACGCATAGCGATGACAGACCGGAAATTTCCCATAGGACCGCTGGTATTACAGGATTCGTATTCCAGGGAAGAAATCGGGCAGTTTATCGATGTGATCGCCACCATTCCCGTCGAATACCGCAAACGCGTAGCCGACTTGCCGGATGAAGATTTGCTCAAAACCTACAGGGAAGGAAGCTGGAACCTCCGGCAACTCGTGCATCACGTGGCGGACCTGCAATTTGTGCATTATCTCAGGATGAAAAAGGCGATCACCGAACCGGATTACAGGGAGGTCACACTGATTGACATGAATGCCTGGGCCGGCACCCCGGATTCGCTTAATATGCCCATAGCACCGTCGCTGGCATTGTTTGAAGGGACTCACGCACGTTACGCATACATCGCAGGCACGTTGAGCGAGGAGCAGCTTGCGATTCGATACTACCATGCTCCGCGTAAGCTCTGGTTCAGCCAGGCGCAGGCGCTTGCAATGTCTGTCTGGCATGTACGGCACCATTTGGCGCATATCGACCTGGCATTGGGAAACATTGACTAGGGCCAGGAATAATGTCTCAGGCAACGGGTAAATATCTCATTATAATCGGGATGGCGGTGGTGCTGATCGGCATCGCCGTCTACTTTCTTAGCGAGAAACTGCATTGGCTAGGGAGGTTACCCGGCGATATCCGGGTTGAAAAAGAAAATTTCCGGTTTTACTTCCCGATTACCACCATGTTACTGCTCAGTGGTCTCATTAATCTCGTTATTTGGCTCGTTAGGAGGTTTTTGTAAGCGCATCTTGCTGATAACCAATGTTATAAATTGCGGATGGTATTCCATTTTGGTTGAACGAGAATAAAATATCATTCATCTTTAAAGTCCGGTGAATGCATTTTATCATCTAACACACTATCTGAATGGAGTATTTCGCAGAGCTTGCCCGGTTTCTGGCGCAAGCTCAGACCGGCAACCTGAAAACTTCCCATTTTGCAGCCGAAGCTGACGGGCTGAAAATCAAGATCAGTTTTGGGAAAGGAAATCCCGCCCGTGTTCCCTGGATCGCATTTCTGGCTGATGGCCAGCATATCAGCAACGGTATTTATCCTTTCTACGTGTTTTACAAAAGCCAGAAGCTCCTGGTCCTGGCGTTTGGGATTAGCGAAACACTTCCACCAAAAATTCCTTGGCACCAGCAAAGTGCCGAAACGATTCAGGCTTATTTCAAAAACCATGGACTGGGCAAACCGGTGAAATACGGAAGTTCGTTGGTTTTTCGCGTATATGACATCGGGCAGCTGGACCAAATGCAGGCGGACGCGGATCTGACGGCGCTCATCGATATATATCGTCAAACGATCGGCAATGCACAAAGCGGCGGGACCATCGAAGCTCAATCGCTGGTGCGTTATCAACCATTTTATGAACGGTCGCTCGAATGCGGACTTCACATCGGGTCCGACCTTGTGATCCGGTTTATTGCCGCACTGCTTGCAAAGCCATTCGTTATTTTAACCGGATTATCCGGCGCCGGGAAAACGCAGCTAGCCCAGGCTTTTGCCAAATGGATCTGCGAAAGTGATGATCAGGTGTGCCTGGTTGCCGTGGGAGCCGACTGGACCAATCGGGAGCCGCTTCTGGGTTTTCCGAATGCGCTTGATCCGGAGCGGTACGTCATGCCAGAGAGCGGCGTGGTGGATCTGCTGTTAATGGCAACCGGAAATCCGGGTAGGCCCTACTTTCTGATTCTGGATGAGATGAACCTTAGCCACGTGGAAAGGTATTTTGCTGATTTTTTAAGCGGAATGGAGTCGGGACAAGGTATACGGATGCATTCGGGACAGCACCGCAATTCCGAGGGCGTGCCAGCCCGGCTGCCCTTTCCTTCCAACCTCTTCATCATTGGAACAGTGAACATCGATGAAACCACATATATGTTCAGTCCGAAAGTGCTCGATCGGGCGAATGTAATCGAATTCGCTATTTCCTGGCGGCAAATGGAGATGTTTCTCCGCTCGGAAAACAGACCTGAACTCTGGAAGCTGGCGGGTAAGGGCGCGAATGCAGCGGCTGCATTTGTAGAAATGGCGAAAGACAGAAGTCCGGAAAGCAAATTCAAGGCATCGATCAGCAATGAATTAGTTGAATTTTTTAAAATACTGAAACAGGCGGGAGCTGAGTTCGGCTATCGCAGTGCAAGCGAAATCCTACGGTTTGCTGCATTCGTTAACCATCTTGAACCCGAATGGCCACTGCAAAAGGTCATGGATGCGGCTATCATGCAAAAGCTGCTGCCTAAAATACATGGATCCCGCCGTAAGTTAGATGCGGTTTTAAAGGCGTTGGGGAGGAAATGTCTTGGGGACCCCGATCTTCTGGAAGACTTTTTAAGCTATAAAAAAGAAATGGAAGGCCTGGGTGCAGTTCATTATCCCATGACGCTTGAAAAATTGAGGAAGATCTACAAAAACCTGATCGACCATGGTTTTGCCAGCTACGCCGAAGCCTGATGGATGCAAGCAGTATGGAGATCCTGATCATGACGGAAGTTGATGATGGGACGGCCGGAATCCACATTATCGCGGAGGGACGGGTTGAACAGACAATTTTTGAACTGGACGAAAAAGAAGCCTGCGAGCACGGCGAGGCCCGGGTACAGCTGTTGGAAGGCTGTTTCTATGAATACGAAGTAACTGGCTCGTATTATCTCGATGCATCCCCGGTAGTCATTCCGTCGCAGATCAACCCGGCAATGGGCCGACTTACCCCGCTCGTGTATGTGGGAACGCTGGCGATCGGCATCATGGCTGCGCGGGATGGACGTAAGGCCGGCGAGGTAAAAATCGAGATTCGTTCCCGGAAAACCGGTTACAGAACCGATTACAGGCTCATGCTGGAAGGGATTACCGACAAATGTACCGACCTCCTCTTCCGGTACAATGCCCCGGTAACCCATCATTTTAGCCCGGACTATTCCACGGATCCGCTGACTTTATACCAGCGTTTTGCCTTTGTGAATTCGCTGCTCAGCACCGACGAATTTGATACCGCCTGCCAGAGAATAATAGCCAACCCGCGTGTCAGCTGGTCGGATGAGGTGATTAGCTGCGATATCAGGAGCATGCGCAGGCCGGGTCGGAAAGCCATCACCCAAATAATGGCAAGCGGAAACAGGACTTGCCTGCCTGATCATCACCCTTTCAAAAAAAGACTGACGTCATTGCCTTCCACTGTAATGTTGGCGTCCAAGACCGACTCGGTCGACGCCGTCGGGAACCGATTTGTAAAGCATGCATTACAGGTTTTTTCAGCATTTGCCGGTCACATCAAAGCGGTTGCTCCGGCCGGTAGCAGATTGTTCGGAGAAGCATCCAGGTTAGAAAACCGTATAGATCTGGTGCTTTCTGCTCCCTTGTTTAAAGAAGTAGGCAGATTTGCCGGACTGCTGTTGACGGGGATTGATTTGCAGAGAAAGGAAGGATACAGGCAAATTCTGCGGGTGTGGCTGATGTTTGATCTGGCTGCCAGGCTGATTTGGCGGGGTGGTGACGACGTGTATTCGGCGGGAAAGAAAGATGTGGCGGTGCTGTATGAATACTGGCTCTTCTTTGAATTACTGGACCTCATCAGGGACGTGTTTGCCATTGAGCCCGCCCATATAAGCCAGTTGATCGTACCGACTGTGGATGGATTGGGGTTGCAACTGAAAATGGGGCGCCATCTGGCCGTTGCCGGTGTTTTTGATGCCGGTACCCGAAAGCTGCATGTAGAGTTCAGTTTCAACAGGTCTTTCTCCGGACGTAATGAATATCCACAGGCGGGGAGCTGGACCACCGGGATGCGGCCGGATTTTACATTGTCCATCTGGCCTCTGGGCGTTTCGCAGTCTCAGGCGGAAACAGAAGAGCTGATCGTGCATATCCATTTTGACGCGAAATATAAGGTAGAGTCTGTGGCCGGAGTATTCGGTGAGCCGGAAACAGACATAGAACAGCACGCGCGCACGGGCGATTATGCGCAGGAAGACTTGTTGAAAATGCATTCCTACAAAGATGCGATCCGCCGGACAGCGGGAGCCTATGTGCTGTATCCGGGTGCTGCCGGGAAGGTTTACAAGCGGAAAGGATTTCATGAACTGATACCGGGTTTGGGGGCCTTCGCGATCCGTCCTTCCAAAGTCGACAATGGAAGTGAGGAGCTAAAACGCTTCCTGCAGGACGTCGTCGCGCATTTTCAGAACCGGGCCTCCCAGCGGGAAAAGGCGGCTTTCCGGAACTTTGATATATACAACAATGGTCCGTCAGACGAAGTGAGAGAATTGCTTCCCGAGGCATTTGGGAAAAACAGAGACCTGATTCCGGATGATACCTTCGTACTGGTCGGCTACTATAAAAGCGATGCACATTTACAGTGGATCATGAAAAACCGGTTGTATAATTTCAGGACGGGGACAGGGAGCGGCTCTTTGTCGCTGGGTGCGCGAGAAGTGAATGCCCGGTATCTGCTGCTGCACGGGCCGGGTGAGACGGTTACCGGCATAATGCTTAAAGTCTCCAATCCGGCACCGAGATTGTTTTCCCGGCAGGATTTGCTGCGAAAGAAATATCCGGCACCTACCGACGATTTCTATATTGTGTATCAAACGGATCCCGGTGTCGAACCTGAATTACGGGGCCATCACTGGGATGTTACCAGGCTTCCGGGATATCGGGCCAACCGGGCATCGGGTTTGCCGTTTTCGGTCAGTTTGACGGAGTTAATGAAGGTTTTGGTAAAATGATCTAACCTTTTGACCGGTAGTATTTTCTTTCCGGGTCTTTTGTTAAACATTACTCATGGCATTCAGGCAATTCATAATTATACCCGATGAAAATCAGAAATCTCTTTTCCGTTCTACTTGCATTCATATCTGTCACAGCATTTGCACAAACCAAACTCAGTATCGTTTTCATTGGCAATAGTATCACCCAGGGCAAGGGCGGCGATAATGGCTTTCCGCCGCCAACACATGCGGTGAACTATCTGAAAGCACAAAAAGGAATCGATGAGGTATTGTATGCCAATGCAGGCAGGAGCGGATCCACGACTGTTGACTGGCTGCCCGGAACAGGTAAGTACTTTACATTGGCGACGACGGCTGCCGACAGTCTGTATCTTCAAAAAGACCATCAACTGCTGTTTTCAATGAAACTGGGAACCAACGACAGCGCTATTCAGGGGCCTAACGGCGCGCCGGTTTCGAAGGAGGATTACAAAAAAAACATGCAGACGATCATTTCTGAATTGCTGAAAAGGTATCCCGGCAGTAAGGTGATTGTGCATCACCCGATATGGTACAGCACGAACACTTACAATCGCTCGAAATACCTGGCGGAAGGCTTGGAAAGGCTGCAAACTTACGTTCCCGAACTCGATGCGATGATCTCGGAATACAAGACCATGGAACCCGACCGTGTTTTCAAGGGTGATACAAAGGCATTCAAATACTTCAAAAAACATTATATCCAACTTTTTAAACCTGAAAATGGCCAGCAGGGCGTGTTTTACCTGCATCCTAATGTGGAAGGTGTAGCGGTGCTGGGCGAGTTTTGGGGAAAAGCGATCAAGAAAAAGGTACTTTAACGGGTGACCGCTCCGCAAACCATCGAAGCACTCCGGCAATGGTTCGAAGACCATTGTTACAGCGATCATAACTATGCGATCGGTGATCGGTTTGTTCACGAGGGGCATGGATTGAGGCAAGTAGGGGCGACTTTTGTATGGTATTATACGGAACGCGGACGCGAGGACATTCTTAAAACCTTTGACGCAGAACCGAAAGCGGTGGCTTATGCGCTGCAAGCCATCGAAAACGACCATTTCGCATCGAGCCATCTGGTCGGGATAGTCAGAAATCCGGCCGATGAACACGCACTTTTACACGAGCTGGCGATCCGGAATATCGGTTTCTGGAAAGACAGCATTCCATACGGCGGTCTCAACGATCGCCGTACGAGGGTTTTTGTGCGGGGCTGCGATATCCGGAAAGTAGAGGATCTGAGAGAGAAATATGTTGTACGAGACTAATTCGTATGCTGTAATGCTCCCTCCTGAATCCGTCTTTTTAAATATGTTTGGTCTGCGCCGTCCCGAATGTCCCTGCCGGCGGTATCTTGGTGCATTTGACCATTTTAGAGCTAATCTCCGCATCACAACGTATCTGACTCCGACCTTTTCTTTACGGGCTTGAACCCCGTAATGCCCTGCAACCCGATCGCCGGGCTTTGTTTTGGGATCGAGAGCAATTTTTCCCCGGTTTCTGGTTCGGTATATTCCTGGTAGCCTGACAGGTACCTGGCCGTGATAAAATCCTCTTCGCGTTCGAACTGTATGGACGGCTGGCCCATGAATGCGGAGATATTGTACAGCTTTTTGTGCCATATCGCCTTGATGAGGTTACCATCGAAATGGTAATGGTTTTCGAAACCACGGTCGAATTTGAACACGATCGGTTTGCCTGCATTGGCAAGCAGGCTCTCAGGCGTGCCGGTCAGGGTAATGGGGATGTAGGTTTTCTTGTCGTAAATAAATCCGCCATGTGCGTTTTTAATGTATTCCCGCATTTGCCTGGGTGCGTCGCCCACCATCAGCACATCTACGAGGAGGATATGTTCTGCGCTATAAAACTGGCCTGGGTTCTGAATCAGTGGGAGTTGAGATATTCGGATCATAGGTAATTCTTTCCTGGATTCTGGGCTTAAAATTAGGTAACATTCACTTGCCCGCAATCATCCCCGCTCCCGACCGGGATGAAGGCAACAATTTTTTGGAAATCATTTGTAGCAGTGCATTCGCGGCGATATATTGAGCAGAAATACATTGTCACCATGGTAAAAACATACAGATTTATCGCCCTCCTCGGCGATGGCCGCGAACGGTATAGCGATAAAGAACTCAATGCTGAATGGCCTACGGAACCGGTCGTGATCGATGCTTTCGGTTTTTCAGACGTTTACAGGTATTCGGGAGTTGTGTTCCTAAGCGAGGAATGGTTTGCGAAATACAGCAAAAACTGGCGGAACGACACTTCGGATATCGACAAGTTGCTCGTAAACCTCATCAGGTATTCCGCGAAAGATGCGCATTCGGAAAATCTGACTAAAATTAAAGATTACCTGGCTTCTCCGCCCGAGACGGTAGCTGAGGCAGTGGAGCTTTGGAAGAGTTTTTATGATCCTGCGCTGCGGGTGATTTAGGTTTTAGTCTCTCGGACCTTTCCTTTTCCGACTTCGTTTGCTCCTTTGGCCACTGCCCCCTGTCCCCTTGTCCCCGGATTGAAATCCGGGGTTGAATCTGGGGTTGATGGAGGTTGGGTGTTTGCGTATTTCTTGCAGAATTGTCTCCAACTTTTAGTATACAGCCGGTTAGAAACCAGTTAGTAACCGCTTTTCTATCTTAAACCGTCGGGCTATGGATAGTATTTTGAGACTATTGACGCTGCTTTTTCTTTGCTGCGCGTGCACCAAGCAACCTTCGCTGCCAATTGACAGCAAATTCAATGTAACCTCCCTGCTGAGCGACGCGGCCTGGTACGGGACGGCCAAAGCAATGCGGCTTTATAAGGAAGGCCAGAAACCCGAAGAATCCAGACGGTTTGATTTGCTCGTCACTACCGACATCGACTATGCCGGCAATGCGGGCGGCCCCAATCCGAAAACCCATAACGGCTGCCTCCACGGCGATTGCATTCCTACCCAGCATCTGTACATTCATGACATTCCCCTCAAAAAACGACGGGCAAAAATTGCGAAACTCGATAAAGGAAAGGTCAGCTATGTCGAGAGAACAGCGTTGGCTTTTAGGGGTAATTCCGGTGGGCTTGTTAAATGCTATATCTATGAAAAGCGCCATCCGGGTTGGGTGAGGGTGACGGGGTTTGACAGGAAATCAGGGACTGTGGAAGGTACTTTCAGTTTTGCACTCGACGAGGATAAGAATGTGGCGGGAAGGGTTGTGAACGGAATGCCGGAAACGATCCGGTTTACCAATGGCCTCTTCCGTGTGAAAATGACGGATGTGAAACTCCACGAATAACACTGCCTGCACCTCGCGACATGTGGAGGCACAGGCAGATGTAATGCTAATTATATCCCGGATTCTGTTTCAGCATCGCTGAACCATTGACAACGCTCATATCGATCTGATACTGTGGGATTGGAAAGTAGTTGTTTTTGCCTTCCAGGTATTTGCCGCCGGCAAGGTCGGTGGTGATTTTGGATTCGTAGCCGAAATAGCCATTGACTGCGCTTTCGGCCCTACCCCAACGGACGAGGTCGAAGAAACGGTGGCCTTCCATAGCCAGCTCGATGCCTCGCTCATAGTAAATCGCATTCAGTACGCCTTCTTTACCCTTCGCAGCCAGTGTGCCTGCCGGATAAGGCTTAATCACGTAGTTCGCTGCGGGCGTGGCCGAGAAACCGCCCAATGGATTGGAATCGGTGATGTACTTGTAAAGCCAACCGCTTTTATCCGCCGCTCTGGCCCGGACACGGTTTACATATTCTTCGGCTTTGGCCAGACTTCCTCCATTCGCTTCGGCTTCCGCCGCCAGAAGGAGCACGTCGGCAAAGCGTATCACGAGTACATTAATCGCGTTCCCCGGCGCCCAGGAGCTCAGGTCGGCGTAGAGATCCTGCGTTTTCTGACGGTGAATGTTCTTTTTTGGTGCATACGGACCTCCATATGGCTGATCACGAACCCAGTTCATGCCCGGGTAAATGCCCCAGTCGTGATAAGGAATGCCGCGGCGGCCTACTGTCCAGTCAAGCCGAGGGTCGAGGTTTCCGGCATCGGGCGTGAATGCGGCTGCGGAAGCAATACCCATGTCATTTTTGACATTATGGCTGTTGAAATCAGTCAGGTAGGGCAGACCGCTGGCGTCGGTGCGGTACATATTGACGAGCATTTGGGTAGGCTGGAAAAAACCGCAGCAACTGAATGGTGCGCCGGTGCCATAGGGGAAGTTGAGCATTCCGCCCTGATTGGCATTGGTAATGTCGAGGGTACCGTCGTTGGCGACCATTTGGATCGCGAAAACCGACTCGGCATTGTTCTTGGTAGCGGCGTCGAAGTTATCCTTGAAGGGGACAAGGTCGTATTTTAAGCCATTGGTGGTTACACCGCTGCTGATCACTTCCGTAAAAACCTTCGCTGCGTCGGTGTATTTCTTCTCGTACAGGTAGGTTTTGGCCAGATATGCACCTGCGGCCCATTTATTGGCCCTTCCGACGAGTGTCTGAGTGGCCGGCAACTTTTCATACGCCGCCTTGAAATCCGCCTCGATCATCGGCCAGATGTCCTTATCATTGGGCTGGTTGAAATCCGTGGTCGCTTCGTCGATCCACGGCACCATATTCCACATTTTTTTCAACTCGAAGTAATAATGCGCCCGCAGGAAACGAGCCTGGCCTTCGATGTTGGCCTTTTCCCCGTCCGACATGCCTTCCAGCAAGGCCAGTACCTTCAGCACCGTGTTGGATCGGGAAACTCCTTCGTACAATGCTTTCCATTTGCTATTAAAAAAGCCATTATCGGCACCGCTGCTGAATGTTGCAATAGCGCTGATCGGTGTCTGGTCGCCACCGTCGCTGCCTTTGTGCGCGTCTCCGCCCGGGATGGCGCCGTACACCCAGTTGTCGGGCGGAGACTCCCACCCGTTGCCGCCGGTGAAATCGCCCTGGCCGTCGAGTGCGGCATATGCGCCTGTGAGCAGGCCGTCGATCCCTTTGGCATTGGCGAGTACGTCGTCACCCAATGCGCCTTGTACGGGTTTATCTAAAAAATCATCCTGGCATCCTTGCAGGCATGTCAAACCTGCCATCAGGCAAAGAACGGCCATATATTTGAGAAACTTCTTCATATCGCGTTGCTTTGAGAATGTTAAAAAGTAAGGTTAAGGCCCACAGTGTATTGTCTCGATGATGGATACGAACCTTCATCGATGCCGAAAACGGTGGGGTTGCCATTCGCGTTCCGGCTTACTTCCGGATCCAGGCCTGAATAACCCGTGATCGTGAAGAGGTTCGTAGCCTGCAGGTAGACACGGAATTGCTGTGCCCTGATCTTCTTCATCAAAGGCGAAGAGAAAGTATAACCGATCTGAAGGTTTTTCGCACGCAGGTAGGAGCCGTCTTCCACGAAATAGGAGTTGGGAACATTGATGGTGCTGAACGAGCTGGCGTTTTCCTGGATCGGCGCTTTGGCATTGTGGTTTTCAGGTGTCCAGGAGTCGTAAAGGGCCGTTTTGCTCTTGGCACCAGAGCGTGAGGAGTTGAAATCGCTCCACCAGAGCGTCTGGTTCCAGAGCTGATTGCCCTGTACCCCGTAAAGGAAGAGGCTGAAATCGAAATGTTTATAGTTTAAACCAATGTTCAGGCCGTAGCTGAAATCCGGATTGGGGTTCCCGAGCATCTGTCGGTCGGCTGCGGTAATCTGACTGTCGCCATTGATGTTCTCATATCTGAAACGGCCCACCGAAGCGCCTTCCTGGAACACAGCATTCGGGTCACCGGTTTGTTTCACCGCTTCCGCATTGGCCGAGGCGATCTCTTCCTGCGTGTTCCAGAAGCCGACCACCTTGTAACCGAAGAATTGCCCGATGGAACTTCCTACCTGATTGCGGACAATCGAAGCGCCGTCGAAACCACGGCCTTCAAGATCAAAATAATTGGTGCTGTTGGTGACCTTTCTAATCTTGTTATTGTAGGTCGTGAATGTCAGGGTGGCATTCAGTTTCAGGTCTTGTGTCAGGTCGAACTTGCCGTCGATTTGCAGGTCGATTCCCCTGTTTTTCATCTGGCCAATATTCACAAAAGGTACGGAGCCTCCGCCCGCGGTACCTATCAGTGCAGGATTGAAGAGCAGGTCCTTGATTTCTTTGATATAATAATCGGCAATTACATCCAACCTCCCTTTGAAGAAAGTAGCGTCGATACCGATGTTGGTACTGATGTTCTTTTCCCAAACCGCATTGGGGTTCCCGATCTGGCTTTTTTCAAACCCTTCCAAAGCACCGGAGCCACTGGTACCGCCCAGGTCGTAGTACGAACTACGGCGATTGGAACTGTAAGTCGTGAATGCATTGCCGGAGGTTACATTGATCTGATTCCCCATGATCCCATAGTTGGCACGCAGTTTCAGGTCGTCGATCCAGGTTGCGCCGCGCATGAAGTCTTCACGCGAAATCCGCCATCCCGCGCTCACAGCCGGGAAGAAGCCGTAACGCTCGTTGATAAATTTGGATGAACCATCGCGCCGGATAATCGCGCCAAAGAGGTATTTGTCGTTGTAGATGTAATCCAGGCGGCCGAGCAGCGAGTACAATGCATCGGCAGAGCGGCTGCTCGAATTGGTACGTGTACCAGAGCCGGTGCCCAGGTTCATGTAGTTAGGGTCGAAAGAGAAGTAGCCCTGTGTGCTGCCACCCAGTTCGTAGTATTTACCGCTGTATGCCTCGGTACCTGCCGCGACGGTCAAGTCATGCTTGCCCATGGTTTTGTGGAAAGTAAGCAAGTTGGTCCAGGTCCAGTTGAAGCCGGAATAGGAGCCTTCCGAATAGGTGTTGGTATTGCTGTTTTCCTTGTTTTCGTAGGAAGGGAATGCAAACGAGTTCCACCTGCCGGAGTAGTTCTCGCCGCCCATACTGGTGCGGAATGTAAAGTATTTGAAGAGATCTACTTCTGCGAAGACATTACCGAACAGGCGGTTATCCAATCCTTTATCGTAGCGCGTGCGGTCGCGCATGGCCACGGGATTGAAGGCGTCGCCCATCCCCGACGCGCGGCTGCCCGCGTAGTTGCCCATGATGTCGTGTACGGGAACGATAGGCTGCATACGAAAGGAGAATGCGATAGCCGAGCCGCCGTCCGACAGAGCGCTTTTAGGATTGTCCGAAATGGAATAGGCCAGGTTCTCGCCGATCCGGACGTGTTTGCCGATGTTGTACTGGCTATTCGAGCGCAGAGTGTATCTTTTGAGATAAGTGTTGGTCAATGCACCCTGCTGGTTGAAGTAATTGAGTGAGAACAGGTAGTTGCCCTGGTCGCTGCCACCGCTCAGTGAAATGTTATGGCTGGTGGAAGGGGCCGCTTTGAAGATTTCATGGAACCAGTCGGTACCTGTTTTGTTGGCCTTGACTATCTGGTTGAATGTGTTGTAGTCATCCACCGAAGTATAATTCGGATTTACATAATACAGATCCGGGTTTGTGCCCGGGTCGCCTTCTTTGGCACCGGTGGGCAGGATATAGTCGGGCAGAGCAGGTGTGGTGCCGTAACCATACTGATCATCGCCCACGGTCAATCCCGAATTTTTCTGTACCTGGAATTTCAGTTGCGCCTGCTCCATAGGTGTCAGCGTTTTCCACACATTGCCTCCGGGAAGCGTCTGAACGCCGAACCAGGCATTGTAATTGATCTTGACCTTGTCCTTCCCTTTTTTAGTGGTGATTATAATAACCCCATTGGCCGCCCGAGACCCGTAGATGGAAGCCGAACCGGCGTCTTTCAGCACCTGCATCGACGCAATGTCATTGGTGTTGAGGTCGCTGATGGAAGTCGTTGGCACACCGTCCACCACGTACAAGGGTGAATTGTTGCCAAAAGTGTTCAATCCGCGAATGCGTACCTGGGGCGTTTCACCAGGTTGTCCCGAACTGAGGATTGTAACCCCTGACGCCCGGCCCTGCAATTGGTTGGCGACCTGCCCGTCCGGGGTTTGTTTCAGTTGCTCTACATCTACGACAGAAACCGCGCCGATCAGGTCCTTCTTGCGCTGTGCTCCGTAACCGGTCACAACTAGTTCGGTCAGGGTAGAAACATCCGGTTTCAGGGCCACGTCCACAGTGGTACGTGCACCTACCATCACCTCCTGGGCAGTAAACCCGATGAAGCTGAATATCAGGATCGATTCATCGCCGGCCACATCGATCGTGTAGTTGCCGTTTATGTCGGTCATGGTACCTTCGTTCGTGCCTTTGAGCCGGATTGCAACCGATGGCAGCACTTCACCTTTTTCGTCGGTCACCTTGCCTTTGACAGGCCTCGCCAGTGCCTGCGATACAGGTACTACCTCCCGCATGACTTCCGTTCCGGGACGTTCCGTCACGCCGATCATATTACCTACCTGCCTGAATTCCAGGGTAGTCTGTTTTTCGATCATTTTGAGGATCGAAGGCACCGGAAGTCCCAGGGCGTAAATGGTGATCTCAGGTGCCTTGCGTACCAGCTTTTCATCGAATGCAAAAGTGAGACCGGTTTGTTGCTCAATCTGCCTGAGAACCGTTTTGACGCGGGTCTGTCTCACGTCCATACTGATATGCTGGGCCTCTGTAGGCCCGGCCATCAGCAGAGCGGTAGTCAGAACTTTAATACCCAGTATAAGCGTAGAAATGCGCATACATTTTTTGAATAAGGGGAGCCCCTTATGGTAATAATTCACCATATTTGTCTGATGTTTAATGGTTAAGCTGTTAAACCGCGTCCACCCGCCATTCATGGTTCCAAGCATTGCCTGGCAGGGGACATCCTATACCGGGGACATTCGCCGTGTTCCCGGTATTTACCGGACCAGCCTTCCTGGAAAGCCCGTCCGCCTGTTTTGTGATCCTTATCTGATGACTACCGTGCTGTCGTTTAGTTGTGAATAATTGAAATTCTTGGAAAAACCCAGGACTTTCAGCACATCTGCCATAGGCTGATTATCGAGGGTAAGAGTTATTTTTTCGGTAGCCAGCCCTGGTTTTTCGACAATGATGTGCTGGTTGTATTTTCTTTCCAAAGCGTGCAATACTTCCGCCACCAGCTCATCCTCAAACACCATTCGGTTGTCCTTCCAGGGGGCAATGGCTGGCTTGCTGACATCGCTGATGTGGATTTGCTCTGTTTTTTCGGGGACTACCGCCTGTTCGGCCGGTAGAAGCAAGAGCGCGGGCTGTTGCGGCTTATCGCGGACCTGGACGCCTACTTTCCCCGTTTTGACGGTGACCCTGATGTTCCGGTCGTTTTTATAGGCTTTTACATCAAACGAAGTGCCCAATACGGTAATATCGAGCGTTTTGGCGTGCACGATAAAGGGTTTGGTCGTGTCACGTACAATGTCGAAGAAGGCCTGTCCTTCCCTTAGCACCACTTCCCTGGTTTTACCGGCAAATGCATTTGGATAGCTCAGCGTTGAGCCCGCATTGAGCCAGATATGCGAACCATCGGGCAGGGTTACTTTCATTGTCTTTCCCAATGGCGCCTGCACAACGCGGGTATCCGGCGATGTAGTTTTGCGTTCCTTAGTCCAGAGCATAAAACCGATCACGATCACCGCCGCAGCTGCCGACGACCAGGTTGTAAATCGTCGTACCCAACCAAAGTTCCGGGTGGGGCGCTGCCTTTCCTGCAAAGTCTTGAGGTTGGCATACATTCTGTCCCGGACCTCCGCAGCACCCTCAGGGGCAGCCGTCGCGACGGTTTCAGGCGTTGCAGTATCGTCATTGAGCCGATCGTACCACTCGTGCAATATCTTTTTTTCCTCCTCAGAAGCGGTTCCCTCGAAGAATTTCCTGGCTAGCAGTCTGATGTATTCCTGTGTCATTGCAAAGCGGATTGGCCCTTTGCAGCACATAGAGGAGATTGAGGAGCAAAACCCCTTAGTGGGGGAGGAAAAAAACTTCGGCGTAGGCTATAGGCAGTCGAAAAATGAAGGGTTTTGTTGTGGCCGATGAATAGAACCGGCGAATTCTCGCACCAGCAGCCGATGTCTGAGAGCTTAGAGCAACATCTGCACCACGCCGTTCAGGCTGGCTCTTACGATTTTCAAAGCCTTCGTCAAATGCGCTTCGGCGGTTTTGGGGGAGATTTTCAATTCTTCGCAGATATCCGGCAGAGAGCGGTCCTGTAATTTGTTGTACTGGAAAACCAGCCGGCATTTCTCCGGCAGACGGTTGGTCAGATTGGTGATGATTTCGAGCAATAGCCGGTTTTCGATCTCCTGTTCCATCGATACGGACGGAGTCGCCTCGTACCGGATTGACTCTTCGATTTCCTGCGTCTGTTTCGATTTGGCAAGGTACCGGTATACCTCATACCGCAACATCGCGGCCAAATAGGGTTTCAGCGATTGGATTTCGAGCGTTTCGCGCTTCATCCAGAAGAGCATGAAGGTGTCTTGCGTAATTTCTTCGGCTACGGCGGCGGATTTTACCATGCGGTGGGCCGTGTAGTAGAGTTTGTCCCAGTAACGGTGGTAGATTTCATCGAATGCACCTTCTTCACCTTCCTTTATCAAAGCGGTCAGCTCATCATCGGAAACGTGTCGGAAGTGGTTCATCAGATCGTCAGGCTGGTTTAAGAATGAGGGATTCTTTTACCAAATATAAAGTAAATTGACAACCGTCTGATGGTGATTTTATAAAAATGCAATATTAATAACTGTACTTTTTTGTAATTAGTTGATTATTTGATATAAATGAGGGGAATTGCAATATTTTATTTTGATTAGCTGTCTTGCTGACAAGATACGGGCCGGCAAGACAGCTGCTGTTCAATGGTTCACCATTTTCATAGCGCCTTCGCTGTAACGCTCACCGGTATTGGGGTAACGTGCTACCAGCTCATCGATGGTTTTCAGATCTTCCGCTGAAAGTTTGACATCCAATGCTCCTGCATTTTCTTCCAGGTATTTGCGCTTTTTGGTGCCCGGGATCGGGATGATGTCTTCGCCTTGAGCGAGTACCCACGCGAGCGCGAGCTGGGCGGGTGTGCAGTGCTTGCTTGTGGCCATATCGGCAAAGCCCTGCACTAGTTTTGCATTGTTATCTGCAAACTCGGCCTGGTACCGTGGCAATGTGCGGCGGAAATCGCTTTCGGCGAATGCCTGAGTGTTCAAAGTGTTGGTGACGAGCCCTCGGGCCAACGGTGAATAAGGTACCAGTGAGATACCGAGTTCACGAACGGTGGCAAGTATTTCCGTTTCTACGTCCCGCGTGATGACCGAGTACTCGCTTTGCAATGCGGCAATGGGATGTACCGCATGCGCTTTGCGGATGGATGCCGCCGAAGCCTCGCTCAGGCCCAGGTAACGGACTTTCCCTTCTTTTACCAGCTCGGCCATGGCGCCTACCATTTCTTCTACCGGTACATTCGGGTCTATGCGGTGGGCGTAGTAGAGGTCGATAGTGTCGATGTTGAGTCTTTTCAGACTGTTTTCAACAGCCGTTTTCATCCAGGCCGGGGAGCCATCGAACCACGCTCCGGCGGAGTTGCGGGGTGCGTTGTTGGATTCTCCGTAGCGGAACCCAAACTTCGTTGCGATGAAGAGTTTGTCGCGGTTCGGGACCAGCACTTTTGCGATCAGCTTCTCGTTCTCGCCATTGGCATACATGTCGGCGGTATCCCAGAAATTGATTCCCAGGTCGAGTGCACGGTGCAGGGTGGCAATGCTTTCGGCATCATCCGTAGGGCCGTAAGCAAAGCTCATCCCCATGCAGCCTAATCCAATGGCTGATAATTGTTCATCTGTTTTTCCAAGGCTTCTGTATTGCATGTCTTTTGGGTCTGTTTGCTTTAAGCAATGGGCAGTCGTTCCTGCTTAAAGCAAGGTTGATGATAAATGCTTGTCAATCGACGTCACAAAAGTAGCGGGAAGGGGTTTTCGGAGATTTATAGTTTTCAAACAGATCCTTATAAAAATCACACAGCCCGGCCGCGCACATTGCCAGGGGTAAGACCAGTCTGTTTTTTAAAGAAAATATTGAAATAGGCGGGGTACTCAAAACCCAGGCTATAAGCGATTTCCGACACGTTCCAGTTGGTATGATTGAGCAATGCCTGTGCCTCCCTGGTAATGCGGGCCGATATGTGTTCGGTCGTGGTTTTGCCTGTGATTTCTTTTACCGACCGGTTCAGGTGGTTCGCGTGAACGGAAAGGCTCTGGGCGTAGTCGTTGGCGGTTTTTAGTTTTAATGCGCTCTCGGGCGTGTCGATCGGGAATTGCCGTTCCAGGAGCTCGATGAATAGCGAGGTGATGCGGGCCGATGCATTGGTCTGTCTCTCAAACGTTTCGGCCGGCTGTATTTTCATGGCTTCGTGGATGATCAGGTGGAGGTAATTCCGCAGCATATCGTACTTATGCGGGTAATCCGACTCGATTTCGGCCATCATTTTCCGGAAAATCACTGATAACTCCTTCTGTTGCGGTTCGTCCAGAAAAAACACCGGATTGCCTCCGATTTTGAATAGCGGCGAGTCCTGTAAAAAGTCCTTCCGCTCGGCCGGATGTACGAAGGTTTCGGTAAACAATGCGAACCAACCTAGCTGGGATTCGGAGATCGCTTCCCATGAATAGGGTACCATCGGGTTGGAGAATAGCAACGCAGGATGGTCAATTTCAATCCACTTATCGGCATAATGCAGCCGCCCGGTGCCTATGATAAACGACACTTTATAAAAGTCGCGACGGCTGTAAGGCGTCTTCTTATAGCACGAATTTCTCTCAAAGACATTGAAATGCCCGATGCCGGCATTGTTCAGCGAAAGGCCCGTCGCATTCGCCTGTGGTATACGGCGGTAAAATTCCTGTATGGATTCGGTCTGGTTCATATTACAATATTATAAAATTCAAATAACAGAAGCCGTCTTGAAAGTTTCAATAACCGGGTAATTAATCACTTTTTAATTTCGAAGTATGTCCATTTTTCAGGAGATTGGACCACATGGAATATGCCGAAGTGGATCACAGGAGTGGTCGGGTGGGATGTTAATTTTGACTGATCCCCGGTGGCTCATCATTAACTCATTAATCATTTAAAATTACCATGTCTCAACGCAAACAAACCAGTGAAATAACACCAAAGGCATTTGCTGCCGTCCGTGAGCTTGAAAAGTATGTTTCCTCGACGGGACTCGATAAGGTACATTATAAGCTGATCAAGATTCGTGCTTCCCAGATTAACGGCTGCGGCTTTTGTCTGGACATGCATGCGCGCCAGGCCCGTGAGTTGGGGTTCAGCGAACAACGCATTTATATGTTAAGCGCCTGGCGCGAGGCAAACATCTATACGGAAGAAGAAAAGGCCATTCTGGCACTCACCGAGGAGGTGACATTGATCGCCGCTCACGGGGTGAGTGACGCCGTTTATAGCCGGGCCGTGGAGCTGCTGGGTGAGGAATATACCAAGGCTGTGGTGATGGGCGTGGTTGCGATCAGTGCCTGGAACCGCATTCTGATCACCGATCAGGTAGCCGTTAACGAATCGCCCGCGTATGTTCAATAGTCGCCCTATCCGGATGAGTACACAGTCGGAAAAAGCCGATTTGCTCAAAAAACTGCATCATAGCGGCCAGATGCTGGTGCTTCCTAATATCTGGGACGCCGCCGGTGCATTGATGCTGGAAAACCTGGGTTATCCTGCCGTGGCTACCGCGAGTGCGGCCATCGCCCGTGCACATGGATATGAAGACGGGGAGCATATTCCGTTTGAATTCCTGCTGACGATCGTTTCGCAGATCGTGAAATCGGTAGGCGTACCGGTTACGGTGGATATTGAGACGGGTTATGCACCTGACCGTGAGACATTGAAATCGAACATCCGCCGCCTGATCGGTGCCGGTGTGGCCGGGATCAACATCGAAGATAGCGACGTGCGCTCGCGTGAGCTGGTGCCGGTAATAGAACAGATGGAGAAATTGAAATTGATCGGCAGGGCGGCGGAACGTGAAAATACGAGGCTTTTTGTTAATGCCAGGACCGATGTATTTCTGGTGGCGACGGATCTTTCGGAGTCGCAAAAGCTTGCACTGGCGATCGAGCGCGGGCGTGCGTACGTGGAAGCCGGCGCGGATGCTGTATATCCTATTTTTGCGAGGGAGGAGGGGGCGATCTCAACCCTGGTTGCCGCGCTGAAAGTGCCTGTAAATGTCCTTGCGCGCACCGGAGTGCCTGACCTGGACGTGCTCCAGCGGCTGGGCGTGTCGCGCGTGAGTTTCGGGCCAAACGTGCAAAAGGCTACTTATCTGGATATGGAAGCCATGCTGAAAAATATCCGGGATGGTCTGAGTCATCATCCTGTAACAGGGCCACATATCTGATCGCTCTATATATTGTACTCGTTTTCAAAATCTCCCGGCAGTCACAACCGGGAGATTTTATATTGTCAGACCAAAATTAGGATTTACTTTGTAACGGGATTTAAACGAACGGTAACCGCCATTTTACGGTCAAGAACATGCAGGAAGACATTCTTTTCCAGATCAGCAACAAATTAAAGGAAATCAGAAAAAGCAAGGGGGTTACCCTTCAGGAGATCGCGGACGATGCCGGGGTGACCAAAAGCCTGGTGTCGCAGATCGAAAACAGCCGGACGATCCCCTCCTTGCCGGTAATGCTGGGCCTGATAAAGGCGCTGGATATCGACCTCAATGTGTTTTTCAAGGATATTATTTCCACCGCACCCGGCGAGAACGTACTGATCCGGCGCAAGGAAGAGTATCAGCCCTTTACGAAGGAGAATGCCAAGGGATTTTTCTACCACCGGATATTCAGCAAGCAATTCAAAGACAACCATATCGATGTCGTGCTGCTCAGGCTGGAAAAAGACGCTCGCAGGCCGATGGTCCGTACCAATGCTTTTGAATTCAAATATATCCTGGAAGGTGCCGTGGAATACACGGTTGGGAAGAATAAATATGTTTTGAATCAAGGGGATTCGATGTTTTTTGATGCCAATGAACTGCATAATCTCAAATGCAACGATTGTGACGAGGCGCTGCTCCTGGTCATTTACTTCTTTAATGAGGCACAGTAATACCTTGCGTGTATAGCTCTGGAAGTTAAATATTAATTAACATTTTCTTAACGTCTGATGAGAGTTTGCTTGTTACTTTTGTGGCGGCAAGGAGCATTATTGTGTTATTTTTAAATATAAGTTAACTTTTATTTGTGCTTTCATTGATTTTTCAATATTTTTAAGCTGTAAATAAGAAGCGTACCTGTTGAAAAGTTACCCGAATGTTTAGTTTTACTTAACAATGGTAGATCAAAGTAAGCAGGGCGCTTCGGGAAGATCTTTGCAGAAAGTTCAGTATTAGTTCACCAATTATAAGTGTAAGATGTCGATAGAACTGGTTGTTTTCGATATGGCAGGTACAACTGTCAGGGACAAAAATTTCGTGGGAATTGCTTTTCAGCAGGCAATGCAGTCGGAGGGGTATGACATTGCCATTGAGGATGTGAATCCTTTAATGGGATATGAGAAGCCGCTAGCCATTAAGATGATGCTGGAAGTGCAGGGGGCTGATCAATCAAAAATCACAGCAGAGCTGGTTGCTAAGATCCATGCACGCTTTGTGAGCGGGATGATTGATTTTTATAAAACGACTACGGAGATTGCTCCTTTGCCGAATGTGGAAGAAACTTTTGCAGCGCTTCGCGCGGACAATGTCAAAATTGCATTGAATACCGGTTTTTCACGCGACATCGCGGATGTGATTGTTGGCCGGCTGGGGTGGGAGGATAAGATCGATTACCTCGTGGCGAGTGATGAAGTGCCTCATGGTCGTCCCTATCCCGATATGATCCGCAAGATTATGGCCGCGTTGGGAGTGGCATCCGGGGAGGTGATTGCGAAGGTGGGCGACACGGAAGTGGATATCAATGAAGGAATCAATGCGGGGTGCAAATACGTCATCGGTGTCACTACCGGGGCGTTTACGCGGGAAGAGTTACTGCCGTACAAGCCCACGCATATCATCGACGATGTTGCGGAGGTGATCGGTATCATTGCAGGCAGCCATGCAATGGCTGTGAAAGGTTAATTCAACGTGTATATTTTTTGATTGACAGCATGAGTAAATCTGCGATAGTGATCGGCGCCGGGATCGTCGGGCTGGCAACGGCACGGGCTTTGGCTACGCGTGGTTATCAAGTTACAGTGATAGAGCGTTCATCGAAGGCCATTGGGGCTTCGATCCGTAATTTCGGGATGGTCTGGCCGATCGGTCAACCGGAAGGGACGCTATATGAGCGGGCATTGCATGCCAAAAGTATCTGGAAAGAGGTGTTGGCGGGTGCCAAATGCTGGTCGCACGAAGGGGGCAGCCTGCACATGGCCTACCACCAGGATGAACTGGAAGTGCTCCAGCAATTTGTAGATGTGAGCGCTTACAGGCCGGTAAGTTTCCTGAATGCAGCAGAAACACTGGAAATTTCCCCGGCAGTCAATGGTAAACAACTACTGGGTTCGCTGTACTCGGCGGATGAGATGATCGTGGATCCCCGGGAGGCGATCGCGGCCATTCCTGGCTACCTGGAAGCGGCGCTGGGTGTTACATTTATCTGGAATACTGCGATTTCAAAAGTGGAGTATCCGGCGGTTTATTCGGGAGGCCAAAGCTGGTCGGCGGACGAGATCTTCGTATGCAGCGGGCAGGATTTCGAGACGCTGTACCCCGAAGAGTTCGCTGCGGCCCCATTGACCAAATGTAAACTGCAAATGCTGCGTCTTGAGGCGCAACCCGACAATTGGAAGATCGGTCCGGCATTATGCGGTGGCCTTTCGCTGATCCACTATCACGGTTTTCAGGCCGCACCGTCACTGCTCGGTCTGAAAGCAAGATATGAACGCGACTATGCCGAATACCTGAAATGGGGTATTCACGTAATGGCTTCGCAAAACGGCCTGGGGGAGATCACTGTCGGTGACTCGCACGAATACGCGTTGACGTTCGATCCTTTCGACCGTGAATTCATTAATACCATGATCCTCGACTACCTGGGTACGTTTGCCCAGTTCAAATCGCCCCGGGTGTTTCAGACCTGGCACGGGATCTATCCTAAAATGACAAACGGAAAGACGGAAATCGTTATAAGGCCGGAAAGTGGCGTTACGATCATCAACGGACTGGGTGGTAATGGTATGACACTTTCATTCGGCCTGTGCGACGAGGTGGTAGGCGGGACCTACCGGTCATAGTTATTCCGCGTATATAGGTATTACGTTAGGTGTTCCTGTTCATCGTATGACTCACGTCAAGACTATATTGAATACTAATTTCAGATATATATGCTTGCAAGAATTACCTGCGTGCTGTCGGCTGCCTCATGGCTTCTGACGGCCTTTCATTCGCAATCGGAAGAGAAGCCTGCGGGCGTCCGGCATGTGATCGTGATCGGGATCGACGGCCTGAGTCCGGATGGTATCCGAAAAGCTGAAACACCTGTCATAGATCAAATGGTGGCGAATGGCGCCGTCAAATGGAATGTGCGGACGGTATTGACCTCCGCCAGCAGCCAGAACTGGGCATCGATGATCATGGGTGCCGGGCCGGAACAGCACGGGATCATCAGCAACGACTGGGAAATGGATGATCATACACTGCCGCCCATTGCGCAGGAGGCCGACGGTCGTTTTCCCACGATTTTCAGCATTTTACATAAAAAGCAACCCGATGCGGAGATTGGAGCGGTGTACCATTGGGGTGGATTCGGGAGGCTTTTTCAAAAGAATGCAGTCAATTATGACAAACACTTCTCCACTGAGGATTCCACCGCAACGGATTTTATACAATACATTAAAAGCAAAAAGCCGGTGCTCGGTTTCGTGCATTTCGATCATGTGGACCATGCCGGACACCATGGCGGTCATGGTTCTCCGGAATACTACAAATCGGTAGCCAAAACCGATTCGCTGATCGGTCAGGTGCTGGCTGGGATCAAAGAAGCCGGAATGGCTGAAAATACATTGGTGATCCTTTGGGCTGATCATGGCGGGTTGGGTTACGGGCACGGTGGTGCGACGCCGCAGGAGGCCGAGATCGCTGGTGTGTTTTATGGTGTGGGCGTGAAAAAAGGTTATGAGATCAAACAGCAGGTTTACACTTATGACCTGGCTTCCACGATTGCATTTGCGCTCGGCCTGGAACAGCCCTATGCGTGGATCGGTCGCCCGGTTAAGCCCGTGTTCAATGGTTTTGAAGAACCCAAAAACCTCTGGTTGGGTGAAAAGGCTGTGGCTATGCCCGTTATTTATCCGGAAAGAAAGCTATATCAGCAGGCGGGTGGTTTGTATGTGGATAAAATAGCCACAGTGAAGATCGACACGAAGGCAGAAAAAGGCACGACACGCTATACGACAGACGGTTCTGATCCCGGTCCTAATGCACCTGTTTACAAAGAGCCGTTTGTGGTAAATAAAACAACGGTGGTGAAAGCCAGGAGTTTTGATGATAAAAATAATCCGAGTTTGCTTTCGACTGCGTATTTTAGGTTGCTGAAGTCAGGGCAGGGGAATGGTGTTACGGCGACTTTCTATTCGGGCAAGGAAATGAGTAAAGTGCCCGATTTTAGTCAGCTTAAAAAAGGTAAGACCTGGGTGAGTCCGGAGTTTGGAGTGGTGAAAGCGGATATGGAGGCGTTGGTTGGTAAAGGCGGAGAGGGCTTTGCGGTGCAATTTGAAGGCTTTATCCAGATCGATAAAGAAGGTAAATACCAGTTTGCAACGCAGTCGGATGATGGCAGCAAGCTTTTTGTGGATGGAAAGGAGGTTGTGAACAATGATGGTAACCATGGCGTGGAGGAAAAAACAGGTTCCATCGACCTGAAACCCGGCAAGCACCCCATTAAAATACAGTATTACAATAATGGCGGCGGATTCTGGCTCGATGCATTTTATCGCGGCCCCGGTGTCCCGAAGCAGCTGATCCCGGCTGACAAGCTTTTTGTCAAATAACATCTGAACCTGCACATGGCAGACGTACACAACAGAACCGAGGGCGACATTAATTTATCATCGGCGCGTCATGACTGGTATGCGGTGGTCAGCGATCCCGAAACTTCGGGCTATCTGCACGAAGATGCGGAATATTTTTTACATCAATCGCTTTCGACCCCATGCCTGGATGTGCTCGCATCATGCGAAGGTATTTACCTGACCGACGTGCAGGGGAAGCGTTATATGGATTTCCACGGCAACAATGTGCATCAGCTCGGTTACCGGCATCCTTATGTGATCGAAAAACTGAAAGAACAGCTGGATATCCTGCCTTTTTCCCCGCGCAGGTACACCAATGTGCCGGCCATTGAGTTGGCTAAAAAGCTTGGTAGCCTGATGCCCGGCGACCTGAACCGCGTGTTGTTTGCCCCGGGAGGTACTTCGGCGGTCAGTATGGCGCTCAAACTTGCCAGGATCGTCACCGGGAAGCATAAGGTAATATCGCTTTGGGATTCTTTCCACGGCGCTTCGCTGGACGCTATTTCAGCAGGCGGAGAGCAGGATTTCCGGAAAGATATGGGCCCAATGATGCCTGGCGTAGAGCGTATTCCGCCGCCAATGACTTATCGTGGTCCATTTGCATCGGCGGGTCATGGCGACTTGCCTTATGCGGACTATCTCGAATATGTAATCGAAAAAGAGGGTGATATCGGTGCATTTGTCATCGAAACCATCCGGAATACCGATGTGCAGATTCCTTCGCAGGCCTATTGGGACCGGGTGAGGGGGATTTGTACGAAACATCAGGTGCTGCTCATTCTGGATGAAATTCCCATAGCATTTGGCCGTACCGGGAAAATGTTTGCCTTTGAGCATTATGGTATCGAGCCGGATATCGTGTGTTTGGGCAAGGGGCTGGGCGGAGGCGTAATGCCGATGGCCGCTATCGTGGCCCGTGATCGATATAATGTGGCTCAGAGCGTTTCGCTGGGGCATTTTACTCATGAAAAAAGTCCGCTGGGAAGTGTGGCTGCTTTGGCGATGCTGGATTTTATCGAGCAAAATCAAATATTGGACAAGGTGAATGAGGAAGCGGCATTCATGCAGGGAGCGCTTGCGAAACTGCATGAGAAGTTTCCGTTGATCGGGGAGGTAAGGGGCATTGGTTTGTTGTGGGGTGTGGAGCTGGTAAAGGACCGTGAAACGAAGGAAAAAGCGGTGCGGGAAGCCGAAACCGTGATGTATGAATGTCTTAAAAACGGGCTGAGTTTCAAGGTGTCACAAGGTAATGTGGTGCAGCTTTCGCCGCCGCTTATCATTACCCGCGAGCAACTGACAGAAGCGTTGCTGATCCTCGAAAAGGCCATCGAAACTGCCTCGGCTTTGGTATAACACTCAACGTTTGAACATATGCGCCTGAAAGAAGCACTTGCAAGATCGAATACGTTCTTTATTTCCTGGGCTATCATTGCTTCGTTCGGGGCCTATTTTTGTATGTATGCATTCCGAAAGCCGTTCAGTGCCGGACTGTACCAGGGCCTGGAGCTCGGTGAGGTTAGCTACAAGGCGGTTTTGATCATCGCGCAGGTAGCGGGTTATACGCTATCCAAATTTGCGGGAATCAAGGTTATCTCGGAATTGAAGCATGGCGCACGGGTTAAGCTCGTTGTCGGGCTAATTCTGGTTGCGGAGCTGGCGCTGCTGTTTTTTGGCTTGTGCCCCTATCCCTACAATTTTATTTTTCTCTTTATGAACGGACTTCCGCTCGGCATGGTTTACGGAGTGGTTTTCAGCTTTCTGGAAGGGCGCCGGTTTACCGAAATGCTGGCAATGGGATTGAATATCAGTGTAGTGGTCGCTTCGGGTATTCTCAAAACCAGTTACATCGAGGTGCATCGTGTTTTTCCGGGGATTTCGGAGTTCTGGATGCCGGCATTGATGGGGTTGCTCTTCCTTCCTTTGTTCCTATTGTTTGTGTGGATGCTATCGGTAATCCCAAAACCGACGGCCGAGGATGTTGCTTTACGTACGGAGCGTGTGCCCATGACGCGCGAGGATAAGCGGCTCGTGATGCGGCAATTCGGCGTGCCGATCGTCTGTCTGGTCATATTTTACGCGACGCTCGTGGTGGTGCGTGATTTTCGCGACAATTTCACGATCGAGATCTGGAACGAGATCGATTCGCATTGGGGGAGCAGTGTTCTTACTACGACTGAAATGATCACCGGTACCGTGGTGTTGGTCATTATCGGGGGGCTGGCCTTCGTGCGCGATAATCTCAAGGGCTTCCGGCTCACCTACCTTATTCTTTTCGCCGGCATTATCCTGATCGGTCTGGGGACATTGCTTTTTGAAAAAACGGTCATCAATGGCTTCTATTGGATGCTGATGATAGGGTTAGGGTTGTTTTTGGCCTATACAGTGCTGCAAACGGTGGTTTTCGAACGAATGATCGCATTGTACCGTATTAAGGCTAATGCCGGGTTTTTCGTATATATCTGCGAAAGTATCGGATATATGGGCAGTGTGGGATTGCTGCTTTTTAAGGAATTTTTTATGAAAGACCTGAGCTGGTCGCGGGTACTGATGCAGTTTTCTTATCTGCAATTTTGCCTGGGGCTGCTTTTGCTGACCATTAGTAACATATACTTCGATAAGTACCGTGTAGGGCGGACCGCCGAAAGCGGCACTTCAACGCTGGCTGCGATCTGAGCTGACCGATAAGCGCATAAAAAAAGGAGGTGCAAGCGCCCTCCTTTTTAACATCTCAATTTCACCTTTTCAATATTCCTAAAACCTATTTTGCTACTCTAAGCTCTACGATAGCGGCTTTTTGGGCCGGTGTGTGCTGGTTGTATGTGTTGGCCGCCTTTACTTTCGGTGGAGCTGGTGTTTCCACGGCAGGGGTAGAGACTGGCAATGTATTCTTGATGGTAACTGTTTTATTGTCGTCTGCGAATGCAACAGAGCTGGTCAATGCGATAACGCTAACGAAGGTTGTGATCAAAGTTTTCATAGCTTTTGTTTATTTAGAATTCTTGTCTTTGTCTTATTTGATGGTACAAATATAAATGGTATTTTGTAGTTGTGAATATATTTATTCAATGAGTGATCAAACGGTCATATGAAAGGTTTTAATTGGTGATGAGTGATTTATATGATTTTACAGACGGTTTGCTTTTTGAAGTATTCAAATATGATCCCGCTTGTTAATGATCTGGTTTTTATTAAGAAAGTGCAATTTATTTTCGGTTTGTGATTTGGCCACTTTTGTTAACTTGCGTGTATGGCTAAAATGATCAACCTCAAACCTTTCAAAGAATTTGTACAATCGGAATCCCTGGGCGGGGCCATTTTGATTATTTGTGTGATCGTGTCGCTCTGCATTGCCAATTCTCCTTTGGGCAGCATATTCGAAGATTTTCTTTCCACCCAAATAGGTTTCGACACCGCAAGCATCCATTTGCGGTACCCTGTCCTGCTCTGGATCAACGATGGGCTGATGGCGATTTTCTTTCTGCTCGTGGGGCTCGAAATCAAACGGGAACTGGTAGAAGGCGAGTTGTCGTCGTTCAAAAAGGCGGCGTTGCCGATATTTGCGGCATTGGGTGGGGTATTGGTACCGGCCGGAATCTATTTTTTACTGAACAACGGGACTCACACGGTATCGGGCTGGGGAATTCCGATGGCGACGGACATTGCATTTGCGATTGCGATCATCACGATGCTGGGCAGTAAAGTGCCGTCGTCGCTGAAAATCTTCCTGGCCGCCCTGGCGATTGTCGACGATCTGATGGCAATCCTGGTCATTGCGATCTTCTATTCCTCGGAACTGCATTATACTTACCTCATGTACGCCGGGGCCATTTTTGCAGTATTGCTGGTGATGAACCGCGCTGGTGTGAAAAACCTGGCTGCCTATCTAATCCCCGGGGCATTCATCTGGTATTTTATCCATCACTCGGGAGTACACGCCACGATCGCGGGTGTGCTTACGGCCTTTGCGATACCCACTACGCCCGACGCGCGGGAGTCGCCACTGGAAAAGTTGGAGCATATTCTTGTGAAGCCGGTCAATTACCTGATTATGCCGCTTTTTGCATTGTCAAATACCAATATCATGTTTGAAGGAAAGATGCTGGAAGGGCTCACGACGCCACTGGGAGTGGGGATTATCCTCGGACTGGTTGTCGGGAAGCCGCTGGGCATAACGGTGCTGTCCTGGATTACGGTGAGACTTGGTATCAGCAGCATGCCCAGCCGCGCCGGGTGGGCGCATATCATAGGCGTAGGGATGCTGGGAGGGATCGGTTTCACGATGTCCGTTTTTATCGCATTGCTTTCATTTCCGGGAGAACACCTGATCTTGTCCGAGGCCAAATTTTCAATCCTCACCGGGTCGGTCTTGTCTGGCATTCTGGGGTATGTAATGCTCAGTCAGGTGGACAAGAAGGCAGGAAATTGAGCCACATTACTCCGTTTTGCATTTGATGAGGATGTGATCGACCTGGCCGTTGGCGGAGAAAGCCGCGATCTGGCTGTATTTTTCATAATTCTCCCATCTTTTAACGCCATCCTCATCTACTTTCGGCGCGATGTTCTCTTTCAGGTTGAGCAGGCCAAGGATGACGCGGTTATCAAAGTCGAAGTCGTCGACATCGTTGAGCTGGATCTGGTCGGCGATGTCGTTGATATAGATGATCTGGACTTTGCCGTCGCGGTAAGCTACTTTCGGGCATTTTTCACAGCCTGCCTGCTCATCCCTGTAATAACTTTCGAGCTTGCCTTTGCCTAAAATGGCTTCCACCTCCTGCTGGTTCCTTAAAGCAACCTGAGGCAGGTCAAGTTCCACGGTCACCGGAGCATTTTCATCATGGTCATCGAGCACATAAAACTTTACAAAAATGGCAATGAGTATCAAAACGAAGGCGATGAACTTCCAGTTCGCCCATTTGCGCTTAACCGAGGGGTGTTCCATGCAGGTGGCTTGGTTTTTGAATGTAAAAGCAAAATATTGAGGTATAACTACGAAATATCATGCCAGACTCCCAGAGCCGTATCCTGCTCACACCTGAGATGAACTATGACCGGTTGACGATCAGTGAAGCTACATTGGTCCAGCACGAACTTCGTAAGCAGCTGATCCTCGAACCGATGCAGAAGGAGATCCGCACCATCGCAGGAGCGGATATTTCCCTGGAGCTTTACAGCGAAACTGTCTATGCAGGGCTTGTCGTGCTGAGCTACCCCGAATTACAGCCGGTTTCTTACTCTCTTGTGAAAAGCAGCACCATTTTTCCTTACGTTCCTGGTTTTCTGGCCTTTCGCGAAATTCCTGCTATTTTGAAAGCATATGAGCAGATGCCCGTCAAACCGGACGTGGTGATGTTTGATGGTAATGGTATCTTGCACGCACGGAGAATGGGCATCGCTTCGCATTTCGGCGTACTTACCGACACAGTAACCATGGGGTGCGCGAAAAAGAAGCTGGCCGGGCAATATACCGATCCCGATCCGGTGAAGGGCGCATTTACGTATGTGATGGATAAAGGTGAGATAATCGGGTACGCATTGCGGAGCAAGGACAACGTCAAGCCGGTCTTCATATCGCCGGGGCATCAGATGAATTTGCAGGACAGCCTCGATCTCGCCATGAAATGTACGGCAAAACATCGCCTTCCCGAACCCACCCGCCGGGCGCACGAGTATGTAAATCGCTTCCGGACAGGCGAATTAAGAGAAGGATATCATGAAGTGGAGCAATGGCGGTTGTTCCCTTGAGAGCGGTCGCTCTTGTATTCCTGCGGCCTTGTGCTTCCGTGCTCCGGTATCGTTGCACGGAAGTGCCCCGGTACTACACACTGTGTACTGCACTCTGGGACTGCTGTACTCCCCACGTCCCTCCTCCGGTACTACACACTTGTGTGCGTTGCCCTCCGGTACTGCCGTACTGGGGGGCTCTCCACTTCTCTACTCTAGTGCTATACTGTCCTACTGCCGTGGTATTGCTCTGCGGTACCGCCCACTGCGTAGTGTGGTACTGCCCACTGCGCAGTGCGGTACTGCCCACTGCGCAGTGCGGTACTGCGGCACTCCCCGGGTTGAAACCCGGGGTTCGGGCGTATAGATCGATGTTACTTTAGGGATTTGTCAATTTCGTTCAGCAGATACTTCTTGGGGTCGGAATCGTATTCCCAGAACATCACCCCGCCGAGCTTGTTGGCCAACACGTATTTGCATTTTTCCCGGACCGATTCTTCATCGTCGTAACTGAGAACGTCACCCGTCTGTGCATTCAGCAGGTAGGGGGCTTTGGCAATCGTGTCGCGGTATTCCTTGTAGCCCTTTTTGTTGACGAGGCTGTCTTTAATGTAGGTATAGCCATCGATGTATTGCTGCTTTATCTGCTTTTGGCCCAAACCTTTCTCCATTTTCGCGACTGTAAACATCCGGCCATAGAAAGGGAGGCCTACCACCAGTTTTTTCATCGGTACGCCCGCAGCGTGGAAGCCTTTCACCGCATTATCCACTGATTTGGCCGTTTTGTAAATGTTTGACGGATACAAACTGGTATGGTGTACCGCGGTATCACCCTGAAAAAGATCGTACGTCATCAGGTTTACATAATCCAGGTATTGCTGGGCTTTGCCCATTTCTGTGTTCTTCAGGAACTCCACGAAGCCGGCGACCGCAGTGGTCAGCAATTTTTTCTTGCCGGTTTCTTCTTCCAGAAAATTAAGCTCATCGCGAATAGCACGGAACATTTCGGTGTAGTTCTGCTTATCCTCGGGGCGAAAGACATTCCCTTCCTCTCCGGGCATGCCGGGATATTCCCAATCGATATCCACTCCATCCAGGTTGTACTTTTTGATGATCTCCACACTGCTTTTTGCGAAGACTTTTCGTGATGAATCGGTCAGGACGGCGTCGGAAAAGTTTTCACTCCATGCCCAGCCACCTATTGAGATCAGGATTTTGAGCTCGGGGTTTTGGGCTTTGAGCTGGTTGAGCTTCCGGAAGTTGGTCGAGTCGGTTTTCTCGTTGCTGAGGAATGCCTTGCCTTTTTTAATGTCGACAAATGCATAGTTAATGTGTGTCAGCTTGTTAGCATCAATGTTATCGACATCGAGCAGGCCGTGGAAGCCACCAACATAACCGATAACCACCGGGCGCTTTTCGGTTTCGGAAGCTGCTTCCTGTTTCTTTTCGGACTGGCAGCCATTGAGCAGCAGCACCGAAGCAGAAGTGACAGCGAACAGCACGGCGGCCGCAATGCTTTTTTGAGTTGGGATTAGGCGCATGATAATGGGGTTGATTGAAGCACTAAAATAAATACAGCTTCAAATCATCTCCTAATGTTGATGTTTCGGCGATAGAGATCTCCTCTGAACTAAATCAACTTTCCTGTCCGCATTGATCAGGACCCGGTAGCGGGCGCGGATAGTCTTTGAAGTGCTTTATGCAGGTCGATGCCTTTGCCCAATACGCCGTTGAACAGGTCGCCTTTCTGTTCAATGCGTTGCAAAATGTTTTTGATCGTAAAATCCTGCGGAGTTAGCCCGTGTCTCACTTCGCTCCATGCGAGGGGTGCGGACACGGTAGCTCCCGGCTTTGGGCGGGCGCTGTAAGCACATGCGAGCGTCTGGCCGATACGGTTCTGGAGGTAATCGACGTAAATCTGGTCGTTCTTCCGTTTGGAGAGCGATCTTTCCACTGTCGTCAGTTTGGGAAGCCTTTCTACGACAAGATGGGCAAGAATTTCAGCAAAATCTTTGGCTTCGTCGAATGTGTATTTCTTGTTGAAAGGAATATACACGTGCATGCCGCTGGCGCCTGAGGTTTTGCAATAGCCTTCCGCACTGGCCTCGTCGAGGAGATCCTTGATGGTCAGTGCCACATCGATGACATCATCGAATGTATTTTTATCGGACGGGTCGATGTCGAGCACGATGTAGTCGGGGTGATCGAGTTTGGCCGTGGTCGAATTCCAGGGGTTCATTTCGATGCTGCCGAGGTTAGCGATGTAAATGAGGCTTTCGACATCGTTACAGATGTAGTAGTTGACCATTTTCCCGGTCGACTCGGCAAGTATTTCCACGGTTTTGATCCACTCTGGAACCGAATCGCCCGCATCTTTCTGAAAGAAACCTTCGTCTTTGATGCCGTTAGGCTGGCGGCGGAGCGAGAGGGGCCGGTTTTTCAGATAAGGCAGAATATGGGGTGCTATGCTGCGGTAGTAGTCGATGAGCTCCCCCTTGGTAATGTGCTCGTCGGGCCAGTAAATTTTCTCCGGGTGGGTGACTTCGGCTTTCTTTTTCATGACGCCTTTCTTTTAGGTGCGCTAAGACTCTCTTTCAACTGTGCCATCAGATCGCGGCTTTTCGAATGTACGATCTTCATTTTTGGTGTAGTCGGTTTCTTGCCTTTGGCCTTTGCCATGATCAGTTTCAGCAATTTTTCATTGTAAGTATCCTTATAGCGCGAGATGTCGAAATCGGTCGTGAGCTGCTCGATAAGCTGAACGGCCATGTTCATTTCGGCAGGTTTGATTTTTACATCAGGAACTACCAATTCTTCGGTATCTCGGATTTCGTCAGCAAAACGGATTTTGTTCAGGATAAGCAGGTCGTCCTGTGGTTTGATGAGTACCAAGCTTTCGCGGTTACGGAGTACATAGGTCCCAAGGCCGCATTTGCCGGTTTTTTTCAATGCATCACGAAGTAATGCGTAGGGCTTTGCGCCCGATTTTTCGGGCTGGAGATAGTACGGAATTTCGTAGTAAATGCTGTCGATCTCCTTTTCTTCGACAAACTCCGCGATCTCGATGATCTTCGATTTTTCAGGACTGGCTTTTTCAAAATCACTTTCATCGAGGACTACATAGTTATCGTCGACCTTATAGCCTCGAACGATATTCTCCCATTTCACCTCGCGGCCAGTCTTGGCATTGACACGCTGGAAATGAATATTGGCGTGATCTTTCTTGTCCAGCATATCGAGGTCGAGCTCGCCGCCCTGGGTGGCACTGAACAGTTTGACGGGGATATTCACGAGGCCGAACCCGATCGCCCCGGACCATATTGCTCTCATATCTTATTCGGTTGAAAATAAGGTTAGAGCAAAATCTGTGCCTTTTGTTTGTCAGGAAGACAGAATACTGTGAAGTTATTGCCCCAGCCACCCCTTAAAAGCTCCCATTCTTTCCCGGCTGATCAGGATATCCTGATCCACACAATTTTCGAGATGGATCTTTAACCGGCTGTTGGAATAAGTAAACACATCCTTGATCGCCGTAATAGAACTGATGTACTTACGGTTGAGCCTGAAAAATGTTTCCGGCGAGAGCATTTCCTCGATATCGTCTAATGTATAGTCGACAATGTATTTCTTCCCGGCTTTGGTTTGCAGGAATGTCACCTTGTCTTCGCTGAAAAAGAATGCGATGTTGGCTACGTCCACCGATTGGATGCGTTCGCCGATTTTGACCAGAAACCTGTTTTTATAAGCTTTCGCTGCGGGTTGTATCAGGCTGCGGATCTGTTCCAGCGAAATGACCGGCTCCGTCCGCCCCGACCGGAATTTGTTTAATGCCTGTTCCAGTTCTTCCGGATCAATGGGTTTGAGCAGGTAATCGATGCTGTTCAGCTTGAATGCCCTGATCGCGTACTGGTCGTAAGCCGTGCAGAAAATAATAGGAGCGGTCACCTTCATCTGCCCGAATATTTCAAAACTGATCCCGTCCGCGAGCTGGATATCGAGGAAAATTAAGTCGGGTTGAGGGTGTGTTTTCAACCATTGGATAGCAGACGAAACCGTATCCAGGCTACCGTGAATTTGTGCTCCGGGGAGTTTTTCGTTGAGCAGTTGCACCAGTCGCCGTGCTGCGGGGCCTTCGTCTTCGATGATCAGGACGTTCATTTTTTAATTTTGAATGATTGAATGACTGGATGCTTGAATGGCCTAATAAGGCGCCGTGAAATCGTAAATGATTTTTTGGATGGCCGAATGTCCTGAAAGCACGAATGCCGTTTAAATCCGCTTCGAAAGCCTTGTTCGTCGCACCTCATTCAATCATTAAAACCGGAAGCTTTACCACAAACCGGCCACCTTCCCCGGAGACCATCACATTCCTTTCACTCAGCAACTCATAGCGCTTACTGATGTTGGCCAGACCGATGCCAGCCGATTCTTCGGGCAGACTGGACTTCGGTTGGAGATTGTTTTCCACCACCAACACATCGTTTTCGGCCTTGATTTCGATATGCAATGGATTTTGCTTCGAAGCCACATTGTGTTTGATCGCGTTTTCGAGCAGCAGCTGCAGCGATAGCGGCGGCAGGTTTCCTTTTACATCCTTGTGGACACGGATATGATATTGTAAACCTTCCTCAAACCGTATCTTCTGCAATGCCAGATAGTCCCCGGCAAAATTAAGCTCCTTTTCCAGCGGTACCAATTCTTCGTGTTGCACGTCCAGCACGTACCGGTAAATGCGCGAGAGTTGCCGGATGAATCGGGCCGAGGCCTCGGGGCTTTCGTAGACGAGATTGCTCAGTACGTTCAGCGAGTTGAAGAGGAAATGCGGGTTGAGCTGGTCTTTGAGCGACTGGTACTGCTGCGCGAAACGTTCGGTTTTTAGTTGCTCCGCTTCAATGGCAGCCTTTCGCCACTCCATCAGGAACGAACGGCTGATAAAAATGAAAGAAATCACAAATGAAACCCGCATCGGAAACTTCGTCCAGTGCACCAGTCCCTTCCAGGGGATATTTTCCAGCGTGAAGGATTGGCGGACAAGCAACGAATACACAAAGATAATAGTGAAGCTAAGGGCGAATACGTATATTAGGTAACAAGTGCATTCGAGCAGAAGCCGTTTGACGGGATATTGTATCCACGAAATGCGCTGATCAAAGTAATCTTCTATCAAATATCCCCCGTAGCTCAAACTTGTCGAGAGTACGAAGGAAATCAGGAAGTCGTCAGCTAATTCACTGATGATTTTACCTTGGTATAAACAGGAGGGACAAATGGACAGTGTAATGAGCAGCGCGATCACCGCGTTGCCTGCGAGGAATCCCGGTGAAAAATTCCAGAATTCCCGAGGTCCCTTAGAAGTATACCTGGCGCCCATCGATGCCGAATGATTGTTTATTTAAACAGAAAATACTAAACATGCCCTTTCGCTGCTGACTACTTCCCGTCACAGCTCTGGGTCAACCCTGCCGCCTGACCTTTTCCCCACGCAGGTAACATGGATGCTTTCAGCGCTTCCTGGTCCTGCCCGTTAAATATAGCCAAACTTTGCTTCGCCAGCCCGCATGCTTTCTCGGTTGATGAGCCGAAGAACTGCGCCATTCCGTATTCCATTTGAGCCATCAGGACCAGCGTTCGCGGATTTTTGTTATCGATTGCCAGCGACTTCCCAAAGATCTGCAACACCATCCCTGACAGGCTACGCCCGCGGCCAGCCGGATCCGCATTGAGTTTGGCCATGATCACGAAACCTTGCAGGGTCACGATTTCCGAATTATTGGGAGAAATGGCATCTGCTTTTTGAGCGAGCTCCTCCGCCTGTGCGAGCACTTCGTCTTTCCTGACGGTATTTAATGCTTTGTTAAGGCCCTGGTAGGTGTAGGCCAAAGCGTGGTAGTAAACGGGCAGCCATTCCGTGGGGTTCAGGTCTGTGATACGGGCAAATGCATTGGCGGATTGTTGCAGCTGTGGGAGAGAGTCTGCTTCAAGCAGCTTGGCGATTTCCTTTTTCATGACTTTCTGATAGGGATTGTCCTGCGCAAGGAGTTGCAGTGAAAATGCCAGTAATATGCTGAGCATGACGACGATCTTTTTCATGATTTGTAATGATGAGTTTGAGATTACAGATTGTTTAACTGGTTGGCATTCTTGTCTTTGGAAAGGGTAATGAACAGCCCGATGAATGCGAAGCGTCTCGCCCCCTGGCCGATGGGCAGACTGGCATAAGTGCCGGTTTCGTCAGGCAGAGAAGCATACCGGTACCCGAATACATTGTTTCGTCCGAGCACATTGGAGCAGGCGGCGTGGATAATGATGTTGGGTTTGGGTAAATAACTCCAGCTGAGGCTCATGTCACTGTATGCTGCGGTTTTGCGTTGCATTTCACCCGGAAGGTTGGGGTCGTTATAGGTGTAGCCACTGTTCCAGGACCACGACAGTCCTAATTGTGACTTTAATGTGGACACGAAATGTTTCGCAACGACCGAGCCATTGTGTTTGGGTGCAAACGAAGGCTGAATGCGAGTTTCGTAAGCGGCATATTTGCGTTTGCTGTCAATAAAGCTGTATGTAACCCAGAAATCGGTGCCTTTGATCGTCTTTTTATCGCGGTAAAACACGTCGAACCCACGGGCATACCCCGACCCGCTTTGCATGATGTTGGATGGCGTTTGGGCGTCGCCCTGCCAGGTAACAAGGCCGTTATAGTTTTTGTAAAATGCCTCCACACGCAGCGTCCGGTTATTTTTTACAATAAAATAGTTGAGAATGTAGTGGGTGGCGGCGGTATTTTTCAGGTCGGTGTCGTGGATACGGGCTTTCTCTTCGGGCAACTGGTTGAATCCTCCTACGGCGAAGGAAAACTGGCCTTCGTTTCTCAGTTTATAAGCGACGGAGAATCGTGGATCGAACCAGAACTGGCTTGCCAGCGTGCTGTATCCTGTGCGCAGGCCTCCAACGAGCACCAGGCGGTTATTGAGGTAATAGGTGCCTTCGACAAAATGGTTCAGTTGGTGGTCCCTGAACTCCCGCTTCCTGTTTGGGTCGATCAAAGCCTCTGAGTATTTTTTGATATACCATTCCAAGCCATTTTTGAAAGAAAACTGCGGTGAGAAGTCCCGGACTGCGACGATCTTGGCGTGAGTAAGGGCGGTAACCTGCCGGATGGGATCGAGGTTCAGCTTCAATGCGTCCCGGTTGTGGGAATAAGCCATCCCGCCATAGAACAGCCATCCATCTCCGTTGGAATGCCTGAATGAGAGGTTGCCGTAAGCATATCGGTTCCAGAGCTGCACACGGTCGCCCCGGCTGTCGCTGCCCGGGATTTTTTGCCAGATCGTCATTTGGTTGCCTTCGGTATGGAAATAGGCTTTCAGCATCCCCGAACGGCTCTTGGCGGTATTGCCCCATTTCTGCCGGAGTGAAATTTCCGAATCCCAGCTGGCGGGGCTCTGTTCCCAATCAAAGTTTTGACGGATCAGCGATTGATAAGGCGCGAGGTTGTAGTAATTGACGGAAGCTGTCAATGCATTCTCCCTGCCCACGAGCGTCTGCGTGTACCCGCCACCCAGTGCCATCACGCTGATGTCGCCCTGGTTGCGCAGCGGCAGGTCCAGGGTGTTTAATGCCAGCGCCGACGATAATGCCTGCCCGTATTCTGCCGAGTAGCCACCGGTGCTGAAAAACGATCCTTTGAAGAGATTGGGACTGAACCTCGTACGGGTAGGTACATTGGACGCCGTACTGCCGAACGCATTGCCGACCTGCATGCCGTCGATGAAAATGGCGGTTTCAGAGGCGTCGCCCCCGCGTACGAACAGCCGCCCGTCGTTCCCGACCGTGGATGTGCCCGGCAATGTGAGCAGGGCCGCAGTAATGTCGCCCATAGCGCCGGACGTAGTGACAATGTCGAGCGGTTTGAGAACGACCGATTTTTTTTCATCACTCGCTTCCATAGCGCCGGCCGTTATCGTTACGGCCGTGAGGAGATTGATGCTTTCCGCGAGCACGACCTGCACGGTAACGGGCGTTCCGGTGCATTCAACGCCGATCTCCCGGGTTTTGAAACCGACCGCCTGCACAGTCAGCGTCTGTTGGGCCGTTTCGTCGGTCAGGAACCGGAAGTTTCCCTGGGTATCCGAAGAAGTACCGTCGTACGTTCCTTTGAGGTAAGCGTTGGCTCCGGGTATCGCATTGCCTTTCTGATCGGTGATTTTACCCGATAGGAGGGTTTGGGCGGCCGCAGGAATGACGGAGAGCAGTAGCAGCAGGAAAGTAGAAACGTTCTTCATAAGCCATTCTGGATTTGAGCCAAAATTGGGCAGAATGAGGAAAGGCAGAAAATGAAGTCAACCGAAGTTGAGGATCAGCAGGATGAAGTGCAGGAGCTGCGGAGTAAAGCGTTTGGGGGATGTGGTCAAAATGATAGGGATACCTCAAATCCGTACACAGCTGTGAAATGGATTATGACTTTTTTGATAGCCCGTATAAATTTTTTAGCAAATATTGCAAAATGCTTGTAATCAGTTATTTGAATTTATATATTCAATCCAAGTTACCACGTGAGCCTCCCAAAGTTATCCTTATACGTTAGTTGTTAGCAGGAATCTGGCATGTTTCTTTAAAGGATGCCTCCCGAAGACAATTTCACAAAGACTAACTCTTAAATCGGATATAACTTATGGTAGCTACATTTGGTAACAACCCAGCGAGCAGCTTGAAACCAGGCGCAGTGCTTACCGTATCAGGTGCAGGATCTGAATCGGAAGCCCAGAGAGAAGTGGCTGATTTTCTACAATTGTGTAACCGGACCGACCTTGGTTATTTTTTGATTTCAAAAGATTATTTCTTGCTCTACACGAAATCAGGAAACTCTTTAAGTGGAATTGCCTAAGCATCAACATTTTTCATTTTAAAGCGACATGGTACACTCAGGTACATTTAAATTACTGGGGCAGAAGCTCATCAATATTATCATTCACAGAGACGACGTAGTCAAAATAGCACCCATCAAGAAGGGACGCGGATGTATCATTTATCTCAAAAACAAGGTTCCCTACGCAGTCAGCGAGAGTGAAAGGGAAGTTTATAAAAAGCTGAAATGGATTGCGGCATGATCTTCGGTCTTTTGCCATGAAAATAAAAGCGGGCTCCGGTACATCACCGGGGCCTTTTTTATGGGCGTTGACGATAAGCGGCGGCAGACTTTCGATTTGATTACACAGGCAATTTTATGAGCAGTTTGCGAACCTGGCTCAGCGGAATGGTGTTGTTCGTGTTCAGAATGCTCCACACCACAAAATTCCCATGTCCAAAAAGACTTATTTTTTTCTGATCCTCATCCTGGGGAGCCTGACCGCTTTGGGTCCTTTCTCGATCGATATGTACCTGCCCGGTTTTCCGGCCATTGCGAAGGACCTCAACACCACTGCGGCAAAAGTGTCGCAATCGCTCTCCGGCTTTTTTGTCGGCATTTCACTAGGTCAGCTGCTTTACGGTCCTTTACTCGACAAGTTTGGCCGTAAGAAGCCTCTCTTTATCGGGTTGTGCGTTTATATTCTCGCTTCTGCGGGCTGTGCGGTCGCCACTAGTATCGAGCAGCTGATTATCCTCCGGGTGATCCAGGCGATCGGCAGTTGTGCGGCGACCGTGGCTTCGGTAGCGATGGTTCGTGACCTTTTCCCGGTAAGTGAGAATGCAAAAGTATTTTCGCTGTTGTTGCTGGTTGTAGGTTTCTCACCGATGATTGCGCCCACGGCCGGCGGTTATGTCACCGACGCGTTTGGGTGGCATGCCGTATTTATCATATTGACCATAATGGGCGTCGCGATCCTGGCGGCGACCATATTGTGGCTGCCCGACAGCTATAAACCCGACAAAAGCATGTCACTAAAACCGAGGCCTATCATCGCCAACTTCCTCGAAGTGTTGCGTGAACCACAGTTTTATACCTACTCCATTACCGGCGCCATTGCATTTGCGGGCTTGTTTGCCTATGTGTCCGGATCGCCCATTGTGTTCATGGAAGTGTTTCATATTGAAGGGAAAGTATACGGCTGGATCTTCGCTTTCCTGTCGGTGGGGTTCATTGGCTCGGGACAGGTGAATACTTTGATGCTGCGTAAATTTACCAGCGAACAGATCGTGAATGTGGCCCTGATATGCCAGGCTGTGATCGGCCTGACGTTCCTTGCCGCCGCATTGAACGACCTGCTTACGCTCCCCTCAACCCTCGCATTTTTATTCCTTTTTCTCTGCTGTGTGGGTTACACTTTCCCTAATGCGGCCGCGCTTTCGCTCGCGCCGTTTATGCGTAACGCGGGTAGCGCGTCGGCACTGATGGGCGCATTCCAAATGGGGATGGGGACACTGATCTCCATTGCAATCAGTCTTTTTGAAGAGCCTTCCATTATTCCGATGGTGGCAGCGATGGCAGGTTCCGCTTCAGTGGCACTGATCGTGCTGGTGATAGGACGGCGCTTTATTACCAACAAAGTGGAAGTACAGCAGGGAGCGGATGCCGGTGTCATGCATTAAGGGCAGGGTTTATTTTATTTGTGAATGAATTATTTCAAAAGACTACTCGAATTACTGAAAATAGAAAGGGAGGAAGACAAGCAATCGTATATGCGGTTGATCGAAAAGTCTTCGGTTTCCGAACGCCGGGCCAATGGGTTAGCCTGGTATCCCATTGCTATTCGCGGCTCAGAAATGGGCCGGGGCGATTACCTCACGGTTGAAGTGGAAAGAACGACACACCAGGACCTGCCGCATCAGCTGCGGTTCGGGATGCCCGCCGTATTGTTCAGCAACCATGAGCCCCAAAAGGACCGTGTGGAGGGAGTGATCTCGCACCAGGGCGGTAACCGTTTGAAAATCACCTTGCGCACCGATGAACTACCCGAATGGTCCCGCGATGGCAAACTCGGTATCGACCTGCTGTTTGACGACAACAGCTACGACGAAATGCAAAATGCATTGAAAACAGCCGAAGGACAGGCGGCCTCGGACAAAGAGGGGCATCTCATTCGTGTACTCACAGGAGAAAAAACACCGTCTTTTGACCTGGACAGCTACCCCGTCTCGATCCCAAAGCTGAATGCTTCCCAACAACGCGCTGTTCAGCAGATCCTCTCTGCGCAGGACCTCGCGATCGTACACGGGCCTCCGGGTACAGGAAAGACGACCACGTTGGTTCAGGCTATCAAGCTGCTGGTCAAAAAGGGCGGCAAGCCGGTGCTCGTGGTCGCGCCTAGTAATACTGCCGTAGACCTGCTGAGTGAGAAGCTCAGTGAAGAAGGCTTAAATGTGTTGCGGGTAGGTAACCCGGTGCGTGTTTCGGAACGGCTGTCGTCTCTGACGCTCGATAGCAAAATGAGTGCTCACGCGGGCGTGAAGGACATAAAGGCGTTGAAAAAGCAGGCCAACGAGTTCAAAAATATGGCGCACAAGTACAAGCGCCAGTTCGGGAAAGCCGAGCGCGACCAGCGAAAGGCGCTGTTCGACGAAGCACACCGCATTATGAAGGATGTGGCGAATATCGAGCAGTACGTGATCGACGATCTGCTTGCCAAAACGCAGGTAGTGGCGGCTACATTGGTAGGCGCCAATCATTTCACCGTCCGGAATATGAAGTACCATACCGTCGTGATCGACGAGGCCGGGCAGGCATTGGAGCCGGCTTGCTGGATACCTATTCTGAAAGCGGACAAAGTGGTGCTGGCGGGTGACCATTTGCAGTTGCCGCCTACGATCAAGTCGGCCGAGGCCACCAGAGAAGGACTCAGTACCACACTTTTAGAAAAATGCGTGGCATTACACCCCGAAGCAGTGGTCTTGCTGGAAGAGCAATACCGGATGAATGAGGCGATTATGGGTTATTCATCCAAGGTATTTTATCATAACAAACTGAAAGCGCACGAATCGGTGGCTTCCCGCGTGCTGTTCCCGGGCGAAGCGCCCCTGGCATTCATTGACACCGCGGGCTGCGGTTTTGATGAAAAGCTGGAAGGGACGAGTTCTACCAATCCCGAGGAGGCTGCATTTTTGTTTAAACATTTGTCACAACTGGCTGCTGAGTTTACCCGAATGAACACCAGACCGGATGATTTTCCCACCATTGCCATTATATCTCCCTACAAGGAGCAGATCAATATCCTGAAAGGCCAGCTCGCGCATGTACCCGAGCTGCAACTTTACCTGGATAAGATAGCAGTCAATACAATCGACAGTTTTCAGGGACAGGAGCGGGATGTGGTGTACATCAGCATGACGCGCAGTAATACCGAAGGACAGATCGGCTTCCTCGCCGACATCCGTCGCATGAATGTGGCCATGACGCGGGCGCGCAAGAAACTCGTGGTGATCGGGGATAGCGCAACGTTGTCACAATTGCCTTTCTACGCCGACTTTATCGCCTATGCCGAAGGGTTGAATGCCTATCAGAGTGCCTGGGAGTTCTCGGATTTGTAACAATGTGATGAGCGGATTTTCTTTTCAAAGCAACCGGATTATCTTTAAAAGCATCTAGCTGAAATAAAGACATTCATCCGATTTGCTGAAAACCGTATGCCTAAACAATACCTTTTTACGCTTTACCTGGTTCTTGTCACTTCTTTTGTAGCTTTTGCACAGGCACCCGCCAGCGGATCGCCGCCCGGCGGGATCAGGGGCGTCATTAAAACCAAAAAAGGCGAACCGCTTCCGTTTGCGGCCATCATCGTCAAAGGAACGAGTATCAGCACTATTTCCAATGAGGAAGGCCGCTATCAGCTTGACCTGAAACCGGGCTATTACGAAGTGATCTTTCAATACCTCGGCTACAAAACCGGACAGAAAAACTTCACTGTTGAGGGTAAAATGCAAACCTTCGACCTGACGATGGAGGAGCAGGCGTTGAATCTCGGCGAAGTCCGCATTGGTGCCCGCGACGAAGATCCGGCGTACACGATTATGCGGAGCGCTATTGCCAAAAGTCGCTATCATTTCCTGCAAGTGGATAGCTACACGGCCAAAGTGTATTCCAAATCGTCGTTTGTAATCACCGACCTGCCTTTGGAATTTCTTTATAAAAAGGAATTGAAAGAAATGGAGAAGGAGGCCAATTTCAAAAAGGGCGTTCCGATGCTGAATGAGACGGTTTCGGAAGTTACTTTCCGCCAGCCCAGCGTGTACAAACAGCGGGTGGTCGCTACGCGGAGCAGTATGGATAAGAACATCGCCGATCCGAATATGTATCTGCTGGCGAGCTTCTACCAGCCGGAAGTGGTGAAGGCTGTTTCGCCTCTTTCTCCCCGCGCATTTGCCTATTATAAGTTCGAATATCTGGGTGCATTTCGTGAGAATGGTATTGAAGTCAATAAGATCAAGGTGACCCCGCGCAGCTGGGGCGAGGGTGTTTACCGAGGGACGATCCAGATCATCGAGGGTGAATGGAGCATTTACAGCCTTGATCTGCAAACGGTCAATACCGGTTTCCGGCTCGATATCAAGCAGGTTTACAGTCCTGTTCAGGGTGTTTGGTTACCGGTTAATCAGCAATTCCATGTGGAGGGAGGCATTTATGGTTTGAAAGGAAAAGGCGATTTCGTTATCTCGCAGTCGTTTACGAATGTGAAGATCAATCCTACATTCAAGCCGGATATAGTCGTGATCGATGATAAGAAATATGCGGAGGAAGCGAAGAAAGTACGATTGACCGGCAGGGAGATCAAGACGCAGAGTATGGAGCGGGTGGTGAGCAGGCAGAAAGAATTTTCAGCCAAAAACCTGCGGAAAATGATGAAGGAGTACGAAAAGCAGGACCGTAAAGAGAAAGAGAAGAAAGGAGAGGACATTGACCTGAAAATAAGCCGGGAGGATTCGACGCAGGTGGATTCGATGGCTACCAGACGGACTATGGCATTCTGGGATTCGTTGCGGACGGTCCCGCTTACGGTGGCGGAGCTGAAGAGTTACACGCGGCTGGATAGCCTGGTGATCATCCATGAAGGTTCAGAAAAACAGCGGGATAGTTTGAAAACCAGTAAGAGCGATACGACTAAATCGAAGAAGTGCCGCCAATTTGGTTTCGGCGATCTGCTTACCGGGCATAATTTCCGGTTAGGTAAGGAGAGTCCTTTTCGGCTGGACTACATGGGGCCGTTGCCAGGCGTGCAGGTTAATACGGTCGAGGGGTTGGTGCTGAACGGAATGGGGCTGAAATTGCGGCATTCGGGCGGGAAAACGGTTCGGGGAGTTAATGGGAAGTCGGAGGTGGTCAGGAATGGTCAGGCATGGTCGTTGGGAGGCTTGACGCGTTATTCGTTCGGTCGCAACAAGCTGCTCGCTACCGGCGTGGCCGACTATGCTTGGGCCCGCAATGTAATCAGCGTTTCGGGTGGGCGAGGTATTGCCCAGTTCAATGGCGAAAGTCCTATGCATCCCCTGCTCAATACGCTTACGACGCTGTTTTTGGAGCAAAACTTTGTAAAGGAATATCAGAAAGACTTTCTGCGGATTGATTTTAAAAACAGCCAGGAAAACGAACATTTTGAAATAAAAGCCAGCATTGAATACGCTGACCGCATCGCGTTGCCAAATCTCGAAAGGACTTCTCCGTACCGATGGATCGATTGGAAACGGCGGGAATTTACTTCCAACATCCCCGATAACGCGGAGAATCAGACCGACGCGGCCATGTTGCCTCCACCGATGCAAGGCCATCAGGCACTGACCGTCGGGATTGCGGCTTCATACAAACCTTGGCAAAAGTACCGGACGCGTGGTGGCAAGACATCTTATTATGACGACGATTCACCAAAGCTTTCGATCGGCTACCGCAAAGGAATCCACAATGCATTCGGCAGTGACGTTGATTTCGATTTCGTGCGGATCGGTATCGAGCACGGCTTCGAAACGGGTATACGCAGCAAATTGCGTTACAAGCTCGCCGTTGGCAGTTTCCTCAACAGCGACAGCCTTCAATTTCCTGACTATCAGCATTTTGTCGGCAATCGCTTTTTCTTCCAGCTCGGCGACCCGGTCGGAACCTTCCGCATGCTCGATTACTATAAATACAGCACTTCCAAACGTTTTTTCGAAGCCCACGTCCTAGCCGAGCTTCGCCAGTTCCTGCTAACTCAAATCCCATGGTTCCGAATTCTGGGCGTAAAAGAGAATTTTTTCCTGCATTACCTGGCCACGCCGGAGTCAGACAACTATACCGAACTCGGATATGGGCTGGATATTGGCATCCGCTTCCCGTTGCGTGTAGAGCTGGTCAACAGTTTTGAAGGGTTTAAATATAAGCATACCGCATTCCGGGTGGGGACTACGATGAATATTAACTGGGGGAAGAATTAGAGGATAAACACTTTTAGGAATCCATTCCCAAAAAGTCGACGTTTTTGTCCCTAGCTCAAAAAATCCTTGAGTTTGGCGGTGATCTCTTCTTCGCTGGGGAGCAGTTGCTTGTATTTCTTCGGTAGGTGGTTAGTTGTATTATAAGTCGCCACACCAATGGCAGCGCCGTGTTTTTTAGAGAATATTCCACAATGGCCAGAAGCGCATCTTTACTTATGGGTTTGGGTAGTGCATAGTCGAAATTGGTCTGATTGAGCAAATACCGTTCAAATGCTTTTTTCTCTATCTGATGGAGCAGTGTATTTTTCGACCAGCTGTATTTGCTTGTGGAAAGAATGTAAAATTGCCTTTCCTGGCTGAGCTTACACTTGGATAAAATGACCAAATGTTTGCTCCGGCTAATTTCTCCAACCATATACCAAATGTTCGTCGTGGAAAACCCACTCGTTTTTGGGAACTCGGCCTGCAGTTCTTTTGACAGCGATGTGACGATGGATTTGCCCCAGTTCTCGCTTTGTTTTTCAGATATGGATTTGCCGATTTCCCAACATAATTGGATGAGTTTAACATTGACAGTTTTTAAGGCCTCATACTGTGCCGAGCGCACTTTTTCCTTGATTTCGGCTATAAACTGTCTTTCCGGTATTTGTGTGTTCATATGCAGGTCACTCAGGTTCTAACCTTTGGACGTGTGGATCGGCATTTGGTAACAGCTTGTAGAATATTTTTTGAAATGATTTGAGCTGTTGCTACTTTTAACGCATTAAAATCTCCTGATAAAATACCAGATAAAACCACAGAATCGAGCATGGATCTTCTGTGAATGCCCGGGTTCTTCGCCCGGGACACTTTGCTATATCCAAAATTTTATCAGAGAGAAATGAAAGCAATGCAAAAAATCGCTGTGATTGGCGGCGGGGGGCGTACGGGCCAATATCTTGTCAATCAACTCATTGAAAAAGGCTATTCGCTGAAATTGCTGCTCCGGCATCCGGGGGATTTTACCATCCAAAGTCCGTTAATCGAGATAGTGCATGGCGATGTACTTGATGCCGAGGCCGTCCGGATTTTGCTGGATGGTTGCGGCGCGATTTTGAGCACGGTGGGCCAACGGAAAGACGAGCCGCTGGTGGCGAGCCAGGCGAATGCCAATATCCTGAATGCGATCGGTGAACGGCCGCTACGGTATGTGGTACTGGCCGGTTTGAATGTGGATACGCCGACGGACCAGAAAGGAGAGGAAACGTTGAAGGCCACGCAGTGGATGAAGGCGACGTTTCCTGCAATTCACAACGATCGGCAAAAATCCTATTCGGTTCTTGCGGAGAGCAATACCGAATGGGTTATGGTGCGGGTACCCTACATTGAATTTAATGGAAACCGTGCGGGGGTGAAAGTAAGTGCAACGGATTCGCCTGGCAACAAGATCGATGCCGCGGATATTGCCGGATTTATGATCGAGCAGCTCACGGATGATACCTGGCTGCATAAAGCGCCATTTATCTCCAACTAACAGTAAAGGCCGGCAAAAGAAATTTTGCCGGCCTTTTTCTATTTAAATCAAATGTTTTTAAATCAACGCATTCCAGAGGATTTCTGCCGGATGAAGCGCTTTGCGGCCAGTACCGTCGTGGATCTGGTGGCGGCAGCTGGTGCCCGGTGCGGCGATGATCACTTCTTCCGGCTGCTGGCGGACTGCTGGGAATAATACCAGCTCGCCGATCTGCATGGAAATGTCAAAATGTTCCTTCTCATAACCGAATGATCCTGCCATGCCGCAGCACCCCGACGGGATCAGCTGGACGGTGTAATTTTCCGGTAGCGAAAGCATCTTTTTGGTCGGTATCATGCTGGAAATGGCCTTTTGCTGGCAATGTCCGTGCAGTTTGATCAACTTTTTTTCCTTGGTAAACTGGTTCCTCGAAATATTTTTCAACTCGATTTCACGCGCTATGAATTCATCGAATTGCAATGCATTCTGTGCAACCATTTTAGCATCTTCCACCAATTCTTCACTCACAAGATCGGGATATTCGTCACGGAAAGTGAGAATTGCGGACGGCTCGATGCCCACAAGCGGCGTGTCGTGTGAAATGATATCTTTTAAAAGACGGATATTTTCCTCTGCGATCTTTTTGGCATCCCGCAGCAGGCCCTTGGAAAGTTGCGGCCGTCCCGACGGTCCATGGTTGGGGATAATCACCTCATAACCCAGTTTTTCCAATGCCAGAATGGATTTTTTACCAATTTCCACATCATTGTAATTGGTAAATTCATCGCAGAACAAATACACTTTCCGTTCCGAGCGGGGCGCACTGGTTTTCCGTTGCTTATACCATTTTTTCAAGGTTGTGCTGTGCAGCAAAGGCATGGTGCGTTCCGGGTGGAAGCCTACTACCGTGTTGGCGATCTTACGGAGCGGTGCATTCTTGAAAATCAGATTGTAAGCCCAGGGTACATAGCTCGCCAGGCCGGTCATTTTGGAGAAATTGCCGATCAGCCACGACCGCACCGGAATGCCGTTTGCATCGTGGTATTGTTGCAAGAACTCCATTTTCAGTTTCGCCACATCCACGTTGGAAGGGCATTCTCCTTTGCAGCCCTTGCAGGCAAGGCAGAGGTCATAGACTTCCTTGATTTCCTTGTTATCGAAACGGTTTTCCTTGGGCGAGCGTGTAAGCATTTCGCGCAGGATGTTCGCACGGGCACGGGTGGTGTCTTTTTCGTTCCGGGTAGCCATGAAGCTCGGGCACATGGTACCACCGCTGAGCTGCGTCTTCCGGCAGTCGCCCGAACCGTTGCATTGCTCGGCGTGTTGCAGGATATTCTGGTCGTGGAAGCGGAAATGGGTTTTGAATTCCGGCGTCTTCTGGTCTGCTTCATATCGCAGAAACGTATCCATAGGGGCCGTATCTACGATTTTGCCGGGGTTAAAGATGTTGTTTGGGTCCCAGGTTTTCTTGATATCCTTGAAAAGCTGGTAGTTATGTTGACCCACCATTTTCGGGATAAATTCCCCGCGCAGGCGGCCGTCGCCGTGCTCGCCGGAAAGCGAGCCGTCATATTTCTTCACAAGGTCCGCGATTTCCTCTGCGATCATCCTGAACTGACGGTGCCCCTCGCTGGTTTTGAGGTTGATAATGGGTCTCAAATGCAGCTCTCCTGAGCCCGCGTGCGCATAATGCACGGCCGACATGCCGTTCTTTTTCAGGATCTCGTTGAATTCCCGGATATATTCGGGTTGATCGTAAACGTCGATCGCCGTGTCCTCGATCACCGCTACCGCCTTTTCATCACCGGGGATATTGCCCAGCAATCCGAGCCCTGCTTTTCGTAGCGTCCATATCTTTTTGGTGTCCTCCCCGAAAAGCAACGGATAGTGGAAACCAATACCGGCTTCTTTGAATTCTTTTTCCAGATCAGCGGCCAGCTGTTCTACTTCCTCTTTAGTTTCCCTCGAAAGGTCGACTACCAGGATCGCCGGAAATTTGCCGTCCGGTTTGTTCTTGACAAAAAATGCATTTTTCCGTTGTTCGACATTGGTGGCCGCGCATTCCAGGACGTACTCATCAATGAGTTCTACCGCATGCGGACCATATTTGAGGGTCAGAATAGTCGCTCGCAACGCCTCGTCGATGGTATCGCAATGCACGCATACCAGTCCCTGGGTTTTGGGTGGCAGTGGTACGAGATTAACCTTTATTTCCGTCAGGAAGCATAATGTCCCCTCCGAACCCGCGATCAGGCTGCACATGTTGAACGGCCTGTCCGAACCGGTCTCCGTGGTGTAGGGCGCCATATTCAGCAGCATATCCAGCGCATATCCGGTGTTGCGGCGTTCTACCGATGGTTTCGGGAAGTTTTTCCTGATTTCCGACTGATTTTCGGGGGAAGCCAGGATAGCATCGGTTTTCAGGTATATTTTATCGAGCAGCGATGCGCTGCCGTTTTTGTCGCGCGCATTGCTGACGAGCGATTGTAGCTCATTGCTGCTGATATTTTTGAATTCGGCATCGCTGCCGTCGGCGAGGATCGCTTTTACTTCCAGCAAATGCTCACGCGTGCTTCCATAAACGATCGAATTGGAACCACATGAGTTGTTGCCGACCATCCCGCCGATCATCGCACGGTTGGCGGTGGAGGTTTCCGGGCCAAAATAGAGTCCGTAAGGTTTCAAGGCCATATTCAGCTCGTCGCGCACGACGCCTGGCTGGACACGCACCCATCGTTCCTCCGCATTGATCTCGATGATTTTGTTGAAGTTTTTCGAAACGTCTACAACTATACCGTTACCTACCACCTGGCCTGCGAGCGATGTGCCGGCGGTACGGGGAATTAAGGATACTTTCTTTTCCGTAGCGTATGAAATCAGTGCTTTGAGGTCACCGATCGATTTGGGAATAGCAACGGCAAGCGGCATTTCGCGATAAGCAGATGCATCTGTCGCGTATAACGTCCGCATGGTATTGTCGTAAAAGAGGTCACCGTCAAGGCGTTGTGCAAGCAAACTCAGATCAGCATCTGATACTGGAGACAGGGATGTCATAAATGCAATTAGCTGGAAAAATAACAGATTCAAAGTTACGCACAACCGGGAAGGAATTCCAGCAAAATGTTCGGGAAGTGCGAGGAGGGGAGCTGGAAAGAATTAAATGTCGGTTAAAAATTCTCTTGAAAATACCCGCTTTTGTACTTCTCGAATACGCTATTTGGACTTAAAGCGGATATGTCACCATCGTTTGAAATAAAATCATTTTTCTGGGATTTATACATGCAGATAGTATTGTATTATCCGAATTATTTATATTATTTTGTATAAGGTGTGGCGTAAAATTTATATTTTTTAGCGTTAAAGTTCATTGAAAATGCCTCTCTGAATTGTTGAGCGGCTTAAATGGACCAATAATGTGGGAAATGTCAAAATGATACAAAGCGCCGGCATTCAGACCTAATTTATATCTAACCTATGATGAATTTATCCTTTCATGTACTTCGTCAGCATGAGCTCCCTGCTGTGCGCATTCCCAGCGCCAAGACAAGACCATTCTATTTCAAATTCAGAATTTTTGCCTTGCTGATGGCCCTGGCGGGTATGAGCGGCGCAGTACTGGCACAGGACGTCAATGTGTCCGGTAAAGTGACAGACGCTAAAACAGGTGGTATTCCCGGTGTGACCATTACGGTAAAGGGAACCACAAAGGGAACCAATACTGATGTCGAAGGTAACTATCAGATCAGTGTTCCTGGTAATACAACACTGACATTCAGTGCGATCGGTTATGAAACCAAAGATGTCCCGGTCGGCAACAAGTCGGTTGTGGATGTGGTGCTTTCCGAAGATGTGAAAGCTTTGGAAGAAGTGATAGTGGTGGGTTATGGAACCGTGAAGAAGAAGGACGCTACTGGAGCGGTATCCGCACTGGGTTCGAAAGATTTCCAGAAAGGGATCGTCACATCGCCCGAGCAGCTGATGCAGGGCCGCGTGGCGGGTGTGCAGATCACACAGTCGAGCGGCGAACCGGGTGGTGGCATCAATGTGCGTATACGTGGTACGTCATCCGTACTTGGTGGAAACAACCCTTTGTTTGTGATCGACGGTGTGCCTTTGAGTGGTGACAATACTTCCGGTGGTGGCGACAACCAGGGTGTGGGGAGGCAGCCCGCCAAAAATCCGTTGAACTTTATGAATCCGGATGATATTGCCAGCATTGATATTCTTAAGGATGCGTCAGCAACGGCTATTTACGGTTCCCGCGGTGCGAATGGGGTGGTTTTGATCACGACCAAAAGAGGTAAAGGAAAAGGAACACTCGATTATGGTTATTCTTTGGGTGTAAGTACTATCACCAAAAAATATGATTTGCTGAACGCCTCCGAATACAAAGCGGCAGGTGGCCAGGACCAGGGTGCCAATACCGACTGGCAGGATGAACTGTTCCGTACTGCGCTGACGCACCAGCACAATCTGTCGTACGGTGGCGGGGATGCTTCAGGGAACTACCGTTTCTCGTTGGGCTATATGGATCAGGATGGTATCGTTAAAACCTCCAACGTAAAACGTTACAGCATTGGCTTTGCCGGAACCAAGAAGTTCATCAATGACAAACTGACGATTGGCAGTAACCTGAATTTCGCGAATACGCTGGATACCGGTGTCCCGATTTCGGAGAACATCGGTTTTGAAGGTGATCTGATGGGAAGTATCCTGAAAGCGAACCCGACACGGGCCGTGTTCAATGCAGATGGGACCTACAACCAGATTTCAACCACGGAACCAAACCCGCTGGCATTTGTAAACCTGTCCCAGGACAAAAGTAACACGCTCCGGGCGCTCGGAAATCTTAATGCTGAACTGGAAATCTTTAAGGGATTGAAATTCAAAACTGTATTGGGTTTTGACAAATCGCTCTCAACCCGCAAGGCAGCCTATTCAAGAGACCTGGTAGTGTCGGGTATCCAGAACATCGGTCGCGTGTATATCCGCGATGTAGAATCCAACAACCAGCTATGGGAAAACTATTTTACCTATGAAAAGGAGTTTGGAAATGTTTCATTGAATGCGTTGCTCGGTTATTCTTATCAAAGCTTTGAGACCGCGGGCAAGAATGTGGCTGCGGCTAATTTCAGGACCAGCAACCTGGATCTGATGATCAACAACCTCGGTATCGCCGGAACAGTGGAGATCAAAGACGGGACAGCGCTGAAGAGCGTTGGTTCGGTGATTCAGAACTCAAATTACTCCAAAGACGAGCTGCAATCGTACTTCGGTCGTGTCAACCTCGGTTTTGGAAACAAATATCTTTTTACAGGAACGTTGCGTGTCGATGGTTCTTCCAAATTCGGGGGTAATAACAAATATGGCTATTTCCCTTCCGGTGCATTCAAATGGAAAATTGTAGAAGAAGAGTTTATTCCTAAAACCGTATTCACCGACCTGTCATTGCGCGTGGGATATGGTGTAACGGGTAACCAAGCGATCCCTCACAACGTGTATGACCGCCGTGACCGTTACAGTGATTACGTGATCAACCAGGCAGGTGATGGAATTACAGGTGGTGGTTTGAATGCCGTGGCATTCAATAACCCGGATTTGAAATGGGAATCTACTGCTGCATTCAACCTCGGTATCGACTTCTCAATTTTGAAAGGCAGACTGTCCGGTAGCTTGGATCTCTATAATAAGAGCACCAAAGACCTGTTGTTCAAAGTGGTGGCGGCACAACCGGCGCCAAACCCATTCGTATACCGCAACCTCGATACCGATATTCAGAACAAGGGTATAGAGCTGGCTTTGAATGCGGTAGTGATCGATGGCAAGAAGTTTTCATGGGAAGTGCTGTTTAATGCCTCGTACAATAAAAACCTCGTGAAGAACCTGATCGGTACCTATGATACCGGTGAGATCAACGGTCAGGGGTTGTCGGGTGCGTTTGCACAACGTCTGGCAGAAGGCCAGCCGCTGTTTGCATACTTCCTGCGCGAATTCGGCGGATTTGACGAAAATGGTAATTCGCTTTATCCAAACGGGGACTTTCAGCAATTCCTGGGAGGCAAGAGCCCGCTGCCAAAACTCAACGCAGGTTTGACAAACAACCTGAAATATGGAAATTTTGACCTGGGTATATTTTTCAATGGCGTTTTTGGAAATTATATTTACTCCAACACAGCGAACGCATTCTTTACTCAGGGATCATTCGCCAATGGACGTAACGTAACCAAAGATGTAATCGGCAATGGAGAAGGTGCTTTGAACGCTCCGGATGTATCGACCCGGTTCCTGCAGAAAGGCAACTTTGTGAGATTGCAAAATCTGACGCTGGGTTACAGAGTACCGATGAAAGCCAATAAGGTGCTGAACAATGCGAGAATATTTGTAACAGGCCAGAACCTACTGACAATCACTCAATACGATGGTCAGGATCCGGAAGTGAGCACTAACAAGTCATTGAATGACATTCCCTCATTTGGGATCGATTATACGGCGTATCCGAGAGCCCGTACCTGGACAGTCGGTGTAAACGTGACATTCTAATTCCTAACTAGTTGAACAATGAAGACAAGCAGAATATATAGAATCGTGATAGCAGGAGTTAGTATGGCCGTAATGTCGGCCTGTACCGACCTTGTGAATGAAGAAAAGGACTCGGTGGTGAATAAGGCCACAGACGGGGGCTTTGCGCCGGTGAATGTAACCGAAGCGCTGGCATCCGCATACAAGGATTTGTCGACCTACTCCGACCAGGCTGGGATCTATGCATTGGGGGAGCACGTGACGGCAGAGATGATCCCGCCGACCCGTGGTGTCGACTGGGGCGACAACGGAGTTTGGCGTACGCTCGACCAGCATACCTGGGATGCGTCGCACTCGTACATCCTGAGCGCATGGAATGCATTGAACCAACGTGCGTACAAGGCTACGGAAATCATCGCTTCTAATCCTAATGCCCAGCAAAAAGCGGAGGCACAGTTTATTCGGGCATATAATATGTACTGGGTAATGGATTATTGGGGCGTAGTGCCTTTCAGGGAGGTAACCCAGGGTGTAAACGACCTTCCGAAGGTACTGACCCGTTCGGAAGCATTCGACCTGATCCTCAAAGATCTAGAAGAAGCATTGCCGAATCTTCCTAAGGCAGGGCCGTCGGTAGCGAATGGTACGGCGAATAAAGCAGCCGCCAATTTCCTGCTCGCAAAAATGTATCTCAATAAAGCGGTGTACAAAAGCGCGACGCCCGAAGGCCCTTACACATTCGACAAGGCCGATATGGACAAAGTGAGTGCTTATGTGGATGCTATTACGGCAGACGGTTACGCACTCGAAAAAGACTATTTCTCCGCATTTTCATCTGCGGCAAAAACAGAACCTATTTTAAACGTGCAGGAAGGAACCGCGCAAAACCGCTGGTTTATGACCCTTCACTATGGACAGAACCCGTCGGGATGGAATGGTTTCGCAACCCTCGCGGACTTCTACGACACTTTCGAGGCGAAGGATTCGCGGATCGGGCAAGCTGCCAAGAAAGACGGATCGCAGTTTTCGGGTATCGGACTCGGCTTCCTGATCGGTCAACAATATGACGAAAAGGGAAAGGTGATCATCGATTCGCGTACGCAGAAGCCACTGGCATTTACAAGGGATGTACCCCTCGCGGGTGCAGCCACCGACAAGGGTATTCGCGTCATCAAGTATCACCCGGCCAATTCGGGCAAGTACATATTGATGCGTTATGCAGAAGCTTACCTGATGAAAGCAGAGGCATTGCTCCGTGGCGGAAATGCGGCTGGTGCATTAACCCAGATCAATACACTGAGAACCGCCCGTGGCGCATCGGCCCTGGGTTCGCTGACAGAAGCCAACCTGTTTGATGAAATCGGTCGCGAATTGTATTGGGAAGGTTTCAAAAGAACGACTGAGATCCGCTTTGGTAAGTTTACTACTGGTGCTGGCACTTCGGTAAAAGAGGCGTATACCGTATTGTACCCCATCCCGTCAGCAGCGCTTGTATCCAACTCGAACCTCGTGCAAAACAAAGGCTATTGATAATTTAATCATGCATATTGCCAAAAATGCTCGAACACATCGAGCATTTTTGTTTTTTTAGATTACAATGAATATTGGCAAGCAAGTATACCTGCTGATCATAGCAGTGGCAGTGATGATCGGCTCCTGCGGAAAGCGGGATTCAGATGAAGAGACAGCAGAAAAGTACTTTCAATCGCTGGGAGAAAATCAGGCGCGGTTGCTGGTTCAGATAAATGGAAAAGAGTTCTATTCCGATGCCAGCGTTTTTGGTGGACAGATCCTGCTTTCCGACAATGTACTGAACATTAGCCTGACCGACCAGTTCGGGGGTAAAACGATGCTCAGTCTCGCAAAAGAAAAGTGGTATGAGCAACATCCGATCCGCTGCGTGATAGAGCCTGATGCTCCCGATGGAACAAGCCTGAAAATCGGGAAGATTATCGATAAGCAACAGATGATCGGCGAAGGGTACATGATGACGAAAGGGGAGATTTCTGCGCCGGTGTTTACAAAGGACAAAATGATCTTTAAGATAAAGGGCGAGGTTGGGAAATACAGTGATTTCCAGCGCCCCGACCAGTTTTTGCCAGTTGAGGGGATGATCGTTTACAAAAAGCCCGCAGTTAGCCTGGGTAACATCACAGAAAAGGAGGCTTTCAGTTCTATGATTCCAAATTAATGATGCGCAGATCTGCCATTTCCGTTTCAAAGGGGCTTATTCCCTTCCTGGTGTTTCTTATTTTTTCATGTAAAGAAAAAAATGAAGACGCTCCCGGATTATTCGAAGAACTGAATGCCTCAGAAACCGGTATCGACTTTATTAACAAAATAGAGGACCGTGAGGATATCAACATATTCAACTACCGTAATTTTTACAATGGTGGCGGGGTATCGGTAGGCGATATTAACAATGACGGCTTGCCTGATATCTATTTTACCGCAAACATGGGTGAAAACAAACTTTACCTCAATAAAGGTAATTGGAAGTTTGAAGACATCACTGCCAAAGCCGGTGTGGCAGAACCCGATAAATGGAGTACAGGAGTGGTAATGGCCGACGTGAACGGAGATAACCTGCTTGATATATATGTATGCAATGCCGGCTATCAGAAATTTGTCAACAAACAGGGGAATTCACTCTATATCAATAATGGCGACCTCACTTTTACCGAATCCGCCGCTAAATATGGCCTGAATGAGACAGGCTACACGACACATGCCGCTTTTCTGGATTACGATCTCGACGGCGACCTGGACGCCTATATCCTCAACAACAGTTTTATCCCTGTAAATACGCTTAACTACGCCAACGACCGTAACCTCCGTGCCAAAGACTGGCCGGTAAAGGACTTTTTGAAAGGTGGCGGAGCCAAACTCCTGCGAAATGACCAGGGCAAATTTGTAGATGTGAGCGAGGAAGCGGGCATTTATGGCAGCCTCATAGGCTTTGGGCTTGGTGTAACCGTCGGCGATATCAATGGGGACCTTTACCCGGATATTTATATCTGCAATGACTTCTACGAAAAGGATTATCTGTATATCAACCAGAAAGACGGCACTTTTTCAGAGGAGCTTGAAAAACGCGTCAAGCACACCAGTCTTGCGTCGATGGGCGCGGATATGGCCGACATTAACAATGACGGTTATCCGGAGTTGTTCGTTACCGATATGCTTCCCCGAGATGAGTATCGGTACAAGACAACCACTTCATTTGAAAATCATTACCTGTTCAATCTCAAAAAAGAGAAAGGGTTTTATAACCAGTATATGCAGAATAGCCTGCAACTGAACAATCAGGATGGCACTTTCAGCGAAATCGCCAATTACTCCGGCGTCGCGGCAAGCGACTGGAGCTGGGGCGCCTTGCTTTTTGATGCGGATAATGATTCGAAGACCGATATCTATGTATGCAACGGGATTTTTCACGATATCCTCGATCAGGATTTTATCGATTTTTTTGCTAACGAGGTTACGCAAAAAATGGTGATGTCCGGAGAAAAGGAAAACATGCAGAACATCATCGATCGTATGCCCTCGACACCCATTGCGAATAACTTTTTCCATAATGAAGGAAATCTTCAGTTCAGGGAGAAGGCGAAGGAGTTTGGGTTTGGGAAGGCATCATTCTCTAATGGTGCAGCCTACGCCGATCTGGACAACGACGGGGACCTCGATCTGGTGGTCAACAATGTTAATGAACCCTGTTTTGTATATAAAAACAAATCGGAGGCAGCAAAAGAAAAGAACCACTTCGTGCGGCTTAATTTGAAAGGGGAAGGGATGAATAGCAGGGCCATCGGCTCACAAGTAACGGTCTACGCGGGTGGGCAGGTTTTCAGCAGACAGGTGAACCCCTCTCGTGGCTTTCAGTCCAGTACCGAATATCCATTTACGATCGGCCTGGGGAAGATCGATCGTATTGACTCTATCCGTGTGTTGTGGCCCAACCGTAAGTTAAGCCGTCTGACAGGCGTCAAAACGGACACTATGCTGACGTTTGCGATCGGTGATGCGAATGCAGACTTTATTATGCGTACCGAACAGCCACAACCGGTACTCAGTGCAGTTGTGGGAACAGGACTTGGGGCGCATCAGGAAAATAAATACGAAGATTTTTACAGTGAGCGGAATATCCCCGTGATGCTCTCGCAGGAAGGGCCTAAGGCGGCGATAGGTGACGTGAACGGCGATGGGACGGATGACATCTACCTCTGCGGAGGAAAGGAACAGGGCGGGCAGCTCTATTTTCAGAAAGGAGGAAGGTTTATCAAGTCCACACAGAAGGCATTCACGGATCTGGCGGGCTTCGAAGACACTGCCGCGACGTTTTTTGATGCCGACGGCGACGGAGATCTGGACCTGGTGGTTGGCAGCGGGGGAAATGAAACGCTGGTGACCAGCCCCGATTTGCCTACCAGGCTTTATTTCAATGACGGAAAAGGAAATTTCGCGATCAATATCCGGGCACTACCTCCCAATGCGATGAACACCGCCGCGATCGCGCCTTGCGATTATGACCGGGATGGCGATCTGGATTTGTTTGTGGGTAGCCGTAGCGTACCGCGCGAGTATGGGTCGAGCCCGTCGAGCTACCTTTATGAAAATGATGGGAAGGGTATATTCAAGGAGGTCGGCAAAACGATCGCTCCGGAGTTGAGCAAACTGGGTATGGTGCGGGATGCCAGTTGGGTCGATGTAGACGGTGATCAAATAAAGGAACTTGTTGTCGCAGGCGACTGGATGGCCCCGGCGGTATTGAAATACGCGCAAGGGAAATTTCAGAAAACGCAATCCGGGCTGGAAGCTTACGCTGGTTTTTGGGGCTGCCTGAAACCCGTGGATCTGGATGGAGATGGCGACCAGGACATTGTACTGGGCAATATTGGTGAAAATTTTTCATTGAAAGCATCCGCCGCTTCGCCCCTCAAAATCTGGATCAACGATTTCAACAAAAACGGAACGATCGAAAAAGTAATCTCTAAAACCGTCGACGCAAAGGATGTGCCGATCCTTCTGAAACGCGAGATGACCACGCAGTTCCCTTTTTTAAAGAAGAAAAGCATTAAGCATTCCGAATACGCGACCAAAACCGTGCAGGACTTGTTTCCGGCCGATCTTCTGGATGGTGCCGTGGAAAAGTCTGTCAACTACATGGAATCGGCCATAGCGGTCAACGATGGCAAGGGGCATTTCAAAATCACCCCGCTTCCGTACATGGTGCAGTTTTCTTGCCTGAATGCCATTGAAAGCGCGGATGTCAACCAGGATGGCCGGCCCGACCTGATCGTCGGCGGCAATTTTACCCATTTCATACCCCAGCTCGGAAGTCTGGATGCGTGCCGCGGCAATGTGTTGATCAACAAAGGCAACATGCAGTTTGACGTGCTGCTCAGTAACCGAAGCGGGCTGGTGCTGGACGGTGAAGTAAAGCAAATCAGTCCTATTGAGATCCAGGGGCGCCCCTACCTCATCGGGCTGATTAATAACGCCGTCCCGGCGCTGTTCAAAATCAACAAACTGTAATCGTTTCAATGCAATTCAAAAGACTGTTTCTCGTAGGTATTATTGTAGTCCTGGCAGGCGTTTTCATGTCCTGCTCGAAGGAGAAAGACCGGCTGGATTACAGTTTTGACCTGCTCACTTCGGAACGGACAGGGATTGATTTCTCCAACACACTCAAGCCGACCAGGGATTTCAATATCTTCTATTATATGTACTTCTACAATGGGGGTGGGTTGGGGGCCGGCGACTTCAACAACGATGGCCTGATCGACCTCTGTTTTTCGGCCAATCAGGAACCTAACCGCATTTACCTGAACAAAGGGGGAATGAGATTCGAAGACGTGACGCCCAAAGCCAATTTCAAAGGAGAAAAGGGGTGGTCAAACGGTGTATCTGTGGTTGATATTAACCAGGATGGCATGCTCGATATTTACATCAGCCAGGTCGGGAATTTTGAGAATATGAAAGGACATAACCTGCTTTTTGTATGCCGCGAAATCACGAAAGAGGGTATTCCCGTTTACGACGAGCGCTCGAAGGAATATGGACTGGACCTGGTCGTGTTCGGAACGCAGGCGCTTTTCTTTGATTATGACCTGGATGGCGACCTCGATATGTTCCAGCTTAACCATTCTGTACACCAGAACGGAACATTTGGGCGACGGGACCTTTTTGCAGACACCTATCATCCGCTGGCGGGCGACAAGCTTTTCCGGAACAATGGAGGGAAGTTTGAAGAAGTATCGCGCACGGCGGGTATTCACAGTTCTGCTTTGGGATATGGCCTGGGATTGGGAGTAGGAGACCTCAATTTCGACGGCTATCCCGATATGTACGTCGGTAACGATTTCCATGAGAATGACTACCTGTATATCAACCAGAAAAATGGCACATTCACCGATCAGACAGACTCTTCGCTCATGCACACGAGCCAGTTTTCAATGGGCGTCGATATCGGTGACCTGAACAATGATATTTTCCCCGAAATCGTATCGCTCGATATGCTGCCGTCGGATTATGAGATCCTGAAAAAGTCGGAAGGCGAGGATATGTACAGCATATTCCGGTACAAGATCAGGCAGGGTTATAACTACCAGTTTGCCAGAAACAATCTGCAATACAACAACGGCAACGGGACTTTCAGCGAAATGGGCATGTATGCGGGCATGCATGCGACGGACTGGTCATGGGCTGCATTGTTTACCGACTTTGACAACGACGGTTTGAAGGATCTATTCATTTCGAATGGTATTCCCAAACGGATGAATGATACAGACTATATCCGGTTTGTATCCGGCGACGTGGTTCAGGAAAAGATCCGCAATAAGAATTTCGACGAAAACGACCCCGGGCTGGCTGATAAACTGCCGGAGATCAAGTTACCGAACAAGTTTTTTGCAAATAAAGGAGATTTGTCTTTCGCGGATCTGGCCGGTAACATCCGTAATGACCAGGTTTCATACTCCAATGGAGCGGTATATGCCGATCTCGATAATGACGGCGACCTGGATATGGTGACCAATAATATCAATGAAAAGGCATTTGTGTATGAAAATCTGAGCAGTCAGAAGACCGGCAAAAACGACTACCTCCGGTTATACCTCAAAGGGAAAAAAGGGAACCTGAACGCTATCGGCGCTAAATGCCTGGTATTCAAAAAAGACAATGTGCTGAGCTACGAAAAATTCCCGGTGAGGGGTTTTCAGTCAAGCATGGAAGTGCCCCTGCATATTGGATTGGGGAAAAAGGCTGATGTGGATTCAGTGGTGGTCATTTGGCCGGATAACAGGTATCAGACGTTGCAGCCCGCAGCATTACACGATTCCATATCGCTGACTTACCCGGAAAAGCTGCCTCTTTTTGATTACGAACACGTTAAACGAGCCCGCGCCAGCAGTTCGTACGCGTTCGAGGATATTGCTGCCACGCTGGGCATTAATGTAAAGCATGAGGAGAATAACTTTATTGAGTTCGACCGCAACTCGCTGATTCCTTTTGAAGTAACGGCTGAAGGCCCTGCGCTGGCCATTGCGGACATTAATCACGACGGGCTGGATGATATTTATGTAGGCTCATCCAAAATGCTGAAAAGCCATTTGTTCCTGCAAAAACCGGACGGCAAGTTCACGGAATCTTTTCAACCGACGTTGGCACGTGACAGTACCTATGAAGAAGTGGACGCGACCTGGGCCGATGTAAATCGCGACGGACATGTCGATTTGCTGATTGCTACAGGCGGAAATGAATATAGCAATAATTCGCCCTACCAAATGCCGCGCATTTACCTGAACGATGGCAAAGGGAACCTGAGTGCTAAGGAAGATGCCTTTGCCGATATCTTCGTTACGGCGTCGTGCATTATTCCGTTCGATTTTACTGGGGACGGCATTACAGATCTCTTTATAGGCGGACGGGCCGTTCCTTTGAATTATGGTGAAATTCCTCGGTCCTATTTGTTGAAAAATGATGGCACGGGCAGGTTTATGGATGCAACAGCGCAGTATAGCAAGGAGCTGGCATCCATAGGCTATGTCAAGAATGCAAAACTGGCGGATATGGATCGTGACGGGGATCAGGACCTGGTACTGGCATTGGAATGGGGGGGGATCTGCATGATGCAAAACAATGGGAGGACATTTATCAAAAAGATGCTCACAGTCCGCAACGGCTGGTGGAATTTTGCCATGTCGTATGATTTTGACGGTGACGGTGATATGGATATTCTCGCAGGAAATCTCGGATTGAACAGCCGTCTGAAAGCCGATGAAGCGCAACCCGTGAAAATGTATATCAGTGATTTTGACGGTAATGGCAGGAAAGAACCGATCCTGACCTCTTACCTCAACGGAGTAGAAGCTCTTTTCCCGACTAAACAGGAAATGGAGAAGCAAATGCCGGTGATCAGAAAAAAGTATATCTATGCTTCGGAATTTGCCAAAGCGGGTCTGGGAGATTTGGTGGGGGAAGACAAACTGAAAAAAGCACAGGTGCTCACGGCTGACTATTTTCAGAACGCGATACTGGTCAATGACGGCAAAGGTAACTTTGCCCTGAAACCACTGCCGTTCCATGCGCAATGGGCGCCATTTTACGACGCCCATATCATCGATGCGAATGGCGACAAGCTGCCAGATGTGCTCATGATGGGCAACTTCTATGACTGCAATATCCAGATGGGGCGTTACGATAGCGACTACGGTACAGTGCTGATCAATACGGGGCAGTGCAATTTCAGAGTTGAGCAACTGAACAATCTGCCGATCAGGGGGCAGGTGAAGAAGCTCCGCGAAATCAGACTGAAAGGCGGGATGGGCATTGTTGCGGCCCGGAACGATGACAAACTAATGGTTATCAGCCGGAAAAAATAATCAGAAAGTGAAATGGTATGCGATCGTGGCGATGGGCGCTGCGAAAATGTTGAGCTGATAGCTTTTCGTAACCTTGTTTTCTGTTTTGAAAAATACGGAATAGGCATTCTTGCGGGCATAGATATTGTAAATAGAGAATGTCCAATGCCCGTTACAACGCCGTTTTTTCATACTGGGATTGTAAATGTTCCAGGCGAAGTCGAGGCGATGATAGTCCGGAATGCGTTTGTTGTTGCGCTGGTCATAGAACGGGTACACGTTGTTCTGATAGTTGATAAAACCCAACGGCTCGGTGTAAGGCCTTCCGGTACTGTATGCAAATGTGAAGCCGAATGAGTTGTGACTGTCGATCGTCAGGTCGAGCGATGCATTGAAATTGTGCGGTTTGTCGTAGTTGGCGGGATACCAGTTGCCATGATTTACGAGTTCGACCAATGCCGCTCCCTCGCGGACGACGTTGAGTGAGCGGGCGAAAGTATAGTTGGCCCAGCCTTTCACATTGCCTTTCTTTTTGGATAACATTAATTCGACGCCGTACGACCGGTTTTTCCCCTGAACAAGCTGCGTTTCGGGAAACCGTTGCAGCAGAAAATTAGCGCCGGGTTTATAGTCCATCATGTTGTTGGAAAGGCGGTAATATCCTTCCAGTGAAAAATCAAAAATGTCTTCTTTGAAGGATTGATAATAGCCGGCGGTAAACAAGTTACTGATCTGCGGTCTGATATGTTTGTCACTCGTTTTCCATCGCGAGGTAGGAATCGGCGTTGCAGTATTGGACACAACCTGAATGTACTGCCGCATCAGATTGTAGCCGAATTTGAGCGAAATGTGTTCCGCCAGTGCATAGCGGATACCTACGCGCGGCTCCGGACCGCCATAGGACCCGGCGATTTTTCCTTGGCTATACAGGGTCGAATCAATGACAGAATAGTCATCCCTGGGCTGTCCGGGTTGATAGTGGCGTACAACTGCCGGCCCCGCTGCTAAAAACAGTGAATAGCGGAGGCCGACGGATACGGCCAGTTTTTCGGAAAGACTAACCTCGTCGTCGGCATAAAGGGCCAGTTCAAGGGCACGTTCGGCAGGTGTTTGAATGTAGTTCACGTGTTTGCTCTGGCCGGGCAGCAATGTTCCGGGTTGGATGCGGTATTGCGTGGCGATGATACCGGTTTCGAACTTGTGGCGTGTATGCTGGTAATTGATGTTGGATTTAATCTGCCGTTGCTCCACCGCTGATTCGAGCCGTACGACATTGCCGGTTTTCTGCTCGCGTGTGCCGATATTAGGAGTATATCTCGCGAAAATAACGGAGGTCTGGACATTCAGATGGGGAGAGAGCACATGCAGCCAGCGCAGGATGGAGTTGGTAGTGATGTGTTTATAATAAGTGTCCGTCCCGACGACATTGGGCAGGTTGGTAAGCAAATCTGTTTTGAAATAATCATCACTGTGATAGCCCATCCAGGTGAGGGTGTTCCGGTCATTGATTTTCCAGAATGATTTAATCGACAGTTCGCCGAACCGGGCACGGATGTTGTCCAACCTTTTATCCAGTTTGGGAAGAATAAAATCATTGAATGCGCCACGCCCGGCTACATAAATGCCCAGTTTGCCTTTTATCACGGGCGCATCCACCATCAGGCTGTTGGAAACCAGACTGATCCCTCCCGCCAGTTTGAGTTTTTCAAGATTGGGATTTTTGGTTGATATATCCAGCACGGACGCAACCCTGCCGCCAAAGCGCGCGGGGACGTTGCCCTTGTAAAGGTCCAGATTACTGACGGTGTTGGGAGGGATCACCGAAAAGAGCCCGAACATATGGGTTGGATTGAAAATCGGGGTATCGTCAAGCAGGATCAATGTCTGATCCGTAGTGCCTCCCCGAATGTTCACACCATTGGAAGCTTCACCCACGCTCGAAACGCCCGGCAACATCTGAAGACTCCGGAGAATATCCAGCTCGCCAAATGCCGAGGGTAACTTTTCAAGTGTTTTAATATTGATTTGAAGCGAACCCAGGACGGGTTGCCTGACTGTCTGATCAAAACCTTTGCTGGTAATCAATACCTCTTCCAGCTGGTTGGATGTTGGTGAAAGCAACACATCGAAATGCGCTTTTTCGGTGCCGTCTTTGATGAATGCGCGAAAAGTTTCATAGCCCACATGCCGGATCACCAATACATGATCGCCGGAAGGCAAATTAACGGAAAAACTGCCTTTTTCATTAACCCGTACCGTCGACCCGTTGCGCCTGTAATCGATCACTGCCGAAGCTTCTTTTAATGGCACCAAAGTAACCGAATCCCGCACCTGGCCTGTCACGACCACCTGTGCAAAGCCATTGTATCCGGTGATGGCCAAAAGCAAAAAGAAAAAACGCTTCATGTATAAATTATTCAGTCATTCCAGTTTCGTGGCGGATTCATCCTGCTCTTTCAAATTATTGTCCTACTCCGTCCACCTCCATCCTCCGGGTAAAAACGGCGTCCTCGACCGGCTCTTCTTGCATATTGCGAGGGGGATGTACGGGCGCTCCGGAGAGCGTTCTTCCAGGATCTGGTCCCGGTTGTGGATCGTTTTGAAAAGCTGGTTGAGCAGAGCTGCATTACGGATTTTCTTCCGCCAGAGCATAGTCCTGTATTCTGCCGTCGAAGAAGCCGTGAAATAGCCGATCACCAGTTCGTTTTTGTCATTGGTATTGACTACGTTGCCCTGGATAGGTGCGGGAGGTGTATCAGCCAGCGTTCCTGAATTTGCCGCCTGATCCTGGATCAGCTTCAGGAACCTGTACGCGCCCGGTGTTAATGAGTTTTGCTGTAAACTGACCAGGCAGGGATTGGATTGAAGCAGGGGAATTTGCGCCACGAGCTTGTCTTTCTGGCTCTGTCCGTTGGTATATACATCGGAATAAATGTTGATGCCATTGCTGTAAAAGATATCCCAGCACAGATCTTCACAAGAGTAGTCAAAGACACTGTTGAAAGGCATGGTGAGATCCTTGAAACAATCGCCGTCCACGCCATTTTCGACGTCAAAAAGGTAATACTTCCCCTGATTGCAAGTGGCGCAGGTCTTCTGCACTTCCCAGAGTGTCCATTGCCAGCGATAAAAATTCTGTTCACCTGCCGGGTCATCAAAATCCAGGTAAATGTCGTTGCTGGGTGTAAAATCGCCGTAGTATTCGGAAAGCCTGGATATTCCTTTGGGATTAAAAACATCATATGCACGCGTAACCGGCGCGACGGGTAACATCTTCTCAATGCCCGATTCGTAGCTTTTACCATCTTCGGTAATGAATTGGAGCTGATAGGAATCGCCGGTTTTGCCGCGGAATGTCGGCGGAAGATCATATATCCCGGATTCGCCTTCTGTAAGCGAGACCTGAGAGGAGCCGTTCACGATAAGCTTTACCCTGGCACCCGAAAGCGGCAATGTGGAAAGCCCTTTGGTCCAGATAGTTTGTGTGAATTCAGAGCTCTCATTTTTTGCTTCCGGATTGGTTTTAGATAAGGAAATAAATTGGGGAATGTCCATGTTGGTAATCACGCCATCGACCACGATATATTCCTTCGCCGTACCAAAAACCACGCTGAATGGCTCTACACACGCATTGTTGCATGTCAAGAGGATCAGGAGAGCCGTTAGTAGCCGTTTCGTTATCATTTATTCAACCACAATTTTCTTGGAGTAAAATTGTCCGTCTCCGTTTTTGAACCTCAGAATGCAAATCCCATGGAGGCCGTGTGCATTGATTTCCGAGCAGATGACCTGTCCTTTCGCGAATGCCCCGAGCGACTTTTGCACCAGAATAGCCCCGGTTGCATTGCATATTTCAAGTGTATAGCTACCGGTTTCGGGAATTTTGGAATGAACCAACAATGTTTTTCCTGCGGGTAGCGGGTTCGGGAAAGCCTGTATGCTGTTTTCCTTCTCTTGAAAGTCCATACCGGTGATTACCGACAATCCGTCCCGGACTATCGAAATATTCAGGGGGTTTTGACATTGCCAGTTCGTGCGGATCATCAATTGCCGGTTCTTAAGGTCGTAATAGGCCGTTTCGGGCCGGAACTCGCCAGGCAGGTACACCACCGGCAGCGCCTGGCCATCCAGCGTGACTGAAACAGGCGGAGACGTTACATGCTCGATTTCAAAAAGCATGACCCGTTGGGGGAGCGCCTGACTATGGCTTTGTGTGCGCCGTACACTGATCTGAATGTTATTTTCTGAAACATTTCCCATCAAATCTATGAGCTCGAACCTGCCGCTGCTCAAAGTCGTGGGGTCGGTACCGTCGTCATGAAAGAATGTGAAAGTAGAGGAAGGGACCGAGACATCCTGGAAAAACTTCACGGTGAGGCTGTCGGAACGATATTCATTTGTAGATCTCATACCGACTGAGGTCGCCATCGGAACAAATGCACCTGCCTTCGCATATACAGGAATATGATCGATTGTTAAATTGGGATATGCTGCACCTTCATTCTGCATTGAATTGGTCCAGAAATTGAACCACTTACCTTCCGGTAACACGACCTTCCGTGAAGGCATGCCATGGAGGAGCACTGGCGCGATCAGCAGATTTTCTCCAAAGAAATATTGGTCAGCGACATTCCCCAATGCCTTGTTCGGGGTGAAATAATCCAAGGGCATGCATATTGGGCGGCCCGACATGCTGTTTCGCCATGCGAGCGAGTAGAGATAAGGTAATAGCTGATACCGGATTTGCATGTACCTCTTAACTATGGAGTAAAACGGCTCGGTCAGGTTGAACGGCTCGACGTTGGATCGTCCGCCATTGACACGGAGGACGGGGCTGAACGTCGCCATTTGCAGCCATCTTAGATCCAGCTCCTCATCTTTCTCCGGCTTGTCCGACATTGTGACAAATCCGCCGGCATCGGAGTGCATATAGGCGAGCCCCGACATTCCGGACTGGACTATAATGGGTATCTGGGTTTTCAGCCCTGCCCAATAGCGGGCGACAGCGCCACTCCAGGGCAGCACACCAAAACGCTGGGCACCGGTCCAGCCGGAACGGGTGAGATGAAAAAGCCGTTTGCCCGGGTAATTTTGGTGGTAAAAGTTGTACAGGTTTTGCGACCAGAGGAGGGGATATAGATTGTGCATCTGAAATGCATTGCCGGGTGTAAAGGATGCGTTCCGGAACTCATACTCCGGCTCGGTTTGATCCGACCACCAGCCCTCGATGCCTTCATCGATTAGTTTTTTGTATCGGCTTGTCAGCCAGTTCCGGGTAGCAGGTTTGAAAATATCCAGCAGTGCAGCCTCTCCGCCTGGAATATCCTGGACGAAAGTGTCACGCCCACCGGTTTTTGTTGCGAAGAGCGAGAGCGATTCCGCGTTGCTGTAATCGGGTGTTTGAGCGGTCACATAGGGATCGTTGGAAAGGATCGTTCTGACGCCCTTTTCGCGTAACCGCCTGATCATTTCTACCGACTGGGGCCATTTGTCCTGATCCCATTCAAAACTGCCACGGTTATCCAGCCCTCCATACCACTGCGGATCGAGGGCGAGTGCATCCACTGGAAATCCCTGGCTTTGCAGTTTACTGATCGCAACGGTCGCGTCACTTTCATTCTCATATCCTGTTTTGGATTGGATGTAGCCCAACGCCCAGCGTGGTGGAAGAGGCTGGCGACCGGTGAGCAGGGTGTATTTTTCGAGGATTTCATCGTTGCTGTCGCCATCGATGAGGTAATAGGACCATTGCCCGGTGCTGGCGGCTTCTACCGTCAGGCGTGTGGAATCGACCGCACCCACATACATACGAATGGAGCCTGGATGGTTGCTATCGAACAGGATGCCGTACCGGTGTGAAGATACGATGAATGGGACATTGAAGCTTTGGGACAGCCCAGTAAGCTGATCGTAGTAGACTGGCTCAGCGGTGTTGTAAAAATCGAATGCCTTCCTGTTCAGATCGGGTCCGAATGGACGGGCACCGGCACCGTGGAATACGTCTTTTGGGTCGATGCCAAACGTAAAGCGAATAGAGTCCCGGGTGACAGTTACGCCGTTACTTTCCCGGATCTTGATCTCCGTGCCGGATAGTAATGTTATGCTCAGCGGTTTTTTGGTTATTTCAAGTGCTGATTTGCCAAAACGGATTGAGAGCAAACCGGCGGTCTCTGTGATCGGCGGCAGGGGAGTGAGGGGATTGGGTGCAATCGTGTAAGAGCTATCACCTGCGACACCCGTACCGGAAAGGATAGTCTGAATTTTGAAAATGCCTTCGGCAGGCACCTGCACGGTCATTATGCCTTTTGTCCCCTGAATCGTCAGGCTTGTTGGCGATTGCCGGAAGCTCACAAAATCACCGCTCCCTTGTCCGTGTGAGTACGGGCCTGTCAGAAGGAATATCAACGCAAGCAAGTACTTGTTTATCATAAGCTTAAAACGGGAAGGAGCCGGCGGGCCTTCTTCCTAAATTTAAGTTAAATAAACCGAATTGACTTGCTATTGTCCTATAATTTATGCGGTAAGATCAAAGTTTGAAGTTAAGCGATCCATTGATGGTAAGCATCCTGGTATATTGGTCGTATGTACCGCCAAACCGTGAAAAGAAACTCTGCCAGGTATCGTCGGGCATGGGAGTCTCGTTTCTTTTTTTCGAAGAATAGGTGTGACTTTCGATTTTAGGATAAATGCCACCGATAAATTTCGCCGTGAGGCGGAGGGTTAGCCGCTTGCCGAGCGGGTATTTCGCTCCCAAACCCGCATTGATACCGATCATCGTGTAGGGTCTTTTTAGTTGAGACCAAATCGTCATATAACTAATTGGTGCTTCTTTACTCTCCTGATAACCCGCAGATAGCCCGATTTCACTGTCTGTCATCCTTACAAGGCTTGGACCTGCGAATGCAAATAGCTGCAATTTGCTCTTCTCTTCCGGGATCAACACATACACGGCCGAAAGGTCAAGCTGAATGGTTTTGTAAGAATAATCGCGCATTTTTAGCTGCGGAATAAACTTTTCGGGCGTGAGCAGGTGCAGCGGGAATTTGACAGTATACCAGCCCATGTTGTCAACATAGGCATGGCGGTTAGATGTATTATTAACGTAAGCGTCGAGGTTAATACTCACCCTTTTGGCAAGACGCAGGTCAAAGCTAAGGCCGATGGGGATAGAATAGCTGTTGCTGAATTTTGTCTTTTTATAATCATCAACCATTTTTTCTTTTCCAAAATTTACGTCAAATCCTGTCCTGTTATACCCCAATCCGACATAAGGACCAATGTGAAGTGAAGTTTTGAACTGGTTGAGGTTTTGTTCATAAACGGTTTGTTCAGACTTTATGGCTTCATTCGCATAATAGGTGAGGTTCTTGAAATAGCGGGCAGAATACTGCGGCTGAATATTGGATTCTGAATAATATTGTTCCAATAACTCTTTCCCAAAAATGAGCGGTAGTGCACGTTTAAAATGGGCTTGGGAAACAACGAGAAGCGAATCATCTTTTTGGATATAGAAAAGCTTCTCATCTTCATTGAACAAAAGGCTGAATTTTCCTTTGACAAACAGAACCAACAAGCAGGTCTGCGATTTGATGTCCCTGCTTACCAGGAATCTCCCATTGGCTGATCTGACTTCCTTGATATCACTAAATGGTATACGCCGGATCTGATCCTCTTTTTTGAGGGCAAGGTTTTTCTTTTTAAGGTTTACAACGACCTTTCCGGTTAAGACATTCTCATTGGATTTAAGAAAAATGCTGTCATTTTGAGCAATAGAAGTAAGTGCGATGGCCGACCATAGCGCGGTAAGTAAATATCTGATCATAAGAGGCGTTTATGTAACCCAAATATACTAAAGATCATGAGATACAAGCCCTCTCGGTGTCACAAACTCTCCGTCCGCCCCCCATCCACAGCCAAGCTCACCCCATTAATACTCCCCGCAGCCGGGCTGCACAGGAATGCCACTGCCGCGGCTACTTCCTTGGCTTCGCTGAATCGGCGGATGGGAATGGAGGCTTTCAATTCTTCGGCAACCTGCTCCTTGGGTTTGCCCTGGCTTTTGCTGCGCATTTCAAAAACGGAGTCGAGTCGCGCCGTTTCGGTGTAGCCGGGGAGCACATTATTGACCGTAATGCCAAATTGCCCCAGTTCCAGCGAGAGCGTTTTGGCCCAGCTGGCCACGGCACCGCGGATGGTGTTGGATACGCCGAGGCCGATGATAGGCTGCTTCACCGAAGTGCTGATAATGTTGACAATGCGGCCGAAACCTTCCTTCTTCATAGACGGTACCACGGATTGCGCCAGAAACTGGTTGTTGATCACATGCATTTGAAATGCTTGCAGAAACTGGTCCGTTTCCGCTTCGATGATCGGGCCGCCGCTGGGGCCGCCAGTGTTATTGACAAGTATATGAACGTCCGGACAGAGCCGGAGATAGTTTTCGATGGCTGATTTGACGACCGCGTGGTCGGCGAAATCGGCTACCACGTAGCGGTGAAGCTGGCCGAGCGATGTATCCAGGTCTTCGACGGCCTCACGGAGTTTTTCTTCATTCCGGGCTACGAGGGTCACATTTGCGCCCAGTAACGCGATTTCAACGGCGGCGGCGAGGCCGATGCCCTGGGTACTTCCGCATACCAATGCTGTTTTTCCGGTCAGGTCTAGGTTCATGGTTTTGACTTTTTAAACTTGATTTCAGAATGATAACGTTTTGTTTTTCGGCTGCTTCGATTCAGACTTCGTACTTTTTTCGGCTATCTTTGCGGTTTATTTTTCAACATGGGACCCGCCGAAAAGCTGAAAGTAAGCAAAATCCCGCATTTGTAATCTTAGAGCAAACGTTGCACAATGTCTAAAAAAATCCAATCCGCGCTTATTTCTGTTTATTACAAAGACGGACTTGAGCCTTTGGTCCGCCTCTTGCATAACAATGATGTCAAGCTTTACTCGACCGGAGGAACGCAGACTTTCATTGAAAACCTGGGTGTTCCTGTAACTGCTGCCGAGGAACTTACCGGCTATCCTTCCATTTTCGGAGGACGTGTAAAAACATTGCACCCTGCGATTATGGGCGGCATTCTGTATCGTCGGGACGACGAAGGAGATGTGGCACAGGCACAGCAATATAATATCCCTGCTATCGATATGGTGGTGGTAGATCTATATCCTTTCGAGGAGACCGTAGCATCCGGCGCGAGCGAGGAAGAAATCATCGAGAAAATAGACATTGGCGGTATTTCACTGATCCGCGCAACTGCCAAGAATTTTAAAGATACGCTGATCGTCTCTTCCCGCAGCCAGTATGCAGAGGTGGTGGAGTTGCTGAATGCGAAGGCAGGTGCAACCGATATCGAAGACCGCCGGTATTACGCTGGTCAGGCATTCGGAGTTTCCTCGCACTACGACGGGGCGATCAACCGCTTTTTTACGACCGGAAAGGAGAAAACCGAAAAAGATCTCTTCGACTTTACCAGCCTGGCCTCGCAAACATTGCGTTACGGCGAAAATCCACACCAGAATGCGACCTATTACGGCGACCTGGAAGGTATTTTCGATAAACTGCACGGGAAAGAACTTTCTTACAACAATCTTGTAGATGTAGACGCGTGTGTGAGCCTGATCGATGAATTCGTCGACGCGGAGCCTACATTCGCAATCATCAAACATACCAACGCCTGCGGTATCGCCACGGCTCCCACCGCGAAGCAAGCCTATGACAATGCGCTGGCATGCGACCCGGTGTCGGCATTTGGCGGTGTGGTGATCACCAATACAAAAGTGGACCTGGCCACTGCTGAGGAGCTGAACAAGTTGTTCATGGAAATCCTGATCGCACCTGCCTATGAAGAGGAGGCATTGCAGCTGCTGAAATCCAAAAAGAATCGGATTCTGCTGAAACGTAACGCCGTGGATCTTCCCCAGGTAATGTTCAAAACGATACTGAATGGGGTGCTGGTACAGGATAAGGACCTGTCTACGGAGGTGGCATCGCAATTCACGACTGTTACTGAGAAAGCGCCTACTGATAATGAGTTGACTGCGCTTGAATTTGCACTGAAAGTCTGCAAGCATACCAAATCCAATACAATCGTACTTGCCAAGGAAAACCAGTTGCTGGCAAGCGGAACGGGACAAACCTCGCGCGTAGATGCATTGCGCCAGGCGATCGAGAAGGCAAAGGCATTTGGCTTTGACCTGAACGGCGCGGTAATGGCGTCTGATGCTTTCTTCCCGTTTGCCGATTGCGTTGAGATCGCGCATCTTGCAGGGGTAACCGCCGTAGTTCAGCCCGGTGGTTCGATCCGCGACAAGGATTCAGTTGACTATTGCAATGCAAATGGCGTTGCAATGGTGACCACAGGGGTTCGTCACTTTAAGCATTGATTTTTAATGCCACAAAGAGCACGAATGTTTTCGTGTTCTTTGTGGCAAACAAAATTTCCCTTTGAAAACCCGCCCCATCCGGAAAGTTGCTCAATTCTTTCTGACCGGATTATTCATCCTGTTGGGCAGCCTCTTTTTTCTCTATCCTCAGATATTCTACTGCGAGTTGATCGCCAGTTCCGGTTTTAGATCGGACAATGGAAAGGTCTATTTCAGTCCGGATATTTCGAAAAGCAAATACAACAAGCTAAAAAGCGTCGTAGCACTGGCCGAAGCACGCGTCGATTCCTTCTATTCAGGCCGAAAATCAAATCCCAAAGTCATCATCTGTCAGACACCGCAGCAGTACCAGAAGTATTGCAGCAGTACCGAGGGCGCGGGGTGCAGCATTGGCACGCCCTGGGGGAGTTCATTTGTGATTTTAAATGCGCAGGGAATGAATATTGACGTGATCGCGCATGAAATGGGGCACATCGAACTGCTGGCAAGACTGGGCTGGTGGAAAACGACAACCGACATTCCCCAATGGTTCAATGAGGGGCTTGCATTGATGCTCGACCGACGATTTGTGACGGAAATATTGCCCCGTGAGCGGTACCGCGCATATAGGTACGAATGGCGCTACTACACGAGAAACGGGCGCGAAATGCTCCTGCTGGATGATATTTCAACCATCACCGAATTTTTCAAAGGTGACCAGAAGCACGTCATGACGGCCTATATGACGTCCGGTATGGAGGTTTCTTATTGGGTAGCAAGGCGTGGTAGTGCTGGTTTACAACGATTTATAGCCGATATGAATGCCGGCGTTCCGTTTAAGGAGGCATATGGGCCCCATACACCCCACCATTTTAAAGATTCGAAGAAAATATCAGAGTAAAGCTTCATGAATATCCTCTTGTAGCTATATTTATGGGCTCCTTTTGAAAACAGGGAACAAAACAGCCATGTCCTTTTTGATTTTGTACTATTTTCGGAAAATAATGTACGTTTCGATCTAAGCTGATCCATCTCATTCATTCATCTATTTTATTATTTGAAATGCAACAATTACAGACCCTGGATTATGTCGTTTTCTTCTTCTATTTCATTTTAGTGTCCGGTTATGGTTATTGGATTTATCAGCGGAAAAAATCAAATGTTGAATCTACGAAAGACTTCTTCCTGGCGGAGGGCTCATTGACCTGGTGGGCCATCGGCGCATCACTGATCGCGTCCAACATATCCGCGGAACAGTTTATCGGGATGTCAGGAAACGGGTTTTCCATGGGTTTGGGTATCTCCACTTACGAGTGGATGGCGGCGGCGACACTGGTGATAGTGGCCGTCTTTTTTATGCCCATTTACCTGAAGAATAAAATTTACACAATGCCTCAGTTTCTGAGTCAGCGCTATAACCAGTCGGTGAGTCTGATCATGGCGGTGTTCTGGCTCGCATTGTATATTCTGGTGAACCTTACTTCGATCCTGTACCTGGGTGCACTGGCAGTGTCGGGTATCTCGGGCCTCAATTTTCAGTTTTGTATGATAGCCCTGGCGACTTTTGCTATCATCATTACCATTGGCGGGATGAAGGTGATTGGTTTTACAGACGTGATCCAGGTGTTTTTCCTTGTAATCGGTGGATTGGCAACAACCTATCTGGCGATCAACCTGGTTTCCGACAATGCCGGCGTGGAAGGGATCATGAACGGGATCAGGGTAATGCGCGAAAATCACGATGATCACTTTCATATGATCTTCCCCAAAGCGAGTCCCTTTTACATGCAATTACCCGGCTTGACGGTGCTGCTGGGCGGTATGTGGATCGTGAACCTGAATTACTGGGGGTGTAATCAGTATATTACCCAGCGTGCATTGGGAGCTGATCTGAAAACGGCTCGTAATGGTATCCTTTTCGCTGCATTTCTGAAATTACTGATGCCGGTAATCGTTGTGTTGCCCGGTATCGCCGCTTACGCGTTGTATAGCAAGGGGATGTTCCAGGCCGAAATGCTGGGTGAAGACGGTGTAATCAACGCAGACAAGGCCTATCCGGTACTGCTTAACCTGCTGCCCACCGGTTTGAAAGGTCTTTCATTTGCTGCATTGACAGCCGCCGTGGTTGCCTCACTCGCGGGTAAAGCAAACAGTATTTCCACGATTTTCACGCTGGATATTTTCAAAAATTACATTGGTAAAAATGCCGATGAAAAGACACTGGTTCGCATCGGACGTGCCGTAGTGGTAATCTCGATGATCATCGCGATCATCGTGTCGCCTTATATGGGTATCGATAAAAAAGGAGGCTTCCAGTTTATTCAGGAAATGACCGGTCTGTTATCACCGGGTATTTTTGCCTCGTTTATCATGGGCTTTTTCTGGAAGAGGACTAACTCTGCCGGTGCTTTGTTCGCAATTGTCGGCGGTTTCCTGATCGCCCTTGCGATGCATAATAATGTATTCCCGTTTGCAGACTGGTCACAGGTGCCGTTCCTGGATCGTATGGGTCTGGTATTCCTGATCTGTGTAGTTGTGATGGTTATTCTCGGTCTGATCCTGCCCGACGAGCGGAAAGGTCTGGCCATCGATGCTTCCATGTTTATGCCGCACCGGACGTTTGTGATTGGGGCGGTTGTTGTAATAGCCATCATTTCCTATCTGTATGGACATTTCTGGTGAGATATTGGGAGGGTAGCAAAGAACCGCTTGTACTAACTCAAACATGTTTAAAATTAAAAGGCCGGCTGATCCATTGTACAATGGATCAGCCGGCCTTTCTCTGTGGTGGTTACCACACTAATATTTCCGAAGGGCTTACGCCTCCTCTTCGATGATCGTAATCTTCTGGATTTTGTCACCCTGACGGATCAGATCTACTGTCTCCACGCCTTCTACCACACGGCCGAAGCAGGTATGGTTTCTGTCCAGATGCGCGGTGTTATTTCTACTGTGGCAGATGAAGAACTGAGAACCACCGGTATTGCGTCCGGCGTGTGCCATGGAAAGCACACCACGGTCATGATATTGGTTACCACCAGTCAGTTCGCAGTCGATTTTGTAACCTGGTCCCCCACGACCGGTTCCGGTAGGATCGCCGCCCTGTACCATGAAATCGGGGATCACACGGTGGAAGATCAAACCGTCGTAAAAGCCTTTTTTAGAAAGGTCAACAAAGTTTTTCACTGTTCCGGGTGCATCCTCATCGTAGAATTCGATCAGCATGGTCCCTTTGTCAGTGATCATTTCCGCTTTTGTCATGTGTTTTAAAGAGTATTTTGGATAAAAAGGTACGTTGTCCGAAAGGCTGTTGAGCCTTGTGCATTAACAACACAAAGAAAAGGATAATGTATCCTTTTCTTCTCATGAACGGTCAAAATAAAATAGCTGGGATTACGATCCTGCGTCGGCTTTGGCCAGTGCTGCCATTTTTTTCTGCTCGGTTTTGAATGCCGACAGGCGGTCGACGACCTCGCCGCTTCCCCATTCACGGCTTCTTTCCGGATTGGAGAACCATTCTTTTACAGCAAGCACCTTGTAGAGATATCTTGCGGTTTCCGAATTCAGCCGGAGTTTGAAATAATCGTCTTTATTTTGCGAATCCATCCTGTTTTGGATGTGCGTCGGACCTGCGTTGTATGCAGCGGCAACCAATGTCCAGGAACCCAGCTGGCGGTATAAATTGCGCAGGTATTTACCTGCTGCGTGGGTCGATTTGACCAAATGTTTGCGGTCGTCCCTGGTTTCGTTTACAACCAGCCCGAGAGATTTTGCGGTGGAAGGCATTAATTGCCAGTACCCGCCTGCGCCGCGATGTGAGGTGACATCATCGCTCATTGCGCTCTCTATCAAAGGAATATATTTAAAATCGGCTGGTACTCCGTACTTCTTAAGAATGGGTTCAATGATCCGCATTCTCTTTTTGGTCTTGGTCATCAGCTTACGAAAAGTGGGGTTGTCGTAATTTCTGATCATGTTTTGATATCGCTCGGCGATTCGAAGCTCTGATAATGGGATAGCCTCGCCACAGAAGTCAATAGCAAGAAGATCTGAATCAATAATGTTGGTTTCTTTCAGCTCCTTCTTTTCCACCTCCACCTCGCTCACCGGGGATTTCCCAAATATTGCGATTGAGAAGGCCATAAAGATAAGTCTAATCATGCATGTTGTATTTCGTGAAACATCATTTTAGGCATCTAGCCAGAGTGCAAAGATAACGGTATTGAATTAATAATATTTCAAAACGGACTAAAAAACTGATTGATAGGCGATTAGTAAAAGTAATTCTAGGACAAATTAAAGAGTGGGTAATTTGGTGTTTGAGGCGTATATAAGGAAAAAGTCTTTGTTGAAAAGCTGGAAACAAAAATTTTAATTGGTAAAATCTGCTTTGTGCAAATTGTAAGTTTTGGGGGAATATATAATTTTATTGTGATTGGCTAATTTTGAATTTTAATTTTATATTGATAATCAATCGGTTACAAACTATTGTAAATCCAAAATCTGGTATTATCTGGATTTGAGTAACCAGTTTTGGCTTTCCCCCTAAAAAGTGAGTCCGTTTGCTGCATCGAATGTAGTAACTTGCATTTCCGGATATCTTTTCGAAATATGGTCACTGTCAACGAGGCGAAAGAAAGAATTATTGCAAATGCATCCCCCCTGCCGGTAGTTCGATGTGGTCTTGAGATTGCATTGGGTAGTGTGCTGGCGGAGGACGTGATCGCACCGATCTCGTTGCCGCCTTTTCGGCAGTCGTCCATGGACGGCTACGCGATTTGGAGTTCGGATATCCGTGAAAAGGACGTAGTGTTGAGGATCACAGGAGAATCCAGGGCGGGACAAACTAAGTTGCCTGAGCTGTTGCCGGGGACAGCTGTGAGGATATTCACGGGCGCGCCTGTACCCGATCATGCGACTGCGGTGGTAATGCAGGAAAACACTTCCCGGAAAGGTGATGCATTGACTGTCCACGAGTTCCCGGTTACCGAAGGGAAAAACATAAGGCGGGTGGGGCAGCAGATTCGGGAGGGGACTGTTGCATTGTCTGCCGGTACGCCGGTGTCACCCGGCGCCATCGGGTTTTTGAAAGGTATGAATGTCAACGAGGTAATGATACGTCGTAAACCCACTATCGGGTTACTGGTAACGGGTGACGAACTGCTGCATGCTGGCGACACGCTGGTGCCGGGCAAAATATATGAGTCCAACTCAGCAATGCTTGCGGGTGCATTGCGGCAAGAAGGTATTCAGAACGTGGAGGTTGGTTATACCTCTGATGATCTGGAGGATACGATCCGGGGACTTGACAAATTATTGGAAAGTCACGACGTCGTACTGGCCTCCGGTGGGATTTCGGTAGGCGATTACGACTTCGTAGGGGCGGCTCTGGAAGCTCTGGGAGCCGAAACCATCTTTTACAAGGTGAGACAAAAACCGGGTAAGCCTTTGCTGTTCGGGAAGAAAGCGGGAAAACTGATTTTTGCCCTGCCCGGGAACCCGGCTTCGTCGCTGGTTTGCTATTATGAATATGTACTTCCTGCATTGCGCCGGATGACAGGATGGAACGATCCGTTTATGAAATCCCGTTTGATGCCGATCCGCGGAGCGTATGCATTCGATGGCGAACGGGACGAATTTCTGAAAGCAAAAATAGATGGCAGGGAAGTGGTGCCGCTGGATGGACAAGAGTCGTTTGTGATCGGGTCGTTCGCAGTGGCGGACGCGCTCATTTATCTTCCCGTGCATCAGAATAGGATACAGGCAGGCGACCTGGTAGAGGTTCACTTGCTCCCGTTCTGAACCTGCGGGACGCAAATGGGGTTTACATTGCATATCAGGCCAAATCGGAACCAATGAGCTTTCATGTCAAATATTTCGGAATGCTGGCGGAAATTGCGGGAATGTCGGACGAAATCTGGACGGCGGACCGGGCAATGACAGTGGGCAATTTCCGATCGCAGATTATGGAGAAATATCCTGCCATGCGGGATAAGAAATTCAAGATTGCAGTAAACCAGAAGATCTCGGAGGATTTCGTTCCCATCGAGATACCCGCCGAAATCGCATTGCTGCCGCCGTTTGCTGGAGGGTAGGAGATAACCAGAGAAAACTATACGTGAAAAAGGTATTTGTACAAGGACCTATCAGTCCTGATTTTGTTTCGAAGTCCATTGCCAGCCATCAGTCCAAAACAGGTATTGGTGCGCATGCTATTTTTCTCGGCCAGATCCGTGCTGACGTGAAAGAAGGCGGTGCCGTGACGGGTATTGAGTATACCGCCTACGAGGAAATGGCAGAACAGGCCTTCTATGTGATCAGGGAAGCCGCATTTGCGAAGTTCGAGCTGACATGCATGCATATTTATCACAGCCTGGGCCTCGTCCCGACTGGTGAAATCAGCCTGTTTGTATTCGTCTCATCCCCGCACCGCAGAGCGGCATTCGAAGCATCCGAATACATCGTGGAGGAAATCAAAGCGAATGTGCCGATTTTCGGTAAAGAGCTGGTCGGCGAAGCCGGCCATCTGTGGAAGGAAAACAAGTAGATCGAGTCAAGAGACAACCTGTTATTTCGTGCATTGCGACGGAATATTCGTCATTCAAAATCATAAATGGTTGATATTACGCATAAAACAAATACACTTCGTGTTGCTACTGCGCAGGCTATCGTGCAGGTAAGCAAACCGGAGACGGTGGAGGCGATCCGGAACCGCGCAGTACCTAAGGGCGATGTCTTCGAAATGGCGAAGGCGGCCGGCTTTCTTGCGGTTAAAAAAACACCCGACCTATTGCCGGACTGTCACCCCATTCCGGTGGAGTATACAGGAGTCCAATACCGGATTGAGGATTTGACCATCGTTATCGAGCTGACGGTCAAGACTATTTACAAAACCGGCGTGGAAGTAGAGGCTATGCACGGCGCTTCGGTAGTCGCATTGACGATGTACGACATGCTTAAGCCGATCGATAAAGGGGTTGAGATCCGGAATATCAGGCTGCTGGAAAAGAAAGGGGGTAAAAGCGATCGCAAAACAGCTCCGGATGGATTGAAAGTGGCGGTAGTGGTTTGCTCGGACAGCATTTCAAAAGGTATCGGTGAAGACAAGTCAGGTAAAAAGATCGTTGAGAAGCTGGGTGCGTTCCGGCTGGATGTGAGCGATTACAGTATCATTGCGGACGATAAGGCAGGCATTCAGGACAAGTTGCGTACATTGCAGGAAGCTGGTTATGATATGGTATTGATCACCGGCGGTACGGGGTTATCACCCCGTGATGTGACGCCGGAGGCGGTAGCCGAGCTGCTGGACAGGGAAATTCCGGGTATTGTCGAAACTGCCCGGCAATATGGCCAGGAAAGGGTTCCGACATCAATGCTATCCAGATCGGTAGCGGGTTTTATGGATGAAACGCTTGTAATCACGATGCCGGGGAGCACCGGGGGCGTTACGGAATATATCGATGCGCTTTTCCCGCATGTTTTACACGTTTTTAATGTTTTGGAAGGAAAGAAACACGATTAGGAATACGCTGATGGCATTGCCTATTATAGATATATTTGGTCGGAAGCATACTTATCTGCGCATTTCGCTGACGGATAAGTGTAATCTGCGTTGTACCTATTGTATGCCGCAGGAGGATATGCAGTTTATGCCAACCAAATGGCTGATGCAGGCGGATGAGATTTCCCATATCGCCGGGCTATTTGTAGAAATGGGGGTCGAAAAGATCCGGCTTACCGGCGGTGAACCGCTGGTAAGGAAAGATGCCGGCGAGATTATTTCCAGCCTTGGTAAATTACCTACCTCGCTGACGCTCACGACCAATGCTGTTTATATAGACCAGTTTTTGTCTCAAATGAAAGACGCAGGGGTTACGTCGTTGAACGTTAGCCTCGATACTTTAAAGGAAGACCGCTTTAAGGCTATTACGAAACGGGACCATTTCAAAAAGACGCTCGACCATATTCAACTGCTTTTGAAAGAAGGCTTTGTGGTGAAAGTAAACATGGTCGTCATGCGCGGCACGAACGACGACGAAGTCAATGATTTTGTCAGATTGACCCTGGATGAGCCTAATCTCCATGTTCGTTTCATAGAGTTCATGCCTTTCAAGGGTAATCAATGGGATCTCTCCAAAATTGTTTCCTATGCTGATCTGCTGGAAACTGTCGGCAAAGACTTTGAATTCCAGCCTGTGCCGGGAGAATTGCATGATACGGCGAAGCGGTTCCAGGTAAATGGCGGTGCCGGTACTTTCGGTATTATCGGGACGGTGACCCATCCGTTTTGTGAAGGTTGCAACCGTATACGTCTCACCGCGGATGGTAAGCTGAAAAACTGCCTTTTCGATACTTCGGAGGCGGATCTGCTGACACCTCTGCGCAAAGGCGAAGACATTAGTCCGCTTATTTACGCTCACTTTCACAAGAAACACTTCGCACACGGCGGCCATGCCGGGTTCTCCGAACAGCAGGCGAAGGCGGAATATGAACAAAACCGCGAAATGATCGCGATTGGGGGGTAGCGCCGCTCAGCCCTCATTTTGAACCGTCCAAACTTTGTAAGCAACATGGACCGGGTCGGTTACCTCATTGGTGCAAAATAGTTTAGCAAATACCAATCAGTTAACCTTCATTAAGCCATGACGAACATCTTAAAAGCCACTGCAGCCGCTACTTTCGGATTATTTTTTATCGCCGCTCAGATCCAGGCGGATCCCATTGTTGAACCCAAAGCCGAATGTAAAAACAATACCTGCGAAAAGTTTCGTGTGGGTATGTATCGTGTTCGCGACACCATGTCGATGAATGTGATGATGGAGAAAGAAAAAGGAGAGAAAGTGGCAATCCGGTTGTTGGATAGCAAAGGAAATCTCCTGCACGAGGAGTTTATCCCTAAATACCTTAGCAAAGTAGGTCGAAAATTGAATTTCGATGAAATGAACGACGGTGTGTATACCATTGAAATCTCGAATGATCGCGAGAAAATCGTGAAGAACGTCTATCTGTCTACCAAGGAGGTGCGGGAGGTGAATAGGACCTTGATGGGAGCAAACTAGCGAGACGAGCAATATATTTCCGGCGTTACAGGATGCAGCCGCAGCATTCCTGTAACGCTTTTTTATTGTGCAGTTTCCACTTCCGTCGGTCGGGGGAGTAATTCGGTTGCGAGCAGGTCGTAAATGATTTTACCCCAAATGATGATGCAGGGTACTGCCTTGATCACATACGGCCAGAAGAAATTGTCGCGAACGAACTTAGGGAACAGGTCCGTAGGTGACAATGTCGTGAAGACAAATGCAAGCACTAAGAGGGTGTAGTTCAGTTTGGTAGGCGCCTGGAAGTAGTACCACACTGCCACGCCTGCAATGGCTATTATGAAGGTCGGAGACTCGGCGCGGTGATTGAAAATGACGACCCACACCAGTACCGAAGCCAGCATCAATGCACGGAATACAAAATTGCCATACTGTTTGATTCTGAGCAGCGGCAGGCAGAACAGCACTATTCCGGCAAGGTTAACATAGGTTTTATTTACATTCCACGAAAACCAGATTTTCAGCCAGCCGATAACGGAAAGGCCATCCGAAAAGTCACGGTCCGCAGCCAGGAGCCGTCCCCAGTTTTTGTACAGAGATACAAACTGATTGGGGCTAACAACGAGAATAGGTAGTATCGTGAGCAAAACGACCCAGGCGGCCGTTGTATAGGCCAGTTTGAACTTGTTGGGATACAGCAGATATATCGCCAGCGCAACAATACCGAATAGTTTGATATAGATCGTGCACACGATGCACAGCGACGCCAGCCAGTACTTATCCTTTTCCAGGAAACCAAATGCAAACAACAGCAGGCCGGCGATCAATGCATTGCTTTGTTCATTCTGCGTAGCTGTAAGGAGCTCCACCAGCATAAACGCGACCATCAGCCCCTTGGTGCGGATGTCGATCCGTGGAAGGTTGTAGACCGAAAAAAACAGCACTGCGACATTGAGCAGATTCCAGAAAAACAGACCCAGCATGGTCGGCATGACGGAAAAAATTCCGAAGACCAGCGCAAATGCGGGGCTGTATTTGTACAAATCCCAATGTTCCGTAGTATGCCATCTATACAAATTCTTTCCCTCTATCAGGTGAAAGAAAGATTGTTTGAAAATGACGTAGTTATTGTAGGTAGTATAGAGCTGTGGTTGGTTGGCAAATGTTTTGGGATGCGAGAATATCGATTGGAGCGTGGCAAATGCCGCAATACCCAAAACAATAAATAGCAATGACTTCTTACTGACTACAAGGCGGTTGAAAGCGTCCATGAACTGATTAATCCTTGATTTTTTTCTCAAAACTAGGGATTAAATTATCCTCACACATTAATTTTTCTGATAGCCCGATGCTTTTAGCCAGCCTTCCATAGCTGCGGGCCAGTTGGCGAGAGAACCTTTGCCCTCGGTACGCATGCCGTAGCCATGCCCGCCTTTGGGGTATAAATGCATTTCAGCGGGTATTTTTTCCTTTTTCAATGCCAGGTAGTATTCGATGCTGTTCTCGACCGGCACACCCGTGTCGTCCATCGCATGGACAAGGAAGGCCGGAGGCGTCTGATCCGAAACCTGCAGCTCGTTCGAGTAGTATTTGATCAGTTCGTCGGACTTCTCAGGCCCCAACAGGTTGTCACGCGAGCCGCCATGTGAGATAGCAGGCTGGAAAGAGATAACCGGATAAATGAGTATTGAAAAATTCGGTTTGCCATCCGGAGATGCTTTCTCGCCCATGTTGTGATGTGTGGAGAGTGTCGCAGCGAGGTGTCCGCCCGCGGAGAAGCCCATTACACCGATTTTGTTGACGTCGATATTCCATTTCCCGGCGTTTTGGCGGATCAGTTTCATGCCCTGCATAGCGTCCATTAACGGAACCTCGTGCTGGTGTGTCATTGCTTTGTCGCTGGGTAGGCGGTATTTCAGTACGAACGCGGAAATGCCGCGCTCATTGAACCATTTGGCAAAATCACTGCCCTCGTGGGAAGCCGCCAGGATACCATAGCCGCCACCCGGGCAGATCATCACCGCCGCGCCGGTGGCTATTTCACTTGGGGCAATATATGCTGCAATGGTTGGAACGGTTACGCCACTGATGCGCAAGATTCCTTGCGCATCGGTAACCGACTTCTCTTCAACGCTGTTATTTTTAGAATTGGGTATTTTACCTTCAGGCCAAAGGTTAATGGTTTCGGTTTGTGCCATAGATGGAACAGATAACGCGAGCAGGCTCAAAATTGTGAGGATACGTGTTGTTTTCTTCATTGATTTTCTAACTTTTCCACGAAAAGACGCATATTTTAGCAATATACCCTCAAATCGCAGGTAACCATCGTTTTACTTGCAAATCTGGCTGAGCTGCATACCCCACGGCAACATCGACGGGCGAAAAACGACTTTTTCAATCATGCTTTTCCAGCACCACTCGAGTTGGCTGAATGGTATGTTCGCGACCGTTCGAAAGCCACCGGGCCGTTTGTAATTCATCGTTTACTTGCTCGGTATTATCCGGCAAACAAAAGGTCGATTTATGGCTTCGGTGGGTTGATCATGATGTGCGCGCGATGGGTACCGGGGTCCATGATCCAAGGCATGCCCGGAACATCGGGTTTCAACGGGAGACCGGTGCTTTCGGCGGTGGCGAAGGGAATGTAAACGACATACCGAAGGTAACCGTTTTTAAGAGCGCCGGTAGTCGCGTCATAATTGTCCTTCGATCCCGACAGGACGTATAACGTGGAAGATTGCTTCGGCATTTTCAATGTCCCGTTTTTAACTTCCTTTTCGCGAATGTCGAAGATATCCTTGGGGTTCTTTCCCTCCTTCGCCAGCACGCGGCCGCGCTCCATAAAAGGTTCGAGTTCAGCAAAGTAGCACGACACATTAATGTCCTCTTTCTTGGGGTCATCGGCCAGGCAAACGAAATCATTACTGCCATCACGGAGGATCTTGAATGTTCCGTCGGGTCCATAGCCATAAACTTTCGCACCAGCCTGTTTATCAGCGGGTGCCGCCATCACGGCAGTCTTGATCTGTACCTCTGCGGCAGGGATATTCTGGGCCGAAACCTCCGCGGCGAAGCAGAGCGCAATGCAGGAAAAAAAAGTCTTGTTCATGATAGTAAATGTGAGTCGGTGGTCTCTTATAAACTAAATAAAAATTATTATTTGTAAAAATGACACGTTTAGGCTTTGGGTCGAGCATAACGCTTTCTGATTCAAGGCCCGAAAACGCCCGATTTACCCATGAACTTAAAAAAATCGCTTATCCTCTTTCCAGCCGGTTGCCTGCTGGCCGGTTTGATGGTCGCCTCTTATCAGCGTTCCAATCCCAGTACTATTGACGCGGCGACTGCCGATACGCTCTATAAAGACCTTTCTGACGCGCAAAAGCGGTCTTCAAGGTACGCTATCGCTGGTCTGACTGTCGCCAACGGGCTGGAAGCGTCCCTTTTTGCTTCGGAACCCACGATTACAAACCCCACCAACATCGATGTCGATCACCTGGGACGTGTATGGGTTTGTGAAGCCTACAATTACCGACCAGCCATTAATGGCAATCCTGTTAAAAATGAGGGGGACCGCATTGTGGTGCTGGAAGATACCAATGGAGACGGGAAGTCGGATAAATCGACGGTGTTTTACCAGGGTAAGGAAATCAATGCGCCATTAGGGGTTTGGGTAATGGGCAACAAGGTGATTGTTTCACAAAGCCCATACGTATGGCTCTTTACCGACGAGGACGGCGACTTGAAAGCGGATAAAAAAGAAGTCATTTTTGAAGGAATAGGCGGCGATCAGCATGATCACGGAATGCACGCGTTCGTTTTCGGACCGGACGGTAAGTTGTATTTCAATTTCGGAAACGAAGGAGGTCGCTTGCTGGATGGAAAGGGAAATCCTGTCATCGGGAAAGACGGACAGCCGATCGATTTCAAGAAACTGAAACAGGGAATGGTTTTCCGCTGTGATCCTGATTTTACCAATATTGAAGTGCTGGGTAACAATTTCCGTAATAACTATGAAGTAGCGGTAGACAGCTACGGTACAATGTGGCAGTCGGATAACGACGATGACGGTAATAAGGGTGTGCGTATCAATTACGTCATGCAACACGGTAATTACGGATATACCGACGAAATGACAGGCGCGGGCTGGCGTGCGAACCGCACCAATATGGAAGATTCCATTCCCTATCGCCACTGGCATCTGAATGATCCTGGTGTGGTGCCTAACCTGTTACAGACAGGTTCCGGCTCACCAACCGGCATGATAGTATACGAAGGCAAGCTATTGCCTAAGGAATTCTGGGGGCAGATAATCCATTGCGAACCCGGTCATAATGTGGTGCGTTCGTATCCGGTTGAGAAAGCGGGGGCGGGTTACAAGGCCGGGATTGTCAATATCGTCGATGGTAAAAGAGATCAATGGTTCCGCCCATCGGATGTCTGTGTTGCTCCGGATGGGTCCCTGCTGGTTTCCGATTGGTATGATCCGGGTGTAGGTGGTCACCAGGCAGGCGATCAGGCCAAAGGACGCATTTATCGCATTGCGCCTGTGAATACACCTTACCGCATTCCGAAATTCGATTTTACAACTGTGCAGGGCGCACTTGAAGCATTACAGGGGCCAAGCCTTTCGGTACGCTATCAGGCCTGGAATGCATTGAACGCAATGGGGCCGAAGGCAGCTCCCTCACTGGAAAGACTTTTTGCAGACAAAAAGGCTGAACCCCGCATGCGGGCACGGGCGCTGTGGTTGCTGAGCAAATGGGCAATCACCGCAAAGAAAACCGTCGACCTGGCAGTAAAAGAGACCAATCCTGACCTGCGTATAGCCGGCCTGCGCGCCGCAGGAGAATCCAGTCATCTCGATGTAATCAATTATATCAAAGTGCTGGCCAAAGATTCCGATCCGCAGGTACGCCGTGAATGCGCATTAGCCCTGTATCACAACAAATCGGCTGAGGCTCCCATTCTTTGGGCACAACTGGCGCAACAATACGATGGTAAAGACCGCTGGTATCTGGAGGCGCTGGGAATCGGTGCGGATGGGCAGTGGGACATATTCTTCAAGGCTTGGCTGGTTAAGGCGGGAGCGAATCCGGTAGCGACGCAAGCGGGAAAAGACCTTGTGTGGCGCGCTCGCGGAAAAGAATCGGTGCAGTTGCTCGCATCCCTGGCAGGAGATCCGGCCGTGGATTTGAAAAGCCGGCTAAGGTACTTCCGGGCTTTCGATTTCAACCCTGCCGCCCAGGAGAAGTCATTGGCATTGCTTAAAATCATGAAAGGCTCTGCGGCAGATCAGGATAAGGTTAATGAACTCGCATTGCGCCATCTGGATCCCACATTTGTAAAACAAAATACCGAAGCGATGGCCGCATTGAAGAAAATGTTGGATGCGTCGTATGGAACACAGGTATATCTCGAGTTGGTAGCCAAATATGAATTGGCATCGGAGAATGACCGCCTTTTGCAGATGGCGATCGAACAATCATCATCGAGGATGGGCGGGGCGGCAGCATCCCAGCTCATGAAGCAAGGGGGTGCACCGGCAGTCTGGAAAGTGGTCAAGGGGGCGGACAGAGGTAAAAGCAATAGTATTTTAACGTCATTGAAATCCGTGGGTAGCAAGGACGCATTGGAGATTCTGAAAACCGTTGCTACGGATAATGGTTATGAGGAAGATATTCGCGTCACAGCCGCTAAGTCACTCGGAGGCACGATGAGCGGGGAAGATCAGGTGCTGGTGCTTTTGAAAGAAGGAAAGCTGAGTGGTAACGCCAAAACGGCAGCAGTTCAGGGGTTGGCTGGTGCTTGGCGTAAATCGGTGAAGACGGAAGCGGCCAAATACCTTGATGGCACAACGACTGTCGCACGCAAACATCCGGAAGTTAAGGAACTGGTAGGGATGAAGGGAGATATCAGCAAAGGTAAGCAGGTGTTCACTTCCTACTGCTCGGTTTGTCATCAGGTTAACGGAGAGGGCATGGATTTCGGCCCTAAACTTTCTGAAATCGGTAGCAAGCTGCCAAAGGAGGCGCAATATGCAGCCATTTTTGATCCAAGTGCCGGAATTGGTTTTGGCTATGAAGGGTTTGAGGTAACATTGAAGGACGGTACTTCTGTTTCGGGGATTGTTTCCAGCAAAACAGAGACAGACCTGATCCTTAAATTCCCCGGCGGATCGACGCAGGAATACAAAATGTCGCAAGTAAAATCGATAAAGCAGTTAAAGGATTCGATGATGCCTGCTGGCTTGCAGGACGCGCTCAGTACAGAGGAACTGGTGAGTCTGGTGGATTATTTGAGTAATCTGAAGAAATAACAAAAAGGAGGAGCTATCAGGCTCCTCCTTTTATTTCCATCAATACCTGTCCACTTCTAGTTTTTTGCTTTCATTTTCCGATAGAAATGCCTGTACTTCACGGTGCGACTGCCTGGATCGTTTTCGGCCTTTTTGAGGGTTCTATCGATAATCAACTGCTTAACTTTTTCTTTCATAGGGTATTATAGTGCTTGTGTTTTGGATTCTAAAGTTAACCTTGTTTTCGGTTGATTGCAAAGCCATTCAGCGCATCGAAAGGTTACACTTCCAAAACTTCTTTTCATTATTCAGGAAACATGAGGTATTTTTATCCGTTTTTTGAATAGTCTGCATCATCAAAAATTTGTTTTGAAACAATATAATAGCCTGAGATCTGCCTGGTGTGTTGCGGCTCTTTTTACCTCCCTCTCTTTTCAAGGTTTTAGTCAAGTTGCTGATTCATTAGAGATTGTAAATCCAGATAGCGCCTATGTGGCTTTATCGGAAGCGGAGAAGCATTTCTCGCGCAATGCGGTGGCCGGTATACAGGCGGCCGACGGACTCGAAGCTTCGCTCTTCGCGTCAGAACCCGACGTCATCAATCCCATCAATATCGATGTCGACCACCGTGGACGCGTGTGGGTGTGTGAGGCGTACAATTACCGCCCAGCCGTCAATGGGAAGTCCGAGCTGGGTCAGGGCGACCGGATCCTGATCCTGGAAGACAAGGACGGGGATGGCAAATCGGATGTTACCAAAGTATTTTACCAGGGCCCCGAGCTCAATGCGCCGCTGGGGATATGGGTGATGGGCAACAAGGCGATCGTCTCACAAAGCCCATACGTGTGGCTTTTTACGGATACCAATGGCGATGATAAGGCCGATAGGAAAGAGTTGATTTTTAAAGGAATAGGTGGTGTACAAAACGATGCCGGCGTGCATGCTTTCGTTTTCGGGCCGGATGGGAAGTTCTATTTTAACTATGGTAATGCGGGCAGGCAGCTTGTCGACGGGCAAGACCGGCCATTGCTCGACAAATATGAAAGACCAATTGATTTCCGGCAATACAAGCAGGGTGTGGTTTTCCGCTGCGAACAGGATTTTACAAAAGTTGAAATCATGGCCGAAAATTTCCGGAATGGCTGGGAAGTTGCGGTCGACAGTTACGGTACCATGTGGCAGTCCGACCAGGAGGAGCCGGGTAATGGTGGCGACCGTGTTTCCTATGTGATGGAGAATGGGAATTTTGGGTATGTTGACGAAATGACGGGTGCCAGCTGGCGTCTGAACCGCACTAACCTGGAAGATGAGATACCACGTCGCCACTGGCACCAGAATGATCCGGGTGTTGTCCCTGATTTGCTGGAAACGGGATCGGGTTTTCCGATGGGTATGGCGATATATGAAGGTAGCCTGCTGCCGCGCCGCTACTGGGACCAGATCCTGCTGGCCGATGCGGGACAAGGCTACGTCAGTGCTTTTTCGGTACAAAGTGAAGGTGCAGGTTTTAAGTCGACGGGCATTCTGCCTATTGTTGAAGGAAAACGCGACAAATGGTTCAGGCCCACTGATGTTTGTGTTGCCCCGGATGGCTCCTTGATCGTTTCGGATTGGTACGATCCGGTGATGGGCTCGAACAAGATGAAAGATCGGAGCCGGGGGCGGATATACCGCGTTGCCCCTGTCGGTGTACCCTATAAAATCCCTGTTTTTGACCTGAATGTGCCTGAACAGGCAGTTAAAGCACTTCAAAGCCCGAATTTATCCCAGCGGTACCTGGCCTGGAACGCATGCGTCAGGCACGGTTGGGCGGCGGAGCCATTTCTGGAAGACCTTTTTCGCCAGTATAACGCAAATCCAAAATTGCGGGCGAGGGCGTTATGGGTGCTGAACCGGATCGAGGGTTTCAATTACCGGAACCTGGACATCGGTTTCCGAGAGTTAAACCCCAACCTCCGGATTACAGCGTTGCGCGCGGTACGGCAGCGCAACAGTGACCCCACAGAATACATTAAACGACTCACCTCGGACAGCGATCCGCAGGTAAGACGTGAATGCGCACTGGCCATCAACCATAATCATACCTATGAAGCATTGGATGTATGGTTGCAACTGGCGAAACAATACAAGGGGAATGATCGCTGGTCGGTGGAAGCACTGAGCATTGGCGCCTATGATCAATGGGAGCGTATATTTCCGGCGTGGCTAGAAAGGGCGGGCGCGAAACCGGGCGCGACGGACGCCGGAAAGGACATTATCTGGCTCGCGCGCACACGGAAGGCCATCCCTTATCTGAGCGCACTGGCTGCCGATACTTCGGTAAGTTTTAAAAGCAGGCTGCGTTATTTTCGTTCGTTCGACTTCTTCCATGCGGGTTATGAGAAAACACAGGCGCTCCTGAGTGTGCTCAATGTCAATTCATCCGACCGGATCGAGGTGAGCAAGCTGGCGCTTTTGCATTTGGACAAATCATTTGTTACTAACTCGCAGCAGGGACTCACCGCCCTGAATAAATTGCTGGACGAGACTTACGGCACCGAGCACTACATCGATCTGATGACCCGCTATGAACTCGAATCGGAGAACGACAGGCTACTTAAACTTGCATTGGATAAATCCGACGAGGTCGTCGGACGCGATGCGGGGGCTTTGCTGCTCGAACAGGCTGGTATTTCCTATGTGACGCAAAAGCTGGCGGGTATGAATGAGGCCAGGAAATCGGCTTTGCTGGCGTCCATTCAGACGGTCGGCAGCAGCGAGTCCGTTTACCTGCTCCGGTCGACGGTGCTGAATGCCAGCGAACCGCTGAGCGTGCGTAAGCATGCAGCCCGCTACCTCGGTAGCAGCTGGCCGGGTGAAGAGGCAGTGGTGAAGCTGCTTACCGGGGGCCAGATCGACGGCGAAGTGAAGGAAGCGGCCCTCGAAGGAGTGAAGAATGCATTCCGGGAGGAAATCAAAGCGCAACTGGCGCCGTACTTCCCCAAACCTGTGGTAGAGGAAGTGGTCGCGGCCCCGCAGGAAGAGCCCAAGGCCGGGAAGGAGAAGCGGAGAAAGCGCCGAAAAAACCAGTAGAATCAAGTTTACGGGGCGGTTTTCGGTATATTTCACCCGGGATGATCTTTACAGTCTGAAAACAATAAATTGAAAATATATGCTCCGCAGAAATTTTGTAAAATCTTCCCTTGGTTTGGCTGGTGCCGCGATCGCAACAGGGGAGGCATTCGCAACAGCGCCCACTGCCAAGAACAAGTTTAAGCTCAAATATGCGTCTCACTTCGGGATGTTCCAGAACAGCGCCGGAAAGGACGTGATCGATCAGCTTAAATTTATGGCAGACCAGGGGTTTATGGCCCTGGAAGACAATGGCATGATGGGCAGACCCGTGGAGCAGCAGGAGGCCATTGGGAAAGAAATGAGCCGCCTGGGAATGGAAATGGGCGTATTTGTAGTGGATAAAGGAGGTAACGGCGCCAATACGCTGGCAGCGGGTAAAAAAGAATACATCGACATATTCCTGAATGGCTGCAAGCGAGCCGTGGAAGTAGCCAAGCGCGTGAATGCAAAATGGATGACTGTTGTTCCGGGCGATTTTGAAAGAAACCTGCCGATAGGCGTGCAGACTGGGCACGTGATCGATGCATTGCGCCGTGGTGCGGAAATTCTGGAACCGCATGGCCTGGTGATGGTGCTGGAACCGCTGAGCGATTCACCCAACCTGTTCCTGCGTACATCCGACCAGACTTACGAGATCTGCCGCGGGGTCAACAGCAAATCCTGCAAAATTCTGTACGATATTTACCATATGCAGAAAAATGAAGGCCGCCTGATTCACAATATCGATATGACATGGAGCGAGATCGACTATTTCCAGATCGGTGACGAACCCGGCCGTAAGGAACCGACTACCGGTGAGATCAACTATAAAAACATCTTCAAATACATTTACGACCGTAGTAAAAAAGAAAATAAATCCTTCATCATGGGGATGGAACACGGCAATTCCAAACAAGGCAAGGAAGGAGAGGAAGCGCTGATCAAAGCCTACGTGGAAAGCGACAGTTTTGCGATTTAGTGACTGTAAGCAATAGGCTTATAAAGTTCAAAGAAAAACCGGGAAGAGATTTCTCCTCCCGGTTTTTCTTTGGCATAAAGCCAGCGGCACTTACAAAACCACCACCGAATTTTCAGTAGCGTCGACGCCGGCAGGTACGTATTTGTCCGCTGCCCAGTCGTTCTCCCATTTTGCATCGTCGAGGATGTAGCGGAATTGATATTCTCCGGCACCCAGTTCGAGGCTTGTTTTGAATGAGCCGTCTTTCTGTTTTTTCAATGCAATAGCTTCTTCCGGATTCCAGCCATTGAACTCACCTACGAGCGAAATTTTCTTCGCTTCAACTGCCGCCTCAGCGGGAACTGTAAACGTTACTTTGTAAACAGACTTACTTTTTACAAACTGTTTTGTTAATGCCATAATCAGTAGTGTTAATTGGTTGATGGCTCAAAGATACAATCAAAAATTATTCAAATCAATGAATATCAATATCATGAATGTTTTATGTCTTCGAAAAGTTATATAATAACGTTTTTAGCGACATTTTTAGCCATCTCATTAAAACACTACCTTAATGTATATCGCATTCCCAAAAAGCCCCTGATTCCCTGATTAGGCGCATAAACATAGGACGGATCGAACGTTAAGCGGTAAGGATTATCGGGTGTCGCAATTACCTGTCCTTGCCCATCAAATTTTACGTTTTTGTCAAACGGATCATTCGCTCTGGCGATGGAATTGGCCGGAGGAGTGAAGTTGAGAAGGTTCTTTACGCCTCCGTAAATTTCGAGTCCGTTATCAAACTTCTTGGTAATCTGTATATTCTGTATTGACCAGACGGGTGAATTCGCTGCCCGGGGATCGGTCTCACTGAGAAGCGGTAACCGCATCGGACCATAGATATTGCCGGTATAATCAAGGGAAATCCCTGCTTTCAGGATCTCATAGGAAATAGCCCAGGTACCTGTAAATTTCTCCGTAAGCACAGGGCGAAAACGCACTCCGTTCTCTTTCTGATAGTTATCCATTAATGTACCACCGGCGATGATCTTCAGTGGAAAAGGGAAGTTGAAGTCCAGGTTCAGGTTGATACCCTTCGAAATGGCATAGCCATCGAGGTTGTCGTAAATGATCTCATTGGGGTTGGTGTCGTAATCGGGCAGGATGCGGTTGGTGAAGTAGGTATAAAAGACTGACGCGTCGATGCCGATGAATGAGTTCCCCGTCACGATCTTTTTCACCACGTTGATATTGGCATTCCAGCTTTGTTCCGGTTTCAGCGCTTCTTTCAGGATTACCTCGCGGGATCCTGTCAAAGCAGCATGGTCTTCGGTAAAGAGGTTCACGATCCGAAAACCGCGGCCAATGTTCAGACGAACCACGTCGGTTTGGTTGAATTTATACTTGTAGGCGGCACGGGGAGTGAAAATACTTCCATGGCGACTGTTGTAATCATAGCGGGCCCCCAGCAAAATGGAATGCGGCCCGGTCTTGATTTCGTCCTGAATGAAAATCCCCGGCAGGTAAATTTTGTCCGCATGGTCCTGCCCGTCCAGATAACGAGTGGCCGGTGTGTTGTCGTTATAGAAAGTATAGCGGAAAGGCGTACCCATTAACAGGCTGTGTTTACCGATCTCCTTGTCCCAGAGAAATTGCGCAAAGGCTATTTTCTGGTCCGCATTGAATAGAACGTCGCCATAGGTAGAGTTTTGGTTATGCGAGCTGAAAGAGTATTGTAGTGTGATTTTTTCAGCCATGGGTAGCTGATAGTTGCCAAGAATCTCAAACCGTTTGGTGTAGATACTTTCGCCGTAAACCTCATCGCCTCCACGATATGACCGGTTCCACTGCATTTGTCCGCCCCAGCGATCTTCATAGTAATAACGGGCGGCAATGTTGGCCTGCCGGTTGTTTTTGAGATTGAAGGACCATTTGTTGAAAACCGAGATTCGATTCTGGAGTGTCAGGTCGGTGAACCCATCCTTGTTGTTGTCGATTGGATTTTGGTAGTTGAAATAGTTTATTCCAAGCAATGAACTGCTTTTTTCAGAGGGCGTGAACTTCACCCCCAGATCTACATTATAGTCGCGCCATGTCGTGCCGAAAACATCTGCGGAAAAGACCGGCGCCTTGGATGGGTTTTTTGTAATGATATTGATCAGTCCGCCCACCGCTTCGGAGCCATAGAGGGTCGATGCCGGTCCTTTTACAATCTCGACCCGTTCGATGAGGCTGTTAGGGATTCCGGAAAGTCCGTAAACCGTAGAAAGCCCGCTTACCATCGGCATGCCGTCGATCAGGACCATCGTATAAGGCCCTTCCAGCCCGTTGATGTGAATGTCGCCGGTGTTGCAGACATTACAGTTCAGTTGTGGGCGCACCCCATTTACATAGCTCAATCCTTCGAAAATGCTTGGAACCGGGTTCTTGTAGAGGAATTTTGATGTAATGATATCCACAGGAACAGGACTGTCGAGTTTGGAGACTTCTTTCATGGTACCGGTTACGACTACTTCCTCCAATGCATTAGCCCCGGTTTTCATCAGAAAGTCTTTCACCGTGCTTTTTTCGATCCGCACATTTTTTTCGGTAATGGTCGGCAACGAAACATAGCTGACGCGCAGGGTATATACGCCTTTCGGAATGCCGCTGATACGGTACCGCCCGGCGGTGTCGGCGGTGGTTCCTGTTTTCAGTTCATTAATATAAACCGAAGCGCCGAATGCGGGTTCAGCCTGGCCATCCAGGGAAATCTTTCCCGAAAGACTAAACTGTGCCATCGCTTGAAATGACAAGACGCTCAGGAGCAGGAGTATGAGTAGTTTCATAGAATGACCAAATTATTATTTTATTTTTCTCTTAATATAAATTTAGGCAAACCTAAAAATAAAACTTGATAAATGAAAATTTAAAATTTGGTTACAACGAGGTTCGTTGTGAAACTATCTGAGGTATGGCGTCGGTTAGCAAAATGCTTACTCACTTAAATCAGTTTTAACTCACTATGCTTAAAAAATTTCTGAGACCTGTTAAACTTCCCGGGTCGGTGGATTGGGCCGTTCTGATCCTGCGGATTGGGATTTCATGTTTGATGATCACCCACGGCTATGCGAAGCTGACCAGCTTTTTAAGCGGTGATCATTCCTTTGCAGATCCGATCGGTATAGGCGAAGAGCTTTCTTATCTTCTTACTATCTGTGCCGAATTCGGATGTTCCATTCTGGTGATTCTTGGGCTGGGGACCCGTCTCGCATTACTTCCTCTGATCTTCACCATGTTGGTGGTGGTTTTCATCGTGCATGCCAAAGATGCGTTTGATGTGAAAGAGCATGCGCTCCTTTTTCTCCTGGGGTACATTGCTGTATTTCTTACCGGACCCGGGCGGTTTTCGGTGGACAGCAAACTGTACCGCTAAAAAAATGCCTTCCGGAGACACGGAAGGCATTTTTCTGTCACTGCTATTGCGACCATTTGGTCGGTTTACGGTCCCAGCGGTGAACTTTCATCCTTTCGGCCACTGCTGCGTCGAGTTGGGCGCCATCGCTAGCGGCCACGTTGGCGCGTACGTGCGGGAGCTTACGCATACCCGGGATCGTCGTGTGTACGTCGGGATTGTTGAGGATAAATCGTAACGCAAGTTCCGGCATTGTCATACCTGCTGGGATGTCTGCACGAAGCGCTTCTGCCTTATCCACACTCGCATTCAGGTTTTCAGGTACGAAATAGGTCGAACGCCAGTCGTCCGCCGGGAAAACGGTTTCTTTTGTCAGTGTGCCAGTTAAAGTACCCTCGTCGAATGGCACGCGGGCGATCACGCCGATATCCATTTTCCGGCAAAGCGGGAACAAGTTATCTTCCGGAGCCTGGTCAAAAATATTGTAAATGACCTGCACGGCATCGATCAGGCCGGTTTTTAAGGTTTCCAATGCATTGTCCGGTTCCCAGCGGTTGATACTGATCCCCCAGGCAGCAACCTTCCCTTCTTTGGTCAGTTTCTGGATTGCCTCCTTCCATTCATCTTTCTGCGCCCACGCATCCTCCCACACGTGGAATTGCAGCAGGTCAATCTGTTCGGTTCCCAGGTTTTGCAGACTTTTCTCCGTGTATTCTACGATATAGTCCGCCGGGAATACATCTTTCAATACGGATTCGGGGCGAGACGGCCATTGGCGGTTTTTGGGCGGGATCTTGGTCGCAGCGTAGAGTTTTTTGTCTGGATGCCGTTTAATCAGCTCACCCAGAATACGTTCGCTAAGCCCTTCCCCGTATCCCCAGGCCGTGTCGAAGAAGTTGACACCCGATTCGACAGCCAGGTCCAGCGAGTCATCCGTTTCCTTGCGATCGGAACCTGTCCATCCCGCAAGTCCCCACATTCCATAACCTACTTCGCTGACTTCCCAGCCAGTTCGTCCAAAACGACGTTTTTGCATTGTGAATTAATTTTAGTGTTATACCATTAAAGAATTTGCCTGCATTTATTTAACCCAGAAGGGATACATTTGCAGGACTTTTTTATTAGTGAGCCCTGTTGTGCTACGTTCTTCAAAAATAAGGTTAAGTGAAAGAAAAAAGGGTGATTAATGCATTATTGATGACAGTGAAACGAGTTGTCGGTGTCCTACTCATTATTTGTATGGCCGGTTTGACGAATCAGAGTGAATCTTCCGATAAAATTGCAGAATACTGCGCAGCTTTCCATCAGATCCAGATGGATATCCGTGATAATACCATTACGCCGGATTCTGCCCGCCAGGCCTTTGCGGCTGTGATGCGAAACATCCGTGCAGCGTTCCGCCGGGACACCTGCCGGGCGATCGACTCTTCCCATTTTGTATATCCGGTGAAATGTTACACACCGCAGGAGTCTATCGGTGCGAAAGGCAGAGGCTACCGGCCGGATGGTTTCGACCTTTTCGATATGAACGCCAAGGGGAGTCACCCGGCTCACGATCTTTTCGTGCGGGACAAAGACCAGGACGTGCTCGACGACCGCACCTGGAAGCCCATCGATGTGCTGGCATTTACCTCAGGCCTGGTGGTGGCCACCGAAACGAGCTGGAAATACGACAGCGAGTTCCGGGGCGGGAACTGGATTTGGGTTTATGACCCGTGCCTCGACGGCCTTTTCTACTACGCACACAACAATATCGTGGAAGTTCAGCCAGGACAATGGGTCAATATGGGGGATAAGATCTCCGAAATGGGACGTACCGGTTACAATGCCTACCAGAAGCGCTCGCCTACGCACCTGCACCTCATGTACCTGCAACTCGACGCCGAGGGGTTCCCGATGCCTTATAACACTTATGACTGGCTGAAACAGGCGACGGTAAAAGACGGTTTGGAGGCAGAGTGATTGGTATTGAAGTAGATAATCGATAAATTGTGCTTCACTCCATTACTATTCCTTAAACATCATTTTATGAACAACCGCCGTTCCTTTTTTCGGAAGAGCGCTGCACTGGGCATGGGCGCTTTCGGTATCAACAGCCTTTTCAATGAGCTCCACGCGGAGCAATTCCTTGAAGCGGAAAAGCTTTGGGACAATAGCAGTGACGGAAACGAAGATTACTGGTCTGTGATCCAGGATGCCTACACCGCGAGCAAAAGTGAAATCATTATTCTGAACAACGGCGGCGTGTCTCCCTCGCCGGTGGTGGTGCAGGAAGCACTGGACAAATACAACAAAGCTGCGGCACAGGGGCCTTCCTATTATATGTGGCGCATTATGGATAAAGGACGAGAACCACTCCGGCAACGCCTGGCCAAGCTGGCAGGTGCCGACGCCGAGGAGATCGCGATCAACCGGAATGCGACAGAGGCATTGAACACGATCATTTTCGGACTGCCGCTCGAAAAGGGGGATGAGGTAATCGGTACTTTGCAGGACTATCCTAATATGGTTCAGGCCTGGAAACAACGTCAGATGCGCGATGGTATCGTGTATAAACAGCTGTCCTTTGATTTCCCGATCGAAAATGAGGAGCAGATCGTGAAAGCATATGCCGATGCGATTACGCCCAGGACTAAAATTATCCATGTTACGCATATCATCAACTGGGTAGGCCAGATCATGCCGGTTAAAAAGCTATCGCAGATGGCCCATGCGAAAGGTATCGAGGTAGTTTGCGACGGCGCTCATACATTCGGCTTGCTCGATTATAAGATACCGAATCTAGAATGCGATTATTTTGGCACCAGTCTGCATAAATTTCTCAGTGCCCCGGTGGGCAGCGGCATGATGTGGATCAAAAAAGACAAGATCGAAAAGATATGGCCATTGCTATGCAATAGTCAGCCGAAAAGCGGCGATATCCGCAAATTTGAAACACTGGGCACCCGCAGTTTCCCGATAGAGCAGGCTATTGGCGAAGCTATCAACTTTCAGGAAGGCATAGGAAGTAAACGGAAGCAGGAGCGGATCCATTATTTGAAAAAATACTGGGCGGAAAAAGCGGCGCAGATCCCCGGTGTCAGGATCCACACGTCATTGAAACCTGAATTTTCTTGCGCGATCGCAGGTGTCAGCATCGACGGTATGAAACCGGAGGAGCTGGACGGTAAGCTCATGAAGGATTATCAGATTCATACTGTGGGCATCAATTGGGAAAATATTCATTGTGTGCGGGTTACACCGCATGTATATACGAAGCTCAGCGATCTGGATAAGCTCGTGGGAGCGATCGAAAAAATTGCAAAAAAAGCCTGAGAAGTCCGCGATCACAGAGATGGAGCATAGCTGGCTGACAAACCGGCTATGCTCATTTTTTTTACCGTCTGTACGCCGGTAGGGTTGGATATCAGTTTGAAAAGCCATTGACACGAATGATTCAAGAACAAGCACGCCGATCTGCTATTTTTGATAAATCCTCAACCGAAAATCACCAAGATGACACAGTTACGAAAGGGTTCTTTTATCAGGAAGATAAAGGACATCAGCATGGGGAGTGCACTGGCTCTCGCCCTGTTGTCCGGGACGACGTTTGTCGCCTGTTCCTCGGACGACGAATCGGAGTATAGCTATGAAGAAACTTCTTACGGCAAAGGCATCCGATCTCATATCAAGGAGATCAGTCCCGGGGAGTTCAGGATCGTGAATGAAGAAAGTGTACCTGCCGACAGCTCTGTTGCCATTGTTACCTACCTCGACGGACATCAGGATAAGTTGAGCCCAACTGCTGCCAAGGCATTGATCGACCAGGAAATCCGCTCCAACTCGAATATGACGCATCACAGCGGATTATCGAGTATGTTGCTGTACGGTGGAATGGGGTATCTCTTGGGTCGAAATTCGTCCAATTCCTATATGAACAACTACAGGGACGGGCAAGGCGATGGTCGGAGCCGCTCATACTACGCAAATCCGGGTGCCTGGGCAAGTTCCCGCAGCGCAGTACAGGATGTGAACGCATCACGATCTACCCGGATGGTGACATCGCGGCCTGCGGGAGGCCGGAAAGGGTTTTTCGGAAGGATGTCCGGAAGAAGCGGAGGTTAAAATCAAAATGGCATGGTAAAACTGAAATCATTTCCTAATCCTCCCCAGACAGCATTACAAAAGGCTGGCTGGGACTGGGCATTGGGCACAGATACGACACCCTATGTGGTGAACGACATGGTCACCGTTCCCGAGGAACAGGCAGAGCGTTATTATGAAGCGGCCGATACTTTGTATGATATGTTCATAGAAGCGGGGCAATATGCCATTGATCACGAACTGTTCAAAGAAATGGGCATTTCTGAAAATCTCGTGGAACTGATCAAGCATTCATGGAACGATGACCGGCAAATTCATTTATATGGTCGTTTCGACCTGGCAGGAGGATTTGACAGCGAGCCGGTGAAGCTGATCGAGTTCAACGCCGACACAGCCACCTGTGTTCCCGAAACGGCCGTTGTGCAGTGGGCGCACCTGCGCATGAACGGAATGGAAGAGTCGAAACAATTCAACACGGTGTTCGAAACGCTGGTCGGGCAGTTTGCTTATCTCAAAGACGAAAACAGCGATCTGACACCTTCCGTCCTTTTTTCAACCATGCGTGGGTATCCCGAGGATGACACAAATGTGGCCGTGCTTATGGAGGCGGCCAGGGAAGCGGGTTTTGACACTGAATTCGCATATATAGACGAGGTAGAGTTTTCAAACGGGGACGGTGTATTTTTTCAGGAACCTGAGCATGGTCATTTTGTCCGCTTCGACTTCTGGTTCAAACTCGTGCCCTGGGAGTATATAGGGGCCGATGAGCCGGAGCTGGCGGGTATGCTCACGGAAATCGTGAAAAACCGCAAAGCGATCATTCTCAATCCGGCTTACACATTGCTTTTTCAATCCAAATACATTCTTAAAATCCTGTGGGACCTTTACCCATATCACCCGCTTTTGCTGCAAACGGAACGTTACGCATTACCTCACAAAAAATCCGTGAGCAAAGTCTTGCTAGGCCGCGAAGGTGCTAATGTGGCTATTCATGATAAAGGTGGTCAGGTGCTTCAGACAGTGGCCGGAGAATATGACGGGCAATCGAGGATTTATCAGGAGTATGTACCATTTCCGACTGATCCGGAGGGCAGGACCTACCAGGCCGGTGTGTTCTTTGCGGGAGAAGCCTGCGGGCTTGGTTTCAGAAGGGGCGGGGAAATATTGGATAATACCGCGCAGTTTGTGGGGCACGTGATTGAATAACCACTACGTAATTTTACTTGCTTGTGAATCAGATCGTTGTGTGAAATAGGGCGTTGGGAAGCGCAATTCAACCGCAGGCTCACTTAATCTACCGTTTACTAATCATTTTGAAGGAAATTCGTGCGCCAGGCCGAAGTTTGTAACGGTTTTAGCACTGCCTGCTGGTACGAAAGTTTTAAGGAAGCCGGAAACTTTGTCAGCAGATTATCAAGTTCATCGATCCTTAATTCTTAAAACGGAAACGTTATGATTCACGAGAAAATCTTTCAGCTTAAAAGTGGTAGGGAAGTCAAAGTAGTAGTAAAAAGTTATTTCCTGCATGACAATCCACAGCGTGATATGGAATGTGAAATACTGATCAGGGAGCCCAAGGAAAAATTCTTTCGCACCCCAATCGGAATTGATCATCCGCAATACTGGAAAATGAAGCGGTCCAGCGTACAACAAGCGAAGATTCTCCTCATAGAATACAGCGGCATCACACAGCGCCAGATCAACCAGGCCATTACGGAATTCAACCGGATACTGAGCTATCCGCCAGCGCAAATCGGATTACAATACGAGACGGAGCTGGTTTAAACCAGAGTAATTTTAAAGAAATACAGCACACATTATCCTGAACTAATCAAACGCACACACTGACCGGGCGTAGCTCTTTTTGCTACTACCCGGTTTTTTGTTGTTGTGCCGTTTATTTATTGCCCAACCGCACGCCGGATTTTATTAATTTAAGCCCACAGTGATATCTAAATGGGCTATGATAAGAAGAAAAGGCATCTACATGGTGGCAGCCGCATTGGTGCTAGCGGCCGTCATGGCTTATCTCTTCAGGTACACGGAAGTTTACAAATCATCCACTGAGCCGGCTGTTTTAATCAATTCGGATTTTAGCGAACAGGTAATTGCGCATTTCAAGCGTTCCGATTCGATTATCACATTTAACCCGGAATTCCAGCACCTGTCACTGAAATTGTCTCCCGATGCTGAGGAGCAGGGCATAGCTGCGGTTTTGAAGAAGATCGACGCGGAACGAGACTGGTTATTGACGATCGTAACCGGGGGCAAAGGTACTTTGCAAAAATGTATAGAAGGAAAGTACGATGACGCTTTTAGCTCCCTGTGCAAAGCACTGCCGCGTGGAAGAGGGACAGTGTACCTGCGCTGGAACCCGGAAATGGAAGTGCCTGTGGAGCGGTATGCATGGCAGTATCAGGCACCGGGCGACTATATCAATGCTTTTCGACACATGGCGGGAGTTTGCAGGCAGGGAGCCCCGGCGGCTCGCATCGTCTGGGGGACTGCCGGATATCCCGGCGCCGATGAATATTGGCCAGGTAAGGATGTCGTAGATGTTGTTGGTATTTCGGTGAATGGGTCAAGTGAGCGGACGGCGACGGCCTATCCTCCCGATCCGGATTTAGATGTGGCGCTCAGGAGGAAGCTTATCCGCACCCGTTTCGCGGATAAGCCAGTGATGATGCTGGTTGCAGGAGGCGATAGCATTGCCAGTTCCGTGCAAAAGCGTTTGGGTCCGGTATGGAGCGTGATTAAAACCGAATCCGCCATAGTTTTTCAACCATTTTCTGACTTGGGTGAATTACCTGTAAATGCTGAACCCCCATTGGTCGGGGTATACGACCCGAAGCAATTGCTTACGGCATCGCCCTCGGTAGATGTGGAACATCTGTTTGTAGACTTGGTTAGTATCCAGAATGGAGAGTTCGAAAAGGAATTTGAAGGCGTTCTGACGAGAGGGAATCGGCCTGTTATTACGGTGGAGCCGTGGCGGGATGGGAAAGTGAGGACAGATTCATCCGTGTTGCTGAACACTATCAATAACGTATATGACGGGGAGTTCCGGGAAGTATTCCGGGTAGCTGCAAAAGCGCAACTGCCCGTTTATGTCCGGTTTGCGCATGAAATGGAGATTCCCATTCATCGCTATTCCTGGCAAAGCCAGGATCCGGTGTTGTATATCAAGGCATATCGGCACTTCATGGAATTAGGGAAACAGATCAAAAATGTGCGCATGGTTTGGGGGCCGGCAGGCGACCGTGGTTCAATGGAATGGTACCCTGGCGACGATATGGTTGATTTTGTAAGTATTGCTATCTACGGGTTGCCAGACAAAAACATTACGGATCCTGAGAAGCAAGAATCGTTCGAGTCGATCTACAACCGGAAGGCGTGGCGCATGCGGCTTACCTCCAAACCTATTTTTATAACCGAATTCGGAGTTAAAGGACCGGAGGCCTACCAACGCAAATGGATGGAAAATGCGGCGCGTGTAGTGGCCCGTCATAAAGAAATTGCGGGTACCTGTTATTTCAATTTAGCGGATAATCCCAAGGTATGGGGCGATATTCCTGCGCCGGATTGGAGCATCAGCAGGGCCACATTTGACCATTTCATCCATACCTTCAATGCGAACCGGTAGATAAAAGCTTTTTGCTTGCCTGCAATGGCGTGTTCAACTCGGAATCGGTGATGGCGACGACCGTCTGACCGTTGAGAACGTACAGGTACAAACGGTATAATGATGGATGCTTTGGAATTTTAAGTGCGAGCGCCGGGCCTGTTCCCGCGTCGGTCATTTCAATCGGGTTATTGAATCCGTCTGTCCGGACGAGCTTCCATTCGAAGCGGAAACCCGTCTGATTTTGATCTGCCACCAGCCAGCGTTCATTTTGCCAGGCAATCGCATGGTAGGCCAGGGTTTCGCCTTCGAAAGTTCCCAGTGCAGGTTTAAGTATTTTGAAAGCCGGCACAGAAGGCGGAATACTTCTGTCTTTCCAAAGGTATTGCAATTCCTGCAATGCTATTTTGGGTCGCCCGAGGTAATCTCTCAGCCCGTCGAAGCTTACGTGTTCGAAGATCTTCTCGTCCTGCCAGTTCGAAATAAACACACCGCTGGTGGTACTGCGCATTGCATTGTAAGCCGGCACGGAGCTGTAACTGAAAAAATACGGGTGTCCGAATCTTTTCAGGATTGCGTGACCAGGCAACCCCTGCGGCTCAGGAATAACGAGGCCAAACGCATCGATCGCCGGGGCAATCTGGTGAATCAGATCGGCCCATTCCGGTGTCTCCGGTGCCAGTTCCAGATCAATCGTAAACGGCCGGGCAGGATCGGTCGCCTTCACGGCAGCAACCACTTTTTTCAACCAATACAAATAATGTTTTTGCTGATCCGCTAAACCGCCCTGCTGCCGAAACTTTTGGATTGTTGCATTTCCCAGATTCCAGGAAGCAATGTGCTTTCGGTCTTTCAATTTTCTGACAGTACGCAGAATCGTCGATGCCAGTTCATCGGCTTCTTTTTTGTTTTGTATGAAATCAAGCGTTTCGGGTATCCAGAAAGTGTAATGGACTTCAATGCCCTGCTGTTTTGTAGCGCGGAGCACATTATAGTCATAAATCCCCGGTCCAAAATGCCGGATAGCCAGTATGCCTTTTTTTCGCATTTCCCGGAGATCTTCTTCCAGTTCGGGTTTTGTAAAGGCCGGCTGCCGACGCGACCAGTTGTGTCCTTTGGTGTAATTGACACCATGCACTCCCTGGAAAAAAGCCTTTGCCGGGGGAAGAATGGTAGCTGGCGCAGTGTCGGGCTCAGGCAATTGCAAAGCGCTGTATAATGCGTGGAAGTCGACTGGGTGTACTGGGTGATGTGCTGCCAGGCGCAGGGCGTACGATTGATTTTCTTTCCCGACAGTAAGGCTGCGTTCGACTAATGGGTCGAATCGTTTGTAATAAATAATAGCGCTGATCACCATAACAATGATCAGAAACGCGGATGTTCGTACGCCGCTGTAAATTCGTCGCCTCAATATCCAGAAATTCCCTTTTATTTCTTTAATGGCCCGGAATGCAGAATCCAGTACCGGGTAAGCATTTGAAAGCCCGCGGATTTGTTGCTGGCGGCTGGCGGCGATGTTGAAACACATGAAGAAACAGTTGAGCCCTGCAAATCCCGCCATGATGAGGTTGTAGGGGTTCAGGTCCTGGTAAAGTCCGTAACCAATGGCAAGCAATGACAAAGCCAATACGGCAAGATTGGGAATGTTCAGAGGCCAGTTGTTGGCCTCGTTCCCATCTTTGGGAGTAGGATCGTAAGGGATTTTTTTGCCTGCGATCGTATAAACGATGCCCAGAATGAAGATCCACCAGGTTCCTATCACCAGCAGTCCCCCCACTACATGAAAACCCCTTTCTTCATCTTCCATCACCCACCATTGCACAAAGTGCCGGATGAGGATCGTGCAGGAAGCCATGGGCAGTAGCACCAGCCCGAAGTCAACCAGGTCGAAATGCATCGGGCTCATACCCAGCAGAAGCGCCAGTATGGGTATCAGAAAGTTGATGAGATAGATGAACCCCGACAGGTAATGCAACGGTATAATCCCGTAATGAATTTTCTGGCTCCAGTTAAACTTTGTGAAAAGCCGGGGATAGACGTGCACAAACAGGTCAAAGACCCCTCTCGACCATTTGAGCTGTTGCTTATAATAGGCCGATAGTGTCGACGGAACGAGCCCGCGCGCCAGTACGGCCGGTACATATACGGACTTCCAGCCTTTTGCATGCAGTTGCATGGACGTGTGCATATCTTCTGCAAGCCCAGCTGCGTGCCCGCCAATGGACTCCAATGCGGTGCGCCTGAATGTACAGTTCGCGCCGATAGCCAACACCGTCCCATACTTGTTCATGGTCATCATCATCGGCCCGTAAAACTGGTAGGTTTGCTGGGCAGCACCCTTCGCAATCAGGCTCTCGTCATGATTTTTATAAGCCTGGACAATCTGTACATAGCCAATCTCCGGGTTATCGAAATGCGAGATGATCGGGTCGAGGAAATCGGGAAAGGGGACGTGGTCGGGGTCGAGGACGACACAGAGCTCCCCATTGGAAATCGCCAGTGCGTTGTTGATATTGCCTGCTTTTGCATTCTTCTTTTCCGTCCGGGTCACATGATGCACTCCAAGACGGCCGCAGACCTCCCTGAGGTACGGGTCATCCGCTTCGTCGCACAGGTAGGTTTCATGCGGGTAGGTAATGGCCTGGATGGCTGTGAGGGTTTCCACGATCATGTCGTAGGGCTCGCCGGCGCAGAAAGTCGTGAAAATGTCAACCGTGTACCGGTGGGTAAGCGGAGGTGTTAACGGGACGGTTATGTAAAGATAATGATACCACTCGTGCAGCACTTTCAGGCAAGTGAACACGAACGTAACGACGAGCATCCAGTACAAAGGAGCATAACCTCTGACAGACTCGGAAAGCACGCTGGTGAGGAAAAACCCCATCGAAATCAGTCCGAAAAAAATCATCAGCCGAAGCATGATCAGCTGCTTTCGGGTGGGAGGCTTTACGTACAGGGCTTGCTTCATGGACGATTCACAACGTAAAAAGGTGTGTTACAGGATACAAAATGACCCTTTTCGTCATACACCATTGCGAAAATACGGTAGGGGCCTTCTTCCATAGGAGCCGCAAAAGCCATCCGGAGATTGCTCCCGGGATTATTGACGGTCATGATGGCTTTCAATTTTGCTGTGCTGTTGTTGTGGTTTTTGCGGTACCAATCTTCCTTGAAAATCTGCCAGCGGATGGAGTGAACAGGTCTGTGACCTTTGAGCATCAATACTTCCGCCGTGGCCGGGCTCTGAGGAGCGAGGATAATGTTGTCGCGGGCGCCTTTCCGATTCAATAACATATATCGGAGCCCGGGGTACTTCCAGGGAGAAGGCTTCCCCGTCCAGATAGCCCGCATTGTGCCGACAGTTTCCGAAGGAGCCCCATTTTCATCGAATATGCTAAACCAGGTGTGGGTCGTTTCCTGTTTGTCGCCCCAGAAAAAAACGCATGAACCCAGGTATCTCGGGTCTTCCAGCGGCATGCTTTGCTGATAACGCCGTTTGTAAATTTCAGCCTTCTTATTGCTGGTATCTTCAATGTAAGCGCCCCAGGCGGTTTGCTCCGTTCCTTGCCAGGGACCATTGATTCCCCACTCCAGCAGCAGATAAGGGCCTTTCCAAAACCAGGCAAAATTGGCCAGGTCGCGGCGTAACAGGGGGAGGTTGCCGAAAATGTTGAAGGAAATAATGTCAATATCGCATCGCATGCGAAGGTTGAAAATGTATTTCGGATTGAAATTCAGGACGGTCGTCGTAATGGGATGATCTGGGTCCTCCTGACGGATCATGTCGGTCAGGTTGTTGAATGCCCTGTAAAAAGCATTGTATGTCCATTTGTAAGGGAAGTCCAGCTCATTGCCGAGGCACCACATGAGTACCGAAGGGTGTTTGCTGAACCGTCTGATCAGCGACCGGAACGCATTCAACCGCGCCTGACTAATCCCGGAATTGTCGTAGAGTGATATATCGCCACTATTCGGCAGCGGCAGCCCAACGATAACAGCGATGTTGTTGACGCGGGCGCTATCCAGTATTTTGGCCAGATTTGTTGTATCCCAGGTCCGTACCGTATTACCACCTGCCTCCCGGAGCTCACGGAAACGGGTAAAGCCGCCCGCACCGCGAATCTGAAAAGGCTTCCCTTCCCTGATCAGGGTAAACCGGCCATCTCGCTGGTCGATATACACTTTGGCCGAGGAGGCGGGTTGCCGGTTTCCATGACACCCTGAAAGCAGGCCGGTAAACGTTATAACCAGCAAAAACAGAAGAAGGGCAGGTCTGTTAAACAATATTGGATGCATTTGAAACCGGACAGGGCAGCCCCTGACATTTCTAAATAAATCAAAAAAGGTCGGATATTAAAATTATCGGCGAAATCGGGATAGAACCGACTTGACATGGCAACGCACATTTTTCCATTTATTGACTACCTTTATATAAAAGTTTTAGTTTACCAAATTTTGGATTATTGTTTACATTAAAATGAAGGAAGACTCACTCTCAAACAAAGCTTATACAGAACTGCGGAAAAAGATACTTTCGAATCAGCTCACCTCGGGCACCCGGCTCAAAGAAGACGAATGGTCTAAAAAGCTGGATGCGAACAGGATGGCGATCCGGGAAGCGCTGACCAGGCTTTTGGGCGAGCAGTTGATCGTGCAGGGGGAAAAAGGGGGCTTTTTTGTCAAGACCCTCACTTTGGACGACAGTCACAAAATCCGCGAGTTGCGTGAAATCCTGGAAGTAGGTGCTTTGCGTCTGCTCATCCAGAAGATTACCGCAGTGCAAATTGTGGAACTGGACCGCATATGCGACGATTTTACGTCGATGGTAGAGCGGGGCTATTTTGGAGGTGCTTGTGAAGCGGATGTGAAATTTCACGAGACATTAATAGAATGTGCTGGTAATGAAAAGCTTGTAGGTTTATATCAGGCAAGTAATATTCCCTTGTTTCACCAGAAGCTGGGTAAAACGCAAACCCACATGGACGATTACGAATTGACCGATCAGGAGCATCGTGAGATCGTTGCCGGTATCAAAGAGGGCAACATCAAACGTGCGGAGGAGGCGCTAATGAAGCATCTTACCCGTGGTGAGGTAGCTTCCCTCGATCTCGCTTGAACTTCACTGTGTAAGCTCCAGGTCTCACGGCCGGTTTCAAACGCCTTGAAACCGGCCTTTTTCTTGCCATAGAATTTTCGGCTTTCCTGTTTTCAGGTGGTCAGGTATTCGGCCATTCTCGTACTGGGCGATAGATCCTTTGCCCGGAGTGGGAATGAATAATTTTTTCTTAATTTTTATGTTGACAAAAAAATAATATATTTGTTAACATAAAAATGCGATTATCATTTACCGACAACTTGAAGTCCTGTAAATGTTCCGTAACCGGTGTTGACTAAACTCGTTTGCCTATGAAAAGAGTGACACAGCGTGTAATTGCCCAAGAATTGCCGATTAAACCCATCTACTGTTCCGAAATCTTGAAGTATGAAAAAATCTCTAGAACCTGTGGGGCTGACGGAGGTCCCATTGCTGACGAGCCTGTTACGTAATCGCCTCAAATTCCTATTGCTGTTGATATACCTGATGGCAGGTGCCGGGGTATTCAATCAGATCTATGCACAACAAGACAAAAAAATCACGGGAAAAGTAATCGACCAGAAAGGAGCGCCTGTACCAGGCGCTTCTATCGTGGTGAAGCAGTCGACATCCGGCGCTATTGCGGATAAAGACGGTATATTCAGTATTTCAGTACCTGAAAATGCAGGCGCCCTTGTGATATCCTATATCGGGATGAAAACAAGAGAGGTGGCTATTGGTAATCAGCGTGACCTCGGTGATATCGTGCTATCGGATGATGCGCTGGGGCTTCAGGAGGTGGTAGTGACGGCATTGGGGATTGAACGTGCGGCCAAGACACTCACCTACGCGACTCAGAAAATCGGAGGGGATCAGGTAAATGAGATCCGGGATGCCAATTTCACAAACACGCTTTCGGGTAAAATAGCCGGGCTCTCCATCACGCCTTCGGCTAATGGCCCGGGCGGAGCGACGCGGATCGTTTTGCGGGGTAATCGGTCGATCCAGGGTTCAAACAATGCACTGATCGTAGTCGACGGAGTTGCGATCGATAATTCTTCGCCCGCGGGGCAGGTGCGCTACGATGCGGGCGGGCATAGCGGAAGCGATGGCGCGTCGAGCATTAACCCTGATGATATTGAGTCGATCAACGTGCTGAAAGGTGCAGCCGGCGCTGCGTTGTACGGCAGTCGCGCGGCCAACGGCGTGATCATGATCACCACCAAGAAGGGGAAAAGCGGCAAAATTAATGTGAATGTAAATTCGGGCGTGACATTCGATCAGGCGCTGGTTACGCCGTCTTTGCAAAATCAGTATAGTCAGGGTTCGGGCGGGGTATACTCGACTTTGACCAACGGAAGCTGGGGCGCGCACATTGCCGGTCAGAGTGTTCAGGACTGGGCCGGGAATACGGTTTCGCTCAAAGCATATCCCGATAATATCAGCGATTTTTTCAAAACGGCTGTCTCTTCCAACAATTCGGTGGCCGTCAGCGGCGGTTCTGAAAAAGTGCAGTCTTATGTGTCTTACGCCAATAATTATATCAATGGGATCGTGCCGCACAACCGGCTGTCCAGGAATACTTTTAATGCCCGGCTGAGCTTTGATATCACCAGTCGACTTTCCGCCGATGCCAAGGTGACCTACATGTTACAGGATATTTATAACAAGCCGGGTGTCGGTGGCGATGGGATGGTAGTGGCCAATGTTTACCGTATGCCGCGTACCGTGGATCCCGCGACTTTGAAATCGTATAAAAAAGTGGACGTCACAGGCGTGGAAACGCCGACTTACTGGACCAGTCCGGATGCGGTTTATATGAATCCTTACTGGACAATCAACAATACCCATCACGACGAGAACCGGAGCAGGGTAACCGGACTTTTTGTGCTGCGGTACAAGCTGACCGACTGGCTGAATATTCAGGGACGGGTAAGTTCAGATAGTTATAATGATTTTATCAGCCAGAAATACGCCAATAATACGGTCAACTATGCCAGGCAGCCGGGTGGATACTATTCAGAAGGAAATGACTATATCGCAGAGAGGAATGCCGATCTGTTGCTGACCGGGGTAAACAATATTGCCCCGGATCTGAAGTTGACGTATAGCATTGGGGGTTCGATCCTGACCCGGAGCATGCGGCACCGGGTCAACGCGGCCGACGGACTTGGATTTGCCAATAAATACGACCTTAGCTATGCAACGACCCTCAAAACAGAGACCGCCACTGCGAAGCGTCAGTTGCAGTCGGTGTATGGAACGGTGCAGTTTGGGTACAAGGATTATTTGTTCCTGGACCTCACGGCCCGCAACGACTGGTCGAGTACGCTGCCTTCGCCGTATTCCTATTTCTATCCGTCGGTAGGGGTGTCCGCCGTGATTTCCGAAATGGTGAAACTGCCCACCTGGGTGAGTCTGGGCAAAGTCAGAGGATCGTTTACGAAGGTAGGTAACGACGCGGACCCGTATCTGTTGGGGCAAACGTATACCTATATCCGTGGAGGATTCGGAGGGTATATTGCCAGCAGCAGCACGAAGGCGATCGCCGACCTGAAACCCGAATTGACCCAGTCCGTTGAGTTTGGTACGGAATGGAGATTTTATAATAACCGTTTCGGCATTGATCTTACTTATTACAAAACAAATTCAAAGAACCAGCTGCTGCGTGTTGCTTCGCCGGCATCATCGGGTTACTCGACTTTGAATGTCAATGCGGGAAATATACAGAATGAAGGCTTTGAAGCGGTGTTGTCGGTAAAACCTGTGGTGGGGAAGAACTTCTCCTGGAATATGGGCTTGAATTATGCGGTGAACAAGAGTAAAGTCGTGGAGCTGTATGAGGGGGTGAGTCAGCTATATCTTGGATCGTCAACCAGTGTTCGCACGGCCACGCCGTTGATCAGGGAAGGCGGTGCGTTCGGGGATTTGTACGGATATAAATGGAAGACATTGAATGGACAATATGTTGTAAGCGATAAAGGGGTACCGGTTAAAAGTGATGACATCGAGAAGCTGGGCAACTACAATCCGAAGTTCTCGGCTGGTTTCAGCAATAATTTTTCCTATAAAAACTGGACGCTTGGCGTGCTGGTTGATGGTAAATTCGGAGGTGTGATCACTTCGGGTACCGCCGCGCAAATGGCTTACAACGGCACCGGTGCCGATACAGAGAAATATCGGGACGCCGGTTCGTGGGTGGTGCAAGGGGTTACCGCTGAGGGAGCCGCCAATTCGGTACCGGTCAATGCGGAAACATTCTGGCAAACGGTGGCGCAGGGAGATTATTCATGGGGGGAGTTTTTTACCTATCACGCTACCAATGTGCGGGTAAGGGAGCTCACGTTGGGGTATGATTTTAAAAATCTGCCCGGTTTCCTGAGTACCGCCAGACTGTCGTTCGTGGCGCGTAACCTGTTCTTTATTTATCGGGGTAATGCCATTCTGGATATTCCTGGCATTGGTAAGCGCAAGATGGATTTCGATCCTGAAATGAGCTTAGGCAACAGCAATTACCAGGGGATCGAATATTTCAATCTTCCCTCGACCAGAAACATCGGATTGAACCTCAAACTATCATTCTAAAAATCACTTACTATGTTGACGAGGATAAAAAATATAAGCCCTGTGCTGGGCCGGCTCCTGGTAATGGCTGTCATTGCCGCCGGTTTTGCGGGCTGCACCGATAATTTCGATTCTCTCAATACCGACGCTACGAAGATCAGCAGTGTCGGTAGCAAGGAATATCCTTTCATGTTTGCCTACGCGCTGATGGCGCCGACATTGAGTCCTGATAACTTCGAGGTGGGTGAGGGGACGATTGCCTCGGTGTATTCCCAGTTTTTGTCACAGGCGGCCCATTCGTTTCCTACGGATCGTTACGTGATCCGGCAGGACTGGATGCCTGCCTGCTGGAATCCCGTTTATACGGCTGCGGCTCCGCAACTGAAAACGCTTATGGCGGGTACGGATCCGCAAAGTGCCGAAAATGCATTGGCGAATATCTGGTGGGTATGGATGTTCCATCGTGTGACAGACTACTTTGGGCCTATTCCCTATACCGACGCGGCTTCGGGTAAAAGGTATGTGTCGTACACGCCGCAGGATTCGATCTACTACGATTTTTTCAAAAGGCTGGATGTGGCGTCGGGTGTGCTGAAGTCTCGCGCGGCTGACAAGCCCTTCGGAGCTTACGATCTGGTTTATAACAAAAATGCGGCCCCGGCGACAGCCTGGATGAAGTTCGCGAATACGCTGCGGCTGCGCCTGGCCTTGCGCATCTCGAAAGTGAATCCCGAAATGGCCAAAAAAGAAGCGGAAGCAGCTGTTGCCGCGGGCGTGATCACCGATATCGCCGACGACGCCTATATGCCTAAGTCGACCACCACCTATGCCGAGTACAACGGACTGGCCGTGACGGCTGGCTGGGATGATGTGCGCATGAGCGCGTCCATGGAGTCGATTCTGAAAGGGTATGGCGATCCGCGTCTGCCGATTTATTTCCAGCCGTCGGTGGTCACAGGTACGTACGAAGGCGTTCGAAACGGCTTATTTACTTCCGAGAAGATCATCGACATCAATTCACGGTTGTATAATTCCAATATGGGCACGCGTTGGGCCACCTGGGTCGGTAGCGACTGGAAAACCACCTACAATGTTTCCCAAAACATCCTGCACGCCGCCGAAGCTTATTTTCTGCGCGCGGAAGGTGCGCTCAATGGCTGGAATATGGGTGGTACTGCCGAGGATTTTTATAAAAAAGGAATACAGATGTCGATGGCGCAATGGGGTGTGACCGATCAGGCGGCGATCAGCAAATACATTGTGAATACGGCTGTGCCCATCGCTCCGAAAGACGGCATGAATTCTCCTGCAGTGAATGATTATCCTGTCAAATGGAGCAATTCCGAAAGCATGCAGCGGAAGCAACTGGCGCAACAAAAGTGGCTGGCGTTGTTCCCCGACGGTATGGAGGGCTGGGCTGATGTGCGGAGGACCGGCTTGCCGAAACTCTACCCCATCGTACACAGCGAAAATTCCGATTTGCCCGAAGGTACATTCATCCGGCGGATGCCTTTTTTGGATACAGAAAAACAGACCAATGCAGCCGAAGTGGCGCGGGCCGTCAAAATGCTGAGTGGGCCTGATAATGCAGCCACACCGCTTTGGTGGGATAAAAACTGATCAATAGAATATGTTCGTACGCCTGTTGCTTGCCAGCCTGCTTGTTATTCCTGCTTTTGCACAAAAAACGCCCGTTCTTTTCCCGGAGCCTGAATCAATTCGGTATAGTGCTGAAAAATTACCGGTATCGGCGCTGACGGTATTTATACCGCGTTCTGCTCCGGAAGAGGTGCAATTCGCCTTGAAAGAACTGAAACGGACAATCGGTGAGCAGACTGGTTTACCGGTTAAACCAGCCGCAGCGGCCGCTGCGGCTGGTTTTCAATTTTCGATCCGTGAGCCCGGACACGCATTGCCCGAAGTAGCGGATGCCAGCGGGGATAGTCGGCGCGAGGCTTATAAACTTTCGGTTTCCCCGAAAGGAGTACGTGTGGAGGCGCAGACTTCGGCGGGGCTTTACTATGCCGTGCAAACGCTCCGCCAGCTCGTGACCGGCAAAGGGAAAGAGGCATTCATTCCGGGTGTTTCTCTCGAAGATCAGCCTAAACTGGCATTTCGGGGTGTGATGATGGACTTTGCACACGGCGGTCTGCCGACGCTGGATGAGATCAAACGGCAGATCGACTTCCTGGCGATGTGGAAGACCAATCAGTACTACTTTTACAATGAGGTCAGTATCGAATTGAAGGGTTTTCCTTCATTGGCATTCCGTTCGGGATACACGCAGGAGCAGGTGAAAAGCATTATTGCCTATGGAAAAGAGCGGCATATGGATGTGGTGCCGTTCCTGAATTTGTACGGCCATTTGCATGAATTGCTTAGAAAAGAAAAATACGCTGACCTGGCCATCGGGCAATATGGTCATGAACTCGATCCGCGCAAGTCTGGCACAAACGAATTGCTTCGAAACTGGATCAAACAATATACCGATCTGTTCCCAGGGCCATTTATCCACGTAGGGTTCGATGAGACCTGGGAAACCAAGCGCATTGCCGACGACCAGGATGCCGGTATCAATTCGGAAGATTTGTGGGTTCGGCAGCTTACGTTCGTGCGGGACGAGATGAAGAAGTACGGCAAAACCGTCCTTGCCTGGACCGATATGAACAATTACTATCCGGATATCATCAAAAAGATCCCATCGGACGTGATCCCGGTGATCTGGGAATACAAGCCCGATACCGCGGAGATCAATCGTTATCTCGATCCGGTCTTGAAGGAAAAGAAACCCTTTTTCATTCAACCCGCTGTTTCTGGCTGGGGGCATATTTACCCTGATGCGGACTATACATACACCAATATCGACCTCTGCCTTCGCGCAGGCATGCAAAACAAGGCGCTGGGTTTTATCCATTCGGTTTGGACCGACCCAGTGGAGCCGTTTGTGCGGGCTTCATGGCTGTTTATGGCCTATGGCTGCATCGGGGCATGGCAGGGACAGGTCCCGGATAAAACCACTTTCACAAAAGCATATAGCCGCCTGTTATACCCGACCGTCGCAGATGAACTGGGGAAGGCATTCGATTACCTGGCAGCTTCCAATGTTGCGCTGAACAAGTGTCTGGGGCGTAATACCGGTGGAATGCCGCGGGGTACTATTATCGAGAGCTGGTCGAATCCATTTTTGCCTTATTACCTGAAAAACACAGAGGAGCATGTTGCTGATTTGAAGGATGCAAGGAAATGGAGCGAGGAGGCTCAGGAACAGCTCATTGCCGCCTTGGCGAAATGCAGCCGCAGAGATACGGCGTTCATTCATTCGATGATCGTCACGGCGAGGCTGATGGCTTATTCGGCTACGCGTTTTTTGTGGGCCAAGACCATCTGCGACCGGTGGAACGAATCCATGCTCCGGCGCAAAAAGAATGACTTCGTGGTTTACGACATCACTTATCTCTGCCATGGACTGCTGATCGACCTGATGGACGAAAATGGTGAGCTGAAATCGGCCTATGCGGAGGCCTGGCGGTCAGAATATTTGCCTTACAGAGTCAATACGATCCTGGGACGTTTTGATGTCGAGTATGGGCTTTGGCAGAAATTATATTTGAAAGTCATCGACTATCGCATCGGGAACGCGCCTGAGCACATTGCGGACCGGCCATTTGAAGAATTGTTTAAGCCTGATTTTTGAGAGGAATGTAAAGTGTTGAAGTGTATTGAAAATATTTGTAAACTATTTTTATTATATTTTGTAAACAAAAAATTTAATCAATACATTTGAAATAGGGGATTTTACAAAAAAGAATATGCTGTTTTCCAACCTCAGTTACCCATCCGTCCATGAGCAGAATGAAAATGCGGTGGTAGTACTTCCGCTGGGAGCGATTGAGCAGCATGGCCCGCATATGGCGGTGTCGACAGATACGGATCTTGTTACCTACATTGCTCGTGCAGCAGAGGAGCTGCTGCCGGCAAAAGTGTTGCTCTGCCCGACCCTTCCATTCGGATCCAGTCACCATCATTTGTCGTTCGGCGGGACCATCAGCATAAATCCCGCTTTGTATACGAATGTGATCGTGGACCTGGTCGGTTCACTATTGCGGAATGGCTTCAGGCGGATTGTGCTGCTGAATGGTCATGGGGGAAATGTCACACCCGTGAAGCAGGCGCTTGCGATCCTGAGCAAGGACTACGACGAGGCATTTCCTGCCAACATAGCGCTGGTTACTTATTGGGAGCTGGGCGGTAAGTCATTTGCGGGCGAAGCACCCATGGAAAGCCCGGCACTGAGCCATGCCTGTGAATACGAAACGAGTATGATGCTGCACCTTTTCCCGGAGAAAGTGTGGATGGAGAAAGCTGAGCGCGCCGGTAGGCCAGCCAGTAACGATTACATTCCCTGGGAAGACGATGAACCCTACCGCGGCGTGACGCTCTTCAGGCAAACTGCGTTCATTTCAAGTAACGGAAGCAGCGGAGAGCCTCAGCTGGCTACCGCTGAAAAAGGAAAACACCTGATCTGTAAGGCTACGGAAGCATTGGCGAGCTTTCTGGGAGAATTCGCCGGGTGGGAAGTTGGGGTGAGGCTGTCTGCTTCCGGTAGCTGATCATTTTCAATTTTTAACGACAAACCAAAGGCCGAAAGCCGAAGCATACAAAATGTCGAAAACAGAAATCAAGCACCCCGATAAACATGTCAGCACCGGCGCTTATTCTGCCGGTGTTCTGAAAAACGGATGGCTGTTCGTGAGCGGGCAGGGGCCGCTGGATCTTGCTACCGGGGAAGTGAAACATGGCACCGTTGAAGAAGAGACTTTGCTGACTCTCGAGCATGTGAAGAAGATCGTGGAAGCGGCAGGAGGAACTATCGACGATATTATGAAATGCACAGTGCATTTGGAAGATATACATGACTTCGATCGCTATAATGTCGCCTATGCATCTTTCTTCAAGGGCGTACTTCCGGCACGCACCACCGTACAATCGGTGCTGTCGGACGGCATCAAAATCGAGATCGACGCCATTGCGCTGATCGGTTAACACAAGGTTTTACAGCATTTAGCTTGCATTGTAATGAGTTTGAAACAGCGCATTGGTACGGTAGGCCTGGGCCTGATGGGCAGCAGCATTGCCACATGCATTCTGGCGGCCGGCCACGAAGTGACGTCACTGGTGAAAGAAGTAGAAGAGGCAGCACCGGCGCGGAAACGCATCCTTGCGTTCCTGACGGAGCTGCAAGAAGAAGGGTTGCTGAAAGAGGAGCCGGGTGCTGTATTGGACCGGATCACAATCACGACGGACGTCGGTCAACTGGCTGGTCATGAAGTGGTGATCGAATCGATTACCGAGGATATGGAGGCAAAAAAGGCCGTATATGCGGCGCTGGAAACCGTGCTGTCGCCAACGGCCATTATCGGGAGCAACACTTCGGCCATTCCGGTGTCGGTGTTGCAGGCGGGCCTGCGGTATCCGCAGCGGCTGCTGGGGATTCACTGGGCAGAACCGGCGCATATCACCCGGTTTATGGAAGTGATCTGTGGGAAAGATTCGGACGTGGTTTATGCCGAAAAGATCGTGGGGCTGGCTGAGACATGGGGCAAAGAGCCGTCGCTGCTGAGGAAAGACATACGGGGCTTCATTACCAACCGCATTATGTACGCCATGTTGCGGGAGGCGTTCAACCTGGTAGAGAATGGTTATGCAACCGTCGGGGATGTGGACCGTTCGCTGCGCAACGACCTGGGTTACTGGATCACTTTTGCCGGGCCGTTCCGATTTATGGACCTGACGGGCATTCCGGCTTATCTGACGGTCATGAAAGATCTCTTCCCGGATCTGGACAACCGCCGGACGGCACCGGAAATGATGGAAAAACTGGTTGCATCCGGGGCCAAAGGCGTAAGCAATGCCCAGGGTTTTTACCCTTATACCGAACAGACCGCGGAAGCGTGGGAGAAAGCATTCATCGATTTCAGCTACGACATCCGGAAACTGGCTGAAAAACACACCCTGCATTTAGGAGCATGACAACGATCATATCGATACGCGCGACGGAAGTGGTGGTGCCGGCCAGGCCGGGGAGCCTGAATTCCGAAACCGTGCTGGACAAGGATAGTGTATTCGCCAAAAAATTCATGACCGGTGAGCGTTGGACGGATTTCGCCAATCAACCCAAATGGATCCTTGAAATAACCCTGGCCAACGGGCTCACGGGCATTGGCGAAACCTACCGGAGCGCTTCGGGCGGACTGATCCGGGAAGCGATGGGGGAGTTTGTAGGGAGAGATATTCTTAAACTCAACTGGCGGCGACTGCCGGTGGTTGACCAGCGCATTTATGAAGCATTCGAAAGTGCCGTGCTGGATCTTGTGGGGAAGTTACTGCACGTACCGGTGTACCAGCTGCTCGGCGGTGGTTACCGCAGCAGGATCGACTGTATGGGCTGGACGGGCCGAAGGACGCCGGAAGATGCCGCCCAAAAGGCATTCGAAGCGATGCAAAAAGGACATAAGGTATTTAAATTCAAATGCTCGGACGAAGATCCGGTGAGGCTCTGGACCGGGGAGATCAAGCGGAAATGCGGCGATGGAATCAAGGTGTTATTGGACCCGAACCAGCGTTGGAATGACGTCGAAACGACGATGAATTTGATGGAAGGCGTGGAAATGGGGGTAATGCTCGGGCTGGAAGATCCGATTCTCCATTGGGATGTGGAAGGTTTTCAATACCTGAAAAAACATTTGGGCATTCCGTTGTACAGGCACATTTCGTTGCCTTACACGCAGGACATCCGTGATATGATCCCATTCGTACGGGCAGATGCCGCGGACGGCTACAATTTCAATGGTTCGGCCTATAACTGCGTGTTGCTAGCCGAAATAGCGCATCTCGAAGGAAAGCCCTGCTGGCGGGGATCGGAGGTCGATCTCGGTATTTCGGAAACGATGGGCCTGCACATCGCGGCGGCAAGCATTAATTGCACGATCCCGTCCGACATTTTTGGTGAGCTCGTCCGGGTCGATGACCTGATCACCCGTTCCATCGCATTTGAAAACGGCGCGGCCATTGTGCCACAGGGAGACGGTTTGGGTATTACCCTCGACCGGGTAGCGCTCGAAAAATATCAAACAGGAAATATTTTAACAGCCCATTCATGAAGAAAGCCATTCTTTCCTGGACAGTCCTATTTCTCTGCAACCTGATCTGGTCGTTCCATTTTACTTGCATCAAGCTGACGCAGGATCAGGTAGGGCCTTACTTTACGGTCTGGCTGCCGATGCTCCTTGCTACTATTTTCCTGGCGCCGTTCGTCTGGAGGGATTTCAAAAAGGGAGGAAAGAAGATTAAGGATGTGCTGATTTTCGTACAGCTTGCAGCGGTGGGTGCATTTCCCTCACAGGTGTTTATGACCTGGGGCACTCAGTATTCACTGGCCAGCAATGCAGCCATCTTCGTGCTCGCATTACCGGTTATCACGGCGGTCTTCGCATTCTTTTTACTCAAAGAAAAAATGAACCGCATCCGCTGGATCAGCTTCGGGATAGCCATTGTGGGCGTATTGCTTTGCTCGACGGACGACATCCGGAATATGGACATGAGCTCGCGGTATGCATTGGGCAATATCCTGATTTTCATCGCGATTATCGGCAATGCGTATTATAATGTAGGCTGTAAAAAAGTCGCTGCGCAATACAGCGAAATGGAAATGGTGTTCTATACCTACCTCGTTATGGTGATCCTGCTTGCGCCGCTGGTGTGGTACTACGAACCGGAAATGTTTGCGGTCATACCGCATTACACGGCTCAGACCTGGACCGGAATGATCGCGCTCACGCTCTTTCATAACTTCCTTTCCATGATCATGTTTTTCAGGGTACTGAAACACCTGGATGCCACCCAGGTTGCATTATCTAATTACCTGATCACCTTCATGGGATTGCCGATCGCGGCATTCGTGCTTGGGGAAACATTGAAAACACAAGCGATTATCGGAGGGATACTGGTTTTGGCTTCTACCTTGATACTCACAATCGTTGATAGCAGGTCGACCCGGCAGAAAGAGCGGAAAGAACTGGTTAAAGTCAGTCCATAAACAACTAATGTGTATGAATTCAGAGAACGAACTGTTTGGTGTCGTGCCGATTATCCCGACACCATTTACTGAAGATGAGGAGATTGATGAAGCCGCACTCCGAAGCCTGATCGACTTTGCCGTTTCCTGCGGTGTGGAGGCGGTATGCCTGCCTGCTTACGCCAGCGAATTTTACAAACTAACCGACGAGGAGAAACTACTGGTTGTAAAAATCGCAGTGGAACATGCGGCTGGCCGGGTAAAGATCGTCGCCCAGTCTAATCACCCATCGCTGAAACAGGCAGTGCAGCTGGCACAGGCGAATGTGAGGGCGGGTGCGGACGTGGTGTCGCTCGCTGTTCCGCGCATTTTCAGCCTGCCCGATGATTCGTTGAACGCCTATCTCTCTGAATTTCTGCGATCCATACCGGATACCCCCGTTCTGATCCAGGATTTTAACCCGGGAGGACCGTCGATCAGCGTCGACTTTATCCGCGGCCTGATGGAGAAGCACCCAAATTTCAAATACCTGAAGCTGGAAGAACCATTGTGCGCACCGAAGTTTGAGCGGATTATCAAAGAAACCCAGGGGCGGATCGGCCTTTTTGAAGGCTGGGGTGGCCTTTATATGCTGGAACTGATCCCGATCGGTATTCGCGGGGTCATGCCCGGTCTGGCTGTGTCGGACATCCTGCAGAAGGTCTTTGCGCTCCGCAACCGGGGTGAGCACGGGAAGGCGTTCGATCTGTTCGAAAAAGTAATGCCGCAGATCTTCTTTTCCTTACAGAATATGGAGCTGTTCCATTACGCGGAAAAAGAATTGCTGATCGCACGCGGTATTTTGAAAAACAGTATCTCGCGCAAGGCGGCTTATATTCCCGACCCTTCGTCGGTTTCTTATATCAAAGAATTGAATCAGAGGATATTGGATATATTGAATGATGAAACGTGGGAAATAAAATCACTGGAAACAACCTTCTCAAAAGCGTGATACAGAACACTAAAAAAAGTACATTTAAGACCGGCAGATCCAAAACCACAAAAAAACACGCTGGTCGAATGAACATTTTTGAATCGCAGGTAGCCGTCATCACCGGCGCCGCATCCGGCCTAGGGCTGGTGATCGCACACAAATTGCTGAATGAAGGAGCAAAGGTAGGGCTCCTGGATCTGAATGAAAGCGCGCTTGGCGACGAGTTTGTCGGTAATGCCGAGCATGAGGAGCTCATTGGGGTGGACGTGACCGACGAACTGCTGGTGAGCAAGGCGGTGGCGCGGGTTGCGGAGCGGTTTGGCAAAATCGATATCCTGATCAACTGCGCGGGCATTACCGGCGCGACCAATATCAAAAGCCATGAAGTAGATACCCAGAACCTGCAAAAGGTCTTCAACGTCAACTTCATGAGCAGCTTTTACACTGCGAAGGCAGTGCTTCCCTATATGCTGAAAAACAATTATGGCCGCATTCTGCACATTGCATCCATTGCCGGCAAAGAGGGGAATGCGGGAATGCTGGCTTACTCGGCATCAAAGGCAGCGGTCATCGGAATGACTAAGGTGCAGGGGAAAGAATATGCAGAAACGGGAATTACAGTCAATGCACTGGCTCCGGCGGTGATTCAGACACCTCTCGTCGATGCGATGCCGGAAGCCCAGGTCAGGTACATGACCGACAAGATTCCCATGAAGCGTTGCGGAACGCTCGAAGAGGCCGCGAACATGGCCGCATTCATTGTTTCGCCTGAAAACAGTTTTACCACAGGCTTTACATTCGACCTGTCCGGCGGCAGGGCCACCTACTGACAAAAAGCCGACAGCCAAACCAATCCGTTATGGAAAATACCCCGCTTAACTTCACTGCTCCCATTGAAGGAGACGTCCTCCATGCCTATGACGGCGTTTTGAAGGACGGAACATTGAGAATTACCGTCAAAATAGCAGCACCGGTCGATGCTGAGATCGAAGTGAACGGTGTGCCCGCGCGCTGGCTGGACGACCATTTTGAAACACAGGTTTTGTTGGAGGGCCATGAAAATAAACTGGTGGCCAGGAACAAAAAGACCGGTGAGCAAACCGGCATCACTGTCTTCCTCCTGAAAAATTTCGCGGGGCATTATCGCTTGTCGATCGATGATAATATCTGGTTTTTGAGGGACATTCAGGAAAATAAAGACAGCTACCAGTCTTTGTTTGAGAATCCTTTCCTGGCATTTTTAAAACAGGTCCATGCCGAATATGGTACCAAAATCCATCTGAATCTCTTCTATCAGACCGATGGGTTCAGTCTATCCGATTTTACTGATCAATATAAAAGTGAATGGAAGGCCAATGCCGGTTGGTTGCGGCTGAGCTTTCATGCTTTGCAGGAATTTCCGGATATGCCTTATGTGCAGGCAGGTTATGATCAGGTCAAAAAGGATTGCGACCTGATCATGAACGAAATCCGGCGGTTTGCGGGCGAAGAAGTAATGCGGTCGGTGACCACGATCCATTGGGGAGAGGCGACTGTCGAAGGCTCCCGGGCGATGCGCGACGCAGGTTACACCGGTCAGCTCGGGTATTTCAATGTGGACGACAATTTGCCGTCTGCTTCCTACTACCTGACCGTCCCGCAGCGGCGGTACCTCAAAAAGCGATTTGTATGGCGCGACACCGCGGAAAATATCACCTTCGTACGGGCGAGCATCGTGATCGACACCAAGAAGCTGGAAGATATCCGCCCGCATCTGGATGCCCATGTGCAGAAGCCGCCGTTTCTCGATCTGCTCGTGCATGAGCAGTACTTCTATCCTTTCTACTTCAACTATCAGCCCGACTACCGTGACAAGATCCTGACGGCCGTACAATGGGCGAAGGATAACGGGTATACCCCCGAGTTTTTGAGTGAATCCATTTCCCATGCATAAGTTTTGAACCCCATGAAGCAGGACCGCAGAAATTTTATGAAACTGACCGGCCTCGGGCTGGCTTCGGCTGTGACATTATCATCGTATGCGCCGGACAGAAAAGCCGGGCGTTCTGTCGGCGCGGCACAGTTCAATATGTGCAATTATGCGGCGCCGAAGCTGGAAACGGTGCGGATCGGCTTCATTGGCCTTGGCAACCGCGGCATGGCGGCGGTGGAGCGGATCAATAAGATTGCGGGGGTGGAGATTAAGGCACTATGCGATCTGCGACCGGAGAAAGTAGCAGCGGCTACCAAAATGACCGAAGCGCGCGGACATAAGCCACAAGGTTACCATACGAACCCGGACGCGTGGAAAAAGCTTTGCGAGCGTACCGATATCGACCTAATCTACATTGTGACGCCCTGGGCATTACATACGCCGATGGCTGTTTTTTCGATGAAGCACGACAAGCATGTGTGCGTGGAAGTGCCAGCGGCCAAAACCATCGATGAATGCTGGGAACTGGTCGAAACTTCGGAAAAGACGCGCAAGCATTGCATGATGACCGAAAACTGTTGTTACGACTTCTCTGAGCTGCTCACACTCAACCTGGCCCGACATGGCTTCTTCGGTGAAATTATCCATGCCGAGGGCGCTTACATCCATAATTTGCAGGAGTATGTGTTCGATAAAGAGCGGTTCTATCAGATGTGGGAGTTGAACGAACTTTCACAACGGACCGGGAACCTCTATCCCACACATGGCCTGGGCCCCATTTGCCAGGTGATGAATATCAACCGCGGGGATGCGATGGATTACCTGGTTTCCATGTCGAACAATGATTTTGTAATGGGAGATACTGCCCGTGTTTTGGCTTCAAAAGATTTGTTTTTCAGGCCCTATGTAGGTAAGCCGTTCAATGGGATGATGAACACCTCGACGATCCGTACGAAAAACGGCAAGACGATCATGGTGCAGTTTGATGTGTCTTCGCCCAGGCCCTACTCGCGCATTCAGCTGGTAAGCGGCACCAAAGGGGCGGCTTTGAAATACCCCGAACCCGCCCGCTATGCAAAAGGGCATGAATGGATTTCACCCGAAGAATACAAAGCGCTGGAAACGCAATATACGCCGCCCATTGTGAAGAAAATAGGCGAAGTAGCGAAGCAGGTGGGAGGCCACGGCGGTATGGACTTTCTGATGGACTGGCGGACGATCGATTGCCTGCGCAACGGCCTCCCGCTCGACCAGGATGTGTACGACGCTGCATTATGGAGTTCCATCGGACCACTCAGCGAATGGTCTGTATCACACCGGTCCAACTCCATCGATGTGCCTGATTTCACCCGCGGCGCGTGGAAAACCAATGCGCCCATCGACATCTCCATGGAGAAAGGGGGGACGACAACCGTAAAGCTGTGACGTTCCTCTACTGCTTTTCGAGCTCAATAAAGTCCTGACGGGCCGGTGTAAAGCAGTCGATCACCCTACACTGTGTATGTGCTACGGCCGAATGCGGTGCATGTGGCGGGATGTGTGCGGTCATGCCCGGCGTCAGCAGCAGGGTTTCACCATCGATGGTAAATTCGAGTTCGCCTTCGAGTACATGGCACCATTGTTCATGAAAATGGCTGTGCTCGGGCAGGACGGTTCCCGCGTCGATCGTGAAGTGACCAAAGGTTTGCTGCTCCGAATGAGCCAGCGTCCCATAGATCCCATCCCAGATTTTAACGATTTTGTTGGTTTTGAAATTGACGAATGGCATTTGAATAATAGCTTAACGAGACTTAAAGATCGTAAAGGTACTCTTTGCCACGATACTTTGCGCCAGGATGCCGGTATTCGGAAACTTCCTTTTTACACGTGCGAGATCCCTGTCATACTCTGCCATCAGCGCAAGTCTCTTCCATTTGATACCGACAGCCACGGATCCGGCAGGAGCGAAACGATCGTAACCGAACGCATCCCAATGCGCATACTTCCCGTCCTTTTCTTCAAATAAGTTTGCAACAATGAGCGCATTTACACCAACCCTGGCATCTACGAAGAACGTGAGCAGGGATTTGGGATTGATATGCCATCTGGCGCCTATTTCAGCGGTACCGCGATGATGCCTTTCCTTGGTAAAATATTTGTCTGCAGTCCGGCTGGGACTATAAAACAGATCAGGATGAAGGTCCTTCTGGGCATATTCAAGCCGGGTTAATGCGGAGAGATGAGGCGTGAATTTCCTTTCCGCCCATATTCCGGTGCCCCAAGAATAATTTGAAGTGAAATTGTGAATCAGTCCGGGGATCGTGGAATATTCTTTGTCGTATTTCTTGTTGTAATAGTCTCTTCCCCATTCTGCGGAGATGCCGAATTCCCATTTCTCCGTATGCTGCGCCCGGGTTACGCCAGGCATATAGATGACGAGTAATAAGTAGATGATTCTTTTCATAAAACTTTAAATAAGGGAGTTGATCAATGAGTCTCATTCAGGTATTAATCGGATTTTCTCTGTTTCCTTATCAGTCATTTTCCCTTGAACCACTTGTAAGTAGCAAATTTCCCGCCGAAGTCCTCTATGACTGATTTCAATTTTATTGTCGTTGGAAAGTCTTTTGTTTAAAGACATCCGGGGCAGAGATACTAACCACGCGGCACCCCTGTTTTTTCAGAAATGCAATGCTGTCGCTTCTTCTTTCCCGGCATTGAGAACTGGCATCGTTAAGATGTCCTGCATCGGAGAAAATGACAATCAAGGGTTGACAGCGGCGATCGGTTATAATGAGGTTGGTACACAAAATTTTTAAGCCGCAACCTGATGATTTTGCAGTCGTTTCGCTACATTTGTGTAAACTGCTTAAAATTTCAATATTTCAACATTGCGCAGGATCATTTCCATATTGCTGCTTGGGCTGCTGCTTTATAACATGGTGGGCTACTCGATAGTCTTCCTGTCGGAGGAGCGGTATACCATCAGCGGTCGTGGCAAGGATCTGGTGGAGCAGGCCAAAGGATCGGCAGATATCGTGATCAAAGTGCCAGTGGCGGTCCCTTACCAGAACGACTGGGACGCGCCAGAACCTGTGCAAGGGCAGATCGAGCACGAAGGGCAATTTTACCAGATGAAAAGCCGCCAATTGATCAACGATACCCTGTACGTGCAATGCGAGTTTGATCAGAATGCGCGCGACCGGTTTAGCGAGCTAGTTTCCAGGATCAACGACCAGGTAACAGGCCATTCGACTGATCCGGAAAAAGGACAGCATTCCGGTATCTTAAAGCATTTTCTCAAAGAATATATGACGGCGGACTGCAAGCACTTCTTCTACTTGCTGGAATGGGAGCCCGCCCAGGATGCATTCTATTCGTTCGTATTATCGGTATCACCCGAAGAGCATTACGCCATCCCATCCCCGCCACCAGATCTGGCTTAGTATTTCCTGATTTCCTGTGTAACCTATGTGTATGTACATGCGTGCTGCGCGCATGATGACGTGTATTTACGTACAACCACGCATATACAGGTGTACACGGGAGAAAATGATTTGCTAAACCAAGACATTCTACCTGATGGCACATATTTCCCTGCCCGACGAGCCACTTCCCGGCATTGTCGGACTTTTCAACTTCCGGCCCGAAACTGCCGCACCGCTCCAGTTGCTGGCGGAGACCCTGCTACGGGGTGAGTCGCCCCTGACGAGTGGCGAACGCGAGCTGATCGCCGCACACGTTTCCTACCTTAACAACTGTCATTTCTGTCACACTTCACATGCTTCGGCGGCGATGGCACATCTGGAATGCGACCTGCGCCTGATCGATGACATTAAGCAGGGCTTCAACGAAATTCCCGTGTCCCCCAAGCTCCGCGCATTGCTGAATATTGCCGGCAAAGTGCAGAAAAGCGGCCGGGAAGTGAGCGAGGACGACGTGGCGGCAGCCCGTGAAGCCGGCGCCGGTGACCGCGACATCCATGACACGGTGCTGATCGCCGCGGCTTTCTGCATGTTCAATCGCTATGTCGACGGACTGGGCACCTGGGCGCCTCAGGACCATGAAGCATACCGTGAAATGGGTCAGCGCATGGCGTTCACAGGTTATGTACGTTACCCGGTAAAGCAAGAGTCAGAAGTCTGAGAGCACGTTGCATCCGTTAGCTATGGAAAACCGGAAAGACGGCACTGCCGCGTTTATTCCGGGATATCACTGTCAATTATTTCGAAGTTCAAAGATGCCACATATACCACTACCCGGGCATTTGCCGGGAATTACGGGCCTATTGGAATATAGCCGGGCAACGGCTGAGCCGATCCGCCAGCTGACGCAGTTCATTTTGCGGGGAGAAAACTCATTGTCCCCTGCTGAACGCGAGCTGATCGCGACGATCGTTTCGCATCAGAACGAATGCCGTTTCTGCACCGCCGCGCACACGGCCGCTGCCGATCTGTTGCTGGGCGAAAGCGAAACCTGCGAGATCATGAAGCAGGACATCGACGCCACCCCGGTAAGCGACAAAATGAAATCATTGCTGAAAATCGCCAAACAACTGCAGGTCAGCGGTAAGGCGGTGACAACGGAAGCTATTTCCGAAGCAAAAGCGAACGGTGCTACGGATCCGGAAATCCACGATACAGTGCTGATCGCCGCGCTGTTCTGCCTCTACAACCGCTATGTGGATGGTATGGCGACGGTGGCTCCTCCCGACCCTCAATTTTACAAAGGACTGGGCCAACGTTTAGTGGATCACGGTTACAATCGGCTGCCTACTGGCTACGATCACCTCAAAAAAGAAAATTAACCTTCCTGAATATTGATAATCGAACCTATGAAAAGACTTTTACCCATCCTCCTCATGACATTCAGCCTGTTTCTTACGCAGACCGCGTGGGCGCAGACGACCAAAATTTCCGGTCACGTTTACGATAGTGAATCGCAGAAGCCTGTTTCCAATGTTTCGATCTCCGTGAAAGGCAAAAACACCGGAACGACTACGAATTCTGAAGGTTTTTTTGAATTGAAATCGGCCACGCCCGCTACGCTGGTTATTTCACTGGTTGGTTATGCCCGGCAGCAAATAGAAGTGGCCTCCGGCGAAAGCCTGCGCATCAACCTGGTACCCAGTATTGAGGAGCTGGACCAGGTGGTGGTGACGGCCTCCCGCGTCGAAGAAAGTATTCTGCGCTCGCCGGTAAGCATCGAGAAAATGGACGCCCGTGCGATCCAGCAAACGCCTTCGGCCAATTTTTATGACGGCCTGGTCAACCTGAAATCGCTGGATATGGTTACGAGCAGTCTGACCTACAAGCAAATCAACACCCGCGGATTCAATACGACCGGTAACAGCCGCTTCCTGCAACTGGTAGACGGTGTCGACAACCAGCCATCCGGCCTGGGATTTGCAATGGGCAACCTGTTTGGTCCGCACGACATCGATGTTGAGAGCGCCGAGCTGATCCCGGGAGCAGCTTCGGCATTGTATGGCCCCATTGCGTTCAACGGAATGCTCAATACACGCACCAAGAATCCATTTGAATACCAGGGCCTGAGCGCCCAGACGAAGTTCGGCGTCAACCACATCGGTGACGGCACGGACCTGGGAGCGAAACCGTTATACGATCTGGCGATCCGCTATGCCAAGGCATTCAACAACAGGTTTGCCTTTAAGCTCAATGCTTCCTATCTCAAAGGAACCGACTGGTATGCCAATGATTACACCGACATCGACCCTAATACGAACCCAGAAAACCGCGGCCCTAACAATCCGGGCCGCAATGCGCTGAACATCTACGGGGACGAGGTCGCACAAACGCTTCCCGGTATCGGGCGCGTTTCCAGGACTGGTTATGAAGAAAAAGACCTAGCTACTTATGGCGTTTACAGCCTGAAATTCAATGGCGCATTTCATTACCGCATTACCGACAAACTGGAAGCCATTTACCAGGGCAATTTCAACCAGGGGACTGCTCAATACACGGGCAGTAACCGGTTTGTGATCAACGACTTTAAACTGGTGCAGCACCGGCTGGAACTGCGTGGCAGCAATTTTTACGTGCGCGCCTATACCAACCACGAGTATTCCACCAATTCCTACAATACCCGAGCATTGGGCCAGCAGATTAACCGGACGTGGGTAAAGGATCTTGCGGGTAACACTGTCACGCCGGACAAGGCGGATGCGACCTGGTTTGAACGTTACGCCGCAGCGTACACCGGTTCGGTTACGGGTGTCACATTGCAGGACCACGCGGTGGCACGTGCATTTGCCGATCAGGGACGCATTGATCCGGGCTCCGATGCATTCAATACGGCCAAAGACCGGCTGATCAAGACACGTGGACTCGCAGGTGCAGGTATTTTCAGCGAATGCAGCCTGCGGCACATAGAAGGTATGTATGATTTCAGCTCTGTATTAAAGGTGATCAGCTTTCAGGTGGGCGGAAATTACCGGAAATATTATCTCAATACGGCGGGGACCCTTTTCGATGACAAGGACAAAAACCTCACTAATGAAGAATATGGCGTTTTTGCGCAGGCTTCCAAGTCGCTTTGGAAAGACCATCTGAAACTTACGGTCTCGGGACGTTATGATAAGAACGAGAACTTTACAGGACGTTTCACACCGCGGGCTTCTGCGGTTTTCTCCCCAACGGAAGACCATCATATACGAGCTTCCTACCAAACCGGCTTCCGTAACCCGACGATCGGCGACCAGTACATCAAGCTGAATGTCGGGCCGATCATCATTCTCGGTGGTGCGCCGGTGAATTCGGTAGGTTTGAATGCCTATGAAAACTCGGTGACCATCGCCTCGTTCTCCGCGTTTGCAAATGCTTTTGGAGCGGATATGCAGAAGGATATACCTTTTCCGCAGGCAGTGGCCAACAATAAGGACAAGCTTGTGAAATCTAATGTACCCTATATCAAATCGGAGAAGGTGAAGAGCTGGGAAGTGGGTTACAAGGGGTTGATCAGCAAACGGGTCCTGTTTGATATCAACTACTATTACAGCCAGTATACCGATTTCATGATCAACACCGTGGTGGCCAGGGCGAAATCGGCTGTTACACTGCCGGATGGCTCTATCAACCCCGTTGCGGCGGGTGAGCTGCTCGGTGCCGACCGCCAGTTGTTCCAGCTGTATACCAATGCTTCCGACAAAGTTTCGATTCAGGGAATCAGCGCGGGGCTCACCTATTCACTGGTTAAAAACTATAAGATCAGCGCGAATGCCACGTGGATCGATTTCAATATCCGGAATGCCGATCCCAATAACATTCCTGCATTCAATACGCCAAGCTGGAAAACAAACGTGATGTTCGGCAATGCACGCCTGACAGACCGTATCGGTTTCAACGTAGCCTGGCATTGGCAGGAAGCATTCGACTGGTATGGCACATTTACCGAAATGCGGCCAGGCCGGGTGAACGCTTACAACCTGCTCGACGCGCAGGTGAGCTACCGAATCCCCAGCCTGAAAACAGTCGTGAAACTGGGTGGTTCCAATATCACCAACAAGTACATCGTCCAGGCCTACGGGTCACCGGCGGTGGGCGGTTTGTACTATGTGAGTCTGAATTTTGATCAGTTATTCCGCTAACCCGTTATGGAAACATTGGAAATAGCCCAGGTGGAGTCTCAACAAGTGACCGGCAAATGGCTCGCATTCGCATTGTGCGTGGTGAGCTATACGCTCAGCGGCACAGTATCGACGCTAATGTCCGTATACCTGCCTGTGGCGATACCGGAACTCAACGGGAGCGCCGTAAACGAAGCGGAGCTGGGAAAGATCGGCGCTTATGTGAATGCGATCTTTCTGTACGGCTGGATGACGGGCGGGTTGTTGTTCGGCATTGTGAGCGACCGGATCGGCCGGGTAAAGTCGCTGGCGCTGGTGACGGCCATTTACGGGCTTTCCACCTGCCTGGTCACGATCGTTCCTGACTGGTACACATTATTGGCAGCCCGGTTCCTTACGGGGATGGGTGTAGGCGGTGTGTTGCTGATCAGCACGGTATACATTTCAGAGATATGGGCTGCGCGCAGCAGGGCAGTTATACTGGGTATCCTGGCGGTTTGCTTTCCGGTAGGGATCGTGACCACGGGCAGCCTGAACCTGCTTTTTTCGGACTGGCGGACGGCGTTCGGCATCGGTGTTATCCCGGTAATTGCAGCGGTTCTGATTTTCCTGCTGGCACCGGAGTCGGATCAGTGGAAGCGGGTCAAAAAGGTGGACAATAACCGTGAAAGTATCTTTGACGAAAAAAACAGGCCCAATGTGGTGGCCGGTTCGCTGATCTTCGGCTCTGTGCTGATAGGTCTCTGGGGAATATTCTCATGGCTTCCTACCTGGGCTCAAACGTTGCTGGCTTCGGGCCAGGACGGCCAGAAAGAGCGGGGCCTTATTATGATCCTGCTTGGAATGGGCGGCATTACCGGCGGTGTGTTTTCCGGCATCCTGATGAACCGTTTTGGCAAGCGGAATACCCTGATGGCCACGTTCGCGACATGCGTCGTGATGTGCGGTGTACTATTTGTGACCAACCGAACTTTTTCCGGTATCATTTACATCGAGACGGCGATGCTGGCATTCTGTTTCGGGATCAGCCAGGGCGCATTGTCCAGCTACATCCCGGAGCTATTTCCGGTAGCGGTACGGGGCACAGCGACGGGTTTTTGTTTCAATGTCGGCCGTTTTTTTACGGCGACAGCGGTTTTTTTCATTGGCTCATTGGTGGCGGTGCTCGGCGGGTTCGGAAATGCACTACTGGTGTTTTCGGTGCCCTTTCTGGTAGCATTGTATGTCACAGCCAGAAGCAAATGAAATTGAATTTGCGTATTATCATAGGTTAATATAATTAGGCAAACGGGTTTGCCATTTGGCGAACCCATTTCTTTTTTCTGCAACTACTATGGCGCGTTGGCATCGGCGGTTGCTGGTGATAACACCAGCAAAGGCTCATAGCCGGGCGATCCAACCCGAAATCCCCAACTGATTTCATACCAATACCTGATATGAAAAAGATATTTTACCTCGGCATAACCGGCATTATCCTTTACGAGATCGCCAAAGTCTATTTCATTATGCCCATGCCCGGCAGCCAGCGGATGAACAGCATCGACGCGGCTTACTGGTTGCATGCGTGGCGCTGGCCGCTGCGCATCCTTTTCTGGGCGATGATTTTAGGAGGAGGCTTAGCCGTTTTTTCAGCTAAAAGAAAATGGTTCCCTGCATTGCTCCTGCTCGTTGCGGGCGGCATTACCTATGCAGCCAATTACGAAATGGCCGCGGATACGATGTTTTATCAACCGGCAAGAGTCACTCAAAACAATGCGGCCGCAAATAAAGTGAATCCCGACCGGCTTGTGATCGGTGTTGCGGCCAACGGAGAGGCGAAAGCTTATCCGATCCAATATATCGGTTACCATCATCAGGTGCGGGACGTACTCGGAGGAAAGCCCATTATGGTGACATACTGTACGGTTTGCCGTACAGGTCGAGTTTTCGAGCCGCTGGTTGACGGCAAGACAGCGGTTTTCCGGCTCGTGGGAATGGATCATTTCAATGCGATGTTCGAAGACGGCGAAACGGGCAGCTGGTGGCGGCAGGCCAATGGAGAAGCCATTGCGGGGCCATTGAAAGGGAAAACACTGCCTGAATTGCCGAGCTCGCAAACTTCACTGGCGCAATGGCTGAAACTCCACCCCGACAGCAAGGTTATGCAACCCGATCCGGTGTATCAGGCCAAATACGATTCCATGAGCCGCTATGAGAGTGGACGTGGCAGGTCGGCGCTGACGCTGACTGATACGCTTTCCTGGAAAGACAAGTCCTGGGTAGTAGGTGTACAGGCTGGTAAGGCGAGCAAGGCATTCGACTGGAACCGCCTGAAAAAGGAAAGGATCATTAATAATGAGGTTGGCGCCGTTCCGATGATCGTAGTGCTGGCATCTGATAACCAGAGTTTTGTAGCATTCGAAAAGGGCGATCCGGCTGCTTTTACCATTAGAAATGACACTTTGTACAACGGAGCCAATGCGTATAATTTGCTTGGCAAACGAATTGCCGGGGCAGGCAGCGATCTGAAACGGATCAACGCCTATCAGGAGTTCTGGCATAGCTGGCGTACTTTCCATCCCGCCACTCAACAATATTGACAGAGATTCATGGAGATACAGCGCCTGCAATTTCTTCCTGTTATCAAAATAGTCCCCGTATTTACAAATGCCTGATGAAACACCTATTTACAACCACAATCATTTGCTCCGCCCTTCTTCATGTTGCCCATGCACAAACAGATAAACCTGAAAAAAAGATAGATTACGACAAAGTATTTGACCTCCATGAAGTGACAGTGGGCGAACGCAGGAATACCATACATACTGAAAGGCTTCCGGATGTCCATAACACCTACATTACTGCCGGTAAAAAGAGCGAAGTAATCCAGATCGACGGTGTGAATGGCAATATAGCTGAGAAGACCGGCCGGCATATTTTTGCCAAAATACCCGGCGTGTTTGTGTATGACATGGACGGCAGCGGCAACCAGATCAACATTTCGACCCGTGGCCTCGACCCGCACCGGTCGTGGGAATACAACATCCGGCAGAACGGCATCATCACGAACTCGGACATGTACGGCTATCCGGCGAGCCACTATAGCCCGGCGATGGAATCTATTCAGCGGGTGGAGCTCGTGAGAGGAACCTCGTCATTGCAATACGGTGCGCAGTTTGGAGGGATGATCAATTACGTAACCAAGACGCCGGACACTACCAGGGCATTTACCTTCGAAACCATCAATTCCGCAGGATCTTTCGGGCTTTTCAGTTCCTATAACGCGATTGGCGGAAAAGTGGGTAAGCTCACTTATTCGGCTTACTATCAGAAACGGCATTCGGACGGTTACCGTAAGAACGCGAAATCTGACGCGCAGTCGCAATACGTAAGCCTGTTGTACGAATTCAGCAAATCACTCCGTATCAAAGCGGAGCTGGGGCGTTCGGAATATGTGTATCAGATCCCCGGACCGTTGACGGATGCGATGTTTAGGGAAGACCCGCGGCAGTCGACCCGTTCCAGGAACTATTTCAATCCGGACATTTACGTGCCTTCCATTGTGATCGACTGGAAAATCAATCCTTCGACGCAGTTGAAACTGACCACATCGGGCGTCTATGGGGCGCGGAACAGCGTACTGTTTGATGCATTCGCCAATGTACCGGATACGATCAGCCGCGTGACGAACGCATATCGCGCACGTCAGGTAGATATCGACAATTTTAAAAGCCTTACTTCGGAGCTTCGTTTCATGCATCAATATGATGTGGCCGGTTTCAGGAATGTGGTTTCGGGAGGGATTCAGTATATGCACAACAAACTACGTCGCCGCCAGCAGGGTAAAGGGACCACAGGCAGCGATTTTGATCTGTCGCTTACCGATCCGCAATTTGGCCGAGATATGTACATGACTACGGATAACATCGCGTTGTTTGTGGAAAACCTCATTTTCATCACGCCCAGGCTGAGTCTATCACCGGGTGTAAGGATAGAAAAGGGCTCTACGGATATGGCCGGCAAGATCAGTTATTATGATCCCCAGAATCTTCCTAACACCATTAAACACAGTTTTCCGCTCTTCGGGATCAGTTCACAATATCGCTTGGGTAAGAATGGCCGAGCCTATGCGGGATTCTCACAAGCTTATCGTCCTGTGGTCTTCAAAGACATTATCCCGGCTTCTGTACTGGAACGCGTGGATAAGAACCTGAAAGATGCTTACGGCTACAACCTGGAAGCGGGGATAAGCGGTAATATCAACGAAGTACTGAAATACGACATAGGCCTGTTCCAGGCGATGATCAACCATCGGATGGGAACTGTTTCGATGAAGGATGAGAATGGAACTGCATATTTGTACCGGACCACCACCGGCGACAGCAAAACGCGCGGCTTGGAAGCCTATCTGGAATACACTGTATTCAGGCAGTACAAGGGCGTTGTACCTTCAACAGAGCTTTCCTTTTTTACCTCCACCTCCTATTTTGATGCGAAGTATGTGCGGGGAACCGCTGTGCAGGATAATGAGAATAAAAGCGTAGCCGGAAACAGGGTAGAGGGGGTGCCTGCGTGGATTTCGAGGAATGGGATTCAGTTTCAATACAAAAAACTGTCGGTCACGGCACAGTACAGCTATGTGAGCTCCAACTTTGCAAACCCGCTCAACACCGTAGAACCCTCGGCGAACGGCACGATCGGTGAAGTGCCGGGTTACGGCCTGCTCGACCTGAATGCCACGCTGCAGCTCGGACAACACTACAAGCTCCGTTTCGGTGTCAATAATATCACCGATAAGCAATATTTCACTAAACGTCCGACCATGTACCCCGGCGCAGGCGTATGGAGTTCCGATGGCCGGAACATTGGTGTCTCGTTTGGGATAAAGATTTAGTGCTTTGGCCGCTCGTGGACGAAAGTGGTCAGAGGGAGGAAAGGAAGCACTGGTCGCGGAAGCCACTTTTGTTTATAGCAAAGATGATGATGGGCTCCGGGAGAGCTTCCTTCGACAGGAAGCTCTCCCGGAGCCCGGCTTTTTTGGTGCTATCGGATCAGGAAACGTAAATAAATTTGCCAGTTGATCATTTTTACATCGAATGCCGTGTCTTTCGATAAGTTGCTGACAGGCAGGATGACATTCAATCCTACCGGAATGCGACTGTTGAATGCAATGCGTGGATGAACTATTACTCCGGCTTTCAGCGCCCATTGGCGCGGATGGACGTACCCTTCCATAGCACCAGATTTCTTCACCGTAACCAATGGCCCCTGAGTAAGCCGACCGGTGCTGTCTTCTGTTTCTTTCCGAATCAGTGCGTTGGAAAATCTGGCATATGAAATGCCGGCATTGAGCGAAAACCACTTTGCTGCCACATACTGATATTGCAAGGAAAAATTCATTCCCGTTGCTTTGATGAAATTCACGTTGTAATGAATATCTGTGAAAGAGGAGTCGGCTTGCCGTATGGTTTCCGTTTGGCGTTTGATTCGTTTGTTATCGCCGAAATAGGACTGCACCGGCAGAAATGTGAAAGTGACCCCGTGCCTGTTCCAGGTTTTTGTCAAAAATAACCCCGGGATGGCTGCCCGGGCGGGGCGGCTGACGCTGTCGGCCCCCGCGAATAGGTAGGGAGAGTTGGGGTCGATACCGCTCGCCGACCATTCCGGCCCAAAATGGATGCCTTGATGCAAGACCCTGTCAGGTTTTGTAGCTTGTTGCACAGAAGATTCGGTTGCGGGTGCCTTGATCCGGGCAGTCAGATTGCGTTGGTCGCTTTCAAAATGACCGGGCATGGATAGAAGGCTGTTTATGAAATTGTCGGAGCCCAATGGAACATCGTTTTTTTCATGGCTAACAGATGTCGCACTGGCATTTCCGGCGAAACGGGATTGTGTGTTACCGCCTTTTAAGTCTTGGGGGCTTTGAATGAAGCTTTCCGGTTGAATACGTCTCCGGACGCTCCTGTCGCTTTCCCCGAGGCTCCCTGGGTTTGAAGTCGTTTTCCTCCGGCTTGCAGGTGCCTCGGTAGTCGTCTCTTCCAAACGCGATGTATTGTTCCTTGCAAGGCTTCGGGAACCTGGCTTCGTGGCTGCTATGCTACCGGAATGACTCGTTATGGTTGCCGTGTCGGTTTTTTTGAGGCTAGCTGCGTGACTGCGATCATCGGTTGTTTTCGCTGCGTTTTCAAAGACCGCTTTTCTCGAACCGGAGCGTGGTCCCGAGTTAGAAGACTCTGAACTTTGTGACAATGTCTCGTTGTGCGGTAGCGGTTCCGAGAGTTCGCTGAATGTTTTGTGCGGGGTTTTCTTTTCGTAAACCGAAGGTTGTACGGTCATTTTATTACGTTTTGCCTCATCTGACCTTTTAACAAATGTCCATAAAACAACGGCCGCTGTGATGGTAACAATAGAAACGGTCACCAGTACCATCTTGAATTTCAGGATAGACTTCCATGTCCGGAAGAAGCCGTCCGGGTGGGAATGGCGTTCGGTTGCTGCCGACGAATCCAACATGCCGTTCATATCTGCCCATGCATCGTCCGTCGGCACTTCCGGGTCGGGAAGCGAGCCATAGAGATACTTGTTGAGATGTTTGTTTTTCCTGTTCATCAAAGAGGGCTTTCAAAAATTACTTTCAACCTGTTTCTGCTCTCGCTTAGATGCCATTTGACGGTACCGTCACTGATAGCCAGCATTTCAGCAATTTCCTTCACCGAGAACCCATCCAGATAATACAAGCTGCAAATTCTGCGCGTGGCAACGGGTAGTTGCATCAGATACACATGCATGTCGTTACCCGGAAGCTGCTCAAATGGACTTTCACAGGATACAAAACCCATGTTGTCTTCGATCTCCACGTAATCGAATGCCTGTGTTTTCCGGTCGCGAAGCAATGTGAGGGCTGCGTTTCGAACGGTCGTATACATCCAGTTGAAAAATTCGCCTTTGGTGGAGTCATATTGGTCGATGTTTGCAAATACTTTCAACATCCCGTTGTTCACGGCCGTCAGGATGTCGTGTTTGTCGTCAAAAAAGTTTTTGCACAAAGCAAACAAGACAGGGTAAAATTGCCGGTACAATTTTTCCTGACTTTGGCGCTCCTGCCGCCTGCAACCTTCCAGTATCTTATCTAATTGGTTCAATTCGCACTTTTATGCATGACCGGCCGTTGCCAGTGGCCGGTCATGAAGGGTGTTATTGTAATGAAACGTTTACATTGCTTTTTTGGTAACCACGTTCCGTATGGCTGGTCAAATGTCCGGTTGTATTTCCGGTTCGCATGAACAAGCCTTTTGAATAGGTTGTCATTAAAGCAGGCAAACTATTTTTCTGTTTTCATGATCATCGATGTTTAAGTTTCCATGCCTTAGTGCTGTCGACCTTAATGCTGTCCCCCACGTTAGTGCCACCTGATTTTACACTGTCTACAGGAATAGGACCCGTCTTGATGGTGTCAATCTTCACACTGTCAATCTTCACACTGTCAATCTTGATGCTGTCGATCTTGATGGTATCCGTTTTTATACTGTCTACATCAATGCTGTCCGCATTTGTCCGTGCGGAAACAGGCGCCGGCGCATTCTCTTCCAATTGGCTACGCTCGCAGGCAACGAGCTGAACGAGCAGTAATACAAAACACAATACCAACCATTTTTCGGTTCTCATGACCATTGGTGTTTAAATTTGAAATGATATAAACCAGGAGAAGCGCTTCCAATAAAATAAACTACAAGAGATGGGTGCGAGGTTGGGTGAATGCCAAAAAAAATAGCAGGTGATTTCGTGGCCAGGTTTCATGCTAAGTAAAAATCCTGTTTTGCAGCGTTTTGGGATGGAGATTTAACTTCTGAAGTGTTTGCTACATGAAAAGATTAATCATTGCCTGCCTGTTGCTGATCGGTTTTCAAAAGACGTTTGCCCAGAACTACGATGAGGCCAAAGTCCCGGCCTATCACTTACCGGAGGTATTGAAGATGTCGGGCGGGAAAACGGTGAGAGACAAAAAAGCGTGGGAAAAGGAGCGGAGGCCTGAGGTGTTGAGGCTTTTTGAGGAACATGTGTACGGACAAATGCCCACGGACTATGATAGTATCCGGTATATGCTCACCCAGGAGGATCAACCTGTGATGGGCGGCAAGGCAACATTGAAGCAAGTGGTTGTGACGGTGTTCAGGAACCGACAATCCGTTCCGATCCACGTCGTGCTTTTTGTGCCCACGCAGGCGCGCAAGCCCGCACCGGTATTCCTGCTCATTAACAACCGGGGCAAGGAGAACACCGACCCTACCCGTGCTAAAAAGAGCGAGTTCTGGCCTGCGGAAATGGTGATCGACAGCGGGTTTGCCATTGCGGCGTTTCATGTGAGTGATCTCGCGCCCGACAACAAGGATACCTACATGTCGGGCGTGCTGCAAAAGCTGTATCCTGAACAGCTCAAAAAGGATAATGGCATGAAGGCCATCGGCGCCTGGGCTTGGGGAGCAAGCCGGGTGATGGATTACTTTGAGACAGATAAGGACATCGATGCCAAAAAAGTGATCGTGGTAGGGCATTCACGGGGAGGCAAAACGTCTCTTTGGGCAGCAGCGCAGGACCAACGATTTGCGGCCTGTGTCACCAACTGTTCAGGCAATACCGGCGCCGCGTTAGCGCGGCGGCAATTCGGGGAGCGGATCAGCCGGATCAACACGACGTTCCCGCATTGGTTTAACAATAATTATAAAAAATACAACGACAAGGAAAATGCATTGCCTGTCGATCAGCATATGCTCATTGCATTGATCGCCCCACGGCCGGTGTACGCTACGAATGCGTCGAAGGATCTTTGGGCAGATCCCAAAGGTACGTTTTTGGCATTGAAAGCGGCTGAGCCGGTGTATGCCTTGTATAAAATCCGTTCAGGCCTGCCCAAGGACCCGCCGGGGATTGATGAGCCTATAATCGGGTCGCATTTCGGCTACCATAACCGGGAAGGTGAACACAATATGACGGCTTATGACTGGACCAATTTTATCCGGTTTGCGAAGAAATTATAATTATTTGCGCCGGGCCTTCCTCTTGGTGAAAACGATCGGAGAATCGAGCGTGGTGCTGTATCGGGCCTCGAGATTGGAAACAAGCGCTGGTTCTATATAGATAAAGTCTTGGTAGTAATACTTGACGTACTGCCCGTTTTTGACAACCTGGTAAGGTTGACCTTTGTAGATCCGGAAGAGTTTTCCTTTCCTGTTCCGGTAACCCCAAACAGCGTCTTTGGGTACCTTTGTTTTGATACCTGTTTTGTATTTGACGCGCATATACTTGCCAAACTTTTGTGGCCATATGTCTCGTATGGTACTGTCTGGTCGCATGGCATCGATGTCAGCGCTGCGGTAGAATAGTGCAGCACGTTGGCCCTGGGCATTTTCTGCCAGTATCAGAGAGCAGCCAAGCATCAGGTGATACAGTTTCATGTTGTGGCTTATTAGTTTATGTAAAACTACTTGATTACAAGTAATTTAGCAATGCCTAATTCTTTACACGTTGTTCCTCACTACCTGATCCGCCAATGTTTCTGCGTCCTTTGTTACCTGTGCCCTTGCTGAAATTCCAGGTGAACGAAGCGACAAAGACACGGGTATCTGCGTCGTTAAAGTAGGATGCCTGGGCATTGGGGATATTCAGGATCCGTCCATTTGGCTCCAGCGAGCTGAAAATGTCACGCAACGAGAGTTTGACGATGCCTTTGTCCTTCATGATCTTTTTCTGAACGGCCGCATTGACCAGGAAGAGATCATCTTTGTCAAACTGGGCACTCTGGCTTTTGGTGATGTAAAACCCGCTTAACTCGGCGCTCCAACCTTTTTTGAAAAGGAATTGGTTATTTGGACTGATGTAGCCATATGTAGAACCTGTGGTGCGCCTTGCATCGCCCGGCATGCCGCGGAAGTTGTTGCGGATCAGTTCTGCGTAGAAGTTACAGGTCCACCAGTTGCCCGCTTTGAGCTGCGCGGACAAAGTGATACCACCCCAGATCAGTCTGCTGATATTCCCGGTTTTGCTGATGAAAATATTTCCGGCTTGTTCGATCACCTCTCCGTGCATGTCCCGGGTGTAATTGTATAGCAATGAGAGGTTGAAACGGCTTTTATAGTTCAGTGAAAGCTGTAATTTATTACCCAACTCAGGTTTCAGGTAGGGATTCCCGGCGAAATAGGAGAATTTATCGAGTAAGAAAATGAAAGGGTTGAGGTCCTGATAATACGGACGTCCGATCCTGCGCCCATACGAAAAGTTCAGGCGGGTTTGGCTGCTGTCGAGCTTGTAGCTGAGGTAAAAGGTTGGGAATAGGTTGGTATAGTGCAGTGAAAAAGAGGAATCCGGTTTCAAGGCGTTGCCCAGCTGGTGTCCGTATCCGTTTGTGTTTTCTGCACGGAGGCCGCTTTGTACCGACAGCCGGTCAAAATCCCGGTTGAAATTCAGATAGGCCGCATTGATGTTTTCGGTATACCGGAAGCGGTTGGATTTGTCGTAGTCAATGGAAACAGTTGTGCCTTCGTGCAGGAAATAGTTAGCCGCATTGTCGGTCCGGACGAGACTGGTTTTTATGCCGGTAGCGAACTTGCCCTTTCTGACGGGATTTTCACAATCTGTTTTGGCGGAGTAAATGCGGATAGTCGAAGGCAGGTCGGTAGTGATTTTCTCCTGTTTTCCGGGACTTTGATCGGCGTTGAGAAAGTCATTCAGGAATACCTGCCGTGCATTGATCTGGTAGCGGATATGGTCGATGTCAAATGTTACCAACCTGCCTGTGCTGTCGTATTGATGGCTGAAATTGAGGTTGATGCCGTTCTGAGCAAACCGGTTCCTGTCGCTGTTGTCGGCACGGATCAGTGAATCGATCACGCCGGATGCATTGCGCATCGTGCTGTTGACGGGCCGTTTTTCAGTGGAATGGGAGTAGGCACCTGTGAATACGAAACCCCAGGTAGTTTTTTCATTCGCGTAAAAGTCGATACCGGTTTTCAGGTTGACGGTACTGTTTCTGGGATAGAAATAGGTTGTCTGGTCAAAAATGGAAAGGAACGTTTCGTTTTCGTCATAATAGCGGCGCTGGATGTCGAGTCGGCGCCATTGATCCTGGCTGTTGAAACTGACATTGTTGAAAAAATTGAACCTGTTATTCCGATAGTTCAAATTGGCGTTTTCATTGTGCCGCCAGTAGCGGGAACGCGCGGGGCCGACGGTCATGCTTCCGCTGAAACCCCGGATTTTCGTTTTACGGGTTTTGATATTGATGATCCCTGCACTTCCGGCAGCGTCGTAACGCGCAGGAGGGTTGGAGATTAGTTCGATCTTTTCGACTGAATTGGAGGGCAGGGAGCGCAGATAGGCTGCCAAAGCGGAGGCTGAAAGGTAGGTCGGCCGGTTATCGATCATGACAAGCACACCCGATTGTCCTTTCAGGCTGATATTGCCGTTTTGGTCGACCATTATCCCGGGCGATTTTTCGAGCACTTCCAGTACATTGGCACCGGCATTGGAGATCAGTGCGTCGACATGGATCACCGTCCGGTCGATTTCGTATTCGATAAAATTCTTCTGAGCCGTGACCCCGACCTCATTGAGCCTGACATCGGCCGGTTGTAATGTGATTTGCCCCAGATCGACTTTCTGAGCAACGTCGGTGATGTCTATTTTATGGCTCACGAAATTCCGGAAACCCATCATCGTAACTGAGATGAGGTAGCCGCCGGTTTTTGGCTTGGCGAGTAGGAATGTCCCATCCCGCCCGGCCACCTCGGTTTTGACAAGACTAGAGTCGGTGGCGGCGAGCATTGATATGACGGCGCCTTCGATAGGTTTTTGATCCGGCGTTACCACTTTTCCTTTTATCTGGGCATATGCATGTCCCAACGTTGCCAGCAGGACAACGGCGATCCTCAGGGTGAATTTCACCCGAACAGAAATCTTCATGAACGTGATTTTAAGAGTATCCTATTTTTCGTGACTAATGGGCATACTTATGCCTGCTTACTTCCGTAAGTGTTTAAGGCTAATATTTGTCGAATCGACTATTTGTGGCTTCCGTATGTGAAGTCGATGACGTCGTCCGGGTTGTTCAATACTGCGTCTAGTATGCCCTGATGTACTGCGTTGGGTTGTTTTATTCCGTTGATAATCAGTTCCTCGTTGGTGATTTTGAAGTCGATATTGCCTCTGGAAATCGATATGCCCTGCCGCTCTATTTCGGTCAGTATTTTCTCTGTAATAGGGAGTGGTTTTACACGGAACGGCCGGGCTATCTGCAACGGCTGATACGTGTGCAAAAGTTGCGTGTTATAGTTTTTCACATAACCGCTTTGCAATAGAGAAGATTGTCGCCCAATGCCCGACGAATCGGTGGCATGCGGGTATGTAGACTGGTAGATCGGGGATAGGGATCGTTGCAATGGTCCTAGCGTGTCAGGAAGTACCGGTTTCGTGGAAGAGCCCGGCGATTTCGCAGGAGCAACCACGGGTTGTTTTTCGTTATTTTTTGTAATCGGCTTTTTGTCAGTGATTTCAATGGATGAATTGGCTTTCCGTACCGGGCGTTTTGGGCCAGGTTTTTGCTGTATGACAGCGCCACTTGTACGCCCGACACCGACCTGCGGTGCATGGGTTTGCGCGAACATCACGGAGAGCGTGAAAAATGCGAGCAGTGTTACCAGCAATACGGTTTTCTCAGCAGCACCCAGTGTAGTGTTGGAACGGGAGGCAATCCTTTTGGCACGTTGTACCAAACCACCTTTCCCTGTAAACGCTAATTGATATACGTTTTCACTGAGCTGGTGTTCCCGAAACGAGAGAAGTGCCTGGATGTAGACGGACTTGTTTCCGGAATAGCGCAATGCCATATCATCGCAACAGTTTTCACGTTCATCCCGGATCAGTTTTGAAATCCATAGAATACCCGGGTTGAAGAAAAAGAGCAGTTCGGTGAGCCGTTGCAAGAAATTGACGAAGAAATCGAAGCGCCGGATGTGCGCGAGTTCGTGCAGTAACACCATTTCGATCTGGTCCACCGGAATGGAAGTGATTACACCTAGTGGCACCAATATGACAGGCCTGAAATGTCCGAGAACTGTCGGGATCTTTACCAATCCTGATTGGAATATCCGGACAGATTGTGTAATTCCCATTGCACGGGCAAAGGTGGCCAAGCGCTGATCCCAGTCCGGCCCGATACTGTAAAGCTGCTGTGTTTTTAGTTGGTATACCCGATAAAGCCCCAATAATAGTCCGCCAAACTTGACTGTGACGACCAAAAACCAAAACAGTGTAATGATCCGGATTTTCCCGACCAGGAAACCGCTTACTTCACCAAGGATATCGTCTTGCTGAGGCGGTGTTTGCCTGAAATATTCTGCATCCACACCCGAATTGTTTAAAAACACGGCTGTGGCGGAGCCAGAAGACGGTGACCACAATTGGCCGGAAAGAAAGAATGCGGAGCCTGTCACCAGTAGGAAGAGGAGTATCAGACCGGTCAGGAGATTGTACCGGACTTCCGGCCTGCTGGCATGCGTTGAGACCACAATTACAGCTGCCAGAAGCGCAGCCACGACGCCGATCCATAATGAATGCAGAAGCATAATACCAATTTTTTGAACGAGTGCCGCGACCGTTTCGGAATGCAGGAAGTGTTTCATGGCTGGTTTGGTTTAGGGGTTTTCTTTATCCAACTGATCCAGTACCGCGCGGATTTCGTCGAGTTCGGCCCTGGATGCCTTTTTGTTATCGAGCAATTGCATGACCAGGTTGCTTGCTGAGCCGCCATAGAGGTGATCTACGAAACGATTGAGCAGAAGACCCTTGGTTTTTTGCTCTTCTTCAACAGCTTCATACACATGCTTCATGTTACTTTCGTCGCGTTTCAGCATCCCCTTTTCAGCCATCAGTTGCATTTGCTTGAGGGTCGTGGTGTAATTCACTTCCTTGATCGCGTTAAGTTTTCCATGTACAAAGCGGACGGTGGAAGGGCCATGTTTCCAAAGAATGGAAAGGATATCGATTTCAGCCTTGGTGGGCTCGGATTTTTCGGGGTTCATACGTAATCAGATTGAGTACTTTTCAAAGGTACGATTTAAATCGTACGATACAAATATTATGTACGAAAATTGATAGACGGGCATAAATTTTGAAGGCTGTTAGAAAAGGAAAAAGTCTTGCTTTCCTTTGTATTACAAAAGCACTTGAAAATCATGAAAAATAAAAAGTTGCCCGAGGATCAGACACTGGTATTGTTTACCGATATGAATGGAGTTCCGCGTGAGGGGATTTACAAGAGGGCCTCGAAAGCATTTATTGAGGCGATCGGGGACGAAGGACCGGAGGATACGGGGAATATCTATCCGGAAGAAGACATTGTGTCGTGGGAATACCTTGAAAAGAAAGATCGGCCTAATCCGGATATTATGGTGATCCTTTAAGCCGCTAACAGCCTGCTGTTTGCCATTCCTACAGATACCGGATTGAATCGTGATGACTTGCGGGTGACGAGTACAACCCGGTGATTCGCCGGATCGACATCCACACTGATAATTTTACCAATCGCGAGTTCGCGCCATTCTGGGTACGAGGCATCGTAGTCGAATTGGATTTCGACAGATTTTTCAGCTAAAAGCTGAATTTTCAGCCTTACATTTTCAGGACGCAGCACAGACGGCCTGACCGGGCGAGCTTCCACGATTACCGCTTCAAATTCCCGTCCGTTTTTTAATACCTGCCTCAGTTTCCTGTGTTCGGCAACCAGGGCCCATTTCGTGCCGATTATAAACAGGGCAGCCGTGGCCGAAAGAGCGATGACTGTATAGAGTGTGAGCGTTTCCATGTGCTAAAAGGTTTTACCGGAGTGCAAGTTGCACCGACATCCCCGAAGCGCCAAGAAACAGTTAGTGAACGGATTCTTGGTTGATTTAATGGCGATTAATCCGTCTGGTTCAGAGTTTGCTTCAGCCAATGCCTTTTCTCAGCGAGGTCGGCCAACGCGGTCCCAATTTTAGCATGCCCGCGGGCGTTGATGTGGTCATCAATGGTGAAGTAATCCTGTCGGCTTAGCAAGAGGTGTACATTGATAAAGTAAACACCGGTCAGTGGATGGACAGCCTGATACGCCTGCAATTCATTGACGATGGGATAATTGTAGGTGCCCAGGTCAAAAACTACAATCGGTCCCTGGTAGCGCTCGCGTATCCTTTTCAGGTAGGGGAAAAAGTTTACGGCATGTTCTGACTCGACGACCGGAGAAGCGGCAACCTGCTGAACGGGCGCTTTGGAAGCGGGTTGAACGGCGCTTTTGATTCCGCTTACTATCAGCCAGCGAAGGCTAAGAAACAAACCTTTAAACGGGAAATAAGTTTTATTGATTATGTTCTCTTTCTCCGCCACTCCGAACCCGAACGCATCAATTCCGGGCTTTTGAGTCTCCGTCAAATTGGCTTTATTTTCCTCGAGATCGTTATAACAGTATTGTATGACGAGCATTTTGCAGGAGTCGAGATCAACTTCGCTGAGGAGCTTGGTCTCCCGGTGCGTGCCGTAAGAAGTAATAGCAGTGTTAAGAACGTTTACCTGAAGTTGTTTTTCGAGCACCTCCGAGAGTCGTTCGTCTTGCTCAACACCCCAACCCATTCCGTGGGAATCACCTAAAACTACCACAGCCGGATACCGGAGGCTCGCTTCGTCATCGCGCACACCAAGCGAGTTCGTTTTAATTTCCACATCAAATTCAGGATTGGTAAACCTTCCGGTAATATTGGATCGAAAGCGGTAGGTGAGTAAGGAGTCGTACCGGGATAGATCACTATTGAAGTTAGTGGTACTTCTAAAAAAGCCATATTGTCCCCGGACCCAGTCGTAGTAACCGTCCGATAACGGGGTGTAGCGCTGATAGTTAGCCATGTACACAACGCTGCCGACCAGGGCAGCCTCACCGATGGTAAAGATGCCCAACCATACGGCCAGGCGACTCAACCGGTTACCGGAAACCGACCAAAGCATTATAATCAGACCAATAGGGAACAGAAAAAAATAGATCGGGAAAATGGTGGAATGCCTGACAAAGAAGTCCTGGCGGAAAAGCGGTATACAAAGTAACAAAAAGCCAAACAAAAAGACTTTGATATTCATTCTATTGTGTTATTTTAAGAGAATTTGTAAATATAGATAGTTTTTAGTTTTTCCATGGAAGTTAATTCTCTTAGTGAGTTACCGGTTGATGACAAATAGAGCAAAATGTGCTTCGTTAGTAAATTTTGGAGTTTTTGCTAATCCATTAGGGTTGTCTTTCTGACTGCATCAAAGCTATTTTTTCGAAAACAGGCTGCCCTTTGAAGCTCGTAGCATTACCCCGGCGCCCGGCCGTCTGCCGAATGATTTTTTTGCACTTCCGAATCCCGTGAGTAGATTTTTGATCTATTTTGCAGCAGCTAAAATGATGTACGCATGTTTGCAAAGAAGTTGTCCAACCGGGAATCAGGCTTAATCCTGTACGGCATAACACCACCGAAGGCCGAACAAACAACTGAACGGATCAGAGAGATTGCCCATATTCAAAGCACGCGTGCCCTGGCGCTGGGTGTTGACGGACTCGTGATCTATGATTTGCAGGATGAAAGCTCGCGCAATGGTGGACAGCGTCCCTTTCCTTTCACACCGACTATCGATGCCTGGACTTTTGCGAACGAGTACCTGGACGTGGCAGGGCTGTCGAAAATTGTTTATTGTTCGGTCGGAAAGCGGGATCCGGAAGCGATGAAGAACATGTTTGAGGCACTGCCTGCCAATGATGCGTTGGTACTGGTGGGGTTACCGTCGCGGAATGAAAAGGCGCTGATGAACCTGAGCGACGCTTACGAGCTCTGGAATAACGTCGCAGTGGATAGCAGATTGGGAGGAGTGGCCATTGCCGAACGCCATGCTGCGGATAACAATGAACATTTGAGACTGATCGGGAAAATCGTGAATGGCTGCTCGTATTTTATTACCCAGTGCGTTTACAGCGCCGATTATATGAAGCAGCTGGTTACTGATTTGTGTGCGGAATGTGTGCTCCGGCAGGTTGAAATGCCTACCTTAATTTTTACACTTACTCCATGCGGCTCGGCGAAAACGCTGCAATTCTTGAACTGGCTGGGAATCCATGTTCCCGGCTGGCTGGCCGAAGAATTGCATCAGAGCCATGACATATTAGCGAGGTCAGTCGAGATCAGTACTGAGATTGCCCGGGAAATGGCGGAATTCTGTTATCAAAGGGATGTCCCTTTCGGTTTTAACATTGAGAGTGTCTCGGCGCGGAAAGTCGAGATTGAAGCTTCAGAACAGCTTTTGATGAATGTTAAAGAAGTGCTTAGCGGGTATTTTAATTAGAGACGAATGCTTTTCGGTTCAATCGCCGAATTCCCGACTGAATACAGCCGGCGCTGACCTGGTGCCGGGAAACTCACGCAAAAAAGGAAAGAAAAAATCGAAGGGCCAGCAAATCACGCGCTGAAATCCAGGATTTATACAGGCAGAACCGGCCCTGACCTCCTGCGACTGTAAAAACAGCTTTTCAGTAATTCCGTCGTGTCCGGGCGTGATACATTGATTTGTGAGACGTTAATTTGATGCCCTTTCCAGCCAGAATTTGCCCGATATGTCGATCAGCAGCAGTTGCAAAACCGGCGTTTAATGAGAGATTAGATCTGCTATCTAACATTTTAAAGCCGGTATTGCTGAGACGATTAGAAAATATAAGATAGTGATTTCACTTCAGAAGCCTCTTTTTACCCAAACCCCGATTAAACATGCGAGTTGTGTTGTGGATAGCCTTTATCTTTTTTATTTCATGTAAAGCAAAAAAGGAAATATCGGTGCCAGATCCTAAGCCTATCCCAGAATCTGATGGAGATACCTGTCGAATAAGTCGAATAACATTTCCGGGGAATGAAATACTTCAATATGTCTACACAGATTGGAAGATTAGTCAAATCATATTAAAGGCACAAGGTCGAGAATATGTCACTGCAACCAAATACGATGCTAGTGGTCGGTTAGAAAAGCTTAGTGGGCCTCTTGTTAAATGTACCTACGAATATGATGAACAAAACAGGGTAATTAGGGAAAATAGGTTGCTAGACTTCAATGCTCCACGCGGCCAGGGGCATTATGAGGCTCGTCTTTTTGAATATAATACTTCAGGGTTGATGGTTAAATGCTCATATGTAGAAGGAGCTGATCATGGATGGCAGATCCGTCGAAAAACCTTGTTCAGTGCTGGCCAAATATTTTTTATGTATGTCCCTTAGATGGCATTTTCATTGGGCTGTCGCTCTTTTAGTAATTGTCTTGCCGCTTCAAGTGCTTCTGGGACATACTTTTTTGATTACAATTTTCGTCAACATTTCTACTGAATAGCTGTCATATTTTTCTTTGAACTTCGCTACGCTTTCTTGAAATCTTGCCTTCTCTATTTGGCCTTTTTCTTCTGGTGCTGGCTTAGTTGTCCCGTTCTGGAATATCGTGAAACAGCTTCGCTACCTTCGACAAACACGCTTACAGTCCGAATCAACATCCAAAAACGTGATCAGAGCCTAATCTATTTGATCGAATCTTATAACGTAAAGCAATCGATATGTCTCTTCTCCACTAAGCTTATCCTGTTCTGTGCTAAATGTAAAGTTCTTTTTTAGAGCCCTTTCTATTAGGCCAATATCATCAATAGCCAGCTCTGCACCCAAGTTTTCTCCGAACTCGATTTCTTTAATTTTTCCCTGTTTATTGTAAAAAAATATCGCGCTAATTGTATTCTTAGGGAGCGGCTTTCCAGCATCCGAAAAAGCTGTTTTCAATACTTCATAAAATTGGGACACACTTTCCTTCGTGTGCGACACGTATCCCGTGGGAATCGAAGATTCATATTTGTTTTTATCAATTTCCTTAACCAGATCAATGGAATTCAATTTATTCTTTGTATTCCGAACAAACGACATTCCAGTATCCATATTAGTTGTAATGGCATAGCTTTCACCGTCCGAAGTGTTCAAGATTCTCTTATCGACTTTTTGGCTAATCCCAATTACAGGAGTTAGTAAGGACAGAAAAAAAAGGTACATTTTCATATTAAAAGACTTTTTTAGTACATGGAGAAGAATCAAACAACTTAAACATTGCCTGGGGACTAAGGCTTGCATCTATGTTCCCAGTATAGATAGGTCAAGAGTTGTCAAATTCACCCATATAGTAATACCATTGACTCACCGCAGTCCCCCAAAGTTGCTTGGCCCTTGGTTCCATTATTCGAAATTGATATCAACCAATTAAGATAGTTGAGCTCTTGCACATTATTCACTGGTGAGCAGCACGATGGACCAGTTCCAGTAGGTCCACTCATACTCAAAATCATTAAGTCGCGCCACACTTTTGCTTCAAATTCAATGTTAATTCTTCCTTTGGTTGTATAATTATCAGTGCCATTCGGATAGGGGCGGTCCTGATATACGTGAAACAACTCTTCTGCAATAGTAATTGCATTGAGGCTGCTAGCCCTTATAACCTTGTAATCCATGAAAACATTGTTGTCGCCGTTGAACGGGTTGACTCATAGGTGAAAAAAGAAACGAGAAACGAAAGTTATGAGCTAACCATATCATTGTCCCTTGAAGAGGGCACGTGTACATCAGAAAGACACCCGAAGAGCCTTTTATTGCAACCAAATCAAGGTTTACGCCGACAATGTATTTCGAAACCTATAAACCTGGTAATTCGGCTACTCCTTAATTGTAATAACCGAAGGTTGCGTAGATTTGGGTGGAAAGCTTAGACGGAACTGGTAGCACGTTTTGGTTTACACTTCCACGATAAGGATAGCACATATAGGGCGGTGGATAGTTTTCGTTGTGCGAATATCAACGGCTATTTGGAGCGCTACTTGTCAACATCCGCGTAAACCCCATGTTGTGCGTTCTTACTATTTAGTAGCATTGGGTTCTTTATAAACCATTCCATACTTCTTCTCTGTTACTGAATACTCTTCTTCAGTTTTCTGTTTAGCGGGCATTCCAACTAACGTGCCATTTTCTATAAAATACTCTTCAAACCCAGCGGGTGTATACTGAAAAACCATCAGTAGATTTTCTTTTCCGGTATTGTCAAGACCGTGCCATGTGCCTCTTGGAACAAAAACAACATCACCGGTCTTTACGTGTACAAATTCTTCATCCAGGGTAAGTATTCCTTCTCCCTTGTGAATGAAAATAAGTTCATCGTTATTCAAATGTTTATGAATGCGCATTTTACGCCCAGGACTCTGGTCTTCAACACAAAATGAAACAGCATCTACACCTTGTTTGGCTTTGGAAATTTTTATCGTTATCGGCACCTTTCGCCTGCCCGTCAAAATATGAATTCCCTCATCTTCATGAACAACAATTCCCTTGTCGTTAGCAGAAACAGGTTTAGTAAAACCATTTTTTGATAGCCCGGTAAAAAGCGCGGTGCAAAATCCCAGAATTCCTGTACTGAGAAATTTTCGACGAGGTTGTTGAAAGAGGTTCATAGTTTAATTGTGTATTGGAAGAGAGGCTATCCATTGGAAAACATACTCATGACGCTCATTTGATCATCGCCTAAAACAGATAGAAAATTCCCTGTTAGTCCTTTCTCGTTTTGTTAACATTCATGGTAAAATACTGATTAATAATATGTTAATTCAGAACATGCCAAGCAGGAACAGCAGCGCTCACCCGCTGCTGTTCCTGTTCACTTCAAAGCCCAGACTTACTCCTTTACAAACTGCAGTACCTGCTTTTCTTCAACGTTTGACAACCTATTTGCTGAAACTTCACTGGTTTGCAAATACAATAAATAAGTCCCTGTGGTTAAATTGTTCACTGGTATTTTGATCGTTTGATTGGCATCGGAGCTGGCGGTAAACTGCTTGACCACCCGTCCCGCACTGCCTACAATCTGCACCTGGATGCTGCTATATGCCTTGTTGAGTTGCAGTTGCAATTCATCGGCGGTCGGGTTGGGGAATCCCAGGATTTCCGTAACGGTTTTATCCTGCAATAAGACGATCCGGCTGTGGTCAATCTCACCGTCATGGTGAATGGTCTTTAAGCGGTAATATTGTTTTTTGCCATTGGCATGAAGATCAATAAAACTGTACGTATGAAGCTCGGGAGAATTTCTGGCATCCAAGTGACCAATTACATTGAAATGAAACCCGTTATCGCTTTTTTCAATTTCATAACAGCAGATCTCGCTTTCATTCTCGGTAACAAACTTGACCTGCGCGGACTGGCCCTGGGCTTGCCAGGCGACTTTGAATGAGATCAGGTCTACCGGCAAAGCGCCCCCGGTTGAACCTGCGTTCACAGAAGGTATATATCGCCATGGGCCATACATTTGCCCGGTGACGGCAGTAACAGGATCGTAATGTACCCTGGCCCTTATTTTGGTGTACTTGCCGGTTTGTTTATCGACCAGGCTTTTAAGCTCCGTACCCATGATCGTCAGATCGGTATAGCCCGTTTGCTGGGAGGTATACAGGACACTGTTGGTAATGGGGGTGCCACTGTAAGGCTCATAGCTAACCTTTGTTTCCCAGACCAGTTTCCCCTTATCCCTTCCCAGAAAAGATTTGGCAAAAAGCCCTGTGCCAAAATTGGAAAGCGGGAAATTACTGCTGCTGATAGGCGTATTTAAATCAACATTGTACAGATTAAGGTTATTACGGTTGCTGATGGTTGCCGCGTTGCCATGGTATACAAATGCGGCACCTTCACTAGCTTGGCCGTTGCGATAACGATAAGCTCCTACGATGACATCGCTGTACCCATCCCCGTTTACATCGCCCGCACTGGATACGGAAACGCCCATAAATGCGCCTGTTTGGTTGCCTTCTACTCTGGCGGTCGCGATGGTATTGATCCCCGTGGCAGAGCCATGATAAAGAAAAGCGGCACCTTCACCGGAATCGCCATTGACGTAGAAATGAGCGCCCACGATGATATCGCTGTACCCATCCCCGTTTATATCCCCTGCACCGGCTACTGAAAAGCCCATATTGGCGTTTGCCAGGTTGCTTTCTATCGTGCTGCTCGCAATGGTACTGATCCCTGTGGCTGAACCATGATAGACGAAAGCGGCGCCTTCGTTGGTTTCACCATTGCCATAATTTACAGCACCTACGATGACATCGCTGTACCCATCCCCGTTTACATCGCCCGCACCGGAAACGGAACCGCCCATTGTTGCATTTACCTGGTTGCCTTCTATCGTGGTGATCGCAATGGCACTGATCCCTGTGGCTGAGCCATAATAGATAAAGGCGGCGCCCTCATCGGTTTCGCCATTGTGGTACTTCGAAGCACCCACGATGACATCGCCGTAACCGTCGGCATTTACATCGCCCGCACCGGCTACCGAATAGCCCATATTTGCATTTGCCTGATTGTTCTCGAGCACGACGGCGGCGATTGTATTGATCCCTGATGCGGAACCGTGATAGACAAAAGCAGCGCCTTCATCGGTTTGGCCATTGTCGTAATGATAAGCTCCTACGATCACATCGCTATACCCATCCCCATTTACATCCCCTGCACTGGCTATGGAATGGCCCAAATTCGCGTACATCTGGTTGCTTTCGAGCACAGCGGCGACAGTGGTATTGATCCCCGATGCCGAGCCATGATAAACAAAAGCACCACCCTCACTGGGTTCACCATTGATGTATAGCATAGCCCCCACGATGATATCGCTATACCCATCCCCATTTACATCCCCGGCACCAGCTACGGAAAAACCCAAATATACATTCGCTGGGTTGCTTTCTACCTTTGCGGCGGCCGTCGTACTTATCCCTGTGATTGAACCATGATAGATAAAGGCGGCCCCTCTATTGCCTTCGCCATTGTCGTATTGATAAGCCCCTACGATGACATCGCTGTAACCATCCCCGTTTACATCACCGGCCCCGGCTACGGAAACGCCCATATTGGCATTTGCCTGGTTGCTTTCTACCATAGCAGCCGCGGTGGTATTGACCCCAGTCGCCGAGCCGTGATAGGTAAAGGCGGCCCCTTCATTGGTTTCACCGTTGTCGTAGGTCCGGGCGCCCGCGATGAGATCGCTGTACCCATCCCCGTTTACATCCCCGGCACTGGCAGCAGAAACACCCATATTGGCATTCGCCTGGTTGCTTTCCAGCGTTGCGGCGGCTATGATATTAATCCCTGTGGCCGAGCCGTGATAGACAAAGGCGGCCCCTTCGTTGGCTTCGCCATTATCGTAGAAGTAAGCCCCTGCGATGACATCACTGTACCCATCGCCGTTAACATCACCCGCACAGGCTATGGAAACGCCCAGTCTTGCACCTGCCTGGTTGCTTTCTATCGTTGCCACGGAGGTGGCATTGATCCCTGTCGCCGACCCGTGATAAACAAAGGCAACCCCCTCATCGGTTTCGCCATTGTCGTACTGCCAGGCACCTACGATGAGATCGCTGTACCCATCCCCGTTTACATCCCCTGCACCGGCTACGGACCTGCCCATTTGTGCATCTGACTGGTCGCTTTCTATCACGGTGGCTGCACTGATACTCAGTCCAGTGGCCGAGCCGTGGTAAACAAAGACGGCCCCTTCCTCAGTTTGGCCATTGGCGTATAGGTAGGCCCCCACGACGACATCGCTGTACCCATCCCCGTTTACATCTCCCGCGCTGGCTACGGAAATGCCCATCTGTCCACCCGCCTGGTTGCGTTCCAGTGCTGTGGCAGCGGTGGTACTGATACCTGCGGCCGAACCGTGATGGACAAAAGCGGCACCCTCATCGGTTTCCCCATTATCATATTGATAGGCCCCTACGATGACATCGCTGTACCCGTCCCCGTTCACATCTCCTGCACTGGCTACTGAAATGCCCATATTGGCGTTTGCCTGGTTGCTTTCTATCGTGGTGGCCGCAGTGGTATTGATACCAGTTGCGGAGCCATGATAGATAAAGGCGGCACCTTCATCGGTCTGGCCATTGTTGTAGAAAAAGGTCCCTACGATGACATCGCTGTACCCATCGTCGTTTACATCCCCTGCACTGGATACAGAAATACCCATTTGTGCATTGATCTGATTGGATTCTAGCGTGCCGGTGGCTGTGGTGCTGATCCCGGTGGAGGAACCGTGGTAAATGAAGGCGGCCCCTTCATCGGTTTCGCCGTTGTCGTACAGGTTGGCCCCTACAATGACATCACTATACCCATCCCCGTTCACATCCCCTGCACTGGCTACGGAAAAGCCCATATTGGCATTTGCCTGGTTGCTTTCGGTCATCGCGGCAGCCGTAGTGCTGATCGGGTCAATGGTGATGGGGTATGCTGCACCGGCTGTTTGGACATGAATCGCATAGTCATCCTTATTTTTTTCAAAAGCTGCGGCCAGTGTCCTGCCATTGGCGTCCCAAACCTTTAATTGTTCGTAATTCAAAACCACACCGCTCTGCTCATGCACAAATTGCAGCCGGTCGCTGCTCAACCGTTGTTTCAATGTGGTCTGCACACTGAAATTCAGTTTCAGCTCTTCATCTTCCGACAAGG
>NZ_JCANTY010000010.1:0-334080 GCF_059568735.1 Dyadobacter ginsengisoli DSM 21015
TAGCCTGATCCTGGCGGAATGCCTGTGATACATACGTCTTCGGGTATATCGGTACATTTTTCAGCCCTGTAAACAGCGATTTTGGCACCTGCGACCTGGCATTTGTAGGCATCCCAGTTGAGGCGGTAAGCGGTGCCTGCGGGGTCAGTTGCAGCGGTAGCCCTGAGTCCTGTGGGTTTGGGGCCATATACCTTGATGCTCAGGGTTGTCATATCGACGAGCTTGCGGAACAAAGAGGGGTTGGGGACATTGGGTCCTGGTGCATCCTCGACTTTGAACAGCACGTCATAGGGTTCGAGCCTGATATGGTTGCAGGAAGTCTGCCATGAGAAGACGCCAGAGACGGTCCCTTGTGTTCCTTGCTGTGCGACGGTGAATTTGGCCAGGGCCGGAGCAACGAGCGAACTTTGGTAGACACCGCCTGTGGAGGTGAGATTGAGCTTGTCGCCGTTTTTATCGGTGGCTGTGACGGGCTGGTTGATGAGGGTACCTGCTTCAACGCAGATATCGGGCAGGGGCTGCATTAATGGCCGGTCGTTGCGCGCGTCGCCGACCAGAATTTGCATGTCCCGGATAATCTGGCCAATGAGCACACCATCCCGCCATTCCTCCACGACAAATGCAATGTTGTATTGTCCTGCCCTGGCGGGGGCGTCCCACACAATGTCGCCAGTTAAACGATTAATGCTGAAAGTGGCGGGAGAAGCACCAGCTTCGGTTTGGCCCGGGGCACCGATAAAATTTGGATCCTGATAGGGAATGTTCTGCCCTTTTCCGCCGCCTATACTTTGTTGAGGAATATACATTTTATAAGACAAACTATCGCCGTCGGCGTCGAACGCGTTGGGATTATGAATATAGCGTTGTCCTACGGCAGCCAGGTCTATGGGTGGATTTAATAGAACAGGTGTTTGATTAGGTCCCAATGTAGGATTGATCTCCAGAATTGAATGCACATAAAAGTTTAGACCGTCTGTGCCTATGCCATTGTTGAGATTCAGCGTGTTAGCATTTCTGTTTTCCATCCGTACAGATATCTGGTATTTGCCGGCTGCCGGGAAGGTGAATGTTGTGGTGTACTCATTGTACGTAGTGCTGTTACCGATATTGCGAACGCTGGATGGTATCCTGGCCACCTTGAACGGGCCTTCACTCCCAAAGTAGAAGTCCACAAAGTTAGCGGAATTGGCAGCGTCGATGCCTCTCGGAGACACGTCGAAATAGGCCGAGAGCTTAATTTCGTAGGTCAGGGAGGAAATACGTTTTGCCGTGATTTCGCCAGCGCGGAAATGCGTGGCCATGGCGTCGGTGAGTGACACAAAAAGGAAAAGAAGAACAATCTGAGTCAGGACGGGTATATGTAAACGCATGAGTTGAACAGTTGGTAGTCTTGTCGATAGCTACTCAACGAAATTGGACGTCAAAAATGTGTATAAGCCGGTTACATCGATGCAATATAAGTGGTGTGTACCAGCACGTTTCCGGAACAGATGCTAATCAGTCTAAATAATTCTTAATAATGATTATAAATAGACTGCGCGGTTTGCAAAAATGAAAGGAATTTTTGCCTAGCATACGTTTGTGATATACCTTTGAAAGGTTCTAAATATACCTCATTTTTTTGCACTAAAACCATTCGTTTCGATTATGTCGTGGTTTTCACAAACGTTAACGAGCTCTATCGGTAAAAAACTCCTGATGGCTCTTACCGGACTTTTTTTAATAAGCTTTCTGGTGATTCATGCCACCATCAATGCCATGATTTTTTACAATGATGGCGGAGAGACTTTTTCCCACTGGGGACATTTTATGGGTACCAACCCTATTATACGTACACTCGAAATCGGCCTGGTAGCGGGATTCCTGCTTCATATTATCGATGGTTTGCTGCTTTGGAAAAATAACCGCGACGCCCGTCCGGTAAAGTATGCCGTCAATAATGCCGCAGCCAACAGTACCTGGTATTCCCGCAGCATGGGGTTGCTCGGCACCTTGCTTCTGATTTTCCTCGTCATTCATACTTCGCATTTCTGGATTCCGAACCGATCCAATCAGTTTGCCACGGGTGAAGAACTGAACCTGTACCAGATGATGCTCGAAACATTCCAGAACCCGGTGGTGGTGATCATCTACATTTTGGGTTGCGTTTCCCTTTTCTGGCATCTGCTGCATGGGTTCAAAAGCGCATTTCAGTCGTTGGGATTGAACCACATCAAATACAACGGAGCCATTTCGTTTATCGGAACCGCGTTTTCGATTATTGTTCCGCTCCTGTTTGCATTGATGCCGCTTTCAATCTATCTCGGCTGGGTTAACTAGGCCCCGTCAAAGTTTCATTTTTAAATTTCTGATTAAATAATATCTGATATATGGCAACTTCATCTCGTCTGGATGCCAAAATACCACAAGGACCGCTGGAAAGTAAATGGAGCAAATACCGCTCTTCCGTACCGCTTGTAAACCCTGCCAACAAACGTAGTCTGGAAATCATCGTGGTCGGCACCGGTCTTGCAGGTGCTTCTGCGGCGGCTACGCTGGCGGAACTCGGTTACAAGGTCAAAGCATTCTGTTTCCAGGATTCTCCACGCCGTGCGCACTCGATTGCAGCCCAAGGTGGAATCAACGCTGCTAAAAATTACCAAAATGACGGTGACTCGGTTTACCGTCTTTTTTATGATACAATAAAAGGAGGGGATTATCGGGCTCGTGAGGCCAATGTGCATCGCCTTTCGGAGGTTTCCGGTAACATTATCGACCAATGTGTAGCTGCGGGGGTACCGTTCGCGCGTGAGTACGGCGGCTTGTTATCCAACCGTTCATTCGGTGGAACCCAGGTACAGCGCACTTTCTACGCGGCGGGACAGACCGGCCAGCAGTTGTTACTCGGTGCTTATTCCGGTTTACAGCGCCAGGTAGGTATGGGTACCGTGAAGATGTACAATCGCCACGAAATGCTCGATATCGTTAATATTGATGGCAAATGCCGGGGTATTATTGCCCGTAACCTCATTACCGGTGAGTTGGAAAGACACGGAGGACATGCGGTATTGCTTTGCACGGGTGGCTACGGAAACGTGTTTTACCTGTCGACCAACGCGATGGGTAGCAACGTAACGGCGGCATGGAAGGCGCACAAGCGGGGAGCTTTTTTTGGCAACCCATGCTTTACACAAATCCACCCGACCTGTATTCCCGTGTCCGGAGAGCACCAGTCGAAATTAACCCTGATGTCGGAATCGCTTCGAAACGACGGACGTATCTGGGTTCCGAAAAAGCAGAATGACAATCGTCCGGGCAATGAAATTCCGGAAGAAGAGCGTGACTATTACCTGGAACGCCGCTATCCTGCGTTTGGTAACCTTGTTCCGCGTGACATCGCGTCGCGCGCAGCCAAAGAGCGCTGTGATGCGGGATATGGTGTAGGAAGTTCTAAACTGGCGGTTTATCTCGACTTCGCTGCTGCGGTAGAACGCTACGGGCGGGGAGAAGCCAATAAGAACAATATTCACAATGCGTCCGATGCAGACATTACTGCGTGGGGTAAGGCTGTTGTGAAGGAAAAGTACGGTAACCTTTTTGATATGTATAAGCAAATCACCGGAGAGGATCCCTACGAAGTGCCTATGCGTATCTATCCTGCGGTACACTACACCATGGGCGGTCTTTGGGTTGACTATAACCTCATGACAACCGTTCCGGGCTTGTATTCATTGGGTGAAGCAAACTTCTCTGATCACGGAGCCAACCGTTTGGGTGCTTCTGCGCTGATGCAAGGGTTAGCCGACGGATATTTCGTGATCCCTTACACTATCGGAGCTTATCTGGCGAACGAGATCCGTACCGGAAAGATCTCGACAGACCATGAGGCATTTGTGAAAACCGAAGAGGAGGTAAGAGGCCGTATCGAGAAGCTGCTGAGCATTCAGGGCAAAACATCACCGGAGCTTTTCCATCGCCGCCTTGGTAAGATCATGTGGGACAAATGCGGTATGGCGCGTAATGAGAAAGGTTTGAAGGAAGCGATCCTTGAGATCCGTGAACTGAGAAAAGAGTTCTGGTCGGATGTAAAAGTGATGGGTACTGCTACTTATTTCAATCCTGAACTGGATAAGGCCAATCGTGTGGCAGACTTCATCGAACTGGGTGAGCTGATGTGCCTCGATGCCTTGACACGTAACGAATCATGCGGCGGACATTTCCGGGAAGAATATCAGACAGAAGAAGGGGAGGCATTGCGGGATGATGAGAATTACATGTTTGTGTCTGCCTGGGAGAGCAAAGGAACCGAAGAATGGGAACTTCATAAGGAGGAACTCGTTTACGAAAATATCAAGATTGCACAGCGGAGCTATAAGTAAGCAGCGCTGAATTGCTGATGCGGTAACTTTTGTTGCCGCATCATTTGAAATTATACACCTCTATCATAAAATAAATGGCATACCCTGCCCAGAGAATCATTTCGTGGTTCGTTTTCGCCCTAGGCGCCGGATCAGCATTGTTTTTTGCATTATTTACCGACCACCGTTGGGAAGACTGGTATATTACTTTCAGGGCGTCGAAAAATTTATCGGAGGGACTAGGGTTCACCTTTAATTTGAATGAACGGGTGCATTCGTTCACGTCGCCTCTGGGCACGCTGATACCGGCACTCCTGAATTTCATAACAAGGGACGATGAAGCGGTGATCTGGTCATTCCGCTTTATCAACATGCTGTTGATAGGCGTAGTGGTGAAGCTGGTCTTTGATCTTTTCCGCGATACTGTGAAAGCGCCTGCGTGGGCTGCACTGCTCGTAGCGCTGGCGCTGATATTTGATGAAAAGAGCATTGATTACAGTATCAACGGGATGGAAACGGCGTTCATGCTGCTGGGAGTTGTGCTGTTGATGAGTGAGCTGTTTAAGACCACTCCGCCGGAGCCAGTGAAGCTGGGTGCAATATTCGCCTTTTTAATGTGGAGCCGCCCGGACGCATTTATCCATATCGGCTCCCTGTTGCTGGGGTATTTGTTATTCAGAAACGGCTCCTGGCGTTATATTGGGCTGTTTTTTCGGAGTGGGATATTGGGGATTCTTTTTTACCTGCCGTGGATACTTTTTGCGTGGTGGTATTACGGAAACCCGGTTCCGAACACGATCCTGGCAAAGGGCTTTACACTCACACTGGGCAGTATCGCCGATCGTGCATTGCATTATGTGCAGTCGGTATTCATGGGGCTGGTTTCGAACGAGGCGCCATTCCTGTGGATTTTCGCGCCGGCCTATTACTATTTTGAAAGCTGGCCGGTTGTGTTATTGTTTGTTTTAAAGTGTATTACATATATAGCAGTGTTTCTTTGGGTTGTGCCAAAGATCAATGCCAATGCGAGGTTCCTCTCGTTTGCAGCATTTCTGGTGGCATCCTATTTGAATATCTTTTCACCGACCATTTATCCATGGTATATTCCGGCGGTGATGGTGATCGCGCTGGTTGCGCTGGGTTGTGCGGTAGCGCAGCCGGTAAGAAGCGGGATACTCGAAGGTCGCAGGAGCCTGGTCGCAGTGAGTGCGTTAAGTGTAATCCTCGTCATGCAGATTTGGGTGTATACGGGCGGTTTGCTGCAAATGAAATCGCAGCAGGAGGTTATCGAGAATGGATTGAGAAAAAAAATAGGGCTTTGGCTTAAAGAAGAATCAAAGTCGAAGGAAGAGACAGTCTTCCTGGAACCGCTGGGTTACATTGGCTTCTATTCGGAACTGACGATGTATGATTACCCGGGACTCTGTAACACGGCGGTGATTAATGCCCGCAAGAAGCTGAAAACGGAATCTTATGTGGCGCTGATCAACTACCTGCAACCGAATTGGGTGGTTTTCAGGCCCTGGGATCTCGGGAAGGCGACGGGAGAGGAAGCCGAGGTATTTGCCCGTGGTTACGAGTTAGCCCGTACTTTCAGCCAGAAAGAGCAGCTGAAAGAGCTGAATGTGTACGGCAGGAATTATTTAGCTTACGACAGTGAATTTTTAGTTTATAAGAAAAAGTAATATCAGTAATAAAGAATATAGGTATGGAAGGAAATATGAGTTTGTCGCTGAAAGTATGGAGACAAAGTAATAAAGATGCAGCAGGAGGGTTTGAAAACTACAAGTTGGATCACGTCTCTCCTGACATGTCGTTTCTTGAAATGTTCGATGTATTGAATGAGCAACTCATCGAGGAGGGAAAGGAACCTGTGTCGTTCGATCACGATTGCCGTGAAGGGATTTGCGGGGCCTGTTCGATGTACATCAATGGCCGTCCGCATGGTCCGCTGCGTGGCGTAACAACCTGCCAGCTCCATATGCGGTCATTCAAGGACGGAGATACCATCGTCGTTGAGCCCTGGAGAGCGTCTGCTTTCCCGGTAATCAAAGACCTCGTAGTGGATCGCGATGCGTTCGATCGCGTCATTTCTGCCGGTGGTTTTGTTTCAGTCAATACCGGTAATGCGCAGGATGCGAATGCACTACCTATCGCTAAGGAGGCTGCTGATGACGCTTTTGCGGCGGCGGCTTGTATCGGATGCGGCGCTTGTGTGGCGGCTTGTAAGAATGCTTCAGCGATGCTGTTTGTATCAGCAAAAATTTCCCAGCTCGCATTGCTGCCGCAAGGACAGGCAGAACGCAGCATCCGTGCCGAGAAAATGGTCGCTCAGATGGACGCGGAAGGTTTTGGGGCATGTACCAACACCGGCGCGTGCTCAGCGGAATGCCCTAAGGAGATCAGTCTGGAAAACATCGCGCGCATGAACCGCGAGTATATTGGCGCGAAGTTCTCTTCTTCCGCAGTTTAGGATATAGCAATATTATGTACAGAGGCAGCCGGGCAACCGGCTGCCTCTGTTTTTGTTTGGTGCAGACCTTGAATCAGTTAATATTTCAAAATGTTTATACTGTATTGGCAAGGACGCAACAACACGGATATGAGGATTGAGATACAGACCACTCAGCCTTGACGACGAGGAGTTCTATGAATTTTCAGGCAGAATGATCAGCTCAAAATAGAAAGGTAGAGGAACATTGAAATTGTGTAAAATCAGTTTATACAAAACAGCGAAGCAGATGGTCAAAAGGCCGTCTGCTTCGCTGTTTTTGATATTTCAGATTAACGAAAGATTATTTCTTCGCCGTAGTATCAGCAGGGGCCGGTTTACCTGAATTTTTATATTCTTTGTTCAGACCGTCGATGATCTTTTGGGTTACGTCCAGAGAAGGGTTCGCAAAAAGGATACCGCCACCCAGGGAATAACCTAATACGTATTCGTATCCATTCTCCTTATTGTATTTATCGATATAAGCGCGGATGTTCTTGTACAGCTCTTCGTTCTTTTTCGCTTCCTCCTGTCCCAGAGCCTGAGCTGACTGATCGCGATAAGCCATCAGATCCTGTTGTTTTTTCATGAGTTGTGCCTCCGTAGAGCGGGCTTGCTCAGGCGTCATGGTTTGTGCTTTTTGCTGAAAAAAAGCGACTTCGTTTTGCAGGGAACGTCCTTTGGTAGTCAGCTCGTTTTCCAGCTGGAAGTTTTTGTTTTCAAGCTCTTTTCTGGTGTCTTTGAAGAAATCGTAGTTTTTCAAAAGAGAATCCACCTGAACGTAAACAGTGCGGCGACCCGCTACTACTGCACCATCTGCGGCTGCACCTGATTCTGTTGACGACTTGCTTGAGAAATGTAGGAAAAATAACACCGCTACGGCAAGCGAAAGAACGATGTTCCAGATCAATGAAGTATTGTTGTTCACGGATTTTTAAGGTTTTATTGTTTTTGAACGAGCCGCAAAGATAATGATTTGTGTTTAAGTACAATGAATAAGTGGGGCACTCAACAGGTTCATGAAGTGCGTCCCGAGAGCGGGAGCGGGTTTTGCCGGAAGATCTCCCGGATCCATCGCCCGGTCAGGCCGGAAAAGCCGCCTATCAGCCCGCTTATCACTGCTGTAATGACCAGCAACAGGATGCCGTTGGGCAGCATAAAGATCTTGGCAACCCTGTCGGACATGGCGCCATCAGAGATAAAATGCTGGTAATAGCCATAAATCAGCCAGGGAACAGCGATGCCTCCAAAGCCGACCCAGAATGCTTCCCCCGTTCTGGAAGGTTGCCAGAGCAGGATCACAAAGGGGACGATGGCGATCACCCACCAGGGTGTGAACAACTGGAGTATAACGGATAAAATGGCTATCAGGATAAATTTCATAAAGGAGGGGGTTAGCGTTTTTTCAAAACAAGGATCGACGCCAGATGAGGTATTTTCTGATCTGCCGATGTCAGGAATATCAGTTCATTAAGTTCTCCCTTTTCCCATTTTTCCAATAAGTTGAGATAGTAGGGGCTTCCGGGATTGCCCGACTGTCCGCCGGGGTAGATGCCATAAGCACGCGGCGTGGGCCCCAGCTCGACAACCATCCGCCACGAAGGTCCTTTTCTTTTTGTAATTGCATTAACGATGCTGCTCCCCCCGCCTGTCGTGAGCGGCGGCGCATTGAATGGCTTGATGCTGCGGCTCAGATGCCGGATCTCGGCTGCCTTTACCTTCGACCACTGCCATTCAGGACTCATGGTGCCTTTGTGAGCAGTTAGCGTGTCGAGCGAAGCATTAAAGCTTTGGTACACCAGGTCGGGTAGGGTTTCTTTTTCTGTTGTATTGAGATTGTCGAACCATTTTGCTTCCGGTTGCTTCAATATCAGGTATAATGTCCGGTCACGGGATGGGTATTCCATGGGAGCGCCTGGCGTGTCAAAGTCGTCAGCCCATATTGCCTTACCCAGTAGTGGAAACCATGTTTCGAAAATGGACGCTGCTACCGATTCGGGCGCATTCTGGTAGTCCCAGTTGGAAAGCAATATACGCGCAGCTTTTTGCCGGGGCGTTAATGCGCGTGTTTCGAGTATACTCAGCAACCTGGGTAGTAAAGTACGCGCCAGTACACTGAAATTGTCATTCTGTAACATCCGGAGGCTGTCTGCATTGGCATTGGTCATCGCTTGCAAGCGTTCGTTAATTCGAATTCCTCTTTCAGAGGGTGCAAAGCTCCAGTTGATGTAATAGGGGTAGGTCGTATCGGCAGACGACTGATTGGCGCTGCTGACGAAGCCTCTCGGCGGGTTTTTTACAAATGGATTCTGTTCGGCGGGAACCCAGCCATTCCAATCGTCAGAAGGCGAGCTGCCGTCGAGCAGAAACTTGCCTTGTTCTTTATATTTCAGAGGCAGTTTGCCATTGACTGTAATGGCGATATTCTTTTCATTATCGGCAAAAATGAAGTTCTGGGCAGGGCCGACATAATGCGAGAGAGCCTTCCGGTAGTCATCGTAGGTTTTCGCCTTGTTGAGTTCATAGAATGTGATGAAGCTATTCCCCGGCTCGTGCCCGATCCATTTAGTTGCGAGGTTGGGAATATCGGAGGAACCATCCGAGTCGGTGACAGGGCCGTGATGCGTATAGATGATCTGCTCGCGAACCGGTTTTAGCTGACCTTTTACATATATAATCTCCTCCCGCTTATGAGTGGGTTTCCATTGGTTGTCATGCCAGTAGAAATTCCGGTACTCGTTTTTGAATTTGATTTTATATAGATCAAAAACATCCGCATCCACATTGGTAACGCCCCAGGCTACCTGCTGATTGAATCCGATGATCACGCTTGGAATGCCGGGAAGTGATACGCCACATACATTCATATCCGGCGAATGCAGTTGTACCTGATACCAGATGGAGGGCAGCGAAAGTTCGAGGTGGGGATCGTTGGCTAGGATCGGGTAGCCGGTGATCGATTTCTCAGCACCTACTGCCCAGTTGTTGCTGCCAATTCCTTCTTCTTTGGGAAGCCGTTCGGATAATGCATTCGAGGACTTTTTGATGAATGAAATACTGTCGCCGGTTTCCATAGGCGGAATCGGTCGGGGAATAGGAAGGCGCTGAAAATCCCAGGGCGTTCCGGATGGGATAATGGGGCTTTCCTGTAACATCGGGTAGTCGGGGAAAAGCTGCGCAATCGTTTCTCTTCCATATTTTTTCAATGCATTGGTCATCGCGAACTCGTTGGATCGCCCCGCGAGTGTGAGGGTCATCTGTTCGAGCATATACATGGTGTTAATCGGTTTCCATGTTTCCGGCTTATATCCCAGTAACTTGAACTCAATCGGATAGTCCTTAGGGGAGAGCTGGCGGATATACGCATTGACGCCTGCCGTGTAGCCAAGCAAGGCCTCGCGGGAGCGGGGGTCGCTCATGGCTATTTTCAGATTTGCTTCAGCCCCGTACCCCATCCCCAATCGCCGACTCTGCTGATCCATCGAGAGCGTAGCCGGGCCCAGTATTTCAGAAAGCCTTCCCGCCGCGGCCCGTGTCTGCAGATCCATTTGCCAGAGCCGGTCTTTGGCGGTAATATAGCCTTGTGCATAAAAAAGGTCGAAGTCGTTTTTGGCAAAGATATGCGGCACGCCATAGTCGTCGAAGCGGATGGTAACCTCACCTTTCAGGCTATCCAGTTCCGTGACCTGCCTGCTTTTAGGGTCCACGGGCTTCTCCCCATTTTGCCAGAGGCCTGTGAACGGACTTAAAAAGGGCCCCAGTGCAGGAGCCGGTCCCCAGGGCTTGTCGAGGGCGTAAACCAGCCCGGCGGTTACTGCGAGAGATAGGATTGCCTTGATAAACTTCATGGGGAGGACGTTGACACTTGTTTGTAATCAGTTCGACCCGGAAGCAACCTGGACAATGGCTTCCACTAATCGCAGGTCGCTAAAAAGAACCGAACGTTCATCCGGTATTTCGCCGGCCATCGAAATACCGTCGGGAAAGAACTTCTGCCGGCCCGGCCGGAATGCCTTGGCAGTGAGATGTAACGAATGGACGCCGGTAGCAATAAGTTCGGCGGCATTGTGGTGATTTACACCGCCCCCCGCCATGATTTCAATGGAACCATTCGCTTGGTTTGCCAGCTTAGTGAGCAAGTCGGTTGCCTGAATTGCCGAAGGCTTTTGTCCTGACGTAAGAATTCTTTCCGCACCGGTAGCGATCACATCTTTAAGTGCCTTCACCGGATCCGGTGTCAGATCAAAAGCCCTGTGGAATGTAACTTTTAGCGGAGCTGCATAATCAACCAATGCCTTCGTTCTGGAGACATCCACTTGGCCATCGGGGGTGAGAATCCCCAGCACGACACCGTTAACTCCAATCTTCTTGGCCAGGTCGATGTCTTTTCGCATGATTTCTTCCTCAAAGAAGTCATAGACAAAGTCACCGCCGCGTGGACGGATCATGACAAAAAGCGGGATGTCGATATGGTTTCTGACAATCTCTATCAGCCCTGCACTGGGGGTAGTACCGCCCTCTCCGAGACCGCCACAAAGTTCGATCCTGCCTGCGCCGCCTGCTTGTGCATTAATACAGGATTCTAGTGAATAGGCGCAAATTTCAATAGTCATATAAAGGTATTTGTAATGATGAGGGAAATTAAGGGTTTTTCCCGAAAGAAGAACGAGATGTCATAAGGACAGCACACTGAACCTGTAATGTTTGATACCCGGACCGGTTAAAGCGCCCATGTTTCGGAACTTCAGACCCGAAAGAATTTTGTAATGTGCGTTAGACTTTTAATATTTTGATTATCAGCTAATTAATTATTATAATGAAATTAATTTTTCAGCCCGGCAATTATTTTTCTTTTTTTTTGCTTTAAGCTTTTAAAAGATATCAAATTTTTTACTTTTGCAAAAAAGTAAAGTAACCATTAATAGGCGAAAATATTATGTACTGGACTCTCGAACTCGCATCGTACCTTGAAGATGCTCCCTGGCCAGCTACCAAAGACGAGCTAATTGACTTTGCAATCAGAACAGGCGCTCCGTTAGAAGTAGTTGAAAACCTTCAGGAGCTTGAAGATGATGGTCAGCCTTATGAAAGCATTGAGGAGATTTGGCCCGACTATCCCACGAAAGACGACTTCTTTTTTAATGAAGATGAATACTAGCTCAAACGGCACTTTATCGGTGCCGTTTTTTTATGCATACGGGTCAGTTTTTTGCGTAACTCGCTTCTCATTATTTTTTTTATCTGGCAAAAGGAATGTAAATTGTTAGCGTTAACAAAGAAGAGAGCGAGGTAAGTTACCGAAAGTGATTTAGTCATAACTCAGAATTTATCCATTCCAACCCGATGGAGCTTCGATTGTTGAAAGAGCTGGTTAAGAAAGGTGAGGGTGAGCATCTGGAATTCAAACTGAAATCCAATCATCCCGAGAAGATTGTCCGAGAAGTGGTTGCGTTCGCAAATTCGGGTGGTGGGAAGCTGCTGGTAGGAGTCGGTGACGATAAAACATTAAAAGGACTTAAAGATGCTGATGAGGATGAGTTCACACTCTCCCGGGCCATCGACAAGTACATTTTCCCCAGGATAAGTTTTAAAAAGGAACGTGTTGCCGTCAGCCCCGACCGCGATGTGCTGGTTCTGACCATTCCCAGGAGCATTGACAAACCCCATTATGTAGTAGATGATACCGGTAACCGGCAGGCATACATTCGCGTGGACGATAAATCGATTCAGGCGAGCCGTGAGATGAAAGAGATCATGCGGAGGGGCAGAGGCGAGCGGGACATCAGTTTTCAATATGGGGATAAGGAAGAAAAGCTGATGAAATTGCTCGACGAAAAAGAATCAGTGACTGTCGACCTTTTCGCAACATTTGCCGGAATTCCCCGTAAAATCGCTTCCAACACATTGGTCGTCATGGTACTCGCTCGTATCCTCGAGGTACATCCGCAGGAAATGATCGATAAGTTTACGATGTCGATGGCTTACCAGTCGAGCTAAGTCGCTATACTGCGAGAAATGTTTTACCAAGCCACATTCCCAAAAGGGTTGCTGAAAAACAGGCAACAATACTGATCAGGACGTTTAATGACGCTTCTGTCCAGCGGTCGTGAATAAAGAGTTGGATGGTTTCGTTACTGAAACTCGAAAAGGTACTGAAACCTCCGCAGAACCCCACCACGATAAACAACCGGGCGGTCGTTACCAGATCCGGTGATTTAGGCATCGCCCATCCGGAGAAGGTGCCGAGTATGATGCAGGCCAGAATATTGGCCGTCAAAGTCCCGAATGGGAATATTGACGGCCAGGTAGAAAATGCCCGGGCGATTCCATAACGCGCCAAACTGCCGAGCCCGCCACCGATAAAAACAAGCATCCAATGATTCATGGTGTTGGCTGGCGGTGGAAATGTTGTCGATATCAGAATGGAAGATCGTCCGACTCGTCTTCGGTGAAAGTAGTAACGGGAGGTAGTGGATTTCCGCCAGCATGTTGAGGTGCATTGCCGCTTCCTGCTTTTTCCACTTTCCACGCTTTCACCTCCGTGTACCAGCGCGAATTATACTCACGACTTTCCACATCAATGGAAGCGGTTACCGAGTCGTTCACCTGGAGGTTAGCCTGGTCAATCTTATCACCCCAGAGGGATATACATACTTTTTTAGGGTACTGAGAAGGTATTTCAAGGATAAACTCCTGTTTGCGCCATGTTCCGTTTTTCCCCTGGCCATTTACTTCCGGCAGCAAAGCAATGACTGTTCCCGATAGTTCCATTGATTAAATATGTTTTTAGTGTCTTTCAAAAATGGTTCCAAAAGTAAGCGTTTTGTATCTTGATTGCAATGCTGCAGCTATTCGGTTCCGATGGCCTCAGCCAAATCATTGATAAGATCTTCTACATCCTCGATACCAACACTGAGGCGAATCAGGGTGTCTTTCAAGCCTGTTTTAAGGCGCTCTTCTTTGGGTATGCTCGCGTGGGACATGCTCGCAGGGTGCGCACAGAGGGATTCGACCCCACCCAGTGACTCACCAAGGGAAAAGATCCGAAGTCGTTCCATGGTGTGAATGGCTTCTTCATAAACATCCCCTTTCAGCTCGAATGACAGCATTCCGCCGAAACCTCTCATCTGTTTCGCGGCAAGTTCGTGGCCGGGATCATCTTTCAGACCCGGGTAGTACACTTTCCCGACTTTCGGGTGGGCCGAGAGCCAATCGGCAACTTTCGCCGCATTCTCGCAATGTCGCTGCATGCGCACGTGAAGTGTTTTTAGTCCGCGCAACACCAGAAAGCAATCCTGTGGGCCGGGTACTGCCCCGCTTGCGTTCTGGATAAAGGCCAACTGCCGGGCCAGTTCGTCATCACTGGTAATGAGAGCGCCCATTATGGTATCCGAATGCCCGCCGAGGTATTTCGTAACAGAATGCATGACCACATCGGCTCCCAAATTCAACGGATTCTGCAAGTAAGGGGAAGCAAAAGTGTTATCTACTACCGTAACTACGTTTCTTTCGCGGCAAATGCGGGTAATCTTTGCAATGTCAATGATTTTCAGCAACGGATTAGTGGGGGTTTCCAGCCAGACCATTTTAGTTTTATCTGAAATCAAACCGGTTATATCGCTGATACTGCCCGTATCGACAAACTTGAAATGGAGCCCGAGCGGCTCGAAAATGCGCTTCATCAGACGATAGGTACCCCCGTAAATATCATTGGTGGCGATGATCTCATCCCCGGGGCGATACAGTTTGAGTACAGCGTCGGTGGCAGCGAGGCCGGAAGCGTAGCAGATTCCGTGCTTGCCGTTTTCCAGCGCCGCCAGCGCCTGCTGCAATGCGGTGCGGGTTGGATTGTGGGTCCGTGCATATTCGTACCCCTTATGCTTGCCGGGGCTTTCCTGGACGTAGGTGGAGGTCTGGTAAATCGGCGTCATAATGGCACCGGTACTTGGATCAGGCCCGACGCCGGCGTGTATTGCTTTGGTTCCGAATTTCATTTTTTGTGGTTTGGAATGCCAGGAAGATATGAATTAGCACGAATGTAACTGAGTGAAAATTTGTCCCCTCATGGCATGAAAATATTAGTCTACAAAAGCAAGATTACAAAAACCTTTTAACCTGACAAGTGGTTATTCAGGTGATATATAAATGTTCGCTAGCCTTGGAAACGTCGACACCAAAAAGATTTTCATTACCGGTCGTCATAAGTGTATTGATGACGATCGTGCCATTGGTGACGACCTCTATTCTGACGGCGTGGGCTATCAACAATGAAAAGGTGTTGCGTGCAATGCCCATCGAATGGTGGCTGGGTATTACATTCATACTGACGCTTGCGTCGGCCGCTGCGCTGACACCCCCCACTTTTCTGGCGCTGGTGTATGGCTATTTTCTGGGATGGGCATCATTACCGATGCTTTTCGCTCTCAACCTTGGTGCAATTGCCATCATATATGTGTCGGCTCATTTTCTCCATGCCGCCTCAGTCCGGAATTACCTGATACAGGTCTACCCACAGGTAGCAACGCTTTTACGAAGGTTTTACAAGAATGAGTTAAGACTGATATTTTTTGCAAAACTGTCTCCCGTGCTGCCATTTGCCATTACCAATCTGTTTTTCGCTATGGCCGGCGCGCGTTTCAAACAGGTACTTGCTGGCGGGACGATGGGGATGATCCCGAGGACATTGCTCGCTGTTTGGGCTGGTAAGGAAGCACAGGATATCCGGTATCTGCTCGAACATCCGAATGAAGGATTGGCGACTAAAATCATCCTTATCGTATTGATCGTTATTTCCACGCTGGGGATCGGCTATTTCTTCAAAAACAAAGATATGGTAGAATCATAGGCACAATATCTTGGAATGACCCGGATCGTTTGGTAATATCGTACAATAATAGGATATAAAATGCCACAAAACCATAGACTTCATCCTGTTTCTTTGTGGTAAAGTTATACTTACCCGAAAAGTAGAATGAAATCCTTACCATTCGTTGATCTCGTCATAGTGATTGCCTACCTCGTAGGGATGGTTGCGGTAGGGATATATTTTTCCAGAAAGAACACCAACGCCGAACAATTCACGAAGGCATCAGGCCGCATTCCCGGTTGGGCCATCGGTATTTCTATTTACGCGACGTTTCTGAGTAGCAATACTTTTCTGGGTGTGCCTGGCAAGGCATTTGGCAGTAACTGGAGTTCGTTTGTTTTCAGCCTTTCGATGCCGTTCGCAGCCTGGGTGGCTACGAAATACTTTATCCCTTTTTACCGAGGCACCGGTGAAGTATCAGCTTACACACACCTCGAACACCGTTTCGGGCCATGGGCGAGAACTTATGCCGTGGTATGCTTTCTCCTGACCCAGCTTGCGCGGATGGGCTCTATTTTCTTCGGTATCGCATTGAGTCTTCAGGCATTAACAGGCTATCCGATGTCGACGATCATGATCGTAGTTGGAATATGCATTGTGTTATACACCGTAATGGGTGGAATGGAGGCGGTGATCTGGACCGAGGTTGTGCAGGGAGTAATTAAAACCATTGGCGCGCTGATTATATTGTACCTCGTTGTAAATGGCGTGTCGGGCGGAATGTCCGGTATTATTGATATCGGGAAAGCTAATGACAAGTTCAGTCTCGGTACTTTTGCGCCGGACTTCACGACAGCCTCCTTTTGGGTCATTTTTCTGTACGGGTTTTTCATGAACCTGAACAATTTTGGGATGGACCAGAATTATGTGCAACGCTACCATACCACTTCGTCTGCGAAGGAAGCCTCACGCTCCGTATGGCTGTGTGTGTATCTGTACGTGCCCGTTTCACTGATATTTTTCTTATTGGGAACCTGCTTATTCGCTTACTATCAAGGTAATCCTGAGCTTCTGCAAACAATTAAAATGCAGGTTGCTGCTGAAAAACTGCCGGGCGGAACGGCAGAGGCGGTCACAAACCTGGCAGCTACACTGGCGCCGGCAGATTACGGAGATAAAGTAATGCCTCATTTTATGGTCACCAAAGTTCCCGTGGGTCTTTTAGGACTTATCATTGCGGCGATTATGTCGGCAGCGATGAGTACCATCAGCTCAGGCATGAATGCTTCTGCAACTGTTTTTTCAGTGGATATTTATCAAAAGTACGTTAAGCAGGACCTCACCGCCGGGCAGTCGTTACGCCTGCTTTACATAGCCACGACCGTTTTCGGTTTACTCGGTATGGTGACTGGCATTGCGATGATCGGCGTAAAGAGCGTGCTGGATGTATGGTGGATGCTTTCCGGAATTTTTGCGGGTGGAATGCTTGGGTTGTTTCTGCTAGGCATGATATCCAAAAGCACCGGTAATGCCGAAGCGCTCACCGCAACACTGATCGGAATCATCGTGATCATCTGGATGACTTTCTCCACTCAACTTCCTGATCATTATTCCTATTTACGTAATCCGCTCCACCAAAATATGATCATGGTGGTGGGGACATTGACGATCTTTTTGGCGGGAATGCTGCTGACGAAGTTCAGACGTAAGCAACCCATCGAAAATGAGGTGCTCTTGCATAGCAAGTGAGAACGGGTTCTATTTCATAGAATGCTGATTTGGTAGAATTAGTCACGTACGCAATATAATCTAACTATGATGTCATCTGTAACGTCTTCCTCTATGTCGTTGCCTCAGGGATTTATTCCCGTTATGCTAACCCCCTTTCTCGAATCGGGAGAAGTAGATTATGAGGGATTAAAGGCTCTGACCGAGCTGTACCTTGAAGCAGGTTCCGCCGGCCTTTTTGCAAATTGCCTTTCCAGCGAAATGTATGAACTGACAGAGGATGAGCGATTGAGGGTAACTAGCACGGTCGTAGATCAGGTACAGGGACGTGTGCCCGTGGTGGCAACTGGAACCTTCGGCGGGCCGATTGCCGGGCAAGCGCAATTTGTCAAACGTATATATGATACCGGTGTGCAGGCTGTGATAGTGATAACGGGCCTGTTGGCGGATGAAGACGAATCAGATGAGGTATTTGTGGAGCGGGCCAAGGAACTAATCAGCCTGACAGGTGATATTCCATTAGGATTTTATGAATGTCCTGTTCCGTATAAGAGATTGATTAACAGTGAAATTCTGGCTGAATTGCTGCCGTCGAACCGCATTATCTATCACAAAGACACCTGCCTTGATCTGGAAGAAGTGATCAGGAGGATCAAAGTGGCGGAGGGATACCGATTCGGATTGTACGATGCCTACATGGTGAATGCAGTGGCATCGCTCCGGGCTGGTGCAGCAGGGTTATCATGTATCCAGGGAAATATTTACCCCGAACTGATCGTGTGGATCTGCGAAAACTACGATAATCCGGAGGCCGGGGAAAAGGTGGGTCTGTTGCAGAAATTTTTCTTAGAATCGATGGATATCGTACATACGGCTTACCCGACCATCGCCAAATACTGCCTGCAAAAAAGAGGTTTCCCTATTTCGACCTATACAAGAAGAGACGTAGGGGAATTGACCACCGATTTGCAGGACCAAGCGGATCTGTTACTGGAACAGATTGATCAGTTGCAGATCGAACTCAGCATACCCAGTGTCTTTAAAAAGCAGCTGGTGACACCATTGAAATAAGTCAGATTGGTTTCAAACCCTATACTTTTAAAGCTATGACTTTTCCCAATCAACAAATTTTGCAGCAGGTAATACAGGGCGATGAAGCGGCATTTATTCAGTTACGTTCGTATTTTCATGTCCCTGCATTCAAATTTTGCTCGGTCCTGTTAAAGGATGAAAAAGAGGCTGAAAGTATAATAGATCATGTTTTTACAAAGATCTGGAATGAGCGGGTCGACTTGAATACAAACGGTAATTTTCAATCTTACTTATTTACCAGTCTGAAAGATCAGATTTTCGGTCAGATGAAAAAGTATAATGACCCGGCGGCACGTAAGCAATATCTGGACAGAATGCACGCATTCCGTGCCGGTTGAAAAACGGTATGCAGGGGGAGGTAATATTAGTATTACTCGATTAAATAGTACTTTTTTTAAATCTTGTCCACAGAACAGGATGGATTATTAAAAAAAATTCTTTTAAATTGAGCAATGGCAGCCAACCTAAACCCTGCCAGCGTTAATTTAAAATGAAACCGCATTTTCATAAAGTCCCGATTCCGTCAAGGACTTCATTCAGCATACGTCATGATAAAGGCTCCGGATTCGGAACGGTGTGGCACTATCATCCGGAGCTTGAACTGCATTACCTGGTTAAAGGGAAGGGCGTTCGGTTCATCGGCGATAACATCAGCAATTTTTCCGACGGAGAATTGATATTGCTGGGAGAGAACCTTCCGCACACCTGGCGTGTGGAAGAAGGTTCAAGCAATGTTGGTGTAGAGGTCGTTATCATTCACTTCCTGCCCAACTGTCTCGGCAGTGAGCTGCTGCTCCTGCCCGAAGCCTATCAGATTCCAAAACTCTATGAAAGGGCGAAAAGGGGCCTTTTGATACGGGGTGAGGCGAGAGAGAAGGTGATCCGTCTGATGCACTCGGCTGTTGATGCTGAAAACCTCGAGCGGCTGATTGCATTATTGTCCATCCTGAAGATTCTCGCTGAAGCGACGGAATATGAAACGATTGCGTCGGCCCATGCATTCTACAAATCCAACGACGCCGAAACACTGCGGCTGAACAAGATTTACGCTTACACGCTTTCGAATTACAGGAGCGACATTTCTCTTCAGGATGTGGCCTCGATTGCCAACCTGGGTATTACTTCATTTTGCAGATACTTCAAGTTGATGACTAAAAAGACATACAACGACTTTTTGGTGGAGATCCGGATCAGTCAGGCCTGCCGGTTTCTGATTGAAGACAAAATGGCTACGGAGGTGATTTGTTTCGAGTGCGGTTTTAACAATGTATCCAATTTTTACCGGCACTTTAAGAAGGTTACCGACATGACACCATTGGAATACAAAAGAAAATATCTTTATAAAGCCGCACCCGAAATGGCCTGATTAGTGATCGTGGGTTTTCATCCATTGGTCCATGGAATACCGTCCTGATCCGATGATAGCGAAGGTAACCACCAGGATAAGCGTGATCATCGAAAGCCAAAGCTCTGAATTGAGATAGGAAAATCCCATCCGGATATTTACAAAGAAAACGGCAGTGAGCAGGATCGGCACCTGAATGATGGATGCAATTCTGGTGAGGCAGCCCATGGCAATCAGGAACCCTCCAAAAATATGCGCAAATGCAACGTAGTGTACGGCTGTGACTGTGTACAAATGAAAGTCCAGGCCTGTAACCAGATGAGACAACTTGGTGGTATCACTGATAAAACTGATACCCTTTGCAAACAAAAATACTCCCAAAGCAATACGAACTATGTCCATCCAGGCCGGATGGTGTGTATCGCCCCAATGCTCGATTCGATCCATCATGTTCATAACTTCTACAAAGTTTGGTTTGAAGAAAGATATGAATTTGAAAGGATTATGTCAAGACTAAATGTATTATTCCCAAGAGGGTTCGGAGGTGCCGGTCAGTGCTTTTCAATCAATGAAGTGTGTTTGGTGTCATCCATTCGTACATAGATAATCAGGGAAATGAAAATGCAACAGGTGACATACCAGTAGTACCAGGTTTCGTGGCCGAGATTTTTGGCCCAAAGTGCGAAGTACTCGGCGGTTCCCCCGAATATCGCTACAGTGAGAGAATAGGGAAGCCCCACGCCCAGTGCCCGGACTTCAACCGGGAACAATTCCGCTTTTACGACGGCATTAATCGACGTGTAGCCGCTCACGATGATCAACGCGGCCATTAACAGTCCGAACGCAGACCACATGTCTTTGGTGTGGCTGAGCGTGCTCAGCAACGGGTAGGTGCAAAGGGTTCCCAGCACACCAAAAGAAATCAGGAGGGGCTTTCGTCCGATTCTATCGCTGATGGCACCAAAAACCGGCTGAAGCAATGCGAAAATAAGGAGAGAGCAAAAAGTAAGTATGGTAGACTGGTATTTACTCAGACCCACGGTATTGACCAGGAATTTTTGCATATAGGTAGTGTAGGTATAAAAGGCCAGGGTTCCCCCCAACGTTAATCCGATAACCACTAATATCGCTCTGGGATGTTTCAACAATTCTTTCAAAGATCCTTCCTTTTTTTTCCTGAAATCCTTCGCCCGGAATGCTTCTGTTTCATTCAGGTGTGCACGGAGATATAAGGCAACCAGGGACAGCAATGCTCCGATGACGAATGGGATGCGCCAGCCCCAATCGTGCATTTGCTGGTCGGTGAGGAAGATGTTTTGTAAAATCAGCTGCAAACCCAATGCGATGAGCTGTCCGCCGATGAGGGTCACATACTGAAAACTAGAAAAGAAACCCCTTCTCTCTTCGGTTGCGACCTCGCTGAGATACGTCGCCGAAGTACCATACTCACCTCCGACACTAAGCCCCTGAAGTAAACGGGCCATCAGCAAAAGAATAGGTGCAGCAATGCCAATGCTGTTATAACCGGGCAGAAATGCAATGAGCAAAGAGCCGAATGACATCAGCAGGACGGAAATGGTCATGGCGACCTTTCGGCCCTTGTTATCGGCAAGTTTGCCAAAGACGAAACCTCCGATCGGCCGCATCAGAAAGCCTACTGCGAAAATCCCTGCGGTGTTGATCAGCTGTACGGTCGGATTGGAGTCGGGGAAAAAGGTATTGGCAAAATAGAGTGAAAAGGCTGAGTAGGCATACCAGTCGTACCATTCGACGAGGTTACCGGCAGAGCCGCCGATAATTGCCTTGAGGCGCCAGCCGGTATCGTCTTTGTGTAAAGTCTGCTCCATAAATCGGGATTAGGTTTTCCCAATTTACTTAAATAAAGTGCAAATCCATGCGGCTGCATGTTCAACCAGCCGGGTATGGCCGCTTTTAAGTTCTATGTATTGGTCTGCGGGAAGTAGTCGGGCCAGCTTGCTGACTGCCTGTGGTTTGAGCAAGTTGTCATAAACACCGACAAAAAGAAGCACTTTTACGCCGTTCGCGCTGGCTGTTCTGGCAAGTTCGTGAATGTCAAATCTTAGATTGCGAAATGCTACCCACGATTGATAAATAGTTTGCCGTTTTTCAGGTGTGTTCATCACCTGCTGTGTGAACCGGACAAGGCTCTTGCTCGCCAATTGCAATGTACGGGCTGTCTGAACGATGGAAAAAAAGATTCTGGGATGACGCATGAGCCAGCCATAAATCCACCTCGCGGGCGGAACGCGTGTCGCCAGTGTGTACATGGGATGCTCGGACACGCCATCAGGCGCGATCAGGAATGCATTGTCAATGTTTTCAGCAAAGGCTTCCAGTGTAGCCAGCGCAAAGCGCCCGCCGATGCTGAAACCGCTAATGTCGAAACGGGTAATGTGGTTTTGGTTGAGGAAAGATTGAATGCTTTCTTTCCAGGCTATTTTTGAAACGACCTCAAATGGCACACCGCTGTTCTGGCCGTGAAAGGGAAGGTCGAATGCGTAAATGGTATAATGTTGCCCAAGGAACTTTTCGATAGCCGAGAAGCAAGCCGGGCCATCTTGTCCGATTCCGTGGAATGCGAGGAGAATGTTCGGCCCGGAGCCTAGTTTGGTATGTGGGATTTGGTGCGTCAAATTTTACCAGTGGGTTACTATATTGTAAGCCGGGAAATTAGGGTCTCTTGTCAGCACTTCAAAACCTTCCTCAAGGCTTTGTGCTATGATCAGGCGGTCGAAAGGATCTTTGTGAAAGAATTCGAGTTTGCTCAGCCGGAGGGTGTGGGATAGTTTGACCGGCAGACTAGTAATGTCCGTTTGGGACAATTCGAACAGAAACGTTTCAATTGCTCTCGCGAGTTTGAGTTTTTCCAAACTTACTTTAATAGCAATCTCCCAAATTGAGGCAATGCTGGCGTATTTTGGGCTTTCCGTTTCTTCAATAATATTTCTGGCTGTTTTTGACAAACTATCGTTGCCTTCCAAGAACCAGATTAACGTGTGTGTATCTAAAATGTACTTCATTACATATATTCTTTGAAGTCGTCTAGCGGTTCATCGAAATCATCAGACATTACGAATGTGCCTTTCATCATTCCAAAGCGAAGTTGCTTTTTGGGAACATCCGACTCTGCGTGTTTTTGAAGAAGAAAGTCGATATAATTATCAACCTCGTCTTTTAGCTTCTCAGGCAAAGCAGAGACTTTTTTCAACAATTCTACATCGCTCATAATCTTACGCTTTTATGAGTAAGTTACCACAAAAATGAAGAACCTCCAAGCTCAGGGTCAGAGCCCGATTTACTTGGAGGTATTCTAGTCTTTTACGATTCCATCAAATAAGCCTTGATAAAGTCATTGATCTCACCATTCAAAACCGCATCGGTGTTCGAAGTCTGATGATCCGTCCGGTGGTCTTTGACGCGGCGGTCATCGAGCACGTAGCTGCGAATCTGTGAGCCCCATTCGATTTTGCGTTTGGACGCTTCCACTTCGGCGCGGGCCGAGTTCCGTTTTTCGAGCTCGATCTGGTACAAACGCGATTTTAGCAACCGGATCGCCACCTCTTTGTTCATGAGCTGCGAACGTTCCTGCTGGCAGGCGATGATAATGCCCGAAGGCTTGTGATGCAGACGTACCGCGGTTTCCACCTTGTTGACGTTCTGTCCCCCGGCGCCGCCTGAGCGGTAGGTATCCCAGGTAATGTCGGCCAGGTTGACGTCGATCTCGATGTTGTCGTCCGCGAGCGGGTACACATACACGGAAGTGAACGAGGTATGGCGGCGCGCATTCGAGTCGAACGGCGAAATGCGGACGAGGCGGTGGACGCCATTTTCCGATTTCAGGTTACCATAGGCATATTCGCCGTCAATTTCGAGGGTCACGGATTTCACTCCGGCCACATCGCCATCCTGCAAATCCACCTGGCGAACCTTGTAGCCATTCTTTTCCGCCCACATGATGTACATCCGCATGAGCATCGAGGCCCAGTCCTGCGACTCGGTTCCACCGGCTCCCGCATTGATCTCGATCACGGCCGGCAGTTCATCGCCTTCTTCTCCCATCATTTTTCTGAACTCGATTTCGTCCAGTTTATCAGAGAGCTTTTTGCCTTCTTCGTCCACTTCTTCTTCGGTGGCCTCGTCGGCTTCATAAAATTCCCAGATCGTGTCCAGATCGTCGCGCAGGCGGGCGAGTTCTTCGTATCCGTTGGTCCAGAATTTCAGACCGCGGATTTCTCTCATCACCTTTTCAGCACGCGTCGAATCGTTCCAGAATTCTGGTTGAACAGTCTGCTGTTCAAGTTGTCCTAGCTGTTGTTTCCGGTTAGCGTAGTCAAAGATACCTCCCCAAAGCCTCTACACGGGCTTTCAAGTCTTTCAATTGCTCTGCAGTCATTGAATTTTTTGAATTTAAGTTGAAAATACTTTACTGTTAATAAATGGATTATGTTTCTGTCATCCTGATAGTTGCGGTATTGTCACCCTGGACGCAGCCGAAGGGTACATGCAACATTGCACAAGCCCTTCGACTGCGCTCAGGGTGACATTGCGCTTAATCCGTTCCGATTATAATAGAACTCATCTTCCACAAAGGTAGAACAATTCGCAACAATGGTCTGTTTCACTTAAATAGCGCGCATTGCAGATGTAGGCATTCTGGCAAATCGTCTTAACTTTGCGTCAAAATTTTGTCAACCCATTTCGTACAATAAAAATACCGGAAAATGGCTCAAACATATGATGTGATTGTAATTGGTAGCGGCCCCGGGGGTTATCCCGCAGCTATTCGTGCTTCCCAATTAGGACTTAAAGTTGCTATTGTTGAAAAAGAAAGCTTAGGAGGAATTTGCCTTAACTGGGGTTGTATCCCAACCAAAGCGTTGCTGAAAAGTGCTCAGGTATTTGAGTACATCAAGCATGCAAAAGACTATGGTATCAATGCAACTGAATATTCGGCCGATTTCGGTGCGGTGATCAAACGCAGCCGCGGCGTGGCTGATACCATGAGCAAAGGGGTTTCGTTCCTGATGAAAAAGAACAAAATCGATGTCATCATGGGTGCTGGTAAGGTGAAAGGCCAGAAAACAGTTGAAGTAACTGATAAGGATGGCAAAAAAACTGATTACAGCGCTTCAAAAGGGGTAATCATCGCAACCGGTGCACGCGCACGTGAATTACCGAACATCAAGCTCGACGGCGAGAAGATCATCGAATACCGCAAGGCGATGAGTCTCGAAAAGCAGCCCGCTTCCATGCTGGTAATCGGTTCGGGTGCGATCGGAATGGAGTTTGCTTATGTCTATAACTCAATGGGAACCAAGGTTACCGTGGTGGAATTCCTCCCTAATCTGGTTCCGGTTGAAGACGAAGAGATTTCGAAAGAGATCGCGAAGCAATACAAGAAGATCGGTATCGAAACTTTGGTAAACTCTTCGGTTGAGAAAGTGGATACCAGCGGCAAGGGTTGCAAAGTGACTGTTAAAACTCCGGATGGAGAGAAGACTTTCGAAGTGGACGTGGTGCTTTCAGCAGCGGGTATTGTTGCGAACATCGAAAACATCGGTCTGGAAGAAACCGGTATCAAAACCGATAAAGGCAAAATCGTGGTAAACGAGTGGTACGAAACCAGCGTTCCTGGCTTCTACGCGATCGGTGACTGTACGCCTGGTCAGGCATTGGCACACGTAGCGACTGCCGAAGGTATCATTTGCGCTGAGAAAATCGCCGGACACAAAACTGAGGCGCTGGACTATGGAAACATCCCTGGATGTACTTATTGCCAGCCTGAAATTGCATCGGTAGGTTTCACCGAGAAAAAGGCGAAAGAGGCAGGTTACGATATCAAAGTTGGTAAATTCCCATTCAAAGCCTCGGGTAAGGCGGTAGGAGCGGGCGTCACCGACGGTTTCGTAAAAGTAATCTTCGACGCGAAATACGGCGAATTCCTCGGAGCCCACATGATTGGCGCGAACGTAACGGAAATGATCGCAGAGGTAGTAGTAGCCCGCAAGCTGGAAACGACTTCCCACGAGATCATGCGTGCAATCCACCCGCACCCGACTATGTCGGAAGCATTGAAAGGTGCTACCGAGGCGGCATATGGTGAGGCGATTGATTTGTAAAAGTTACTTCGACTGTCGGCCTTCGGCTTTCGAAACAGGATAGTAGCAATGCCCGGGAGATTTTTCGGGCATTGTTTGTTTTTTGGGAGTTCGTTTTTTTGGGATTAATTTTAATAAAATACAGCTCAACATTCCTATGTCTGCCAGCGCGATCATTAAGCAACATTCCGATAATCTCGAAGCGTTTATTCGTCTGAATGGCGTGGCAGGCAAGCTTTATCGTTCGAATCCTGCAAACAAAAACAAGCATTCGATGGACATTAGCAGCGAGGATGTTTTGCAGCTATTGAAAAGCCTGAATCTGCACCAGGTCAGATATCTTCTGGTGGGCGGAATGGCAGGAGTGGTTCACGGGCATATCCGCACAACCCTGGATATGGACCTCTGGATAGGCAATACCCAGGCAAATACAGAAGCATTTGTACAGGTATTGCTCGAAAACAATGTAATAGGAGCCGAACTTTTAAGAACTATGCCCCTGATTTTCGGCTGGACCTCAGTCCGTTTTGGAAAATCAGGGTTTGAGCTGGATTTAGGACACTCCTTAAAAGCATTCGCCGAAAGCGATTTTGACGCCTGCTACGAAAGAGGTCTGGTTGCCGACTACGATGGCGTGCCCTTCCGGGTTATCCAGCTGCGTGACCTCATTACCGAGAAAAAAGCAATCGCCAGAAAGAAAGATCTTGCTGATTTGGAAGAATTACAGCGTATTTGGGAAGAGCAAAACCGACCATAGGCGTCGGGCTGTCACTTCACATTCTGCCGACGTTGCATTGCCTCGCGCCAGGTAGTTAGTATAATGCCTTCCTTTTCAATGTACTTTTTCAATTCAGGATCGATCATGGCCAGGAAATCCCCTTCACGCGTAGGCCACGAGTCGGAAATGTAGGGGAATACTTCCGTATGTATGGTGCAATGCATGATAACCATGGTCAGGCCGGGTTTCAGCTTTCCGATCGCCTCAATATACTTGGCCGTTTTGTATTGCTGCAATGCTTTGGCCGACTTGTCGCCATTTGCCGGACCTTTCCAGCTATAACTGTTGTTTTCGAGGTCGTCCAGGACTGGCAGGCCTGCATTCCAAAGCTGCTGGCCTACTTTCCGGGTCATTTCGAGCCGGTCTGCGATGAGCTTTTCCTCAGCCTGAATAGCGGTGTTGTGCCCGCCGGGAAACATCACCGGGATTTTTTCCTGCATTCCTACCTTTAAATACCTTTCCAGAAATTCAGGAGCCGCGAAAAGCGCTCCCATATGCGAGTCAAGGTGCGTGGGTTCGAGGCCCATGGTACGGGCACGGTCCAACTGCGCACGGATTTCTGTCTCCACGTCATCTGCAGAAGCATTTTTGACAACACTAGCGACGCTTTTCCATAATGCGCCTTCGGAGTCGGTGAGACTTTTTACATTGGTTTTGCCGGCAACCGGTGCCCAGCGGTAATCTGTCCATTCCGACGTCATGGTCAGGTGTAAGCCGGCGTCGATATCCTTGTTTTCTTTCCAGTAATGCACAAATCCCGGCACCCAGCTACATGGCATCATCACACTCAGCGAATTGGCAACTCCTTCCCGGATGGCTTTGATCGCACCCTGATTGGATTCATATGACATCCCCACGTCGTCGACGTGGATGATCAGGACTTTTTTGCCTTTCGGATACCCTAGTTTTTCAGCGTAAGTCAATTCAGTATTCTGTGCAAAAGCTGGAAAGTTGGACAGGACGGCTAATAGCCAAATGAGTTTTTTCATGGCGTGATTTTTAGTGGATGACCTTGGATCCTGCCGGTTATACATGGTAAATATCAATTTGGACTATTGCTTCTTTGGTACAGTGCTATTTATAAAGGAGAATACCATGTCCATAATAGCTATTGCCGTTGGATGAAAGCGAGCGAAAGACCATTTTGTAGCTCCCATAAACGAATACGAGGGAGTCCTGCGGCACTTCCATGGAATGGCTCCCGAATGCAAATTGCAGCGACTTTACTTTATCGGCAACATTCCACGTTTTTACTATACGATTGTCGCGTTGCAGCGTCCAGCTTTTTCCAAAATTTTCAATTTTAATGTCGACCTGGCCATCTCCGATTACCTTGTCCTCGTTCGCATCGACGAAAATCATATGGTCGAATTCGTTCACAGTCATTCCGTTACCACTTTTCGAGAATTGGGGTGAAAAGTTAGTGAATGTGTTAGCTTTTTTAGTCTTGTCGGACACAACATACTTATCCAGGTCGCTTTCCATAGCTGAATAGTACTGATAGTCGCTTTTATTTTTACCATTGAATCCTGCAAAATAGGGTTCAAGTCCAGCTAACTCTCTGTCTCTGAAAAATTTAACGATAGAAACGAGCTGATCCCTGTCCGCCTCTGCGACAATTTTCCTTTTTGCTATTTGGTTATTCGCATTGAGAACTTTGTTTTCAGACAGTATCCGCCGGAACTGTTTCAACTGGCTGTTTTTTGAAACCACAAATATATTCCAGGGACCGATGGGCAGCAGAAAGCACAAAATGGAAAGGGAAATGGGAATCCAACGAATATCGTCGCGTTTGCCAGACAGGAAATAAACAGTAATTCCGGCAAGCCAGAATGCAAGAATACCGACAATGTATCGGTTTTCCGTGATACCATAATCGTCGACCCGTCGGAAGATACCGGTGAAAAGCAGCGCGATCAGGGGTAAAAGTGCCAGATAATATCTCCTGCTAAAAATAGTAACCCAACGCTCCGTGTTACTTTGGCGAAGCGGATAAAGTAGCAGCAGGGCAAAGATGCCGGCAACTGAAAATGCGAGCACGAGGTAAGCAACACGCCCTTGCGGAAGTTGCCATTGCACGATGATTTTGCTCATATAGGCATAAAGGATGACCAGATAAACGACTTCCAGCGGTAGTAAGACGTATTGGGTAAATACCTTGAGGCCGTTTGGGTAGCCGTCTGGAATATCAGTGATTTTGGGAATTTTGCTCAGGAAAAAGATGGTGTGGAAAAAGCTGGATACGGCAATGAATAAGTCCATTTCAACCGAGAAGGTGTATGTTATGCCGAAAAGGTACTTGACTGTTTGCAGGGCAATGAGGAGCCCAATATAAAGCGTAGCTGCGTAAAGAGTCGCATTGAGAAATTGAAGGAAAAGTGTCTTGTTGAACTGCCAAAACCCTTCTTTATCATTGAAACCTATAAATGGCGAATAAGACACAAGCAAGTGGGCGCCAGCAAGCAGGATTACGAACCTGTAAGTTTCATTCTGATTAGGTTCGCTATCCATCGTTACGTAGTATATAGCGAGAATGAGGCCCAGTAAAACGATAAAAACAGCGCGGAGGTATGGCTTCGACGGGCGTCTTTCATCCGAAAGCCAGATAGCGAGCATGAGTGGAAGTGCCAGTGTAAAGACAAATGACAGCCGGGTGAGCAGGTTCCTGAGTACATGATTATCGTAGGGTGTTTCTGTAAGGCAAATCAGGATAATGGTCTTGATGAAGGCGATCAGTGTTACCCATTTGTACCGAATAATGGTATCGGTTAAACTTTCACTTAAGGTTCTCAGTGAAGGGAGTTTGATCATGGCTAAATTAGATTATTTGTATAGTGCATGTAAATCAACGAACTTTTATTGAGAATTCTGACTGCGGGAACCTATACAATACCCGCTATCTTTTCGCGTTATTTGCCAACATTAACGCACCCCTAAAAATTACTGCATGGCTAACTTTCGCAATGTGTTAACCTGTCTCCTTTTCTGCGTGATTGCCCCGGCCCAGGCCCAGCACTTTTCGTTAAGCCGCCTTTTCTATCCTAACCTGACACTCAAAGCGGACTATAATGTACCTGCAAATCTGGACGACACGCGTGACTACGGCGTTTCGAGAACAGGCTTTTTCGGGATTATACCCATTCAAAGCGAAGTGCAGCTAGGTTATAGTTTGAGGAAGAAGTTTGATTTGAGAGCGGTTCATACGGTGGCGTTGGCCCAATACACGCAAATTCAGCCCAGAATTGACGGGAAAAATGATCCTTCGAACGGCTATAAGACGTTGTCGCTGGGCGTTATCCGTTTGCAGGCGAGCATCAAGGACCGGCTTTGGGTCTATGGCGGAGGACTGGGGATGACAGAAACCAATGAGACTTTTTTCAGTCCGCAACCTTTTTTCTGGGGAGGGGCCGCGCGTATGCACATTCTCGGATTGCGCACGCAGATCATGTATGGTTCCGTACTTGCTTATAACCAGAAATTAAGGTTTGTACCAGTGTTCGGGGTGAATAAGGGGCTGGGCAAACATTGGCGTGTGTCGGGTCTGCTGCCGTTTATGGTCAATGCTAACTATAAGGCTACCAAATGGTTCAATGTCGATTTCCTGGCCGGGTTGAATGGTTATAGTGGTGGGTTCCAGGTTCAGACACCGGAAGAAAAAGCACTGCGGAGAGAGAATTACCGTCAAATTAAAACGGGTGTCGCGGCTAATGCGCATTTGTTTTCGGTGTTGAATGTCTCGTTGGAAGCGGGTGTAACCACTTTCCGGCAGCTTCGCACATTCAACAGTGCACGCGAAAACTTGACTTCCTACACGCCTGCGACGACGCCTTATATAGGCGCGAGCGTCCGGTACATTACGAGCCGGTCGCGGTTGTCATCGAAATTTATGCGAAGAATGAGCCTTGGCGAGGGTGGCGTCAACTGGTAGATAGTTTTTGCGCCTCTGATTTTAGCAGGTTTTTATCGATAGGCACTACACCTACCATTTCACAAACAAGTCCTCCTCCCAGATTGGAGATTGCCGCGATCATTTTAGGGGGTAATTCCAAGGCAACACAGCAGGCGGCGATGCTGATTACCGTGTCGCCGGCGCCGGAAACATCGGCTATCTGGCGGATGTGGGCGGGAAGGTGGTGTATTTCTTCGTTAAAATCGATAAAGACACCGCGTTCCGACATGGTAATCAGGGCGCCCTTTGCATTTAATGTTTCTTTCAGATGCTGAACCGTTTTCCGGAGATCGTCCTGATTATCTGCATCGAAATCCACTTTCAGTCCCTCGCGAAGCTCTTTCAGGTTTGGTTTGAAAAGGGTGGTGTGGCTGTAAGACAGAAAATTGCGCTTTTTAGGATCGACTACCGTGGGTACGTTATGTTCATTGGCGAAGGCCGTAATTTCAGCAATGCTTTCCGGAGTAAGGACACCCTTATCGTAATCTTCAAAGATGATAACCTGGCATTTAGGAATCAGTTCTTTGGCCTTCTCAATCAGCTTCTGCGTTTCTGAAAGTGAAATTGGTTTGTCTGTCTCAGTATCGATCCGGACAACCTGCTGTGATCCTGCTATGATACGTTCTTTGATTGTCGTAATCCGTTCGTTGCTCCGGATCAATCCGTCGCATTTAAGGCCTTTTTCTTTGAGACTGCTTTCGAGGAGGTCACCCGGGCTGTCTGTACCGATGACCGAGCAAATAATCGCTTCTGCGCCGAGAGATTGCACATTTAACAGTACATTACCTGCCCCGCCAAGGCGATATTCGCGTTTCTGGACATTTACAACGGGGACAGGGGCCTCCGGTGATATTCTTTCAACCTTACCCCAAACATAAGAATCGAGCATTACGTCGCCGATTACCAATACACGCAGCTTATCAAAAGCTTCGAAAACCTGATCTATTGTCATTGAAATCAATTCTGGTAAAATGATCCAAAATCCAGTTACAAAGTTCAGATTTTGGCGGTAAAATGCAGGCTGGCTACCTGAAAACGCTTGTTCAAATACAGCCTGTGGGCATCTGTCCTTCCGGCATTGACGCCCGAATCGAGATGTACTTCATTAAAACTTCCCGTTTTTGCGTAATCGAAGATCCAATCCAGGAGTATTCCCGCATAGCCTTTCCCTCTCTGCGAAGGGAGGGTCGACAGGTCGTCTATATAAACATATTTACCCCTGAACAGATTGTAACCGGTTTCAAAAACGGCCACAGCAGCTGCTTCATTGTTGTCGTCTTCTATAAAAATGATTTGTCGGTTGTCTGCAAGTGTTTTCCTTACAGCCTCAGGATAGATATCGTCCGTTAAAAACGGCCGCAGCGCCTGGATGGCACTGCGGCATTTGAGTATATCGCCGTCCGTTTTGACAGTTTCGACCCTCATAGTCCCTTGTTATGTCCTACAATGTTGAGATTGTTCAAATTGTGACCCATTTTATCACGTTTAGTGAGCAGGTATTTTTCATTGTATGGGTTGGACGGGATTTCGATACCCACCGAATCTACGATCTCGAGACCGTAGCCGATGAGTCCGGCTCTTTTTTTCGGATTGTTGGTAATGAGTTTGATCTTTGTCAGGTCGAGATCCCGCAGAATCTGGGCACCTACGCCATAATCACGGTCATCCATCGGAAAACCCAATTCCAGGTTGGCTTCGACGGTATCTCGGCCCATTTCCTGAAGTTTATAAGCCCTGAGTTTGTTCAGCAATCCGATACCTCGTCCCTCCTGGTTCATATATACGATCACCCCTTTACCTGCTTTGTCGACCATTTCCATAGCAGCGTGCAGTTGCGGTCCGCAATCGCATCGGCAAGAACCGAATATGTCGCCTGTAACGCAGGACGAGTGGACCCGCACCAGCACGGGCTCGTCTTTTTCCCAGGTGCCTTTCACCAATGCAAGATGTAAGTCCCCGGTGTTGATCTGACGGTAGGCAATCAGATCGAAGTGGCCCCATTTGGTGGGCATGTCGACGCCAATTTCACGTTTGATCAGTGACTCTTCCCGCAAGCGATACTCGATCAGGTCCTTGATACTGACTAGTTTCAGGTTAAATCGATTCGCAATTTCACGAAGCTGAGGCAGGCGGGCCATGGACCCGTCCTCATTCAGGATTTCCACCAAAACACCCGCAGGCGACAAGCCAGCCAGGCGTGGGAAATCGATTGCTGCTTCGGTATGGCCCGTACGGCGAAGTACGCCGCCTCTCTTGGCTTTAAGTGGGAATATATGCCCGGGCCGACCCAGATCCTCAGGTTTGGTGTCCTTACTAACCAATGCCTGTATGGTCTTGGCGCGGTCGCTGGCCGAAATGCCGGTGGTACATCCATGCCCAAGTAAGTCGACCGAAACCGTGAATGCAGTCTCATGGAGGGCGGTATTGTTGCCTACCATCATTTCGAGGTCAAGTTCGGCGCATCGTTCTTCGGTGATCGGAACGCAGATCAGGCCGCGACCTTCCCTTGCCATAAAATTGACTATTTCCGGCGTTACCAGTTCGGCAGCGCAAATAAAATCACCTTCGTTTTCACGGTCCTCATCATCCACAACGATGATCAGCTCCCCTCTTTTGATCGCTGCAATGGCATCTTCGATAGTGTCCAGAGCAATCGGGTTGGAATTGTTACTCATTAATCGGGTTAATGAAAAAATAGTTTTAAACTAAAACTCGTTTTTACTGTGCAAAGGTACGTTGATAATGTCGAAAGTTCTATTTTTGAACGCCTATTGCATACCAACACAGGATCTGCGCGATCCGTTTCAAGGGAAACCACCAATACCTGCGCGCCCGGACACCTATTTTACTCATATATGAAAATTAAGCTACTGATCGTTTTTTTGTTAGGCATCTTTTCGCTTGTTCAGAAAGAAGTTTCAGGTCAGAGCTTTTGTGGCAGCACAGGCGCATTCACGGTGGCTCCGACTTTGGGTTGCGCGCCTATGACGGTAACCATTAAGAGCCAGATGACGAATGCGGAGAGCGAAACTTACTCTTATAATTTCGACCGTGCCAGTACTTCCCCACCACCTCCGCAGGACCGCTCCTACGACCTGACGCACGTCTACAATGTACCCGGCACTTACACGATCCTGCAATACGGCAGTATCAAGGATGTAGGTGGATTCAGCCTTTGTAAGGATGTAGTGGTGAAAGAGACCCGTGGGCCCAGGGCCGAGATCATTGCATGTACCAATGGGAAAGTGCGGTTAACTATTGGAAGTGATGAAATAACGAAAGCTTACGATGCCGTCGAAATTAACTGGGGGGATGGGAAGAAGGAAACTGTGAATTTGAAGACTGGTACGGCAGACTTCTTCGATCATAGCTATCCTGCTGGAGGTAATCGGCCGGCGATTACATTGAAAGGAATTTATACCAATAGCCAATGCAGCCAGGAGGCGAATCTCACAACGATCTCCGGAAATACGTCACCCCAATCGCTCAGTTCAATCAGGATCCGCAGCGTGGAGATGCCTGCCAACGGAGATGCCAAAATCCTTTATGAAGGAATGGAGGGTATCGAGACGAAAGTCTATATAGCAAAGGGCGACGGTGAGTTTATATTTACCAACAAAAGCGGACAGACCGGTGGCCCTCAATCGGTATCAGTTCCTTTACTGGATCCGAGGCAGGTTTACCGCTTTAAGCTGATGTCGACCGATATCTGCGGCAATGTGATCGAAAGTCCTGCTGTCAGCAGCATGGTCGTGAAGGAAGGAATATTGTCATTGGATGAAATCATTTCTGTGGCCTGGGAGCATGCCCGCAACACGGATCAGCTGGTAGAGTATCAGCTGAAACGGAACGGAGCGGTGGTTTTTACTTCTGCGGACAAGCTTTCTTATGAGGATACGGACGTCAAATGCGGTAACACTTACCAGTATGAGATCGTGGCCATTATCGAGAATGATGTAAGGTCCTATTCGGCGCCGTTCAGCCTGGAGCCCAAAACTTCGGTGCCCTCTGACATTCTGAAAGCCAGCGTGACGGTCAAAGAGGGAAATATGATTGGTACAAAAGTGGAGATTTCAGGGGAAGGCCTTACCAGTAGTTATAATCTGATCGTGGAACGGGCATTGCTCGGCAACCAGAATTTCGAGGTGGTGTCACCTCCTAATAATCAAAGTCTGCAGTGGGACGACACCAACGTTTCTACTTCGCAAAACTCGTATTGCTACCGTTTTCAATATGAGAATGCCTGTAAGCTTAAATCCCCTAATTTTAGTGCCCCGATCTGCTCTATACTGCTGAAAGCACAAACTCCTGACATTGTATGGAATGCCGATGCACCGTATCTCGCAACAATAGGTTTCTACGAACTTCAAGAAACCAACGCTTCGGGCAATCTGGTAAATGCAATTCCAAAACAACTGAATACCAGTCATACGCTGGACCTTTCTTCGCAATCGGATTTTTCTTACCGCGTCGAAGCAAAATCGCTGGATGGTAACTACACGAGTGTGTCCAATGTGTTGAATTTCAAAAGTGAGCCAATTATACTTGTGCCGGATGCATTTACGCCGAACGGCGATGCTTACAATGAGCGGTTTGAGGTAAAGGCATATTTTGTAAAAGATTTCAATATGTCTGTTTTCAGCCGCTGGGGAGAAGTTGTCTATCGATCAACGAATGCTGATGACGGATGGGATGGGAATCTGGGCAAGGGCAAAGCACCAGGTGGTTATTACTTATATAAGATCGAAGCAACCAATGCCTCGGGCGAAGCTGTGATCAAAAAAGGGAGCTTTTTATTGATTCGTTAGGACATTTTCAATGTGTTTTCTGTGGAGATAATACTTTTTTAATAATCCCGTTTAATAGATACGCATTATTACCACCCCTAAATAGCGTATTTTTGCTATTATTCGTTATCGATTCCCGTAAACTTACTATTGTAGCTATCATCTTTGAAAAAGGATTAGATCTAATATTGCACACTTATGAGAATAACACTACCTCTTCACCTCCTTCTGGTTTTTATACTGTGTTCGTTGCGACTTTCCGGCCAGGGATTGTGTGACAGAGGAGGGGGTGGTTTTGAGTTGGATAGGACAGAAGGCTGCGCACCTTTATCCGTTCGGATTACCAATACGGTTCCCAACCCTATTCTGGTTTCTTATAATGCTGCATACGACGGAAGATCCGCAAACCCAATATTTCAAGAGGTAGACAGGCATACGTATTCAGCACCTGGTACTTTTACAATGATACAGCAGGCGGCCATTTCTTCGGGTCGTGTATATGCCTGCAAAACGGTTAAAGTAAGTGAAACACGGGGTATTTCAGCCACCTATTCTTCCTGTGGGGGCGGCAAGGTTATTATATCACTGATCAGTAATCCTATTCTTTCAGCTTATGATGAGGTGGAAATAAAGTGGGATGACGGAAGCACCCATACCTGGCATAAAGGAGATGCTTTGGTAATTGAGCATACCTATTCTGACGTTTCAAAAAGTCCCGCCATTGTATTTACAGGAATTTATTCCGCCGGCAAAGCCTGTGATAAAGGCATAGCGAGCCCAATGCCTGTAACATTTCAGCGGCCACAGTTGAACGATATTCAAATGTCAAGCGTCGAGATGAGGGGAGATGGCACTATTCGTGTAGTTTATCAGGGCGTAGCGGGTATCCCGACACAGATTCAATACAGCGCAGATGCAACCTCCTATGCCACCCACGGAACAAGGTCATCAGGCGGAACTCAGCCATATGATATCAAGGGCATGAACACCGGCCAAATCTATCGAGTACGCTTATCGTCGGAAGATTTATGTGCGGGCAGCACCTTAACACAGCCACTGGCTACAATGGTGCTGTCGGGTAATTCAACCGATGGAAAGAATACACTTAAATGGAACCAATATCCTGACCCTGCTTTATTTGAAGGGTATGATTTGCTCCGTGATGGTACGATTATCAAAAGCTTTACGTCCATCGGTGAGGTTACTTATACAGATGGAGATGTAGAATGTGGTACATTTTCAGAATACCAGGTGGTTGCCAAATTGAAGAACGCTACTTCCACTTCTGCCCCGTTAGGGCTCAAAGTTGAAACCGGAAGTGCCAGGCCGCTGAGTAATGGTGCGGTTTCGGTACTGGATCCCAGTAGCGTTGTAATAAAGGCAGAGGTTCCCGGCGCTGGACCGAACACATCTTATGAACTATCCATCGAGCGGGCAGAGGCAGGAAGTACTCTTTTCAAAAAAATAATTACCCTGTATAATCAAAACGAATACATTGACAATGCGGTCAAGACTGGTGAACTTTCGTATTGTTACCGTATGAGTTATGAGAATTCCTGCGGGCAAAAAGTTCCTGTATCGGAACCTATCTGTACTATATTGTTAAACAAAAATCTGACGACACTAAACTGGACTGCTGACGGGCCTATTTTGGGAGGCTTTGAAGGCTACGATGTGTTGCAGACCGGTTCCAGCGGGTCTGCAGATGAAATCCCGGTTCAAAAGAATACCAGTTACACCATAAAATTGACCAATCAGAGCGATCTGGAATACAGTTTTCAGATTAGGGCTGCTTCTCTGGATGGAAACTTTGAAAGCTTATCGAATATCATTAATTACAAAAGAAGTGCCGGCGTTTTCGTGCCGGATGCATTTACACCAAACGGAGATGGCTTCAACGATATCCTGGAAGCAAAATCCACTCAGTTACAATCATTTAATTTTTCCATATTGAATCGCTGGGGTGAAGTTGTTTTTTACTCAGATAGCATCGAAAATGGGTGGGATGGGACCATTAACGGAGCCAATGCTCCTGTAGGGTACTACGTCTATAAAATGACTTTCGTTGACGACATCAATCAAACTGTAGAAAAAAACGGTACTTTTATGCTTTTACGATAGGAACTATTCTGGTAAAATAATTCTTTATAAAAGTCAAAACTAATAAGTACTGATATGTTTGGAAATATGGCGGACATGATGGGGCTCATGGGTAAAATGAAGGACCTTCAGTCGCGTATGAAAGAAGCCCAGGAACAACTGGTTGGTATCACGGAAACGGCAGAATCTGGCGGAGGAATGGTGAAAGCAACCGTCAACGGGCAAAAGGCGCTGATCAGTCTCGATATTGATAAAGATCTGGTCAACCCCCAGGATAAGGAAATGCTTCAGGACCTGATCGTAGCTGCCGTCAACAAGGCATTTGAGAACATCGAACCGAAAATCAAGCAACATCTGCAGAAGGCAACCGATGGAGTACTCCCCAACATTCCAGGACTGGACCTGGGAGGGTTTATGAAATAAGCGAATACTCGATGACTCCCTCTGTTGCGATTGTAATCCTGAATTATAACGGTCAGCATTATCTCGAGAAATTTCTTCCCAAAGTTATTGAACATTCCAAAGGCTACGCCATTTGGATTGCCGATAATGCATCGACCGACCGGTCGATAGATTGGCTGAATACGCATTACCCGGAATTGAATACGCTGGTCATCCAGGAAAACAAGGGATATGCAGGGGGCTATAATGATGCATTAAAGCGTATTCGGGCAGATTACTATATTTTACTTAATTCGGATATTGAGGTAACAGAGAACTGGATACAGCCGGTTGTAACCTTCATGGAGTCTGATACACGCATTGCGGCATGCCAGCCCAAGATACGAGCCTACGACCTGCCGACTCACTTCGAGTACGCCGGAGCGGCGGGAGGTTATATGGATTACTTAGGATATCCATTCTGCAGGGGCCGTATTTTTGATACCCGGGAAGAAGATTTGGGGCAGTACGACGACGAAAAGGATGTTTTTTGGGCAACCGGAGCATGTTTGTTTATCAAGTCCTCAGCCTTCCATCAAGCCTCGGGGTTCGATGAGTCGTTCTTCGCACATATGGAAGAGATCGATCTTTGCTGGCGGCTACTCAATATGAAATACCGCATTACCTATTGCGGCAAATCGACGGTCTATCACGTTGGAGGCGGAACTCTTCACAAGTCCAATCCCAGGAAGACCTTCCTGAACTATCGCAATAACCTGATCATGTTGTTCAAAAATCTCCCGAAAGGCCGCAGATGGAAGACAGTGCTGATCCGGCTGGTATTGGACGGCATTTCCAGTGTACGTTTCATGGCGACCGGCGCCTGGCCGGACGTTTTGGCAATTGTCAAAGCACACTTCGCTTTTTATAGGATGATTCCCGATTTGACGCGTAAGACCGAAAGAACCCACCACAGAGCTCCGCTCTATTACAGAAGCGTTGTTTGGGAATACTTTGTGTTAGGAAAGCACAGATTTGATAAGCTGACGGGCATCGACGCTGCTAAAGCTCCCAGATCGTAGGGCTATTGTGTTTACGCCAGTGCTGATGCAGTTCCATCCAGAATGCAAGTACCAGATAGAGTATGATAGGCGACCCAAAAGTCATGAAAGTGGCATAAATAAAGTATTTCCGGATGCTGCTAGCCGGGAAGTTGAGCTTTTCCCCCAATTCTGCACACACACCAAATATCTGGTTCTCAACGAAATACCTGAATTTGTTCATACCTTCTGCTTGAATAATTAGCTCATAATTAGCGATTTTCGTCGGTATATACAATTTTGTCGTGTGAATTTTACTTTAAGGACGCAAAATGGTAAAATACCGCTAACTCGTAAATTTTCAAATTCTTATATCCAAATAAATTGTTTTACAAACAATTTTTGTTTCTTTGTGATTGAAGATTTTGTAAGTAGTTCATTATAATCAAGATGTCTTCATTAAATTTTCCAAAATTTCTTTTGCTAATGCGTTGAGCCTCCCTCAATTATTTGGTAGAGCCATTTCGACTTTTAACTGAAACGCTTACATTTCTTTTGTATTTTCACCTTATTTCAATTTTTTTATTTCAACTATTATGCCAACAGGTACTGTAAAATTTTTCAATGAAGCTAAGGGATACGGCTTCATCGTGGAAGACGACACAAACAAGGACATCTTTGTCCATGTGACAGGATTGGGAGGACTTACTATCCGTGAAAATGACCAAGTAGAGTACGAAGTCGTTGAAGGTAAAAAAGGACTGAACGCCGTGCAGGTAAAAAAGATATAGCTATATTTTTTTTGCAGGAAATTAAAAATGCCGCAACAGAGCGGCATTTTTAATGTTTTTTCTATTCTACCCAAGTCTTGACATCGTCAAGGAGCGGCATTTTTTCATCAATTTTGAGCTTTTTGCGCATTCCGCCGAGGTCGTTGAATATCTTGTTCGGGTTCGCAGCCTTCAATTGCTCAATCGTTAATATGTTCATTTTTTGCAAAGCCGGGACCCACACAGCGGGAACACCTGCAGTCACATAGTCTGACTCCTTTGCCACTTCAGCTTTTTTCTCCGGGCGCATCTGTGGGAAGAAAATCACTTCCTGTATGCTTGCATTGTTGGTGAGCAACATTGTGAGGCGATCGATACCTATACCAATACCGGATGTTGGAGGCATACCGTACTCTAGTGAACGGATGAAGTCATCATCCATTTCCATGGCTTCGTCATCTCCGCGCTCTTTCAGCTTCAGCTGATCCTCAAATCGTTCTTTTTGTTCGATCGGATCGTTCAACTCGGAATAGGCATTTGCGATTTCCCTTCCATTGACAAAGAGTTCGAAACGCTCAACCATCCCTTTCTTGGTACGGTGCTTTTTGGTCAACGGAGACATCTCCACCGGATGGTCGATGATGAAAGTGGGCTGTATAATGTTGGATTCAACTTTTTCACCAAAAATTTCATCGATCAGCTTGCCTTTGCCCATACTTGCGTTAACCTCCATCCCCCAGGCACGGCACTGTTCCCTGATAGCATTTTCGTCAAGCTTTTCGACATCCAGGCCGGTATATTGAAGAATGGCGTCTGTGATGCTAAGTCTTGGATATGGTCCGGCGAAATCCAGTTCAATCTCGCCGAATTTCGCTTTCGTTGTGCCATTCACTGCCAAAGCTACTTTTTCAAGTACATCTTCGGTCATTTTCATCATCCACAAATAATCCTTATAGGCGACATAGAGCTCAACTGTCGTGAATTCCGGATTATGCGTACGGTCCATTCCTTCATTGCGGAATAGTTTTCCAAACTCATATACACCTTCAAAACCTCCGACAATCAGACGTTTCAAATGCAGCTCGGTAGCAATACGCAGGTAAAGTCCTACGTCCAGGGCGTTGTGGTGCGTTGTAAAAGGCCTTGCAGCGGCACCTCCGTGAATGGACTGCAGAACAGGGGTCTCCACTTCAAGCCAACCGCTGGCATCAAAATATGACCGCATGGTCGTAATGATCCTGGCGCGCTTCATGAAGATATCACGGACTTCCGGATTCACGATCAGGTCGACGTAACGTTGGCGATACCTCAGTTCGGGGTCTGTGAAACCGTCGTGCACATTGCCGTCTTCATCTCGTTTCACTACCGGCAGCGGCCGAAGCGACTTGTTCAATATTTTAAATTCCTGCACGTGGACAGAAATTTCACCCGTTTGAGTTGTAAAAACAAAACCGGTGACAGCGATGATATCGCCTATATCCAGCAGCTTTTTAAAAACTGTATTGTACAACGTTTTGTCGTCGCCGGGGCAGAGATCATCCCGCCGAAAGTACAATTGAACACGACCGGTGCTGTCTTGGAATTCGGCAAATGCCGCGCTTCCCATGATGCGGAAGCCCATTAGCCGACCTGCCATGGTCACGTGTTTATAATCGATCTTGTTGTTCTCGTAGTTTTTAAGAATGTCGGCCGCGTAAGCGTTCACTACAAATTCTTCGGCGGGGTAGGGTTCAATGCCCAACCGCATGAGTTCTTCGCGTTTTTGACGACGCAATATTTCCTGTTCGCTCAGTAGCATCTTACAGCAATAGATTTTTTGAAACGGAACCTTCTCTTCCAAAAGGTGCGCAAAACTACTATATTTTACAATGAATAGCGAACCGAGGTGCCGTTAAGATGCCGGAATGCTACACTGGGCATAATTTCTGGCACACTATTAATGTCTTTCTTATCTTGTAAATCGGAACGAACCTGTTCCCTGGCATCAACATCGTTAAAACCCTTCGTTTCATGTTTTCCAAAGTTTTAAAAATCTTCGGTGTTATAGCGATCATAGGCTTTGTTCTTTTCGGCGCCGTGGAATTCTGGGTGTATCGTAATAGAGAAAAGCTGTTCAGGAGTGCACAGGAAGTGATTAATGAGAATCTGAATGGAAATCTTGAAATCGGCGATTTTAAATTCCGCCCGTTTTACGGCGGATTAGGTTTAAACTTTACATTGTACGACGTCCGTTTAACCGATACCCTTTATAACGTTCATCACAAACCGTTTCTGGAAGCGGAACAAATGCACGTCGCGTTGGATCTCAAAGGGATCTTTTCGGGAGATGTCCGCGTAAAGAACCTGGTGTTGGAAAACGGGGGACTGCAGTTGTTTGTACAAAAAAATGGCTACTCCAATCTCTCGATATTCAGATCGGAAAAGAAAAGCGATTCAAAGAAGGGCGGTAATGAAGATATAGCCAGGAAGCTGGGTAATATCCGTTTCCTGAACTTCGGCATAGCCTATTCCGACTCTGTGAAGGAAAAGTACTATGGGGCGCTGTTTCATGATGCAACAAATATTATCGAGCGAACCGATTCGAGCACTAATGCAAGTTTTACCGGATCGGTGTTGTTCAATGGGCTAACGTTCAGGGTCGACAAGGGTGGATTTTTGATGAACCAGGAAACAACCCTTTCGCTTGCGCTTGGTTACGATAAAGACGGGAAAGCGCTGAAAATCTACCCTTCCATTCTCGAAAGTGCCACTCATGATAAAATTGGCATCAATGGTATTTTTGATTTTTCGGATACTGTAAAAACATTTCATCTCAATTTCGAGGCAAAAAAAATAGCGGTGAAAGACGCATTGCCATTATTGAATAAAAGACTGCAGAAGCAAATCGATTCGATTGGCATCCAAACCAATGTGGATACGCGCGTTAAGCTTGCCGGTATACTTGGGAGACCGGGGCTGAAACCAAAGGTGGATGTCTATTTTGAGACGGACACGTTCAGATACGCGCTGCCGGTGGGTATTTTGAGAAAGATAAAGGCATCCGGCACCTTTACAAACCGTGCGGATACAACAAAGCTTGCCGACGTTTTCAATTCCAGGCTGATTGCTCCCAAAATCACCGGATTTTTCGAAACAATTCCCTTTGCGTTGAAACTGGTTGTTACAAATTTCAGAAACCCACGGGCCGATTTGGATGGCAGGATTGAAGCGGATTCAACTAACCTGGGCGCTTTGCTCGATCCGGCACGCTATCGCTTCAGGCATGGAAAAGCCCAGATAGACTTTCACTTCAGCGGCAGTTTGAAGAAATTTTATAATGCAGGGAAAGATAACTTTGACGGTAAAATCCGGGGCAAGGCCTCGCTTAACAATATCGCGATGGACTACCTGCCACAAAAAGTCCGTTTGAGCAAGATCAATGCTGATTTTACATTCAATGAAAAGATTGTAGTGTTTCCAAACCTGCGATTTTCGGACGGTCAGAATATGCTTTTCGTGAGGGGAAAGCTGCTGGATCTGATCCCTTATCTTTTTGGCTCCCCCAAACCCTTGCGCGCCAATGTGGATATCAACATTCCAAACTGGCAGCTCAACTGGCTGGAAACTCTGCTGGCAGCTAAGGGTAATGTGAAGACACGGCCTAAAAAGGCACCAAGGCTTTCAGAATTGCTGGATAATGCGATCGATAAAATGGAGATCATAGCCAAGCTGGATGCGAAAAGTCTTAAGTATCGTCATTTTTCGGGCCGGGATGTGAAAGGGCAGCTCACGATCCGGAATAATGCAGTGAGTATCGAGTATTTCGTGCTGAAAGCGTTTGGAGATGGGAGTGTACGGTTATCCGGGGAAATGGATAATTCAGGATCCGGGAAGTACCCACACCTTGCTTTGCGTGGTAAGATAACGAATGCCGATGTGCATTCGGTTTTTTATTCTTTTGACGATTTTGGACAAAAGACGATCACACACGATAATTTAAAAGGAACGCTCAACACGGATTTTAGTTTCGAATCCGCATTGAACAACAATGTAAAACTCGTGCCTTCCAGCATGAAAGGGTTGCTTCGGATTGATCTTACCAATGGTTATATCATCAACTTCGAGCCGTTTATGAAAATGAAGCGGCTGATTTTTAAACGACGGAATTTCGAAAGGGTCAAGTTCGCGCCGATCCGCAATGATTTTCGGTTGAATGGGCAAGAGATTGAAATTGCGCCGATGGAAATCGAGTCCAACGTACTCACACTGTACATTGACGGCGTTTATAGTTTTGGGAATAAAACAGATATCAATATTCAGATTCCGTTAAGCAATCTTAAAAAGCGGGATTCAACCTATGTACTCGACCCTAATAATTCCGAGAAGAAAGAAGGGTCGAAGATATTCCTCAGGGCTATCGATGAAAACGGCGAGGTTAATATCAAACTGGCCTTCCGCCGTAAGAAAAAGGACAAGTCGAAGCAGGAGGACGCCGAGGTAAAAAAGTTTGAAGATGTCGAACGATAATCAGCTATTCTCATTACTGAACATATACCCAACCCCTTTCAAAGTTTTGATATAGCTGTCTCCCAGCTTTTCACGCAGTTTGCGAATGTGGACGTCGACGGTTCTCTCCAGCACATAGATATCAGCTCCCCAGATTTTCTGTAACAGCTCGTCACGACTGAATACCTTATTGGGGGTTTGTGCCAGGAAAAACAAAAGTTCGAATTCCTTTTTTGGCAACACGGTTGATTTTTCGCCACCCTGCGTAACGGTATAATTTTTCCGGTTAATCGAAAGATCCAGGATTTCGATCGTATCTCCGGATTCAGCTTTCTGCGCTTCCCGACGGAAAAGTGCATTGATCCGGCTCATTAAGGCCCGGGGTTTGATGGGCTTGGTAATGTAATCATCCGCACCTACTTCAAATGCAGCCACTTCGGAATATTCCTCGGAGCGGGCGGTCAAAAAAAGGATGTAGGTATTTTTAATATCCGGATTCTGGCGCAGGATCCTGCCGGTTTCGATGCCGTCGAGTTGAGGCATCATAATGTCGAGCAGGATGAGATCGGGAATGAAAGTCTTAGCAATATCGATGGCTTTTTTGCCATTGGAGGCTGTCAGCACTGAATAACCTTCCTTGGTTAAGTTATATTCCAGAAGTTCAACTATATCGGAATCGTCGTCAACTACCAGTACTTTCGGTGCCGAGGTGGCAGATTTAGCGGTGCTCATTGTTTTGATGATTAAAACGCAATTCGAAATTACTAGATGTGATGTTCACATTACATGGATAATGGGATTGTTAACATAAACATAACATCAATGAAATGTAGCTCGATAGATATCTCCCTGTTCATTGGTCATCAACATATCGGTATTGTTCAAAAATACGATCGCCTCACTTTGCTTTCTGGAAAAGCGGAAACATCCCTTTGGTTTATCAAAATTTATGTGGCCGTCACGGACCTCAAAAACCAATACTTTTCCATAAGTCAGTAATGCGAATGTTTTACCATCCGGACTGATGGCCGCTGAGGTCACCTGGGCGTTGATTTGAATACTGTCCGAGGAAGAAGCTGTATAAACCCCCTTTTCTGCGGGTAGGCGGTAGAGCTTGACGGTCTTGTCCTTACCCCAGTTTTTTGAAAAAAGGTACAGACTCCCTTTGTGGAAAAAAAAGGATTCACAATCGTTTACAGGTACTTTGGAATTTACTGGCGGGATAGATGATGCCGGGTGCCGGAATGTGATCAGATCTGTTTGCTCGGTCTTTGGATCGAACTTGTAAATGGTAAATGTGTCGCGGTTGGAAGTGTTGTTCCCGAAATCTCCGATATAGAAATTGCCGGTGCTGTCCTGCGTGAGGTCTTCCCAGTCGACATTTTGTGCATTGGGAACGGGTTTTGTAGCAAGCAGTTTGCCAGTCATCCCAAACTGATAGAGCTCAGCTTTGCCACCGCCGTCATTGTGCGTCCAGAACGTATCCGCATGATCGTCTTTGGCCAGGCCGGAACTTTCGGAAGCCACTGCTGGAAGCTTACCTATTTTGCTAATTTTGTAGCGAGATTTAACTTTCTCGAAGTCATTGGTTCTGTGATCAGATTGGCATGTACAGAACACCGTTTTGACAGCTAACCATAGATACATCAACTTATTCATGAATTCAACGTTGCGTCCTCTTCCAGACAAAGATAGAGAAACCCCTGTGTACCTGAAGCTGGCGAGCACACTGGTTGCGCTCATTGCGACGGTCTATATCCTCTATGTATTGCGCGAAACCATTATTCCCCTGGCATTCTCGATCCTGCTGGCCATTTTGCTGCATCCGGTCTGTGCCTGGCTGGAATTACGGAGAGTTCCCAGGGTAGGGGCGATTCTGCTCAGTATTCTTGCATTGTTTACCGTCATTGTTATCCTGGTTTACGTGGTTTCGGTACAGATCGGCAGTTTCGCCGAAGAGCTCCCGCGAATCACGGAGAAGGCAGAAGCGATCCTTGACCAGACACTGACAATGGGAGAGAGGTATCTGAATATCAGCCGCACCCAGCAGGTTAGTGAAGCAAAGAAGTATCTGATAAATGCGTTGAGCGAAGGAAGAGCCGTTTTGCTGAATACATTAGTGACGACTACCGGTGCCATTTCTACGTTCGTCCTGATCCCGCTGTATATATTCTTCTTCCTGCTCTACCGCGATTTTTTCAGGATGTTCGTTCACAAGGCAGTCCGGAATGTTCCCAATGAGGATTTGAATTCGCTGCTGAAGAAAATCTATGAAGTGATCCAGAGTTACCTTTCAGGATTGTTCCTGGTGATTCTGATCGTAGGCGTTCTCAATAGTATTGGATTGTTGTTTCTGGGCATTCCTCATGCGATATTCTTCGGTTTTCTGGCAGGGTTCCTGATATTGATCCCTTATATCGGAATTTTGATCGGATCGGTTTTGCCTGCGTTACTGAGCGTGGTGACCATGGATTCACCCTGGTATGCGGTGGGTGTCATCGGCGTGATGAGTTTCGTGCAGTTTTTGGAGGGGAATTTCATTACTCCCAATATCGTAGGTTCCAAAGTGAGTGTTAACCCGCTGGCAGCCATCATTGCATTGTTTTTGGGTGGGCAGCTATGGGGACTTTCCGGATTAATTCTCGCATTACCCGTTACCGCTATCCTGAAAGTGATCCTGGACACGATTCCGAGCCTTGAACCTTACGGTTTCTTGCTGGGGGAGCCGGTGCATGAAGTAGCGGAGGAAAAAGCGGAATATGCAAGAGAGCAAATCGCCGTGAAAGAGAATAAGAAGAAACCTTACAGGAGATATCGTAACAAGGCCAGGAAAAAGCCTGACGGTAACACGTCACCCGCACCACCGTCTGTGTAGCTTTCTGCTATTATTTTACAGGAACTTTCTCCACGCTAATGCCCACGCTAATGATAAATGGCAGCGGGTTTTGTCGCATGGACTGAGAAATGGTGAAAGTGTAGCTTCCCGAACGGGGGAAGTGATAATTTTTCAAAACGGGAATCTTGTGATCGAACAGGTCGCCCAAACCATGGCCGTACGGCTTGCCGGTTACTTCATTGGAAATAAAAACCTCTTCCAGCGTATTGGAAATCACTTTTTGATCAGGACCCGTAAAGTTACGGGTAATGTAGAGGTTATAATAGGGGTATTGAAGGGCGTTCCGGAGCAGGTAATACACATTATAAGCCTGTGTGGTGTCGGTAATTTCAACCTTGAATGCCGGCTTGTCCTTGATATACCAGAGTCCGTCATCGATATCCTCGTGCGCTTTGTAGACGACATTTTTATCGCAACCCGATAAAAGAAAGCCAAAAAACATGACGACTGCCAGCCGGATCAGATTCATGAAGGGACTCTGGTATGGTGAACTGCAAAACTACTTTTTTATCGCTTCTATTGGCTGGTTTCTTCCGTAAAATAACGGTTCAGCCAGGAATTTGAAGCGGGGATTTTCCAGCGGTTCATCCATTGTGCTTTTGTAGCCACCTGATTATCGAAGACCGTAGTAGAAGGTAAAATGGTTTCTGTAATGATCGCCTGTTTGATCTTTGGAACGGGAATTGTCTTCACTTCATTGTTTTCGTCAAGATAAGCCAGCGAGCGATCAAAAAAGTCAATGCTCATCCGTTGGCCAATTTCCTGCAGCCAGTGAACTGATTTGTCGATGGAGCAACCGCTCGGAAGCTCATCACGTTCGTCGACGGCAATTACCACGAAACGATGTTCAAATACCTTTCCGGAAGCTGTCAAAGGCTTTCCATGAGCTTCCCACATATCCAGGGAAGCCTTGAGGGTTTCGGTGATAATGCCGGTTTCTTCGGCAGTTAATGGCCTGTTAGCCTGATAAACCCACACACGTGATTGGAAATCGATATCGCTAAAGGGGATGTACATAATTACAAAGGGTTAAAATGCGGATCTGAACGGATACATAATAAATGCTCACTTAAAACAACCATGCTAGCGGCTGAGTTCTTTTAAAAATTCACTACAGCCCTTTTGCCTGCGCGATGAGCTCAGCGAGGTCATAAACTTTGACTGACTGTTCTTTTTCTTTGTTTTTAACTCCGTCCGTCATCATCACCATACAGAATGGACAGGCAACGGCAATGGTATCTGCTCCGGTTTGCAATGCTTCCTCGATCCTTTCTATATTGATATCTTTTTTACCTGGCTCAGGTTCTTTGAACATTTGTCCTCCGCCCGCACCACAGCATAATCCTTTAGTCCGGCAACGTTTCATCTCGACCAGATCGGCGTCGAGGGCCTCGAGAACGTGCCTGGGGGCCTCATAAATGTCATTGGCCCGGCCCAGGTAACATGAGTCGTGGAAAGTAATTTTCTTGCCTTTAAATACCTCTCCCCCTTCCAGCCGAACGCGTCCGGCATCGATCAGCTGCTGAAGATACTCCGAATGATGTAGTACTTCGTAGCTACCTCCCAGCTCAGGATACTCATTTTTAAGGGTGTTAAAACAATGTGGACAAGCCGTAACGATCTTCTTTACACCATACATGTTCAGCACCTGGATGTTGGACATGGCCAGCATCTGGAAAGTGAATTCGTTCCCTGCCCGTCGCGCGGGATCACCCGTGCAACTCTCTTCCGTTCCCAACACGGCAAACCGGACGCCTGCGCTATGGAGGATTTTTACAAAAGCAATGGTGACTTTTTTGTAACGGTCGTCGAAAGAGCCTGCGCAACCTACCCAGAACAATACTTCCGGTGTTTCGTTATTGGCTGCCAGCTCTGCCATTGTCGGCACCCGATATGTGATCTCGCTCATTTTCCGAATGCTTATGAATCTGTTGATTTGCTTTCCAGGCTGTCCACCCAGTTGAAACGGTCCCCGGCGGAAAACTTCCATGGGGCCTGGTTGGTATCCAGGTTCTGGAACATCATATTCCAGGAACCGGGGGCATGCGCCTCGTCCATTACTTTATGTCTTCGCAGCTGCAAAATGATATCCAGCGGATTGATGAGCACCGGACATTCCTGCACGCATGCATTGCATGTGGTGCAGGCGAGGATTTCCTCTTCCTGGATATGATCTCCTAGCAGACTTTTATTATCATTTACGAACTCGCCCTTGTTGGCCTGCATGATCCTGCCCACCTCTTCCAGCCGATCGCGGGTATCCATCATAATCTTGCGGGGGGATAGCTTTTTGCCAGTCAGGTTGGCCGGACAGGCAGCTGTACAGCGGCCACATTCCGTACACGAATAAGCGTCCATCAGGTTTTTCCAGCTCAGATCCTGAACATCTTTCGCGCCGAATCGCTCGGGGACGGCCGCGTCGCCAGCCTGGTTTTCGATTCCGAGCATGATCTTTACCTCGCTGGTAATTTCTGGCATATTTTGCATTTTTCCCTTGGGTTCGATACGGGAAAAATAGGTGTTTGGAAAGGCAAGGACAATATGCAGGTGCTTTGAGAATGTGAGGTAAAAGGCGAATGTAAATATGCCGAGGATATGGACCCACCAGGCAAAGCGCTCGTAGACCACCAGCGCACCCACGTTCCACCCTTCAAAAAGAGGTTTGATCCATTGGCTAACCAGAAAGTCACCTGTATTTGCATAATGGGTGTTGCCAAGGTCTTGTAACGTGCTGTCTGCCGCATTCATGGTGAGAATGGCGATCATCAATACAATTTCGAAAACGAGGATCAGCTTGCCATCGAGCTCGGGCCAGCCATTCATCTCACGATGACGGACCGGTTGAAAACGTTCGACTTTCAATATGCTTCTTCTGATCAGAAAGATCGTACAGGCGATGAGTACACCGAGTGCGAGTATTTCAAAGAGGCCTATCAGAAGTTTGTAGAAAGAACCCAGCGGCGCCGCAAAGACACGATGTGTTCCGAGAACGCCATCAAGAACGATTTCGAGTACTTCTATATTGATCAGGATAAAGCCGGCATATACAGCAAAATGGAGGAAGCCAATTAATGGACGATCGAACATCTTTTTTTGGCCGAATGCAACCCGCATCATCACCGAGAGCCGCTTCCCAGGTTGATCCGTCCGGTTTTCATCTTTCCCAAGCAGGATTGTTCTCCGGATGATACTCACCCTTTGTGTGATCAGCCAAATTACTACTCCGAGTGCGGCTATGAAGATGATTTGCTGGATGACCGCCATGAGACAATTAGTTTAGTATGCAAGCATACTAACAAATATGATAAAAATGTAAATGGGTGCAAATGGATTTCAGATAAAATAATGGAGATAGCTGGTTAAGGCTAAGATAATCAGGAAGCTATCATTTTCTGGAAAAGTATTTAGAAAATTTTTGCGAAAATTATTTGTAAAGCAAAGTCATACTTCTATTTTTGCAGTCCCAAAAGGTGCCAACTGAAACGGTGATGTAGCTCAGTCGGTAGAGCAAAGGACTGAAAATCCTTGTGTCGGCGGTTCGATTCCGTCCATCACCACAGAATGCAAAGCCAACCGCTTGATAATCTTTGAATTATCGAGCGGTTTTTTGTTTGGTTTACATTCTGGTTTACAGTCGCGCCGAAATCGTCTATCAGCGGCTAATAATCTTTTCAATCTTGCTGGCAAAAAATCTTCATTTGCCGCTCAACCTGGGTGCGAAACTTCTACATCGCGACCAGCATCAATCCTAAAAACAGTCCATTCACTTTACCTTTTCCTTAATTCCGATCTGGAATTGTCTCTTTCGCTACTTTATCGCGAGATAAGGCAAAATGCGCCTAAACGGCTTCTGGATGCATTTAACACCAGTTGAAGCAAAGTTCATACTTTTTCATACTTGATTTTTCGCCTCCCTTCCCCCAACCTTTGACCAACATCAACCGAAAACAAACGTGTCATGTCAAAACTGGTTTTAATCGAATTCGACGAGTTCAAGAGCTTCACCCGAGAGGTGATTCAAGAGGAGTTTAGAAATGTGTTCAGCCCGAATCAAGGTCTGAAAGGCTCGCAAGAAGAGCCACTGCTTTCACGGGCTGAAATGGCGCGTGAGCTGAACGTTTCGCTGGTCACGCTGCACCAATGGCAACGATCGGGTTTGCCCTATCGCAGGCTACATCGGAGGATTTACTTCATCAAGTCCGAGGTGCTGGATTACATGTACTCTAATCAGAAAACAAAGAAAAAGGGATAATGCCTCGACCGCATTACCCCCTGCAAAAATCTTAAAAATCTAAGTATGACAAATTTAACTGCCCTGAATGGTTTCTCCAACCATTCGGAAGGAAAGATTTTACATAAATCTTCCTTAAATACAATGAAGGATCTGGCGGAGAAAAGTAAAACGCTTGCTCCGCTTAGGCGTTTACTCGGGAACTATGTACTGGAAAACTCGGCAATAATCTTCGCTGCGGAGCGTGGTAGTGGGAAAACGCTTTTAGGACTCCAGGCCTGTATTGCTATATCAGCGAAATGGCCATCTCTGTGGAATGAACCAATCGAATATCACGGAAATACGTTGTTCATCAACTGTGAGCTCAGTGAGGATACAATGAGTCGAAGGCTAGGGCAGCTATTTGATGCACCACCTAAGGAGATCGGAACTTCGGAATACCATAGCTATGTCTACACGACCAAGAAAGGTTTGGAGGAAGAAGCACAGGCGATCATTGAGTTGTCGATGATCCAGAAGCCTGTCCTGATCGTTCTGGACAATTTCAGGGTAGCCTTCCTGAATTCCGATACGAACAACGGTAAGGAAGTCGCCAAGGCAATGCACCTGATCCTGACGCTGCGTGATCTGCTGGACACAACAATCATCATCACTGACCATACGCGGAAGCATACCCGAAATTTGCTGACTGATAGTGACCTTCAAAGCGGCTCCGGCGTGAAGTCAGATTTGACGGATAGCGACATGTTTCTCCGGAGGAGTAAACAGGATATTCAATACCGGATCTTCAAGCGCTCCAAATCCAGGCATTGCGAAGAGACGGACGGTGCTAAGCTGATCCGTCTGAATCCTGATACGCTTTGGTTCGAATTTGTCCAGGACGACATTGACGAGGCGCAGCACATAGGCACTGAGGCAATGCCTGTGAAGGAGGAACAGAAGGATTTAGCGCGAGAGCTTAGAGATCAGGGTAAGACCATCGAGCAGATAGCGAAGATACTGAATCGGGGCAAAGGCACCATTCATCGCTGGCTAAACGAGTAATGGACTCGAACGGGGTCCACATTTTTCTCACAACCCCTCCTAATTTTTGAGAGGGGATTGCGAGAAAAATGCTTGAAGAAAATGGGGGTGCCTGGCAATTAAAGTCTGCTGCTTCGGCCTTGTTCCACTGTTCCAAAAATTCCATTTGTTCCAAAATTCCATTCGTTCCACCCGTTCCATTTCGCCTGAGATGTTCCATCTCGTTCCATTTGTTCCGCATGTTCCATTCCGTTCCAGGCGTTCCACTCGTTCCAGAAATTCCATTTGTTCCACATTTTTCGCCTAGAAATCTCACTAAAAAATGGAACTCATTAATAATCAATTAGATAGATAATTTTTTGGGTAAAATGGAACAAGTGGAACGTGTGGAACATGGAACGGAACGGAACGACTGCGGGTGAAAAAAGAAAAGCTATGAATGCAAAACAGATCAATCAATCGTACGAAATCGTGGCCTTTTTGGCCCGGCATGGCTTTCGGCCAACGTCTGTAAAAGGCGATAACTATTGGTATATCAGCATGATACGAGAGCAGGAGGGTAGGGCGTCATTCAAGGTTGATACTCGCAAAAATCTCTGGTATGATCATGCGCTCGGTGTGGGAGGCAACCTGGTCGACCTGGCTTGCCGGTTGTTCCAAAATACGGATGTGAAGGAGGTCATGAGGCTGATCACTGACGGTCTTTCTTCTTTTCACCCGCAAAAAATAGAGATGAAGTTGCGGCATGATGTGAGCTCTGGGCTGCGTATAACGTCCGAAGGTATGCTCGAAAGCGATTACGTGCTGCGGTATCTAAGCAGTCGAGGTATATCAGAGGAAGTCGCAAGAAGGTATTGCTTTCAGGTCAACTATGAGAACGGCGACTGCCAGTACAAGGCCATTGGTTTCAGGAATAGGGCCGGAGGCATCGAAATCCGAAGTGTAAATTTCAAATCATGCATTGCTCCGAAGGATGTTTCCTACATCGATAACTCTGGAAATAAGCTACTCGTTTTCGAGGGGTTTATGGATTTTCTCTCGTACTGGATGCTTCCAGTGTTCCAGATACCCAATGCGAATTTCCTGATCCTGAATTCCACATCTCAGTTAAAGCGAACCCATGAATTTCTTACGGCACCTGGTTCAAAGTACCTGTTTCTGGATAACGATAAAGCCGGATTTGAAACAGCGGCTTATATCAAGCACAACTATCCCAATGTGGTTGACATGGCAGTAATGTATGCTGACTGCAAAGATTTGAATGATTTTCTCACTCAAAACCAACACCTCAATGACCAAAGACTTGCTGTTGCGCTTGTACGCGAGAAAGGACCGGAAGCGCCGGAAAATGCTCTTCGTACTTTTTAGGGACAAAATAAAGCTTGATGTCTCGATCGATGCGGTAGTCGAAATGATCAATCTGGAATTAGGAAAGCAAGGGATTGTCAATGCGGCCGATATCAAATACTGTCGCCACTATTTTGGGAAACGGCAGGCAGAGAACGAGACACCAAAACCGATCGCAGAAATACCCCCTCGGAATAGCCCGAATTCGCCAATCATAAGGAAGGAGGTCACAACCATCCAACCTGATCTTGAAGAAGTGGATTGGACGGACATGGACGAAATAAGTGTGGCAATGGAAGGTATTAAATCGAAATTCACAAAAAGATGAAACAACTAAATTTTATCCTTCAAGCGAAGGGAGGAGTGGGTAAAAGCCTGCTAACATATCTGCTCGCGATTGCTGAGCAAAATTCTGAAAAGTCCTTGTTTGTTGATCTTGACAGCTCAACAGGTACTTCGACCCGCCAGCTTCAATTTTTAGGTGACGCCCGGACGGAAGCGGTTTCCCTGCTGAATGAGAAGCAAGTGCTCGTAAGGGATAGTCTCATTTCTTACCTCGAAAGCCTCGCAGAGACGCCTTTTGACCGTATCTATTTTGATCTTGGTGCGCCGGAATCGGAGCAGCTTCCCGCATTGATCGAACGGGATATCCCATTTAAGGATTTCGTCGACGAATTGGGCTGCAAAGCCAATTTTCACATTGTTATTGGCGGTGGCGGTATGTATAAATCGAGCGTCGATTATTTGCACAAGCTCCTCAGGGCCTTGCAGAATGAGTTTGAAGTGACCGTCTGGCAAAGCATTACCACATTCAACAATTTTGCTCAGCTCGGCGAAGAGCTGGAAAGGAATTGCAAAACCCTGGGATTACGATTCCGGAAGTTCGCCGATTTTGATCCGGGTTCAAATTTGGGTAGCCAAATACTCGACGGCATAAGGAAAGGGTACAGCATCGGCGAATATCAGACCGGTGCAAAGCTGAGATTGAAGAAAGAACTTAACGACCATTTCAAAGATGAACTCAACAATCAGTAAGGACGCAATCACAAGAATGAGGGGCGCATATCAGGCCAAGTATGGCTTCGAAATGGACGAGTGGACTGCGGTCATGCTGACCGAGCTACACGAGCACTTTCAGGATTTCGGCAAAAACGTTGCTCAGTCCAACGGCGAAATTGCGAAAGCGGCCCAGTTGATTAAAGGACAGATCAACCAGGTGCACTTCAAGAGCGACTGGCAAGCATTCTGGTTCGGCCTCAGTAGGCTTTTGATTCCATCGTTGGTCACTTTGGTCGGAATGCTATTGATCGCTTATTTCGTAAACCAGGGAGAGAAATACCAGGCTATTGTCCGGTTCCAAAACAGTTACCCTGATTTCGATCAATTTCAAGAGCTGATCCAAAATGCACAAGTGCACGAGGAAAAGAATGCTACGTATCTGGTACTTCGCCCTGCTTCGGATATCACTTCAATGAAAGTCGGAGAAGAGTATCGATACCATAAAGAGCAAAAAGTGGTATTGGTTCCACTTCATATTGATAATCAGTAATTAACGATCTGATTTCGACTTTTTTCGACCAAATTCGACCGTATTCGGCCTGTTTCTAACTTATCAATTGGCTTTCATTAAGCAAGCCATGTGTTTGTAACTACAATTTCTGCGCTTCGCTCCGAATTGCAGTTACAAACACACCGGTCGTTCCTCCCTTGTCTTGTCGGGGTGCCACCCCGAGCCCCCAAAATCCATCAACTTATCGACAACTATGAAAGAGCATTTCGACAATGCGGCTGATCGGCCGCGTCAATCCAAAAAAACGAATAAAGACAGAACAATTCCTTTGCGAGTTACACAACATCAGTACGCGACGATCAAATCCAAAGCAATGCTTGCCGGATTTTCTGTGTCCGAATATTTGCGAAGGCTGGGTATCGGCCATCCCGTCGAAGCCAGGTTCGACAAAGACGAGAAACGAAACTTAGTGGGTATCGGCAGAAACCTAAACCAGCTGGCCGCATATGCTAACAAGGGTGTCTTCTATCAAAAGCCGATTATGGAAATGTTGGAGCAGCTTAAACGAATCCTGGTGAAATGATAGCGAAAACAACGATAGGGGCGGACTTCCTGGGAGCGATCTGCTACGGAGCTGGCTTGCGTGTTAATGGGAAGGAGATAGAGGGGAAGTCGGAGCTGCTTTTGACTCATAACTTGGTTTCAGATGATCCGAAGGGGATGGCCTTGGAAATGCAACGGGAGGCGGAATTTAGCCGGTGTAAGAAACCGGTTTGGCATACTTCGCTCAGCTGGAAGCCGGGGGAGGATCCGAGTAAGGAACAGATGATTGAAGCGGCTAATCGGTATTGTGAGAAGATGGGTGCCAATCCGGAGGATCATCAGATAGTGGTGTTTCAGCATCATGATCGGCCGCATAAGCATATTCATGTGTATCTTAATCGTGCTCCGATGGGAGGAGGGAAGGCTGTTGAGACGTCTCACAACTATGCGCGGAATATTCGGGTGTGTAAAGAGATTTCGCAGGAGCTGGGTTTTGGTAAGATTGAGAGGTTGCAAGCGGGCAAATTACGACAAATAGCCAATAGTCAAAAGAGGGCTCAGGAGGCTGTGAATTTAGCGATCAACGAGGCCTTGAAGCAAAAATGTATGAGCATTGAGGAGTTGGAACGTCGATTAATTGGGAAGGGAATAGAGTGTAAGTTTACTGTGGAAAAAGGTAAATTACAGTATTCAAGTTATAGTTACGAGGGTGTGCCAATCAAGGGGCAGGACGTTGGGTTTACCTCAAGACAATTACGTTCTAAGTTGGAAAAAAACCAAGAGAAGAGGATCGTGAAAAAACTTGAACACAACTAACTAAGATTATTAATTACCTTGAGTTAGTGGTATTCAGGTGGCTTTATAATTCCCGCATAGACAGCACATATCAGCACCATATCATTTTATATGCCAAATAGGAAATCTCAAGAAATGGTTGTTGCCAGTTTTCGGGCCGTCCATGGGGAAAAATACAATTACTCTAAAACTGTATACGTCAATTCGTCGACCAAGGTTTTGATCACCTGTCCAGCCCATGGCGATTTTGAAGTTTTGCCTGTTCATCATAAAAATGGAGTTGGCTGTCGTAACTGCTATTTTGAATCTCAGAAAATCTCGCTCACAGAATTTCTACATGCGTCTCGGAGCATATGGGGAGACATTTATGACTATTCTCTCATTCCTGAATTGCCAGGAGGCCGGGAAAAAGTTCAAATATTTTGTAATGTGCATCAAAAATTGTTTAATCAGGAGCCGCGAAACCATATGAGAGGGTATACTGGGTGTCCTAACTGCAAATCATCTAAGCTAACCGGAAGTCGTGAGAAACTTGGTACTTTTAAATCTCAAGAGGAGTTAAATGAAGGGATGATCGCCAAAGCAGAAGAGATACATGGCGGGAGATATGACTATAGTGAATTCGTATACGTGAATTATGCGACCAAGGGAATAATCATTTGCCGTATACACGGAAGGTTTTTGCAAACTGCTAGTAACCATCTCAAAGGAAATGGTTGCCCGCAATGCGCAAGGAATAGTCTCAAATCGAATACGTTTAAAGAGAAGTGCAATTTGCTCGGAATAAGTTATCATAGAGCTCTTAAGAGAAGGCAGGCAGGTTTATCGGAAGAGAAGATATTTAGGGAAGGGTATATCCGAAATGAAAGGGCTATTAATGAAATCACTATTGGAAGTAAAACATATCCCAATATTGAGACGGCCGTGAGGTTGTTGCGACCTCCAGGGTCCGCTACGACAATTTCTAGATGGTTGAAGGAAGGAGTGAGCCCTGAGGACGCATTTGAGAGAATTCCGAATCCTGGCTATGCGGATGGAATCATATATGTTGTTGTTAATCAAATTAATGATAAGAAATACGTGGGATTGACGATTCAAACACTAGATCGGCGCTGGGTGTACCACATTGAGCAGGCAAACCGAGGCTTCATCAAAGACTCGAATTCTCTTCATGCTGCAATTAGGCAGTATGGACCCGAAAATTTTACTATTGAACAAATTGACGTTGGAACAACAAAACGTGACTTAGAAGCGAAGGAAATAAGATGGATAAATGAGTTTAATACTTTGATTCCGAACGGGTATAACATTTCTAAAGGGGGTGTTAGCGGCGGATCTAATAAAAAACCGACTGTTGTGGATGGGCAACGATTTCAAAGTGTTCGAGAGGCATCTGAATATATTGCAAGCACAAGAAGAATATCACTTCATGCAGCAAAAAGGAGGCTCTTATCGAATAGAATCGATGTTAAGACTCCATCAAAGACCGGCGAAAGCTATGTAAAAACAAAGGTATATAGAACATGGAGTTATATAATTCACAGTGTTTTGAATCCTCGTTCGAAATATTATATTTCTGGCGTTACGATTTGCGACGAGTGGAGGGAGTTTGAAAGTTTCAGAGATGACGTTGGTGAGCCTTTGGATTCAAATTTTGTATTTTTCAGATTAGATAGAACCAAAGGATTTTATAAGGACAACTGCGCATGGATGACTAGAAAAGAGTATAGCCAGCATGCTTCAAGCAGTTAGATTGCATTAGAATTCACCGCCTCAGGCTAAAAGAGCAAACAGTACGACAAACGTATGCCGCGCCAATATTTGTGCGGACAATCGTATTGGCTAAGTTAATACTTCATTAGAAGAACATCCTATCTAGGAGATCTCGAAATAGCATCTTTCTTACAAGTATTTTTAGAAGTTTCGACCACAATGACTAAGGAGGCCCTATTTCAGCTAATCAGAAATGAAGATTTAATTCTATGGGTAGGTGCTGGTATGTCTATGTACGCGGGGTATCCATCTGGTTATCGTCTTAGAGATGCAATTTACCAGGGTCTTCCCGCAAATCGTCAAGCTCAAATCTCATCTCAGGAGTCACTTCAGCGGATGGCTCAATTCTTCGTAAGTGTAAATGGTGGTGACAGAACTGCTTTGAACTCCTTGTTAGTGAGTATATTTAGTGCATCGCCGTCATCAGTGGATGTTCATCAGAGACTTGCGATGATTCCTCACATTAGGACAATCATCACAACTAATTACGATAGACTTTTTGAGGTGGCGTATGGCGATCGAGTCAACGTTGTGTATAAGTCAGCCCAACTGACTAGTATGGAAAGGGACTGTGTGACCGTTTTTAAAGCGCATGGCGACCTTGATGATCCTAACTCATTGATAATAACCGAGTCAGATTACACTAGATTTTTTCAAGACGATTATCAGAACACTTCCTTTTGGACGACTATCAGGGAGAGGTTAATTAATAATTCGGTTTTGTTCATCGGATATGGTCTAGAGGATATAAATACAAATACCATCTTCGGCAGGATATCAAGTGAACTAGCGGAGTCCCGTAAACCACATTTCTTCGTTGCGCCGGGCCTGATAGACGTGCGAGTAGCAGACCTGAAAAGGCTCGGGATCGACTATATAGATTCAACAGCGGATGAAATAATCGAAGAGATTCTGCGCGATCTAAAAGAGAATGTGTTGATGAAGCATTTCTCTGAAGGGCAAGGCAGTGCTAGTACCGTCTCGAAATTTGTCGATCAGTTTGGAATTGGAACTACGCGCGAAATAGAACGTGGGCGTGATCGGCTCGTTAATGTCTTTCCGAAGACTAACGTGAGCGGAACACTTGCGATTTCTGCAATTAAGGAAACCGTTGCGGAAAAAAGGCTCAGGGACTTCTTTCAATCCAAAAATATAGGTCCTGTGATAGTGAGTGACAATGAATATGCCAACGTAACTCTCCATTTTTCTGAGATTCGACTGCCATCACAGGGCTTGGAGCTTGAATTCAGTGCATCTCCAATTTTTGACAAAATAGTGCTGGTCAGATTTAAAGATGGATTTGAGTATCCGGGCATCAGCGTAAAAGCCTTTCGAACAGATGACTATATCGAGATACACGCTGAGTTCGCCGTGGCTCGCTTAAATTTCAAGCTTTACTACAAGTCAAGTACTGCTAGTGGTGTTAAGTCTGATCTTCGCTTCAAGCATAATAAAGTCTGTGGCTCAGTGGCAGATGAGGTAACCTTTTTCAAATTTTTGAACAAGCTTGTTAGTGGTAGAAGATTTGACGTATTCCTAGGTAACAAAGTTATTCGTAGTGCCTCCCATAATGCAATTGGTCCTCAAATACGGGAATTTGCTTTTTATCAAACTTTTTTTGAGACTTTGAGGAAAGTAGAGCTGCGTGTACATACGGTTTTTTCTGATGTTCCTTTTTCCGATGTCCATGACGACACCCACCTACTTATCTCCTACGTGCTTGCGGTGAAACAAAATCGACAGCTTACGCATAGCTGGAATCGTTGTTATGAATTTTCCATTGACGTCGCAGAACGAATAGAAGCCATGAAGCTTTTAGATGGTTCTGCGTTAGAAAGTGGAGTCAAGTTGTTTGGCAATTTTGAAGAAAGGGTTAGCATCTTTGGACATGATTTTACTTTAGGCTATCCTATCTACCAGATTTTGGCGCCGAAACTTACTCGAAATTTCAATGGAAATCGTGAAGAAATGGTGATGCTGATCAGTGATTCTAAGCAGAGAATAGTACATTTTACACCTACATTTTCAGGGCCTTCGGAAACGCCAGCTGGTCAAATATCGATCGCCGTACAAAGTTTAAATCAGACTCATTAGGCTGTGAGTTGATCGATTCGTCTTCGCTCACTAACAATGGTACAATGGATTCGGATGCCCCCAGCATTACAGACAAATTCTTAGGAGAACCGTTAATTTGAATAGAAGGGCTGCACCGTTCTCAACTGGTAGTAGTAACCGTGGCCCAAGGGCATAATGGAGCTTAAGTACGGTAGGCTCCAATAAGACACCGCTCTTAGAGATATCGCAATCTTGTTAGCCAGGGTATGCTGGAAATAGAGGAGACTGAAGGAAGATGATGAGTTATCTGTTATATAGTCGTGATTGAGATTCAGACCAATAAAGGCTGATTTATGGAGATTGGTGCATCAGGGTCATTGGATTTTGTCAGCCTCTTGTAAAAGTTGAATCTTCAATCAAGAGTTTAAAACCAGTTTTCCAGCATGCTTCAAAGATCTGGCCTCGCTCTTCTTATACTTTCGAACTACCACAGTCATTGTTTGCCGGATCTGGTTGCTAGAGGCTCTAAGAACCTCTCTGTCGATAGGTGTAACTTTACCTTCGACAACAGTCTTGAATGATATGCTTTCTCTCTTGCCCATGCTTCGCGTGTTAAAGTAAATTACTGAAATATCGGTAATTCGCCAGCCCTTGCTGCAAAGTTACAAATATATTTTGGTCTATGGCAACGTAACGATCTGGATAGACCGCAAAAATCAACGCGTGCTCACTTATCTCATTGGCTTCTGTTGCGTCAATGACAATCAGGCCGGAGGCGTGGCTTTTATCGCCAACAAAATGCTCTTTTGCGTAGATTTCGGCCACCCAGATAAATTTGGGCATCTTCGTCAAAAGTATAATTTTATGGATATCCTCCGGCATTTCCTCCAAGGCTACGATGTGCTGTTTAAAAGACCGGCTAGAAGTCAGAAAAAAGCGGAAAATAAAGCTGTCTGCAAACTGATAACCAAGAGATTCGGACTTCAATATTTCAAAAGCGAGCTTTTTGGCCACGAAGGCTTCTAGATAGACTTTTGGATACAATGGCACAACCACTTGGTCGATCTCGTAATCCTGCATTACTCCTTCGTTATAATGTTCACCAGGCCTATCGAGTGTAATAAGCCGATAGGGAGCTAAATTGTCATCCTGCACCACATATTCTGCTATAAAGTCGGATGAATAGTGATACTTTATCTGCCTATCGGAATCCTCCTCAATGCGTTGAGTTATTCCGGTGAAATCAGGTTTAGGGGCCTGCTTACCTGTTATTAACACAACGTGACCTAAATCACCTTCATCTGAACTCAGTCCAGCTAATACCGGTATGCCAGACTCGACATACATGTCAATAATATCATTAAAGAACACCCCATACTCGTGTTTGGAATACAGACGAGGACCAAAACCAAATTGTTTCAGAGCGAAAGAAAGATCCTCCATTGTTAGTCCTCGTGCAGGAAGTTGCCGCTGCACGGCTCTCATTTCGAGAGCCTTGATTATCTGAGACGGTAATGCAGGCTTATAATCTGGATATTTATTACCGAAATATTCCATAACGGCCCACAAGGTAGTTTCCGAGCATGTAATTGTTTCATAATCTTGCGAACAATGGGGAAATCCTTCGACTTGTAATTTAACTCCTAAAATGGAGCAGTTTGCAGTATGCTTACATGTCGAAAACCCTTTTTCTTCAAAGGCGTCTGGACTAATAAGCGAACGACCAGTTATCTGCCTGAGTGGACGAAGAATGAAAAATCCCAGAAAATTTTCTTGTAGAAACTTTTTACGATTGTTCTTTAAAAAATCTTCAATAGCGATCTCTTTACCAAAAATAGATATTCTGATACAGTCCCTTTGATACACTCCATGCTTTGAGGCAAAGTAGTGATAGTAACTGTCACGATAAAATTTATCTACATATGGGTATTCTATCACAAAATGTAGGCCATCCCGAAAGATGTCCATGTATTCGGCGACTTTGACCTCCAGATTGCTTTTTTCAAAAATAACCTGCGGAAAATGATTGCCTACGACTTCTGTAAGCACAATTAAAAGATCCTCAAGTTCACAGAATTCATATTCGATATTAGCTGCCATAGCCGATTGCACGTGATAACTAGAAATGTTGCGATATACTCAAAAAACTCGTCAGTAACTAGATCATGTATTACGTATCTGGTTTGTAAGTCACTATAATTAGCTTTTTAGCTATTAGGTAACTAACAGCTGATCAATTAAAAAAATAGGCTTGCATAGCCTTTCGAAGATTATCAGGAATGAGCTTAATTAATTCATTACTTGAAGCTTTCCTTGCCAGCGTAGATATTTCGTAGCTCTTAAAACACGTAAATTGCGATAAGACAATAGCAATACCCAGCTGAGAGGTGGCGATAGCGGTCTCTGATGCTTTTTGATTCTTTACTTCTGAGAATAAATACTTGATCAGTGCCATAACTTTCTGTGGGTCAGTTGCTTCTATGTCGGTTCGGGCGCCAATATATACCGGCTCCATTTTGTAAGATTCATACACATCAATGACCCAATCCAGGCAGACTTGCAACATAATTTTATCGTCTTTTTTTGAACTAAATTGTATTCTGGCGGGAAGAGAAAATTTGAAATATCGTAAAAATTTCTCTTTATCGTCGAAGTGATCATAATGATATTCAAGGCATTCTATTGCTTCCTCAACCGATCCAAAGTAACATAGATAGTTGATGATGTCATTCTGATACCTAATCCTTGTCGGCTTTTCTGGAAATGATAAATGGTAGGGATGAGTTGCCGCTCCAATCTCATACCGAAAATAAGGAGTGAAATCAAGGCTGTCTTGATTCTTAAATCCGAACATTTTCTGAGCTCGTTGAAATTCTGAATATTCTGAGCGATAGTCATTGTCTTCAGCCATAATCATTCATCTTTAAAGCGCTCCTTCCAGATTTCTGAAAGCTGCCGCGCGTACTGTTTTTTAGTTACCTTAATGTATGTTAAAAATGCTTTTTCGGTCCGGTGGCCGGTGATTGCCATGATGGCGTAGGAGGGAGTGCCGGCAAGATACTCATTGGTTGCAAATGATCGCCTAGCGGTGTGAGACGTAATTAACGAAAACTTACTTACCTTTTTCTGCGTCCGGACTTTTCCTTTCTTCTCGATTAAAGCAACATCCTCGCTCAGGTTCGCCTTCTCGCCGATCTCTTTGAGATACTCATTCATCTTTTGATTGGAAATGACCGGCGGCAGGTTGTTCGGTGTCTTGCCCTTATATTTCTCCATCACCTTCCTGACAATCGGGTGGATAGGAATTTCTAAGTATTCGTCTGTCTTGATCGTCTTGGTCTTCAAATATTTGAAGTCAGGAGAGATGTTTTCAGCTTGTATGGCCGTGAGGTCAGAAAAGCGTAAACCGGTAAAACAGCCAACAATGAAGAGATCCCGCACTTTTTCCAGCCTGGGCTCAGCTGATAGGTCTAGCTTCATCAGCAGCTTGATTTCATCCTCGTTAAGATAAATCGAATCAACTTCCTTCCGAGGTGTTGAAAATCGCCGACTCTTGAATTCTATGTTATCGTTTTCCTTCCGCTCGGTCGCCTCGTTCAGAAAGAATTTTAACAGGCCGGTGTGCTTATTCTGCGTGTTCTCATTGTATTTCTTGACCTCCACCATAAACCTTTTGAAATCATGGTAGAAATCGAGTGTAATGTCTTTGAAGGCAATGGTCTTTTTCTTCGTATCGGTCTGATACGCTGTCAACATCTTCAAATGCGAGCGGTAGGTCTTAATCGTATTAGCATTCTTGAATCCCTCGACTGACTTGATATATTTGTTGACGAACTCGATCAGCCCAGGCTTACTTTTCTCGGGAGCTGCTTCATATTTATCAGTCCTTATCTCGCGCTCAAATAGCGGTTTCAGATCGGCAGGAGTAATTGACAGCTTCTGGTAAAGTCGCTGTTGGTATATCTTCTGAACCTCATTTCGCCACCGATCCAGGTTGGCGTTGAGCTCCAAATAGGCCTCATGGCTAGCTTTAGCCTTTTGATTTTTAGCGTCCCAGGATTTGGGCTTGATAAACTGATTTGTAGAAATCACAACCTGCTCGGTTCCATAGCGAAAGTACAAGGATATCAGGCAATTGCCATTTGGTTTTGGCTTTTTGAGATAGTATTTTGTAGTAGCCATTCAGCAGACGACTTGATTTACACAAATCTATCTTAACTGAACTGGTTTACAAAATGGTTTACAACAAAATTACTTTTTAAGGTTGCATGTTACTTGTTTCAATTTTATATATTTGCCATTAACAGCTCATAATCAGAATATTTTAACGAAAAGGTCATGAAAATAGAAATCAAAGGTTCGATTCCGTCCATCACCACAACCACTACAGTTTAACGCCTTGATAATCAATGATTGTCAAGGCGTTTTTGTTTTATCGCGAAATCCCCCGCCGTACTTTCTGATATCAAAGCCAAAACTCGCGGAGCGTTGGATTTCTGGTTTCTATGAGCTGGTAGTGATCAATGGTAACGAGTTTCTGGTTACATCATGCTATGAACGGGGTATAAAGTAACCTAAAACTCCTTATCATTTGAGTTTGTAACCTGTATTAAAGCTCCATCAAATGAAAATATCGAAAGAGCAATTTGCCGATTTCACTGTATTGGTGCTCAGGTGGTATCTGGCCTTTTATATGACATCCTACGGTTGGGCGAAATTGAATGGAGCGCAATTTGGAGTACATGATCCGAAAATACTGGAAAGACCTATTCACGAGATTGACAAGTTCTACATTGCCTGGCATCTATTCAGTCTGAACAAAAGCTTCAATTTTATTACGGGATTGATGGAGTTAATCGGTGCAGGTCTGATCGTAGTTAATCGGACAGTTTTAATAGGGGCGCTCTTTCTCCTTCCGGTACTGGGCGAGATCTTCCTGATCGACCTGGCATTTACCACCAATGTGTTTGGCTTTGCATTACCCGTTCGCTTGGGTGGGATGCTCTTGGCTGACCTTTTGATTCTCTACTATTATCGCGATATCGTCTTGGCCGCATTTCGAACTTTGACCTCTAACATTTCCACAAGATTTTCTTATCAGTGGTGGGTATATCCTATTTTACTGGTTGCCGGATTCTTAACGGATTTTACTTTGGCGCTATTTACGTATCCGATCAAGATGCTACTTAACTGGATAAATTTTTGATCAGCTAGTTGGTAGAGGAAGTGTAGGGACAGTTAAGGGTTTTCACCGGATGCAATTCATAAATATATAATTTAATTATATATTTATGAATTGCAATTACGACCCGCACTTAATGGCTTCAAACATGTCAGACGTCGTCATAATACATGATCCCCCGAGGGCGATATCCTATCGAATGATCAGGAGGATTTTTCTTTCGTCCATCTGGAGTGTTGCTTTTCTTTCACTTACAGCCATACGGTTATATGCAAAATCTCAAAAAGTGTTAACGGCGATTCGAGGTGATTTAAAATCAACAGAGGATACAACCGTCTACGCAATTGTTGAGGTTCAACCCGAATTTCCCGGCGGAAATAGGTCGTTGTTCGAATTTATTCAGTCAACCAGTAAGTATCCGGTCAGTAGGGGAGGGAATAAAACTACCCGCCCTGTGTCGATTCGGTTGCTCATTGAAAAGGATGGAACAATTTCAGATGTTTCGACTCTTCGATCAGAGGGGCAATCTCGCCTGGAAGATGAGGCTAAACGAATTGCGGGTCATTTACCACGATGGCGTCCCGGCTATCACGGCGGTCGAAGGGTAAGGACGTTCACAGTCGTGACGATCTATTTCAAAGGCGGCCCAGATGGAGACTAATATCAGGATGATTCAACTCTGTGTATTAATTGCGTCGGGAATATTATCTTCAAATTCCGAAGACACGCTTGTCTGTGATCAGATGGCGGTGTGTTTCAAGAAATTCGCAGAATGACCGGACCTGGGTTTGCTGATGGGAGAAATCCGTTCCCTGGTCGTATTCTTCCTGATATACATCCTGAAAATCGGTAATGATATACCTCAGGCTACGAACGCCTTTCGTCCGCAAAGCTGGCAGATAAAAATTCTGATGACTTTTGGCGAAATATCCGGCACGGTACTGGCCGGTCGTCTTAATGTCTACCGCCAGCAGTTTTCCGAGCACGTCGACATAGCCGTAAAGCAGGACGTCACCGAGCTGATATTCGCAATATACCTGGGTTTTGAGCATGGGTCGGGGGAGTAATGCCCGTACCTTTGAAAGAATTTCAGGGTCGAATGCCTCCTCTCCAATACCTTTTATCACCGCATCCTCAAATGAAATTCCCCGCGACTGCGCTTCTGTTTGTGGAACGGGTACCCTGTTAATACGGTCGATTAGTGAGGATTCGTCGAGATAGCCGCGCTCATAACGGTCGAAACAGCTAAGCAGACTGGGGTAAAGTTTGTATTTAACAGCGATAGAATTCATCTTAACAATGTTAGGCGTTCAGCGCCTGTGCTTTTGTTTGCCAAATTGGTATGCAATGTAAACCGAAATAAAGCTGAATTTGTCATTCGGTGTGTTGCTGTATGAGTCGCTTTCCTCCGGATTGATCAGGCGACGGCCAGAGGTCGCATCCATTTTATCGGTCCTTACCAGATAGAAGCGGTAATCGACTCCCATTTTCCAATGATTCAACAATACAAAATCCATAGAAGTGCCGATCGGCATGATTCCTTCCCTTGTTTTTCGGATACCTGGCGGGCCATGCGGGGGACCCCAGCGCACGAATAACGGGTTTCGGGCGCTTAGTGAGCTGTTAGTAAACCTCACGACTTCACCGTTATCGAGATCGAATGCATGGGCGGCAAACCAGATTTGTCCGATCCCGCCGTAGAGGTAGCAATGGGCTGCGTCCGGCTCGAAAATGTTGAACTGCTCGATCAGGTCCCATTTTGCAATGCATTCCAGTGTATTGAATTCACTGATAAAGTAGGAATTGAAATAATCCTTTTTCTCTCCGCCTACCTTGCCTGCCATGTAGTCGACCTGCAGTGAAAACTCTTTCCGGAAATTTTTACCGAGCCCGATTCCGAGCACACTCTGCATATCCTGACCGTTCAGTTCTCCGAAAAACTGGGTAAGTCCACCGCGAACCGAAATCTGATAACCCATTTCAGTTTTGCGGTTATAGTCTTTTTTGCCGCTGATCCCGTTGGTGGATGGTTTGCGATACGGCTGAGCAGCAGGTTCGGAAACCAGCACAATCAGAAAAATGAAAAGCAGGGCACTACGCATGCGGAATAATGGTTTAATGGAAGACACGGTTCAGCCATTTAGACGTTCGTTTTGCGATTTGGTCAGCTTTTGTAGAAGGAAATAAGATGAATTTGTCAGAAGCTATAACCGTAAATATCTGTTAGCTTTGTTACTAATTGATTTTACAAGCATTAAAATGAGTGTAGTACCCTATAAAGACAAGGAAGGCACCAAGCGCGAGCAGGTGGCTGAGATGTTCGACAATATTTCGCCAAAGTACGATTTACTCAACCACGTCTTGAGCGCGGGTGTGGATATATACTGGCGTAAGCGGGCCATCCGGCTTCTCAAAAAACAACAACCCAAAGTAATCCTCGACATCGCAACGGGCACTGGTGACTTTGCGATCGAAGCATTGGCGCTAAATCCGGACAAGATCATCGGAGTCGATATATCAGAAGGAATGCTCGCCGTTGGTCGCGAAAAAATAGCCAAACTGGGCAAGCAAGACGTTATTGAGCTACAAAGCGGCGATTCGGAAAGTTTGGGTTTTGCAAACAATTATTTTGACGCGATCATCGTTTCGTTTGGAGTACGCAATTTTCAGAATTTGCTGGCTGGACTGACTGAAATGAACCGCGTGATGAAGCCAGGCGGAACCTGTGTAGTGGTGGAGTTTTCGAAACCCCGCAGTTTTCCCTTCAAGCAGTTCTATAATTTTTATTTCAAGTATATATTACCGATTATAGGAAAGACCGTTTCGAAGGATAGCGCGGCTTACACTTATTTGCCCGAGTCTGTTCAGGCCTTTCCGGATGGGGAAGCTTTTCTGGATATCTATCAAAAAGCAGGTTTCATAAATACCAAATGCATATCACTTACCTTCGGGATCTGTTCAATTTACGTCGGACACAAGTAGTAATAGGCATCCTCGCGCTGCTGATGGCGGTGCAGGAAGTAAAGTCGCAGGGCATCGGATACCGCCGCAAGCACCTCGAATATTATGACGACAAGCCAATCCACTACGGAATCCTGTTTGCAGTACCGTTTACACGTTTTAATATCAGGCACAGTAACGATTTTGTTTCCAAGGATTCGGCCTTCGTGATTCAATCGCCTACCAATGCTGCATTCCGGATGGGTTTTACCATCAATGCCTTTCTGAATGAGCATTTTGATCTGCGCACGACGCCATCGGTTTCGCTGTACGAACGCCATGTAAAATTCAGCTATCCGAATGGTACGGACCGGACTGAGAAGCGGGAATCGACGTGGATAGAAGTACCTCTCTTGCTAAAATACAAATCGGTGCGGAGAGTCAATTCGAGGATGTATATGGTGGCGGGGATGACGTTTGGGATCGAGACAAATGTAAAGCGGAGCAGGGGCGGGGGCCCGGGAGCATTGAATACAAAGTCGAGTGACCTGTCGATTGACTATGGTATCGGATACGAGCAGTTCTTTGAGTTCTTCAAATTCGCACCGGAGCTGCGTTTTTCACATGGATTGACGAATATTCTGATACCCGGAGCGAATTCAGTTGGAAACGGAATCAGCAGGATGAGAACACACACTGTAACGCTCTATTTAAATTTCGAATAGCAGATACTGGTTATGAGGATATTGTAAAAAAAATTAAAATTTTTTTCTGGAATATTTGCAGAGTTCAATTTAGTCGCACATATTTGCACTCCCAAACGACGGGGAAACAAAAAAGAAAAAAGGGAGTTTAGCTCAGTTGGTTCAGAGCATCTGCCTTACAAGCAGAGGGTCGGGGGTTCGAATCCCTCAACTCCCACAGAAGAAAACGCCGGCAAATTTCATTTGTCGGCGTTTTTGTTTATATGTTTTACTTGTTCTTAATTACTTTGTAACTCACTGATCTCCCATTTTTCTTCTTAATGTCTACGATGTACATGCCTGATGTGAGATGTCTCACATCTATTCCCTCTGTTTCAACTTTAGTAGCGGAGTAAAGTACTTGTCCGGAGGTATTAAGAATTTGTACTTGTGCAACATCGATCAGATCATCTGAGCCGAGCTGAATGAGGCTGGCAGTCGGATTAGGATAAACACCGTTGGTCTTGATATTGTCGAAGTTGACGGCAACGATTCTGGAATAGGCGAAGGTATTATCCATGTCCACCATTTTCAAACGATACAGATTAATTCCATTTAAAGGTCTCTCATCTAAAAAGGAATACTGCGCGGTTTGCGAGCTCTCATATTGAGCATCCACAGAACCAAGGGAAATCCATGTCCCTCGTCCGTCATTTTTTTCGATCTGGAAAAGCTTGCTGTTGGTTTCCGATGATGTCGCCCATTGAAGGGTTACTTGGTTTTCGTGCGTCTTTTCCGCGTTAAAGTGAATAAGGGTGACTGGCAACGTCATAGGATAGCAAGCAACGTCGATAAAGGGCTCATTACAATTACCACCTGGGGCGTTGCCGCTTATTTCGTGTCCATGAGATCCATCCGGATCAGGGGTACGAAAGCAGACAAATTTGACTGCACAGTCCGCTAATTTACCGTTATTCATAATAAATACATTTCCCACAGATGGATAGGCTGCTATATTTTGAAGACCATTTAAGGATGTAAGGTTATCATTCACCGCAATGCTTAGCGACTGTGCGTATGTGAGTTTTTCCATACCCGAAAAGTCTGTTATTTCTGTAGAACCGACAGAAAGGCTTTTCCCTATATATTCCAATTTGGATAAGGGCTGCATACTACCGACCTCACTGACATACATCCAAAAAGATTTACCGACGGAGACTAGATTTTCAAGCCCAGTCAGGCTGGATAAGCTATAATTAAGTCCAAATGTCAGATCACCCCCAACTTGTGTAAGGTTTTGCAATCCGCTGAGATTGGTTATAGACGTTCCATTTATAACCAGATCGCCCGCAATAGAGGTGATATTTTGAAGACCGTTCAAGTTTTGAATGGCCTCCCCTGAGATCGCAATCGAGTTGGGTGGGTTTGTACAAGCGGGGTAAGTCGTGTTGAAATTGTCGACTTGCTGTTGTGTCGATAATGTAATGTTTATCATGGGGCATTGAGCCTTTAAAAGAAAAGGAAGAAATATTGCCAATGTAATTTGATAGACCTTTTTCATAGTTTCGGTTAATTCAATAGTTGCTACTAAATTTATACAAAATAATCATTTAAGGTTATGGTGCGTAGGTAAGAGCTTGTTCTAAGTATGTCGTTATTGTTTAATAAAATTCAAGACGGTCTAATATGAGTTTTTATTTCGCAGTACCGCGCGAATTGCCGGTTTACAATTCCCTATTGGGGGAGTATAGATAATTTTATTATATATATTGTTTTATGGTATAATTTTTCTTAGCATTACGCCCTCAATCAAACGCTTATGAGGTATGAAAAACAGTCAGTTAGCTCGCTTTCTCTGCGCTGCCGCCGGGACGTTTCTCTTAATTTTCATGCAGTCAGCCTGCCGGGATGGTGCTCAGGTGGCTATCCGCGGTGACCTGAAAAACGGTAAATCTTATCTGGAAGGAAAGACATTGTATCTGGGCAATCGGGAAACAAAGAGCTTTTTGGATTCTACGGTCATTCAAAATGGGAAATTCGAATTCAATATTAGGACAGGTAATGGATTTGTTCCTTTCCAGGCAGCCATTATGTATGCAACTGGTAATCCCGCCTGGCCTTATCAGTTGATTGGTTATCGGAATCCCTATTTTAAAAAGACTTTCGAAAGTGACTTTTATGCAGAGCCGGGAATAGTGGAACTTACGGTGGATACAATCCAGACAGTCGGTAACGGAAGAAAAATCGCTTCTTTCAAGATTGCCGATATCAATCGCCAGACAGCCGTAGCCTATCGGCATTACCTTTTTAAGGAAAATCCGGAAAACTCCATTAAGATCCGTGACTACAATCGGTCGCTCATTAAAAAGCATCCATATTCTTTGGAATTGCTACGGTCACTCAATTTTAGCAAATCTGCATTCGAAGAGAAGGAAGCCAGATATATGCTGTCTCTTTTTGAACAGGAATTGCAGAGAAACCCGGTTTATAAAGTTGTTAATACTTATCTGAATTACGAAAACAAGACGGGTAGCGACTTTCCTGCCGATATTACCCTCCAAACCTCCGATGATCATTCGGTAAGCAAAACATTGCTTGATTCTTCCAGACATAATCTCTTGGTTTTCTGGGCAAGCTGGTGCGGACCGTGCAGAATGGAAATTCCGCAGATTAAAAAGCTTTACCAGAGCCATGGGGACAGGCTGAATATCGTGAGCATTTCGATCGATAAGGACCAGATATCCTGGAAGAAGGCAATGCAAAAGGAACAAATGCCCTGGAAGCAGTTTTTATTGCCCCTGGGAGAATCTTTCGCGATGCTGGATAAAAAATATGACCTGAAAAGTATCCCGGTATGGGTGCTGATTGATCGTAAAGGGAAGTTGGTTGACAAGCACGTCGGCTATGACACCGATGATCATGCGCTCGACCGGAGAGTCGCAATGCTTCTGGACTGACATACAAGAGCATCCATTTCGGAGGCCGAATGCCGATCGTGAAATGGATGCTTGCCATGCAGCTTCTACAATTCGACGCTCTGCCCACTCTCCGCTGAGCGCAGCCCCGCTTCCAGTACCTGAATGATCTTCAAGCCATCCGCAAAATCCGGCTTGATCTCCGTGTCGTTTTCAATTGCACTCAAAAAATCAACCACTGCATGTACAAATGCGTGCTCGTAGCCGATAATGTGTCCGGCAGGCCACCAGTTGCCAGCATAAGGGTGTATGGATTCGGTTGCAAGGATCGTTCGGAAGCCGTGCTCTCCGGGAAGGTCTTCGTTGGAATAGTACTGCAGTTCGTTCATCCGCTCCAGATCAAAAACCAGGCTGCCCTTGCTGCCATAGATTTCAAATGTAAGCCTGTTTTTACGCCCCGTGGCAAAGCGTGTGGCCTCAAATGACCCTATTGCCCCGTTTTGGAACCGCACCATCATGAGTGCGGCGTCTTCGACGGTTACTTCTCCCATTTCATCACCTTTCGATGCACCCGAAAGGCTACCGGTGGCCGCCTCATCGGCGATGGGACGTTCCTTGATAAAGTTGGCGGTCAGTGAGGACACCGAAACGATGTCTCCCACCAGAAAGTGAGCGAGATCTACGGCGTGCGAATTGAGGTCCCATTGTGGTCCGGCTTGCGCGGTTTCTTTCTTTAGTTGCCAGGTCAGCGGGAACGAGGGGTCAACGATCCAGTCCTGCTGATAAGCGCATCGCCAATGAAATATCCGCCCGATCTTACCTTCATCGATCATCTTTTTGGCGAGCGACACTGCGGGTGTCCTGCGGTAATTGTGATTGAGATAATGTCTGACATTATTTTCCCGACAGACTTTCAGCATTTCGGCAGCCTGCCCGCTGTTCATGGCGAGCGGTTTTTCGCAGAAAATATGCTTCCCCGCTTTCGCCGCAGCCAGCGCTACTTCATAATGTAGGTTTTGAGGCAATGCGATATCTATAATGTCTATGTCCGGCCGGTTGACAAGCTTTTGCCAGTCCGTCTCGGTCTCTTCCCAGCCCCAGTTTTCCGCGAATTCGGAAAGGGACTCCTGATGACGGCCACACGCGACTTTTAGCACAGGAATGGTGGGCGTATCGAAAAACAGCGGAGCCTTTTTCCAGGCATTGCTGTGTGCGCGGCCCATAAATTTATATCCTACTATACCGACATTAATCTGTTTTTTCATTGGGGTTCAAAGTGATTAGGGATTGTATGCTAAACAGGTTTTGTCAAAAGTATTAAATCTTGATGATTGCATTTAATTCGTAAATTTCAATACATGGTATTTGTCCTATAACACACTATATATTCATGAAGCAACTTGTCCAAAACCTTCGGACGGGGAAGACGATATTAATGGAAGTGCCCGTTCCGCTCGTCAAGAAGGGTTATGTGCTCATCAAGACCCACAAAAGTCTTGTTTCTGCCGGTACTGAAAGAAAGCTGATCGAGTTCGGCAAGGCTGGTTTTATCCGGAAAGCCAGGCTGCAGCCGGAGAAGCTCCGGCTCTTTCTGGACAAAATCAAAGCCGAAGGGCTGTTTTCCGCGACTCAATCAGTGCTCCGCAGGCTGGATCAGCCATTGCCGTTAGGTTATTGCAACGCGGGTAATGTGATGGAGGTTGGCGAGGGGGTAGTCGGTTTCAGGGTAGGCGATCGGGTGATCAGCAATGGGCCTCATGCTGAAATAGTTTGTGTGCCTGCGAACCTCGTAGCGAAAATACCGGCAAATGTATCCGATGAGGAAGCCGCGTTCACCGTCCTTGGTGCCGTTGCACTGCATGGAATCAGGCTGCTCGCACCTGAAATGGGTATGAGAATCGCAGTTTTTGGATTGGGAGCAGTGGGATTAATGGCCGTGGACCTGCTTAAAGCGATGGGCTGTCAGGTAATCGCAGTAGAGCCGGATAAGGAGCGGCGCAGGATTGCCGCTGAGAAAGGGGTAGCGACTACCGACCCCTTTCACGCCGAAGTGGCGGATTGGATTTTAGCGAAATATGGGGAAGCAGATGGGGTGCTGATCACGGCATCGTCCGAATCTCATAAAATCATATCCCAGGCAGCCGCGGTTTGCAGGAAGCGCGGTAAAATAGTGCTCGTGGGATCGGTTGGCTTGCATTTGAACCGTGTAGATTTTTATCAAAAAGAATTGATCTTTCAGGTTGCCTGCTCGTATGGGCCCGGGCGTTATGATCACATGTACGAGGAAAATGGGATTGATTATCCGTTACCCTACGTGCGCTGGACGGAGAACCGGAACTTTCAGGAAGTATTGCGGCAGCTTTCGACAGGAACTTTGGATGTAAAACCATTGACCTCGAGAATTGTTCCACTGGCGGAGTACGACCGGATTTATCATCCCGACAAATGTGCCGTGGCAACTTTGATTGACTACGATAGCAAATGCACAACGGACAGCATTGTGCAATGCGGAAAATCAATGGCGATTCAGGGCAAAGTTACGTCGGCGGTGCTGGGGGCCGGGAACTTCGCGCGGATGACGCTCCTACCCGCTTTGAAGGGTAGGAGCGTCAAGTATATCGTCAGTTCGGGAGGACTCAACGCCAAGGATTTAGCTTTAAAATATGAGATACCGTTCGCTGCGACAGACTATCATGAAGTATTGTGCGACCGTGAAGTAAACCTCGTCCTGGTTGCCACGCGTCACGGCGACCATGCCCGGATGGTTATTGATACGCTCAGAGCAGGTAAGCATGTTTTCGCTGAAAAACCACTGGTCATGACACGAGAGGAGCTTGGGAGAATTCAGGAGGAGTTAAAGAATGTGGCAGAGCGCATCACGCTCACTATTGGTTTTAATCGCAGATTTTCTCCGTATATCAGGATGATGCAGGAATTGCTGGGGGATTCGCCTATGCAAGTGGTCGTGACGGCCAATGTGGGTGCGTTACCCGCCGACTCCTGGGTACTCGATCCGGGTCGTGGGGGTGGGCGGATAATAGGAGAGGTCTGTCATTTTATCGATTTAATATCCACCCTCACCGGTAGTTTCGTGACAGAGGTTTGCACGAATGCCCTGCTGATCAATAATTGCCTCAGTCCTGAAAATGTCAGCATTCTTCTCAAGTGCCGGAACGGGTCCGGTGGTGTGGTCAATTATTTTTCAAACGGGAGCAGAAGCTATGCCAAGGAACGGATAGAGATACATTCGTTGGGGAGAACGTTGGTGCTCGATGATTTCAAAGTACTGTATGGCTATGGCTTTCATGGTTTCAGGCGATTGGAGATAGGTTATCAAAAAGGCCATCGGGAACAATTTCAGGCGTTGTTTGAGATGGTGGAGCAAAATGGGAGACCTGTAATGGCGTTCGAAGGAATTGTAAATACAACGCAGGCGACCTTCGCGGCGGTGGAGAGTCTGAAAAACGGCAGCTGGGTAAATGTGGTATGAAAACCTGGCGATGGATTGTATCGGGTTGGCATATCTTATGGCAAATGGGGCTTCGGTATGTGCTGTTTCGGATGATGTATGAGGTCTGCGGAAGATCTGGACTCCTGAGATTGCGGTTCCCGACTTCCGCAACGGAGCGGTCGTGGATCAGCTTGCCGGAATGGCACAGCTTGAAAACTACTTTTTTCTTTGATTCAAAAGAGGACGTAGTTGTTACCAGGCGCCAACATATCGCGCTAGCCGGTAGGGTAACACAGATGAGGCGGGGATATTTCCGGTATTTCAGTTCACAGTGGTTTGAAGTGTCTGATTGGCATACAAACCCTGTCACGGCGTACACGTATCCTGAGCAAATACATTGGACTGCAGTGAAAGATTTTTCGGAAGAAGCGGGCGATATCAAATTTGTTTGGGAGAAATCGCGGTTTACATTCCTTTACGACCTGATCCGCTACGATCACCATTTCCGGGAGGATCAGTCTGATTTTACCCTGTCCTGCATTGAAAACTGGATCGATCGCAACCCCGTAAATTGTGGCCCGAACTGGAAATGCAGTCAGGAAATCGCGATTAGGGTGCTGAACTGGACATTCGCATTGCATTACTACCGGTTATCTCCGGCATTGGATCAGCTCCTTTTAGACAAAATACTGTGCAGTATTTATGACCAGATTCGACATGTAGCGGCAAACATCCGGTTTTCATTGGTGACGGTACGGAATAATCATGTGCTCACCGAGGCTCTGGGGCTTTTTGTGACCGGATTGCTATTTCCCTTTTTTCCAGAAAGTCATCATTGGAAAACAAAGGGGAAGGATATTTTTGAAAGGGAGATCATCGCACAAATCGCAACTGATGGTACTTACCTGCAATTCTCGATGAACTATCATCGCGTTGTTGTCCAATTATTAAGTTGGGCATTGAAGCTCGGCGAGTTGCATGATGAGCATCTTTCACAAGCGGTTTATGAGCGTGCCCGGGCATCATTGTTACTCCTGAGCATCTGCCAGGATCATAAAAGCGGATGGCTTCCCAATTATGGTAACAACGATGGCGCACTGTTTTTTCCATTAAGCGAATGCCATTTCAGGGATTTCAGACCACAGTTGGCGACACTGAGCGCGGTCTTAGGAAAGACACCCGACCACGAGTTAGCCTGGCTGGAAGACGCAGAATGGTTAATGGGCAAGGAGCTATCTGGCATTGGCGAAACACTTAAAGCAGTCGATGACGGCACTTTTGCATTCCCTACGGGAGGTTACTATCTAATCCGGGACAATCGAACGCTCACTTTTCTGCGAAGCGGATCGTATTACAGCCGTCCCTTTCAAGCAGATCACCTGCATCTGGATATTTGGGTCGACGGTCGGAATATCCTTCGGGATGCAGGAACGTGGCTATATAATGCAGACCGGGAATGCACCCGTCATTTCTGGGGAACGGCGGCTCATAATACCGTCACGCTTGGGGACGAGGAGCAGATGCAGAAAAAGCAGCGGTTCATATGGACACATTGGATTACGAATGCCCGCGGTGTGGCATGGCATGCGCGTGATGAATTTGAGATTGAAGCGGTGTTCGAAGGATTCAAACACCTGGGGAAGAACATTATCCATCGGCGGAAGGTGCTCAAGAAACGGAGGAGCTTGCATTGGACTGTCGAAGATTATATGTTGAATGCACCCGTAGGAATGCCGATGAAGCAGCATTGGCATCCTAATGAAGATTTTTTTGAAACGAATGAGATCAGGGCCTTTGACCAAGAGTCGAAGGAAATGTTAATGCATTTGACGGACGGCTGGTATTCTGAAACTTACGGTGAAAAGGCTGTCCTCCAAGCAATACTATTTGAAACAATGGGAAGGTATATCCGAACAGAAATTTCGGTTCGTGGCTCTTTGTAAATCATGAACCGCACGGCACATTCTATGCACGTTTTACTTCTGCATCAATATTTCCTGGAAGACGACGAGGGGGGAGGCTCGCGATGGAATGAAATAAGCAGGGTGTGGGCTGAAACCGGGCACTCGGTCACGGTTATCGCGGGGAACTTCCATTACATGCAGGGCACGGCAAATACTAAGCGTTCCTGGCGATTCACGGTTAAAACCAATGCAAATGGCGTTCGGGTAATCCGTTGTCCTGTTTCGCGAAGTTATAATGCAGGGTTTATGGGCAGGATCCTGGGCTATTTATCTTTCTCATTATCGGCGTTCATCGGTGGACTTTGCTACGCCAATGATAGATATGACAGCTTGCTCATAACCTCGCCGCCGCTTTTTCTGGGGCTATCGGCCCTGGCACTGGCCTGGTGTAAACGTCTGCCACTGTTGCTGGAAATCCGGGACCTGTGGCCTGATTCCGCTGTTGGCGCGGGTGTGCTGCATAACAGGCAGCTGATCGCGCTCGCCTGCCGCTTTGAGAAATATCTTTATGGTAGAGCGGCGCTGATCGCTGTTTTAACCCCCGCTTTCCGCGACGAGCTGATTCTGCAAAAGGGAGTAAGGGCAGACAAAATTATTTTCATACCCAACGCGGCGGACTTGCGCTGGAGCGAGCAGGCGCTTGCAAGCGATACGCGGAGCGCATTGCGTACAAAGCTTGGACTTAATGATCGGTTTGTTGTCATTTATGTCGGTGCACATGGCCTCGCCAATGGCTTGGTGCAGATCGTTCGTGCGGCGATATTGTTAAGCGAGACCAACGCGCACTTCCTGTTCATTGGGGATGGTCCCGAGAAAAAGCAGTTAATGGAAATGGCAGTGCGGCAGAAAGTCAATAATGTGTCTTTCATCGATCCTGTCCCCAAATCCGAAATCTTTGAATACATCGTAGCGGCAGATGCGGGAGTTTCCGTATTGAAAAAAGCGGATGTTTTTAAAACTGTTTACAGCAATAAAACTTTTGACTATTGCGCTTGTCGGAAACCTGTGCTGATGGCGATCGACGGTGTATCGCGAGCGCTGATTGAGACAGCACAAGCGGGCCTGTTCGTCGAGCCGGAAAATCCGAAGGATCTTGCATTGAAAGTGCGGTGGTACATGGCTAACCGAACACTGGTTCATGCGCATGGCGAGAACGGATATCGATTAGTTAAGGCTCATTTTGACCGCAATGTGCTGGCGAAGGAGTATATGAAAGCCATACTTTTGTATCGCCGTCCTGCCATCGATCAGCCGTAATCCAAGAGGCTCAAAAGTGAACTGAAAGTGTCTACGAAGGGTTTCTTAATAAATGAGAATCCAATGAAAAACGTAGCAAATTTGTTCCCGCTTTCTGTCACAGAAGGTGCTTATTCATATAACGATTATATGCAGTTGATGGAGAAAGTGGTTCTGGAAAACAGGACTACTGGTTTCAAACAATCCGAAGAACTGAACCATTATACAAAGCTGAACCTTGCCCGCATGCAGCGCCTCAATAAAAAGGTTACTGTTAATGACTCGTTGAAAGAAGCTGTTGACCAGATCGATATTCGGCAAACCTGGTATATCCTTACCGAAGCCTGGTGTGGTGATGCGGCTCAAAATATTCCATCTATTGTTGCAGCGTCACTTTCAAATCCATCGATCACGGTCAAGATGCTGCTTCGCGACGAAAACCCGGAATTGATGGACGCTTACCTGACCAACGGCGGACGTTCTATTCCTAAGCTGATTGCAGTCGATGATGAGTTTAATGAGTTGTTCACCTGGGGCCCTCGCCCTGCCGGTGCGCAGGCACTTTTGAAAGAATACAAAGCAAATCCGGTAAAACCTTATAAAGAGTTTGCAGAGGATATTCAGCGTTGGTACATCGCTGATAAAACAGAAACCATTCAAAAGGAATTGCAGGAGCTGCTCGAAGGAGTGTGCGTAGATCAATGAGTTTTTAAACGGTTTAATCTATATTTGTCATAGGGTAACCCGTTTCACAAACGAACAGGGATTTTGTCAGAGTACTTTAAAAATATATCGGATGGTATCAGTACGACCCTTACGGGGATGCGACTGACGCTACGACACTTGTGGAATGCACGAAAAAAGCGCAAACCGGGTGACATCCGTGCATCTAACTTCTACGATCAGCAGGATGGTATCGTCACGATCCAGTACCCGCTGGAAACCATCCCGATTCCCGATAATGGCCGTTATCGGTTGCACAATGAAATGGACGATTGCATTGTGTGCGACAAGTGCGTGAAAGTATGCCCGGTAGACTGCATTGAAATAGAACCCATAAAAGCAATCGAAGAGGTTGGAAGAGCATCCGACGGGTCGCCGATCCGGTTATATGCCGCCAAATTTGATATCGATATGGCCAAATGCTGTTATTGCGGCCTTTGCACCACCGTTTGTCCCACCGAATGTCTGACGATGACCAAGACGTTCGACTACAGTGAACTCGATGTGCGGGATATGGTCTATAACTATTCCAACCTGACACCGGAACAGGCAGACGAAAAGCGCCAATTACTGGAACAATTTCAGAAAGAGAAGGAGACACTTAAGGCGGCGAAAGCTGTTCCCGCCACCGCTGCTATTCCGGCCTCAGCCACCACTTCGCCCGGTCGTCCTGTCTTCAAGCCAACAGTGAAGCCTAAGTCCATAGAAGAGGGTGTGGGAAATGACGAAGCAAAGAAAGACGCTGCTGAACCGACTCCTAAGCCAGCATTTAAGCCTATCATGAAACCGAAAATGGCTCCGGATGAGACTGTGGAGAAACCTGTCGAGGAGAGCGTTCCCGGACTTGCCGAAAAGCCTGTAACCGCGAAACCCGCATTCCGTCCGATAATGAAGCCCAAAGTCGTTTCGGATGAAAGCGGAGAGAAACCGAAAGCAGAACCTGACGCTGATGAGCTGGCAAAACCAGTAGCTGCGAAACCCGCATTCCGTCCTTCAATGAAACCGAAAGCAGTTTCGGAAGAGAATATAGACACTTCACTTCCGGAAGCAAGCATTGAGGAGCCCACAAAAACTGTTGCTGCCAAACCGGCATTCCGTCCGACGATGAGGCCGAAAGCTGTTTCGGATGAAAATGTGGAGAAACCCGCTGCGGAAGCCAGCGCTGATGAACCGGAGAAACCGGTTGCAGCTAAACCGGCATTCCGTCCGACCATGAAACCCAAACCTAAGGAGTAAGCTGGAATGGAAGCAATTGTATTTTACATATTCTCTGCATTGACGCTCGCAGCAGGTCTGGTGATACTATTCTCAAAAAACCTCATCTATGGGGCATTTGCGCTTTTTGTTGTTTTTTTGGGAGTAGCTGCATTGTATGTACTGGCCGGTGCTGATTTCCTGGCAGTTTCTCAGATCATGATCTATGTAGGTGGAATTCTGGTGCTGCTGATATTTGGTATTATGTTGACTCAGAAGAGCGAGAAAAGTGACGATTCCACCCGGCATAACCGTGTAGAGGTGCCAATTAGTAGGCAAGTATGGGGATTTTTGACAGGGGCTGCCCTTTTTGGATTATTGACCAAGGTAATTTTGGTCTCTGATTTTAAAATGGCGGGTGATGTCAATAGTAGTAAGTCAACGATCAGAACCATAGGTGTCGAATTAATGACAACTCATTTGTTGCCCTTTGAAATAGCCGCTATCCTTCTGCTGGTCGCATTGATCGGCGCGGCTTATCTCGCATTGAACCGAAACCCGACCTCATGACATCCATTCCCATAGCGCATTACCTGATTGTAGCCGCTGCATTGTTTTGCATTGGTCTGGCTATTTCCATTACAAAAAGGCACTTCATCGGCATGCTGCTGGGTATCGAGCTGATGTTGAACGCGGTGAATATCAATCTCGTGGCATTCAGCAGGCACGATCCCGGTCAGCTGAGCGGGCAGTTATTCGCACTCTTTGTAATCGTTGTGGCTGCTGCGGAAGTAACTGTCGCTCTGGCGATTATTCTGCGGGTGTATGGTCGTTTCAAAACCGTTGATCCTGATAAAGTGAGCGAGCTTAAGAAGTAGTAGGAACGACAGGAATCTTCTAACTTCGCCTAAAATTTCTGTCCTTCCGCATGAACTGGATTTTTCTTGTCTTTGCTTTTCTCATAGGCATCAGTAATGCCGTCCAATCGGGCGTGAACACGCAACTCCGTGAGTCGATCAACAATCCCATACTCGCGGCAATGACTTCGTTTTTTGTGGGTCTTGTTGTATTGAGTATCGCGTTTGCCTGTTTCAATCAGAATCCCATTCCATCGCTCACTGATCTTAAGCAGGTATCGTGGACACGTTTTATGGGTGGGGTGTTAGGTGCGTTTTATGTGATCACGGTGATTTTCATTGTCAGAAATATTGGTCCGGCCAATATGATGTGCCTGGTGATTGCCGGGCAAATGGTAACCGTTATGACGATCGATCATTTCGGTTTGCAGGGTTTCGCGGTTCATCACCTGAACCTGCCACGCATCGCCGGTGCCATTTTGCTGGTGGCAGGCGTGTATCTCATTCTCAAAAACTAGGTAATAAAAAACAGCAATCCGATTGGACTGCTGTTGGCAGAGCAAAGTATATTGCTCAGGGTATCTTATTGAAAATAAACAGATCGACGAAGGTCCATTTGTTATCTTCCAGTTTACCGCGCTGGATCACGAGTTGTTTGGGAGACCGCCTTTCATAAATGATCCTCACCGACGCATCATCTTTTTCGAAAAGCGCCTGGTTCTTTTTAGCTTCGATGAAATTATAGCGATCAGCTACTTCTTTTTCTTCCAACGAAATCATTCCCGGTTTGAAATGTTTGACCATTGCGACGGGTCCTTTATCGGTTTGCTCAAATGCAAACAATTCATAAAGAGCCGGTTTATCATCTTTGATCATGCGGATAAAACCAACGATGTTATTGCCGGCGGGCGCCGTCCAGGAAGCTTCGATAGGTCCGCCATTGTATGTTCCCAGCCAGCGGCCATCCAGAAAACTGATATCATTCAAAGTTCCTTTCGATTGTGCGTTGGCAAAAGAGGCGGTTAATACAAGTGCGAAGGCCAGGCAGGCGTTTTTTAGTAACCGGATTTTGTTAAAACGGGTCATTGAGATTTAGGTTGATTTGAGCCGGCAAGATAAAGGAAATGTTACTAAACTTCATGCAAAAAAGCCGGAACGGTTCGGCCTGATGCGCGCGAAAAAAGCCGGCCTGTTTCCAAGCCGGCTTTGCCAATTAATCAGATCTATCAGTAAGCTCTTTCCAATTTACCTTCGTAGGAATTGGTAAAGGCCTTGTTTACAACCTTATTCCCGCCATGTGTCGGGTAATTGCCTGTGAAATACCAGTCTCCCAAATGTCCTGGACAAGCCTTGTGCAGATTTTCGACAGTCTGGAAGACAACGGACAATTCTGCATTGAGGTCTTTCGGGCGAATGATCTCAGCGATTTTTTGCGAGATTTCTTCGTCGGAGAACGGCTCATACAATGCTTTTACGTAATTGGTATGGTAGGGATTTCTGGTAGCAATGGATGTAACGCTTTGGGTATAAACATCTTCCAGCATATATTCCAGATCGCGTTCTTCGAGAAGCTTAAGAACTGCACGGTATGCTACGAAGTCCTTCATTCTCGACATATCGATTCCATAGCAATCAGGGAAACGGATTTGCGGAGCGGAAGAAGCGACTACGATCTTTTTCGGTTTCAGCCTGTCCAGCATGGTCAGGATGCTTTTTTCCAAAGTCGTACCCCGTACAATGGAGTCGTCGATAATGACAACCGTATCGACATTCTTGCGAACGACTTCGAATGTGGTATCATAAACGCTCGAAACCATATCGTCACGCAACGCGTCAGCCGTAATGAAGGTTCTCGACTTGACATCCTTGGTTACAAGCTTTTCGATCCGTGGACGGAATGACAGCACTTTTTCAAGATCGGCTTCGAAGAGGATGCCTTCCATAATGGCCTGCTTCCGTTTTTTTGCCAAATATTCTTCCAATCCTTCGATCATCCCCAGGAACGCGGTTTCAGCGGTGTTAGGGATGTAGGAGAAGATGGTATTTTCGAGGTCGTAGTTAACTTCTTTAAGGATCTGCGGGATCAGCAGCTTGCCTAGTTGCTTGCGCTCGTTGTAAATATCCGGATCGGTGCCGCGGGAGAAATAAATGCGTTCGAAACTGCACGAGCGTTTTTCAAGACGCGGAAGGATCGGGAATTCATTGTATTCGCCGTTTTTATCGATGATCAATGCCGAACCGGGAGTGATTTCAGTAATCTGGTTATAGTCTACATTGAATGCCGCTTTGATCGCCTGCTTTTCCGATGCTACCACAACTACCTCATCATCTGCATAGTAGAATGCGGGACGGATGCCTGCCGGGTCGCGGATTACGAAAGATGCGCCATAACCGGTAAGACCGCACATCGCATAACCACCATCGAAGTCCCGGCATGACCGGTAAAGCAAACGGGGCAGGTCGATGTTATCCTCGATGACGTCGGACAAGGTCGGATTTTCATAAACTCCCTTGAAACGTTCGAACACCCGCTGATTTTCTTCATCCAGGAAATGTCCAATTTTTTCCATTACCGTTACGGTATCCACTTTCTCTTTGGGATGCTGGCCGAGTGAAACCAGTTTGCCGAAAAGCTCATCCACATTGGTCATGTTGAAATTGCCCGCCATAACCAGGTTTCGGCTTCTCCAGTTGCTTTGGCGCAGCATCGGATGGCAGTTCTCAACCTCATTGGTTCCATGTGTGCCGTAACGAAGATGTCCCAACCAAACCTCTCCTGTAAAAGCGAGGTTTTCCTGTAACCATTTAGCGTCTGAAGCACGGTCCCGGTGGTTTTTGAGGCCCTTGCGGAATTTCTTGTGGATTTTGGAGAAAATGTCCGTAAGCGGTTGAGGCTCTACGGATCTGTATCGGCTGATATATCGTTTCCCGGGGGGGACATCAATCTTGATGTTGGCTACTCCGGCTCCGTCCTGGCCCCGGTTGACCTGTTTTTCCATCATCACCGAAAGCTTGTGAACAGCATACAGCGGCGTTTCGTACTTGTCGATGTAGTATTGATAAGGCTTTCTAAGACGGATAAGTGCTATTCCGCACTCATGCTTAATGGCGTCGCTCATAAGAAGAGTAATGCTTTAGAGATATTGGTGTTTGCTGGTATGCAAAGCGTATTCCCTGAATATTAGCGTAACGAATTTGTATCTTCGTTTAGTTCGCTATTTCTTACAAAGGTACAAATCCTTTGGCTTAAAAAACTTCAAAATCTTACGATTTTTCGGATCTCAATTTCCTGCCTGCCCAAACAGGCGACTGATGACGAACTGTATAGAAAGATAACTATTTTTGATCAAATGAACATCAAGATTCGACATGCTTCATAAAACGCGTGGTATTGCCTTAAGTTACATCCGTTATCGGGAATCTTCCATTATCGCCAAAATTTATACGGAATCCTTTGGAATACAGACTTATATCGTCAACGGTGTACGGAGCAGTAAGTCGAAAAATAACCGGATTGCATTGTTTCAGCCGCTCACATTGCTGGATATGGTCGTGTACCACAAGAACAGGGAGGATACCATTCACCGCATTTCCGAGCTTAAATGCTACGCGCCCTTTTTTTCCATTCCTTTTGATGTAACAAAATCGGGCCTTGGGCTTTTTATGACTGAGATTCTGGGCAAAACGCTTCGGGAGGAAGAAAATAATGAGCCTCTTTTTCGCTTTATCGAACATGCGGTGCAGTACCTGGACAATGCGGAGGGCGGTTTTGAGAACTTTCACATACAGTTTCTGATGCAGCTCGCCCATTATCTGGGTTTTGGGGTAGAAACAACGGAGGACCTTGAAAATGAGTTGAAAGACAATCACTATCCCCATTTGTCGGACGGTTGGGAACAAACTGCCATCAGGCAAATGCTGGAAAATGGCTACGGTCTGTCCATTCCGATGGACAGGTCACGCCGGATCGCCATTCTTGAAAAGCTGATTTTCTTTTATAAAATCCATATGGATTCGCTCGGTGAAATCAAGTCGCTGGATATTTTGAGGGAAGTTTTACGCTGAAAGATTGCGTCGATCCCGGATTGGCATAATTTTGATAACGTATATGGTAGTTCATCAAACCCGATCAAAATGAAACATATATTGACAACCGCCTTTCTTTTTATCTCCGCCATGGCAATGGCTCAGGTACCCAAGGGTGCTTGGAAGTCCCAGGAGCCGACCGGCAGTACGTCGACGCTCATTGTGGCCGATAACTACCTGGCAATCGCCTCATATAGTGTTGGGAATAAATATTTTGAACGGGCTGAAGGTGGGCCTTTTACGATGAGCGGTAACCAGATCACTTACACGCCGGAGTTCAATTCGGCAGATACCGCCAAAATTGGGATCCCGGTGGTTTTCACGGTTACTGTGAAAGATGATATTCTCACGCTCAGATACGAAGAAGCGATGGTGTGGATGCGGGTGGACGACGCAGCGAATGTGCCGATGGCCGGGGCGTGGCATATCACCGGGCGGGCAAATGCACAAGGTGATATGGCTCAAATTCACCAGCAGGGGACGCGCAAGACGATAAAAATGCTTTCCGCGACCCGATTCCAATGGTTTGCGATCGATCCGGCCGTCAAAGGATTCTATGCAACCGGCGGCGGAACTTATACCGCCAAGGATGGCAAATACACCGAGAATATCCAGTTTTTTTCCAAAGACAACAACCGCGTTGGTTCTTCCCTGAAATTTGATTTCAAACTTGAGAACGGCCGTTGGGACCATAGCGGAAAGAGTAGCGACGGGAAGCCGATCCACGAAATCTGGGAGAAAATCCAGTAATACCTAGTCGGCCACCTCGGCATCCTGTAGAATATAGTTGAGATGATCGATATCGCTGGTATTGAGCATAAGCTTTCCTCTGATGGACCTTATTTCGTCCGTCCTGAAACGTTGCTTTTTCTTGCGGAACTGAAGTTCCACGATGGATTCGGGGCCGGAGCCTCCGCAGAAGAAGCAACTGGCCATCGGTCTGGCCGAAATCACGTAGATGTTGTCGTTTTCGTCCACAGGTATCATGTAGCCCCTGATCACCTCCTTTCCCTGTAATGCCATCACCGACGGGCCGAATGCAGGGTAGAGAAAATACATATTGACTTCGTTATTGAGCCGACGCGAAAACCGGACATCGGCAAGCCGTTTCCAGCTTACCTGAACAGGCTCAGCGGCCATGAAAAACATCATTGCAACCAGGAACGCTATTTTCATGGTCGGTCAGCGATTCTGAATGTCTCTACTTCTATTTGCAATGCTCTGATGGCTTCCAAGGATTTTTGCTGGTAATCGAGCATAGATTCATCGGTCATCGGGGGTGCGATTTTGGGCTCGCCGGCACCATGCGCATGATTATGTGCATGTGGAAAGCCGGGTACCTCGATCACATTACTTTCCCATAACTCGATGAGATTTTGCAGACTATCGACCCGGACTCTCGTCGTCGGGGAGTCCCGTTGTGTTGGCAGTTTTTTCAGTTTCTTTTCAAGTTGGTGAGCAATTTTTATGGCTTCAAGATGCAAACGGTTGGCTTCAATCAGTTCGCGGCTTTTTTCATGCTCTCGGCGGCATGAAGCGATGAGGAGCAGGCTTAGCAACGCTATGTTGGGAGGAAGCATGTTCATAGGCTATGGAACTTTATTAAATGCAACAATGTTGCAAAAATGAAGTAAATAGTTTTAATAAACAATAGCACCATACGATTTTACATTTATGCGATCCGTTTACTCCTTGTCTTTCAGTGTCGTAGTAACGCTTTTGCATATCAGTTGCTGTCTGGTACCTTTAGTGTCCATTGCTTCATTGTCATTTGTGAATACCCGCTTTTTGGCAGAGCACCAGATGTTTTTCCAAATTTTGCAATGGGGCGTATTGTTGTGGCTCAGCGGCCGGTTGCTTGCATTCTATATCTTTGACAGACACTTCCACAACCGTACAGAGATGATCTCCTACTGCCTGAGCTGGCTGATTGCCGCTACGGGACTTGCGGTTGACTATCGTGAGCCTTTCAAAAATGAGAACCAGATTTTGGCTGAGCAGCATTTCGAGCGGTTCAGGAACCACCGGCAGCTGAACATTCGCCTGGCGGTTTCATGTGATGCGGAACAGTTACAGGGCGACCTTGCCTGTATCGAAGGTGTAAGAAAAGGAAGTGTGGACGTCAAAGCTGATGCGGTAACGCTTTCTTACCATAAAAAGGTGGTCACGCCGGATCATATTTACGCCGTGTTACGGGCAAAAGGGTATGCGGTCCGGTGATGCAATATTGCTGTGGGCGATCACTGAATATTTTCCGGGCTAACCGACAAGTAGCCGTTCTCCTGGTTTTGACTATTTAGATTTATTCAAAACAATTTCGGTTAAACATTTGAATCATTCTAAATAGGTGTTACATTTGCCTGAGTTTTAACAGCAACGTGGGATGAGCGCTTTTTCTAATATTGAATGCAATACCGGTTCCGAAGAGGGGTGTTTCTGGATGAAGAGTATCGGCGACAGTACCGAATGTGTATTCAAGAAGTGTTGTGAGAAGTATAAAAAGAAAGGAAAGCACTGTAAGAAGTGCCCCAAAAAGTAACATTTGCTGTTATTCCTTTTGATTAGTAATACAGTTCATGGTGAATAATTGTAAGAGAGGGAGTGCCGCTGAGCGTTCCCTTTTCTATGCTGGAGGGATTCAGATCTTTCTTTTTAATTCGAAATTCTGCCCAAGGTACACACGCCTAACTACCTCGTCCTCGGCAAGTTCTTCGGCTGTTCCCTGTTTCAATATTTTTCCTTCAAAAAGCAGATAAGCCCTGTCGGTGATCGAGAGCGTCTCGTTTACATTGTGGTCGGTGATAAGGATACCGATGTTTTTGTGTTTGAGCTTGGCGACGATACTTTGAATGTCTTCCACAGCAATAGGGTCTACACCGGCGAAAGGTTCGTCCAAAAGAATAAACTTGGGGTCCACCGCCAACGAGCGCGCAATTTCGGTACGACGGCGTTCTCCCCCGGACAACACCATTCCTTTGCTTTTACGGACATGGCCCAGGTGAAATTCTTCTATCAGCTCTTCTACCTTGTTTTTCTGATCCTGCGACGAGAGATCGGTCATTTCCAATACGGCCTTGATATTTTCCTCGACGGTCAATGTGCGGAATACCGAAGCTTCCTGAGCCAGGTAACCCAGGCCCAGCCTCGCCCGCTTGTACATCGGTAAGTCGGTTATGTCTTTGTCGTCCAGGTATACTTTCCCGCTGTTGGGTTTCACCAATCCGACAGCCATATAGAAGGAGGTGGTTTTACCGGCCCCGTTTGGGCCCAGGAGCCCAACGATTTCCCCCTGCTCCACCTGATAACTCACATTATTGTTGACAAGACGAACCCCGTATTTCTTGACAAGGTTTTCAGTTCTAAGTATCATCGTTCGTTTAATTCAATGCCGGGTGTTTCAATGCAGTTTAATGTCTTTCAACGAAAGCTGCAGTGTTTTCTTGTCGCGAAAGTTATTCTCCTCGAGACAGTAACAAATCGAAAATGGGCGTCCGTTAACAATATCAGGGTAGAAGTGCCCCATTCCGAAGCCGACTGCTGTAAAAGTAGTTGAGTTACTCTGTCGCACATCAAACTTGATATGCTTTTCTTTCATCAGCATTGGACGTCCCACGAGGGTTATGTTCCGGGATTCGAAAACCGGCGTCATATTGCCGGGACCGAATGGTCCCATTTGCCGGAGGATATTGAAGAATTTAGGGGTAATATTTTCCAGTTCCAGCAGCATGTCGACATTAATCATAGGTACAAGCTGATCCGGAAGGATGCGGCTGCTCACAATGTCGTTGAAACGTTTTTTGAATGCCTCCACGTTGTCGAGCGGTAAAGTCAGTCCTGCCGCAAAAGTATGGCCACCATATTGTTCAAGTAGGTCCGCACACTCCTCAATGGCTTCGTATACATCGAAACCGGGAACAGAGCGGGCCGAACCTGCCGCCTTTCCATGCGATTGTGTGAGAATAATCGTGGGGCGGTGGTATTTTTCGATGCATCGGCTGGCTACAATGCCGATTACCCCTTTGTGCCAGTCTTCCTTATAGAGTACCGTGCTTTTGGCGTCTGAAAACCAATCGTCGTTTTCGATCATCCAAAGTGCCTGCTCTGTAATGCTGGAGTCGAAATTCCGTCTTTCGCTGTTATGCTTATTGATTTCCTGCGCGAACTCCATGGCTTCTTCTTCTATTTCAGAAAGCAATAACCGGACGGCCTCTTTCGCGTGCTTGATCCTTCCCGCGGCATTGATCCTCGGCCCTAGTCCGAAGACCACATTGGTAATATCCAGTGCGCCCGAAATGCCGGAAATTTGAATTAGTGCTTTAATGCCAGTTCTTGGCGTAGCATTGAGTTTTTGAAGTCCGTAAAAAGCGAGGACACGATTTTCGCCCGTAATGGGTACGATGTCAGAGGCTATACTGACCACCAGCAGGTCGAGGTAGTCATAAAGGGTATCCGGGTTCATTCCTTCACGCTGGCAAAAAGCCTGTAAAAGCTTGAAGCCAACGCCGCAACCTGTTAATTCCTTATAAGGGTAAAGGCAGTCTTCCCTTTTGGGATCCAGCACGGCTACTGCGGGAGGAAGCTCGCTTCCGGGACGGTGGTGGTCGCATATGATAAAGTCGATCCCTTTTTCCGCCGCTACTGTGACTTTGTCCACAGATTTCACCCCGCAATCCAATGTCACGATCAAGGTGAAGCCATTCGCCTCGGCCCATTCGACACCTTGCCATGAAACCCCATACCCTTCCTCGTACCGGTCGGGAATGTAGTAATCGAGTTTATCGTAGATTCTTTTCAGAAAACCATAAAACAATGCGACGGATGTCGTGCCGTCCACGTCGTAATCACCATAAACGAGAATTTTCTCTCCGTGATTAATAGCCCTGGCAATTCTGGCAACAGCCTGTTCCATATCTTTCATCAGGAACGGGTCGTGAAGGTGATGAATTTCGGGGCGGAAGAAATCGCGTGATTGTTCGAAATCGAGAATGCCGCGCTGAACCAAAAGTGTTGCCAGTGAAGGACTTACTTTTAAAGATTCTGCGAGTTGCTCCGCAACTTGTTGTTGTTCAGAGGTAAATGGAGGGTGGTGGATCCAGCGCTTTTCAATCATAAAGCAAAGATAATCGGATTCCGTAATGCGTCCAGTCAAAATGTACGATCGGCTGGGGGAATCGGGAAAAGCTAAGGGAAAGGTCTTATCTTTGCAATTTATTAACATATTTTAAGCACATGCCACGTCTTCTGGCGATCGATTACGGTGCCAAACGCAGCGGAATCGCCGTAACTGACCCATTGAAAATCATTGCAACGGCGCTGGATACCATACCTACGCATGCCCTTCCAGAATTTCTCAGGAAATACCTGCAGGCGGAGGAGGTAGAGGCATTTGTTGTAGGCATGCCTAAAAAACTCGATAATAGCGATAGTGAGAACGCTGTGAGGGTATCAGCTTTTGTGAAGACACTGCAGAAAAACTTTCCGCAGATCCCGGTGCATCTGCACGACGAGCGGTTTACTTCGTCCATGGCACTTCAATCCATGATTGCCGCCGGATCCAAAAAAAGGGACAGAAGAGATAAGGGAAATATCGATAAGGTGAGTGCCACCATCATCCTGCAGTCCTTTATGGAAAGCAGAGGGAATTTGTAAATAGTACATATTATATAGGAAGCAAAAGTTCAATAACATGATTTACCCGATAGTCGCATATGGAGACCCTATTCTGAGAAAGCCCACCCGCTTTATTGAAAGAGATGAAGTGGATTTGAAGAAGCTTTCAGAGGACATGTTCGAAACCATGCATGGCGCTAATGGTGTGGGGCTTGCAGCTCCACAAATCGGTTTGAACATCCGGATTTTTGTGGTCGACGGAACACCGTTCAGCGAACGCGATGACGACGATGAGGATGAGCCGGATCTGTCACTGGCCGATTTTAAGAAAACATTTGTGAATCCGGAGATTCTGGAAGAGACCGGGGAGGAATGGGCGTTTGAAGAAGGCTGTCTCAGTATCCCGGGAATCCGAGGGGATGTGTACCGCCCTGAAAAACTCCGTATCCGCTATCGTGACACCGACTGGAACGAATATGAAGAGGAGTATACCGGAATGGCTGCGCGGATTATCCAACACGAATACGATCATTTATTAGGTAAGCTGTTTGTCGACTACCTGCCGACTCTTAAGAAACAGTTCATAAAAAAGAAACTGACCGACATTTCGAAGGGTAACGTGGATGCAGATTATCGCATGCGGTTCCCAAGCCGTAAATAGGTCTAATCAAATCGACATTCGGAATGCATCAGGAACAAAACGAAGTTCTTTCCATTGCATTGGTGCAAACGGATCTCCATTGGGAAAATGTAACGGCGAACCTTGCATCTCTGGAGGAGAAGATAGCAGCATTGGAGGAACCTGCGGATGTGATCGTGTTGCCGGAGATGTTCAATACGGGTTTCACAATGAACATCTCCCTGGCAGAGCCCATGAACCTGACAACCACCCGCTGGCTGAGGCAGATTGCCGGGCAAACCAATGCGCTGATCATAGGAAGCTTCGCAGTGAGTGAGAGCGGGCGATTTTACAACAGGCTTTTGTGCATGCGACCGGACGGTAGTTATCTCAAAGCGAATAAACGTCATCTTTTCCGGATGGGAGAGGAGAACCGCCATTACAGCGCAGGCGACACACGGCTTCAATTCGAATGGAAAGGATGGACGATATGTCCGCTGGTGTGTTACGACCTGCGCTTTCCTGTCTGGAGTCGTAACCTGCAGAGCGATCCCTACGATATACTTATATATGTGGCTAACTGGCCCGCCAGGCGTGCGCATGCGTGGAATACGCTTTTACAGGCGAGGGCTATCGAAAACCAGAGCTATGTAATAGGTGTGAACCGGATCGGGGTGGATGGAAACGGTCTGGAATATCGGGGCGACTCTATCGCGCTCGATTATCTGGGAGAGCCGATCGCGATGCTGGCGGGTCATGAGACGGAAAGGATGGTACGCATTTCCAAAGCGGAGCTGACAGCCTATCGGCAGAGTTTCCCTGCATTGTCTGATGCGGATAATTTTAAAGTCGATTGTTGAGGTATAGGACAATTTGTCCTATACTTACTCAATCACTTTAGGTACCATTATATAGGTACTATTTTTCGAGGGGGCATTAAACAGTGCTTCCTCCCGCGTGAGGGTGTTGGCACCCTGATCTTCCCTCCAGTTGTTGCCTTCATCCAGAACGTGTGTCAAAGGTTCCACTCCGTCGGTATCGATCTCGTTGAGCTGGTCCATCCAGGTCAGGACAGAATCCATACTTTTCAGAAGAGCAGCTTGTTCCTCAGGCTTTATCTCAAGCCGCGCCAGATGGGCGATCTTATTCAGCGACTCCTGATCAATTTTCATTGTATTTTAAGAATTTGTTAAGTTAATCTTCCTGTTAGACGCGGAGACCCAAAATTACCGGATTTTTGTCATTCCGCTAACGGGGCGAGCCCGGAAATTGATGCCGACCGGTTGGGAGGTCTCAAAAAATCGCGGTAAGCGGCGGATTGAATTAGTCAAATTTCGGGCTATCCGCGGAAATTCCGACCTCCGGATTTTAAAATTGTTGTTAAGACACATAGTAGGAGAAAAATAAAATTTGCTTTTCTAAGGTAATCTTGAAATATTTTGAAACGCAAAACTCCTCACTAAAAAACATGTTGATACACAAGAGGGTAAAGAGTACAATTATATGTAAGTTTCCAAGTTGTCGATATTCGCTTCGCAATCAGTATTAAAACGGGAAAATTTACTAAAATAGAGGGTAAGGTAATCTTTAAAATATGCAATTCAGAACGGAATCTGCGAAAAATTTGAGAAAAAATCTGCCGAAACGCTTGCTTTTTTTTAAAAGGAAAACTCATACTTTTGTAGATGTCGTTTATCCGAAAAGCATTCAAAATTTTATTTTACGAAAACCAGTTTAAACCAAAAGTTTTATTTAATTCACAACCAAAATCTCAATTTAACCTTTAAAAGTAAGTCTGATGGAAAAGAAAGCTACAAGTCCGGCACCAGCTCCAAAGCCTGCTGCGGCAGCAACAAAAGGCAAAGGCGGTTTGAACCCGGCATTGGTAATCCCTCTACTATTTGCGATTGCGCTTTGTGTTTACATTTTCGTGCTGGGAGCTCCCGAGCACTTTAAAGATGGCGATCACGCAAAAGGCCCAATCGATGGAGATTACTACGGAATCGTTTACAAGGGAGGTCCTATCGTACCGATCTTGATGACGTGTTTCCTGATCGTATTAACCTTTACAATTGAGCGTCTGATCACTTTGAACAAGGCAAGCGGCTCAGGCAGCATTGACTCATTCGTTCGCAAGGTGAGAGGTTTGCTTGACAAAAACCAAATCGAAGAAGCAATCAAAGAATGCGATAAGCAAAAAGGATCTGTTGGTAACGTTATCAAGGCGGGTCTTTTGAAATACAAACAATTGACTACAGAAACTGCTCTTGACAAAGAACAGAAACTGGCTGCCCTTCAGAAAGAGATCGAAGAAGCTACTACACTTGAACTTCCAATGCTTCAGAAAAACCTGACCATTATCGCTACATTGGCGGGTGCTTCTACTCTTTTGGCACTTCTTGGAACGGTAATCGGTATGATCAAGGCGTTCGCGGCTCTGGGTACTTCAGGTTCTCCTGACTCTGCAGCTCTTGCGACCGGTATCTCTGAGGCCCTTATCAATACAGCTCTTGGTATCGGTACTTCGGCTATCGCGACAATCTCTTATGCTTACCTAAACAGCCGTGTTGACGATCTTACTTACAGCATCGACGAAATTGGCATGAGCCTTCAGTCGAACTTTGCTGCACATTATTGATAGTTCTCTGAACTATTTTATAGTGAAGTTTCGTTAATATAAAAAAAACTTATATATTTGTATGGGAAAGGTAAGGCCTAAGAAACATGCGCCGCATACTGATATGACGGCCATGACGGATGTGGCTTTCTTGCTCTTGACCTTCTTCATTATGACGGCGACTTTCAAGTCGAACGATGCGGAGATTACAACACCCACATCGATTTCGCAGATTAAAGTCCCTGACGATGATATCATGGTCATTAGTATCGACAAAGCAGGTAAGGTGTTCTTTGGTGTTGATGCTCAGCCGATCAGAGTTGCAATGCTTGATAATATCGGACAAGCGAAAGGCATCACATTTACCGATACTGAAAAAGCGAAGTTCGCGCTTCAATCAAGCTTCGGTTTTCCTTTGAACCAATTGAAGCCCTGGTTGAATATGCCGAAAGAGCAAATGGGTCAGGTTAAACAGCCTGGTATTCCGGTTGACTCCACAGGCGCAAGTGAGCTTGCTGACTGGGTGTATGCAGCACGTAAGGCGAATAGCCAGTTACGCATTGCTTTGAAGGGGGATAATCTAGCGAAGTTCCCAGCATTCAAGGACGTGTTGGCTAACCTGCAGTCGCAGAACATCAATAAGTTCAACCTGATTACAGGTAGTGAACAAGCACCGGCCGGTTATACAAACGAATAGTGTTATCATTTAATAATTAGAAGAAATGGCAGCAATTGAAGAATCCGGTGGTGGTGGGCACGGTAAAGGTGATGGTAAGGTTCGGGCCAAGAAGATGTCCACCCGTGTGGACATGACTCCAATGGTAGACTTAGGATTTTTGCTTATTACCTTTTTCATGCTTGCGACAACCATGTCGAAGCCGACATCGATGTCCCTTGCCGTGCCTGACAAAACTGAGGATACGGAAAAGCCGACTGAGCCTTTGAAGGCGTCGAAAGTATTGACCCTGTTTATGGGAGAGAACGACGACGTGTACTATCTGGACGGGATTGCGGCTGATGATGATAAAGCAGCTACCTCTCTGAAAACAACCCGCTACGGATTTGACCTCAGAAGTGTAATTTTTGCATCTCAGAAGCGTATCAACGCGGCTAACCCCAAAGACAAAGACGGTAATGAGGCTTTTGTTGTGGTAATCAAGCCGACACCGGTATCTACTTATAAGAATATGGTAGACGTACTGGATGAAATGGCGATCACCAAAACGAAGCGTTATGCTCTCGTAGACAATCTGACCGATTCAGAGAAGAAGGTCTTGGGTGACAAAATAGTACCAAAAAATTAAGTTTTAAATCAAAATCAATCAAGCGCCATGGCAGAATTCGGCCCGAATGCAACACTGGATGATATAGTGTTTGCTGATCGTAATAAGGCGTACGGAGCATTTTCTCTTCGTCAGGGTTATCGTAAAGATGTGACGAAGGCCACTATAATCGGAGCGGCGCTTTTTGTTCTTGCCATGTTTACACCGTCAATCATTAACAGCTTGACGGCTGGTAAGGAAGAAGAAGCCCCGATGGTTGAAGTGGATTTGATGAAGATCCCGCCGCCGCCAATTGACCCTGCGGAACCACCGCCACCACCACCACCACCCGTTGAACAACCTAAGGTGAACACGGTGAAATTCTTACCTCCCGAGGTAAAGAAGGATGAAGAGGTTCCGGAAGAGGTTCCGCCACCAACAGTAGAAGAAATCAAGGAAGCTGTTGTTGCCGACAAGACCATCGAAGGTGATCCTAACGCGAACGAGATCATTGTTGCACCTGAAGCTGTTGCCGCGCCTAGCAAAGGAACGGTGGTAGAAGCAGCCCCTGAACCTGAAAAGGTATTTACAGTGGTTGAGCAGCAACCCGAGTTCCCTGGAGGTACCTCAGAAATGTACAAGTATCTGGGCAAAAACATTAAGTACCCAAGTGCGGCATCCCGTGCCAACGTTTCCGGAAGGGTTTTCATGTCCTTCGTTGTTAACACTGACGGAAGTATACAGGATGTTCAGGTTTTGAAAGGATTGGGTTTTGGTTGCGATGAAGAGGCGATCCGCGTAGTGAAAGCTATGCCAAAATGGAAGCCAGGTAAGCAATCAGGACGTGCGGTTCGTGTAAAATACAACCTGCCGATCAACTTCCAACTGGAGTAACGCATGAGGGAGAAACCATTGCATGAGAAGATCCTCGATCTGGCCTCTGTGGTAATGGCTCTGGCATACATAGGAGGAGGGGTCTTTTTGATCCTCTCCTCCTTCTCATTTAGATTGTTGCCGATTGGTAGTGTCCCGCGTTATGCTTTTGCTGGCACACTTATTTTATACGGAGCCTACAGGGCGTACAGGGTTTGGAGAAGAAATCAGGAAGAGTCATGAAATATAGATTGGGAGGATTACTGTCGTTGACTTTGCTCGGAGCGGCAGTACTCATCGGATGTTCTTCGTCCAATAGCGATCTGGATAACCCGCGCCAGGGGACCATTACGGTCGCTGCTGACGAGTCCTTTAAGCCATTGGTGAACTCTTTGACGAATGCGTATGAGGGAATTTATCCCAATGCACATTTCAAAATTGATTACAAACCGGAACAGGAAGCTATCAGACAGCTTTTGAATGATAGTGCAAGAATCATATTCGCAACCCGCCAATTGAATGAACGGGAACTGAATATGATCAAAAAACAGAAGGGGACCCAGAAGTTTCAACATATCGCGACAGATGGCCTTGCGCTTGTGATCGGAAAAAGCAACTCAGACAGCCTGATTACGGTCCCTGAATTGAAAGCGATTATGGAGGGAAAGATTACCGACTGGTCCGGGATAAGGGGTACGCAGGAGGGTTTAATCACTTTGGTGTTTGACAATGCCAATGCAAGTAACCTCAATTTCGTGCTTAATAAATTTGGGATCAAGGACATTCAGAAGCTGAGGATTATTTCTGCGGGATCGAATGAAAACGTGATCAAGGACGTCAGGGAAAATCCGCTGCATTTGGGCTTTATCGGTGTGAACTGGATTAGCGATGGACATTCACTGGCCTCAGAGGAACTTTCTAAGGGTATCAGAGTAATGGGTGTTGCCAAGGATGCCCACCCCGATTCGCTTTCGGAATATATTCAGCCGTTTCAGGCGGGGTTGGAGTTTAAACGGTACCCTCTATACAGGGATTTGTATATCATAAGCAGGGAGGGTTATTCCGGACTGGGAGGTGGGCTGATGACCTATATCGCGCGTGACGTGGGGGGGCTGATCATTCAGAAGGTTGGGTTACTACCGACTGTGGTCTATCCCAGGGAACTTGAAATCAAGAGTGGAAAAGACTTATAATGAACGTAAACAATTAGTAGATTTGGGGCTTGTTATTGAAAAACCAAGTTTTTTATCATTATTTTAACCGGGTAAAAAATGAACAGAAACATGAGAATGAAATTAGTAGCATTGGTATTTGGTTTATTAGCGTTTGTTAACTTACACGCACAGACGGTACAGGATGGCTTAGCATTGATTCACGGAGAACGTTATAACGAAGCGGGCGCCGCATTAAAGAAGCTTGCTGAAGGAAGCCCTTCTGCTGATAACCAATATTACCTTGGTTATTACTATATTAAAACCAACCAATTGGATGAGGCGCAAAAAGCATTTGAAAAAGGCCTGCAACTTGACGAGAAATCGTATTTGAATCAGGTTGGCCTTGGAACGGTTGCTTTGGCAAAAGGTGATCGCGCAAAGGCGAAAGAGCTTTTCGATACTGCTGAAAAGAAGAAGGGAAAAGATGCGGAAGTTCTTTTCCGTATAGGCGAGGCATATACGCTTTTTGAGAAGAATAATGATCCGGCGGAAGCAATTCGTTTGCTGGACGCTGCAATCAAACGTGATAAGAACCTTGCAGACGCTTACATTGCAAAGGGGGATGCATTAATGCTTCGCAATGAAGGAGGTAATGCGGTAACTGCATATGAATATGCGTTAACTGCGAAACCTAACTACCCGGTTGCGCACAACAGTATCGGCTCTATTTACCTGCGTGGTAAGAACTATAACCTGGCTCTTGAGAACTACAAGAAAGCTATTGAGGCGGACGCTAACTTCGCACCTGCTTACAAAGACCTGGCTGAATTGTACTTCTTCGCTCAAAAGTATAAGCAAGCTGCTGAAAACTTCGATCTATATCTTCAGAAGAGTGGTAGTACCGACCCTGAAATGAAATTGCGAGGTGCTCAGTTCGCGTTTACTGCTGACGACTATGCAAAATCATTGCAATTCCTGGAAGATGCCAAAGAGAAGATCAACAATCCTATCACGAAGCGGATGTACGGATGGGCTTATTTCAAGACCAACGAGCCTGATAAAGCGATCCAGAATCTGGAAGAATTTATTAAGATAGCTCCTGATAAGGTGATTGGTGACGACTACAAATATCTTGGCCGTGCAATCAATTCGAAAGCAACAGACGGAAAGGGATATGATTCACTGGGAATGGTTTATATTCTGAAGGGTGCCGATCTGGATACGAGCAAAGCCGAGGCGGCCGCTGCATATAAGGAAGTAGCAGGCTTGTATTATGCTGCAAAGGATTTCCCTAAGGCAGCTGCTGCATACAATAAAGGTAATAGCCTTGATACTGCGAAAGCAACGGCTAACGATTACTACTATGAGGGACTTGCGAACTTCCAGACTGCGCAGGGCATTGTCGTACCCAAATCAGGAGAACCAAATTTTGCGGACAGCGTAAAAATTGTGACAGACAAACGTAATTTGTATCTGAGAGCGGATTCGCTCTTCGCTACCGTAACTCAAAAGCTGCCTGAATGGCCATACGGATATTACTGGAGAGCAAGTACACTTTACAATGCTTACGACAGACAGGAAAATGTTGATAAAGGAATCTCAGCGCCTTATTACCAAAAGCTGACAGAGCTGGCGGAAAAAGACCCTGATCCAAGCAAGTATAAGACTTACCTGAAATTGGCATACGGATATCTGGCATTCTATAACCAGTCGACTGTCAAAGATGCAGCGAAAGCTAAGGAGTACTGGGAGAAACTCTTGAAAGTAGATCCAGACAACGCTGCTGCCAAAGAGGCGTTGGGACTGGCGGTAGCACCTGCTGCACAACCTGCTGCGGCTGCTCCTGCAACAAAGCCGGCACCTAAGAAGAAATAACCTGAGAGATCATCCAAACAAGAGAGCCGCCTGGACTTCCCGGGCGGCTCTCTTGTTTGGATCCGTAGAGTAAATAATATCAGCTAACGTCGTTAACCAAGTGAGGAAAGTCGTGCGAAGCAGTTGTTTAACACTGGTAGATGTACAGTCGCATAGTGGTCATAGCACCATTGTCTAAGCCTTTTAATCTCGACAGGCATCAACATGCGTATTGCCTTTCTGAGTTCCTTTTCAAATAATTTCCGGTCGAAGCTGACTTTTTGAAGAATAATTTTAATGTATTCAAGCATCGAGGCCATAGTATTATGTAGTTTTGTGGTTTAGGGATAACGAAAAACAACAAGGAATCCCATAAAACGCTTTGATTTCAGCAATTCCTAATAAAGATAACGAAAAACTGAAATGAAATTATATGCGTTATTAAATATTTTTTTGTGTTTTTCGGGTATAGCTTTCACGCAACCCACGGATAATCTCGCCACAATCGAATTTGGATCAAAGAATCTGACACTCGATCAGCCACTATTGATATCGGTCGTGTTGCGGGACGCAGATACCCGACCACCGGTTATTTTTCCGGAAATTAAGGATCTCGAGAAGAGGAGCAAGTCGGCCACCAGCTCCGTCAGTATGGTGGACGGAAAAAAAGTGGTAATCCAGACCATCACTCAGGAGTATTACGCATCGAAAGCAGGAAACTATCTGATCCCCGAATTTACACTATCCGTAAATAATCTGAGGCTACACTCAGAGGAGGTGATGGTTGTCTTTGCCAATTCAGGGAGTGATGTTAATAACGCGCCGACAAATGAGACGCCGCCTGTAACGGAACTAGACGATAATAGCCAGCCCGTATTTCTCTCCGTACAGACCGATCGCAGGGATGTTTATATACGACAGGGATTTGCAGTGAGAGTCTCGCTCTATATAGCGGAGAATGCATCTGTGCAAATGGAGTTTTATCGATTTAATGAACAACTCCAATTGCTATTAAAGTCATTACGTCCCGTGAATTGCTGGGAGGAGAATATTGGGGTAGAAGAAATTATCAAGAGAAGGGTCACAATCCGCGGGCGTAAATACGCAGAGTATAATATGTACCAGGCAAGATTGTTTCCGATTACAACGGAGGATATTCTGTTGCCTTCGGTGAAACTGGATATGCTGGTTACGGAGAACGTTGGGGCAGTAAATGTCGATAAGAAGGTAGTGAGACCGTTCCGCTCGAAACCAATTAGAATTACCGTAAAGCAGTTACCCGATCATCCGCTCCGCGATCAGGTGGCTGTCGGGCATTATAGTTTGAGGGAGCGGTTGTCTAGCGAGCTTGTTTATCCAGGGGAGAGTCTTCGTTATATGTTTAAGGTAGAAGGGGTAGGTAATATCACTGCCATTCCTGCACCGATAATTCAGGCAAGCTCTTCATTCGATATTTACCCCCCGGAAGTGAGCCAGGTGGTGAAAAGGAGCTATCAGAGTGTGATAGGTGAGAAGACTTTTGATTATTTTGTTGTTCCCAGGAAGGATGGCGAATTTCCTTTGGGAAGATATTTTCAATGGATTTATTTTGATATTGAAAAGCAAAAATATGATACGCTCCGATCTGCGGCATCTTTGGATGTGAGAGGGGACGATTATAAGCTTGCCAATTTGTCTTTGTCGGGCTCTTCAGGGTTGTATGATAATCTGGAGAACCTTGATAGCAGCAGTGAACGTGTCGATTATAAGAGAATTTTAAAGGATTTGACCAACATTGTGATAGTGCTGTTACTGGTCACGATGATTTGGGTATTTAGAAAATAAGTAGAATGGGTAGCACTTACGGAAAAATATTTAAAATAGCCACATTTGGGGAGTCCCACGGTGTAGGAATCGGGGTGGTGATAGAGGGTTGCCCTGCGGGCGTGACTTTTGACCCGGATTTTATACAAAGCGAATTGACAAGAAGAAAGCCCGGACAGTCGAGGATAACGACGCAACGTAAAGAGGCGGATGAGTTCGAGGTATTGTCGGGAGTATTCGAGGGAAAAACGACCGGTACGCCCATCGCGATGGTAATCCGGAATGAAGACCAGCGAAGCAAGGATTACTCGCATATAGCGGCGCAATTCAGGCCCTCTCACGCGGATTACACGTACCAGGTCAAATACGGTGTACGTGACTATCGTGGAGGTGGGCGTAGTTCTGCCCGCGAAACGGCTGCGCGCGTGGCGGCGGGCGCACTTGCGAAGCTGCTTCTGACTGATCTGGGAGTCAGTATCCAGGCTTATGTGTCACAAGTCGGGGTAATGAAATTGGAAAAGAGTTATCAGGATCTGGATCTTACTGAGACGGAAAAGAATGCGGTACGTTGTCCGGATCCTCAAATGGCGCAGCAAATGTTCGATTACATCGATAGCGTCAGAAAGCAGGGTGATTCAATTGGCGGGGTCGTTAATTGCGTTGTCAAGGGAGCACCCGTTGGATGGGGAGAGCCTGTTTTTGATAAGCTCCATGCAGAACTCGGAAAAGCGATGCTCAGTATCAATGCTGTGAAAGGATTCGAGTACGGCAGTGGTTTTGATGGAGTTTTAGTCCCGGGGTCTCAACACAACGATGCATTTTATACAGATGAGAATGGAGACGTTCATACAAGGACAAACCATTCCGGTGGTATCCAGGGCGGCATTTCGAACGGGGAAGACATTTACTTCCGCGTCGCATTCAAACCGGTTGCTACGATTATGCAGGATCAGGAAAGCGTAGATCAGTTTGGAAACGTCGCGATCGTACAGGGTAAAGGACGTCACGACCCTTGCGTAGTACCACGCGCTGTACCTATTGTCGAAGCGATGGCAGCATTGGTTTTGGCGGACTTCTATCTCAGGAACAGGTCGAGTAAGTTATAGATCAGACTTTGTGGCGTTTACGGCGCTGGTTGAGGTATAGAACCAGCCAGATGGTCCCTATAAATTCGATCGCGAGGCCGGAAAGAATGACTGGATCGCTGAATTGAGTTTTAGAGGAATTTAGGAACGAGCCTACTGCCAGTACAAGCATGCCGGCAAGCAAGATAAGGATAGCGTTTCTGAGGCTTAGTTTCACTGACTACATATTTCGTTGCACAATAGGTATCGTCAGAATTCTCTTACCGAATATAAGAATTCGTGTCGAGAAATGCTATCACCAACAAAAATGGCCCATGACGGGCCATTTTTGTTGGTGATAGCATGTATATTATATGACCTGGGTCTTTCCGGGGATAGCAACAGGATAAAGCCCATCAGGACCTGGCAGGATTTTCGGAGATGCATCCCAGGCCAGTTTGTCAGGGAACAGGTTGATATCTGAATTCAACGCTTCTTCCCATTTAATCATCTTCCCGGAGTATGTCGCCATACGCCCCATAATGGCAGTCATCGTACTTTTTGCGCCATTCTCAGCATCAGCGAATTTGTATTCGCCTTTCGCTATCGCTGCGAACAGCTCATCATGTTCCACCTGATATGGATTTTTGTCGCCTTTGTCGTCATGTTGATAAATCACGCCTCCCTTGTAGTCTTTCAGGATAGTCTTTTTGCCATCGAAGCTGTCGATACGCCCCTTGGTTCCTACGAAAGCCTCGTCAACGCGGTTCCAGGTTCCTTCGAACTGGCGGCATTGGCTGGAAATAACTGTTCCGTCCGCATAAACGAGGTCAAGAGTGTGGTGGTCGAAGATCTCGCCATAAGGCTTGCCGGTACGCACCTGGCGACCGCCTGTACCCTGGATAGAAACGGGATATCCTTTTTTCACCCAGTTGGCAACATCAATATTGTGAACGTGCTGCTCTGAGATATGGTCACCGCAAAGCCAGTTGAAGTAATACCAGTTTCTCATTTGGTATTCCATTTCAGTCTGGCTGGGCTGGCGTTCTTTCATCCATGGACTGCTTCCTACCCAATATACCTGTCCGCCTACGATATCACCCAGCGCACCGTCGTGGATTCTTTTGATTGCTTCGCGGTAGTTGGCCTGGTAGTGGCGTTGCAGACCGACTACGACGTTCAATTTTTTCTTTTTAGCTTCTTCCGCTACTTCAAGCACTTTACGAATACCCGGTGCATCGGTTGCAACTGGTTTTTCCATAAAAATATGCTTATTATTCTTCACTGCCTCTTCGAAATGCGAAGGACGGAAGCCCGGAGGCGTTGCAAGAATCACAACATCCACATCCTTCAATGCGATGGCCTTTTTGAATGCGTCGAATCCTACAAACTTCTGGTCTTCGGGAACATCCACCTTGGTTTTGATATCAACTGGCTGTCCCGCGGCATTTTTATATTTTTTAGCGGTCAGGTTTTTGTAGGAATCATCAAGACGGTCCTTGAAAGCATCAGCCATAGCCACGATCTGCACGTTTTGCGAAGTGCTCAACGCCTGTGCAGCAGCGCCCGTACCACGGCCACCGCAACCGATCAATGCAACTCTGATCGTCTCACCTACGGCACTGTTATAGCCGTAGCCCGTAAACGGGTTCAGGATGGCACCGCCGGCGATGAGGCCCGATGCTTTCAAAAAATTACGTCTGTTTTGTTCCATTATTCTAAAATATAAGAGTTTAAATATGATCAGTAGTCTTCAATCAACTTGGGGTTGTAGTACGCCTTGATTTCTTCAGGAGAAGGCGTTTTAAGAGGTCTAACAACACGGAAACCTACAAACGAAGCGCTGGTCATCCACCATTCGCTTTTCGGCAATTGCGGGTCGAGAATTTTCCACTCGGGTTTGGACGCTGTGCGCGCAGCACTGCGTAGGTCTGCTGCTTCGTCATCCCATGAACCTCCGCGAACGGATGTAGGATAAAGTTCAGTCACAGGAGCAAATGCTTCTCCTGCGGGCTGTTTTGCGTAATAGTCCGGAATGTATTGATCTAGAGTCCATTCCATTACATTGCCATGCATATCGTGCAATCCCCATGCATTGGGTTTTTTCTGGCCGATCTTTTTATAGGCTGCGTCGCTGTTTTTGCGGTACCATGCATATTCATCGATTTTGGATTCGTCGCCGAAAGAATAGGGTGTTTTGGAACCGGCACGGCAGGCATATTCCCATTCTGCTTCGGTAGGAAGACGGTAAAATATCCCTGTTTTTTCATAAAGCCACTTGCAGAAATAGATCGCGGCATATTGTGTCATATTAATTGCCGGGTAGCCAGATCTTCCCATTCCGAATGACATATCTACGTAAGGAGGGCTGGGTCTTGTGCTGGCGTCGGTTTTCTGAACGCTTTTGTCCGGATCCGGGTGACGTGCGCCCATTTCCTTTTCCATGTTTTTAAAAGCGTACAAATCGTAAATATCCCAGACCACTTCATGCTTTCCCATCCAGAAAGGCTCAATTTTGACCTTGTGCTGAGGGCCTTCATCGGCTCTGCGTCCTTTCTCTCCTGCCGGGCTTCCCATGGTAAATTCACCTCCGGGAATGGCGACCATGTCATACACCTGAGGACTACCTCCGATTTTTTGCGTATAACTCTTGAAATTACTGTCCTGCGCTACTGCTTGAAAACAAAGAAAAACGGTTAAGATTAGGTAATGAAATTTTTTGGACATGATAATGAACGTGTTCAATGGAACCATCTAACTGAATATAAGCGGCAATATTAGCCTATTTACCCTATGAAAACGAATTTTTTCTTTGTTGTTTGATATCTGTCCTAACTTTGCAAATTCAGAATTTGACATTTAATCATGAATTACCTTTCGGCAGAAAATATAGCCAAGTCCTTCGGTGACCGGTGGCTTTTTAGAAATATCAATTTCGGAATCAGTAAAGGCGATAAAGTGGCTTTGATTGGTACAAACGGTACCGGAAAGACGACGTTCCTCAATATTCTGACAGGCAAGATCCCCGCCGATGAAGGTGAAGTAAGCATCCGCAAGGATATTCGCGTCGGATATCTCGACCAAAGTCCTGCATTTGATGAAAGCCTGCCGGTCTTGGAAGTAATCTTTTCTTCCAATAATCCTGTGGCGCAAGTGGTGAAGCGCTATGAGCATGCCATTGAAACCGATAACCATGATGAACTCGCGGAGGTAATGGAGGATATGGATAAGTTCAATGCGTGGGATTTTGAATACAGGACCAAGGAGATCCTCGGTCGCTTGGGCATCCATCATACCGATAGCGCGTACGGTACGCTTTCAGGGGGCCAGCGAAAAAGGGTTGCTTTGGCAAAAGTACTTCTGGAAGACCCGGACCTGGTTATTCTCGATGAACCTACCAACCATCTTGACCTGGATACCGTTGAATGGTTGGAAGAATATCTCAATACTTCGAATACTACGCTGCTCGTCGTGACCCACGACCGCTACTTCCTCGATACGGTTTGTAATCAAATGCTGGAATTGGACCACGGTTCGGCTTATAGTTACAAGGGTAATTATTCCTATTTTCTCGAGAAGAAAGCGGAGCGGGAAGAACAGGAAGCGGCCACGATCGACAAGGCGCGCAACCTCATGCGCAAGGAGCTGGATTGGATAAGAAGGCAACCCAAAGCGCGGGGAACAAAAGCTAAATATCGTGTCGACGCATTCGAAGAACTGAAGGAGAAGGCCAGCCAGAAAAAGTTCGATGTGCAAATGGAGCTGAACGTACGCACGTCGAGGCTCGGCAGCAAGATCATCGAGCTGGAAAACATCAGCAAAAGCTTTGACGAGCGTGAGCTGATCAAAAACTTTGAATATACATTTCGCCGTGGCGATCGCATTGGGGTGGTTGGAAAGAACGGAATGGGCAAATCGACGCTTCTCAACATGATCACCGGCGAATTGCAGCCCGATAAAGGGAAGATCTCAACGGGGGAAACCGTACAATTTGGTTACTATAAACAGACGGATCTCGTTTTTAATGAAAACCAGCGCGTGATCGACATTGTCAAGGACGTGGCGGAAGTGGTGCAGCTCGGTACTGGCGAAACTGTGACTGTCGGGCATTTGTTGCAGGCATTTCTGTTCTCGCCTTCCAAGCAATATGATTTTATTTCCAAACTCAGCGGAGGAGAAAGGCGGCGTTTGCAACTTCTGTTAATCCTGATCAAACAACCGAATTTCCTGATCCTTGATGAGCCTACCAATGACCTGGATATCGACAGTCTGAATGTACTCGAAGAGTTTCTGCTCAATTTCCCGGGCTGCCTGATGATCGTTTCGCACGACCGTTATTTTCTGGATCGGTTGGTCCAACATATTTTTGTGTTCGACGGAAATGGTAAGATCAGCGATTTTCCGGGTAATTATACCGAGCTGCGCGACTACCAGGATGAACAGGAAGCTGAGAAGAAACTGGCGGCAAGCAGCAATGCACCGAAGGCTGCTACACCTGTTGCAGTGGCGCCGAAAGAACCCGAGATCGTTCCGGCAGCCACTGGCAAAAGAAAGCTGAGCTACAAAGAGCAAAAGGAAATGGAACAGCTTGAAGCGGACATTGCCAAAATGGAGAAAACCAAAGCTCAACTGGTTGAAAGCCTGAACAATGGCGGTACACATGAAGAGCTGGCTAAATGGGCACTGCAGATTGAGGAAATTAATGACAGCCAGGTGAATAAGGAAATGCGGTGGCTCGAACTGTCGGAAAATGCTTAATTTTAAAAAATCAACAAACCGGTACCGGAAAGCGGGCCGTCTTTCGATTGCAGATTATGGATTCAATTGTCGAGTTTTTCCAGTACATACTTAATTCTGAAGAGATCATTCGTACTGGGGGGCTGTTGGTCATCACCTTCATCGTATTTGCGGAAAACGGCCTGTTCTTCGCCTTCTTTTTACCAGGTGATTACCTCGTTTTTCTCGCGGGGGTATTCTGTGGCACCGGTATCCTGGACGTGCCGATCGCAATTCTGCTGATCAGCATGTTCACAGCGGCGGTACTGGGCTCGCTGGTGGGATATATTTTCGGGAAATATTTCGGAGATATGTTCGAAAACCGGCCGGATTCATTCTTCTTTAAAAAGAAGCATATCGAGACTACCCGTAACTATTTCGAAAAATACGGAAGCCGTACATTGATCATTAGCCGGTTTCTTCCCATCGTCCGCACATTCGCTCCCATCCTCGCGGGACTGGTGAAAATGTCCTTTCCTTCATTTTTGATCAATAATGTAGTGGGAGGGGCGATCTGGATCTTCACATTGACTGGCGGAGGTTACCTTTTCGGCGAAAAATTCCCATGGATCGTAGACTACGTGCAGTACATTATCCTTTTTTTCCTGGCGATTACCACGTTTACAGTGATCAAAGGGTATCTGAATGCCCGCAAAGAAATGGCCGAGTAACTTAGGCCGGGGTTGGCAATGCGGACTTTCCCTTAAACAATACCGCCACTACAAGCGAGATATCGAGCTGTAAGGTTACGGCCAGCTTTTGCAGAATCTCGATATCCAACTTCCGTTTGTTGTTTTCGATCCTGTTAACGACCGAAGCAGACACATTCAAACTAACTCCCAGCGCTTCCTGGGAGAGGAAGGCCCATTCCCTCAATTTTCTGAAATTACTTCCGAAATCGATCATAGTGTGCTTCGTTCTGAGTGACTTGGCAAATTTAGCGGCTTTTTGAAATTGCCAAATAGTTCACGCCCTTTCCGCCCAATTATGTGCGGAAACCGCAAGTTATCCTGCACTTTCCGCAACAGCATCAGGCAAGTAATTCGTTTGCTTTGTGAGGTAGTTTCACATAGTGTTACGGTATGTATACAATATCCACGTCGAAAATGAGAAATCCAGAGACCCGCTACCTGGTTTGTGCCTACATATTTTTGCTATCGATTTTTTCGGTAGCCTTGGCGCAAAAGCCGTATTTCCTCATACAGTCGGTTAAGACAAAGGAAACAACCAAAGTCAAAAAAGGCCAGTTTTTACAATGCATTCAACGAAATACATTTGGGCAGGAAGAGTTTGTGTTTGGAGAGGTGACAACTATTCGCCACGACGGCATAATGCTTCGCGTTAACCCTTTTATCCCTGGTAGCGGTGGTTTTGTATTGTTTGAGGACGTCGTCAATATCGACAAGGTCAAACTAATAAGAAGAAGTATGCTACCTTCATTTGTATGCGGATTCGCGTTAGGGAAATTGTCTTTCGCTTTTCAGCTTTCAAAGCCGGTTACAGGACCATTGGTAGGCATTGGTACTTATTTCATCATGTATCGTTCCGTGAAACGCAAACGAAAGTCCTTATTCGAAAACCGGGTGCCGGAGGCAGTTATTCTGATCCCTCCGGGAGTTTCGGGGCAGGAGGACCACTATTTCAAACCATCCTCTTCCTTAAACCAGCCCGAATAGATCAGGTAATTATTTGCGGTCCGGTCGATGGCGGCATTGAGTTCGGGTGAAACGTCTTTCAGATATTTGGCAGGGTTTCCGGCATATATCGTTCCAGGGGGGACCTTCGTCCCCTGCGTAACGATGGCCCCTGCGGCAACGATAGCACCTTCTCCTATCACAGCGCCATCCATCACAATAGCTCCCATTCCGATGAGCACATGGTCTTCAATCGTACAACCGTGCACGATCGCGTTGTGCGCGATCGACACGTAGTTCCCGACGGTCGTGGCAAAACGCTGGTAAGTGCAATGGATCACCGCTCCGTCCTGGACGTTGGAGTGATGACCGATACGAATGCTGTTAACATCTCCTCTGATCACGGCATTGAACCACACAGTACAATTTTCTCCCATAATCACATCGCCCACGATGGTAGCATTTTCGGCAAACCAGCAACTCTCGTCCAAGATTGGATGATGACCACGAACAGATTTTATCAATGCCATAATCTTATTTTTATTATATTTTTGGGCAATATCAGCTTTTCAGTGCGAAAAATAAATATATTTCGTTTTTGAATTAACAAACTGTCAGGTTATGCCGTCAGCCGCCAACGTTTCAAAAGGGACCTTGCTTATTGCAAAGCCATTTCTGGGAGATCCTAATTTTGAAAGGGGAGTGATCCTCATGTGCGAGCATAATGAACAGGGCAGTTTCGGCTTCGTACTGAATCAGACTACCGACCTTTTTCTGGGAGATGTATTGGAGGAGACGATCTACCAGGATATCACATTACATCTGGGCGGGCCTGTGGAAAAGAACACGCTGCATTTCATCCACCGTCGCCCCGACCTGGTCAATGGCGGGACGGAAATCATGAAGGATGTTTACTGGGGAGGAGATTTCAATAGTGTCAAAACACTTTTAAACCTGAACACGCTGAAACAGGAGGATGTCATGTTCTTCATTGGCTATTCAGGATGGAGCGGCGGACAGTTGGATGACGAGATCAAACAGGATTCGTGGATTATCTCCAGTACTACTTCCGATTTTCTGTTTTCGACACCCCCTGGGAACTTCTGGCGGGAAATTTTGCGCAATATGGGCGGCGAATACAGATCTATCGCTCACTATCCCATTGATCCCCGTTTGAACTGAGTCTACGCGAAAGATCAGTTGGGTTGGTTTAACCCGTTGATGGATTCGTAATCGGATTTGATCCGGGCTACTTCCTTTGTAAGGAAATGCTGTAATTCCTCATTGAAAATTTTCTTTTCGTCATCGGGTAGCGAAGCGTACAGATCTTTCAACTCCTGATTGATCTCAGCTCTTTCCTGCTCTGAACCCGCGTTCATGGAACGGATATGAAACCGTTTGAAATCAAATTTTGGCATAACTGATATGGTATATAATGTAAAATTACCAAAAACCATTTAGCTGTCGAAATTAACCTTCGAAGTTTACTTTCGCCCTTTGCTGTACATTCATCGTGAATTCAGTAACGGCTCTGAACGTGAAAACAATTACAAATGTTTGTCGTTGATATGACAACTATCATTTGAAATGAACAGAACCTTCTTTTTTATCATACTAACTTTCATTCTTTTTGCCATCGACTGGTATGTCTGGCAAGGCCTCCGGTTGGCTATCCGAAATCTGGGCCCGTTGACCCAACGCTGGATTGGGGGAGCCTACTGGGCGCTCACCCTCATCACGCTCGGGGCGTATATTGCGATGCAACTACTTCCGCCCGATTATTTTAAAAGCTCGACGCGGACTTTTGTCGTTGCGTTTATCGCGATTCCCTATTTATCGAAACTGTTGGCGGTGTTGATATTGCTGGTTGACGATGTCAGGAGATTCTTTCAATGGATCGTTAGTTTTTTTGTACCGTCCGCCGCTGCCCTTTCGCCGGAAACGGGTGAACCAACCATCCCCCGGTCACAATTCCTGGCTACGACAGCTGTGGTGGCAGGCGCCGGTTTGATGGGTACATTTGCCTATGGAATTTTGTCGGGTGCGCACGATTACCGGATTCGCCGTGTGAAGGTGCCTTTGAAAAACCTGCCCAGACAATTTCACGGGATGAAGATTGCGCAGCTTTCAGATATCCATTCAGGTAGTTTTTTCAATAAAACGGCGGTGAAAGGCGGTGTCGAGATGCTGATGAAGGAAAAGCCCGATATAGCTTTCTTCACGGGAGACCTGGTTAACGACCGGGCAATGGAGGTAAGAGATTATATCAACATTTTCGATAAGGTTAAAGCTCCGCTGGGAGTGCATTCTGTTCTCGGGAACCACGACTACGGTGATTATTTCCAGTGGGCGGATGTGAATGCCAAAACCAATAACCTGGCAGATCTGAAAAAGGCGCATGAATTACTAGGTTGGAAATTGATGCTTGATGAAAACCGGCCAATTACTGTGGACGGGGAATCGATCGGTTTGATCGGTATCCAAAACTGGGGAGCCGGGAACTTTGCCAAATACGGGAATCTTGAAAAAGCATATCAGCACACGGACAACTACCCGGTGAAAATATTGCTTTCTCATGACCCCAGCCATTGGGAGGCACAGGTTCTGCCGCAGTATAAGGATATCGATCTGGCGCTGGCCGGACATACACATGGGATGCAATTCGGTGTTGAGATTGGTAAGTTGAAATGGAGTCCGGTACAATACCGCTACAAGCAATGGGCCGGGCTGTATGAAGAAGACAATCAGTATTTGTATGTCAATCGGGGATTTGGCTACCTGGGTTATCCCGGCCGTGTAGGTATTCTGCCCGAAATTACGATCCTTGAATTGGTAAAAACCTGAAATTTTCTGAAAATTGCGTAAGGTTGCCGCAATGCATACCTAAAACAATATGTATTCGTTGCATATTTAACCTTTGATGATCCATTGCATGAAAATCATGAAGAAAATCACTCCCTGGCTTCTGGTACTGGCACTGATCTGCGGTATTTCAGGTGTAGAAACTGTTTCCGCCAAATCTGCTTCGACCAAAACAGAACTGTTTGGCAAAAAGAAGAAGTACAAGGGCTATAAGAAGCCAAGGTCTAAGAAATTCCTCGGTATATTCAAACGGAAAACGGATTGCGGCTGCCCTAACCACTAGGAACTTCCCGCCGTTACATTTTGTACATAATCAAGAGTAAGCATAGCCATCAATCTCTGAGAGATTTGGTTGGATTTGCTTACTTTTGTATTTTAAAATCACCTAATAGCGGCATTCCCAGCCTAACTTGAATGAAAGTTAATCTTCGAAACCAGGACAAGTTTGAAAACCGTCACCACGGTAAAGATGAACAGGAATTGCAGGAAATCCTGAACACCATCGGAGTCGGATCAGTGGATGAGCTGATCGATCAGACCCTGCCTTCCGCCATTCGTTTACAAAAGCCACTGAATTTGCCTAGGGCTAAGTCGGAGCAGGAATTTTTACAATACATCAGAAAGATCGCATCCAAGAATGCGGTTTTGAAATCGTATATCGGTACAGGCTATTACGATACCGTCACGCCTAATGTGATTCTTCGGAATATTCTGGAAAACCCCGCATGGTATACGGCTTATACGCCTTATCAGGCTGAGATCGCACAAGGCAGGTTGGAAATGCTGTTGAATTTCCAGACTGTTGTCACTGATCTGACCGGAATGGAGATCGCGAACGCATCGCTGCTGGATGAGGCTACTGCGGCGGCTGAGGCTATGACCATGCTGCACAGTGCAAGCACAGGAGCCAGGAAAAAGGCTAATACATTCTTTGTTTCAGAACTTTGTCATCCCCAAACGATTGACCTGATCTACACCCGTGCGAAACCAATCGGGATCGAGGTGGTCGTAGGTAACCATGCCACGGTGGATCTGACCAATGAGGACATATACGGCGCACTGGTACAATACCCGGCGACCGACGGAGAGGTGATCGATTATACAGACTTTATCGCTGCTGCGCATGAACTCGGCATTACCGTCGCCGTAGCCGCGGACCTGCTTGCCTTGACATTGTTGAAATCACCAGGTGAAATGGGAGCGGACGTGGTTGTCGGTTCGTCACAACGTTTCGGGGTGCCGATGGGTTACGGAGGCCCACATGCCGCGTACTTTGCAACCAGGGACGCATTCAAACGGCAAATTCCGGGACGTATCATCGGAGTTTCGGTAGATGGGGAAGGAAACCGCGCGTTGAGAATGGCGCTGCAAACCCGCGAGCAGCATATCCGTCGTGAAAAAGCGACATCCAATATTTGTACCGCGCAGGTACTGTTGGCCGTGATTGCGGGAGCATATTCGGTGTACCATGGACCGGAAGGCATCAAAGGCATTGCTTCACGCGTCCACGGGCTCACCCGTCTTTTTGTGGATACCGTCCGCAAATTCAACTTCGATGTCGTTACAGAAAATTATTTTGATACCGTAACAATCCGGACTCCATTAACCAGAAAGCTACGTGAACAGGCTGTAAAATGGGGAATCAATTTGAGGTATAATGGCGAGGAAAGTATTTCTATTTCCTTCGACGAAGCGAAGACATTTGATGATGTAATCGCATTGCTGAACGTATTTGCAGAAGTGTCGGGCTTCCAGGGTGAAATGGTGATCGATGAAGAATTGGAGTTTTTCATTCCGGAGAACCTGATCAGACACTCTGATTACCTGACCCACCCGGTTTTCAATACGCACCACACCGAGCATGAAATGCTGCGGTACCTGAAGTCATTGGAAAATAAAGACCTTTCGCTGGTTCATTCCATGATCTCGTTGGGAAGCTGTACGATGAAGTTGAACGCAACCGCTGAGATGATTCCATTGACCTGGCCTGAATTTGGTGGCGTGCACCCATTTGCACCTACGAACCAGGTTGGAGGTTACGCCCAGCTCGTAAGCGAGCTCAATACCTGGCTTTGTGAGATCACGGGATTTGCTGCGATGTCGTTCCAACCCAATTCGGGTGCGCAAGGCGAATACGCGGGCCTGATGGCGATTCGCGCATACCACGAGAGCCGCGGTGAAGCACACCGTAATGTGGCATTGATCCCTTCATCGGCACATGGCACCAACCCTGCATCGGCTGTAATGGCCGGTATGAAAGTGGTGGTTACTAAATGCGATGAGCGCGGTAACATCGACGTGGAGGATTTGCGTGCGAAGGCGGAACAATATGCGAACGAACTGTCCTGTTTGATGGTAACCTATCCGTCGACACACGGAGTGTACGAAGAAAGCATTATTGAGATCTGTTCGATGATTCATTCATTCGGAGGTCAGGTGTATATGGATGGCGCAAATATGAATGCGCAGGTAGGTTTGACAAGTCCCGCCAGTATCGGTGCCGACGTTTGTCATTTGAATTTACATAAGACATTCTGTATTCCTCACGGCGGCGGAGGCCCGGGGGTAGGTCCTATCGGTGTAGCCGAGCACCTCATGCCATTTCTGCCAGGACATGTAAATTTCAGTACGCGGCCGGAATATCTGCCTGCGGGACAAGCCGGGGCTGTATCGGCCGCACCTTACGGCAGCGCAAGTATCCTGACGATCTCTTATGCATACATTGCGATGATGGGCGGTGATGGGCTTACCAATGCAACTAAATATGCAATCCTGAATGCCAATTATATTAAGGAGCGCCTAAGCGGGCACTATGAAGTGCTTTATACTGGTACAAATGGCCGTTGTGCGCATGAAATGATTCTCGACTGTCGTTCGTTTAAAGCGGCCGGTGTGGAGGCTGAAGACTTAGCGAAACGCCTGATGGATTACGGATTCCACGCACCGACCCTTTCGTTCCCTGTTGCAGGGACATTGATGATCGAACCGACAGAATCGGAGTCCAAAGCTGAGCTGGACCGTTTTTGTGATGCGATGATTGCGATACGGAATGAGGTGCGTGAAGTAGAGGAAGGAACTGCTGATCGCTCGGACAACGTACTTAAAAATGCCCCGCATACGTCGCGGGTTCTTTTGAGCGAGGGATGGAACCGGTCGTATAGCCGTGAAAAGGCTGCATTCCCGCTTCCGTATCTGCGGTTCAACAAGTTCTGGCCAACCGTAAGCCGCGTGGACAGTGCCTACGGAGATCGTAACCTGATCTGCTCATGTATTCCGGTTGAGGCCTATTCAGAAGTGGAGCAGGCTTGATCGATGGCGCGATAATAACAAAAAAGAGATGCTCCAACGAGCATCTCTTTTTTGTTGAGCAATAGCCCAGCTTTTAAAGGCTGGGTCTACTTAGAAGTGGCGTTCGCCGATCTCTCTTTTACCCAGCATTACAGCTCCTACCATTGCCACGAGCAGGAGGATAGACGCCAGCTCAAAAGGCAGCAGATAATCACGGAAAAGCATATGCCCCAGGCTTTCAATCATCCCTATTTGTGAATCGTAGGTCTGTGGATCGAATGGTGCGATAGCAGTTTTGCGATAAGCCCCAAAGAGGATCACAAATACAGTTCCGCCTACAATGGTGGCGGCTATCTTGGTCAAATTGGTCTTGGCCTCCTCATGGTCCTGCTTCATATTTAAGAACATGATCACAAAAAGGAAAAGTACCATAATCGCCCCCGCGTACACGATAATGTTCACGGCCGCCAGGAATTGCGCATTCAGCAGGATATAATGTCCTGAAAGCGTAAAGAACGTCAGGATCAGGTACAGGACGCTGTGAATGGGGTTACGCGATACCACGACCATCACGGCACTCAGGATGGTCAGGAATGATAGGAAGTAAAAAAAGGATACTGCTGAATTCATAATGTTAGTAACTGCTGACAGTCTTGGTTTACCACTCAGGGAATAGCTCTCGGAACAACGTTGGTGACCTCACCACTGGCTCTTTTGGCATCCAGCGCACGCGCTTCTTCCTTGGTCCAGGCTTCGCGGGTATAGCGGTTGTTCATATCTTCCACGAGCAGGTCTTTGCCCCAGATCACCTGGTCGCGCTCGGTAAATACCGGAACGAACTCGTCGTGGCGCAGGTAGACCGCCTGTTTCGGGCAGGCTTCCTCGCAAAGGCCGCAGAAAATACAGCGCAGCATATTCACTTCGTAAACTGCCGCATATTTTTCTTCACGGTAAAGGGTTTCTTCGCCTTTTACACGTTCGGCAGCGACCATGGAAATCGCTTCGGCAGGGCAAGCTACTGCGCACAATCCGCAGGCGGTGCATCGTTCGCGGCCATCCGCATCTCTTTTCAGGATATGTCTTCCCCGGAAAACAGGCCCGAGGTACCGTTTCACTTCCGGGTATTGGATCGTTACTTTTTTGGCGAAAAAGTGCTTGATCGTAATCGCCAGACCGGTTGCAATAGCCGGCAGGTAGGCGCGCTCCGCCAGCGTCATTTCTTTATTGCTTACTTGCTTTGAGCGATTTGTCAATTGCATGGCAATACGATTTTGGAATTAATTCAACCACGCGGTGATCACAGGCTTCAAGAAAAGCACAGCTGCACCAGTGATTATAATGTTAAAAATAGCAAGAGGGATCAGCTTTTTCCAGCCGAGGTTCATCAACTGATCATAGCGGAAACGCGGGATCGTCCAGCGTACCCACATGTAGAAGAACACAAAGAACAGTGCTTTTCCGAAGAAAACAGCCGTTCCGATCAATGTTGCTACGTTGTGGCCTGTTTCGGTACCCAATGCTTTAACCAGTTGCGCATATACGAAATCCATTCCCGGATAGTTATAACCGCCGAAATACAGCACGGAAATGATCGCTGAGGAAATGAACATGTTGATATACTCAGCGAACAGGTAGAAACCGAGCTTCATACTGCCATATTCGGTGTGATAACCCCCTACAAGCTCTGTTTCACACTCGGGAAGGTCGAAAGGTACACGATTACATTCCGCGAATGAGCAGGTAATGAAAATGATGAAACCCAGCGGCTGGTAGAAGATATTCCAGTTCATACCGTGCTGTTGAGCTACGATTTCGCCCAGTGAAAGTGAGCTGCTCATCATCAGGATGGCGATGAGCGAAAGGCCCATTGCTACCTCGTAACTAATGTTCTGAGAAGCCGCGCGGATCGCTCCGAGAAGCGAGAACTTGTTGTTGGAAGCCCATCCACCGACCATAATTCCGTAAACGCCCAATGCAACAACGCCAAAAACGTACAGGATACCGATGTTAGATTCCACACCCTGCAATGCCACTTCATGGCCCGCAATGCGGAATGTGCTGCCGAACGGGATTACTGCGCTTGCGAGCAAGGCTGTAAGCATAGCCAAACTCGGTCCGGCGATAAAGAGCCATTTGTTAGCTAATGCAGGGATAAAATCTTCTTTAAAAAACATTTTACCCGCATCCGCCATCGGTTGCAAAAGCCCGCCCCAACCGGCGCGGTTAGGCCCGCTGCGGTCCTGAATGAAGCCTGCTACCTTACGCTCGGCCCATGTGGAGTACATGGCGATCACCAGGGTAAGGCCGAAAACGACTACGATGGTGGAGGTCTTAACCAAAAATTCTACTAAATCCATTTGAAAGCAATTTTATCCGGCTGCTTTGACTGATTGTCTTAATTATTGTTGGCCGCCAATGAACGGTGGTTGGCCTTATCGTTATTCTCGATGCTCTGGTGGCGAATCGTTTCTTCGTCGGTCACATACGGACGCGAATCGTCGATATTTTTGAACTGAGTCGCAGCCAGTTTCAATGCGAAATCGGGCTTGGTAACCAGATCTTTGCGGTATTTGTTGGCAGAGATCACCGAGCTGCGTTTCACTTTGGTAGGGCCTTCCAATACCCAGTCGCTGGTTTGTTTTTTATCAAAACGGCAGGTATTGCAAATGAAGTCGTTCACTTCGCCCCAGGTATTCTTGCGTGCTGTAACGCGGATCACCTCGTCGCCGCGGTACCATAGTGTCACTTTGCCACAGCATTTGTCGCAATTACGGTGCGCGTCTTCCGGTTTGGAGAACCATACGCGGTTTTTGAAGCGGAAAGTTTTGTCGGTCAATGCGCCAACCGGGCAAACGTCGATCACGTTTCCTGAGAAATCGTTGTCAATCGCTTTTTCAATGTAGGTGCTGATTTCCGAAGCATCTCCGCGGTTCATTACGCCATGGACGCGTTGGTTGGTGATCTGATCGGCAGTATAGACACAACGGTAGCAAAGAATGCAGCGCGTCATGTGCAGCTGCACGTGCGGGCCGATATCGATCTTGTCGAACGTCCTTCTTTCTTCCTCGTAGCGTGTTTTGACAGAACCGTGCTCAAATGCGAAATCCTGCAAATGACATTCACCGGCCTGGTCGCAAATAGGGCAGTCGAGCGGGTGATTGATCAGCAGGAATTCAACAATGCTCTTGCGGGTGTCGAGTACCGCCGGATTGGTCGTGTTTTCAACTACCATACCATCCTGAACCTGTGTGATACAGGATGGAACGAGTTTCGGCATCGGGCGAGGATCTTTGGCGGAACCCGCGGATACTTTTACGAGGCAAGCACGGCATTTGCCCCCGGAAACCGGAAGCGGTTTATAATAACACATGGCCGGAGGAACGAGATGTCCCTGGCTATCATCCGCTTCGGCGATTTTGCGCGCCGCTTGCATGATGGTAGTCCCGGGTTCCACTTCGACCTCGATGCCATCGAATGTAATTTTCAACAATTGGGGTTTAACTTCTTCCATGTCCAATCCTGTACAATGTTCTGAGATCTATTACACCAGGGCCATTTCACCCATGTAAACCGCGCCCGGTTGCGATGCTTCCTGCGGGTTGGTGATATGCCACACAAATTCGTCGCGGAAATGGCGGATCGCGCTGGCTACGGGCCAGGCTGCGGCGTCGCCGAGCGGACAAATGGTGTTACCTTCTATTTTCTTTGAAATATCTACGAGCAAGTCGATGTCGTGCATGCTGCCGTGGCCGTGCTCGATGCGGTGGAGGACTTTCTCCATCCAGCCTGTTCCTTCGCGACATGGACTGCATTGGCCGCAGGATTCGTGGTGGTAAAAGCGCGAGAAGTTCCAGGTGTTGCGAACGATACATGCTGTTTCATCAAAAACGATAAACCCGCCTGAACCGAGCATGGTACCCGTTGCGAAACCGCCATCCGAAAGCGACTCGTAGGTCATCAGACGATCTTCACCCGCAGCTGTTTTCGTAATGAGGTTGGCGGGAAGAATGGGTACTGACGACCCGCCGGCAACCAATGCTTTCAAATGGTGACCTTTACGGACACCGCCACAATATTCATCCGAATTCAAAAATTCGTCCACACTTACGCCCAGCTCGATTTCGTAAACGCCGGGTTTCTGAATATGGCCTGATGCAGAGATCAGCTTCGTACCGGTACTTCTTCCAATTCCGATGGTTGCATAGGCGTCACCTCCGTTATTGATGATCCAGGGCATATTGGAGATCGACTCCACGTTGTTTACCACGGTAGGGCTTTGGTAAAGACCTTTTACCGCAGGGAATGGCGGCTTGTTTCTTGGGTTACCTCTTTTTCCTTCCAGAGATTCCAGCAATGCAGTTTCTTCGCCACAAATGTAAGCGCCGCCGCCTGGCTGTACCACCAGTTCAAGGTCATAGCCCGAGCCGAGGATATTTTTACCTAAAAAACCTTGTGCTTTCGCCTCTGCAATGGCTTTTTCCAGAATGCGGATCACGTACATCAGCTCACCGCGGACGTAAATGAACGATTTGTTGGCACCCAAAGCGAAGCTGGAAATGATCATACCCTCGATCAGAAGGTGAGGGATGCATTTCATCAGATGATGGTCTTTGAATGTGCCCGGCTCCGATTCGTCGGCATTGCAAACGAGGTAACGGGGAACGCCTTCGGGCTTGGCCAGGAAGCCCCATTTCATTCCCATCGGGAAACCAGCACCACCACGACCACGCACGCCTGATTTTTTCGCTTCTTCCACAACCTCTTCCGGGGTCATGGTTTTGATAGCCTTTTCAACGGCAGTATAGCCTCCTTGTTTGCGATAAACATCGAAGGTTTCGATACCGGGGACATTAATATGCTCCGTTAAAATTTTTCTAGCCATTTGAGGATAATATTTTCAGCTCCTGAAAGCTTATTTACTTAAATCTTCTATGATTTGGTCGACCTTCTCGTTGGTCAGGTTCATATAGAACTGCTCGCGGATCTGGAAAACAGGTCCCCAGCCGCATGCTGCGAGGCATTCTACTTCTTTTAATGTAAAAAGACCGTCGGTAGTTGTTTCACCGGCTTCGATGCCCAGCTTTTTCTTCAAATGCCCGTACACATCTTCACCGCCCATGAGGCAGCAAGGGCCTGTACGGCAATATTCGATCACGTGTTTGCCAACCGGGTCGAGGTGGTACATGGTATAAAAGGTCGCAACCTCATAAACCTCCACAGGTTCTATGCTTAATATACCCGCCACGTAATCCATTACCTCGCTGCTCAGCCAGCCCCATTGTTCCTGGGCCACGTGCAAAACAGGCAAAAGAGCCGATTTTTGGCGGCCCTCCGGATAACGTGCGATGATTTCTTTTACTGTCTCAAGTCGTTCGGGTGTGAACGCAACCAGATTAGGTGATTCGGTCATTTCTAAATAGGTCTTTAACAAACTTTAAGCGTCCAGTTCACCTGCAATTACGTTCAGGCTACTCATCGTCAGGATCGCATCCGACAGTGACGAGCCTTTGCACATTTCAGGGTATGCCTGATAATAAATAAAGCTTGGTCTGCGGAAATGCAGACGGTATGGTGCCCTGCCACCATCGCTGATCAGGTAAAAGCCCAGTTCGCCGTTTCCTCCTTCCACAGCGTGGTAAACTTCGCCCGCCGGTGCGTCAATCTCGCCCATTACAATTTTGAAATGGTAAATAAGCGCCTCCATATTGCGGTATACCTCGTCTTTGGGAGGCAGATAATATTCGGGAGCATCGGCGTAATAGGGTCCTTCCGGAAGGTTGTTGATGGCTTGCTCAACAATTTTGAGACTTTGCCACATTTCTTCGTTGCGGACCATATAGCGGTCATAAGTATCGCCATTCTGTCCGATGGGGACATCGAATTCGAAATCTTCGTAAGACGAATAGGGGTTCATCACGCGCACATCGTAGTCGATACCCGCAGCACGCAGGTTAGGGCCCGTGAAACCGTATGAAAGTGCTCTTTCCTGTGAAATAGAACCTACATTGATCGTACGGTCCATGAAAATCCGGTTACGGTTGAGCAGTTTTTCCAGCTCTCTGAGTACCGGCGGAAAAGATTTGATGAATTCGTGGATCTTGCGGATAGCCGTGCTCGAAAGATCACGCTCCATACCACCGAGGCGGCCCATGTTGGTCGTAAGACGTGCCCCACAAACTTCCTCGTAGATTTCATACACTTCTTCGCGTTTCTGCATTACATACAGGAAGCCGGTGAATGCACCGGTATCAACGCCAAGGATACTGTTACAGATAATATGGTCGGTAATGCGTGCGAGCTCCATCATGAGCACGCGGATGTACTGCGCGCGCTTGGGAACCTCCACGCCCAATAGCTTCTCCACCGTCATGTGCCATCCCAGATTGTTGATCGGGGAGGAGCAATAGTTCATTCGGTCGGTAAGCGTCGTAATCTGATAAAACGGCCTCCTCTCGGCGATTTTCTCAAACGCCCGGTGGATATAACCGATCGTCTGCTCGCCCGAAACGATCTTCTCGCCATCCATTTTGAGGATGTTCTGGAAAATACCGTGGGTAGCAGGGTGTGTCGGGCCGAGGTTGAGGGTGGTCAGTTCTTCTACGAGTTCGGGTAACTCGCTATGAGAAGGGACATTATGCGGTAATAATTCAATATCTGCCATATTCTTACTCAATATAGATCATCGGCCGAAAAGGGCGTCAATTTTATCTTCACGGGTCGCGTCCTCCATCGGGTACTCTTTGCGCATCGGGAAATAATCCATTTCCTCGATGTTCAGAATGCGCTTCAGGTTCGGGTGCCCGTCAAACAAGATACCAAAAAAATCGTAGGTTTCACGCTCCATCCAGTTGGCACTGGCGAAGAGGCCGGTCGCAGTCGGAATATGGATATCAGCCTCAGGAATGGCAACCTTAATGCGGATGCGGAAGTTATGCACGAAGCTGTGCATGTGGTAAACCACCACGAACTCCTGGCCTTTATTATCAGGATACTGAATACCTGTAATGTCGGTCAGGAATATCACCTGATAGTTTTTATGGTCTTTCAGGAACTCCATTACCGGGATAATCTCTTCGCGGGTCGTTGAGAGTGTCAAAAGCCCGTAAGGTTCTTCAAAGTTGAAGACCTGGTCCCCGAATTTTTCCAAAAGCCCTTCGGCTACCTCCTGGTTAGTAAGCATAGGGGGTTACTGAATGTTATATGATGCCAATAATTCCTGGTACTCGTCAGTATTCCTCCGGCGAAGCTTTTCATTCTGTGCCAGATACTGAACCTGCATCAGGCCGTCGATGATCTGCTCGGGGCGGGGAGGACAGCCTGGTACGTACACGTCCACGGGGATAATGCGGTCGATACCCTGCAAAACGCTATAGGTATCGAAAATACCACCGCTCGATGCGCAGGCGCCAACAGCCATTACCCAGCGGGGTTCAGCCATTTGAAGATACACCTGTTTCACAACCGGTGCCATTTTCTTCGCAATGGTCCCCATGACCATCAGCAAATCGGCCTGACGTGGCGAGAAGCTCGGACGTTCAGAACCGAAACGCGAAATGTCGTAATGCGCGCCCATGGTGGCCATGAACTCGATCCCGCAGCATGAAGTAGCAAATGGCAATGGCCAAAGGGAGTAACTGCGCGCCAGACCGATTGCTTCGTCGAATGAAGTTGCAAAAAAACCAGACCCGCTATGTCCTTGCGGAGCCTCCACTATCTTTACTTCTTTCATAATTCTTTGTATTTCAATGTTCGAAGCCCTATTCCTCCCAGTTCAGTACACCCTTGCGGATCACATAGTAGAACCCAGACAGCAACAAGGCCATGAACAATAACATTTCTATGAAACCGAACATTCCCAATCCTTTGAAATTGACGGCCCATGGGTACATAAAGATAACCTCTACGTCGAAAAGTACGAACAGGATAGCCACCAGAAAATATTTTACGGAAATAGGTGTTCTGGCGTCACCAACCGACTCGATACCACATTCGAACGGATCGTCCTTCTTTTTGCTTTTACGGCTGGGGCCGATCAGGTGGGTGACGATCATCGTACCTCCGATGAAGCCGGCAGCAAGCAAAAATTGCACGATGATGGGTAAATAGTCGGAAGGGAGATATGTGTTTTTCATTGCAATGGGCCGGTTAAGATCGGTTAAGAAAGCCCCGAAATAGTTGCCTTTGGGTTACTTTCTTTCCGGTATCTCAAAATTAGGCGTTGCAAATTTATCAATCAAATTCTTTACTTTTTCTTTTGTCTAATTAGTATCATACTAAATAAGCCCCGTGTTGGCGGGGCTTATTTAGTATTCCGTGAAGAAAAAATGGTTATCTGATGATAATCTGTTTCGTAAGGCTCTCTCCCTGACCCGTCACCCGCAGAATGTATTTGCCTGTCGGTAAGAGGCCTACGTCTATCTGCAACCTGCTATTGAGCAGTTTAGGAGGGCCTGTTTTGATGACGCGTCCATAAATGTCGAAAAGAGTGACAACCGCTTCCTTGATATTTTCCCGTGACTCGATATAGATATAAGCACCCTGGCTTGGGTTAGGATAAATGACAATGTCGTTTTGTTCGTTGGTTTTGAACTCTCTGGAAGCAGTATCAGAATAGCAAACCAGCTGGTTGCCGCCGATCGAATAGGTGACTTTTGCCTTGGTTGAATAAACACCTGATTTCAGGATTTTGATCAAAGTAGCTGTGGTATCGCTTTCGGAACCGGGTCTTCTCCATAAAAAACTTTCATTTACCTCAGCTCCTTCAGGAATGCTGGCCGAAACACTGAAAGGTCCGGAGGGCTCGATCGTCGGCTTGGAGATCTTGGCGCGGATGGTTAATGTCGAAGCCGTTGAGTTATCGGAAACGCACCCGAAAATGTTCTGACTTCTGACATAATAATTGCCACTTTCGGCAATCCTGGCCGTTGCGCCGCTCGCTATGGCCGTTGCGGCACCTTGTTTGTACCAACTATAAATGTTGCCTTCATCGTTAACAGAGAATTGAAACGAGGAATCGGCGCAAGCTTGTTGTTCGCCTTGTTGCAAGATGCTTGGCTGAGCTGGTTTGGCATCATGGTCGAGAACAACGACCGAAGTAAGTGTTGAATTCCCAACTGCATCACGAACGGTGGCGCGGTAAGTACCGGCTTTGGTTACGGTAATCGTGCTGCCCTTTTCTTTTGTACTCCACTCATAGGAAGCATAACCGGAAGGGAGGGAAATTCTAACGGCATTATTCTCCGTAACACAGGTGGCTGTAATGGCCGGTACTTCAATCGGAGCCGAAGGGGTTACCGTTGAAAAGAACTGCGGGCTAAGGGCATCATTCCATGCGTTGGCCAGAATGGTTAACGCACGCACAGTGCCTTCGACATCTTGCGGGCTGGAACCCACGAAGTGTGTGCCATCTCCCCGGTTGGGTACTAAATTGTCGGTTTCAGGTCCTGGATAAGTCGGATTGAATGGAGTAGCGAGAACTGCGTTTTGCGCAGCAATGATGGTAGGATTCACATTAGAAACCGTGGTATTCTGTGGCGATGTACGACTTGTACGGGCAATTACCCAAGTGATCCGCTTATTTGTTTCGGTTGATAAGCGGTTAATGAGTAGTTGAAGATTGTCTCGATAGAAAGCTGCCGGGGTTTTAAACAACGCATCGGCCTCACCCTGCATCCACAGAACAGACCGGATACCATATTGGTTAGCATAGTTCCTCGCAGCAATTCGGAGGTTCGCATAAGGCATCCCTGGATTGTAGGTAAAACCACCATATTTATTTTGGGTTGGGATTCCCTGTGCGCTATATGACCAGTTTTCAATCGCCGTTCCTTCCCAGGCTGTATTGATAAACAGGACAGGAACATTTAGCTTTTGAACGAGCAAATCTCCGAGGACACCCCAACACCAGGCCGTCTGGCCCCGCGGGGACATAAATGCCATGCCATTGGTGATTTTAGAGAAAGTTGGTGGTACCGGATCGGTCAGGAGATCAGGATAGGTACCTATTTCGTCATTCTGATAATTGTCAACATAGAGTACGCGATCATCCTGGGCAGACGGCCCCCAGGGATACCCTTTGAGGCCCTGGGCATTGGACTGTCCTGCAATCAGGAAAACCTCACCAATTCCTACGCGTGAAAGGACATCCCTTCCCACAATCTTACCGTCAGAAACACCTCTTACCTCCAGTGTATACCAGCCTCCATGCAAGGTTATCTTGCCCATGAAGACTCCACCTTTAGGGGATGCCTGTAAGTCTTGCCATGGCGTTTCCACGCCTTGTCCCTGAACGACCGGAACGGCCCTCACTTCGATCTTGTCCATCAGTGCCGTAAATGTACCGGATACGGTAATTTCCCTTTGGCCCGTGATATCACGTTGATAGACAGCCTGAAAAGTAGGTGAAGTGATTTTGATCTGAGAGAAAACTGCTGGAGAAAAGAGACAAACCAACAGTAACGCCTTTGCCACTACCGAGAGAATAATTCTATGACGCATTGGTAATTCTGATACAGGTAAAGTTTTGTAAGCTATAACGTATTAAGGTTTTTGATTTTGTTAATGTGTTCATTACAAAACGGTCACAAATGTACAGGATTATTTTCGCTAAAATATCACTATTCCGTTTTTTTGATAAACGGGCATCTGTAGTGCCCGTTTATCTGACGATTACTAATTTTTGTGCCGCATTGAAAGAAGCGGATGTTATGCGAATTATATAAATGCCACTGGACAATCCGGTAAGGTTGAAGAATTTCTGACCATCAAATTTGGCGACTTTATAAGTGCGGTGGATCACGCCACGGCTGTCGATGATCTGTACGTCAGCATTGACCACATCGGTGAGTGTTTCAAGTGTAACGCGTTCCGTTGCATTGGGATTTGGATAAGCCACAAATCCGGGATTTTCCATATCGAGATAGAACAGAAAGGGTTCTGAAAACTCGGACGCACAGGTCAGGCTGGGGCTGTATACAATCGTGTTGTTGACCACGTAGTTGCCCGCTCTCACGGCCTTGATAGTGGCGGAATTTTCAGATTGTTCGACGTTATTGTATTTCCAGACGTGGTCTCCGGTAGTCAGGTTATTTTCTGCAAGGAGCGTATATGTCCCTATTTTTCTGATTGTTGGGGCGCTAGGCGAAGGCTTCACATCGACTGCAACTCCTGCTGAATAGGGCGAGTAACAGCCTTTATCATCCTGAATTCTTGCGGCATAATCACCTGTTTTGAAAACTTCGATGCTTTCACCTTCCAAGCCATTGTTCCAGAAGAACAGGTTTCCATTGACAGCTTTCAGCACAATTGTATCTCCATCACAAAAGGTGGTGGGTTGCAGGGCAGTCACAACTGGCGAGGGCGGTAATGCCAGTGTTTGCGTTGAAATCTGGTTACTCGGATCTGAATAACATTGGAATTCATTGATGGTCTGCACCGAGAAGGTACCGGCCGTGGTCACCTTCAGAGTTTGGGACGAGGTCCCATTGCTCCATAAAAATCCGGTTGCAGTGGTAGAGGTGAGATTAACACTGAGGTCTGCGCAGAATGTTGTCGGGCCGTCGGCAGTGATAACAGGCGTTGGCGGCAGCGGGTTGGCTACAACCTGTACAACCGGGGATACGGGCGAAACGCAGCCGTTCGCATCTTTGGCGGAAATAGTAAAATTACCTGAACTTCTGATCTCGATTTCGCGCTCCGTCGAGCCATTGCTCCAAAGGTATGAGTAAGCCTCGCTGCTTCTGAGGGTCGTGTAATCCCGTAAGCAGAAAGTCGTTGGACGTAAGGCCGTAACTACCGGAGTGGCAGGTAACGGATTAACTTTGACCGAAACCTGGTCCGAAATGGATTCGCATCCGTTGGAGTCTCTCTGTTTAAGACTGAATTGACCGGTTACAGTTACAGCTATGGCCTTTGTGGTTGCATTTGTACTCCAGATATTTCCGGTATCATAGTTGGATGTCATGGTAACATTGCCACCATCGCAGAATGTAGTTTCTCCGCTCAGTGCAATTACCGGCTTGGCGGGTAGCGGATTGACTTTAACAGTCATTACATCGGATTCGGGCGAATAGCATCCTACGTCGTCTAATGCTCTTACACGATAATCTCCTGACGTAACAGCCGTGACACTTGCATTAGTTACACCATTCGACCACACACTTTTGACTTTCGAGTCCGAAGTGAGGGTGACTTCTCCACCCTGACAAAAGGTAAGGGCACCGGAAGCGGTGACTTTAGGCTTATTGGGCAGCGGGGAGGTCACGACTCTCATGGTGATCACGTCAGAATTCGCTTCGCAACCATAGACATTTTTTGTGGTTACAAAATAATCACCTCCAACTGTGATAGGTAGCCTGTCGCCAGTTGCGCCGGTATTCCAACGGGCATTTTCGGAGTTGCTCGACACCAGCGTGGCTGAATTGCCCAGACACACAGGGTTGCTGCCCTCGATCGAAATGGTGGGTCTGTTCGGCTGAATTTGTTCGAACACCCTTATTTCAGGTGACCAAATGACGTTGTTGCGATCATCACGGGCAGAAACGCGGTATGATCCGTTGCCCACTTGTACGCTATTGGAATTGCCGCCGTTGTTCCAGTTGAATGAATGAAGTCCAATGTTGTCCGCGGTCAGGGTGACATTTCCGTTTCCGGCACAAGTGACAACTACATTCAGAGGCGCCACTCCCTGATAAGGTTCTGAGCGCGCAAAATACTCATCGTTCAGGCGGTCGTACCAGGCATCGCCCAACTGGGTCAGTCCTTCTCTCACGAAGTGCACGCCGTTATTTTGTGCGTCGACGCGGGGAATTTGTATCAAATCGGTCAAAGGCCCTTGAAACACATTGGAAACAGTGTTGATAACCCTTGCCTGCCCATCCGTAATCTGACTATCCGTCTTATTGTTGTTGTTGTACGATGTTTGGGATACCATCCATGAAATATTCTTGCCCGACTCGTTCCGCGTCGTTTCAATGACCGTTTTAAGATCATTGAAATAATTGTCGGTGCTGTAATTAGCATCGTTGTCGGCTTCTCCTTGTATCCACAATACGCCTCTTAATCCTGTAATGGAAGTATATCTTTGAATAACATCGCGCATATTACCATAGGGCATACCACTCGGCTCGATCTTGAGAGTCGGGTCATATACCGAATAAGCCGTGCCGTTGATGCTTTCCCGCCATGCCTTTACCGAAGTGCCAAACCAGGCAACATTGAAAAACAAGACAGGAACACCCAGTTTACTTACGAGCCTGTCACCAAGCCTTCCCCAGCACCAGGCAGTATAACCTCTTGGTGAAATATTGGAAGTTGCGTCAATGTGAACAAATTGTGGATTGTTGGGCAGGTCCTGATAAAGCTCGATGCCTTTGGTTTTGTTATGATTAATGCTGTTTACCCTGTCGTCTTGTGCGCCGTGAGGATCAGAAGCGAGCTCTTCCAGAGAGAATCCCTGGCCGTTGGATTGCCCCGCGATCATAAATACTTCTCCCACTCCCACATGCTCGACAGAAGGTGTACCTACCACCTGCCCGCCTCTGGAAGCGCGGATTTCAAGTCTATACCAACCGCCCGACGCGTTCAGGAAACCTGAAAAAAAGCCTCCTTGTGGATTGTCTTTGATGGTGGTCCAATCGATTGTACCGCCGCCGTTCATAGCGGTCAGTTTGGCTTCCACCTTGTCTATGTTCTTGGTGTAACTGCCTGAAATATAAATATTGGCCCTATTGTTCTTGTCCCGTTGAAATACGGCACGGTCAGAGGGGAAATCTATACTGATCTGTCCGTGTGCTGTGAAAGAAATAATGCTTAATCCTACCCAAAACAAGTATGGTAGATAGTGTCTCATGGTGAACGAAAATTCTTTGAAATAACTTCTTGGACACACAATTTGCACCTAAAGGTTGCCTCTTTCAAGAAAATATTATTGTACGGGAAACGGCGAGTTGATCATTTCCCATATTTTGTCTTTTAATTGTTCAATCCCTTCTTGGGTTATTGCAGAAATTAAAAGAGTTGGGATACCGTTGGGTAGATTTTGCCGCAAAGTAACTCGCTCGTCTTCAGAGAGTACGTCCATTTTAGAAATGGCCAGTATGCGGTTTTTATCAAGGAGGGTGGGGTTGTAAATGCGAAGCTCTTGTACTAAAGTATTGTACTCCGCCATAATGTCTTCGCTGTCTGCGGGCACCATGAAAAGTAAAATAGAATTTCGCTCAATGTGGCGTAAAAAACGCAACCCGAGCCCCTTTCCTTGCGACGCGCCCTCGATAATACCTGGGATGTCTGCCATGACAAAGGATTTGTAGTCGCGGTAGGAGACCACTCCAAGGTTGGGCACAAGTGTTGTGAATGGGTAGTCGGCAATTTCAGGCCGGGCAGCTGATACCACCGACAGCAATGTCGATTTACCGGCATTCGGGAAGCCTACCAAACCTACATCGGCCAGTACTTTCAGTTCGAGAACAAACCATTCTTCCTGGCCGGCCTCTCCTGGCTGAGCGTATTGTGGCGTCTGGTTGGTTGCCGATTTGAAATGGTCGTTACCCATTCCTCCACGCCCTCCCCGCAGCAGGATAATCTCTTGCCCGTCTTCGGTGATTTCGAAGAGCTGTTCGCCGGTTTCGGCATTTTTGGCGGCTGTTCCCAACGGCACTTCGAGGATAATGTCCTTACCGATCGCCCCTGTTCTCCGGCCACCTTCTCCGCCTTTTCCGTCAAAGGCTTTGACGTGTTTGGTGTATTTCAAATGCAGCAACGTCCAGAGCTGCGCATTGCCTTTGAGGATAACATGGCCGCCGCGTCCGCCATCACCGCCGTCGGGCCCGCCTTTTTCCACGTGTTTTTCACGTCGGAAATGCATGGAGCCAGCGCCGCCGGAACCTGAGCGTACATTGATTTTTACGTAGTCGATGAAGTTAGAGGAGGCCATGTGAGTATAGTGAGGAAAATGGGAATCAGGCAGTTTCGATAGCCTTCGAGATTTCTCCAAAGATAAAGTCGATTTCGCCTATCCCGTTGATAGCTATGAATTTGTCCTGACCTTGGTAATAGTCAGCGACTGGTTTGGTCTTGCTGTTGTATTCCTGAATGCGTTTGGCGATGAGTTCTTCATTCTGATCGTCGGGGCGGCCGGAAGTTTTGCCTCTGTTCAGGAGCCGTGCAAGTAATTCATTGTCGTCCACAGACAATGCTACCATTAGGGAAATACTCTCGTTATAAGTGGCAAGCAGAGCGTCCAGTGCTTCGGCTTGTTTAACTGTCCTTGGAAAGCCGTCGAAAATAAAGCCGGCAGCATTGCGATGCTCTTTCAGTTTATTGTCGATCATTCCGATCACCACTTCATCGGGAACCAGAATCCCCTGATCCATCAGTGTTTTTGCTTTCAATCCGAGCTCGGATCCTCCTTGTATTTCGGAGCGCAGCAGATCCCCCGTCGAGAGGTGGATCAGATTATATTTGGCAATGATTTTTTCACTTTGAGTGCCTTTTCCGGCACCCGGAGGGCCAAACAGTATAAGATTCAGCATGGTTGCTTCAAAAATTGATGTCGCGGTAGATAGGTGAATATCCGGCAAATTTACAATTCTTACTATATGTCGGTGAAATTGTTGCATAATTTTTACAAGAAAAATCCCCTTCGCTATTTCTAACAAAGGGGATCCGCTATCGGAAAAGTGGCAACAATCAGGGAATAACAACCCTTTTCACCGCTCCATCTTCATTTTGCACCACTGTCACGAACAGCGTTCCTTTTGTATTTTTCTTAAGTTCGATCTGGCCTACGTATTCTCCTTCAAAGTCGTGAATTTCTTTTTTACCGATTTCCTTGCCCTTGGTGTCTGTCACGGTTACGGTAACATTACCCTTTTCCGGGACACTGAAACGAAGATTAAGTATGTCGTCGGCCGGATTGTTGGTATAGGCATTCAATGCGCGGATACTCGAAGCTTTACTCCCCATATCCTTACTTTCCCATACATCGCCGAAATGTTTGCCGAAGTCTTCCATATCCCGCATGAGCATTTTCGCTTTCGGATGGAAATCCCGGTTGAAGTTTTTCATGTTTTCGCGGAATTTGTCAGAGTTCCAGTCAAGATCGTACTTGAAATCACCATCCCAGTGAAAGGCCATGGGTTCGCGGTTGTCGCGATGGTCGATAATAACCTGCTTTCTCTTCCTGGTCGCGACCCGGTCGTTGCCATCGTCAACGGTAATCGAGATGGTCTGTTTCTTTTTCTTATCTACATTCAGAGAATCGAGCACCTTATCGACAAATTTTTGCCTCTCTCCGTCGGTCATGGCACCAACAGTGTAGCTTTTTTCAATGTCGCGGACTTTGCCGTTATCGTCTTCGGTTACCCTAATCCGGATACTTGTCTTTTTGTCCGCGTCTTCGGATTTGATTTTTTTGTCAGTTTGCGCATGCGCAACGGATAGGAATGCCGGCCCGGCCAGCAACAGTAGCGACCATGTCAGTTTTTGGAATGATACAGGTTTCATAAAGTGTTTTTGTTTTGTGTCTGAATGAATTGCAAAACAATGCTGGTGTTGCTTGGGGCCTTGTTAAATAATGTTAAAAACATCTGTGGCCGGGGGCGAAACGTTAAATTTGTTATTGGCAGAATGACGGGCAAAATATCGCCTGCGTTGCACACGGGAATCGAAAATTTATGACCAAGAAGAAAATACAAATCATTGTAGGCCTGATGTGTTTTGCATTGATAGGCCTTATCGGGTTTCAATGGTATTGGATCAGGGAGGCGATCGCGATCCGTAATGACCAGTTTAACCAGAAGGTATCCGAATCGGTGCAAGAGGTGGTCCACCGTCTCGAAAAGCAGGAGATGATGTACCTGTTGCAGCGAAGGATCGAAGCGGAGCAGCAGAAAAGTAAGCTGGATCGCATTGCACAGCTCCGTAATATGCCCCTGAAGCGGACGGCACCGGGCAAACCCATGCAGCCCGTTCACGAGCAGCCACCCCGCATTCAGCCCAGATTGGAAGTCGCCATCGGGCCCAATGGAGAGGAAATCCATTATCAAATCATCACAGAAGCAGTTCCCACCGATGTTTTAAGTCCCAACTTCCGGGTGATGGTGGATCACCAGCAACGCATTATGGAAGAATTTTTCCAGGCCCAGCAATATGGAATGGCCGGGATCGACGAATTTATGCGCCGCAGGCTGGATGATGAGCGGAAACTTGGTAATGCATTCAGAGGTGTAGCAGATCCGGAAGTCCGTAAAAAAGGCAATGAATGGCTAAAAAAAGACTCCGTTTCTCGAAATATTGCGAATAGAAAAGTGGCATTGCCGGACGGTACAAATGACAGCAAGCGGAAATCACGTGCGCTGATCAGTGCGGGTGAGCCCGATCGTGCCGAATTGCTGAAAGAGGTGATGAAGGATTTTATTTACACCAAAAGACCCATCGAACAGCGTGTGAATCGCTTTTTGCTGGATACATTGTTGAAAAAACAGCTGGTCCAGAACGGCGTAACATTACCTTATGAGTTTGCGGTGCGTGGCCCCGTGCGAGGCCGTTCGGCGGACAGCCTCATTTTCTCGACCGTAAGTATGCGCCCGGGCGAGTGGGAGGAGCGTTCGTACAAGGCATCGCTGTTCCCGAACGAGACATTGGGAGCTCAGAACGCATTGTATGTCTTCTTCCCCGATCAGCAGCGGTATATTCTGAGCAATATGGGCGTGATGTTCGGCGGCTCGGGCATCCTGATCATCGTGATCATGGCCTGCTTCTACATGGCCGTTACAACCATTCTCCGCCAGAAGAAGCTCTCCGACATTAAGAATGACTTTATCAATAATATGACCCACGAGTTCAAAACGCCTATTTCAACCATTGCATTGGCGGCTGAAATGGCGCATGAGAATTCGGCCTCGCTCATGGATAATCCCAAAGGTGCGCGGCTCGAACGCTATCTGGGCATTATCCGGGAAGAAAACAAGCGGCTCGGGACGCATGTGGAGAAGGTTTTGCAAATGGCGTTACTGGATAAGGGGCATGTCAAACTTAAAATCACCGATGCCAATATCCATGACCTGATCGGCGCAGCGCTGAATGGCCAAAGCGTGCAGATAGAACAGAAGGAGGGGGAAGTCGATTTGAATTTTGATGCCGAAGAGGATGTCGTCGCGGCGGACGAGGTACATATCTCCAATATTTTGAATAACCTCATCGATAATGCCATTAAATATTCGCCCGATAAGCTCCATTTAGTTATTAATACCAAAAATGAAAACGGCGGTATCGCCATATCCATTGCCGACAAGGGTATCGGCATGAGCCGTGACCAGCAGCAGCGCGTTTTCGATACTTTCTACCGCGTGCCTACGGGCAATGTGCATGATGTAAAAGGCTTCGGGCTCGGATTGAGCTATGTGAAAAAGATGGTAGAGGCCCATGACGGTACCGTCCGCCTACAAAGCAAACCGGGCGAAGGGAGCACATTTACAATCTGGCTGCCGGTCCGCAAAGAGGAGCAATAGTTTAGAAATATCATCGGCAAACCCTAACTTGCCATCTTTTTAAGATGACTAACCGACAGTTACGGTAAATTTCTGATTACGATGATTTCCAAAACTTATGCCCCTCAGGAGATAGAGGATAAATGGTACTCCTACTGGATCGAGAACAAGTTCTTTCAATCGAAACCCAACCCCGACAAAGAACCCTACACCATTGTGATCCCGCCGCCGAATGTTACCGGTGTGCTGCACATGGGGCATATGCTCAATAATACTATTCAGGACATCCTGGTTCGCAAGGCCAGAATGGAAGGCAAGGAGGCTTGCTGGGTACCCGGTACCGACCATGCTTCCATCGCCACCGAGGCGAAAGTGGTGGCCATGCTCAAAGAGCGGGGCATCAGCAAACGCGACATTACCCGTGACGAATTCATCGAATATTGCTGGGAATGGACGCACAAATACGGCGGCATTATTCTGAAACAGCTCCGCAAACTCGGCGCTTCCTGCGACTGGGACCGCACGCGCTTCACCATGGAGCCGGATCTGTATGATTCGGTGATCGACGTTTTCATTGACCTATATAATAAAGGAGATATCTATCGCGGCCATCGTATGGTGAACTGGGACCCTCAGGCGCGTACGACGGTTTCGGATGAGGAGGTAATCATGAAAGAGGTAAACCAGAAGCTGGTTTACCTGCGATATCCGCTTGAAGGAGAGAATGGAGGAGGGAGTGTAGGGGAAGGGGTCGTGATTGCTACGACGCGGCCCGAAACGATCATGGCCGATGTCGCGATCTGTGTGAATCCTGCCGACCAGCGTTACCAGCATTTGATCGGTAAAAAGGTATTAATTCCTTTGATCAACCGGGCTATTCCGATTATTGCGGATGATTATGTGGAAATGGAGTTTGGAACGGGTTGCCTGAAGGTGACGCCGGCGCACGATACGAATGACTATGAGCTCGGAAAACGTCACAATCTGCCGATCATCGATCTATTGAATGAGGATGGCACCCTAAATGATAAGGCGCAGATTCTCGTAGGTGAGGATCGTTTCGCAGCTCGGAAAAAGATCATTAAAATGCTGGAAGACTCGGGCAGTCTGGTGAAGACGGAAGAGTATAAATCCAATGTGGGACATTCGGAGCGCACGAATTCAGTGATTGAGCCAAGGTTGTCGGAGCAGTGGTTCCTGAAAATGGAGAAGATCAGCAAGCCGGCATTCGAGAATGTAATGAACGATACGGTTCAGCTGATCCCTTCAAAATTCAAGAACACATACCGGCATTGGATGGAGAATGTGCGGGACTGGAATATCAGCCGCCAGCTTTGGTGGGGCCATCGCATTCCCGCCTATTATCTGAACGATGGCACCACCATCGTTGCGAAATCGAAGCGGGAGGCGTTGCGCAAAGCACAGCATGAGTACCAGCTTTTTGCATTGACCGAAGAAGATCTGACACAGGACCCCGACGTGGTGGATACCTGGTTCTCGTCGTGGTTATGGCCGATATCCGTTTTTAATGGAATAAAGGAACCTGATAATGCCGACGTAAATTACTATTACCCGACCAATGACCTTGTCACTGCGCCTGAAATCCTGTTTTTCTGGGTAGCGCGGATGATCATCGCGGGTTACGAATACCGCGGCCAGTATCCTTTCAAGAATGTGTATCTGACGGGTATCGTTCGCGATAAGCAGGGCAGGAAAATGTCGAAATCGCTGGGCAACTCGCCGGACCCGATCGATCTGATCGATAAGTATGGCGCGGACAGCATCCGGACAGGTATGCTTTTCAGCTCGCAGGCGGGCAACGACTTGCCTTATGACGAGAAACTGATCGAGCAGGGCCGGAACTTTGGAAATAAGATATGGAATGCATTCCGCCTCGTGAAAGGCTGGACGGTCGATAGCGAGCTGCCGGTTCCGGAAGGTTCGAAACTGGCGGTGCAGTGGTTTGAAAGCAAACTGAACCAGACTTTGGCCGAAGTGCAGGATCATTTCTCCAAATTCCGTATTTCGGATGCATTGAATTCGGTGTATAAACTGATCTGGGATGATTTTTGCGCGCAGTATCTCGAAATGATCAAGCCGGGCTTCGAACAACCGATCGATCTTTCGACTTACGACTCGACCCTCGATTTCTTCGATCGGCTTATGCGTTTACTGCATCCGTTTATGCCTTTTATTTCAGAGGAAATCTGGCAGAACATTATGGAACGTGGCGAGAAAGAATCCATTTGTATCGCGCATTTCCCGCAGGCAGGTGCGAGCGATCAGACATTACTGAATGACTTTGATATCCTTTTTGAATTGGTATCATCGATCCGGAACTTACGCAGTGCCAAAGGCCTCAGTCCGAAAACCGCATTGCCGTTGGCGATCCGTACAGATGCAAGTGACCGCTATGCGATGCTGGCACCGCTCATCGAAAAACTGGCCAACGTGGAGAGTATCAGTTTTGTGACCGGCGAAGGTGAAGGAAATTCGTTTCGCGTAAAGTCCGATGAGTTTTTTATCAACCTGGCGGATGAACTGGACGTAGAGGCAGAGCGCGAGAACCTGCAACGGGAACTGGAGTATACGAAAGGCTTTTTAGATTCAGTGATGAAAAAACTTTCCAATGAGCGTTTTGTCCAGAATGCAAAGGGCGATGTTGTTGAAAAGGAAAAGCAAAAGCAGGCCGATGCAGAAGCGAAGATTGTGACACTGACCGACGCGCTGGCAAGGCTTAAATAAGCGTCAGAAATACATATCATAATTAAAGCACAGGGTGTAAGCGCCTTGTGCTTTTTTGTTGCGCACAATATTCGATTAATGTCGTCTGGACATTTAAAAAGTGCAAGGAGACGACTAGCTAAATAGCTCACCCTTAGGATTAATCGATGATTTAATGGAGATAAAATTATATTAATTTTTAAAAAATTTTATTAGCTCAAACTGTTTGGAAATAGGAAAAATCAGGGTGTAACTTTCGTGCCAATCCGATGTAACTCAATTGACTATGGCGACGAAAACAGCACAAGAATTGGCCCTGCCGGTGGGCGTAACGCTCGACCGGTTTATCATGCACAGCCAAAGTGCATTTCCTTATGCAACGGGTGAGTTGTCCCAACTCCTCAGGGATATTGCCCTCGCGGGAAAGATTATCAACAGGGAAATCAATAGGGCTGGCCTGATCGATATTACCGGTGGGAGCGGGACCGAAAATGTGCAAGGCGAAAATCAACAGAAACTGGATATCGTTGCCAACATCCGTTTCATTCGTGCATTGAAAAATGGCGGAGAAGTTTGTGCCATCTTGTCGGAAGAGGAAGAAGACATTATCCACACCGGAAACAACCACGGCAAATATGTGGTAGCTATGGATCCTCTGGATGGCTCTTCGAACATCGACGTCAATGTTTCGATCGGGACGATTTTTTCTATTTATCGCCGTGTTACACCTATTAATGAACCCGCCTCGATGGCTGATTTCTTGCAGGGGGGACGTAAGCAGGTGGCCGCGGGCTATATTCTTTACGGATCGTCCACGATGCTGGTGTATTGCACAGGTGACGGGGTCAATGGTTTTACGTACGATCATTCGCTGGGTGAGTTTATCCTGTCGCACAAGAACATGGGTACGCCGGACGATGGAACGATCTATTCTGTCAACGAAGGCCACTACCACAGCTATCCGGCATTTGTACAACAGTACATCGCCCAATGCAAGTCAAGGAATTTCAGTGCGCGTTACATCGGCTCACTGGTAGGAGATTTCCACCGAAACATGCTGAAAGGGGGCATTTATCTTTATCCATCTACTCAAAAAGACCCGAAAGGCAAACTGCGTCTGCTCTATGAATGTTACCCGCTAGCATTCATAGCTGAAAAATCCGGGGGTAAAGCCAGCGACGGTTTTGGTAACATTCTCGATATTATACCGCAGTCTTTTCATCAGCGGTCGCCGCTGTACATCGGCTCGTCGAGTCTCGTGGATGACGTTGTGAAGGGCTGATGACGGGCTACCGTTTTAGTTTTCGTAACTTTGCACCATGCAAACTACGCAAAACCTATTCGAGCAATTCAAGCTCAACCGCCAATTGCTCAATGCGATTGAAGAAGCAGGATACACCGAACCGACCGCTATTCAGGAGCAGGCTATACCCGTCGCCATGGCTGGTCAGGATATCCTGGGTATAGCGCAGACGGGCACCGGTAAGACTGCTGCTTATACATTACCACTATTGATGCGTATCAAATATGCCCAGGGACAGCATCCGCGGGCATTGATCATGGCCCCCACCCGGGAACTGGCCATGCAGATTTCCGAAGCTATTATCCAGCTCGGAAAGTATACCGATATCCGGACGGTCGTCTTGTACGGCGGCGTGGGTCCGAAAACGCAGATTGAAGCACTCAGGAAAGGTGTGGACATTATCGTTGCAACACCGGGCCGTTTTATGGACCTTTATTTCCAGGAGGAAATTGTGGTGAAGCATCTTAATGCAATGGTACTCGACGAGGCCGACAAGATGATGGACATGGGTTTTATGCCCCAAATCCGGAAATTGCTGGAAATCATTCCGCGTAAAAGGCAGAACATGCTCTTTTCGGCAACATTCTCCGGGAAAGTCGAGCACTTGTCCCATGAATTCCTGGAATTCCCCACACGCATTGAAATCACGCCACAGGCGACAGCTGCGGAGATGGTATCCCAGTCGTTGTACGAAGTGCCGAACTTTCGCACAAAAATCAATTTACTTACTCATTTACTAAAAGCTCGCGAGGTACTTACACGTGTGCTCGTGTTTACGCGCAGCCGCGAGGTGGCCGGGCTTGTACACCAGAACCTGCTAAACCGGGTCGTTCGGGAAGAGGAGCTGCGGGTTATTCATGCCAATAAGGGACAGAATACCAGAATCAATGCCATGGAGGCATTTCGCGAAGGGCAGATCCGGGTGATGGTAGCAACCGACGTAGTGGCACGCGGTATCGACATTACAGAGGTGAGCCATGTGATTAACTTCGATGTGCCGCTGATCTACGAGGATTACGTACACCGGATCGGCCGCACGGGTCGTGCCAACCATCTGGGCAATGCAATCACATTCATGACGATCGCCGACGAATACCATATCAGGAAAATTGAAGCGATGATCAGGACTGAGATTCCCCGAGCAGAATTTCCGGACGAAGTAGACATCGCAGAAACTCCTTTTCAGGAGCAACAGGATATGCTTCGTGAAATCGACAACCAGCGCCGGAAAGAGGATCCGACCTTCAAAGGGGCCTTTCATGAAAAGAAAAGATACATACCGACGGCCAGGAAGATATCAGGGAATACCGGTAAGGGGCATCGTGGAGCAGGAGGAAGAAGTAAACGCAGATAATGCAATACAAATCGAAGAAAACCGTTTAACTTGGACAATAGAAAACCTGTCTTCTATTAAAGTCAATTATGAAAGAGTCTGTTGTAATTTGGCTTGCCTTTTTGATACCTGTAATGGGCTTTGCCCAAAACACGCATCTGGCAAGCGCGGGTCCAAGTACAGATACAAACGTTGCTCCCAAAAAGCCCCTTGAATTAAAGGAAAGACGCATTCTCCCACTATTCGGAGAAGTGAGCAAAACCTCGGAGCAGATCGATGAAGAGATTAAGTTCCTGAGTGAATGCGATAAATCGTTTTCCACCCGAGCCGAGGCCAGCAGTTTTTTTGCTACCCGTGCCTGGGAGTATTTGCAGGAAGGTTCGCTTGACACAGCCTGCTACCGTTTCAACCTCGCCCAGTTATTGAACGATAAGAATGTAGAAGCCTACTGGGGGTTGGGTGTAGTTTCTTACCAGCGTGAAAACTGGGTGGATGCCAAAAGGATGTTGACCAAAGGCGTGAGCCTGCAAGGCGACAATGTCCCGTTGCTCGTGGATTTGTCGACGGTTGAACTTAAATTATATGCGATCACCAGCCGTAAAGAAGAACTGGATGAAGCAAGTGCATTGCTGAAACATGCGGTTTCGATCGATTCTTCCTATGCATTGGGGCAGTACAACCTCGCTTTGCTGCATTATAATCTCAATGAGCTCGACAAGTCATGGGAGCATTTGCATAAAGGGCGTACGTTGGATTTCAACCAATTGAACCTGGATTTTGTGGAACTGTTAAAGGCCAAAATGCCCGATCCGCAAGGATTTTTCAAGTAATAACGTGGCACGGTGCCAGGCATATGAAAGTCTCCCAAAAGGAGACTTTTTTGTTTTATTTATATTGTTCATAATCATCGGCTTGTCTTTCTCGCTGGTATAATTTTTTTGGAAATCTGGGCACATGAAACGGTACGTCTGGTATTTAACGATCATACTTTCTTGCTTTTGCAGATTGGTTCATGCGCAGTCAGTGAAAGTGATCAAATTCGGCGACTTGCACCGGATATTAACCACGCAGGATGACACCTTGAATGTGATCAACTTCTGGGCAACGTGGTGCGGGCCTTGTGTCAAGGAGCTACCCTATTTTGAAGGATTGAATAAAACCCAACAAAAGCTGCGGGTGCTGCTTGTAAGTATGGATGATATCAAAACACTGGAGACAAAAGTCAAGCCATTCGTGAAGCAGCGGAAAATAAAGTCAAAGGTCGTATTACTCGATGAGCCGGACCTGAATAGCTGGGTCGATAAGCTGGTACCCGAATGGTCTGGCGCATTGCCCATGACGTTGATTTTGAACGCGAAAAGAGAGGTTAGGAAATTTATCGGAAAACCCGTGAAAGAGGGAGAGCTGCAAACTATTATCAATCAATTATAAACTCTGATCCTTATGAAAAAGAGACAATCCGCATCGTTTTTTGCGCTGCTACTGGCGTTTTGCATTCAGGGAGCTGCTTTTGTGACTAACGGCTACAAAATCGGTGATGAGGTTAAGGATTTCAGTCTGAAAGGAGTTGATGGTAAAATGGTATCACTGGCGGATCGGCAGGAAGTGAAAGGCTACATTATTGCATTCACCTGCAATACTTGTCCGATAGCGAAGGCATATGAGGACCGGATCATTGCGCTGAACGATCAATATGCGGCAAAAGGCTACCCGGTTGTCGCTATCCAGCCTAATGATGTCACTGCGTCTCCCGGGGATTCTTTCGCTGCGATGCAACAGCGCGCCAAGTCAAAGAAATACGGATTTCCATACCTTGCGGACGAGAGCCAGACAGTAACGCGGGCCTTTGGCGCAACCAATACACCGCATATGTTCGTCGTTAGAAAAGTTGGAGGAAAGTTTAAGGTCGCTTACATCGGTGCCATCGATAATAACCAGGGTGATCCCGCTGCGGCCAGTCAAAAATACGTGGAAAATGCAGTGAATGAGCTGTTGGAAGGTAAGACAGCTGTAACGACACCCTCTGCGAGGGCGATCGGATGTGGCATCAAATGGAAGAATGCTTAACAAGCAGGAATGCCCCGGGGTTGCCCGGGGCATTCTCGTTACTGGAAGAAAAACCCTGTTGGGGCAACACCTACTTTTAGCGAGTCGACCAGGCTGCCGTCTGCCCGGTAGCGTACTGCATAACCAGCCTGAGCGTACGAAGGGGTGACACCCGCATACAATAACCCTTGTGACGGGTCGACTGACAATCCGCTGAAAACGCGCGGAATCAATGGGGTGTTCATTGCGATTTGAGAGTCGGTAATGGCGAATTTATAGGTGGCGCCATGTTCCTGATTTTTATCGTCATACCACGAGAGCACAAAGAATATCGATTTAAGGTCGGCACTGAATGCAAAGTTACCCGGCGTCTTGAAACCGCCGGTGGCAATGCTTAACGTAGCTTCCACGGTCGAGCTTTCCGTATTAATGCGCGCTACCTTCCCGCCAGCCTGAACCCAAAGTTTGCCGTTTACATCTATACCTATCGGATTGGTGGCTCCTTCAAATGAGATAGGATCGCCAGCCAGGTCAGATGTAGTGTTGATGACGGCGAGTTTTGTCCCCTGGCCCCATGGCGTTGTTCCAACAAATAACTTTCCATTGTGATAGGCGAGGTTCTCCGGTCCGTCAGCAATGTTGATTTTTTTCGTAACCTTCTTACTGTCCAGATCGACGACTGCAACATATCCCGTCTTATATTTCAAGTCTGCGTTGGTTCCCCAGCACGATACATAGGCCTTATTATTGACAATGACCACTTCTCGCGGGTTTTCGATATCTGGTGCGCCAATGGTACCCTCGCTTTTGAAAGTATAACTGTCTACAAATTCCACTTTGTCTTGTCCCGTTGCAGAATTGTCGACCAGAATTATTCCTTTTCCATTTGATGCCACGTAATCCTGTACACCGCCTTTTAATGCAGTACCGTTTGCAGCTGCGAAAATATCCGCGTCAGCTGTGCTCCGTTCACGCGGGAAGTATGAAATAGCCCCGTTATTTTGTGAAAAATTACCTTCATTCATTACAAAAACGCCACTTACGTAGTCACCCTTCGGTGCAGGATCACTTTGGTTACACGACCATACCGCGAGCGTAGAAAGGGCTACTGCTAATGAACTGGCTAACTGTTTTTTCATTTTCATTGATTTATTGAGAATCGTAACTAAAGGTTAAACTTAATGCAAAACTTCTTCCCGGCATCGCGTTGTTACGCACATTCAGATAAAAAGCATTCGTGACATTCCGCACCTGCCCCTGAATGTGCGCCTTGAAAGGCTTCCAGGAGATGGCGGTTTCGGCCAGAATGTTGATCAACCCGTATCCGTCGAAGGATTGTGAGTTATCGAAAGTTGTGAAACGTTTGCCAACAGCCTGGAACTGACCGGTGATTTTCGTCGATTTATACAGGGCAAATGCATTCATATTGGTGCTGTGAAGGGGGACAAAGACAAGCTGCTTTCCTATTATATCCTGCGAATAATTGTCATAAGCCTTTTCCTGAGAGCTCTTATTGAATGCGTAGCCGGCGTCCCATCCTAACCTGGTTGCCCCCGTCCGGCAGACGTAACCTAGTTGCAGCTCGATACCGCGGGCGAGTACCTGTTGCAGGTTTTCGACCCGGTATTTCCTCGAAGGATTCCAATACGTCCAGTCTTTGATACGATTGTGATAGGCTGTCAGTGAAATGCGTAAGGCATTTCCCGGTTCCGGTTTGAAAGTGTGCTCAACGCCCAGCTCTTTGTTCCAGCCGCTTTCGGGTTTAATATCCGGGTTCCCGAGATCTTTCCAGTAACGTTCATTCAGGGTGGGAGTCCGGTAGCTGCGCCCGAGGGAGCCTTTTATGATTACGCGATGCCGATCGTTTCTTATCAAATTGTATTCAGCCCCCAGTGAAGGCGTGAATGGCGGATTGTAGCCGGTGACCAAAGCCTGCCGGAAATTAGCAGAAAAGGTCAGGCGGTCGATGACCTGCCAGCGGCTCAGAACAAAAAAATCGGTGCGGTTTTCAGTTACCGGAGTGTGGGCATAGCCGGGCACTTCCGAACGGAAATGCGTCCATTCAGCACCGGTTTTGAGCGATATTGGATGGAGTGAGCGACCCATATTCAATGTGAAATCTTTTTCAACCCGGGTAGCCAGCTTGTCTGTAACCGAGTGGTCGGGGCGGGAGAGGTCTCCTTTTGCATAGTCAATAATATCGCGTACCCACGCGGTGCGGATGGTGAACGTCTTGATCCGATAACGCAACATGGTACGATACGCCTCGGTGAGCGTCATTTCTCGGCCCGCTTCATCAGTCGGCGTCAGTATAAGTTTGTTGCTGGTGAGCCAGACGTGTGCCGAAATCTCCTGATCGCTCGGGGATTGCAGAAACAGGTCCTGTACAATACCTTTTTGAGCAGTTTCTGTCAGCAGTACCGCGTAATTGCTCCTTGTTTCGTAAGGGTAGTCATTGTTCATGCGTCCGCTGTACACAACGGTCTTGCCCGAAATCGTCCATTGGCCTGTCAACGGTAGGGTGTACCGGACATTAGCCTGGCTCTGATGATTTCGGAAACTTTCTTGCTGCCTCCCAAGGCTAATGCCAAAGCGTCCGGCGGACGGCTTGCTGTCCAGCAAAATGCTGCCTCCCACGGCATCGGTGCCTATAATGCTGGCGGAGGCGCCGTACTGGACAGACAATCGGTCAAAACCAACAACCGGAATGGTGGAAAAATCGGTTTGCCCGAGCGTAGGCGCATTAATATTCAGTCCGTTCCACAGCACGGCAGTGTGATTGGCAGATGTGCCGCGAAAGGAGGCGGTACTCAGTTGGGCAGGTCCGTAGTTTTTGAATGCAATCGGCGTGTAGGCTGATAATGCGTCACCGATGTTCTGAAAACGGAACTGGGCGAGAGATGCGGAATCCATGGTTTGGATTTTAAGGCCACTCATAAACTTCTGAGGAACAAAACCTTTGATAACAACCGGATCCAGGTCGATGGAGTCGCTTTGGGCATAGAGACGCGCCGGTAAGGCTGAGCTCACCCAAAGTATCAAAAAGATAAAAAATTTCCGGTCGGCAGTCACCCCAGCAAAGCAATGGATTGGCGGTGATCTTTGGTTTTTCCTCCGAAAACATCAGATCAAACGCTCTGGCAGGTCTCCTGGCTCATCATTGGGATCCGGGGCCTTCCCGTTCGGAAACAGTGGCATGAAGATCGGTCCGTTTATTGCTGACTTACAGTTGCGGGGACAGTTTCCGGTTCTCACGGAATTCCCTATTAAGCCTAACCGCTGATTAGAAGTGGTTTATGGCACCAAGCGGCGCAAAGTTAGGCATTTTCAATGACTTTTGGTTGTTTGTGATAAGCGCTATCTTTGCGGCAAATTCTGATCCCGTTGGCGGCTACTACTGAAAATTTTCCTGCGACTTCGTCTTATAAAGGCATCTACCTCATGCTCGGGGCTGCGTTTTTCTTCTCGCTTACTTCGGCTATCTCCAAATGGCTTGGTAAGGATTTCCATACGGTACAACTCGTTTTTTTCAGGAACATAGTCGGCGTTGTTTTTGTGATCAGCAGCATCCGGAGGCGGCCATTGCGCCAGGAAGGCGGGAAGCTGGGACTGCTTATTTTCCGGGGCGTGGTCGGCACATTGTCGCTTTACATGCTTTTTTACGCTATTCAAACCCTTGGCCTGGGACGGGCTTCTACTTACCAGTATACCTATCCGATTTTCCTCGCATTGTTTTCCTGGCTTCTGATCGGAGAGACGTTGAATTCGAAGGAATGGATGGCGATCTTCGTCGGATTTACCGGCATCCTTTTTGTGTTTCGCCCCGATCTGTCGAGCTCTTTCCGGGATAATGCGCTGGGACTCGGCAACGCATTGCTGACGGCCATATCCTATTTGTCGATCAGGCAATTGGGAGTCGTGTATGACACACGCGCGATCATTCTTTCCTTTATGCTGAGCGGGATCGTGATGCCCATCCTTTCGATGCTGGTGGGCACCTATTATCCGATAGCGCACTTGGATTTTCTGATCGGAACATTCAAATGGCCGGAGAACGTGTTTCAATGGCTGGGTTTTCTGGCGCTGGGACTGACCGCGTTGCTTGGGCAAAGGATGCTGACACAATCGTTTACCTATGACAAAGCCGGTCGTGTCGCTGCGATCGGTTATTCCAATATCCTGTTTTCCGTCCTGATCGGATTTCTGATGGGTGAAGCGATCCCTTCTGTTTCCATGCTCGCGGGGATGTTTCTCATCATTGCCGGAGGAATACTCGTTTCTTTTGCCAAAAGTAAAAGCGCTTAAAGCCGCACGTTTGAGGCAAAGGCATTGATATCAATCTCCTGTGTTTTGTTTCGTCAAAAAATGCGTAAAATTGGGACAGCTTTCCTGGCTTGCTGATTATTGAATAGCATTTGAGATGCCGGGTAACGATTTGTGTGGGAGGTTTGTTTAAACAAAAAGAAATCAAAAATACCATGAAACGATTCCTGTCATCGCTTTTGATATTTCCGCTGATGCTGATAATCCTGGCAGGTTTCAAAGCGGATAAAGCCAGTAAACCCGCAGAAGGGATCCAATGGCTCACCATCGAGGAAGCCTTTGCCAAAATTCAAAAGGAGCCCCGCAAGGTGGTGATCGACGTTTACACCGACTGGTGCGGCTGGTGCAAGGTAATGGACCGTGAAACTTTCAAGGACAAAGCGGTGGTCGACTATATTAACAAGAAATATTATGCTGTAAAGCTGGACGCAGAACAGAAAGAGGCGATCACACTTGGCGACAAGAAATTCAAATACCTGGCCCAGGGAGGTCGCGGCATCAACGAAATCGCATTGGCGCTTACCAACAACCAACCGAGTTATCCTACCACTGTTTTCCTGGACGATAAATTCAACATGATTCAGCCGCTTCCCGGATATCTGAAAGCGAAGGAATTCCATCAGATCATCACCTTTTTCGGAGAAGATTATCACAAAAAGCAGGATTTCGAGAGCTATAAGGCCAAGACCTATGGCGAGTTGTACCCGGCGAAATAATATTTATACAGTTTCACCCTCCTGCATTCTCTCCGCATTTTCCGCGATGCGTAGTTTCTCGATCAGCTCGGCGATGTCGCCTTCCATTACGGCGGGAAGGTTGTAAACCGTGTAACCTATGCGATGGTCTGTAATGCGGCTTTGCGGGTAGTTATATGTCCGGATCTTGTCAGAACGGTCTCCGCTTCCTACCATGGATTTACGTTGAGAACTGATCGCATCATTGTGTTTTTTCAACTCGATCTCGTATAGCCTCGAACGAAGGACGCTCAATGCCCGGTCTTTGTTTTTCAACTGCGAACGCTCATCCTGGCAGCTCACCACAAGTCCGGATGGGATGTGGGTAAGACGGACCGCCGAATAGGTTGTATTAACCGACTGTCCACCCGCGCCTGACGATTGGAATGTATCCACGCGAACGTCGTTCATGTTGATTTGTACATCCACTTCTTCGGCTTCGGGCAGTACCGCAACGGAGGCGGCAGAAGTGTGGATCCGGCCCTGAGACTCGGTCTGCGGAACGCGTTGCACGCGGTGTACACCCGATTCGAACTTCATTTTGCCATATACATCTTCTCCCTCGACCTTGCAGATGATCTCCTTGTAGCCGCCGTTGGTTCCCTCGGTATAGTCCATGACGGACGAGCGCCACCCCATTTTCTCGAAGAAGCGCTGGTACATCCTGAAAAGGTCTCCCGCAAAGATGGCCGCCTCGTCGCCACCGGTGCCGCCGCGGATTTCGAGGATGATGTTACGGCTGTCGTTAGGATCTTTGGGGATCAGGAGTTCTTTGATCGTCTGTTCAAGTTCGTCCAGGCGTGGCACCAGCTCATCGAGTTCCTCCTTGGCCATTTCTCTCAGATCCTCGTCTTTTTCAGTAGCTATAAGTTCCTTGGTCCCGGCTATGTCCTTTTGCAATTTTTGGTAAATCACATATTGCTCTACAATCTTGCCGAGATCTTTGTATTCTTTGCTGATCTTGGAATAGCGTGTAGAGTCGGAGACAACTTCCGGTTGTATAATTTGTTGAGAAACCTCTTCAAAACGTTCTTTTATAGCTTCTAATTTATCGATCATCTTTATTGGATATCTTTGGCACGACGCATTCGGGGCACAAAGATACGCATTTTAGCTAAATGAATGATTTCAAGACGCCATATGCATGTTATGACGGGTTGGGTGCGGAAAGAGGGTACATCAGACTAACATTTACGGAATATGAAACAGTTATTATACATCGCAGCGATAACCGGAATTCTTGCCGGATGTGATTTTAAAAGTGGCCGCATTGAAAATACCAAGGAATTGAGCCGGGAGATCAAAGCATCGCAAATCAAACGGGTTACCAACACGCAGCTTGTTTATGCGGCCGACGAATGGGGAAAGAAAATAGCGCAGATCGCCGAAAAGACTTTGAAAAGCGAATTGGAGAAAAATCCCGGGTCCGGGGTGGCACTCTGCAAAAATCTGTCGGGAATTCCGGTTGTCGCGGCCTTACAAAAAGAATATGGCGTCAAAGTCGAGCTTATGGGAGCTGCCGACCTGAAAAACCCGGCTCTGTCGCCGAAAGAGCGTGAAATATTGGATGCTTACCTTTACAGTGCCAGAAGCAAGGCGACTGCCGGTGATAATTTGCAGCAGCTGAACGACACTATGCTGGTATATAATGCGCCTGTATCAGCGGAAAGTATTGTTTGTAAAAAGTGCATGAGTGCACAGGACACGACTTTCGCGGTTTGGCGATTGCTTTTCAGTAAAAAGGAGATCATCAGGAAGCTGGACGCCAAGCAGTTGAAAGATTGATTCAGGCAATAATTTTTGTTTATTTCAGGAAAACAAAAACGCGTGACTATGCTGCACAAATTACCGCTGGTGGTTCTTTTCATCGCTTCGCTCACGGCCTCGGCCCAAAATAATACTGTCGTTTTTCAATCCGATTTCGGTTTAAAGGACGGAGCCGTTTCAGCCATGAAGGGTGTAGCGACGGGTGTTTCCCCGGACATCAGGTTGTATGACGTAACGCATGAGATTCCTGCATATAATATCTGGGAGGCGGCTTATAGGCTGGTACAGACCGCACCGTACTGGCCGGCCGGAACAGTTTTCGTTTCGGTAGTAGATCCGGGCGTGGGGACCGAGCGAAAGTCAGTGGTTTTGCTGACGAAATCGGGACATTACTTTGTTACTCCCGACAATGGCACATTGACGCTCGTGGCGGAGCAAATGGGGATCGGGGAGGTGAGGGAAATTGATGAAGCGGTTAACCGGCGGAAAAATTCAGGTGCGTCGTACACCTTTCACGGGCGTGACGTATACGCATACACAGGCGCGCGGCTGGCAGCGAAAGTAATATCTTTTGAGCAGGTAGGACCGAAATTGTCAGCTAATGTCATCTCGATTCCTTACCAAAAGCCTTCTTTTGAAAAAGGGAAAATCCTGGGCGCTATCCCGATCCTGGATATTCAGTACGGTAATGTATGGACCAACATTGACAGAGCGCATTTCGATCAACTAAATGTGCGCATCGGAGACGATGTGAAAGTGCAGGTTTTCAAAGCGGGTGACAAAGTGTACGAAGGGAAGGTAAAGTTTGTCAACACATTTGGGGAGGTGAAAGAAGGTGCGGATGTCGGCTATTTTAACAGCCTGCTTAACTTTTCACTCGGCATCAATATGGGCAACTTCTCGGAAAAATATAAAGTACTGAGTGGAAGTGAATGGAGTATTGTCCTGAGTAAATGAACAATACCCCGCTTCTGATTTATTTTCCGACCACCTGGTAGATTTCGTACCAGTCTTCCCGGGTCAGTTTAATGTCCGATGCACTTGCCCCATTGCGGATGCGTGTTTCGGAAAGTGATCCGATAATGGGTAAAGTACCCAGCTTCATTAACCAGGCCACGGCAGTCTGCTCGATATTTGCGTCATATTTTTTTCCGATCTCATCCAGCTTTGATCTCAGTCTGACCGCTTTATCATCTGTTCCGTTCAGGATTTTCCCGCCCGCGAGTGGTGCCCAGGCCAGCGGTTTGCTGAAACTTTGTTTGATAAAATCGATCCGGCCGTCTTCAATGGCCGTCGTATTCATCAGATTGAGCTCGATATGATTGGTAACAATAGGGATACGCAGGTAAGAGGCAAGCAACTGGTGCTGAAAAACAGTAAAGTTGGCCACGCCGATGTGCTTGGCTTTTCCAGAAGTTACGATCTCAGCCAGTGCCATCGCAGTTTCTTCAGGGTCGGCGAGCAGATCGCTTTGATGCAAAAGGAAAATATCCAGGTAATCTGTTTTGAGTCTTTTCAACGAACCATTGATACTGTTGATAATATGCTCCCGGGAGTTATCATAGTAGGTAAGATACTTGTTTTCAGAAGTTCTGATCCCACATTTACTAAACAAAACAATGTCTTCCCTTTTGAATGACCTGTTCCGGATAATCTTTCCAAAATGCTCTTCAATGGTCTGGTCGCCGTAAACGTCAGCGTGGTCGAATGTATTGATGCCCAGTTCAAGGCAGAGATTGACGGTCTTTTCAATTTGGGCGGTGGTGATAGCACCTTCGTCGGTCCATCTCCAGAAACCATAAATTGCTTCTGAGACCTTTGGCCCGGAATCGCTGAGGCTTACTTTCTTCATCGGTGGTAATTTGAATTCGTGCAAAAATATCTATTTCTCCAGTCGTTTATCTTTCACGATCAGATAAAAATCGTTTTCCAGTTCCAGGTAGCCATAGTCGTACACGAAGTGATAAATACTCCCCTTTAATGTCGGGCGGATATTGGTGATGAGGTTAAAATCAAAACCTTTGGCTATCAGGACGTGCTTGGTAATCTTGGATTTATCATCCGGGCACAGTTCTTCGAGAATACGGCGATTCTTGCGGAGTTGGTTATTCATATTTCTTACAATGTTGTAAGAATCTGAATTCAGCCGGTTATTGTAGCTGTTCCGGCACATATCCGAGCAGAACTTTTTATCTACCCGCCCTACTAGTGGCTTACCACATTCCTGGCAATTTTTCATTTTCAAACTGTTTGGCCGGACCCTCGTCAGTTCCGATTGGTGTGCATAGAATCGTCTGAATGCAATATAATAAAATTCGTTTGCTGCACTGCTCAAAAAGCATCTTTCCGTTTGCAAACGGCTGCAAGCGTTTTTATTTGATTATAAGTGGTTAATAACCGAATCAGTTTTCGATTGCAGCACACTTTTGCAGAACCGATCCGAGTGGGTCGGCGTAACAAAATCATTCATCATCTAAACAATCACAAGTATGAACTCGGTTAAATTGATCGGAAATGTTGGACGCGAAATCAACGTAAAAGACTTCGATGGCGGTAAGATGCTCAGTTTTTCACTCGCAACAGACGAAGGATATGTGAACAAAAACAAGGAGGAGGTCAAGAATACCGTTTGGCACAGCATAGTGGTTTGGAGAGAGCTGGCGCAGCGCTGTGAGTCTTTTCTGACAACGGGAAAAATGGTGTCGATCGAGGGTAGGCTAACTTACCGCCAATATCTGAACAAAGAGAATAAGACCGTCAGGGTAACGGAAGTGACTGCCCATAAGGTGGAGGAAATTTCCAGGAAGCAGGAAGCGGAAGTCTGAATGGGAAGGAAATGTCGGCCCGGCATACATGGGTAAACCGGGCCGACGATCTTACAGGCTTTTTTCAAGTACGTCTTTCCAATTTGCATAGGCATCCTTGGTGGCCTGGGCAAGGTTCTGGTCAGGCTCTATGGTTCGTAATGCGCTTAGGCCTACGAATGCGTCTTTGCGGGTTTTGTAATAGCCAAGTCCGAAACCGGCGGCACGGGCTGCTCCCTGGGCACCGTCGGTGTTGTAGAGTTCTACCGTAGCCCCGGATACATTGGCGAACGTTTCCCTGAACACCGGGCTAAGGAACATGTTAGCTTCGCCCGCGCGGATATTTTGAAGGGATACGCCCACTGTTTCCATGATTTCCATACCGTAGTACAAAGCGAACACAATTCCTTCCTGAGAAGCCCTTGTGAAATGACTGAGCCCATGGCGACTAAATTGCAGGCCTTTGAATGTGCTCCCGGGATCCTGGTTTTCAAGCATGCGCTCAGCACCGTTACCGAAAGGCAAACAGAAAAGACCATCTGATCCCACGGGAGCTTTTGCGGCAAGGCTGTTCATTTCAGGGTAGGAGACATTGCCCTGGAACAAAGCATTACGGAGCCAGCCATTAAGACTGCCGGTACCATTTACGCACAGCAACACCCCATAGCGCGACGATGCGGTGATGGGATTGACGTGTAGAAAAGTATTAACTCTTGATTTGGTATCAAATTTGATCTGATCACTTACACCATAGACAACACCGGAAGTTCCGGCGGTTGCAGCTACTTCTCCCGGCTCCAGTACATTCAGTGAGAATGCATTGTTGGGTTGGTCTCCGGCGCGATAGGTTATCGGAATACCGGCGCGCAAGCCGAGTGCAGATGCTGCTTCGGCAGTAATCTGTCCTTGTTCTGAGAAGGTAGGGAGAACCGTCGGCAAAATACCCGGGCTGAACCCGAAGTGGTCAAAAAGGAAATCGGCCGGACGTTGATTAACAAAGTCCCAGAAAATGCCCTCTGAGAGCCCCGAGGGGGTAGTGACTACTTCGCCGGTCATTCGTGCAGCCAGGTAGTCGCCCGGAAGCATAAATTTATGTACACGGGCATAAACGTCTGGTTCGTTTTGCTTTACCCATCCGAGTTTGGAGGCGGTGAAGTTACCTGGGGAGTTGAGCAGATGCGGGAGAACATATTCTTCACCCAATGCATCCATAGCGGTATTGCCTACTTCAACAGCCCGGCTGTCACACCAGATGATGGAAGGGCGGAGCACATTCATGTCCTTATCCACCACCACTAGGCCGTGCATCTGATAGGATATTCCGATGGCACCCACTTCGGCGGGTGAAACATTTGCTTTTTGTATAACAGCTTGGGAGGCCAGGCAGGCATTTTCCCACCACATTTGAGGTTCCTGTTCGGCAAAGCCGGGTTTCGGGGCGGCAATTGTCATCTCCCGTTCAGGGTAGTACGCAGAGGCGGCGACGACCCCGGTATCTGCGTGAATCAAACATGCTTTGACGGACGAACTGCCTAAATCGAATCCAAGGAAATACATTGCGAAATATGATTATTTTGATTTGAAATGCTTTGATCTTTAAATATAAGTGCTAAAAAATACAAAAATGTTCAAATAACTCTAAGAAAAGAAGTTTATTAAGTGTTAATTTAACACTTAAACAAAATTAGCTAAAAAAGTGCTTCGAGGCACGTGGCGCAAAAAGAATATTTGATAACGAAAATTCTGTATCTTAAAGAACTTATGAAACTAAAGGACTGATTTTCGGGTCTCCTTTGTGTTTACCTTGCATGAGCTCGATTATCTATGCGATATTTGAGTTAAAATTGAAGTTGCTGACATCCTTTATCGGGAATTATGAAGAAAGTTGTACAAGTTGTTCTCATTGGCGGGTTGTTTTTTTTGTTCTCCGAATTTCGCCCGAACGACAGGAAGTGGGAAAAACCATTCTCGAAGCTCGACCGGGAGGTCAGAGCGAACAGCAAAGCATATGCAACGCTGGGTGAAGCGACGAAAACAATCGGACATCGCCTAACAGGGAGCGTCAATGGAGAGAAAGCCGAGGAATATGCTTTCAAATTGCTGAAAAGCTATGGTTTTACGGATGTGGTGTACCAACCTTTTGAAGTGGAGGCCTGGATGCGTGATACCGTAACGCTTTCCATAGCACCAGGTAGCAGTGATAATTTCAGGGATGTGCCGGTAGTTTCTCTTGCGCACTCGCCCGTCGAATCCACCCTTCAGGGAGAGGTTGTGGACGTGGGGAATGGGTTGGAGGAAGATTTTCTGGCCTTGAAAGACAAAATCAAGGGAAAGGTGGCGCTGGCCAATATTAACCTGGTTGGAGTGACCGGGAAAAAAAACCTGCACAGGTCTGAAAAAACGGCGCTGGCGATTAAGTATGGTGCACGTGGAATGATCATGGTGAATGGTGCCCCGGGAAAGGTTTTGCTGACTGGCACAGCGTCGGTAACGGGAGCCATTATCTCCATTCCAGCTGTATGTATCTCCAACGAGAGTGGTCATGAAATCAGGAAATGGATTAAGGACGAAGGGCCGTTGGAAGCACATATCGATATGCACAACATTTCCAAGCCGATTAAGGCCCGTAATGTGATCGCCACGCTGAAAGGCAAATCTGATGAGAAGGTAATTATCGGGGGCCACCTCGATTCCTGGGATCTTGCAACGGGCGCGATCGATAACGGCATAGGTTCATTTGCAGTTATCGATATTGCGAGGGCATTCAAGGCGTTGAAAGTCAAACCCGAACGGACCATTCAATTTGTACTGTTCATGGGCGAGGAGCAAGGTTTGCTGGGGTCAAAACACTTTGTGGGCGAATTGAAGAAAGCAGGAACAATCGACAAGGTTGCGTATATGATGAACCTGGATATGACGAACGACCCTAAGGGAGCGAATGCATTTGGCAGAGACGAAATGAACGACTTTTTTGTGACCGTAGGTCAAGCCATTCGCTCAGTGGACCGTGAATATAAAAACGAAACTACTAATACTGCCGGGTTACACAGTGATCATCAGCCATTTATGTTGGAAGGTGTTCCTATCGCCGGGCTTTCAGGCCACCTGGACCCCAATGTACTGCAATGCTATCACGCCGACTGCGACGATTTCAGCCTGGTGAATAAGGATCAGCTTGAAAACACCGTCAGGATTGCATCGATGTATCTGTATGCGTTATCCAATGTAGAAAATATACCCGTCAAGAAATTGTCGGATCAGAAAACACGTGACTTCCTGATTTCGCAAGGTTTGAAAGAGGAGTTGATCATTGGGCAGGAATGGCGCTGGGAGCAATAAAATTTAAACCTGCAGTGGTGGGCTTATAGCAAAATCCGGATATTTGCAGGCCAATTTCGTTACCGCAATGCTCGTATTCCCCAACGCAAAAATCAACATCGGACTCAACATCGTCGAAAGAAGAAGCGACGGATACCATAATATCGAATCTTGCTTTTACCCGGTGGGTTGGTCAGATGCGCTGGAAATCGTGCCGGGAGACCAGTTTGCCTTTTTTGCCGACGGCAACCCGATTCCGGGAGAACATTCCGACAATCTTTGCGTAAAGGCTTATAATCTCCTGAAAGCAGACTACGACCTGCCGGCTGTGCACATCCATTTGCTGAAGTCCATTCCGATCGGCGCCGGGCTCGGGGGTGGGTCAGCAGATGCCGCCTTTGTCATCAATACGCTCGATGCCATGTTTCAGCTGGGCATTTCGGTAGCGCAACGGCAGAATTACGCACGTCATTTGGGTAGTGATTGTGCATTCTTTATTCTTAACAAACCAGCGTATTGTTTCGAAAAGGGCGATCGCTTTGAAGACATTCCGATGTCGTTGTCTGGCAAATGGATTGTAATGGTCAATCCGGGCATACATATATCAACAATTGAAGCATATTCTGGCATTGTCGCGAAACCAAGTGACCTGGATTTGCGTAATGTACTTCAAAGACCTGTTGCTGAATGGAAAGATCAGGTCAAAAATGATTTTGAAGCAACACTTTTTCCAAGACATAGTCTTTTAGAAGATATTAAAACGAAATTGTATTCGCTGGGTGCGGAATATGCATCGATGAGTGGATCCGGGTCGACGTTATTCGGCATATTTGAGGAGGAGAAAAATCTGAAAGAATATTTTGCCGGATTAAGGCTTTGGCAAGGCTTTCTTAAATAATTTAATGTTTCCGGATATGTTCGAAGCAGTAAAATAGTCGTTATATTCACTTATGAATGCGCTTTTTTAGATTTGAAATCAGGGAGATGAGTCCGAAACACACCACCAAACAGAAGGAAAATCCTTTCACCAAGCGTCGAGAACCTTTGGGTTTTATGCTATGGTTGGGTGTGGCCGGAAGTTCTCTGCTTTTTGCCTCAATCTTCATTATTTTTCTGATCCGTACTCAAAGAGAAAGCGTCCATTTGGTAGCCTTGCCGGATATGTTCTGGCTCAGTACACTTGTTATCTTGTTCAGTAGCATTACTTTACATGAGGCGAACCTCGCGTTTGTGAGTGAGCGTTTTTTACATTATCGCGTGTTTTTGGGCGCCACCTTTTTGCTTGGCCTTATTTTCATACTGTTACAGGCCGGAGGATGGATGGAGATGGTGGGTGCCGGTGTTTTCAGCGGAGTGAATACCTCCGAGGGATTTATTTATTTGCTTACCGGCCTTCACTTACTGCATATGATCGGTGGCGTGCTGTACGTGAGCAACCTTTTCAGGAGGGCAATCAGAAACAGAAGCTACGTTGATTCATTCGTATACAGTGTCAACCCGCCTAACCGCCTGCGGATTAAACTCTTCACCAGATATTGGCATTTTACCGGCGCATTGTGGCTCGTTGTGTTCATATTTCTGATTATTCTCTATTGACCGCGTCTATTCGCTTTTCCCTGTTTTGATAACCGGGAGAGATACGTCTTCGATTTTGTATATTTGAAAACCGAGATGTATGCTATGATTCCCGCTCCGCCGTCTGCCCGTATCGATCTCTTTTCAGTCTTCATGCTCTTGGGTTGTGTACAGGGGTTGATATTGGCCTATTTTTTTCTATCGCACTCTAAAGGCAACAATTTACCCAATCTCTTTTTGGGAATACTGATGCTGGGGTTATCTGTGATCATCAGTGACGTTTGGCTGGGATATACTGACTATATGTTCAGGGTGTTGTGGCTGGTGGATTTCAGCGAGCCGCTGAATTTGCTTCTGGCTCCGGCCGCTTACCTGTATATCAGAGCTGGCGTGACGGGGCGTGCCGCCAAGCGGGTCTGGTTGCATTTTGTGCCGGCAGCTGCTTACCTGCTTTATATGTGCCTGCTTATTTATCCACAAAGTATAGCGTATAAATACAATGCTAACATCGGTTCATTTCACCCTGAAATGAGAGAAATTGACGCTTCCTCCTATGGGAGCACCTGGATGTTTTTTCCTAAATGGCACATCAATGATCTCACCTTTATGAGTATGATGGCGTATAACATTGCAGGCTACCTGTTCCTGCGAAGCACCTTCAGGAAAAACGGTGTCAATTTCTTTACCAGAGAGAAAATACCTCTTGGCTGGTACCGCGACATACATCTGCAGCTGTCGCTGCTGGTTGCTATCTTTTTCATTGTCCGAACGTCATTCAGGCATGATTTAGGCGATCATATCATTTCTGCATTCATATCCTTGATTATCTACGTCACCAGTTTTAGTGTACTGAGGAAGTCCCTGTTTTTCCAGGAACCCGATACGAAGGTGATGAAGAAGTATGAAAAATCATCTCTTACAGCCGAGATCCAAACGCTGACATTGGGAAAGTTACAAGAAATCATGAATGTTGAGCGGCCCTTTCTGGATCCGGGTTTTTCATTGCCGGTATTGGCCAAACGCCTCGGAGTGTCCACCCATCATCTGTCGCAGATCCTGAATGAAGAATTAAAGCAAAGCTTTTTTGATTTTGCAGGATCTTATCGTATTCGCGAAGCACAGCGATTATTATCAGACGAAGTCAATGATCACATCAAAATCGAGGAGATCGGGCAAATGGTCGGGTACAATTCGAAATCTGCATTTAATACCGCTTTCAGGAAAATTAGCGGACAAACCCCTTCTGAATACCGCAAAAGCGGAAAAAACGTAGGTTCTGACTTATCGGGAAGAACATCGAACGGATAAGGACGGTCGTTTTGATGCAGACATGGCGCATAGTTTTGGATTTCAATCAAAACTCAATGCGATGAAAAATGAAATTACTTGGTCCGATCCTATTTCCCCAATCCGTCGTTACGATCTCGATTGGTTACGGGTTATTGCCTTTGGAATTCTGATATTCTTCCATGTTGGTATGTTTTTCAATCACTGGGAATGGCATATCAAGAACAATGAATTGACGCGGGTAGTTGAATGGCCCATGCGTTTCAGTAGTCAATGGAGGATGTCGCTGCTCTTCATGATATCGGGGGCAGGCGTTTACTTTGCCCTTGGTAGCCGGAGCTCGGGTGCTTTTTTGAAAGACCGGTTAGTCAGGATATTAATCCCGTTGCTATTTGGGATGTTCGTGATCGTTCCGCCGCAGATTTTTTTCGAACGCATCACGCAAGGTGAGACTTACAGTTATCCTGTGTTTTTCAAGACCGTGTTTCAGTTTGTGCCCTATCCCCAGGGAAGTTTCAGCTGGCACCATTTGTGGTACCTGGCGTATATATTCTTTTATTCGTTACTGGGGTTACCGCTGCTGCTGGTACTGCGACGAGCTGAGGGGTTCACGGCACGACTATCGCGTGTTTTTAATAACCCAGCTAACCTCATTCTGCTGCCGGTCATGTGGCATGTCGGCGGAAGTATACTATTGGCAGACAAGTTTCCGACTACCCATAATCTGACGAGGGACTGGAATGAGCATTTTCATGACTTCACGTTGTTTGTAACCGGATTTGTATTCTGTACGCAACAAGGCTTCTGGGAGTCTCTTAAAAAGTTCCGAAGATTAAGCCTGCTTATCTGGATCGCATTGACCACGGTTCTGTACGTATTCTACTGGACCAGAGCGCTTGATTTGGATGGAACTGGTTTATTTTTTTACGCAGTAATTAAGACTGTAAATGCCTGGTGCATTCTGCTGTCCTTTTTTGGATACGGATACAAATACCTTCAGTTTACGAATGGGTTTTTGCGATATGCCAATGAGGCTGTATATCCATTTTATATCCTGCACCAGACTGTCATTATTTGCCTTGCCTATCCGCTGATGCTTTCTCCGTGGCCTTGGATTGCGAAATTTACTTACCTGTGCCTGGCTACATTTACGGTCTGTTTTACGCTTTACCACTTTGTAATAAGGCGGTTCAACTTCCTACGGATCGTTTTTGGAATGAAACCGATCAAAGAGCGGAGACCAGAAAGTTCTGTGGTGCCTACTTCTTCAATATCTTAAACTCTACGCGTCGGTTGAGCTGCTGGCCTTCGGGGGTATCGTTTTTGGCAACCGGGACAGTTTCACCATAACCCTTACTCGCTACCCGATCGGGTTCAATGCCTTTTCCGATCAGATATTCTCGGACGGTATCGGCACGGTCCTGCGATAATTTCAGGTTGAATTCAGTGCTACCCGTATTATCGGTGTGCCCGCCGAGTTCGATGGCAAGCGTTTTATTTTCGGCCATTGAAATGGCAATACGGTTCAATTCCGGGAATGACTCGGTGTTGAGAGTGGATTTTCCAGTTGCGAAGAAGATGTTGTTAAGCCTTACAATCTGCCCCTCTTCGATGGGAATCAGTTTCAGTGACTTGTTTGCAATTTCCCGGAAGCTCTTGCCCTTGCCATCGGTAGAGTCGGTCAGGTCGATATTTTCGCCCTCCGCGATGAAATTGGGCGCTACTGCCCGCATGCTGTATTTCTGCCCGTAAGGGAGTACGATTTTGTATTCCCCGGTGGTAGGATTGGTGGTCGCAGTTCCGACCTCTTCGCCATCGGCCAGGTTTTCATAAATGATCGTGGCTTCCACCGGTTTGCCGGTTTTAGAGTCGATCACCTTGCCGCTGATCATCACTACGGGATCCGAAGGCGGAACCACGGCGACCGGTGCCTCCGTGGCAGAGTCTGCCGGAGATGGCTTGGGTTGGAGATTATGGCGAACAATGTCGCCTTTTCCTTCGGTATCCTTGAACGAGACCATATACGCATAATCTCCCAAAGCAGAGATCGTGTAATAGGCATCATAACCGTCGGAATTGATGGCCGGACCAAGATTGACCGGTCTGCTCCATCTTTTCCAGGACTTGTCTATTCGTTTGCTGTAATAGATGTCATTACTACCTTGTCCGCCTTTTCTGTCACTTGAAAAATACAATGTCACACCATCGGGAGCCAAAAAAGGGGTAGTTTCAGTAAATGCTTCCGTGTTGATTTCAGCACCCAGGTTTAGCGGTTTGGTCCATGATCCGTCCTTTTGTTTGAAACTGACGTATAAATCATCGGTTTTACTGTTCTTTTTTTCGCTGAACGACATCACGAGCACTTTGCCGTCGGTCGAAAGGTAGCCACAGTCAAACTGCCCTTTGCTTAGTTTAGTATATCCCGGGATGTCTACTTTGTTTGGTGCAGACCATCCTCTTGCAGTCTTTTTGCTAATCGAAAACCCACGCGTCTCATAGGAGCCATTTTTGTATGCACCCTTGATCAGCAATGTATTGCCGTCCGGTGTAATGCTATACAGACTGTTATAGTCTTCTTTATTCAGCGGAGTGGGCAGTCGTCTGGCGGAGGTCCATTTGTCGTTTTTAAGCTCTGAAAACCAGATATCCTGGCTGCCTTTCGGGCCATGCGTGTTTTGTGGATGGCTCACCCGTGAGAAATAGATCGTCTTTCCGTCAGGGGAAATAATCGGGCTGATTTCGTTGTATTCGGTGTTGACCGTTTTTCCGAGATTCTCAAGTTGCGCATTGGCGCTCAGCGCGGAGACCATGGAAACAGCTAGTAAAAGAAAAGCACGCATCGTTCTGGCAGGGGATGGCTAATTATTATCTACATACAACGACCTGTCGAGCGGCTTATTTCCCTGATTTTCCAAACGGTAGGCCTCCATTTTATCAAGGAGCGTCGCCGGATCCTCCGCGACGACCAGCAACAATCTGTTTTCAGGCCGCAGGAAGCCTTCTTCGATCATCTTATCCAATTGCAGAAGCAGAAGATCGTAGAAGCCATTGACATTCAAAAGTCCTACCGGGCCCGCGAATATTTTGAGTTGTGACCAGGTCAGGATTTCAAATAATTCGTCAAAAGTGCCATAGCCTCCCGGCATGGCAATGACTCCGTCGGACATGGACACCATTTTGGCTTTTCGCTCATGCATGGTGTCCACGAAGTGCAGTTCGGATAGGGTCTTGTGCGCCACTTCGAGTTTGGCCAGGAAATTGGGGATAATGCCGGTCACGAAGCCGTTATTCTCCATGGCGCCATCCGCGACTTTGCCCATCAGACCCATGTTCCCGCCGCCATAAATAAGTCTGATCTTTCTTTTCGCCAGTTCCGCTCCCAATGCGTAAGCGGCTTCTGCATAAAGCGTTTTCTTTCCGGGATTGGAACCGCAATAGACGACTATGGATTGCATGATGAAGTTTTCATATTAGTTAAAACGCTTTCTAGCCTTGTTATGCCAAAATCTCTTCCGCCAGTTTTTTCAGATCGAGATCGCCGAAAGTCCCGGAGCTCATCAGTAACAGATTCGCATCTTTCCACGCCAGCGATTTCAAAAAAGCAGCCATTTCGGATGAATCTGTAAACACTTTCAGATCTTCTCTCTTAAAAGCCGTCCGGATGTCTTCCGTTGACAGGCTTTCGAGCCGCTTATGTTCCAGTGTCAGCGGGTTGTAATAGACGACTGCGATATCCGCGGATTTTAATTTTCGGCGGTATTGTGTCAGAAATTCCTTGTTAAGGCTGCTGAAAGTATGTAGTTCGGCACAAGCGACGAGCGTTCTTTCCGGATATTGCTCCTTAAGGGCCGTGGTGGTTGCCTCTACCTTGGAGGGAGCATGAGCGAAATCGCGGTAAATATTTACGCCGCCTTTGCTTCCTAGGAGCTCCAGCCTTTTCGATGCACCTTTGAAAGATTGAATGGCCTGGTAGAACTCCTCGTCGGTAATGCCCAGGCGCTCGCATACTTCACGGGCGCCGCTGATATTTTTCATGTTATGGCTTCCGAACACCAGAACGGGTACCTCTCCCTGTTCTGCGGTGATCAGAATGGTTTTTCCGTCTACAATCTTGTGCTGATGTACATTGTAAGGCGTGCTCACTACATCCGGCCTTCCTTTCTGACCGATAACATCCAGCATGTCATCTGTCTCATCAAAGATGATCGCACCTGCTTTGGGGAGGGAATCTGCCAGTAGTTCGAATTGCTTCACATACGACTCCCACGTAGGGAAAACATTGAAATGATCCCATGCGATCCCGCTGATCAGTGCAATGTGTGGCTGGTAATGCATGAATTTCGGAGTAGGGTCAATCGGAGATGTCAGATATTCGTCACCTTCAATGACGATCACCGGCGCGTTTTCCGAAAGCCTTACCATATTATCGAAACCCTCAATCTGCGCTCCGACCAGGTAATTGAAATTCCTTTTGTTGTATTTCAGGACATGCAGGATCATAGAGGTAATGGTGGTTTTACCATGACTTCCGGCAATCACTACCCGTTGTTTGTTCTGGCTCTGTTCGAAAATATACTCGGGGTAGGAGTAAACTTTAATTCCGAGTTCTCTGGCTTTGGCAAGCTCCGGGTTGTCCTGCCGCGCATGCATTCCCAATATCACGGCATCGAGATCGGTGGTGATCCTTTCAGGAAACCACCCTGTAACAGGCGGGAGCAGATCGTATTGCAGGAGGCGGCTCGACGATGGCTCGTAAATCTCGTCGTCCGATCCCGTGACGATGAATCCCTTTAAATGTAATTCGATGGCCAGATTGTGCATCACGCTGCCACCTATTGAAATAAAATGTATTTTATGCAAAGACGAAGATTGGCTCATTGACAATTCTAAAAACTGATTCCGTTCGAAAGTTAGCAAGAAATGCCCTTAGGGCAAACGCCACAGAGATCCTATTTCTATTTGCCGGGTTGCTTCACGAACTTCACGTTTTCCTGTATACCGTTGAGTCGCTCTAGCCCGATGACATACGGACCTGTTGCAAGCGGCTGAACATTGATTTCCTGCTCCGGGTTTTCGGAGGTGTAGACTGTCTGGCCGGCATTATTGAAAATCCGTACGATTTTGACAGTTTCCCAGTTGTCCGCAGCGATGATCACCCTGTCGGTTGCGGGGTTGGGGTAGGTATTTGCAAATGCGCCGGACTTAAAATTGAGATTCACGATTTTGCTGTATGCGAAGGTTTGATCCGCGTCAATCATTTTAAGGCGATAGAGGTTTTCGCCCGCTACCGGGTTGATGTCAGTAAAACCATATCGGGTTATTGTCTGGGTGGTTTTTCCACTGGCAGCCACTGTGCCAATCATAATCCATTTTTTCCCGTCCAGGCTTCGTTCTATCTCAAATTTTTCACTATTCACTTCATCAGATGTTGCCCATGACAGCAGAGCTTGTCCCTGCTCCCTGACGGCCGTAAAGCTGATGAGTTTGACAGGCAATGGCCTCGTTACCGCCAAAGTCATCGCTGAATTTTTCGGGCTGCATCCGCTTCTGGTCGAGGTGGCTGAATAGCTGTAGTTACCGGGATTCATCGGTGCTGTAATGGTGATGGAACTCCCTGTTCGGTTGTTTGTACCTTCGCCGCTCCATATGTAATTGGCGGAATTACATTCCTGTCCGCTACAATTGATGCTCAGGGTTACCTGTGAGCCTACGACTGGCTTCGGTTGTGAGGTATTGACATTCACGGAGAAGTTACAAGGAAGGTAGCTGCCGTTATCCCAGATTTTCTCCCAGTAACCTGTATCCGTCATTCTGATAGATACCGGTTTCAGATCGGATTGCCCAAAGTTTTGTCCGCCGGTTTGGTTCCATGCTTCGAACAGGAACTGGCCTGTAAATACGTTCGGGAAAGTATTCACAGTTATGGCTGCTGCCCGGGCTGGTGGCTGATAGGATGATTTGATATACTGTTCCCGACATAATGCGAGCGTTGGAGCTAGTTGCTGCATTTCGAGGTCGTCATAACGCATCGCAATATGAACATAGTCCGCACCGTGTTTGTACGCCCGCGGAAACCACTCATAGGGAATCCCACCGTTGATTCCGGAGCCGCCGTCCGGCTGAGCGAGGTCGATAGGGTCGAATTCCACACCGGCAATTTTATTGGGATAGGTACCTTTGATACAATCAATGCCCATGATCTTTTTCCATAAGTCATATTGATTGGTACCGTCGGTATGGTAGATCCCGTCGGACAACTCCAGAGCCAAAACCAGGGTGCTGTTGTGAAGGTGCCAGTTGTTGCCCTGTACAGATCCGAAATCAGATATAAAATGGAGTACTTTAATAGAAGAGCTTCGGCTTTTAACCGTTTCATAAAAGCCTTTGAAAAGCTTCAATAATCCCCATCCCGCAAACCTGTGAAGGTCGCGCCCGATTTCGGAGTTATAATTCCCGTCGGTTGGCTGCGGCGCGGTAGCCATGGGGTAGGTATTTCGTCCCCACGTTACGTTAGTCTGTCCCGGAAAACGGGCCGGTAAGAATTTGGTTCGCCAGGCCTGTAGTGCCTTCCCTTCAAACATTCCCGCATAGTTCATCGAGTTGATGTTCTGATTCGGTATATAGAATTCCTCGGAACCATTATTGCCCATGGCTACGTACAGAATCCTCGATGAATAGGACTGAACCTGGGTCAGGACGTCATCGACGAATGCAAGAAACCTTCCGGTCGCATACTCGGAGTATACCGAAGGCGCAGTGTGGGCAATGGCGTCACGGATAAGCACGCCCGTTGATGTCTGGGCAATGTCGACAGTGGAGAGGTAACTATCGTTCCAGTAGCCAGGGCGAAGATAGGAAAAGTGGAGAGCTACCTTCATATTGGGGTTGATATCCAGGATTGCCTTTACAGCCTGTGCCATTTTCTGGCGTTGATAATTCCCCAGAGTCGGTTCATAGTGTTCCCATTGTATGTGGAGGCGCACGGCGGTAGGGCTGGCATCCTTACCATTGTATTTAAGATTGGCAAATTTCAAGATGTATTCCCATTGACCCGGGTTGATGCCGTTAGGGGCCGTCCGATCGAACCCGTACCCTGTGGTGTTGAGGATGAGCTCGCGCTGGGCATGAAGTGGGGTAGGTTGTGCGAGCAGGAAAAAGACGAAGATTGGGAATAAAAGATAGTTTGACTTGAAGCGTGTTTGCGATAAATGTTTGACGTACATAAAGGTTTTATCAGTGGGCGGTTAAAATTCGACTATAATTTATGCATCAGTAGGAAATCTACAATACTTGTAGATTTTTTTTGGTGGATACATTATTCCCAGGATGGTGTGGTAATGTTGAATGCCGTCAAAGCACTCGAAACGAAGTAGAAGAGGAATTCTAGTTTTAGTCTATATGAATATTATTTCAATAGCTTATGTAAGTATTAAGTTGATAGAGGATGGGAAAAATTTGACAGAAAGGTAGAATAATAAAATTATATTTCAAGAGGAACAGGAAATAAATTCTACAATTGGTGACAAAAAAAGCACTCACGGAAATGTGAGTGCTTGAGTATATTAATACCGTATGAGCGTCGGCTAGGCCAGCTTTTTATACTTGATCCGTTTGGGAGTTGCATCCGTGCCGAGGCGCTTGCGGCGGTTTTCTTCGTATTCCGAGAAATTACCTTCAAACCAGTACACCTGAGAATCTCCCTCAAATGCCAGGATATGAGTGGCGACACGGTCGAGGAACCAGCGGTCGTGGGAGATAATTACCGCGCAACCAGCAAAGTTTTCAAGACCCTCTTCCAATGCACGAAGCGTGTTTATGTCCAGGTCATTGGTGGGCTCATCGAGCAGCAGCAGGTTGCCGCCTTCTTTCAGAGTCATGGCCAGGTGGACCCGGTTGCGCTCTCCACCGGATAGCGTACCGACTTTTTTCTCCTGGTCGCCGCCGCCGAAGTTGAACCGGCTCACGTAGGCACGGGCGTTGGATTGTTTACCGCCGATCATGATCCAGTCGTTACCGTCGGCAATGCTTTGATACACGGTTTTGGCGGGATCCAGATTGTCGTGTTCCTGATCCACATAAGCGAGCTGAACAGTTTCACCAACGTCGAAATGTCCGGTGAGTGGTTTCAGCTGTCCGGTAATTAGTTTGAACAGAGTAGTTTTACCGGCACCATTTGGCCCGATAATACCTACGATACCGTTGGGAGGTAATGCAAAACTCAGGTTTTCATATAACAACCGGTCCCCGAATCCCATAGACACATTGTGGGCCTCTATCACTTTGTTACCCAATCGGGGGCCGGAAGGGATGAAGATTTCCAATTTTTCTTCTTTCTCTCTGCCTTCTTCGCTTAATAGCTTTTCGTAGGCTCCCAACCTGGCTTTGGACTTAGCCTGCCTTGCTTTGGGGGCCAGCCTAACCCATTCCAGCTCGCGTTGCAGCGTTTTCTGACGTTTCGATTCGGTTTTCTCTTCCTTTTTCAGTCGTTCCTGCTTTTGTTCGAGCCAGGAGGTGTAATTGCCTTTCCATGGAATGCCTTCTCCACGGTCGAGTTCGAGGATCCAGCCGGCCACATTGTCGAGGAAGTAGCGATCGTGGGTTACGGCAATGACCGTTCCTTTATATTGTCTCAGGTGTTCTTCCAGCCACAATACAGATTCGGCGTCGAGGTGGTTGGTAGGTTCGTCGAGCAGGAGCACATCAGGTTGGCGCAGGAGGAGGCGGCACAACGCGACCCGGCGTTTTTCACCACCCGAAAGTGTTGATATCAATGTATCCGACGGTGGGCAGCGAAGAGCGTCCATCGCAATTTCCAGGCGGTTATCAAGGTTCCAGGCATCGGCTGCATCCAGCTTTTCCTGTACTTCGCCTTGTCTTTCCAGTAGTTTGTCAAAATCGGCGTCTTCTGCTCCGAAAGCCTCATTGATCTCGTCGAATTCTTTCAGAAGGTTGACAATTTCCTGTACGCCCTCTTCGACGACTTCTCTGACAGTTTTACCGGGATCCAGTTTAGGCTCTTGTTCGAGCATGCCGACAGAATAGCCGGGAGAAAAAACTACATCTCCCTGGATGTCCTTGTCGATGCCGGCGATGACACGCAAAAGAGTTGATTTACCGGATCCGTTCAGACCAAGAACCCCGATTTTTGCACCATAAAAAAACGATAAATAAATGTTTTTTATAATATGTCTGTTGGGAGGAATGATTTTGTTGACCCCAGACATTGAGAAAATAATGGTTTCGTTACTCATTTTTTGTTTAATTTGTGCGTAACAAATATCGTTATATATCCCTACACTTAGCAGATAAAAAAAATTGAAAGAATGGAAAATGCCACATTGAATGATGAATACGGCTACGTTAAGGACAGCAAAGTATTTTTAAAGGGGTATCTGGATTTCCCCGACCGGCAAATTGGAGAAGTAAAAAGGACTGAACAGGAAGCGATTGACTATTTCAAGAATCGTTTTAACATTGTCCTGAACAAAGTAGAGCAGCTGGAACAGGAAATTGATGAAGCGCTTAATAAAGGCTCTTACCTGACGAAGCTGATACAGCTGCAACGCAAGCTGAAAGGGTTCGATGCATTGGGCGATTTTGTGCCCTTGCTGAAAAGACTGGAAGAAAAGGAAGAGTATCTCAAAGGCCTGATCGAAGTAAACCAGCTCAAGAACCTGGAAATCAAGCGCGCACTGATCGAAGACGTCAAAGTTGCTGCTGCTGTTGCTGATTATGCCGCTGCCACCGACCAGATCCAGGAAATCAAAGCCAAATGGATCCGCACCGGCCCGGTTGAAAAAGAATACCAGGAAGAAGTAGAAACGACTTTCCAGAAAATCCTGGACGACTTCTTCCAGCGCCGGCGTGACTATTTCGACGAGCAGAACAAAATCAATCAGCACCGCATAGAAGAATATGAGAAGCTGATTAAAATAACTAAAACACTTAGCTACGCCCGGGATCTCGATGAAGCCTATGCAAAAGCACGTGACGTACGCAATGCGTGGAATAATATAGGTGAAGTTCCGCCGAAGCGCTTTTTTAAAGTCAATAAAGCGTACCGCCACTTCCTTAAACTATTCTACGACAAGTATAACCTTGCAAAAGGCATCGAGCCGAAAGTACGCGTAGACCCGCGTATCGTCGAGCAACAGAAGTTGCTGCAACAGGCGGAAAACCTCCTCAGACAGCCGGATATTATCGAAGCCTCGCAGGAGGCCAAGGTGCTGCTTAGCAAATGGAAGGAAATCAAGATTCCTTTCAAGCTCGCAGATAAGGAACTGGCGGAACGTTTCCGGATGATATGTGATAAAATATTCGAACTCAGCTATCTGGCAAGGGTAATCAGCCGTAAATACCCGGCTTTTGACCTGAAGAGCCCGGAGGAGCAACTGAGGACCAAATACCGGGAGTTGGAATGGCTTGCCAAGCGTGAAAAGAGTGACCTTGAATTCGCGATCCTGGAATTCGACCGTACTGCAACGGGCGACCCCGAACTGGATAAGCCAGCCGTGGGCCGCATTAACATCCAGAAACGCAAGGTGCAGATGAAAGAACGGATCCTTTCCGAATTTGAAAGAAAACTCAAGACCATTACCGGCTAGACGCCTCTCATCGAAGATTTATTGATTACCAAATTGGATTGCAATACCCTGGTCTCGAATTCGGCCGGGGTATTTTTGCTTTCTATCAAATCCAGCAGAAGTGATGTAGCCTGCTGGCCCATTTCAAATGAAGGCTGTGTGACAGAGCTCACGGGCGGGTCGAGCAATGAGGACATCGCCAGGTCGCAGAAACCGACTACCGCTACATCGTCCGGCATTTTGTAGCCCAATTGTCGCAAAGCCCAGTGAATTCCCATCGTAATGCGGTCGCTGGCGCCGAAGATGGCGTCGGGTCGCTCACGCAGCGCCATGAGCTGGTAGGTACGCTCGGTCCCGCCTGCCTGGGTAATTTCGCTGTGCAGGACCCATTCTTCCTGAAACGGAATATCATATTTTCTGAGCGCATCCTTATAACCTTCCAGCCGGAACCGGGTAATGGATACCGGTTTTGGTCCCGCAATGTGTGCAATGCGCCGGCACCCTCGTTTGATCAGGTGCTCCGTGGCTTCGAATGCGCCCTTGTAGTCGTCCACGCGTACCTTGTGTGTTTGCATAGCATCGCTCACCCGATCGAAAAACACCACCGGGATGCCCTGATCCTGCAGGGAGGAAAAGTGGTCGATGTTTTCAGACTGACTGGATATCGCAACAACCAGGCCGTCGACGCGCCGGGACGCGATGTGGCGGGTCGCAGAACGCTCCCTTTCCAGTTGCTCGTGGCTCTGGTAGATCATCGTGTGGTAGCCGCGGCTGTAGGCGATGTCTTCCACGCCGCCGATAGCGGATGAATAAAAGCGATTGGCTATGTCCGGCACAATGACGCCGATCGTCTGGGTCCTGTTCTTGAGCAGACTGATGGCAATCGGATTGGGATAGTAGTTGAGTTGCTCGGCTAGATCGATCACCTTCCGTTTGGTTTCCTCACTGATCTCGCTGCTGTCGCGCAATGCCCGAGAAACGGTGGATTTGGAAATATTGAGCTGGCGGGCAATCTCTTTGATGGTGATAGAAACCTTCTTCATAGGGTTATATGGAAATAGTACAATCTTACTAGAAATCCTTCGAAATGCACCAGAAGTGACCAGTTGCACAAATTACTAAAATTCGCACCGAGTTCCGGGAAAAATTGCGGGATTGGGAACGGTTCCGGGAACGGTTGCGTAGATTTATTGCTTTTTTTCAAGATTTATTTTTGTGTATCAGCGATTCAATGTGTAAACTAGGTTATTCATCGACGAATACAAGGGGCCAAATACCACTACAAATCCTGGAAATTTTCTATAATTAACCTAGCTCAGTTTACATGGAGACAAATTCATTTACCAGTACATTACCATCAGCCTGTTCCCAGAAGAGTATCCTGGAAGCCCTGTTTGGCAGAGTGGTGACTAACGGTGATTATCATGCCTTCCGCGAGTTGTTTACCCGTCATTACAGGTCGCTTTGCAACTATGCAATGCGTGTGGTGGTCACGAGGGAAATTGCGGAGGAAGTCGTATCCGATGTATTTGTGAAACTTTGGAAAAATCGGGAGCAGATTGAAGTGCATACTTCCTTTCAGGCTTACATTTACAGAGCTGTGCGCAACCAGGCGCTGGATTACCTGAAGCTGCGTATCCACAGGCAGAATGAGCGGGACTCACTGGAATCGGTACAATGGAATATGAACCATGCCGACCATTTTTCTCCGGCCGAGGAGCTTTCATACAATGAATTTTATGACCATATTGAGGGCTGCATCAAGGCGCTTCCAAGGCAATGCCAGTTGATTTTCAGGCTTAGCCGGGAAGAAGGGCTGCGGTACAGGGATATAGCCGAACGGCTGGACATTTCGGTGAAAACCGTGGAGACACAAATGAGCCGGGCATTAAAAGTATTGCGTGAACGCGTACCGGAGCACAGACTGGTGGCTTAGTAGCGATAAGCTGTAAGCCGGATCGAGGAATAAAGTAAATCACAAATATAGCATCAGCGTAATGCCTATGGCATGTAGCCTACGGCTTAGCGCATTTTACAACAATGGCATTAGAACAAACCTGGCGCTGGTTTGGCCCCAACGACCCTGTTTCATTGCAGGATATCCGTCAGGCGGGCGCAACCGGAATAGTCACCGCATTACATCACATTCCCAATGGCGAAGTTTGGGAAATCGCGGAAATTAAGGCACGTAAAGAAATGATCGGGAATGCTGGCCTGACGTGGTCGGTGGTGGAAAGTGTGCCGGTTCATGAATCGATTAAAACCCGGTCCGGGGATTTTGAAAAACATATACTGAACTACCAGCAGTCGCTACGGAACCTGGGAGCATGTGGCATCGATACCGTTTGCTATAATTTCATGCCTATTCTCGACTGGACGCGCACCGACCTGGATGCACCGATGAAGGATGGCTCAACCGGTTTGCGGTTTGATGCAACACAATTCGCTGCATTTGATCTTTACCTTTTAGAGAGACCAGAAGCGCAGGAATGGTACACGAAAGAGCAGAAGAACGCTGCGAAAAGCTGGCTGGACAATGCTTCCGATCGGGAAACACAGCAGCTGGTCCGCAATATTATTGCGGGACTACCAGGTTCCGAGGAAAGCTTCACGATCGAGGAATTCAGAAAGGTCCTGAAAACTTACGAGCATATCGGCGATTTTGAATTGCGGACGCATTTGTACCAGTTTATTCAGGCAATCGGGCCGGTAGCTGTGGAATCGGGAATCAGGCTGGCGATCCACCCCGACGATCCACCGTATCCGATCCTGGGCCTTCCGAGAGTTGTAAGCACCGAAAATGATGCCGAAATGCTTCTTGAAGCTTTTGACAACGAAGCCAATGGGATTTGTTTTTGCACCGGCTCGTATGGGGTAAGGCCTGATAATGATCTGGCAGGGATGGTCGAAAGGCTTGGAAGCCGGATCCATTTTATCCACCTGCGTGCCACCAAGAGAGAGCATGACGGAAGTTTTTTTGAAGCTGACCATCTCGACGGCGATGTAGATATGTATGGCGTGATGAAAGCATTGATACACGAGCAGAAAAGGAGGGAAAAAGAAGGTAGAACAGATCTGAGAATGCCTTTCCGTCCTGATCATGGGCACCGTATGCTCGATGACCTATCCGCAACAAAGAGAACGAACCCGGGTTATACGGCCATCGGGCGCCTTCGCGGGCTTGCGGAGTTGCGGGGCCTCGAATACGGGATTGAAAGAAGTTTGTGACCGAAATACCAAAAAGATGGAAACGATAAGTACCGCCGTACAGAAAACTTTTATTTCCGACGATTTCCTCCTCCGTTCGGAAACTGCGCGAATCCTTTATCATGATTACGCGAAGGAAATGCCCATTATCGACTATCACTGCCACCTGCCGCCGGACCAGATTGCCGAAGACAAGCAGTTTGAGAACCTGACGCAGATCTGGCTTTATGGCGATCATTACAAATGGAGAGCCATGCGTGCCAACGGAATCAACGAACGGTATTGCACCGGTGACGCCAGCGACTGGGAGAAGTTTGAACAATGGGCGGCTACGGTACCGTACACGATGCGCAATCCCCTGTACCACTGGACACACCTGGAACTGCTTCGGTACTTCGATATCGATATCCTACTGAATAAAGATACTGCCAGAGAGATTTATGAAGAATGTTCCGCGAGGTTGAAACAGCCCGATTATTCAGTAAAAAGTTTACTGAACCGGATGAATGTAAAGGTGATTTGTACGACCGATGATCCCACCGATTCACTAAACTATCACAGGCAAATTAGCGAGAGCGGCTTCAACATCCGTGTTCTGCCGACGTTCCGGCCGGACAAGGCGATGCTCCTGATCGATTCGCCGGAGGATTTCAAACAGTATCTGTCCAGGCTTTCAGAGGCATCGGAGGTTGGCGAGATCGGGACTTACGAGGCATTGCTCGCCGCAATGCAAAACCGCCACGATTTCTTCGCTTCGATGGGTGGTCGTCTGTCGGATCACGGTCTGGAGCATATCTATGCAGATTTTGATGGAGCTGCGGCGCGGGAAGCATTTGCCGCTGCGTTGAGAGGCGAAAAGCCTTTGGAGAGCCAGAGTCTGGCTTTCAAATCGGTTTTGTTGTATGACCTGGCAAAAATGGATCATGCCAAGAGCTGGACGCAGCAGTTCCACCTGGGTGCATTACGGAACAATAATGCCCGTATGTTGCGCGAGTTGGGTCCCGATACCGGATGGGATTCAATCGGCGATTACAGCCAGGCGCAGGCGCTGTCCAAATTTCTGAATAAGTTGGATTCAACCGATCAATTGGCCAAAACCATTTTGTATAACCTGAATCCGGGAGATAATGAGGTGTTGGCGACCATGACCGGTAACTACAACGATGGCACGGTTGCCGGGAAAATGCAGTTTGGGTCGGGCTGGTGGTTCCTGGATCAGAAAGATGGCATGGAGCGCCAGATGAACGCATTGTCGAACATGGGCTTATTGAGCCGTTTTGTGGGAATGCTCACCGACTCCCGCAGTTTTCTCTCTTATCCAAGGCACGAATATTTCCGCAGAATCCTCTGCAACCTGATCGGCAGCGACGTCGAAAACGGAGAGCTGCCTAATGATATTCCGTGGCTGGGAAAGTTGGTGGAGGACATCAGTTACCGCAATGCCAATCAATATTTTGGTTTTTGAGTAAAATTCGAATTTAAATACGCTAATAAAAGAATAGCCCAGACATTTTGTTGTGGGCTATTTTGATGTTAATACTTAATTTTAGCCTGTAATTCATTTTTTCATTAGCCCGTCAGGGAGATCATTCTTTGGCAAACGGGCAACAGTTTAAAATATGGCTCAGATTGTTTCCTTCGGAGAAGTCCTCATGCGGCTATCCACTCCTGGTTTTTCCCGTTTTGAACAAGCCCGTCAAATGAATGTAACTTATGCTGGTGGCGAAGCGAATGTTTCGACAGCCCTGGCATATTGGGGACATAGCACGGCGCATGTTACCCGTTTCCCTGACTCGCCTATCGGAAGGGCAGCAGCTCAGTACCTGCATTTTCATGGTGTAGATGTCTCGCATATCATTTATGGAGGCCCCAGAATGGCGGTTTACTTCCTCGAAACCGGCGCTTCCCTCCGCGGTAGCCAGATCGTCTACGACCGAGCCAATTCATCACTGGCTACCATCGATCCCAAAGAACTCGATTGGGACACCATCCTGAAAGACGCGAAATGGTTCCATTGGGCGGGTATAACGCCTGCTTTGTCACAGGAAGCCGCAGATGCGTTGCTCGATGGTATCAGAACTGCCCGGAAATACGGCATTACCGTGTCGGGCGATATCTTCTATCGGGCCAACCTTTGGAAATATGGTAAAAAGCCGTCCGAAATTCTTCCTGAACTGACTGCAGGGACGGATGTTGTGATTGCGAACAGTATCAACATCACGGAGATTTTTGGCATTGAAGGAAACGATTTCGTTGAATCCTGCGTCAATTTACAGAAGGCATTCCCTCAGGTCAGCACGATTGTGGATACCAAAAGAACTTCGATCAGTGCATCGCATAACCTGCTCCGCGCTTTTCTGTGGAACGGAAAGGAGCTTCTGGAAACCGAAGATATCGAGATTAACCCGATCATCGACCGGGTAGGCGGAGGTGATGCATTCATAGCCGGACTGATCCACGGACTGATTACTTTCGATGACCAACAAAAAGCGTTGGAATTCGGAGTGGCCGCTTCCGCATTGAAACATACGATTGAAGGCGACGCATTGATTTCCACCGTCGCCGAAGTGGAGGCGATCCGTCAGGGAGAAACGTCAGGAAGAATCAAACGCTAAACAGCCAACCATTATGGACAAAGAAACAACACTCATACTTTTAAACGAGGTGGGTATCCTGCCTCTCTTTTATCACGCCGACATAGAGATTGCGAAAGAAGTGATCAATGCCAGCTATCGTGGTGGCGCGCGCGCATTCGAATTTACAAACCGTGGCGAGAACGCCTATCATGTTTTTACCGAGCTGCTTTCTTACATTAAAGAGAGCCTGCCGGGATTATCGTTGGGAATCGGCACGATTTACGACGCTGAAACCGCGCAGAAGTACATTGATGCGGGAACGGATTTTATTGTAACACCCTGCCTGAACCCGGAAGTCGGGCAGGCTTGTTTGAAAGCTGGTATTCCCTGGATTCCAGGCGTTTCCACATTGACTGAAATTTATAACGCGCAGCAAGCCGGAGCTGAGGTCGTGAAATTGTTCCCCGGCGAAGTAGTTGGTTCCGCATTTGTAAAAGCCATCCGCGGGCCAATGCCGAAGGTCAAGATCATGGTTACAGGTGGTGTGCAACCTACCCGGGAGAGTATTAACGAGTGGTTCGGTGCAGGAGCTTATGCCGTTGGCTTAGGTTCAAACCTATTCCCGAAGGAAGCGATCGCAGAAGGGAACTATGCCTGGATTGAACAGAAAGTAGCAGAAAGCATTGCGCTTGTTAAGGAGTTCAGGGCGAACGGCTGATTAATATTCCAGGATATCGCTCAGGCGCACAGAAAATGGCAGAAGTACCTCTCCGCCTGAAAGCGTTTCATTAAAATACATTGCAAGTGGAGGCTTGCCCGGTTCATAAATGTAGGTTGTCTGGCTGTCCGGACAAACGAGCCAGGCAAGCCTCATACCGTTTTGTATCCATTTGATCATGTTGACTTGCAGATGAAGAGTTGCCCATACTCATCTCTCTCCACCATTAGCTCAGGATTGGCGACGCTGAACGCCACTAATTCATCCTCAGTGAAAAACTGATGTGCCGGTATGTTCAGTGGGAGAATCATAATGTGCTTTTTTTCAGATATAAGCATTTGAATAGGTTAAAGTCAATTGACTTTTTTCCGGATAAGTTTGTAACTTATAAGGCAATTAGCCGAGACAAGTTATGTTTACCGCCGCCATCGTTCTTTCGCTGATTTTGCTTTCGCTTGGGTTTCTTGTAACGCCCGGCAATGCCAAATACCTGGTTTCGGGGTATAACATGATGTCCGAGTCGGACCGGGCAAAGATTGATATCATATCCTACGTTAAATTTTTCAATCGTTTTCACATCTTTCTGGGTATTACCCTGCTGGTCGGCTTCTGGATTCTGAGCAGCATCAATGAAAACTGGGCTACGGTATTTATGGTGCTTTATCCCTTGCTGGCTTACGTGTATATGGTGGCTGTGGGGGCCAGATTTTATAAGGGCACGAGTGGCCAGCGATCAGCAACCTACGTGGTGATGGCGATTCTGATACTCGTAGGAGTAGGGGTCGGCTCGATGTTTTTTGTAAGTATGAAAAACAGCGAGATATTTCTTACCGACAATGCGATGGAAATCAAAGGTATTTATGGAATGAAAATAGCACGCGATGATGTGACCCACTTCAGCGTGACGGACAGCCTGCCGAACATTTCGAGCAGGGCTAACGGATTTGCAGGTGGCGAGTATTCCAAGGGTTCTTTCAAAACTGAGGACGGCAGGGTCGTTAAGTTGTATATCAATAAAAAATCCCACCCTTTTCTGTCTATCAAGACAAAAACGGATGAGATCTATTTCAGCTCGGACGAAATTCCCGCAACCGAGCTCTATAAGCAGATTAAGGCCTGGAAGCCGCTGTAATGGCTGTCTCCAACATATGGTCTTTCACCGCGTCGGCAAATCCTGGCAATAAGGTGAGATCTGTATCCCACAACGTAGCGTCGCTCAATACCTGTTCGGCCAGATCGGCGGGTGATGCAGCGTTTTGCCATTTCTCGTCAAAGTAGGCAGCAGAGTCGCAACGAATAGAATATTGTACGCCGTCGCGTTCACCATAGTAAGCTCCGTCTTTGTGCACGACAGGCTTCATGAATTTCAGGAATGCAGCAAAACCCTGTGCAAACAAGGCAGGAGCCTGATCCGATTTTTCATAATGGCTCAGTAATGTCGGAATATTGCGCATTTTCATTTTCGCCGTGTACTGCACTGTAATGTCGATCAATTGATGGCGGATAAACGGGTTCCTGAAACGGTCCAGTACCTGCTGTCCGAATGCCTGCGCGCGATCGGCCTCCACATCATATGGAATGGCGGGTGCAAGTTCCCGGAGCATAATATCGGCGATGAATTTCGCTGTTTCCGGATGCTCCATACTTTCACGTACAGTATCAAGTCCGTGTAGGTAGCATAGGCCCGAAGCGAGGGTGTGCGTACCATTTAGAAGCCGCAATTTCAACTCACGGTAGAGATCTATGTTGGGTTCGATCACCACTCCGGAGTCGGCTTTTGCAAAGCTTAGAATGCTTTTTACGTGGTCGCCGCCCTCAATGGCCCAGAGACGGTACACCTCGGACACGATCAGCAGATCGTCTCTGAAACCCTGTTTATCGGAAAGTGATGCAATCGTTTCCGCGTCGGGTTTACCCGGCACGATGCGGTCCACCAGGGAACTGCAGAAATGATTGTGGTTATCCAGCCATTGCAAAAACGCTTCTCCGAGATTATGCCTTTTTGCCTGCTCCACGATGATTGCTTTCAGTTTAGGGCCATTACCGACGATCAGCTCCGTGGGTACTACCACCATCCCAGATTCCGCGGCACCATTGAACGCCTTGAAGCGCTCGTGGAGATAGGCTGTCAGTTTGCCAGGGAATGATGCCGGTGGGCTGGCAAAAATATTGTCATCAGTGAGCTGAATTCCTACTTCAGTTGTATTCGATATCGCGATTTTAAGTTCGGGATTGTGCGCACATTGTAATATGTCGGCCCAGTGGCTGGCGGCGGAAAGGGTTCGGCTAATGCTGGTGTTGATCACCGCATCGTCTACCTGTTGCCCGTTTTCGATACCGCGTATGCTATGCGAAAATATATTGTCCTGTTCACTAAAGGCATCCGTCCCACCGCTGGCGGTAGATTTTACCACGACGATCCGGCCGTTGAAAACACCCCGCTGGTTCGCTTTATTCACAAAATAGTCGGGTAGGCCGCGTAACAGCACCCCGGTACCGAATTGAATGATCTTTTCGGGTAAAGCAAGGAGTTGCCGATGATCAGGAAGCAGATCGGGTCGCTGATCCAGTAGTTGAGGGGAAAGCTGCGGTAATGCCATTTTAGTAGATAATAGGTTCGTGGGTATGACGGCCTTTTGAATCGGTAACCCCTAAACAAAACAGGGCACCTTTTGAGCACCCTGTTTTCTATATGTCAGCTGTCTGTTACACGCTTAATTGGGCATAACCGGTTTCTTCTTTTTCTTTTTTCTCGTCAGGGAAAACGAAATTGGTCGCATTTTTTACTTTTTCTGGAAGCAAAGCGATCGCCAACACCTCATCGATCTGATCCACATAATGGAATGTCAGGTCGGCTATATAGTTGGCTGGTACTTCCTCCACATCCTTGCGGTTTTTGACACACAGAATGATTTCCTTTACTCCTGCGCGGCGTGCAGCGAGAATTTTTTCCTTAACACCGCCGACGGGAAGTACTTTGCCGCGGAGCGTAATTTCTCCGGTCATTGCGAGGAACGGCTTCACTTTGCGCTGCGTAAAAATGGACGCCATTGAAGTCACCATCGTAACGCCTGCGGACGGTCCGTCTTTGGGCACCGCGCCGGCTGGCACATGTACGTGGAGGTCGTAATGATTGAAAATGCGATAGTCGATTCCCAGCCTGTCCGCATTGGCTTTCAGGTAGGATAACGCGGCTACTGCCGATTCTTTCATGACATCGCCAAGCTGTCCCGACAATGTAAGTCCGCCTTTTCCGCGGCTCAGGCTGGTTTCGATAAAAAGGATTTCTCCTCCAACGGATGTCCACGCCAGACCGGTTACTACGCCGGCAAAATCATTATCCTGGTAGAGGTCTTTATCAAAAATCTCCGCGCCAAGGTATTTTTCTACCAGTTCGGCTTTGACCGTCTTAGGGTAGTCTTGTTCCATGGCTACCGATTTGGCAATTTTCCGGACCACGGTTCCTACTTTCTGTTCCAGGTTACGCACTCCCGATTCACGGGTATAGCCTTCAATCACTTTCAGCAATGCGGAATCATCCACTTTTATATCAGTCGCTTTCAGTCCGTGATCCTTGCGCTGCTTCGGAACCAGGTATCGTTTGGCGATCTGAAGCTTTTCTTCGATCGTGTAACCGGTCATTTCAATAATTTCCATCCGGTCACGCAATGCAGGGTGAATCGTATCGAGCGAATTGGCGGTAGCTACGAAAAGTACTTTCGACAGGTCGTACTCTACTTCCAGATAGTTATCGGTAAAAGACGAGTTCTGCTCAGGATCGAGTACTTCCAGTAACGCAGAAGAAGGATCTCCACGGTAGTCAGAGCTCACTTTGTCGATCTCATCGAGAATGAACACAGGATTGGCTGACCCTGCTTTTTTGATGTTCTGAATTATTTTACCCGGCATAGCGCCGATGTAAGTTTTTCGATGGCCGCGTATCTCAGCCTCATCATGCACACCGCCCAGTGCCATGCGGATGTATTCACGGTTCAATGCTTTTGCGATGGATTTACCCAGAGAAGTTTTTCCAACCCCCGGAGGGCCATACAGGCAAAGAATCGGAGCTTTCAGGTTTCCTTTCAGTTTCAGGACCGCGAGGTATTCGATAATGCGTTCCTTCACTTTTTCCAGTCCGAAGTGATCGGCATCGAGGATTTTTTGTGCTCTGACCAGATCGAAATTATCCTTGGTATATTGTCCCCAGGGCAGATCTACCAGTGTTTCCAGGTAGTTCATGGTAACCGGATATTCCGGCGCCATCGGGTTGATGCGCTGAAGTTTCGTAAGTTCTTTATCAAAATGGGTTTTGATAGACTCCGACCATTTTTTCTGGCTGGCTTTAAGACGGATCTCATCCAGATCGCGCTCAGGGCTATCCATTCCGAGTTCGTCATGCAACACTTTGATCTGCTGGCGCAGAAAATAATCGCGCTGCTGCTGGTCGATATCGGAACTGGCTTTGGTCTGGATTTCCCGCTTCAGTTCCAGCATTTCGATCTCACGCATCATGTACTGGAGAAGGAGCGTGGCCTGTCTGTGCCCGTTCCGCTCTTCCAGCAATTTCTGCTTGTCTGCAATCTCGACATTGATGTTGGACGAAAGAAAGTGGATCAGAAAGATCGGGCTCTCGATGTTATCCAATGCAATGCGCGCCTCTTGAGGTATTTCGGGATTCAGCCGCATAATTTTATGCGCACCATCACGAAGCGACTGCAGTAATGCTTTTGCCTCTTTCTTGGTTGGTCCGACAAATGAATCCTCGATCGGGCGCACTTCTGCCGTCAGGTAGGGTTCTTCGTTTACAATGGATTTGATCTCAAAACGTTGCCGCCCCTGAACGATGATGGTCACGTTACCGTCGGGCAGTGTAATCATTTTCAGGATCTGGGCAACTGTGCCGACGTTATACAAATCTTCGGCAGTAGGATCCTCCTTGTTAGGAATGGCTTGCGTTACAGCTCCCAGAATACGCTGATTGATGTCGGAGTTCCGGTAGATCTTTTTGACCAAACGGATGGCTTTCTGCCGGACCACTGTCACGGGGATGACCATTCCGGGGAAGAGTACTGTTTGCCTGATAGGCAGTATCGCTAATTCATTGGGAAGTTCAAAAGGTTCGTCAGAACCGTCGGGGCCGCCAAGAGGAACGATTTCAAGACTGTCCATGTCCGAGTCGGACATCAGCAGTCGGCTATATAGATCAGAAGGTTCAAATTTCATAGGCATTCTGTCAAATTGACAGATAATCTTTTCCCAATATATAAATAATGACTTTCAAAAGAAAGGCATTATAAAACAAAATAGCCGTGCCACCACGCATTATGTCAGGCAGTTTTACAAACGGTCTTAACCAATTACAACAGGTGGGAGGTCATTCCTTTTTTAAATAAAAACGTCTTTTTTTCGGAAGAATACTTGATGTTTGTCATATTGACTTGATCATCAAAAACTTCCATGAGCGTAACGTTCAAAAGTCTGTAACCGTTCAGAGAGCCCTGAATAGGGACTTCAAGATAAACCCAGGTAGCGTCTTCCTCCTGTTCTTTTCCGATGTATTTGATAGGAGATGCTTTTTTCTGACTATCTGTCAAAACAAATGATTTGCGAATATATTCTTCAATAATCGCATCGTTTTGATCATTGTCTTTAATTACAAACCGCTGTTTGGAATGGCTTTGGGATAAACCTTTTTCAAGGTCGTCAGTAAAAATCCGGATACTTACTTCAAAGGATTTGGATGCAGGATTGTATTGCATTTGGGTTACCGAAACGTGGTAGTCGTGTTTCGGTTTGAATGAGAAGAAAAGGAGGGGAAGAAGGAGGAAAGGGAGAATGGAGGACGATAGGAAGCGTAATGACTTCAATGATCTCGTAACCCCATTCCCGCCTTTCACCTTTCTCCTTTCTTCCATTTCCACTTTCATTAAAATACAGCTTTCCAGACGTCGTTGAAAATCGCAAAAGCCATTAGTCCCAATAGCAGTACCATTCCGACTTTTTGTGCGTTTTCGAGAAATTTATCAGAAGGCTTGCGGCCGGAAATAATCTCATAGGAAAGAATTACGGCATGCCCGCCGTCAAGTGCCGGAATGGGGAGTGCATTCATGAATGCCAGTACCATCGAAAGGAGGCCTGTCAGGTACCAGAAACGACCCCAGTCCCACACACCGCCAAACATTCGGGCAATGCCGATTGGCCCACTCAGTGCTTTGGACGCAGAAACTTCACCGCGGAATATCTTTCCAAAGCCTTTGATGTTATTATACACAACGGCGAAAGCATTCTCGGTACCCACTGCTGCGGCCTGTCCCAATGTATACTCAACCGTAGTAAAATGGAGCAGACTTTCAGGATAAAAGCCCAATGTACCTTCTTCGCTCACCTGGATATCGAGGTTCTTCCGGGCGTTTCCGCGCTGAACAACAAGTACTGCTGGTTTGCCTTTCAGCACTTCCAGCTCCGCCTGAAGTTCGTGGAAGAAATGAATAGGTTTTCCATTGATCGATACCACTTTGTCACCAGCTTCCAACCCCGCCTTTTGCGCAGGCATTCCGGGGATCAGCTCTCCGATTATGAACGGTTCCTGTGGGCGGATGAAGTTCCTTTTTTCGTCCGGATCGGAAAGTTTTTCGATAAAATTGTTTGGAATGTCGATTTCCACTTCCTGACCGTTACGGCTTACCGTATAAGAACTATTGCTTCCCAGGAAGACGTCGGAACCGACGGCCTCGCTGAAATCTTCAAATGGTTTTCCGTTAACGCGAATGATCTTATCACCGGTTTTCAATCCTATTTCCTGTGCCAGTTCCCCTGCCACGATACCATATCTATTGACTTCGCTGCTTGAAAGAAACTTCTCGCCTTCGTTATATGCAATGGCGATGAAGATGATGATGCCTACGACGACATTGACGATGATCCCGCCGAGCATCACGACCAGTCGCTGCCAGGCCGGCTTGGACCGGAATTCCCAGGGCTGAGGTTCTTGGCTGATCGTCGCTATATCCATCGATTCATCGATCATGCCGGAAATTTTCACAAAACCTCCGAGGGGAATAGCTCCGATACCGTACTCGGTTTCGCCTTTCTGAAAACTGAATATTTTAGGAGGAAAGCCTATAAAGTATTTCTCTACCCTCATTCCGAACAATTTTGCGGCAGCCATGTGGCCCCACTCATGTAACCCCACCAGGATCGACAGGCCCAGGATGAGCTGTCCTGCCATGATCAGTATTTCTAATGCTTTCTGTAATTCCATTCAGGTTTTGTAATCGTTACGGGTTAATTGTTAAAATCTAAAGTTCGACCTCCGTCGCCGGATCATTGTTGAAACGTAAATGTAAACGGTAAAGTTACGCAAATCCTTTCACAACCGTAAAAATGAGGTCAGGAGTGAGCGAGAGGGCCTTTGTCCGGCCCAATGGCAATGCCCATCATCCGCATGAGCTCTGATGCATTGAAGCTTCGGCATATACCTTCGTGCAAGCGATAGTCGAAATGCAGCCGGCCGTCTTCCACATCCGAACGGAAATGGAAGTTGTGGATATAGGATTCGGTCGCGCCCCATTCGCCGAGTTCGAGGTCGTGGGTGGAGACCATTCCGGATGCTTTTTTGGTGTGCAGCTGACGAATAAGCGCTTCTGCACCCTTGTGGCGGTCGACGGAATTAGTGCCCTTCAAAATTTCGTCGAGCAGGTAGAAAACCGATGTTTCGGCTTGTTCATCGGCTAGTTCGAGCAACTTCCGCAGCCTTTTAAGCTCCGCATAGAACGAAGATGTGCTTTCTTCCAGCGAGTCCTGCGTACGCATGCTACTGAATACGCGCGTAGGCGAGCAAGTGAAACTGCCTGCGCTTACCACCGCTCCCGTTTGCGCCAAGACCAGGTTCAGCCCGATGGTACGTAAAAAGGTGCTTTTACCCGACATATTCGAACCGGTCACCAGGATCGTATGGCCTGTGCCCTGCATGGCGAAACTGTTGTTCACCCTTTTGGCGGCCGGGATCAGCGGATGGCCCATTTCCGTTGCCGCAATCTCTACTTCGGTAACCGACGTAACATTGGGCAAAACATAGCCGGGGTTTGCGAAGGCGTGCCCGGCCAGACTGTTCATGGCTTCGGCATCTGCCAGTACATCGAGCCATTGTATGAGCTTGTCTTGATTGGCGGTTTTCCATTCTTCCAGCCCAGCCAGGCAGTGAATATCCCAAAGAGTAGGAATACCCACGAAAACTGCAAAATAGGGATTGTTGCGGTAGTCGAGCTTTTCAAATAACTTTCCTACCCGTGCCAATGCGACCGATGACCCGGTAATTTGTGCTTTTCTCGCCAACCACCAGGACGATCGGTACGGAGCGGTTTCGGCACTTTTCAACAATTCGGAATAGGCTGTGAGTGTGTGGCCCATGGAAGTAGTTCTGTTGGCCAGGACTTTTACCGTCTCCGCAAAACGGGACAGAATTAATAGATGTACCGCGAGGCTGATCGGCACAACAAAACCCGGTACAAGGTTTGCAAGGTACAATATGCCCGTTACAAGGGTAATTACAGGATACCATCGCCAGCGGAGCGCACGGGTCAGTTCGGGTGGCAGGATACTTCTGGACCAGGATTGAAATTCACCTACGTGTTGTGCGGCGTGTTCATGCAGCAGGGCCGTAGCTTCCCAGGATTGGATCAGTTCGGGATATTTGCCAAAATCAGTAGTGGCCTGCTGTCTTTGCAGCACTTCCCCGGGTTCCGCCGGATTTTTAAGCCAATTGGCCAGCCTTCTGCCGCCTTCCGCTGTACGGGTGCGGTTCAGAAGTTTGAAAAGAGAATATTCTCCGAAAATATCGAGGTCGGCAGCATATGCATGATCTTTTTCCTGAAATGTCAGACCGGTATCGGTTCTTTTGAACAGCAGATTAAGCCGGCCTAGTTCGTCGTCATTGATAGTCTGTAGGTTCTTTTGAAAATCGCGCTTTTGCCTGGCTTCCTGTTGTTTTCGCATTAAAACGAGGAAGACTACCAAAAGTGCCAGAATGCCAATGCCCCAGAAAGACTGATGGGTTTTGCTCCACGCCACCGTTAGTGCGATCATCCCGGCGAATGCTGCCAACCGCCCGATCGCAATGTTTTTAAATCTTTCATGTTCCCGTTTCTCTGCTATCCCGGCTTTTTCGAGTTCGGTTTCGAAAAACACCCGTGAAGCAGGTTTATTCAGATCGATGCTATTTTTCATGAAAGGTTTTCAGCGGTTTCGAATTGTAGTTTGATCAGATTGGCATACAGGCCATCGGATATGGCATTTAACTGCTGGTGGGTGCCCGACTCGGCAATCCGGCCTTCGCGGAGCACATAAATCATATCCACTTTCCGGATGGTTGCCAACCTATGGGCGATGACGATCGTAGTACGATTTTTCATCAGCTCGTCCAATGCAATCTGGACCAGTTTTTCCGATTCAGCATCCAGGGAGCTGGTAGCTTCGTCGAGGATAAGGATCTTTGGATCTTTGAGAATAGCCCTGGCGATGGCAATGCGCTGGCGTTGCCCACCCGACAGCTTAATACCCCGCTCACCGACGATCGTCTCAAACCGTTCGGGGAAAGAATCGATGAATTCAAGCGCGTGGGCTCTCCTGGCCGCATCGATGATTTCCTCACGCGAAGCCGAAGGTTTTCCGTAGGCGATATTTTCGTAGATCGTTCCGCCAAAGAGCATAACCTCCTGCGGAACGACGGCGATATTCTTGCGCAGTTCAGAAATGCCGTAATCCCTCACAGGTTTACCCTCGACCAGGATTTCCCCTGATTGGTAATCGTAAAAACGCATCAGCAGCTGGACGATCGTGGATTTCCCGGCGCCGGAATAACCTACCAATGCAATTTTTTCTCCGGCCCTGATATCAAAAGAAACTCCTTTCAAAACGGGCAGATCCGGACGTGAAGGATAAGCGAAACGCACGTTCTGATAAGTAACATGCCCCTCGATATTGCTGGGAACTGCATTTTGGGCCTCTTCGGCTGATACTTCCGGCGTTTCTTCCAGAATTTCAAAAATACGTTCCGAAGCTCCGACGGTCCGGTTGATCTGCGCATATAAATCTCCCATCCCGCTGATGGAAGCTCCGATGAAAGTAGTGTAAAGTATGAACGTGAATAAGTCGGAAAGGCCGAACTCGCCGGCCTGCACCAGCGCCGCACCATACCAGATTACGCCAACAATGCCACCGAACAATGCAAATATGATGAAGGACGCGAAACCACCGCGGAAACGGGCCGCATATAACGACAAATCAACCACACGGCCCAGAATAGTCCTGTACCGGTTGATTTCCAGCGGTTCGTTGGTAAATGCCTTTACCACATTGACAGACTGGAGTGTTTCTTCCACTACAACATTGGCAGCGGCAAGTTGGTCCTGAGCTTTGCGGCCGAGCCGACGCGTATGTCTTCCAAAAAACACCGATGCGATCACCAGCACCGGGAAGGTAGCGAGCATGAACAGGGTGAGCTTCCAGGAGGTATAAAAAAGAATGGACATACCGACGATCAATGTCGCGAACTGTCGGAATACCTCAGCTAATGTGAATGAAAGTAACCCCTGCAACTGGGAGACGTCGGAGGTGATCCGGCTTGTGAGTTCTCCCACCCGGTGTTCTTCGAGATAGGGAATGGGTAATGTGATGATCTTGCTGAATACGTCCAACCGGATATTGTTAACCGCTTTTTCGCTGACCTGGGAAAAAAGGTAGATTCTGAAATACGAAAAAACAGCCTGGCAGACTATTATAAGAAAGAGAAACAGTGTGATCTGATTTATCGTGAATTTCGATTTTCCTTCGATCACTTCTATAATGCTTCCTACCAGCTTGGGAAATGCGAGTGAGGTGCCGGTCGAAAGGGCCAGAAAAACCATTCCGGCAATAAACGTTCCCCGGTAAGGCCTGAGGTAGCTTAACAGGTGAAAGGTAATTTTCAACCCGTCCCATTTGATTTTCCTTACTGCAAAAGGAGAGGGTAACCCATTGCTATTTTCATCGTTGGCCATTAGATTCTATCGGTGCGCCACAAGTTTGTTGACCCGGGCCATATAAACATATGACAATTAGGGTGCAAAAGTAAGGAATTATTCAAAAAGCACTTATGACCCAAAATGCCGCCAAGTTTACAACCCGTGGCGCCCGGAACCTTCATTTTTTCAGCGGACGGCTATTTCGTCATTTTGTCGGCCAAAATGCCGGTCGTCGGCAGCGGCATACCATTTACGGATCATTGCATTCGCCGGAACTTCAATCAGGAATGTTACCGACGAAGCCACCGCAATGCAAATGCAGATAGTGATCAGCAGTGCGGCGTAAACATTCATTTGCAATGACTCTGTAAAGGTGCGTATCAGCTGGGTGCCGACGTATTGGTGGATGAGGTAGAGGCAATAGGAGATCTTGCCCAGGAAAATCAATGGCGAATACTTGAGAAAACCCAGCTTTCCGGTAACCAGCATGGCGAAGGTCAAATGAAAGAGGGTGATCAGTGTGCAATGCTGGACGAAGGAGATATGGTGCATTGCCCGGCCTCCTTTGTCGTGCAAGTAAAAGGAAGACAGCAGACTGAAAAGCAGCAGTGCCAGATTGCGGCCTACATGGTCACCCTTGCTCAGCTGAAAGAAAAGAATCCCCGAAAAGAACAATGGGAAGTGATTGATAAGCTGTATCTTAATGCTGATGAAATGATAAAAATCGCGGTAATAAGGGGAAAAGAAGTGAAAGGGGAGTAATGCGAGAATGGTTACGAAGCCAATTTGGACAATATTTCTCAGTATTCCGGTAAGTAGCAGGACCAGAATCCAGAAATAGAAAACCAGCTCTACCAGCAATGTCCAGTATGAACCGTCGAGATTTTCGATACCAAAGAAGGTGGGAAACATTGTAACGTTCGCGGCAAACTGCGGAAAGGTTAATTGCCCGGGTTCGGAGTAGTACATAACGGTTGCCGTAATGAGCAAACAGGACCAGTATGCAGGGTACAGGCGTGCAAAACGGAACAATACAAAATCCTGCCATTTTTTGACACGATTTGCGGTTAGGCAAATAACAAACCCGCTGATCATGAAAAAAATATCTACCCCGGTCACGCCGGAACTGAATTCCCAGCCGAGTTGCCCTTTGTTTCCATTGATTGTAAAATGAAAAAGAACGACGCTTAACGAGGCCAATCCCCGAAGCGAATCCAGTTCAAATAATCGTTGCTTTTGTTCCATCAGCTATTTAAAATGTGCACTGGAAGAAACTGTAAACGACAGGTACAAGGCAGTCATGCGCAAATCCGGAGTGACACATTTCGATGGTAATGATGTTCGGCTTTTGTCGAGCAGATTGAGATCAGAAATTCCCACGAATGTCGGTCCGGACAAGGATCGATGTCCCGGATTGAGCATTGGCTGGCCTTTTTTACAAATTGGTGAAAAAAACTTGAACTGACATAATTTCGCTGGAAGAAATAGTTTAGAAATGCGTATTATTTTAATCACATTATCAGTTGGTTAATCGATAATTGAAAAAACTTGCAACCCGCAGGCAACCCTGATTTGGGTTTCGACGTATCAGTTGAAAAAAGCAAATAGCATGCCCGAGTATAACTCCGCCGTTCTTCAAGAACTACTCGACGGCTGTTTACAGAAAAACCGCCGCAGTCAGGAGCTGTTGTATAAACAGTTTTACGGCTATGCTATGAGCATTTGTTTTCGCTATACACGCAGCAAGGACGAAGCCAAGGAAATACTCAACGATGGATTCTTGAAGGTTTTCACGAAGCTGGACAGTTTCGATATGAACCGTCCATTTAAAACCTGGTTGAGCAGAATCATGATTAATACAGCCCTCGATCATTACAGGCAGGAAGTTCGCAGAGATGTTTTTGATGACGTGGAAGTAGCTGAGCAGGTATCCGTCGACGAGACGGTGATCAGCAAGCTTTCCCACGAAGAGTTGGTCGGACTGATCCAGCGACTGACCCCGGCATACCGTCTTGTTTTCAGTTTGTCGGTGATCGACGGTTACACGCACGAAGAAATTGCAGAACAGCTGAGTATTTCGGTTGGGGCGTCAAAATCCAATTTGTCGCGTGCAAGGGAAAAGTTAAGAGAAATGTTATCCAAGATTAATATTGACGATTATGATAGAGTTACCAGATGACGAACTGGATAAGCTCTTCAGAAAGTCATCAGAAGAGCTTGATCCGACATTCGATCCCGAAGATTGGAATGAATTGAGTAAACGACTCGACCAGCAGGACGGGAAAACCCCCGGTGCGTGGTGGCGCAGATGGTGGCCTTTGGGTGTGCTGGCGCTTCTGATCCCGGCGGGCCTGGCGCTGTATTTCTGGCCAGACGGTCAGAAAAGGCAGACTGTGATGGAACAGACCAGTGTTTCGCCGAAGGTCGATGAAGCAGGCAACGGTGGAAGGGATGCAGCAGCCGTAAGCGCGGAAAAGATGGTTGAGTCCGACGCGGCAATTCCTGAGAAGACCAAAGCAGAAAGTATTTCTGAGAAAAAGAAACACATCGGCGGCAAAGAGCAAAATGCCGAAAGCAAACTAAAAATCAGCGACGAAGAAATTACGAAATCTTCCTCGGAATCAGTGTTAAGTGCTGCCCGTAAGACCGGCAGTCGATTATTGCCCCGGAGCCGATCTAAGGCAGGCGGAGTGTACTTAGAGCCTAACCGCTCAAAGAGGGAAGGAGGCGACGGGGCTCTTTCTATTATTTCGAAAACACCGCGCAGGGAAACGCCCCTCGCGAAGGCGGCCGGTTTGAAGGAAAATAATAAATCCTCAAAAAGCGCTGATGGCGACCGGCCGGGTAATGGTGATGTGATAGTGAAAGACGTGGTAACCACCCCCGGGAGTGGAAAAGCCCTGTTGAGCGAAGCGGTGACGCAGCCTGTCGAACCGGCCCGGACATTAATTTCGGCATCCGCATTGAACGGTAAGTTGCTGAAATGGAATGTGTTGTTGCTGCCGGATATTTCTAATCCGGTGCAAGAGCTTCCCGAGCCGCGGAAGCCTGAGAAATCACCATTGTCCGCAGACGACCAGCCGTTGATGGCAGTCAGGTTTGGTTACTCGCCGGATTTGAGCACAGTAGGGTTGAAAAATTTTTCCAAGCCGGGAACCTCGGTTTCGCTGTTGGTAGAGTATTCGATTTTGAAGAGATTGTATGTGCAAAGTGGTGCCGTTTGGAGCAGAAAGGACTATTTTGCCCTTTTTGATGAGTATAAATTACCCAAAACTCCGTATGTATATCTGCCGGAAATGACTAGTATTGATGGCGTCTGCAAAGTACTCGAAATACCGATCAATTTGAGATATGATATTTCATCGGGACAGCGCTCGCGCTGGTTTGCAGGCGCGGGCTTCTCATCCTATCATATGAATAGCGAGAGGTATAAATATAATTACGTAAATCCGAACGACCCTAACGCCATCAAATATCCGGAATGGAATGGAGAAACAGGCTGGTATTGGTTCAGTCACGCCAATGTCTCGGCCGGTTACGAATATCGGATATCCCGTAAGCTATCCCTGCTTGCCGAACCATCTATCAGAGTACCGCTAAAACGCGTCGGTTACGGAAACGTGAATCTCATCACGACTGGCCTCTGGCTGTCAGTGCGATATACCCCTGTTTTCAAGTGAGACTATACTCACACTAGCATTGAATTATATCTACTAATCAATTTATTATTCCCATGGACACAATGAAAAAAGACCAGATGAAAAGAGGCGAGTTTTTGAGAAGCCTCGGGCTGAGTACCTCAACGTTAATGGCATTCTATTGCCTTGGAACGACCATGACGGCCTGTGGTTCCAAGGACGACGATCCAACTCCGGATCCCGATCCGAATCCGGGAAGCGGTAGCGGGATATCGGGCACGACTACCGGCAGCGCAATCAATTTCACAGTTGATATGACCAATTCAAACAATACGAAGCTGAAAACGGCAGGCGGTTCCATCATTGCGGGCGATGTGTTGGTGGCGATGACCACGACAGGCAGCTACGTAGCCCTGAGCAGGAAATGTACCCACGAGGGAAATCCGGTAGCCTACCGCTCCCAGTCCAATGACTTTTTTTGCCAGACGCATGGCTCTCAGTTCACCATAGCAGGAGCTGTAAAAGAAGGTCCTGCGACATTACCCCTGCAAACGTATACCGTAACCGTTTCCGCTGATGGAAACACATTAACAGTGAAAGCTTAATCCGCATTGACCATGAAAGTACTCCGCCTACTCGCGATGTTGATGTGCTCGTCAACAGTTTTATATGCGCAAGATGATTTGCTGAATGAGCTGTCGAAACAAGACAGCGCCCATACCATTCCGGTATCCGCCACTTTTAAATCGACGCGCGTCGTGAATGGTCAGTCAGTAGAAACAATGAAGAAAAAGCACCTCGATTTCCGGATCTCGCACCGTTTCGGGAAGCTGAATTCGGGCGCTTACCAGTTCTTCGGACTCGACCAGGCAACGATGCGCCTCGGCTTCGAATACGGGCTTACCGACGATCTGGAAATAGGGGTCGGCCGCAGCACGTCACAGAAAGTGTATGATTTTTTCGCCAAATATAAATTGCTGAAACAAACCTCCGGAGCGAGAAATATCCCGGTGTCGATTACGCTGTTCGGTGGAACGGGCGTGGCGACGGTGGATAAGGAGCGCGAGTTTCAGGACAAGTTGTATTACACGGCGCAGGTGCTTGTGGCACGTAAGTTCGGAGAGCGGTTGTCACTCCAATTGTCTCCTACCTACCTGTATCGCACGATGCCTGACGTAACGGGAGATGAAAAAGTTGTGCTGGCCCTGGGCATCGGCGGCCGGTTCAAGCTTTCGAAACGCGTTTCGCTGAATGGTGAGTACTTTTACACGGCTCGCGAAAAGAACACGGTTACGGCACCTTATCACGATTCCATGTCCTTTGGTGTGGATATCGAAACGGGAGGCCATGTTTTCCAACTCCATTTTACCAATTCCCTTGGCATGATCGAGAAACAGTTTATCGGCGAAACGACCGGAAGCTGGGGCAAAGGGGATATCCATTACGGGTTCAACATATCCCGTACATTCAGCTTTGACAAGAAGAACAAGAAGCAGCCAAACTGATCCAACTATGAAACTGCATTTATTTCGCGTGACCTGCCTGGTCATGTTCAGTACCGCCATGCTTTCCGGGACCGCTTTTGCACAAATGTTCGCCACATCCGGCGGTAATACGAAGTTCTCGGCGTCGACACCTTTGGAAAATATCGAAGCGGAGAATAAAAAGTCGCAGGTGATCCTGAACACGGCCAACAATGAGATAGCGATCCGGATGAACATGCGCGACTTTGTTTTTCCCAATAAACTGATGCAGGAACATTTCAATGAGAACTACATAGAATCGGAAAAATATCCGACGGCTACCTTTGCCGGAAAGGTCGATAAGGCACCCGATTATACCAAAAACGGTCAGTATGACGTGGCGGCGACCGGAAAATTTACGGTACATGGAGTAACCAAAGAGCGGACGATCACCGGTAAGATGAAAATCGAAGGAGGTAAAATCACGATCAGTTCTGACTTTGAGGTTCCGCTTACGGACCATAAAATCGACGTCCCCAAGGTAGTTTTTGTCAAAATCGCGCAGATCATCAGCGTTAAAACCCAATATGTTCTGGCCCCTTATAAAAAATAGCAAAGGCCTGGCAATCGCTAAAAGTTGCCAGCTCTTTATTAACTGTGGGGTGTTGCAGACTTGGTAGGCCGTTTGTCTGGCTTGCCAAGTCTTTTTTACTATCGTCTGCGGCGTCTGCGGGCAGGTTTTCTTTTCTTTACCGCCTTTTTCCTCACCGGGGCTTTTTTGACAGTTGTTTTGCGAACGGGTGTCGCCACGACTTCTTCTTCCTCTTCCTCAGTGCTTAAGTCGTCCGTTGTCGATGTAGCCTCAGGTTCCGCGATCGACAACGTCTCGCTTGTTTCTTTTTGTCCGACATAAGGCAGGCGTACCGCGGCGATCTGGTCGATATTCGAGGTACTTTCAATGGGCCTTAGCCGGAAAGCATAAGAGTAAGCTTTCGCAGGCAGCAGGTATGCCTCATGCACACGAGGTGACCAGCTGTCGTCGCCGCCCAGTCCCATCTGGGCGAGGTCGATGTTCACAACTGTTGCATTGCCCCGGTTCAGGATTGCGCCACGCCGTTTGGCGGCGAGCAGATCCTTGTCCGTATAGTCGTGGACGTTGAAGCTCATCAGAGAGTCGGTTAAAGCCAATAACCCGGTTCCTTCTGTATTTGTGACCGATGCCCAGCGAACCCGGGTTTTGTTCCCGTTTTCCTGCGGTGTGATGTATGGAAAATGCTGGTCCGAAACTGTGCCCGTGTAAATACCCGCCCTGCCGCTATGCCGGCGGTCGGGATAGGTTTCATGAGGGCCGTTGCCGTACCATTGTGTTTTACTGAATGTTGCGGGCATTTGCAGCTGCATTCCTACTTTGGCCAGCGGGGGCCATTCACCCTGCGGAACAAAGGTGTTTTGAACATGCACATCGCCGGAGGCGTACACCAGGTACACCGATCTGACATCCATTTCACCTTTCGCGTGTTTCAGGGTCTGGGAGAGTGTTACCCTGTAAATCTGGGCTGTCAGGCGTTGGGTTTTCATGTCCGTCGTAGTCCTTTCTAACGTATCGAGGCTGGCATTGCGCCATTGTGACGCAAAACTTTTAGCACCTCCGCCTTCGTCATTGTCCGTGGGTACTCGCCAGAAGTTGGGGTAAGGGCCCTGTTCCAACATTTCTTCCTTTTTGTTTTTAAAAGAAATCATACGGCCCTCGTTCTTGTCGAAAGTGACTGAAAAGTCCTGTCCGCTGATCTGCACACGTGCCGCGGTGATCTGGGCAATGCGGAGCGGACGTTCGCTATACAGGCTGAGATTGGGACGCTGAGGCATGGTTTTGGCGACGGGGACCTGGTGCCAGGCCACTTCGTGGCCTTTGGGTGCCCATAATGTGGCTTCCTTCAACCGAAGACTAAGGTTCAGGAAATACTCGGCATTAGGCTTTGCGGAAGCGGGAAGTTCATAGGGGATCGTGATCTGCTGTTTTTGGCGGCCCAATGCATTCAGATTGGCAATGCTTCCGCCCTTGCCCGTCGCCTTACCATTTTCCAGCACAGACCAGACCAGCTCATAGGCATTAAGCGACAGAAAATCGTAGGTGTTGTGCAATGTTATGTTCTTTTCACCGGCTTTCAGGGTATCCGGCATTTCGAATTTAACATATTGATAAATCTTCTTCACCTCACTGAGTTCCGGCTGCGGTGTGCGGTCCGGATTAACGAGCCCGTCGCCGGCGTTGGCTCCGTCGATGTAATTGAAGTAGTCCCAGTAAGTGCTGCCATCTGGTCTTTTGAGTTGCAGGCCCTGGTCTACCCAATCCCAGATAAAGCCACCCTGCATGGTCGGATATTTTTCGATCAGGTTCCAATATTCGTGGAGGTTACCCATGCTGTTGCCCATTCCATGTGCGTACTCACAAACGATGAGCGGGCGGGTTTTATCTTTCCTGACAAGCTCAGCCATGTCCTGTGTGGATGGGTACATCACCGAGATCACGTCAAAGCTGCTGAGAGAGGTTGGTTTATAGTCCTTGCGTCCTTCATAGTGAATGGGACGGGTAGGGTCGGCAAGTCTGATAAAGTCGCCCATATCTACAAAGTTCTTGCCCATTCCGGACTCATTCCCCAGCGACCAGATGATCACCGACGGATGGTTTTTGTCCCTTTCCACCATAGCATTGCCTCTGGCGAGGAATGCGGAGCGCCACGCCGGGTTGTCGGCGAGCATGATATTTTTGCTCCACAGTTCGTGGCTTTCGATGTTGGCTTCATCCATGACGTACAATCCATACTGGTCGCATAGGTTGTACCATTCCGTAGTATTGGGATAATGTGAGGTCCTGACGGCATTGATATTGTGCTGCTTCATCAGCGTAATGTCGCGGATCATCGACTCACGGCTGATCACGCGGCCGGTTTCAGGGTCGAATTCGTGCCGGTTTACCCCTTTGATCGTGATTGCCTTGCCGTTCACAAGTAGTTGTCCGCCTTTGATTTTGACATCCCGGAAACCAACCCGCTGGCTGGCTACTTCCAGGACTTTGCCATCTGAGTTCATGAGCTGCACGGTGAGTGTATACAAATGGGGCGTTTCGGCGCTCCATTTGGCAGGATTAGGTACGGGAACCTCAGCGCGCACCGCACCCTCACGACCCGTTTCCAATGTCCCGATCATCTGGCTTACTGGTGTCACCACGACTGATTTGTTTGCGTCGTAGAGTGTAAACAGTACCTGGTGGGCATGAATGGGTTGCTGCCCATAGTTTTTTACATAGGCGCTCAGTTTCAGCGTCGCATTTTCATGATTTGCATCCAGGATAGTCCGAACGGAAAAGTCAGCGAGCATGACCTTTGGCAAAAGGAGCAGTTTCACATCCCGGAATATTCCCGACAATCGCCAGAAATCCTGGTCTTCGAGGTAGCTGCCATCCGACCAGTTGATAACTTCGACCGCAAGGTTGTTGACCCCGGGTTTTACATCTTCGGTAACATCAAATTCAAATGGCGTCATACCATCCTCGTGGTACCCGATCGCCACGCCGTTGAGCCAGACATAGCAGGCGGACTGTACGCCGCCAAAATGCAGGAAGATCTGCTTGTCTTTCGCATCCTCGGAAACCGTGAAAGTGGTCCGGTACATTCCTACGGCATTGGTGTCGGCCGAAATGCGTGGCGGCGTCGCTTTGAAAGGATGTTTGATATTGCTGAAAACCGGACGGTCATATTTCCGGCCTTCCCGGGCGCCTACGACCTGCCAGTTGGACGGGACGGGGATATTGTCCCAATTGGCGTCTGAGACTTTGGGGTCATAGAAGTTGAGCAGGGCTTTGGACGGATGCTGTGCCCATTTGAATTTCCAGGTGCCATTCAGGGATTGCACAAACGGACTTTTGGGATCCCTTGCCAATGCGCTCTTTTCGTTGGGATAAGGAATGAAATCCGCCCGCGGTTTTTCGGTGTTAATGCTGATGACCTGGGGATCCTGCCACTCCGGAATCGCCTGACCGTAAATGGTGTGGTTCAGACATAGCATCAAGAAAACTAATATGGAGGTTCCGCTGCGCGTAGAAAAGTGCATATAACTTACCGGGTAATATTCTGGATAGTGCTTTGTGAAATGAGGGAAAAAGCACGTCGTTTTATTTTTGCGTTAAAATTATGGATAATCAAAAAGAAACGTAGGCAAAACCCGGCTGTCATGAAGTTTTATTTGAAGAATGCCTTTAATTTGCCCCTGCATGTAAATTCTCTGTTATGCTTTTAGCAGTCGACCTTGGTAATGCCGACACCGTTTTTGGGCTTTACGATTCAGGAAACTGGGAGCACATCTGGCGGATGCGTTCGCTGGTCCAGGAAAACGAGGCGCATTACGAATCGAAACTGCGGCTGCATTTTTTAGAAGCAGGCCTGTGGTTTGGAGATGTGGATACGGTAGTCCTGAGCAGTGTTGTTCCCGCCCTGGCACCGGTTATCCTGAGAATGTTACGGTCGCTGTTTGGGGAAGGTGTGATTGTGGTCGGTCCGGAAATTTATCCGGCCTTGTCGATCGCGATCGACCATCCGCATGAGATTGGCGCAGACCTGATCGCGAATGCCGTGGCGGTGTCGACGCGCTACAAAGAGAATTGTGTAGTGGTCGATTTTGGTACGGCATTGACCTTCACAACGATTTCCAAAGACAGTAAAATTCTGGGTGTAGCCATATTGCCAGGATTGGTAACGGCCGTAAAAGCATTGTTTGCGAACACCGCGCAATTACCCGAAGTACCCTTGCAACTTCCGCCAACCGCCATTGGCAGAAATACGGTCGAAGCCATTCAGGCAGGAATTCTGCTGGGTTATGAAGGGCTGGTGAAAACGCTTTTGAGCCGTATCCGGGCGGAATTGGGTGGTGAATGCATTGCCGTGGCGACGGGCGGACTATCGTCAATTATCGATACACTTCGGGACGAGTTCACCGAAATTGACAGGAAGCTGACCCTGGACGGCTTGCGTATCATTGGCGAGAGTATCAGGGCGTAATTTTGAAACGGCCATCCACAATCAACGGCAGGTCCTTCACCGGCTGATTATACAAATAGGCCCAGCAGGGAACCACCATTTGCTGACTGTTCCTCACCGGTATCACTTTCCTCACATACAAGCTTGCCGTTTCGTCCTTTGAAACATCCTCATATTCGTCCAGTTCTGCGAGTATTTCCGGGGAGGTAAGCTGATATATCTCACCATGAACCCTGGATGTATCGCCAGCGTGGTAAAGGGCGCCGGGATACCATTCGACGCGATATAATTTTCCGTTGAAATACCCTTTCCCTATGTACTTTGAAGACAGCCGGAGCTTGTGTGAATAGGGGTTATCAAAACCCTGCATCAAAGTGCCGTAAGTGAATAAATTATATAACTTTTCCATTCTGCTGTCAGAAGATCAGAAATTGCGCTTAACACAGAACTGTATTTTTCTTATATTTACATGTAAGGCTTTTCATTTTACTAATATACAGTTATGTACGAAAAGAATCTTGGTACAAAACAAAAAGCACTAAGGATCAACCTTGACCGCCGTATTTATGGGTCATTTGCAGAAATCGGCGCGGGGCAGGAAACGGCGGCTTATTTTTTCAAGGCTGGCGGCGCATCCGGAACCATCGCTAAAACCATGTCTGCCTACGACATGACATTCAGCGACGCGATATATGGAACAGAAGAAGGCGGAAGGTATGTAGTGGAATCTCGTCTGATGAAAATGCTAAACAGGGAGTATAACCTGGTGGAAAAGCGTTTGTCGGAAAAGCGGGGTGTCGACAGCACCTTTTTTGCCTTTGCCAATACAGTAGTAGCTCTCAATTTTCAGAAAACAAATGAATCCCATGGCTGGATAGGACTGCAGTTTCAGCTGACCCCGATGGGGCCGACCAACTACGTAGTCATACACGTGCGTATGCGCGATGACGAGAATATCTTGCAGCAGCAGGCACTGGGGATTATTGGGGTGAACCTGATCTATGGTTGCTATTACTACCACAAATCACCGGAAATCCTGCTGATGTCGCTGATGGACGATCTGACCATCGACCGGATCGAGATCGATATGGTACGTTTCAGCGGGCCGGATTTTGCCAAGGTAGACAACCGCCTGATGAGTCTGAGACTGGTGAAAAACGGATTTACGGACGCGGCATTGTTCGGCAGCGATGGTGGTGTGCTGCAGCCTTCGGAAGCGTTGTACAAAAAGCATATCCTCATGATGCGTGGCCGGTTACGCCCCATCACCAACGTACACATCGACCTGATCAGCAATGGCCAGCGGCAATTCCTGGCCGAGCCTGATGTGGATGAATCAAAGGTGGTGCTGATTTCGGAGCTGACGCTGCATAACCTCAAAGCTGGCGACCGTGATATCGATGAGAAAGACTTTCTGGATCGGGTGGATATTCTATGTTCGCTGGGGCATATGGTAATGATTTCGAATCACCATGAATATTACAGGCTGGTGGCTTACCTGTCGCGGCTTACCAAGCTGAAATCAGGATTGCTGCTGGGTAGTCCTAATTTGCAGGATATTTTTGAAGAAAAGCACTATCAGTTTTTACAAGGCGGTATTCTCGAGTCATTCGCCACGCTTTTCAGCCGTAAGGTAAAGCTTTACATTTACCCGACCCTCCAACCGGATGGTTCGGTGTACAGCTGCGAGAATTTCCGGGTTCCCGATCATTTGCGGCCATTGTTCCAATATCTGATCGTGAACGATAAGATCGAGGATATCCGGAATTATAATACCGAGCATATGCACATCACTACCGACCTTGTGTTGGAAATGATCAAGCGAGGGGAGCCGGGTTGGGAGAAGCTCGTTCCGGAAAATGTGGCGCATATGATTAAGGAAAAATCGCTGTTCGGGCTTCCCAGCGAAAATAATTATGTGGATACAGTAAAGCAGATTCACCAGGCTGTGGGGAATCTATAAAGTTTTAAAGCCAGTAAGATACCGGAGCTACGGTACCTTACTGGCTTTAAGGAAGTAAGCGGACGCAAGTCTTAGCTTTTGGATATAAAATCCCCTTATGTCCAAAATTTTAACCCCACCCATCACTTTCTCAGGCAGGCTCCGCTATCTCGGTCCCGGTTTTATTCTTTCCGCGGCCATTGTAGGTTCTGGGGAGCTCATCGCCACTACTGCATTGGGCGCCAGGGCAGGGTTTGTTATGTTCTGGCTGATCATCCTGAGCTGCCTGGTGAAGGTTGCATTACAGCTCGAATTTGGTAAGAATGCGATTTACACAGGCACATTCATTATGCATAATTTCAATAGTCTGCCTGGCCTGAGACTGGGAAAGGCGCACTGGAGTATATGGTTATGGTTGTCTTTGCAGGGGTTGAAACTATTGCAGGTAGGCGGTATCGTAGGTGGGGTTGCTATTGTGCTGAATATGGGATTTCCGGCGATTTCGGTCAATATGTGGGCAATCATTTCAGTGCTTGTCACTTCATTCTGGGTTTATAAGGGTAATTATGGGCCCATCGAAAAAGGATCGCTGGTGATGATCATTCTGTTCACGGTAGTTATCTTGATATCCCTTTTTTCTCTGCAATGGACTTCTTATGCCATCCGCTGGCCGCAAATTGAAACCGGGCTGCAATTTTCCCTTCCCGTCGCATTGGTTGCTACGGCATTCGGCGCCTTCGGGATAACAGGCGTCGGGGGCGATGAGATCATGTATTATAATTACTGGTGTATTGAAAAGGGTTACGCTGCCTATACGGGCCCGAATGACGGTACACCCGAGTGGTCGGAGCGGGCCAAGGGCTGGTTTAACGTCATGTACCTTGATGCAGTACTGTCGATGGTGGTTTATACCATTGTGACGGCTGCCTTTTACCTGCTGGGCGCAGCGGTTTTACACCATGGAGGCGCCGTGCCCGAAGGTTATCAGATGGTGGATGTACTGTCGAGGATTTTCACCGAAACGCTCGGCGACTGGGCCAGGAACCTGTTTTTGGTGGGCGCATTCTTTGTATTATACTCCACGTTGTTTACAGCGACGGCCAGCTGGGCACGCGTGTGGGGTGATGCATTTGGTCAGTTGGGTTGGATGAAATTTGATACTGAAAAGGCCCAGCGGAAATCGATCGGCATTATGTCCTGGGTGTTGCCGGCTATCTGGTGCATTCTTTTTCTCTTCTTTCAGGCGCCGGTGATGATGGTGATCCTGGGCGGGATCGCTACGTCTGTGCTGCTTTTACTGGTTGTCTATATTTCCCTGGTGTTCCGTTACTGGGAACTGCCTGTGTCATTGAAGCCGTCACTGGCATATGACGTGTTTTTCTGGCTGAGCGTATTGTCTATACTCACGGTCAGCGGCTATGGTATTGTTCAAATCATGTAGCCGGATAGTACAAAAGGAAAATTTAGTAGTATTTTTTAAGTAGATCGAATCAGGGACAGACTCTCTGGTGTCGTCTAAGTTGCTGCCAACCAGATTGGTTGCTGATCGGAAATCCTAAATTCTTTCATAATGGACAAACCAAACGAAGTATCGCGAAGAGATTTTATCAGGAACACAACAGGGGCTGCCGTGGCGTTGTCGATCCCTTCCATTATTCCCGCAAGCGCATTCGGTGCAAACGACCGTGTACGCGTAGCGGTGCTGGGGGTGAACGGTCGCGGGCAGAGCCACATTTCGGGCTTCAATAATCTCAGTAACGTGGAAGTGGCCACGCTTTGCGATCCGGACAACAATATACTGCAAAAGCGGGCGCAGGAATTTGAACAGAAGACCGGTAAGAAGATAAAGACCGAAACGGATCTCCGGAAGGTCTACGACGATAAATCGATTGATGTGGTGAGCATTGCCACACCCAATCACTGGCACGCATTGGCGACGATCTGGGCCTGCCAGGCAGGGAAGGACGTGTATGTTGAAAAGCCGGGCTCGCATAACCTCGTCGAAGGGCGCAGGATGATTGAAGCCGCCAATAAATACAAACGCATCGTCCAGCACGGGGTACAGCTGCGTAGCTCGGAAGCATTGAAGGAAGCTGTCAAACATCTTCGTGATGGCCTTATCGGTAACGTGTATATGGCAAGAGGGTTGGTTTACAAATGGAGACCTGATATCGGCGATAAAGGTACCGAACCGGTACCGGCTGGTCTGAACTACGATTTATGGACGGGGCCGGCCGAAATGAAGCCATTCTCCCGCAATTATGTGCATTACGACTGGCATTGGCATTGGAATTACGGCAATGGCGACATCGGGAATCAGGGTATCCATGAAACTGACATGTGTATGTGGGGACTAGGAGTGGAAACCTTCCCGGACAAGATCACATCATCGGGTGGCAAGTTTCTCTGGAATGACGCCAAGGAAACGCCGGAGGTGCTCAGCTCTTCCTACGTTTATACCAAGGAAAAGAAGATCATCGAATTCGAAGTACGTCCCTGGATGACCAATGATGAAGGTGGCGTGGGGATCGGGAATATCTTCTATGGTAGCGAAGGGTATATGGTTGTAAAGGGCTACGACTACTACGAGACTTTCCTGGGTAAGGATAAAAAAGCCGGTCCCTCACGCAAAGCAGGAGGTGATCATTTCAAAAATTTCATCGATGCGGTGATCGCAAAAGATCCCAAGCTGCTGAATGGACCGGTGGAAACGGCGCATTTGTCTTCGGGGCTGGCGCACTTGGGAAATATTGCTTACCGCGTTGGTCGCGCGCTGACATTTGATAGTAAGACGGAGAAATTTGTGGGGGATGATGATGCCAACAAGCTGCTGACGAGGAAGTATCGGTCGCCCTACGCGCTGCCGCAAGTGGTGTAAGGCTGGATCAGGAGCTCGAAATATTGTCAACGGAAAAGTTCTCATAAAGAGAACTTTTCTTATATTCACACACTTTAATGAAAGTACATCTGATTAGAAAAGAGAGCATTGAAGGTTTTATTCTCGATCATGCCAGGAGTAAGTCATCGTTTGAGGGTTGGCTCAAAAAGCTAAAGGGTGCAGATTGGCGATCTCCGGAAGATATCCGAGAGAATTACCAGACAGTCGATTTTCTGGGCAACGGATGTCCGAGAGTGGTGTTCGATATTGGCGGGAATAATTACCGTATGATTTGTAAGTATGTATTTGGAGCAAGCTACGTCCGTTTATACGTAAGTTGGATTGGAACTCATGCTGAATACACACATTTATGCAGGCGCGGACTGCAATATTCAATTAACCAATTTTAGCATGGGAGATCTAAAATATAAGGTCATTAAGACCCAAGAACAGTACTATGAGTACTGTCGGGAGCTAGAAAGATTGGATGATTCAGGAGAGGCCGAAGGTAAATATCAGGACGAAGCGGAGCTTCTGATGGTCCTGATCGAAGCTTATGACAGCGAACACAGCACTCTAACGGATTACGATCCCGTAGAAATGCTGCAATCACTCATGGCCGATCATAAGATGAAGGCCAAAGACCTGGCCGAGCTGCTGAATGTCAGCAAAAGTTATGTTTCGGAGATACTGCATTATAAAAAAGGAATGTCCAAGGAAGTGATCCGTAAACTTGCCGAGCGTTTTGCAATGAGGCAAGAGGCATTTAACAGGCCTTACAAGCTGATATCGGATTATCCCGTAATGCCAGAAGAGGAAACAATTTTAGAATAAGTGCCAATTAAACCACTATCAGAACATCACACGTCCCCAAACAAAAAGCGTTCGGCAGGAATCTGCCGAACGCTTTTTGTTTATCCATTGCGGCGCTGTTAAAGCGTCGTAAAATCAAATGATTCCAAATATTTGGTAGTGAAATTACCGGATTTGAAACCGGGATCATCCATGAGCTTGATATGGAATGGGATCGTCGTTTTGATACCTTCAATCACGAATTCCTGCAAGGCACGTTTCATCCGGGTAAGCACCTCCTCGCGTGACTGCCCGCTTACGATCAGCTTGGCGATCATGGAGTCGTAGTTTGGCGGGATAGTGTAGCCACTATACACGTGGCTGTCGATCCGCACGCCATGTCCGCCGGGGAAATGCAGGTTGGTGATTTTTCCTGGTGCAGGACGAAAACCGTTCGCAGGGTCTTCCGCATTGATCCGACATTCCATTGCGAAAAGCTTTGGCGTATAATTTACTCCGGAGATGGGTTCCCCCGCAGCTACCTTGATTTGCTCCTTAATAAGGTCAAAATCAGTAACTTCTTCGGTGATCGGGTGCTCTACCTGGATGCGGGTATTCATTTCCATGAAGTAGAAATCACCATGCTTGTCGACCAGGAATTCGATGGTACCTGCACCTTCGTATCCGATCGCCTGAGCGCCTTTGATGGCCGCCGCTCCCATTTTCTCACGCAATTCGGGGGTGATAATAGGGGATGGCGTTTCTTCTACCAGCTTCTGGTGACGACGCTGGATGGAGCAGTCGCGCTCCGAAAGGTGGCAAACCTTACCAAATTGGTCACCGATGATCTGGATTTCAATATGGCGGGGTTCTTCTACGAATTTTTCGAGGTATAAACCGTCATTTCCAAAAGCAGCAGCGGATTCCGTACGGGCGTCTGTCCATGCTTTTTCGAATTCATCCGGCTTGTTGATGATCCGCATTCCGCGTCCACCACCACCGGCAGTTGCCTTGACGATCACTGGATAACCTATTCCTTCCGCGAGCTGTTTGCCTTGCTCAACGGATTCGAGCAGGCCTTCCGAACCGGGAACGACGGGCACACCGGCTTTGATCATCGTTGCTTTCGCCGTCGCCTTGTCGCCCATCCCGTTGATCTGGGCGGCGGTGGCTCCGATGAATTTAATGCCGTAATCGGCACAGATCTGCGAAAATTCCGCATTTTCGGACAAGAACCCGTAACCCGGGTGGATCGCATCCGCGCCGGTTACTTCTGCCGCTGAAATAATATTCTGAATGCTTAGATAGGATTGTCTGCTGGGCGGGGGGCCGATACAAACGGCCTCGTCCGCAAACCGTACGTGAAGGCTGTCGCGGTCGGCTGTCGAATATACGGCGACAGTCTTAATGCCCATTTCGCGACACGTCCTGATCACCCGCAGGGCAATTTCTCCCCGGTTAGCAATGAGTATCTTTTTAAACATGAAATTCAATTGAGTTTGAGAGACCTTTCATTGCCTTATGCAGGCTCAACCAGGAATAATGGTTGGTCAAATTCAACCGGAGTAGCATTTTCAACCAGGATTTTGACGATTTTTCCTGACACTTCCGATTCAATTTCGTTGAATAGTTTCATCGCCTCGATCACACAAACTACTTTACCGGGTTTGATCTCGTCGCCTATATTGGCAAATGCAGGCGTTTCAGGGCTTGATGCGCGGTAGAATGTACCGATCATCGGAGATTTAATGGTAATGAGGTTCGAAGAAGCCGATTCTTTGGAAACCGCGGGCTCGGCGGGTACGGCTGATGCAGCAGGTGCTGCGGCAGTCGTAGGGGCCAACGCAGGTGCTGCCACAGGGGCGGAGGTGTAGGACACTACTGGTGCGGTACCGTAGCGTTTCACCTTGATTTTCAGATCTGCCGTTTCAATATTCACCTCATCTAGTCCCGATTGGGCAATGAAGTCAATCAGTTTTTGGATTTCTTTGGTTTCCATTTAGTCAAATTTAAACTGTGGAGACTGGATCATTGAAGGCTTAGTAATAAGCGCCGGGGTAGATCCATTTACCGCCCACAGAAAACAATTAATTATGATTTTACTCTTTCTACGTAATCGTAAGTGCGCGTGTCCACTTTGATCTTCTGGCCTTCTTCGATAAACAAAGGAACCATGATCCGGGCACCGGTTTCTACTTCGATCGCCTTTTTGGGAGAGTTGGCGGTATCGCCTTTCAGGCCTGGTTCGGAGTAAGTAACGACCAGTTCAACAAATGGGGGCAACTCGCAAAGCAGCGCGGCATCTGTTTCAGTATTGATCAGGATTTCCACTTCCTGGCCTTCTTTCATCAGGTCAGCATTGGTCACCAGTTTTGAATCGATCAAGACCTGATCGAACGTTTCCGAGTTCATGAAGTTGAAGCCGACTTCGTCCTTATATAGAAATTGGAATTTATGTCTTTCAACGCGCACCGGTGTAATACCTGCTCCGGAAGAAAAGGTATTGTCCAGCACTTTGCCGGAAGTAAGGCTTTTCAGTTTGGTGCGTACGAAGGCGTTTCCTTTGCCGGGTTTAACATGTTGGAATTCAATCACCTGAAAAAGATCGTGGTTGAAATTGATTACCAGTCCGTTACGCAAATCTGCAGTAGTTGCCATTTTTATTCTAATGAATTGTATGATAATGCTTTAATGAAAATCACATGCTACGCATTGTAGCCCCATTTCAGGTACATTGCACCCCAGGTGAAGCCTCCGCCGAATGCGGCCAGTATCAGATTGTCGCCTTTCTTAAGTTGTGATTCATAATCCCACAGGCAAAGCGGGATTGTCGCCGCTGTGGTATTTCCGTATTTGTGTATGTTCATCATTACCTTGTCCATCCCAACGCCCATCCGGTTGGCGGTCGCCTCGATAATCCGGCGGTTGGCCTGGTGCGGTACAAGCCAGGCTACGTTACCGCTGTTCAGGCCGTTGCGTTCCATGATATCGGCTGCAATGTCGGCCATGTTAGTTACGGCAAACTTGAAAACCTGGGCACCGTCCTGATATACGTAATGCAGCCTGTTGTCGATGGTCTCGTGGGTGGGTGGGTAGCGGCTTCCTCCCGCTTTCTGGTTGAGGTAGGGATAACCTGCTCCATCCGATTTAATGATCGAATCCAGGATACCATTGCCTTCAGCGTCCGGTTCCAGCAATACTGCGCCGGCCCCGTCTCCAAAAAGGATGCAGGTCTTGCGATCGGTATAGTCGACGATCGCGGACATCTTGTCGGATCCTACGATAATGATCTTTTTATATTTTCCGGTCTCGATAAACTGTGAGCCGAGTGTCAGTGCATAGATAAAACCCGAGCATGCGGCCTGGATATCGAAGCTACCGACATTCCGGATGCCGACCATATCGCAAATGAGATTGGCGGTGCAGGGGAAAACATAATCAGGTGTAGTAGTGGCGCAGATCAGCAGATCGATTTCATCAGGGCGTGTATTGGTTTTGGCCAGCAATCCCTTTACCGCTTCTGCACCCATATGTGAACTTCCTAAACCTTCGCCTTTCAGAATACGCCTTTCTTTGATGCCTGTGCGGCTCACGATCCATTCGTCGTTTGTCGCAACCATTGTTTCCAACTCTGCATTAGTCAAAACATAATCAGGCACATAACCTTGTATCCCTGTTATAGAGGCTTTTATTTGGGTCATGATAAATTAACTATTCAAAATCCGAATAGATTTAGTAAAAAAGGACAGTTTCAGTTTTTTCATAGTCATGTGGTTGTCAGCATTCGTCATTAGTTCAATGCCTGGGCAATATGCACATAAGCCTTGGATTTGACCTGCTTATAGGCCCAGCCCACCATATTTTTGATGGCCAGCGGCGTTGAGACGCCGTGAGCGATCATCACATTTCCATTCACCCCGATAATGGGACTGCCTCCGATGGATTCGTAGTTTGTCTGGTCGATAAAATCGTCCTGGAAACCTCTTTTCCGGGAGATTTCATACAATGACTCTCCCAGTTTAAACAAAATATTACCAGTAAAGCCGTCGGTGACGATCACGTCTGCCTTATTGGTGAAGAGATCCTTCCCCTCGATATTTCCGATAAAGTTAATGCGTTTGTTTTGTTTCAGAAGGGGGTAGGTCGCCTGGGAAGTAAGGGAGCCTTTTTGCTCTTCTTCGCCGATGTTCATCAATGCGACCCGCGGCTTTTCGATCTGAAAAGTATATTGGGCAAAAAGGGAGCCGATCTCGCCGAACTGGGATAATACTTCCGGCTTGCAGTCGGCATTGGCGCCGATATCCAGCATAATGGCATATCCACCTCCTACCTGCGGAACGAATCCGGCAATGGCGGGCCTGAGGATACCTTCTATTGCCTTAATGCTGAAAAGGGCACCTACGTGCATTGCACCCGTGTTTCCTGCACTGCAAAATATGTCTACCTCTTTTTCTTTCAGAAGTTTGAAACCCACTCCGATGCTGGAATTGGGTTTTTGAGAAAGGGCTTTGGTAGGATGTTCCCCCATCTCAATAACATCTTCTGCGTGAACGACGTCAACATTGGTAGGCTTGAAATTGTGCTGGTTGAAGATGTCCCAGATCACATTTTCACGGCCAATTAAAACGATTCTCGCCTCGGATGGTAGCTCAGAAGAGGCTTGGATGACCCCCTCAACAATTGCTTGCGGAGCTAAATCTCCCCCCATAGCATCTACCGCAATTTTCATTTACACGCTGTTATTTTGACAAATAAGTTAGAAACCGAAGGTGTAAATTTAGCAGATGTGCCGCAGTAAAAAAGAATTTCGCAACAACTTTTATAGGGCTGCTGCGAAATTGAATTGCTCATCGACTGAAACTAAACCGTTTTAGTATAGTTTTCAACTACTACCTTTCCTCTGTAAACCAGATTGCCTTCGTGTACGTGTGCACGGTGCAATTGGTGGATCTCTCCGGTTGTAGCGTCAGTTCCCAACTGCTTTCCGGTAAGGAAGTCGTGCGCTCTGCGTGAATCGCGACGGGTGCTGGAATGTCTCCGCTTAGGATGTGCCATGATATTTTCTGTCTATTGTTTACGATGTATATCCATCGGCTGACGCCTATGGTTGGTTATTATTTTTTCAATTTTTTGAGTGCCTCCCAGCGGGGGTCCACTTTTTCCTCATCCTCCCTTTCGTCTCCTTCCACCGTTTCTGCCCCGGAAGTATACACTAAAGTTCCTTCCTCCTCATCATCTTCGAGGTCAAGATCGTCTTCCCCGGTGCGGAGGCTCGGGTGAAGCTTTTTGACAGGCAGCGACAGCGCGATAAAATCGAAAACATAGCGCGCTACGTTGACCCTGTTGGTGTTACGGTTGATGATCTCGATCTCTTCCGTGAGTTCTTCATTGTGATCGCCGAACTTTAATATAATGCGTTCATCGGAATCGATCGGTTCTTCGAAAGGTTCCAGGCTGCGGTCACAGGTCAGCGTTACACTTCCTTTTGTCTGAAAACGCAGCTGGATCATGGTAGCCGATTTGTTCAGAACAACATGTGTTTTGAAATGGCCATGCTCGATCAGATCCTGCTCCATTTCCTCAAAAAAAGCATCGCCGGATTCCATATCATAGTCATACTGTTTGTCTTCCAAACCGTAAATGTCTATGTTGTATTTACTTAGCTCTTTCACTTTTTCTGTCAAAAGGAGTGCAAAGGTAATGTCTTTCAGTTTAATAAAAAATATATGGAGGGGAATTTTTCCCTGCCAGCTTGAAGATCAGATCTTTCGTGCGGGGTTCCCGAAATAGGTGGCCCCGGCAGGTACATTCTCAACTACCACGGATCCCGCGCCGATACGGGCATTTTTGCCTATCTCAATACCTGCTACGATCACCGCACCTGATCCGATGAAGACACCATCACCCAGCTTCACGCGATCATTAATGACCGCGCCCGCGCCGATCGTCACAAAATCACCCACGCGTACCGAGGTGTCCACAATAGCGCCCGTCTGTATCAGGCAATGATGACCTATCACCGACTGTGCGCCGATGGTAGCCCGGGCGCCAATCAGGTTGCCATGACCGACGGCGGCGATTCCGGAAATGATCGCACTGTCGTGGACGGCATTTACAGGCATACTTTTGTATTCTTCATTTAATGTTTCCACCAGCCGTTCCCGCACCGAACGCTCGCCGATGGCAATGAATGCCTCGCATTTTGTACCGAGGATGCTGAGAAAGCCGGTGTCATCGGTATTGCCGAGTACACTCACCTCTCCAAACTCTTTGCCGTGAAGTTCCTGATGATCGTCCAACAGGCCGTATACAAGAACATTGTTTCTTCTGAATATGTCGAGTGCCTGCATTCCGAGATCTCCGGCACCGAAAATTAATACGGGGTTTTCCATAATTGATATTGATACTGAACAAGAAGTCTTCATCCAAAAGTTAAGTTCAGATGAAGACTTAAAAAATAGAATCGGTAACGCCGGGGTTACAGGAATGTTACTCTGAAAACAAACGGCGTGCCGTAAGGTGACAGGTTTTGACCACTGTACTTGTCGATCTGGCTGTCGTAGCTCAGATTATATAATGCCGTAAGGTGTACGGCCTTGATGAAGCGCCCGCCGATCGGTTGCGAATAGGCTGCCCCCAGCATAGGCGAACCCAGCCATTGCCGTTTTTGATACGATCCCTCCACGTTTAATGCCTCGAACTCACCAATGATGTTGACAACTGGGATCACATTGTACATCAGGAAAGCGCGCCCGCCATAGTAAGCCGTATTGATGTCATAATATTTATAGCGGAAATACATAATAGTGGCACCGACGCCGCCGACGAGCTTTTCGGCCAGTTCATAACCGGCCATCGGCGACAGATTGATATTGGTAACCGATCCAAGGCTAAGACCAAAACTGCCCCCGAGGCGAACCCGGTCTATGAAAGGCTTATCCTTAAAATCTTCCAGTTTCTTCTTTTCGGCCAGGACAGGTTTTGTATTGTTACTTTTTTCTTCAACAGGAGGTAGTTCCTTCCTTTCCGGCTTTTCTTTACGCAAGGAGTCGGGTCGATAATACTCATCATTTTGGGCTAATAAGGATGGACTGATCAAAACTGCCAGTATGAATACCACTGGCAGGAGGATTTTGCTTTTCATCTTAAAATCGTTTATTTTATAATATTGTAACTGGTAACGTAGGACTCCCTGATTTTGGTCTGTTCCAAACTGCGTTCCCGCTCCTCTTAACACCACGCGTTTCGTCTATGCATTATTACATTTCGGTACCTGACCCGCAATCCCGTTTTCTTGATATCACTTACACTATTTCGGACATCAGCAGCGAACATATCGAAATTCAGCTGCCAGCGTGGCGGCCCGGACGATACGAAATTCAAAACTTCGCCAAAAATATTCAATTTATTGAAGCGAACTCAGCCGCTGGTCACAAACTACCTATTCGTAAGGTAACGAAAGACCGCTGGCAGGTTGGAACTGCGGGTGAAAATGAGGTAAGGGTACATTATACTTATTATGCAGCCATTCAAAATGCAGGCAGTAGTTATGTGGACGAGGAATTGTGGTATCTGAACTTTATCAACTTCTGTATGTATACGGAAGAGCGCATTTCTGAGCCGTATGAGGTAGAACTGGATTTACCGGAGCGTTACCAGATCGCCTGCGGGTTACCAGCTGCGGGACCCAATGCATTATGGGCGAGGGATTTTTACCAACTGGTGGACAGTCCGATGCTGGCTTCGGAAAGTTTGCAGAAATGCGAGTACGATGTTCGTGGTGTGCAGTTCAAGATCTGGATGCACGGTAATCTGAAACCGAATTGGCGACGGATCGAGCGGGACTTCAGAAGGTTCTCGAGAGAACAGATCGCCATGATGCAGGAATTTCCCGAAACAGACTACCATTTCCTGAACCTGATCCTGCCTACTGCATTTTACCACGGCGTGGAGCACCAGAACTCGACGATGATCGTACTCGGGCCGGATGATGAAGGCGAAGGCTTGTACTCGGATTTGCTGGGTGTGAGCTCGCACGAGCTGTTTCATGCCTGGAACATCATCAGAATCCGACCGGCAGAGTTGCTGCCTTATGACTTCACGAGAGAAAACTACTTCCGGACTTGTTTCGTAGCCGAGGGCTGTACTACTTATTATGGCGACCTTTTCCTGAGAAGAGGGGGCGTTTTCAGTGAAGAAACCTATGTAAAGGAATTGCAGGTATATATGAAGCGGCATTTTGAAAGCAGCGCGCATGCTGCCCAATCTCTCGCAGATTCCTCATTCGACCTTTGGCTGGATGGTTACGAAAAAGGCATCCCGAACCGCAAAGTCTCTGTGTACCACAAAGGCGCATTGGTAGCATTGATCCTTGACCTCTACTTAAGGAAGAAAACCAACCATGCCCAATCGCTGGACGATGTAATGCGACTGCTTTGGGTTCGGTTCGGAAAGCCATTTATAGGTTACACGCTCGAAGATTATATCGGCATTGTAGAGGAGGTAGCCGGCGAGTCGCTGGGCTGGTACTGGCAGGAGTGTATTTTCAGTGCGGAACCTTTGGAAAATCGCCTGAACGATGCCCTGGCTTTTGTAGGAATGCAGATGTCGGTATTCAGCAATGGTAATGTGCAGCTCAACGTGCTCGATGATTTCAAAGCCAAAATACAGCGCGACAAATGGCTCAGTACCGTTCAGGTACTGACTATTGCTGAAGAGGAACTGGAAGATGAGGAGGAATGACAGGCCCTAGCCTAGTTCCGCGTTCAATGCACGCATCAAATCGTTGTAACGGTATTGGAAATCCGTTTCCTTTTCAATCCTTTCGTTGATGACGTAGTTGCCACCCAGCACTATGTTTGCCAGGTCGCCGAGTGCCCATTTCAATGCAAACGAAGGAACATTAGGAAGCCATTGCGGGCGATGCAATGTTTCGCATATTTTTTTGGTGAGGTCTTCATTGGTTACAGGCTGCGCGGCGACGGCATTGTAAACTCCCCGCCAGCTTTCCTTTTCAAGTGCATCGATATACATCCTGCAAAGATCGTCGATGTGGATCCAGGATATCCATTGTTTTCCTGAGCCCAGGGGAGCCCCTAGACCGAAACGTGCAGGTAATGCCATTTTGGGAATGGCTCCGCCCGCTTCGCTAATGACAATACCTGTGCGGAGCTTTACCGTCCTTATCCCGAGTTGCGCGATTTCGTCCGCTGCTTTCTCCCATTCAATTGTGACATGGGAGAGGAAGTCATGACCGGGCGGGGATTTTTCGGTATTTCTTGCCTCCCCGGAATCTTCACCATAATAGCTGATGCCGGATGCTGATACAAATGCAGCCGGGCGGATTTGCAATTCGGAAAGCTTCCGGGCAATGAGACGGATCGATTCTGTACGGCTGTTGAGAATAACATTCTTCCGTTTTGCCGTCCAGCGACCTTCAGAAACATTGGCACCTGCCAAATGGATCAGAAAGTGGATGTCGTCCAGAGCACCGTCTGCTATGTAACCCTTTTGAATATCCCATTCAAACACGGAAGGAATATCGGCCTTTTTTCGGCTCAGAAAGGTCACCTCATAGCCCTTTTCGAGCAGCATTTCGGTCAGGTGTTTCCCGATCAGACCGGTTCCGCCGGTGATCAATACCTTTTTTTTCATAAAGAGATGTTTGAAAAAAGCATACCATGCTAGATTTCCGGCTGGAAGGAGCCATCGCGGGGTGCTTCCTGCTCAATGGCCTGCGTTACACGTGCGATCATGCTCTCCACAGACTCGCCGGGCTCGAAATGCATGGGTGGTTTGAAATGCACGGTGAGCTTGGTGTTACGTTTTTTGAAACGGAGTCCTTTCTTGTCAAATGCCCGCCTGAAACCGTTGATAACGACCGGGATTACAATAGGGCGTTGGTCGTTGATCAGATGTGCAGTGCCCTTGCGTACAGGGGCATACGGTTTGGTGGTTCCCTGAGGAAAACTAACCACCCAGCCGTGTTGAAGACCGATCCCGATGCGGTCCTGTGCCGAAGTGTCCAACTGTCGTTTCACATCCTCTCCATTGGCGCGCCATGAACGCTCGATGGTGATAGCACCACCCATGCTAAACAATTTGGGTAAAAATCCACCTTTCATCGTTTCGGCTGCTGCTACATAATAGCATCTCGCACGGGGAGAAAAAAGATAGAAGGGGGGGGAAATTGTATCCTTATAGCCCCATTTGACAGCACAGAAAATATGGAAGAATGCGATAACGTCAGCGAAATAAGTTTGGTGGTTGGAAAGGAAAAGCACGCCGTGATCGGGAAGTTCTATCAGGTTTTCGGTACCGGTAATGCGGATCTTATTGACGGCAGTATATCGGTAGTAGGTAAACCAACCCAGAATAAAAATAAGCAGTCGTTTGATAACCAGATAATTGCCGAAAGGGTCTTTCTCGAAGATACCCAGAAAGTCAAGTCGGGCCAGCCAGGAAGGAAGTGCGCTGTATGTGGTCTTTTTAGAAGTCATAGTGCTGTAAAGAATGCGGCATACTTCGGGTTTAGGTCTGTTAGTAAGAGAAAGTTTTGTTCCTGTGCTTTCGGATCAAAATGTAATTTAGATGAATGAAAAGGCAAAGTAAAATATATTTTTGCCCCAGCCGCGTGCCGGCAACCGAAGACCGTCCGTTGATGTCACGAATTGGCATGATTCTTTCGTAAATTCATTACAAAGTTTAATTTTGACCAACTCCTTCATTTTAGTCATTTTTCAAAGTTTATGGAAATGAAATACTCATTCCGCATGCTGGCCGGACTTCTGGCGGCAGGTGTGCTGGCAGGTTGTTCTAAAAATCCGGTGACGGGCAAAAAAGAGATCATCTTTATGTCGCAAGAGAAAGAGATCGCGCTCGGGGCCGAATCGCACCCGTCTATCGTAGCCACAATGGGCATTTACGACGATAAGAACCTGCAATCCTTCATCAACGAAAAGGGCATGGCCATGGCGAAAATCTCGCACCGGCCCGACTTGCCGTACAAATTCTTTATCGTGGACTCGCCGGTAGTCAACGCATTTGCCGTGCCTGGCGGTTACGTATACTTTACACGGGGGATTATGGCGCATTTTAATAATGAAGCCGAATTCGCCGGAGTATTGGGCCACGAGATCGGGCACGTAACGGCCCGTCACTCGGCGCGCCAGCAAACTTCGCAGATACTGGGCCAGGTAGGTTTGGCAGCTGGGATGGTGCTTTCCCCGCAGGTGCGCGCGATGGGGGAGGAGGCGCAGCAGGCATTAGGATTGCTCTTTTTGAGTTACAGCCGCGACCATGAAACCGAATCCGACAAAATCGGGGTAGAATATTCCAGCAAGATCGGTTACGATGCCAAAGAGATGGCCGATTTTTTTGGTACGCTGAAGAGGATCAGTGAAAAAGCCGGGCAGTCGATCCCGACATTCCAGTCGACCCACCCCGACCCAGGCGATCGTATGACGAAGGTTGGTAAACTGGCAACACAATATCAGACGGAGCATCCGGGCAAATACAATGTCAACCGGGATGCTTATCTGCGAAAAATAGATGGTGTAATATATGGTAACGATCCGCAGCAGGGCTTTGTGGAAAACAATCAGTTTTACCACCCCTCGCTGAAATTCCAATTCCCGGTACCGAGCGGCTGGCAGTATGAAAACTCGCCTGTACAGTTCCAGATGGCCGCCAAGGACGGTAAGTCGATGATGTTATTCACATTGGCGCAAGGTAAATCGCTGGACGAAGCAGCGCAGGCGGTGGTCAAAAACTATAATTTGAAGGTGCTTGAAAACGACAAGACGACCATTAATGGGAATCAGGCTCTGGTAATGGTGTCACAGCAAGTGGAACAGGGAGCAAATGGCCAAGCTGCTGCCGCGACAGCCAATACCATTCAGGTTGGGACCTGGCTGATCCAGTACGGGGGCAACATTTATGCGATCCATGGCGTGGCGGCTGCTGCTAACTTTGCAGCCAATGCAAGCCAGTTCCGGTCCGTAGCGCAGGGTTTCAAGTCGGTTTCCGACCCCAATATCCTCAATCGCCAGCCGGAACGAATTCGCATTAAAACCGCGCAACGGGAAGCGACATTAAGAGATGTGCTGAAAGACAACAATCAGCCCGACGGTAAACTTGACGAGCTTGCGATTATCAACGGCATGGCATTGACCGACAGGGTGGCGAAAGGAATGCTTTTCAAGACGCTCGGGAAGTAACGGCACTTCGAAAAATAGGAGAGCGGCGGCGTCAAACGATGTCGCCGCTCTTTTTGTTAGCCGTTCATCCCTGGCATTTCACCATTAATCCAGAGATCAAAAACTTTTTCACCTGAAATTTGGTTGACATATCAACACAATTTACCTTTGTACCATCATGAACACAAACATAGATAACTGGCAGAACCTTCGGGAGGAATTGAAGAACTCCTTACAATTCAAACTGGGGGCTGTCACGAAAACCGTTTTTAAGAAAATGAATGCCGAACTGGTCAACGAGGGCATCCCCGTGTTGGCCGAGCAGCTTCCGATCTTAATGGTTGTATATTTCCAGGAACAGGCACGCACGCAGCAGGACATTGCGAATATTTTACAGAAAGATAAAGCAGGTATCCAGCGTTCTGTGCAGACATTGCATAAGGATGGCTTCCTGAAAATCGAAAGTGATATGGAGGACAAAAGAAAGAACCTTATTTCACTTACGCCGAGCGGAAAGTTTGTTTGCGAGCGCATTCAGTCGCTGGCGATCGCTTTTAATAACCAGATTATGGAGCAGTTTTCAGAACAGGAATGGTCGACTTTCCTGGGATATCTGGACCGCGTCGTTAAAATAGTCGACAAATAAATTTTTTTATATAGATAGTTGATATATCACCAGTAGAGCCGTCAACTATCTACCATTAGCCACAAATAATCAACAACAGGTCAAAATGAAAAGTAAATGGATCGCCGGAATCATCGCACTAGCTGCCTCGGTGGCACCGGCATGGGCGCAGACAACCCTGAGTTTGAAAGATTGCATTGCATATGGGATCAAAAACAACGGGAATGTTAAAATAGCGCAGTACAAAGAAAGTACGGCCGTACAGCAGGGACGTGAGGCGCTGGCGGGTTATTTGCCGCAGGTAGCAGGTACGGGCTCGCTGGACGATAACCTGAAACTGCAATCGACGGTTTTACCGGGTGCATTGTTTGGCGGAGAAGATCGCCGGGTGGCGCTGGGTACCAAATACCAGAGCAATGTTTCGGCGCAGGTGGACCAGGTGATTTTCGATCAGTCGCTGCTGGTGGGCATTAAGGCCAACAAACCGAACCAGGAAAATTCGGTACTGAATTCGCGCAAGACGAAGGAGACCATCATATATAATGTAGCGAATGCCTATTACCAGGTGTTCGTGACGACGCAGCAGATCGCGCTTTTGAAGGATAACCTGGACAAAACGAGCCAGATCCTGAGCACATTGAAGCTGCAACTCGACAATGGCGTGATCAAGAAAGTGGATTACGACCGTACGCAGGTAAATCTGAACAATATCAAATCTCAATTGACGCTGGCGGAAAGCAACCTTACGCTTTCTGAAAACCAGTTGAAATTCCAAATGGGCATGCCGCTGGCCGAACAACTCGTGCTGGCTGACAATCCGCTGGAACAGCCATTTAAATTGGTCGAACCAGGCAGGTTTGATGCTTCGAATCTGACGGATTTCAAAATTCAGAATCTGAATATGGAATTGCAACAACTCGAAAAAGCGCGGATTAAAGCTGGTTATTTGCCAAAAGTGTCGGTGTATGGCCGCTACGGCGTGCAGGCGCTGGGTAACGACCTTGGAGCTTCATGGAACAATTGGTTCAGCTACGGAGCAATCGGTTTGAAACTGAACATCCCGATTTTCGACAGCTTCCGCCGCGACGCACAATACAAACAGGCCGACCTGAACCTGATGACGCAACAAGAGCAATTGAAACTGAATGTCCAGAATTATGAGCTTCAAAACAGCAATGCATTGACCCAGCTTCAAAAAGCGAAATCCAGCCTGGCAAGCGACGAAAATAACGTAGCCCTGGCGAAGGAAGTCTACGACGTAACCACGCTTCAATACCGGGAAGGCACCGTGCCGTTGACCGATTTGCTCAATGCGGAAACTTCCTATAAAGAGTCACAAAGCAACTATATCAACTCAATGCTGAGCTATTATCAGGCGAAACTGGGCTTGGAACAATCAACAGGAAGCCTGAACGATTTCTTCACAGCATTACCATAAAAGACGCTTCATTAACAAACACTCATTCACTCATTTGAATTTCCATGAAAAGAAAACTCATCATCATCGGTTCCATTGTCATTATAGGCGTTTTGATCGGCGTTCGGCTTGTTGCCAACAAGGCTAAGATCGACGAAAAGAAAAAGATGCCCGACAATAAAAACGTGACCATTCCCGTGACTGCGGCAGCCGTTCAGGAAGGCAGCGCTGATCAGCAACTGGTTCGCACCGGTAGCCTTATTCCCTATAAACAGGCGGAAATCATGGCAACTGCCGCAGGAAAGGTATTGTCGGTGAAATACGAGCTTGGTACGCACGTGTCGCAGGGCGCAACGCTTGTGAAAGTGGATAGCAAATTGAAAGAGCTGTCGCTTGAAGCTACCGAATTGAATATCAATAAATTGAAAAAGGATACCGATCGTTATTCCAAACTGTTGGCAGGTAATGCGGCCACCGAAGTTCAGGTGAACGATACCAAATACAACTACGACAATGCATTGAACCAGGCCGAGCAGATCAAACAACAGATCTCCGACGCGTCCATTCAGGCGCCGATCAGCGGCCGCATTGTGAAGAAAAACATCGAGCCGGGTGAGTTTGTAAATGTCGGTACTTCGCTGGGAACCATCCTGGACGTGTCGCGCCTGAAAGTACAGGTGATGATCAACGAAAATGACGTGTATAAACTTAAAGAAGGCCAGCACGTGCAGGTGAGTACCAGTATTTTCCCCGGTAAAAAGATCGACGGCGTGATCTCCTACATTGCGCCACAGGGCGACGAATCACACAATTATCCGGTTGAGATCGTGGTTAAAAACTCGGCTGAGCTGAAAGCAGGTACATTCGTGAGTGTTGAATTTCAGCAAAAAAGCAGCCAGCAGTCATTGCTGATCCCGCGTAGCGCGCTCGTGGAAAGCGTGCGTAACCCGTACGTGTACGTGGTGGAAGGCGGCGTGGCCAAGCAACGCAAGATCGAAGTAGGTCGCGAAGTGGGCGACAATGTGGAAGTGTTGACTGGCCTGAAATCGGGCGAAACGGTGGTTACTACCGGACAGATCAACCTGAGCGAAGGCGCTGCGGTTACCGTTACAAAATAAGTTTCATCAGCAAACTGAAAGAATTATGTCAATTACCGAAGTAGCCGTAAAAAGACCGCTCTTCATCACCGTAGTATTCGTCGTATTGATACTATTCGGTTTGATAAGCTATAACCAGTTGTCTTACAATCTTTTGCCTAAATTCGAGGCCAATGTTGTAAGTGTGATGACGACCTATCGCGGAGCTTCCGCGGACGAGGTCGAAACGAACGTGACGAAGCACATCGAAGACGCGGTATCGGCCATTGAAGGGCTGGACCAGATCAATTCCACTTCGCAGGAAGGTGTATCGTCGGTGATTATCCAGTTGAAACAAGGCATTAGCGTCGATTTGGCGCAGCAGGAAGCGCAGCGGAAGGTGGAGCAAGTGATTTCACTGCTTCCGGACGATGCCGACCGTCCCGTGATCAACAAATTCTCAACCGACGAAATCCCGGTTTTGAGAATGGGTGTTACCGCGAACCTTTCGCCATCCGAACTATATGACTTGATCGACGACAAGCTGAAACCGCAGCTTTCGAATGTAACCGGCGTCGGCCAGGTGACCATTATCGGTGGTACCGAACGCCAGATCCAGGTGAATATCGGCCAGGACAAACTGAAAGCCTACCATTTGTCGATCAGCCAGGTTTCGGCGGCGATCAACAATGCGAATACTTCCTACCCAGCCGGCCAGGTGAAAACCCAGGACGACCAGCTTTCGATCCGTTTCGACGCGAAACTGACGACGGTTGAAAATCTCAGAAATGTAATCGTAGGCCGCTCGTCCAATGGCGGACAAATCTTCCTGCGGGATATTGCGGAAGTGTACGACGGCGTGGCCGATGCAACGGCGGTGAACCACATCAATGGCCGCCCGTCGGTGGCATTGCAAATCCAGAAACAATCCGACGCCAATGCCGTGGACGTGAGCAAGCTCACCCGCGAGCGTTTGACGAGTCTGGAAAAACAATATGCGTCGCAGGGTTTGAAATTCAATATTGCCTCCGATCAATCGATTTACACATTGGCCTCTGCCGACGCGGTGGTGTTTGACCTTGGGCTGGCGGTTCTGATCGTGTCCGTGGTAATGCTTTTGTTCCTGCACAGCTTCCGGAGCTCGATGTTCATCCTCGTGGCATTGCCGTCGTCGATGATCCCGACATTCATTCTGATGAGCGTAATGGGCTTCTCATTGAACCTGATGACGCTCATGGCGCTCTCGCTCGTGGTAGGTATCCTTGTCGATGACTCGATTGTGGTTTTGGAAAACATCAACCGCCACCTTGAAATGGGCAAAAGCCGCTGGCAGGCCGCATTGGATGGCCGGGCAGAGATCGGTTTTACCGCATTGGCGATCACCCTTGTGGACGTCGTGGTATTCGTGCCGCTTGCATTGACGCAGGGCCTGATCGGTAACATTCTCCGGGAATTCTCGCTCGTAGTCGTGTTCTCGACATTGATGAGTTTGCTCGTGTCCTTTACATTGACGCCCTTGCTCGCTTCCCGTTTTGGTAAGCTGGAAGTTTTGGACAAAAACAGCCTTTGGGGCCGTTTGAACATTGGTTTTGAAAAATTCCTGGACAATATCAAAGAAGAATACGGAAGGATATTGACCTGGGTCCTCGGCCACAAGCGCTACATTTTCCTGCTGTCAATCGTATTGATCGTCGGGTCCATTGCACTGGTACCGGGCGGATTCGTGGGAGCGGCATTCATGCAGCAAAGCGACCGCGGTGAACTTAACGTTTCCATTGAATTGGCACCCACCGCCTCTGTTTACCAGACGAACCAGGTAGCACAGCGCGTTGAGAAAATCCTTTTGGCTAAGCCGGAAGTGACCAAAGTCTTTACCAACGTCGGTTACAGCAGCACTGGTTTGGGAACAACTTCGAACAGTAACATTGCGGATCTGACGGTTCAATTGGTGGATAAAAAAGAGCGCACGATCTCGTCCGAAGAATTTGGTCAGGGTATTCAAAAGGAAATCCTGCAAATCCCAGGCGTAAAAGTGACCGTCGCACCGACTTCCATCACCGGTAATGCCAACCAGGCACCAATTCAGGTAGCCGTAAAAGGTACCGACATGGCCGTGATCCGTAAAACAGCCGCGCAGGTGAAAGACATTGTGGCTTCTGTGCCGGGTTCTTCCAACGTCGATTACTCGGTGGATGATCCCAAACCGGAAGTAGGCGTAACCCTCGACCGCGAGAAAATGGCCCAACTAGGCATCAATGCTGCCGAAGTAGGAGCGACATTGCAAACTGCATTCCGCGGCGACGACCGTTCGAAGTTCAAACAGAAAGGCAAGGAATACGACATCATGGTCAACCTCGACCAGTTCGACCGCTCCAAAGCCGACGATATCCGTCACCTGACATTTGTAAACAGTTCTGGCCAGACATTCGAACTGTCGCAATTCGCGACGATCCGGGAAGGAATGGGCGAAAGCGTGTTGCAACGTATCGACCGTCTGTCATCCATTACCATTAATTCGCAGGTAGTAGGCCGTCCATCCGGTTCCATCGGTGCCGACATTCAGGCCAAAATGGCGAAAGTGAAACTGCCGGAAGGCATCAGCATCGAATACCGCGGCGATTTGAAAAACCAGGCCGACGCATTCGGTAGCCTCGGAGCCGCATTGGTGCTGGGTATCGTGCTGATCTACCTCATCATGGTGGCGCTTTACGAAAGTACCATTTACCCATTCGTCGTGCTCTTCTCGATCCCGGTTGCATTGGTAGGTGCGCTCACCGCCCTTGCGCTCACGATGGAAAGTTTAACGATCTTCTCGATTGTAGGTATGATCATGCTCCTCGGATTAGTAGCCAAAAACGCGATCCTGATCGTGGACTTTGCCAACCAGCTTAAAGAAGAAGGTTTCGGACTAAAAGAAGCCCTGATCGAAGCCGGCAAAGAACGTCTCCGCCCAATCCTGATGACCACCATCGCGATGGTAGCCGGTATGCTCCCCATCGCCCTCGCATCCGGCGACGGCGCCGAGGTTAAGAATGGGATGGCCTGGGTAATCATCGGTGGTTTAACCAGCTCGTTGCTGCTGACATTGTTCCTGGTTCCTAGCGCTTACTATGTGGTGGACCGGATTAAGGAGCGGTTTGCGAAGCGTAAGAAAAGGAAGGCGAAGGAGGAGATGGTTTTGGAGGCGTAGAAGTTTAGAGACGCAGCTGATAAGAAAATAATCCAATACAAGCGCCCCGCTAGTGTCACACTGAGCGAATCGGGCCGCCGGGCGGTCGAAGTGCAAAAGCGAGATGCCAATGAGCATCGTGCAATTATCCTTCGACTTCGCTCAGGATGACAAGCGGGGCGCTTCGTTTTAAAAAAGCATACTATATAACTCAGTAGTGTTTATGATTCGGTCAAAACCCATTCCTCGAAGATGATCGACCAGTTTCTTATCCCCCGTCCAAAGCACCCCGCCAGTTTGTAATGCAAGAGCTACGTAGTTAATGTCAAAGGAATCGATATCGACCGTGAGTCGTTCAGCCTCTTTCCAATGCACTGCCTCGATTAGCGTTTCATTGTAAAGGCTCATGCTGGTAAGCACATCGAAGAGATCATCGATGACTTCATCAACTGACTTTTTGGAATACTTTACAATTTTTGATTGATGCTTGAAAAGCTCCACAACCGCGTAATAGCAACTTATGCGACGGGCAGGCAAATTTGGATGGGTGAGAATTTTTGCCAGTTTACCGTGTGGCGTGATGAGGGCACTGAAAATGATGTTTACGTCTACAACTATAATCACGTGATAAAACGGCTACGGTTCTCGGCCCACCATGCGCTGTGCACTTCACGCGCGAGTTCCGCGGCCTCTTCTTCCGTCCCGGTATTTCGGGCATTGGATTCGATGAAGCGGAAATAGCTGGTAAGCTTTTGTACTTCTTCCATATCGATGAGAGAAGCGTTGAGCCGTATGACGATGTCTTCGTTTTGTCGTTCGATAACCATAATCGAGTCGTCAGTTATACTCAAATATAGCCATTTTGGCGGAGATAAAAGTCTGCAAATGAGCAAGAGGCTGGGCGCAATTATCAAAAAATGTCAGAAACGGAGATATCTCTGCTTCTGACATTTTCTTCGATTTAAGCTTTCACACTCTCAATGCGTTGAAAGAAAAACACCAGCTCCCTGAAAGTCATAAAAGTGTCGCTAATCCGCGGATTGTAGCCAGCCTCCTGTTGAAATGCCATCGAATCGCTGTAAATCGCCCACAGGTGATCGAGCATTTCGGAAGGGCTGCCTACGTTCAAAAGTTCTTTTACTTGCCTGCCATAAGCGAGGCATACCGAGTCCTCGGACTCGGTGGTGTGTGATGAAGTTGTCATTGACTTTGTTTTTTAGGATGAATAGAAGGCCCTGTCTAAGGTGTCCTAATGCTCACAAAGCGGGCATCCGGGGGGCTTTCGCCGCACCCGCACCATAACAGGGCAGATCGTCTAAAATTTTTCATTGCTTCAGTGATTTATAGGAAGGCGTAAGTTGGGAAAGCGGGGGGAGAAATGCAAGGAGGCAGCAATGCGATTATCCTCCGGTTAATTGTAAGAAAGCAATATCGCAGAGGTCGAATTGCTTACAATTGGCTCGTCAATATTGATTCTGATAAGCATCACAGCTAGATGCCGCACGATGAACGAAATGCCCTGCCTTAGGTGACTTAACGTCAGTAACTACGTTCGGGCGGCTTTCGCCACACCCGCACCATTGCAGGGCAATACCTTGTAGATTCTTTGTAAGAAAGAATTTTTAGGGAAAGAGTAAGTTGGAGAACTGCTGGGTAACATGCAACGTCCATTTAATTGCAATTTTCATACGGCAGAAATGAGTAGAAAATTGGTTAATTTCTGCGCTGGTTAATCCAAATCTACGCCAACTTGAAAATCAAGATTTATCTTACGTCCATATCCATCCTTATCGCATTGAGTACTTTCGGGCAACAGAAGTTGCGACCAGTGGAAGAATTAATTAATAACGAAGATCCAGGTTGGCCATTCGTTTTAGATTGGATCAAGGCAGCGACCAATCGAGTAGAAATCCTATCTGCCGACAGCCTCAAAGCGCGACAGTCATTATATGATATTCAGGTGACGACGCGTTCGCCAATGGGCGCTATCGTTTATATGAGTGGGGGGATTTTGGTTGATAATGGCTGGATACGCATTCTTGGTTCCGGAAGCGAGCGGCTAATGCGTTCTCTACCGGGCTGGCCCAAAGTTAGCCCGCTCAAAGCCTCTGACAAGGATGTGCCCTTACTTGTAATTGCTGACGACGCTATCGGTGGAATTTTTGTCTTGAATGATGGTTCGTTGGGAAACGATGTTGGCAAAGTTTATTATCTGGCGCCGGATACGCTGGATTTCGAGCCGTTAGATATGGGCTACACCGACTTTCTGTTATTTTGTTTCAATAATGACCTTGATAACTTTTATGACGGCTATCGTTGGAAGTCGTGGAAGGATGAGGTATCCAAAATGTCTGGTGATAATGTGGTTAGTTTTTATCCCTATCTCTGGACGAAGGAAGGAAAGAAGATAGAGGAGAATTCGAGGAAAGTGATTCCGATTTCGGAGTACTATGCTTTGGTAAGCGATCTTCGAAGACAGCTCGGACTTGCCAAATGAAGGGAGTGAGGCCAATTTGACTTAAAATTCAATTAACTCAATCACCTCACATTCTCCAACCTTCCTACCACCTTCTTGAAAATACCCAATCGTTCCAACTTTCAAAAATTCCTTATGGTAGGGGATGAACTCTTTGCTGACTATCCACATTCGTGCAGTTCCAGACATTGGAGCGTATTCCGTTTCATCTAATATGCGACCATTCTCATCCTCGAACTCCGGCCAGATCATGTAGAGCGAATGCTTGAACTTGCCGTCATTTTTGTAGTGGAAATCGCATCTGTAATGCTGTAATGCAGGACTATACCGGCCACCTTCTTCATAGGAATAAAGTCGGTATCTGACCCGGAAATTGGGTTTGCGGTTGAAGCTGGTTTCGTAAGTTCGAAATTCTGACATACCGACTCTTATAAATGATAGATATGCATTATGGGATGATTAGCTTTTTCACTATTTCCATCATCTCCACCAACGACACAACATTCACATCTTTCGAAATGACATAACTAGTCTGACCCGGATACACAAAATACTTGTGCGAAGCCTGAATATCCTCACATCCGGTAGTAAATCCCCTGCTTAACGCCGGAGTAAGCGACCTTTTGATCTCAATAGCAATCCTGGTCTAATGATTGATTTCAAGCACCAAATCGATTTCAGCACCCGCTGCCGTGCGGTAATAATAGGGTGTGACCCATGAAGGCAGCATGGCGATCAGGTTTTCGATAATGTACCCTTCCCAGCTTCCGCCCAGAACCGGGTGCCCGAGCAGGTCTTCCTGATTTCTGATTTTGAGCAATGTATGGGTAATGCCGCTGTCGCGAATGTAGATTTTGGGTGTGCGGACGAGCCGTTTGCCGATATTGGCCGACCACGGTTGAAGTTTTCGAACGAGAAATAAGTCTTCCAGCAAATCAAGGTATCGCGTGGCGGTTGGTACACTGATGCCGAGGCCGGCAGCTATGCGGCTAAGGTTGGCAATTCCGCCCTGCGAATTGGCAAGCATCGTCCAGAAATTGCGGAGTACCATGGCCGGGATTTTGAAGCCAAATTGCGGAATGTCTCGTTCAAGGTAAGTGGTGATGAGGTTTTGCCGCCATTCGAAGCTGGATGAGTCGTTCGAGGCGAGAAAACTTTCAGGAAATCCACCGCGTATCCAGAGCTTGTCCTGGTCATCCGTATCGATTTCGGTCGCTTTAATGCCGGGAAGGCGCGTGTAAGCAATGCGGCCAGCAAGACTTTCCGAAGATTGTTGCAAGAGATCAAGCGAAGCGGAGCCGAGAATTAGAAACTGGCCGGTGCGCCTTCCTGCGCGGCGACGCTTATCGATGACTCCGCGGAGGACTGCGAATATTTCTGGCGTTCGTTGGATTTCGTCCAGAATGATGGTTCTGTCGGAATATTTCTCGAAGTATAATTCGGGCTCGCTAAGTTGGGCAACGTCTGACGGAGATTCGAGATCAAGGTAAATGGGCTCGGGAGAAATCGTCTCGGCGATTTGAAATGCAAGTGTTGTTTTACCGATTTGCCTGGGACCGAGAATGCCTACTGCCGGAAATTCTTCCAGCAAATTAAGTATCTCAACCTGTGCATCTCTTACGATCATCCTTGTAAATTTAACATCGAGCGTTAAATTTACAAGGATAATCAGGCAATTTTTGCATTAGGGATATTCAAATCCGCAATTTTCTTCCTTTTAAATTTGCTCTCTGCCTTCAACTGCGTCGCCTCCGCTTTCAAAATCTGTTCAATCGTCTCAAACTGAATAATCGGCGCCTTCCCAACCAATAGAGCAAGCTCGATCAGTTTTGAGATTGTAAAATTGAAATTTCCGTTCAAAATCTGGGAGACGTAGGAAGGCGAAACATTTAGTTTTTCAGCGACCTGCTTTTGAGTCAGTTTGTTCTCTTCCATATAGGTATTGAGCAGGTTGAAAACTTCAATCTGCACACCGGTTAGCCAGTAAGTAGGGCTTTTCAGTAGATCCTCGCGTGTTTTCATGGGTTACCTATGTTTGTTATTCCTTCGAAATGAATCTCTTTAATCAGTTTGGCTAGATATTTTAGGTCTGCTTTCTGACTACTCTTACGTCCGCCAAGTAAGATTATCTTGCCTGTATTTTCCACTTTGATGAGATAGAAACGCAAATTCGAGCTTTTGGCCTCATACAATTGATAAGGCATCTCACTTATCCGAATGTGCCGAAACATAGTTTTCGGAAGCATTCTCAGGTTGCAGACCTTGTTTAGTACTGAATAAATTTTGTCTATTTCGCTATCTAGGTTGCCTTCCCGACAAATTGTCTCCTCAAAATCATCGATTTGGCAGGTTTTGTTGATGTAAAGCTTGAATAATTTGATTCTGGCAGGAGCTATCTTGCCAGATAAGCGAATGCTGAATTTTGTCATAAAGTTAAGTTATAACTTAATACTTGTCAAGTCAGAAACACGACTTGTTTCAGCAGAAGGCTTCGGAATAATCTCGTTTAATGTATTTTCAGAAGACCAATGAGCAGGCGGCTTCTATCGGTGAATGATTGGCGGCCAACCTTGCAGATTTAACATCAAGCGTTAAATTTACAAGCATCACAACCCTCAATCCCTCGTCCGTTTCCATCAATCCCCCGTCCGATTCTGGACATTCAATAAGTTTCAAGTTTTAAGTTAATATTCTCATTATCTGATAGTAATCTTCGAGACTAACTCCTGGCACACCATTTGTTTAGCAAATAATAATAAAATACTCTCAAACAAATGGGCAGATCGTACCTGGGTGAATTTGAAGAACTTGTCCTGCTTGCAGTGATGGTCGTGAATAATGGCGCTTATGGCGTGGCGGTGGCCGAGGAGCTGCGCGAGCGGGCTAACCGGACCATCAGCCTCAGTGCGGTGCATATTGCATTGTACCGGCTGGAAGAGAAGGGGTATGTTACCTCGGAAATGGGTGGCGCGACGCTGAGCAGGGGCGGGCGACGGAAGCGGCTTTTTACCGTTACGGCCGCGGGGCGGCAGATTCTGGCGGAGATTCAGGAGGTGAGGAGCCAGTTCTGGAATGCGATCACTTCAACTTTGCAGTCATGAGAAAATCTGCGTCACCACCTGCCTGGGCGGATCGTTTTTTTCGCGCTTTGTGCCCGCCTGAACTTTTCGAAGAGCTGCAAGGCGATTTGCATGAACAATTTGAAATGGATGTGAAACGGCTGGGCATAGGCGCTGCAAAAAGGCAATATGCTGCCGAGGTTTTGAAATTCATTAAGCCATACGTGCTCAAAAAGCGCTTTTTTAATAGTAAACCTAAAACAAAACCCACCGCCGAAAGCCGTCGGCCGACTGTCCCATTAGCCATGCTTCATAATTATCTCACCATCGCGCGGCGCAACCTTGCGCGGCATCCGTCGTATACGATCATCAACGTCCTCGGCCTCGTGCTGGGGATGACTTGCGGGATTCTCATTTTCTCGCTCGTACATTATCACCTTGGTTTCGATAAGTTTCATTCCAAAGCCGATCGCATTTACCGGGTAACTTCGGAACTGCATAATGAAACCGTAAGTAAATACGGCACAGTGCCGCAGCCGATTGGGGCTGCGATGCGCGACGATTATTCGTTTGTCGAGAAGGCGTCGATGCTGATCAACTTTGGCGGCACGATTTCGATTCCAGCGTCAGCGAAGCATGCCAAGTTCAGTGAGGCGAACGGGGTTGCCTATGTCGAGCCTGCTTTTTTTGAAATGATGGGCTTTCCATTGGTGGCCGGGAATGCGAAAACAATGCTTTCCGAACCCAATACTGCCGTGATCACCGAGGAGGTGGCCGAAAAGTATTTTCACGGGGAAAGTGCGATCGGCAAGCATTTCCGGCTTGATAACAAGACCGATTTTACAGTCACCGGTGTCATCAGCGATGCGCCTGAAAACACGGATATCCGGTACGAAATATATCTTTCTTACGTCACGATCAGCCAAACGCAGCCTTGGCTTAACACCTGGGGCGGCATTTACAGCGGCACGGCGGCCTACGTGCTCCTCAAACCCGGTACGAACGTCGCGAAAGCGCAAAAAGCAATGGCGGGTATTTCCACAAAATATTATGATGCAAAGGGCGCAAAGACTTTCCGCTTCTCTTTGCAGGCATTATCGGATGTTCATATGAACCAGGAATTTGGTGGCGCGATCGCGAAAAGTCAGCTCATTGCGCTTTCGCTCATCGCGGTTTTCCTCATCATCACGGCCTGTGTGAATTTCATCAACCTCGCTACTGCCCAGGCATTGGGCCGCGCCAAAGAGATTGGTGTAAGAAAAGCAATGGGTAGTATGAAAGCGCAGCTTTTCTGGCAGTTTATCAGCGAAACGGCGCTTATTACGGGTATTGCATTCGTATTGGCAGTCGGATTGTCCTATCTCGCCTTGCCTTATATGAACGAGTTGCTGTCAGCCCGCGTCACGTTGAATTTCGTGGAGGACATCAGTCAGCTGGTATTTATTGTCTGCTTGCTGGTGGTGGTAACCTTCGTTTCCGGGGCTTATCCGGGACTTGTACTCGCCGGTTTTCAACCTATTACCGCGTTAAAAGGTAAGTTGACCCAAGACCAGATCGGAGGATTTTCGTTTCGGAAAGGATTGGTAGTAACCCAGTTTGCCATTTCGCAAACGCTTCTTATCGGCACGATTGTCGTTACGAGCCAGATGCAGTTCAATAGCGAGGCGGATATGGGTTTCAGTAAGGAAGCCATCGTGATGTTGCCCGTGCCCGAAACTACTCCGGCCAAAACCAGCGCCATGCGTGCCCGTTTTGAACAACTGCCTGAGGTGGAGAAGATCACTTTCTGCGAATCGCCGCCTGCATCACCGCAGGGAAATTTCGATACCGGTATTCGCTATGCGTCGCGGGCGGAGGAAGAGAAATTTACGATTTTTGTCAAATCCGGTGACCCCGGCTATCTCCCCATGTTCGGGCTGCAACTCGTGGCTGGCCGGAATCTGGCCGAGTCGGACACGGTCAGGGAATATTTGTTGAATGAAACGGCTGTGAAAAAGCTTGGAGTGCGGTCGGTGGAAGAGGTGATTGGTAAAAATGCGAATATCAATCGCCGCAACGGCATCATCGTTGGCGTCATCAAGGATTTCCATAATGGCTCATTCCGCCAGAAAATCGATCCGCTTTGCCTCACCACACGGTCCGATAATTATTCCAGCATTGCACTGAAAATCAGTGGCCGGAATATGCCGAAGACGCTTGCATCGCTTGAAAAGGCGTGGAATGAAACTAATCGTGATCAAATATACTCCTACCAATTTCTGGACGAGCATCTGAAACATTTTTATGAGACGGACCAGCTCGTTTTGAAACTCATGTGGCTCTTCGCCGGGATCGCGATCTTCATCGGCTGCCTGGGACTTTACGGACTCATTTCATTCATGGCCGCGCAGAAAATCAAGGAGATCGGCGTCCGCAAAACGCTCGGCGCAGGGGTTGGAAGTATTGTGTGGCTTTTCGGCCGCCAATTTGCCCAGCTGCTTCTGATCGCCTTCGTCATAGCCGCACCCATCGGCTGGTGGCTGATGGACAAATACCTGTCCGACTTCCAATATCATATCGACCTCAACGCGACCATCTTCCTGACCGCCATCGGTATTACTTTTCTGATTGCGATCGTGACGGTTGGGTACCGCTCGGTAAAAGCAGCTTTGATGAATCCCGTAAAGGCATTGCGGGCAGAATAACGGAATGATTGAGGCTTAAAAAAGATAGATAGGCTGTGAATGTATCTTTAAGCTTACGATCTACATTCACAATATGAAAAAATACATTCTCTCAATTCTGACCCTGTTTTCATGCATGACCGTCCGCGCCCAACAGGCCCCGGAAGCAGGCCTGCAAAATCGCTACATCCAATTCATAAAAGGAAGCGAACAATCAGCATTACACCGGGTAGAACTGCGTTCGGATATCGATACGACCTGGTTCCGATGGAAAGAGCGGGGATATAGCTTTGGTTTTGTCCCTGGCAAAACGCCGATGTACACGACCGTAGATGGTATCCTGAGCACGCCGTACATGATCCAGGTCCGGGGTAATGCCGAGGAGCGGAACCGGAAGCGCTGGGGTTACCATGTGTTTGAAGGGTATGCCAAAGACGATAAATCCCGCATTACCATGCTCGTCAACAAACATGTGGAGGCGGAGCGGCCGGTGGCGGAGCTTTACTATTACTCCACGGTGTATAACCATGACGAAACGGCCTATAACTGGTTCAAAATCGGCTCCGACGTTCGGCAGCACTCCTTTATGTTCGGGCGCGACAAGGCATTATTCTATGGTTCGCTCAAACTGACCAATGCATTAACCCTCGGCGCTATTGGAAAAGAAGATATTTCAGCCACAAAACCGGCCGGTGACGACGAACAGAATGCGGATAAGGACGCCAAATATGTCAATTACAAGGAACTGAAAAACGGCGGGGACGGGACGATCTTCTACGATAAAGACCGCGACATGGTAGTGATCAAGATCAAAGGCAAATGGATGAAAGTGGCTGTGGAAGCCCTGCCGGATGGAGTTAGTTATGATTTTTGAAAGAGGCAAAAACGATGTCACCCTGAGCGAAGTCGAAGGGCCCGGCGCGATGTTCACGGTGCCGTATGGACTGTCTTCGACTGCGCTCAGACTGACATTGGGGATACTGCTTTTAGCCTAACTTATTGTCACTTCCACTTCTCCCCAAGCACCTTCATCCAATACCCTCCAACGACAGACCTCGCCCGGAATCCAACAGACTTTCCATTGGTTGTTTCGTGCCAGTCCGATAGCGGGATGCGGTCGGTGGTGCTGGTGGCGAATTTGTAGATGGGCTGGATGAGTGCCTGGAAATCCTCGGGCTTTTCGGCCAGGGTGGCGGTCCAGATGATCCAGTCGGATTTGGAGTAGGTTTTACGACTGTCCAACGGCAGGCCGAAAGGTTGCTGTTTGGTGAGGTAATAGGCGATTTCCTTCTGGGCGACGGTTTTCGGAAATACATTCAGGCCAAGAAGTTTATCCCAGACAAGGTTGTATTTCTGGCTCCAGGTACCCTTTTTGTCGAAGGTCAATGCGTAATGATCGCCGTCGGCGGCCATTTGCATCCATTTTCCGGCGAAGTCTTTGGTCAATGCATTTACTGCGGTGGCTTCTTTGGAGTCGCCGAGTTGTTCCGCCATTTTCGCATAGCAGGCCAGGCCCATGATCGCTTTGATGGACAGGTTGCTGTTCCGCGCCAAATGGCCGGCGAAATCGTCGGTGCAGAGCTGATTAGCTGGATCGAAACCTTCCTGTTTCAAATAATTTGCCCAAACGCTGAGCGTTTTCCAATGCTTTTTAGCAAAATCGGTGTTGCCTTCGGCTTTGCAAATGGCGTACGTGAGAATGAGCATGTTGCCGGATTCCTCCACGGGCATGTCCTCACCGTACGTCTGTCCGTTCGCGAGCGGGTAGGTGCCCACGTCGTGCGCAGCGAAAGGTTTGGTCCATTTGCCGCTTTCGGAATAATAGAAAATCGGTTCCATCATGCCTTTGAGCAATGTCGGGTTGTAGAGCAGGAAGAGCGGTGCCGAGGGGTAAGTCACGTCGACGGTGCCGATGGAGCCGTTGCTGAAATTTTCTTTGGAGAAAAACAGTGGGGTGCCAGCGGGATCGGCTACGAGTTTGTGGGCTGAAATAGCCTGGCGATACGCTAGTAGGCAAAGTTCGGCGTATTGTTTTCCTCCGGCTTTGAATGCGTCGTCGTAGATCGTCTTGTCGGTTTCTTCGCAGCTTTGGAGAATTTTCGCAAAATCGGTTTCTGCGTTTTTCAATTCCCCGGCAATGGTTTTGTTGCCGGCGCGGTTCCACCACGGACGCAGGTTTTGACCAAAATACTGGACCGAATAACCGTCGTCATAAGCCAGCAATGCGTGCAGCGATTTGCTTTCCGCACCCACTTTTCCTGCATTCAATATTAAACCCATTGACTTTGTGTCAGCAGAAGCCGAGCCGGCCTGGTCGATGCTTAATGTGCCTTTGGAAGCAAATTCTTTAATAATATCCGTCGACAGGCCGATCGCCGAGCCTTTTACAGTGCCTTGCGGGGCCGCGAGATAGACTTGGCCCCAGTCGATACGGACATCGTCGCCTTTTCTGGCCAACAGGTTTTGAACCGAATTCGCAAGGGATAATGTCGTCAAGCCATCCTGATTCGCTTCTTTGCCCGTTACCGACTGACTTGCGTCGTTCGTAGCCCAAAGCCCGGAAACGGAATTGAGAATGCTCACATCGTGCTGTTTGCCGTCGGCTGATTTCACCTCATAAACAACATAATTGACCGGACGTGAAAGCAAATCCATATCCTTCGCGATAAGCGGTGCCACAAAACGCACAGTAAGCTGCACGGCTCCGGCATCGAAACGATAGACGGATTGGGTAGCCTTCATTTCAAAACCGGTCTGTTTCGCCAATGCAATGGCATCGGCGCCTTTTGGAGCGATTTCGTCAGCCAGACCAATATCGATATAACCCGGCCCAGCTCCGTTTTTCACGTAAGCGGCCAGCGTGTTTTTGCCTTTTTTCAATGCTTTCGCAGCAGCCGGACTGATCGGTTTGAACTCATATTCGCCCGTAAAGCAAGGCGCGCAATCGAATGCGGGAACGCCGTTGATAAAAACCTGCACATCGTCGTCGTGGAAGATATTCAGGGCCGGCTTTTCGAAATCGACGTTTGCAAGATTGAAATCGCGGCGGTACCAGAGTTCCTGTGGGAATTCGGTGCCGCCTTTGAGCATCGCGTCATTGCGGTCGTGCGTGCCGAATGGCGCGGGCCCCTGTTTCCACGTGCTGATGTTGTAACCGTCTTTGAACCACCATTTCGGGTCTGGCTTGGTGGTCGTGAATTTGGCGGTGTAGGCTTCCTGTTTGGCGGTGGGTAAAATCGTTTTCATCTCGGCCGTGGCGGCACCCATGAAGCGGTAAGTTTTGCCGTCAACGCGGATGAGGCCATCCATCGGATGCGGCTTGCCGGTCCAGTGCTTGGTAATGGAGCCTGCCAGCTGGTCGCCGAAGGACCATACGCTGGTGTAGGGATCCACGGTCACCAGCGGAGTAGCGGGTGGTCGGATGGATTGGGCAAAAATCGTTGAGGTGGTGAGTAGCGTCAGCGCGGTAAGCCAGCGTTTGAGCATAGTTTCGGTCGGTTTTTTGGGAAATAGTGTTTAGAAAAATCCCGTAATGATAGGGGATAACTTCTATACAGCGCAAACCGACGCCTACTTCTTCCCAAAAGCCGCCTTCCCGCTATCCAGAAACGAAGCAAATTTCGCCGGATCCAGATCGTAGTTTTTAGGCGCTACGAGCAGGTTACCTTCATGATCCACCAGGCAATAATGCGGCTGCGCATTGTTGTTGTACTTCACAATTTGCAGATCGGCATTCTGGGCGCCGATGGTTTTCTTCACCTTATTATCGTATTTTGAAGTATACCATTGCGATTCGGGCAACTCGGTTTTGTCATCTACATATAATGCAACAATCACATAGTCGTTGTTCAGGCGCTGCAAAACCGCCGGGTCCACCCACACGCGGGCTTCCATTTCGCGGCAGTTGACGCAGCCGTGGCCGGTGAAGTCGATGAAAACGGGTTTGTTGACCTTTTTGGCATAGGCCAATGCTTCTTGATAGTCGAAGAAACCTTCCAGCTCGTGCGGTAAATGGAAGAGGTCGGCAAACTTGCGGGCCTCGCCGGAAACGCCGGAAGTTGAAGCAGCGGCTGTTCTTTTATTCAAATCAAAATCCAATGTAGACTGCGGCGGCAGGTAACCGGCCAATGCCTTCAAAGGCGCACCCCACATGCCTGGGAGCATGTATACGACGAACGTAAAGGTGATAATAGAAAGCAATAATCGCGGTACGCTCACTTTTTCCAAGGGCGAATCGTGCGGCGTGCGGATTTTACCTAACAAATAGAAACCCAGCAACGCGAAAATGACGATCCAGAATGCAAGGTATATTTCACGATCCAGCAAATGCCAGTGATAAACCTGGTCGGCGATGCTGAAAAACTTCAATGCCAACGCCAGTTCCAGGAAACCTAAAACCACTTTGACCGTATTCAACCAGCCACCGGATTTGGGCAGTGATTTCAACCATTGCGGGAACAATGCAAACGAAGTGAACGGTATGGCAAATGCAGCAGAGAATGCCGCCATTCCCACAATCGGTTTCACGACTTCGCCACCCGCCGAGGCCACGAGCAAGCTGCCCACAATCGGCCCGGTGCAGGAAAAGGAAACCAAAACGAGTGTAAAAGCCATAAAGAAAACCCCGGCATAACCGCCCTGATCCGCTTTCTGATCCATTTTATTGACAAAACCACTTGGTAATACGATTTCGAAAAGTCCCAGAAAGGACAATCCGAAGGTGATGAAAATCCCGAAAAACAGCAGGTTAGGCAGCCAGTGTGTGCTGAGGAAGTTGGCAAATGCGGGACCATTCAGCCGGGAAACGACCGTACCTATTAATGTATAGATCAGAACAATTGAAATGCCATATAAAAATGCCTTGAATTTGCCCTTTTCCTGGTTGGTGAAAAAGCTGACGGTCATCGGGATGATCGGGAAAACGCAGGGCGTGAGCAATGCCACAAGGCCGGAGAGGAACGCAGCCAATGCAAAGCCTAGTAGCGAACCGTCGCTATCGGGTGTTTCGGAAAACGATGTTTGGCTTGCTTCGGGCGTGGCTACCTGGGTAGCGGCGGTGTCTGTCGTGGCAGGAATATCGGTTGCTGTTACGGCTATCGCGGTATCGGCCGGTTGCGTGGCTGTTGCGGCTGGTGTAGTAGGTTCAATTGCTGGTTTGGTTACGCCGACTGTGGGTTGTTCGGTTGTGGCTGCGCCCGCTGCGACAACTTTCAGGCCTTTGAATTCGAAATCGTCACTGCCGGGGATGCATAGGCCGGAAACGTGGCTGCAAGTCTGGTATTCCGAGCTTCCTTTAATGACCGGATTGTCGGCCAGGATTTTGATAGTTTGTTTAAAAACACCTTTCCCTTCAAAATAACGGACATTCCCTTGCCATACTTCTTCAAACTTGGTTTTCGGGTTCTGTGGTTTCAGCTTGCCGACCACCTCGAAAGTATTGTTTTTTTCGAAGGTAAATGTCGTCAGCATCGGTCCCAGGTCCGGATCGAAATCGGAGGAATACATGTACCAGTCCTTGTCAATGATCGCGGTAAACACCAGGTCGACCGTCTCGCCTTTTTTAACTTCCGGTTTGGAAAAGCTGTAAGTCCAATGTGCCTTGGCTTTCTGGACCTGCGCGTGGGCGAAGGCGGTTACGAAAAGACAAATGCTGAGAATGAGTATGATACCGCGTTTCATGTCGATGTTTGGGGTAATGGCTTTTGCCAGCCGGAATGGGCTGGCCGATCAATCTATAATTTTGATAGAGCTTTCTTAACCAACGTAATTTTCACAAAAAAATTCATGATATAAAATTCCCTTTTCACCGTTTCGCGACTTTACTACCTTTGTCGCCTCAAATTCAGAATAGTTAACAGTTATTAACATGTCCCAAGCCTTATATGTAGTCAAGATCGGTGGTAATGTGATCGATAATCACGAAGCATGTGCCCGTTTCCTGAAAGCTTTTGCGCAACTCGATGCCCCCAAAATCCTCGTGCACGGCGGAGGCAAGGTAGCGACGCAGATCGCCGCGAAATTACAGATCGAGACGCAGATGGTCGACGGCCGTCGCATTACCGACAAGCCGATGCTCGACGTGGTGACGATGGTTTACGGTGGGCTCGTTAATAAAACCCTCGTGGCGCAGCTGCAAGCAGGTGGCTGCAATGCGATCGGCCTCACCGGCGCCGACGGTGGGATCATTCGTTCCGTCAAACGCCCCGTCAAAACGATCGATTACGGATTTGTAGGCGACATCGAAGCCGTGAATAGCGGACAGATCAACGCCATCCTGTCCAGCGGGCTCACCCCCATTATCGCGCCTTTGACTTACAGCACCGAAGGCCTGCTCCTGAATACCAATGCCGACACCATGGCGTCCGCAACAGCCGTGGCCATGTCCGAAGCATTTGACGTGAACCTGATCTATTGTTTCGAGAAAAAAGGCGTGCTGTCCGATCCGGACGACGACGACGCGGTGATCGGCAAACTCGTTCCGGCCACTTATGAAGAATACAAATCGACCGGAGCTATTAATAAAGGTATGATACCAAAGCTGGACAATGCATTTGCGGCATTGAACTCGGGCGTGAAGCAAGTGACCATTTGCCATGCAGATGAATTGGCGAATGCGGTTGCTGGGGGCGCGGGGACGGCGATTGTGCTGTGATGTATGCGGTACTTAGCTGATTTATAAATAATTAGATCAATTTATGTAAATTTAGGAACTCAATTCCTAAATTTACATAATGATACAAAGAGCTCTTGCAACCAAAGTCAGCGAAATGCTGGATAAGTACCCGATCGTCAGCCTGACCGGCCCGCGACAATCGGGGAAAACCACACTGGCTAAAATGGTGCGCCCGGATTATCAGTATGTAAATCTGGAAAACCTGAGCACCCGGGCATTTGCCCAGGATGATCCGGTAGGTTTTTTGGAAACATACCAAAACGGCGTGATCATCGACGAGGCGCAATATGTGCCTGAGCTGTTTTCCTACCTCCAAGTTTTTACCGACGATCGGAAGCGTAAGGGTGAGTACATACTAACAGGCTCCCAAAACTTCCTGATGATGGAACAGATCACCCAATCCCTCGCAGGCCGGGTTGCGATTTTCTACCTTTTACCATTTTCAATGCAGGAGCTGGAAGCTTCGGAATTCAAACCGCAGAGCTGGGAGGATTACATTATTTCAGGCTCGTACCCGCGAAAGCTGACAGAGGATATTGACGCTACCACATTCTATGACAACTATCTCCGTACATATATAGAAAGAGATGTCCGGCAACTGAAGAATATTCTTAACCTCGCGCTTTTCCAGCGCTTTGTTCAATTGCTGGCAGGGCGGATCGGACAATTATTCAACCAGCAGAGTCTGGGTGTAGAGCTGGGTGTTGACAACAAGACCGTAAATGCATGGCTTTCAGTGCTCGAAACATCTTTTATCGCATTCAGGCTGCAACCGTTTTACCAAAATTTCAGCAAGCGAATCGTTAGCACACCGAAGGTCTATTTTTACGATCTCGGGCTGGCGACACATCTCCTAGGTATAACCAGCGTGCAGGAGTTGAATGTACATTTTGCAAAAGGTGCTTTATTTGAGAATTTGGTCATTAATGAAATTCAAAAAAACATCCTGAATACTGGCCGGCAGCCCCGGCTCTACTTCTGGCGAGACTATTCTCAGCACGAGGTGGACCTGATCATTCAGGAAGGCGCGAAAATCAAAGCGGTTGAAATCAAGTCAGGAAAAACGATTCAGAACGACTTTTTCAATGGACTTACTTATTTCGAAAAAATGGCGAAGGATGTCAGCCTGCATCTGATTTATGGAGGCACTGAGTATCAGACAAGAAGTACTGCCAAAGTGTATTCGATTGGTGACTTGTATAAGATTTAGTCAATTTTGTAGCCTAATTATTAAATTTTCTTAAAATTTAATTTAAAGTTCTTAAATTGCATGAGTTAAACCCACTCATTACCATGCTGTTCCGAAAAGGCCTTGTTCTGGTTTTTTTGTCGTTGTTGTGTGATTGGTGTGCAGGCCAAACTCCCGAGTTTTATAAGGATGTACAACCGATTATTCATGCTAACTGCGTACCGTGCCATCGTGCGGGTGAAGCAGCGCCGTTTCCGCTCCTGACATTCGAGGACGTTTCCAAACGCTCCAAATTCATTAAACAGGTCGTCAGCTCGCGGTATATGCCGCCGTGGAAAGCCGATAATCACTACAATTCCTTTGCAAACGACCGCTCACTGAGCGAAAAAGATATCAAAACCATCGTTGGTTGGATCGACGGCGGTACACCCAAAGGCAAGGACAATCTCAAAGCGGAACAGGATCTGCGAGCCCGCCTCGACGCCGGAACTGCCTATAAGCGCAAGCCCGACCTCAAACTGAGCATGAAGGAGGCGTTCACGCTGAAAGGCGATACGAAAGAGCGCTTCGTCATGTTCAAAATACCATTTCAAATGGCGCAGGAGGCGAATGTGGAGGCCATTGAATTCACTTCCAACAACAAGAAACTGATCCACCATGCCAATTTCGCGATCCATCCCGTTCCGGACGCTTCGGTGGACTTGCATAACACTGTCGATGTAGTCGATTTGAGTGGGCCTGAGGGCGATAAATATTATGAATGGGTCAAGTATAAAAAGGAAATGACCTACTACGGCGGCTGGATCCCCGGAACGACGGTCGAAGGATATCCCGAGGACATGGGCTGGGTCATGCCGAAACGAGGCGTGGTATTGCTGACCGTGCATTTCGGTCCAAGTTCGGTGGACGCCCAAAGCATCGACGGTGTCAATATTTTCTTCAAAAAAACGCCTATCAAACGGAAAGTGAAGGTAATCAGCCTCGGGTCGGGCGGTATTGGTGAAAAGGAGATCAGCCCTCCGCTGATGATCTTCGCCAACGAGGTGAGCAGTTTCAAACTGCACATCGCGAACAACCAACCCGATATTTCACTACTTTACGCATGGCCGCACATGCATTACCTGGGTAAGGAGTTCAAGGCTTATGCGACGTTATCCACGGGCGATACCGTGAAGTTGGTGCATGTTCCGGCCTGGGATTTCCGCTGGCAGGAGATTTACAAGTATAAAAAGCCATTATTGCTGCCGAAAGGCGCTGTGCTGACGGTGGAAGCCACCTATGACAACACAGCAAGCAACCCGGCAAACCCGCACAATCCGCCGCAATTGGTGATGTCGACGGGTAATATGCGTAGCGATCAGGAGATGATGACGCTCATCCTGATGTATGTCGACAGGCAGCCTGGCGACGACGAGCTTGTTTTTAAGTGGAATTGATCTGATAATTTCATAAACGGAATTGCATGGGTAAACTCTATTATCTGTTGTTTTTGCTGCCATCCCCCGTTTTTTCCCAACCTGTTTTCAAGAAGTTACCCGCCAAAGAAACCGGCGTTGGCTTTGTGAACAGGATCGAGGAGAACGATTCGCTGCACATTTTCCGGTATGAATATCTCTACAACGGAAACGGGATCGGAGTGGGCGATTTCAATGCGGATGGGAAGCCCGATCTGTTTATTTCCGGAAATACCGTCCCCAACAAGCTGTACCTCAATCGTTCCGGCGAAAGAGGTATCGCATTTGAAGACATTAGCCGTAAAGCAAAGGTGGAAGGTAATGGCAAATGGGCGACGGGCGTGAGCGTGGCGGATGTGAATGGCGACGGTTTGCCTGATATTTACGTTTGCCACTCCGGGTTCTATCGAAAATTGTCGGACAAGAACAATGAGCTGTTTATCAATCAGGGCGTCAAAGGCGGTGTGCCGGTTTTCAAGGAAGTGGCCGTGGAAGCAGGTTTGAATGCAATCGGGTCACAATCGACGCAGGCCGCTTTTTTCGATTATGACAAAGATGGCGACCTGGATATGTTCCTTCTGAACCACTCTAACCACACCGTCAATCCATTCCTGAATACCCGAGAAATGCGGGCGACGCCGAACCCTTATTTCGGCAACCGGCTTTTTGAGAATATCAGTGAAAAGGGAAAGCTCAAATTCCAGGATGTGACGAAGAAAGCGGGTATTATCAACAATGCATTGAACTTCGGGCTGAGCGTCGTGGTGGCAGATATGAATCAGGACGGCTGGCCGGACCTTTATTCTACGAGTGATTACACAGAGGTCGATTGCTATTACGTCAATAACCGGAACGGCACATTTACCGAGTCGCTGCGGAAGTCGTTTACCCACGTTTCGAAGTTTTCAATGGGCGCCGATGTGGCGGATTTCAACAACGACGGCCTGCCGGATGTGCTGACGCTTGATATGCTTCCCGAAGACAATCACCGGCAGAAGCTCCTCAAAGGGCCCGATGTGTACGATCAATACCATTTACTGCTCGATAGCGGTTACTACCATCAGAATATGCGGAATATGCTGCATTTGAACAGGGGAGTGGATGGAGCGGGCAATGTACGTTTCAGCGAAATAGGACAATTGGCAGGCATTAGCAATACCGATTGGAGCTGGGCGGGACTAATGGCCGATCTGGACAACGACGGTTGGAAGGACCTCCTCATTACCAACGGCTACCTGCGGGATTTTACCAATATGGATTTCCTGAAATACACCGTCGCCGACGAGCAAATGAAGGAAGCGGGTAAAGGGAATTTAAATTTCAAGACCTACGATCTGGTGCAGAAAATGCCTTCCAACAAGCTGAGAAACTATCTTTTTAGGAATAATGGCGCATCTGGAAGTTTTGCTTTCGAGGATGTTTCCGAAAAATGGGGCATGAATGAGCTGGCGGTTTCCAATGCGGCAGCCTATGCGGATTTTGACGGCGACGGCGATCTGGACATGATCATCTCGCACATTAACGATCCGGTTTCAATCTACCAGAATCAGACGAACAAAAAAGGCCTTACGCTACGTCTGCTCGGCCTGAATGCCAATTCGCAGGCGTTCGGCGCGAAAGCGCGCGTGTATGCGGGAGGGACCATGCAATATGCGGAGCTCTACCCGGTGCGCGGGTACCAGTCGACGGTCACGACCGATCTGCATTTTGGCCTGGGCAATGCCGGGAAGGCCGATTCGGTCAGGATCGAGTGGCCTTCGGGAAAAACTACATTACTGGCCAGCCAACCGGCGGGGCTGGTGGTATTGAAGGAAGCGGACGGCACCGATCCGAAGCCTAACATGTCCGCCACGACGCCTTGGTTTCATAACGCGGCTGCACGGGCGGGAATTGATTTTGTGCATCAGGAGAATGATTTTGTGGATTTCAAAGTGGAGGTACTACTGCCTTACCAGCTATCGCGACTCGGGCCCGCGCTCGCGAAGGGCGATGTAAACGGCGACGGGCTCGACGATGTGTTCCTGGGTGGCGCTTCGCACCAGTTTGGTGTGCTTTACATTCAGAAACAGGATAGTACATTCGAAGGCGCTGCTGCCCAGCCCTGGCGTCAGAATGTGGCTTGTGAGGAAGTGAATGCATTGTTTTTCGATGCCGACCGCGACGGCGACCTCGATTTGTATGTCGTGAGCGGAGGAAATGAGTTCGAAGAAAATGCGCCCGAATACCGCGACCATCTGTACCTGAACGATGGGAGGGGCGTTTTTCATGAGGAAGTACTGGCGCTGCCGTCTATGCGTAATCCCAAGCAATGCATTGCCGCAGCCGACGTAGATGGCGACGGAGATCTCGATCTTTTCGTAGGCGGCCGCGCAGTACCCGGCTCATTCCCGATGGCGGCGAGAAGTTATTTGTTAAGAAATGATAGCCAGGGTATTCATGTGAAATTCACGGACATTACAGCAGGCGTACCCGCTTTGCTGAACCCGGGAATGGTTACCGCAGCCGTTTTCACGGATTTAAATGCCGACAAAAAAACCGATCTGATACTCGCAGGCGACTGGATGCCCATCATGACTTTTAAAAATACAGGTACCACCTTTGAAAGTCAGCCGGTTGATGAGTTAAGGGATTCCGACGGAATGTGGGCCGCGATGGAAACCGCCGACCTCGATGGCGACGGCGACTTCGACTTTATACTCGGTAATGCGGGTTTAAACAATCAATACAAACCCACACCGGACCGGCCGCTGACGATCTATTATGATGATTTTGATAAAAACGGCGTAATCGACCCCGTTTGCACTTACTATATCGGTGGGAAGAGCTACCCCATGTTCTCCCGCGATGAAATGCTCGACCAGATGACGGCCCTCAAAAGAAAATACATCAGCTATACCTTATATGCGGACGCAACAATAGCAGATGTTTTTGGTAAAGAAGCCGTGGAAAAGAGCAAAAAAGTGTATTGCAAAGAGCTGGGAAGCATAGTGCTGGAAAATCTGGGGAATTTCAAATTCAAACGGCATGCGCTCCCGGAAGCGGTACAGTTTTCCAGGACGAGCAGCATTATCGCGCAGGATTTGGATGGTGACAGCAAGACAGACCTGATCCTAGCGGGTAATTTTTCGCCTTACCGCGTTCAGCTCGGGCCTTGTGATGCTTCGGTGGGGGCAATATTGAAGCAGGTAGCGCCTTTCCGTTTTGAAACCCTCTCTCCCGCCGCGACCGGCTTGTGGGTAGGTGGTGATGTCCGGAGTGTTGCTTTATTAAACAAAAAGCGTATATTGTTTACCGTTAATAACGATCAACCGGTTTTGCTCGAATGGAAAAAGTGATCCGGAATAGGTCCGTCAAATACCTTTCGTGCGCATTGTTTATGCTTGCGTGCGGGGATGTCGCTTGTGCGCAGCCGGCTACGGCTTTGCTGCACCGGGCGGAGCAAAATCTCACGCGGGTGATCGTACACGACATATTTTCGCCACCTGTTGCAAGCCGAATTTATCTGTATGCCAATGCGGCGGCCTACGAAACACTCATACACGGTCAGGAAGGCTACAAAAGTCTTTACGGGCAGGCTAACCAGTTTCCCAGGATCGAAGCGCAGAACCAAAAGGGGAATATTAATTATCAGTTGGCTGCCTTATACGCGTTTTTCAGGACCGGCGGACGACTGGTTTTTTCCGAATCGATGCTGAAAGACAGCTCCGAAAACATTCTTGCCAGCGTAGGCGAGCGCGACGAGGGAGTTTACCAGAATTCTCTGCGACTGGGAGAAATGGTGAGCGATAGCATTCTGGCATGGTCGGCGCGCGACAATTATGCTGCTACGAGGAAGAAACGCCGGTATGCGTACAGCAAGGAAAAAGGTAAATGGACACCGACACCTCCGGGTTACATTGATGCCGTCGAGCCCTATTGGAGCCAGATCCGCCCCGTTTCACTCGACTCCGCGGCGCAGTTCAAACCTGTTCCGCCCCCGGTTTTCGACACCGGGCCGGAAAGCACGTTCATGAAGGAGGTGAAGGAAGTTTATGACAGAACCCGTAACCTCGGCAAGGAAGAAATCCTAATCGCCAGTTTTTGGGATTGCAACCCGTTCTACCTCAATACGCAGGGCCATCTGAACTTCGCTACGAAGAAACTCTCACCGGGCGGGCACTGGATTTCAATTGCCGGACAGGCCACAGAAAGTATCGGTAAAGGCTGGATCGAATCGTCGGCGGTGTACCTGCTGACCTCCATTGCATTGTTCGATGGTTTCATCAGTTGCTGGGACGAGAAGTACCGCAGCCAGTTGATCCGGCCGGAAACGGTGATCAATGCCTATATCGATGAAAAGTGGCGGCCTTTGCTGCAAACACCCCCTTTTCCGGAGTATACCAGCGGGCATAGCGTCATTTCAACTGCTGCCGCGGAGGTGCTCGAAACGGAGTTGGGCGCGGGGTTTGTATTTGATGATTATACCGAAACTCCCTACGGATTGCCTGTTCGTCGGTTCCCCTCATTTGCTGCAGCAGCCGAGGAAGCGGCATACAGCCGTTTGTACGGAGGGATCCATTACCGGTCGGCCATTGTGAACGGGCAAAAACAGGGCCGGGGCGTTGGGTTACAGGTGATTCAGAAAATACGGTTAAAAAAACAAATAGGCAAATAGTCTATTATAATTGTATGTTAATTATTAATATTTTTTAATAAATGTTATATTTTTATTAACAAAAATATTTATTTTTGACATTACAATGCTTTTGATGTGCAAAATGGGATTCAGCATCGGCTGATACCCGGTCTTCGGATCAGAGTATGTAGTGCAGTTAACTTAAACTACCTAAAATTCCAATTTACCAAGTTTACCATGAGACAAAAGTGTACTACTTTAACACGTCTGGTAACATTGCTCCTCCTCCTCACTGGAAGTACCTGGAGTATGGCCCAAGACAGAAAGACCGTCAGCGGGACGGTGCTTGACAAGGATCAGAATCCTTTGCCCGGCGTTTCCTACCTTATAAAGGGAGGCAGCACAGGTGGCGCGACAGATGCCAATGGAAAGTTCAGCGTGGCTGTCCCTTCCAGTTCAGCAGTGCTTGTATTTTCATCCATTGGATTTGTTACAAAAGAAGTGCCGGTGGGTAATGCCACCCAATTGACCGTCAATCTTGAAGACGACAACAAAACGCTTAATGAAGTGGTAATTACCGGTTTCGGTATGGCGAAGGATGCGAGGAGATTGTCGTATTCTGCTCAGACCGTTGAGGGAACTTCTCTATCCCGCACCAACAATGCTAACCTTGTCAATGCCTTACAGGGTAAGATTGCCGGTGTGATGATCAACCAGGGAGCCAGCGGACCGATGTCTTCTTCAAGAATTCGTATTCGTGGAAATGCCTCTTTGAGTCCTAACACGCAGCCATTATTTGTAATTGATGGTGTTTTGATCCGTCCGGGAACTACCGGAGCCGACTCATGGGGTGGCCAGCAGGATTTTGGTAATATTATGAAGAACATCAACCCTGATAATATCGAATCCATGAGTGTGCTGAAAGGCTCGGCCGCCAGCTCACTTTATGGTTCGGAAGCATTGAATGGTGTTGTGCTTATTCAAACCAAAAAGGGAAGAGAGACAAAGGGACTTGGTGTTTCGTACAACCATTCGTCCTCATTTGAAAAGGCTTACAAAATCATTGATTTGCAAAATCAGTTTGGAGCAGGATTGGACCCGACTTTTTCAAAAGGAACGGATGGCGTTGATCAGGTGGATGCTAATAACTGGTTTTACTCTTACGGACCTGAATTCAAGGGACAGCAAGTTAGGGACACCGACGGCAGAATGGTAGAATGGAAAGCAAACGATCCAATCAGCTTTTTCAATACCGGAAAATATATCAATCACAACGTTGCTGTTGACGGCGGTAATGACAGGTCTAGTTTTCGGGTATCCTATTCAAATCTGTTTAACAGTTCGGTCATGCCGTCCGGTACAGAAATGAAAAGAAACAACTTCAATGTCAGGGCTACGCAGAAGATTGGAAAAATATTTAGTCTGGATGTGTCGGCGGATTATACCAGCAATGATCTTTTAAATCCGACGAATCAGGGAAGCAATTATAACCCTATTTTCAAGTTTGTATATTATCGTCCGAGGAACCTGGATATAGATTATTGGATGAATAACTATACGGACCCGACCGTTGGAGGGCGCCGGAGAGGTGCAAACGACCCATACAGTGTTACGGACTTTATGTGGGAGATCAATGAGCGCAAGAGAACGCGGAATGAAAAGATATTCCGGGGAAATATCGATCTGACAGCCCAAATTACACCCTGGCTGACTGCCTTGCTTAGAAGCAATCTGCAGAATGAGATTTACACAGGGGAATACAAGAAGCGTGGAGATGGTGCTCGTTTCTCAGGCAACGATGAGTACAGTACTTATGCCACCAATAATAACCAGTATCGTGTGCAAGGGCTGCTTTCTGCCGCTAGATCGTTTGGGAATGATTTTGAACTGAATTTTAGCGTGGGAGGGGAGACCAATAAAATTAATGGCGGAAGAGAATTTAAGAATGCTACCAGTGGCGGATTAAGGATTCCGGAAGTATATTCACTTTCCAATTCTATTAATGTTGCTACTGCAAGCGCCGCGCTTGTACCCTCTAAGAGAACAGATGCCGTGTATGCTTATGGTGATTTGACCTATAAAGGTATGCTGACCTTTAATGCGAGTTATCGTCGCGACTGGACCTCTACCTTGACTTACAAAAATGGAACCGGAGACTGGTCGTATGATTATCCTTCTGTGGGGCTTTCCTGGATTGCTACCGAGTCTATAAAAGGTGTTCCGTCCTGGCTGACTTTTGGCAAACTTCGCGCCAGCTTCGGATATACTGGTGGAGATACTGATGCCTGGAGTACAAACCGCACAGGTATTTACAATCCGGGGGATAATTACACGCTTCCTGACGGGACTCCGCTCGCGTCTTATGGTTTTAGAGACAGGACTTTGCCTAATGCAGGTCTCAAAAACCGCTTGGCACGTGAACTTGAACTTGGTACGGACATTCGTTTCTTCAATAATCGTCTGGGAATTGATTTTACCTTCTATAACAAAATCACAACCAACGAAATCCTCACTGTTGGTGTTCCTCAGGAGTCAGGATTAACAGGACGTATCATTAATGCTGGTAAAATCAGAAACCGTGGTATTGAAATTTTGTTGACTGCCACTCCGGTAAAAACTGAAAAAGTAAGCTGGAATACCTCTTTTAACTTCTCTCGTAATAGAAATAAAATACTTGAACTGGTACCGGGTGTAGACAGTTATGAATTGAGTTTGGCATTTGGAAATGACGTGAGGTCCATTGCCCGCGTGGGAGGAGATTACGGAACCATTACATCGTCGTATGCATATGCGCTGTATCAGGCGAAAGATGCGAGCGGAGCTAACATCAGCAGCCCATCGAACGGACAAAAGGTAATTGGTGCTTCCAGTAACGCTACTGATGGCTATCCTACCTATTTGCGGAGCGGTTCATATGGCCAGGGTTCAAGGGATCTGGGCACAATGCTTGAGAAGTTTCTCTTAAGCAATGTCAACAACGTGCAATACGGCAATTTCAATCTGACTCTTCAGGTTGATGCCAAAATTGGCGGGCTCATGGCATCTGGTACCCATCAGTATGGTTCGTCCAACGGAAGTTTGAAAAATAGCTTACCGGGAAGAAATGCTGCATTGGGAGGTGTAACCTTTACAGATGCATCGGGTAAAACACGCGATGACGGGATCATTCCGGAGGGTGTTTTGGCAGACGGCTACAAAGTTAGCGTAGATGGCAAGGAAATTGACCTGGGAGGAATGGCTTACTCAGAAGCTGTCTCGAAAGGTTATCTAAAGCCGATTCCAGCATATGCATATTATGAGAACCTGACGCAATGGGGTTCAGGTATCCGTGAATATTCGGTATTTGAAAACTCTTGGGTATCTCTTCGCGAAGTTTCTGTTGGATACAACGTGCCTTCCAGCCTGATCAACAAATTTAAGATTCAATCTCTAAGAGTAGGATTGGTTGGTCGTAACCTCGCTTACCTCTATATGACTGCCAAGGATGGCGTCAATCCGGAGGGATTAAAGAGCAATAATGCGGGAGAATTCGCTGAATATGGCGGTGCGCCATTCACCAGAAACCTTGGTTTTTCTGTAAATGTCGGCTTTTGATATACAGGATTTGTCGAAAAATTTGAACGAAAATAACAATGAAAATATATAATAAAATTCTTCGTACGACGGTACTGCTGCTAGCAGGAGTAATGTCGTCTTGCGACAAGCAGGACTTTGTCGACACGAACATTGATCCGGACGCATTATCTTCGATCCCACCGGAGAACCAATTCGCCAATGCCTCAAGGGCCATTCAGGGACAAGATTTTGAAGCCTTTTACGACTTCTATACCAGAATTATGCCATGGATGCAGTATGCAACGGATGTGCGTGGGAACCAGGGAGCTTTTACAACCAATGTGTCTAATTTCTCAAATCGCTATGGAGCCCTGTATAGCGCCGGCACACAGCTTACTGATATTGAAAAGCTGGTTGAAAAAATGGCTGAGTCGGAACAACCCAGGTTTGTTCATATGATACGCATCGCTCGTATCCTGAAAGCTTATTATGCTTTTTACGTATCTGACATTTATGGCAGTATTCCATATAGCGAAGCTTTCCAAGCTCGTTATGGCGGAACGTTAAAACCTGCTTATGATACACAACAGGCATTGTTTGCTAAACTTGACGAGGAAATCAAAGAAGCGGTATCGGTATTGAAACAAACTCCTGGTGCTCCTCAAATCGCGCTTGGGAACTACGATTCGTACTACAACGGGGCTACTCAAAAATGGGTTAAGGCGGGTAACGCGCTTCGATTGAGAATTGCACTCAGACAAATAAAAAGTGACCAGGCGAAGGCGACTGCCGTGATTGGCGAGATATTGGCAATGCCGGAAACTGATCTGATGAGTTCAAACGAAGATGGTTGGGTGTTTACAGGAAATAAATCATTCACCGAAGGCGGAAACTGGAACCCCACGAATTTAAGGGCTACCAAACCCGTAGTGGATTTTATGTGGGACAATAAGGATCCGCGCCTGGATGCATTTGTTGCGCCTAATACTTACAGCCAGGCTAATATCACGCTGCTCGTTGCGGATAAGCAATTACCTGCCGGAACTACTGAGCCTGCACGCAGATATTTGGGAAGCTACACCAGCCCGGACCAGGCGACGAACCCTGCAATCAGGGCCAGATATTACACTACCCGTACCGTGAAATCCGGGGAGAACTCGATCGTTGTTGATACGCTAAGCTATCTGCAGCCAAGATTATTCCGCCCGGCAGAAGCGGACGCCAGTGGTAAGGCAGGGACAGGATTGGTTTATATTCCGGTACTGACTTATTCTGACTATTGCTTTATGCGCGCCGAAATAGCTGCCCGGGGAATTGGAACTGGGGCCAAGGATTGGTATGAGAAAGGGATAGTAAGCTCCATTCAATGGTATGATATGATTGGTACAAAATCTCAGCTCACCAATTATACACCGGTTGCCCAGGCTGAGATTGATGCCTATTTGCTCAAACCGTCGGTTGCATTTAATACTGCCAAAGCATTGGATCAGATAGCTTCCCAAGCGTACCTGCATTTTTTGAAGCAGCCTTCTGAAGGCTGGGCTTTATGGAAACGTACGGGTTATCCGAATGCTACAAGTGCTGTTGCGTTACCTGTCCTGACAAACAATAACGCTGTACTGATCATTCCTCGCCGGGCACCACTTTCACTGCTTAATGAGAATGATCAAAACTACGCTAATCAAAAAGCGGCGTACGATGGGATGGCAGCGATTCCAGGTTTTGGAAAGGATCCACAGGATGCTACCGGCCGCGTTTGGTGGGATAAACCTTGATTATAAATTAGATTTAGTTAAATAGGTGTAAAGGGGCAGGCCATTTGGCTTGCCCCTTTTTTATACCCAATATCTTTGACATAATTTCCCGATACGCCCTCCGCCGAGCTCCATCGATCAAATCACTGATTGATCAAACATCCGATCGCCTCGGTCCTGCTTTTCAAAACCACTTCCCCATTCAATGCAGCCTCAATGGCGTTGCGTAAATAAAGCTCAGTGGCCTTTGTCCTGTTCTTGCCCAATGCATAGTACCAATTGTCGATGGCTCCTTTGTAAACAATCACGCCGGAAGAATTGATCAGCACAGCTTCCGGCATTACTGTGGCCTGGTAGCGTTTCACTTTTTGCAGGCCCGGATCCTGATACCCGGGAATGGTCACGTTGTATTTGGTAAGAAAATCCTTGATGTGCCGTCTGCTGACTGTTGCAACTGGAAAGACAGCCTCAAACCGAACCCCTTTCCCGGCGTATTGCGTGTAAATGCTTTTGATTTCGCGCATATAGGCATTGGAAACCGGGCATTCGGGGTCCAGGAAGAAAATGACTTTTACTTCTGTTGGCAGATGGCCGAAGTTTGCAGCAAAACTGTCACTGAAAAGTGTGATGTACAAACAGCACAGGACCACTAAGTTTTTGGAAAAGCTCGCCATAGAATCGATGATTACAGGTCACTCCGGGATGGGGACAGCCGGATAACTCGGCCTTAATCCCAACATAAAGATAGCGCATCAGATAGACTTAGTGAAATGCGTATTAATAGTATTTGTCAAATAAGAAATAGTTTGGATGTTTGTTTTAAAATACACTAATTGCTAAAACAAAACTTTCATTTCAAACAAACTAAAAACTATGAGAAGATTATTCTTTTTTGCAATTGTTTCTGCTGTTTTATTTGCTGGTTGTAAAGAGTCAATAAACTTAGAACTTCCAAATCCAGGTGAGGAACAGCAATTAATTTCCGGAAAAACAGCGACTGATAATGCGGAGGTTCGGAAAGTGATTGATAGTAATAGGCTTAGATCTAATACTTTAAAGAATGGGCGGACCGTTGCAGGAGCCACCTGGTATTTTTCACCGTATGGTTATGTATATACTACACCCGGCGGAGACTCGTATAATTCATCTGTTTATATTGTAAATAATAATAACTTCCCTATAACTGTCACGGTTTCAGGTCAATTGATCATAAGTAATGCGTCTTTGTCTGCCAGTACGTCGGGATGTTATTTTACGCAAACCTCAACCACCTCTGTAGACGTAGTGCTTGGCCCGGGTAATACCGGAACATTGTCTTTGAAAGCTTCTCTTAGAAATAGTGTTGCTGTCGAAGGCTTTTTACAAATTTCGCAAACAGCTCCTTTCCCATCACCTATTGCCGGATTCTCCGATGATTTTCTATATTTAATTAGAATAAGGTAGTCTTATTATAGGGTAGATTTAATTATTATTTGTATCAATTTTTAGCTGAAAAGAATAAAGGGTTTAACGAGCATTTTTTTTCGTTAAACCCTTTATTGTAGAATGATGCTGCTTTAAGCAGAGCCGTACACAAAACAATTTCAAAGAGAGTGCATATATACTGTTTTACCCCTGAATTAATCGGGTTAATGCGGAAGTAACCCGGTCATATTCAAAAGCCCCGATTTCACGTTCCATCCTGCCGCGAATTTCCTCTGTCTGCAAATTGCCGATACTGCCTTCATGGTTATGCTTCAACTCACGGGGTGCGATGTAGCTTCCGTCACCGATTTCGGCCCCGACCTGTTTATAAGCATCGCGGAACGGCACGCCGCCGATGACGAGCTCATTCACACGTTCCACACTGAAAAGCAGGTCGTATTTCGGATCATCCAGCAGATTTTGCTTCACTTTTATATGTTCGAGCATGAATGCTGCAATGTCAAGGCAATCGAGGATTTCGTCGAATGCGGGCATCAGGATCTCCTTCAACAGCTGCATATCGCGGTGGTAGCCGGAAGGCAGATTGCTGAGGACCATCGTTACCTCCATCGGAAGGGCTTTCATGCGGTTGGTCTTGGCACGGAGGAGTTCGGCAACGTCCGGGTTCTTTTTATGGGGCATAATGCTGCTTCCGGTTGTAAGGTCGTCCGGCAATATGATAAACCCAAAATTCTGGCTGTTGTAAAGACAAACGTCCATGGCCAGTCTCGAAACCGTTGCGGCCAGAGATGCGATTGCGCTCAATGCGGCCTGTTCGGTGCGGCCGCGGCTCATCTGTGCGTATACGACATTGTGATGCATGCCTTCGAATCCCAGCAGCGCGGTAGTAAGCTGGCGGTTTAGCGGGAATGACGATCCGTACCCTGCGCCCGAGCCCAGCGGGTTGCGGTTGGCCAGGCGGTAGGCTGCATTCAACTGGATCACGTCGTCGATCAGTCCCTCTGCGTAAGCGCCAAACCAAAGTCCGAACGAGGAGGGCATGGCGATTTGTAAATGCGTGTAGCCCGGCAACAGATCATTTTTATGTTCTTCCGATTTGCGGGTGAGCACATCGAAAAGCTTTTCGGTAGCCTGAACGACTTCAAACAGCCGCGCACGTGTGTACAGCTTCATATCCACGAGCACCTGGTCGTTGCGGGAGCGTCCGCTATGGATTTTTTTGCCGGTATCGCCCAGTTTGCGGGTTAGCAGCAGCTCTACCTGGGAATGGACGTCTTCGATGCCGTCTTCGATCACGAATTCACCGTCCGCAATCTGCTGGTAAATGGCTTTGAGCTCGGTTTTGAGCGCGGAGAGGTCGTCGGCAGTGAGCAGGCCTATGGTTTCCAGCATGGTCGCATGGGCAATATTGCCCAACACGTCGAATTCAGCCAGATGTAGGTCCATTTCACGATCGCGACCGACTGTGAAGCGCTCAATTTTTTCAGAAGTGACAGTATTTTCCTTTTGCCAGAGTTTCAAAATGCAGGGATTATAATGACGGGAAACGAAACATGATCACAAATTTAGATGATTCCGTCATCTTCGGATGACGGAGAGTGTTTTTTGTGATATAAGGCGGGGCTAAGTCATTAACCGTCGGCTTCAGTCGACGGAGGCGCCTGGCGAAGTAGCGAAGGAGAAAAGCGCTGCCTCACTCTATCATGCGTTTGATAGCAACAAACCGTTTGTGATAGTAAGACGCATTCAGCAGGTCGTACCGGATGCCACCTTTCCATGCGGAGTGGATAAATTTGACATAGCCAGGTGCGACTTCGGTGATAATGCCGACGTGCCCGATGCGCTTGCTTTTGGCGCTGTTGCCTTTGAAAAAGATCAGGTCACCCGGTTTGGCATCGTCGAGCTCCACGGACTCACCGTGCTCTGCCTGCGCGGCACTGGAATGGGGTAATGTGATATTCCACTGGTTGAAGCAATACCGGACAAACCCGGAGCAATCGAAACCTTTTTTGGAAGAACCGCCGGAGCGGTAAGGGATATGCAAATGCTTGGTGGCAAAGCCTACCAGCGATTGGATCGGGTTGAGTGTGTCTGCGGCTGCTTCCTGCACGGGGCGTGCCTGTGCGAAAGAATGGTTGGCGAATGAACTTCCTGCAAACAAAAGGGACAATACAACTACGGAACGAATCAAAAAATGCATGAAATTTAAGTGGGTTCAGGGCTTAAAATGGTCAAACAAGAGATTCTATGGTTTTTTGCTTGATTACCTCAGGTTTGTAAAGCTAACGACTTTTTGGCGGTTGTCTTATTTTAAAAAATTGTTAATTTTTGCAATTTTTTGTAAACCACTGATTTCAATAAATAAGGGATACTTTCATTAAAGTAAAGGTTTAAGCCCCCTTTTTGCCTACTTTTGTGGCAGAATCAGGATAGCTTACTAATCAATACGCTCAGATGAAAACTACCGACCGTTATCTCCAGCGCGGTGTCTCGGCTTCAAAGGAAGATGTGCATAAGGCCATCGAAAAGATAGACAAAGGGATTTTCCCCAAGGCTTTCTGCAAAATAGTTCCGGATACACTGGCGGGCGATCCCGAATATTGCACGATCATGCACGCGGACGGCGCCGGTACCAAAACCTCCCTGGCGTATTTGTATTGGAAAGAAACAAGTGATATCTCTGTTTGGAAAGGCATTGCCCAGGACGCGATCGTGATGAATACCGACGATCTGCTATGCGTAGGCGCGACCGGTCCGATGCTTTATTCCTCTACCATCGACCGGAATAAGAACCGCATTCCGGGAGAAGTGATCGCCGAGGTGATCAACGGTGCCGAGGAAGTGCTCGGGATGCTGCGTAGCTACGGGGTTGAGATTTACAGTACGGGAGGCGAAACGGCCGATGTGGGTGACCTGGTCAGAACTGTGACGGTCAATAGTACGGTCATTGCACGTATGAAGCGTTCCGAAGTCGTGGATAATGCCAATATAAAGGCAGGAGACGTGATCGTAGGCTTGGCTTCTTACGGACAGGCAACCTACGAGAATGAATACAACGGCGGAATGGGGAGCAATGGCCTGACTTCCGCAAGACATGATATTTTGGGCAAATACCTCACAAAATATACTGAAAGCTTCGACCCGGAAGTGAACGACGATCTCGTTTACAGCGGCAGCAAAAAGCTGACCGACGAAGTGGAAGGCGCGCCGTTGAATGTGGGGAAACTAATCCTCTCACCTACACGTACCTACGCCCCCGTGGCGAAGGCGTTGCTCGACGAAATGCGCCCGCAAATCCATGGCATGGTACATTGCAGTGGTGGGGCGCAGACAAAAATTCTACATTTTGTTGATAACCTTCACATTATCAAAGATAACCTGTTGCCAGTGCCGCCATTGTTCAGGCTGATTCAGGAAGAAAGTGGTACGAGCTGGCAGGAGATGTATAAGGTGTTCAATATGGGCCACCGGCTGGAAATTTACTTGCCGGAAGCATACGCAGCCAGGGTAATTGAAATCTCCGAATCTTTCGGAATACCCGCGCAGGTCATTGGCAGGGTAGAAGCTTCGGCAGAGAAAAAACTGACGATCAGCAGCGAGAACGGCACATTTTATTATTAGCAGATATCCACTTACATTGCATTCAGCCTCCGGACTTATCGTACCGGGGGCTTTTTTCTTTCGGCCGTTTATAGCGGACTTGTTTCAGGCACGACAATTGTAGTATAATTTCTATTGAAAAGTAGAAGTAGTGTATCTATTTAAATCTGTTAAATATGAAACATTTTATCCACTATAAAATACTGATGGTGAATGCGTTGGTATTTTGTTTCGTTGTGTCTGTTCTTCCTTTGCCGGCACAAACACCCGACGTCCGGTTTGGTGCGACGCCGGTGATATCGGGATTGACTTCGGCTATGGAATTGATACATGCCGGTGACGAATCCAACCGGATTTTTATTGCTGAACGGGCTGGAGTCATCAAAGTGTTTGAGCAAGGTGCGCTGGGAACGGCGATTGTTTTTCTGAACATGAATAGCGCGTCGCAGGTGGTTGCTACTACGGGAGAAGGAGGGTTGCTGAGCGTAGCCTTTCACCCGGATTATGCCAGTAACGGCTATTTTTATACCTATTACACCGATACAGCCGGTGATCTCGTGCTCGCAAGGTATACCGCGACCACACCGGCCGGAAATGTGGCTCTGGCATCGACCAGGCTCGAAATCCTGAAAATCCCGCATCCTGTCAACTCCAACCATAATGGAGGAGAGCTGCATTTCGGAAATCAGGACGGTTACCTGTACTTATCCACCGGAGATGGCGGGTCCGGGAACGACCCTAATCAGAATGGGCAGAACGCGGCGACGTTGCTGGGCAAAATTCTGCGCATCGACGTAAATTCTCCCGGTGGATCTGGCGTTAATTACGTAATTCCGCCCGGAAATCCGTTTGGCAACGAAGTTTTTGCACTTGGCCTGAGAAATCCTTTCCGATGGAGTTTCGACAGGCAGACCAATGCCATGTGGATTGGTGACGTGGGGCAGGGTAGCCGGGAAGAGATCAATCGCAGACCAGCGACGGTAACTTCCGGAGCCAATTACGGATGGAGATGCTTCGAGGGTGATATCCGGACGCCCGGGATTCCTATTACAGAGTGCCCCGACACAGTGGGTTATGTGAAACCGGTTTATACTTACCCTACAGGCAATACACGGGGAAGGTCTGTGATTGGTGGCGTGGTTTACAGAGGAACAGTCTGGCCGGCGATGCAGGGATACTATATCGGTACTGATTATTTCTCGGGGGATATTCACAAAATCAGTTCAGATGGGCTTGTCGCTGAATACCAGACGTCGACCCTTACCGGGATCACCGACATCGGCGAGGCTGAGTCAGGCGAAATATATGCGGTAACGGGAAGCGCCGTGTATGCCATCGAAGCAGAACCCGCTCTGCCGGTAACATTAGTGAATTTTTCAGGCGCTCCCAGTGCAGAAGGGGTGAAACTATCCTGGCAAACCTCCATGGAAACGGATTTCAAAGCTTTCGAAATCGAATACAGTGCCGATGCATTGCAATTCGAGAACGTTGGTAGTGTGCCGGGAGCCAATGCCTCAGGAGGGACCAGCTATGGGTTTTCTCATACCACTATCATAAAAGGGAATTTGTATTATCGCCTGAAAATGGTCGATATCGATGAAAGTTTCAGGTACTCCCGAATGATCACTGTGGGCAGAGGTATGGAGAAAGCCGGCGAGAACTTTGTAAGGCCGTCGCTGATCAGTACGAGTACAATGAATTTGTTGATTGAAGAACCATTCCAGACCGTGGAGGTCGTGAATACGGGCGGACAGGTAGTTGTGATGGAAAAAATAGGTGGCAGGAGCGGGCCGGTCAGCATACCATTGCAGGGAACCGCTTCGGGGATCTATATTGTGAGAATGGCCGGACACGACCGGATCGTACAGCAAAGAGTACTTGTTTTAAGATAAAAGATTGCTGAATGTTCAAAGCTGGACGGATTTGTTCGTATGCGGACAGGATAGAATTATAAAAATAGCGATAGCATTACCCAGAGGCCGTTTTTGACGGCCTCTTTGCTTTGGCAGGCTATTTATGCAACAAAACAGGAGTTATTCTTTTCAAAGCGTCAACCTGCCTGGATATGATTGGAAATTATTTCAAAACGGCATACCGTAGCCTGCAAAAAAACAGGCTTTATTCGCTCATTAACCTCACCGGCCTTACCTTGGGCCTGGGTGTGGCCATTACACTTTTCTGGATTGTGCGGTTTGAGTATAGCTTTGACCGTTACCACACCCATGCTGATCGTATTTACCGTATCAAATCGGTGGATAAGTATTCGGAGCCGCAGTCGCACGTGCACCAGACGATTATCAAAATGCTGAAAACCCAGTTTCCCGGTGTTGAAGCGGCAGCGAATCTGTACGGGTCGAACCCGACGACTGTACAGGTGGGACATGAGATTTACAATCAGGAGAATATCTTTTTTACGCAGCCTGAAATGCTGAAAATGCTGGATGTGACCTGGATTGCCGGAGCCCCGGACCAGTCGCTGAGCGCGCCGGGCAACGTGGTCGTCGATGAACAGACGGCCAAGAAGCTGTTCAAAGGGAATGCAATGGGAAAGACATTCCGTTACAACACGCAGACCGACCTCACCGTAACAGGTATCATCGGCAATTTCCCGGCCAACACCGAATTCCCGATGGAGATGATCATTTCCTGGGAAACCATTAAAAAGATCCAGCCGGATCTGGCCAATGAAGACAATCTGAGCGGAGGGGACTCGATGCACCAGGGATTTGTGATGCTGAAAAAAGGCAGCGCTCCCGGGCCGGTGAATACGGGGCTTACCCGTGCCCTCAAAGGAAGGGAGGAAGAAACCAATATCGTGTCGTTCGAGTTGCAGCCGCTGTCGGACATGCATTTCGACACAACTAAGGACCCTTACAACTACTCTATGCCGGAATGGATGCTTTACACGCTTACGAGCATCGGCGTATTCCTTATTTTTATTGCCTGTATCAATTTTGTAAATCTGGCCACTGTACAGGCCATTCAACGCAGCCGCGAGGTAGCCGTACGAAAAGTCCTCGGTAGCGACAGGTGGCAGCTGATCGCCCAGTTCTTTGGAGAAACAGCCATACTGGTTTTGATAGCGACCATTCTGGGTGCGGTGCTGGCTGGTCAACTCGTATCCTATTCATCCCAGTTATTGAACACGAATGTGGACGGTTCGGCGGTGTGGGGCACGGAAACGGTTGCCTTTCTATTCTTGCTGGGAGTCGTAGTCACCTTGTTCGCCGGGTTTTATCCAGCGCTGGTGTTGTCCGGCTACCAACCCGTAATGGCATTGCAGAACCGGTTTTTCCTGCCTGCTGCACGCGGAATTTCATTGCGCTCTTCGCTGGTCGTTATGCAGTTCATGATTGCCCAGGTGCTGGTGATCTGTACTTTGCTTGCCATGAAACAGATCCGTTATTTCTATGAAAAGGATCTTGGGTTCGAGAAAAGCGGTATTGTTACTGTTACAATGCCGGATCGGAGCGGCGTGTTGCGCGAGCGCTTCCGACAGCAATTGAAACAACATCCAGAGGTCCGCGAAGTTGCATTTGGTCTCACGACGCCGGCTAGCAAAAGGAACCACTGGTGGAGTACCGTACGCCATGTGAATTTGCCGGGTGGAGAGGAAGTATTCCGCATTCAGCATGTGGATACCAATTACTTCAATTTCTTTCACGTGCCCCTGGTGGCGGGGAGGATGCTATCCGCCAGTGATACTGTAAAAGGCCCGAAGGATGCCAGGATCGTCGATGTGGTAGTCAACGAAAAGGCAGTTCGTGATATGGGTTTTAAAGACCCGGGGAAAGCACTCGGGCAACAGATAGAAGTCTGGGGAATGAAGTCGGCCATTGTCGGAGTGATGAAGGACTACCATTCGGAGGACCTCAAAAGTAAATTGATCCCACATGTGTATATGTACGCGGGTTGGAACTTTCAGCTGGCCAGCATTCGCATCGACAACACAAAGAAACGGGAAGCATTGGCGCACATTGGTCAGCATTGGAAGGCCCTCTTCCCGAATCATTACTATGAGCCCAAATTTCTGGAAGACGATATCAAAACATTCTACGACAGCGAGCGCAAGCTTTCTAATTTTCTTCAGATTTTTGCTGTGATCGGCGTTCTGATCGGCTCCCTGGGATTGTTCGGTCTCGTATCTTTTGTTGTAACCCAGCGAACCAAGGAAATAGGCGTCCGGAAAGTCCTCGGCGCCACGGTTTACAGCATCGTGGCACTCCTTTCCCGCGACTTTCTGAAACTGATGCTGATCGCATTTGTAATCGCTGCGCCGGTGGCCTGGTATGCCATGCAGCACTTTTTAAAAGAGTATACCTATAAAATTGACATCGGAGCCGGAGTGTTCGTGCTGGCCGGGGCGCTTTCCGTAGGAGTGGCCTTACTGACGATTAGCTTTCAGAGTATCAAGGCGGCATTAATGAATCCGGTGAAGAGCCTGAGGTCGGACTAGGACGATCTTCGGAATGGAGAAATAAGTATTAAGGTAAACCTCGGCCATCAGAAATCTGCACTTTAATGGGGCCTGGTCAAATTCTTTGGTAAGACCGGGTCCTGTAACCAGCCTTTGAAAAACAGACAGTCCGAAAGTATCACTTTCGGACTGTGATCATTATACAACCCTAAAACCCAATTTATTTATTAGAAAGTCAAATTTGGACAGGTCAAATATAATGGAAATATTCCATATAAATGGACATAATCCAATATATTTTATCCGGATTTGCTGGCTTCCAAGAAAAATTTTTGCATTGTGTAATGCAAACCGGAAGCAATGGAATGATTGTTGCAATTGGATCTTTCGAAGGCCCGTACAGGCATTCGAAAAAAAATCAGCACACGTTCCATTCTTGAAAATGACTAAAATTCAGCACCCCCGACCTGGAAACAGCAATGAAGCTTTAACAACCCGCAGACACTTTGTTCGTCAATCTGGGGTGGCCATTGCATCCACAATTTTTCTGACATCCTGCGATGGTTTGTGGGATAAAATAATTCCTTCCAAAAAAGACAAGCGGGACAAGACGCTTGCATTTTTCGGAGATAGCCTCACAATCGGCACGGGCGGCACTGTTCCGTATGGGAAATGGGTCGGTGACGCGTTTCCGGAAAGACCAGTGGTAAATGACGGTATCAATGGCCAGATCGCATTGTCCATCGCGATCCGGCAGGGCGGGGTACCGGTAAAAATTTCGATAGCAGGGGCTCAGTTCAAGGGGACGGAGCCGGTGAAAATTACAAAGCTCAGTAACGAATTTCTGTCTACGCCGATTAATACCAACGTATATACCCGTACGGGCACACTCGCGGGAGTGAGGTGCACGGTTACCCGTAAGGCCTCACCCGAGCAGGGGGAAGTATATTCGGTGGAACCGGTATTGGAGAGTGTTGCAGAAGTACCGGACAATTCCATATTTGAGTTGGATGACGCCATACCCCTGCGGACTGCGACACAGATTTTATGGTATGGGCGAAACAACATCGGACAAGCTCGTTCGCAGGACGATATACTTTCGGCGATTGCAAGTTCGGTCGACTACATCGCCACGCCGAGGAGGTATCTGATACTGGGTATCCTCCTGGCAACTCCTGAGAATAAAGGAACAGCGAACTATGATCAGGTTATTTCGATCAACAACAGGCTGGCTGCATTGTATGGTGAAGCCTTTGTGCCGATGACACCGCCAACCGCTTCAGAAATGAAGGAGATTGGATATGAACCCGGGGCGCAGGACCAGCAGGATATCGATAAGATGAATTGGCCAAGGGGACTTCGTCCGGCCGACCGATCCGACGAAATACACCTGAATGATAAAGGCTATCAGATCGTTGCGAACCGGGTGGTCCGGAAAATCAAAGACTTGGAGTATTGAGCAGAGCAGCTCGCGGAGGATTGCTTGTCTGTATCCGGCCTTACCCGTTTCTGCAAGCTATTCGATCGCAACAGACAGAATAGTGAGGGGCGAAAATGGCTGGGTTATCCGTAAATAATACCCCGATGGGGGTATTGCGACTCTGTTCAGGTTATATGGATTTTTGAGTGTAAATCCATATAACTATTACCTCCTCTATGAAGAAAAATCTACGCCTGCTATTATTTTTTACTTTATTGACACTCGTTTGTCAAGTTTCTCATGCTCAGGTAAGCAATATCCCTGCTCCGAATGGCAGTGGTACGTTTGGGGGTTATGTTGCAATGCTCAGTAATGGCAATTATGTGCTCGCTGACCCTAAGTATGACAAGGATGGGATTACAGATGTGGGCGCTGTGTATTTACACGATGGGCGCAACCACGCCGTGATAAGTAAACTGACTGGCAGTACCGCCGATGACCAGGTAGGCCTGGGCGGAATCGTGGCCTTGCCCAACGGGAATTTTATTGTGCTTAGTTATCAATGGGCAAATGGGAGTGCTGCATTGGCTGGCGCAGTCACATGGGTGAATGGTGCCATTGGACTGAACGGAGTTGTAAGCAGCGCCAATTCGCTTGTTGGCGGCACTGCCAACGATCGGGTGGGAAGTAACCACATTACAGTTTTGCCGGGCGGAAATTATTTGGTCAGCAGCAGTAATTGGCATAATGGTGCAGCCGCAAATGCAGGTGCAATAACATGGGCCAATGGCAGTACCGGTATAAGCGGGCTTGTCAGCGTCGGTAACTCTCTGGTGGGAACATCCGAAGAAGATCTTGTTGGGTGGGGTGGAATACAGGTGCTGGGGAATGGCAATTGTGTTGTGGCTAATTTTTTCTGGGACAATGGCGGCCTATCAGATGCAGGCGCCGTGACGTGGATTAACGGCTCGACAGGTATAGCCGGTCCGGTCAGCGGTGGGAATTCTCTCATTGGCAGTTCGGCCAATGACCGGGTTGGAAGTGAAGGTGTCACTAAACTTCCAAACGGAAACTACGTCGTGAGAAGTCCTTCCTGGAAAAATGGGGCTAATGCATCCGCAGGTGCGGTTACCTGGGCAAATGGCGGGACAGGACTCACAGGACCAGTCAGCAGCGCAAACTCACTTGTGGGAACGGCGACCGGAGACCTGGTAGGCAGCGAACAGATCACGCTGCTTGCCAATGGGAACTATATTGTGGCCATCTCAACCTGGGATAACGGCCCGATCGTTGACGCAGGGGCTGTCACATGGGGTAATGGCTCAGGCGGGACTTCCGGTGTGGTTAACAGCGGCAACTCGCTGGTGGGCGCCCATCCTGAGGATCGTTTGGGAGGCTTTGGCAGCGTGTTGGCGTTGACCAATGGCAATTACGTCGTTTTGAGCCCTTATTGGGACAACGGTTCGGTGATTGACGGCGGTGCCGCGACATGGGGGGATGGGTTATCGGGGATAAAAGGGGCGCCGAACAGCAGTAACTCTTTGGTAGGCGCAACCGCCTACGATCGCACCGGCTCATACGGGGTCGCCCTGAAAAACGGGAATTATGTCGTTTGCAGTTATGGTTGGAATAATGGTGCAGCTACAGATGCCGGAGCTGTAACCTGGGGAGATGGGGCGTCGGGTGTAGCTGGCGTGGTAAGTGCGGATAATTCAATCGTTGGTTCGTCCAGCAGTGACTATGTGGGAAGCAATGGGGTAGTTGCTCTTACCAATGGTAATTATGTGATCCCAAATATCTATTGGAAAAACGGTACCGCTCAGGGGGCAGGGGCTGTGACGTGGCGTAACGGCAGCGTGCCAACGAGCGGATTTGTGGATGCAAATAATTCGCTGGTAGGTACACGCGCTTCTGAAAATATCGGTGATGGCGGTGTTACGGAGCTTGCCAATGGGAATTATGTTGTATCAAGCAAGCGTTGGGGTTCCGAGACGTCATATTCAATGGGAGCTGCCACCTGGGCGAACGGTATGACGGGTGTGTCGGGTCCTATCTCTGTCGAAAATTCAATCCTAGGGTCAAAAGACGGCGATCAAATTGGCAGTCAGGGAGTCATAGCCCTTCCCAATGGAAATTATCTTGTGATCAGTCAGTACTGGGACAATGGAGCTGTACTGAATGCAGGTGCCGTCACGTATGGTGAGGGAACAAACGGAACGGTTGGCTATGTGAGCAACAGCAATTCGCTGACAGGTTCCTCAGCCAATGATGAGGTGGGGAACAAAGGCATTACATTACTTCCAACCAGTAATTATCTGGTCAATAGCCGTTCCTGGCACAATGGCGCCATGACAATTGTCGGTGCCGTTACCTGGTGCAACGGTTCCACCGGGTTGACAGGTGCGGTAAGTGCAGATAATTCTCTGATAGGCTCATCGACATACCAGGGGGTCGGTGCCGGAACCAATGCGATTCTGACTAACGGCAATTATGTTGTAGTCAATAACGAGTATTCCACCTGGGGGAGTGGCACTAAAGGAATTTCTGGTGTGGTGACATCGAATAATTCGCTGGCAACGGGAGTTGAAACTACCATCTTAACACATCCCGACGGTAATTATACGGCCTACACTACGAATTCTAACCCTATCACCTATGTACGCACGGTCAGGTCAATTACTTTGGCAAATGGGGTTACAGGTTCATCAGGAGCATTGAATAACTGCAACAGCGTTTTTGGAGGCCCGGCAATCTATTTTGCGCCGGCGTTGTATAACCCGCAGTTCAAATATCTGGTCATCGGTAAGGGAGCAGAAAACACTGTAAATATCCTTGATCCGCTTGCCTCAGCACTGGCCAACACATTGGACGAAAGTAACGTCAGCATCGCAGGCTCCGGAACAGCTGCCCTAAAAATCAAATCGGGCTGTCGTATAATCGGTACCATCCAGTCCGAAGGCGCGAATCCTGTCAGCGGGGCGGTTGATTCAAAAGTGTGGGTCGAAAGCTCCGTACCTACTTACGGAGGAGAGCCGTTCGTCGCCCGCCACTACCAGATCACCCCGGAGCTTAATGCCGGAAATGCAACAGGGAAAATCACATTGTATTTCACCCAGCAGGAATTCGACGATTTCAATGCACATGCCGGAAGCACCCTGAATTTGCCTGTCAGCGGGTCCGATGCGGAAGGAATCAGCAATTTGAGAATTGGTAAATTTGCCGGTACCAGTGGAGACGGAACCGGTTTTCCGGGCTCCTATTCGGCTGGGGGCAATTCGGTGCTCAACCCCCAGGATAGCGATATCAGCTGGAATGCGATGCTCAACCGCTGGGAAGTCAGCTTCGCAGTAGCGGGTTTCAGCGGCTTTGTCATTCAAACCAATTCCGAGGCTTTGCCGGTAACGCTCATCTCCTTCACGGGTAAGCCGGTCGAAAAAGATGCCCATTTAAAATGGAAAATCGCCGAGCCAAAGAATTTCAGCCATTTCGAATTAGAAAGGAGTTTGGATGGAATGCATTTTGAGATGATGCAGAAAATAACCTTTGATGAGCTTAAAACGGAGTATGAAGCGGTGGACATTAATGCTGCACACATTCTGGCCACGGGGAGTCAACGTTATTACCGCCTTAAGATGAAAGACCAAGACGGTACATTTACGTATAGCAAAATGATCGCCGTTGATTTCGGAGACATTGGTCAGGACGCTGGCATCTATGCCTACCCCAATCCATTTTTCAATCATTTTTCTGTGAATCTTTCCGGCCACAATGGCGAAACAGTACAAGTGGATCTGAGAAATCAGAAAGGGAGCGTATTGTTACGGCGAACGATCACGGTTCGAAATAATAAGCTGGATTTCGACTTCGATGAAAGTAAAATTCCTGCGGGGATCTACATTCTTCACGTAAGTTCGGCCAGCGAGAATATCAGGGTAGCTGTTGCCAGGAAGTAATGCGGCATTACGGACTGATGGCCTGCTGCCATCAGTCCGCTTCGTGTTGATTGAACAGAGAATTACTTATTGCTTGACAATACGACAGGACTCGGTTTTTGCACTCTCACCGATCCTGACCACATATGTGTGAGTGGCTGCTCGCACCCATGAAATTGTGGGTTGGACCGCTCTCCCGGACAAGTCAGCCGCAGTTTGTTTCTATAATTACATCGAGAGAGTAGCGGGTCGGGCAATCCTGCTTTTTTGAAGTAGAGACAACTAACCTGGCCTTATGAAGAAGTACTCGCTGCTGATGTTCCTTTATTTAATCTGCGTCCTGGTGACGCTGGGGCAGAATAAAGGCCCGCTTGAAAATGTAGTGATCACCTCGCAAGAAGGGAACACCCGGGTGTCCGCCGGTGAAAACGGGGCATTGCATGTGAATGTATCCCCCAAAGATGTTGCTAAGCACAAAGCTGCCGGATTGGTTCGCTACGGCAACTTCGGTGCCAAAGGCGATGGCAAAGCTGATGACATAGACGCGATCGCCGCAACGCACGCATTTGCCAATGTGCATGGCCTTGCGGTGAAAGCCGATGATGGAGCCACCTACTATATTGGGGGGAGAGTACGCACGGCCGTTATCCGGACCGATACCGATTTCGGCAAGGCGGCCTTCCTGATCGATGACACCGAAGTGGAAAATCGCAATGCCTCTGTTTTTATGGTTAGTTCAGGCTTTAAACCGTTTAACCTGAAAACGATAGCTTCCCTTAAGAGGAACCAGAAAAAAGTCGACGCGTCTTTACCCGGTCCCTGTCTGATCACCGTCACGAATTCTAATGTAAAGCAATACATCCGCTTTGGGTTGAACCAAAACAATGGGTCTTCTCAGACCGATATTTTTGTCGTCGATAAAAACGGCAATGTCGATATGAACGCTCCGATCATCTGGGATTTCGACCAGATCACGGAGATCACCGCCCTCCCCATCGATGAGAAGCCATTGAAGATCACGGGGGGACGTTTCACTACTATTGCCAACAAAGCGGAATCAAAGTATACCTATTATGACCGGAATATCGCAATCCGGCGGTCCAATGTGCTGGTTGAGGGCCTGGAACACCGTATTACGGGGGAAGGAGATCATAGTGCGCCTTATGGAGGCTTCATCAACATCGGCGATTGCTCGTATGTGACGGTAAAAAACACCGTCCTGACCGGGCACCGGACCTATAACACGATTGGGGCGGCTGATAAGCCTGTCTCCATGGGCAGTTATGACCTTTTGGCTAACCGTGCGCTCAACGTATCCTTCGTGAATTGCAGCCAGACCAACGACATCAACGACAACACCTACTGGGGCATTCTGGGTTCTAACTTTTGTAAGAACCTTCTTTATGACCATTGTATCCTCTCCCGGTTTGATGCACACCAGGGGGTTGCCAATGCTACCATCCGCAACTCTACCCTCGGGCATATGGGGATCAATGCCATTGGCAGCGGACTCTTATTGGTGGAGAATTCCACCATTCGGGGTAGGAGCATTGTTAATCTGCGCCCCGACTATGGCAGTACCTGGCAGGGCGAGCTGGTGATCCGCAACTGTATTTTTGTGCCCGCTGGCGGCAAGCCGGTGAGTGCCTCGCTGATCAGCGGCTCCTATTCGGGCCAGCACGATTTCGGCTACACCTGTTATATGCCAGAGCGGATCACCATTGAAAACCTCCGTATCGATGACTCCAGGCACCCGGACAATTACCAGGGGCCAGCTATTTTCGCCAATTTCAACCCGGAACTGACCGACAATTCCTACCAAGAGAAATTTCCTTATGTTAAAACCAAAGAAGTCATTCTCCGGAATGTTACTACTACCAGTGGAAAATCGGTGCGGGTAAGCGATAATCCCTTTATGTTTAAGGATGTGAAGGTTAGCGTGGGGCAGTGACGGTTTGTCTTTCGACAATCTGTCCGAGATATTCGGTTCTCCTTTTCTGATCAATGTTTTTGGGGCGAGTTTTCGGTAGTTTTTAATTGTTGAAACTCGGAAATGCCTGTGTCAGGAAACTTTTACTTGGAATGATCGTTCGGGATCAATCCAATCTTGTCATACGACAAGGTGAATCCATGTCGCAGAACAAGATCTAAATTTGTCGGATATCGTTCCTTTGCATGGAAAACCATCAATCATGGGGCGATGACGATAGGAACCAGATTAGTAGCAGTTTTCCTTTTCTCCACATTGCTTTCCTGCTATCCGGAGAGAATTACTACCCAAACTGACAAGGACGGGGTGGTCACAAGGATGCCGTCGCAATGGAAATCCGGTATTTCGGACGCCGTACTGGGTTATGGATTGTATCATGGCTATGTGATTGGCGGCAGAGGAGTGCTTTGTGTTTCCATGCGTAAATCTCCGGATCCGGGAGTTTATGGGGAGTTTTACCTTCAGTTAAAAGATGTAAATACGGGAGCAAACCTATGGACATGGGACGACTTCTACGATAAGACTCTGGTCAGGAGTTTGAACAGAAGTGTAGTCGTTTATGAAAATAAAATGATCCTGCATGACTTGTGGGCTGACTATTGCATTGATACGCAAACGGGAAAGACGGTCTGGAAAAACCAAAGAGGTTTCGGTTCAGCATCCGAGCTAACCAGTATTGAAGGGCAATATTTTATCGCCGGGCTATCTCCTGCGTCCAAGGCGCTGAACAAAGTGGATGACAGCATGTTCATGGGCGATTTCAGTACCGGAAAAGTGGAAGAAATAGTAAAACCATTGTATAGCAGCCAGTATGCCGTTTTCAATGGCCAAAGAACATATATTGGCAGCATATACCGCCATAAGGCATTCGTCCGGGGTGCTGAAAAAATGCTTCTGATCCCTTACGACGAGCTGGGTCCTCAGGTAAAATATAATAATACGCGCAGCTTCTTCGGACTCTATAATCTGTCTCAAAAAAAATGGGTTTACAGCAGGATGCCTTTGAGCATTGAAGAAGACGGAGGGGCTCCAAGCCTGATGCCGGTTATTGACAATGATAAGGTGTATCTCACTTCCCTCAATTCCGTAGGCTGTTTTGACCTGATGACCGGTGAGAGGTTGTGGCAACGCAGGCTAACCAACGAACATACAGGCTTCGGAGACATTATTAAGGTGGGAGATAAAATCGTGCTAAGCGGTCACGATAGTTTTTTGTACTGCGTGAACGCTGTCAGCGGATCCCAACATTGGACGAAAATATCCAGCGCGTTGTCGAGTGACATTTACCATCAGGACGGGATCATTTATGGAATCAGGGGGGATGTATTGCGTGCTTATGACCTTGAAAGCGGGAAAATGCTGTGGGACATGAGATCCCTGGATGACAAAGAGGAGAGGCGACCGGATTCCGAATATGGCGGATTTGTCACAGGTATTCCTGCCGCTTCCGGAAAAAAGGGGCGGATCTTTGCGACCACCAACCTGAATTTGTATTGTTTTGAAGCGATCAGGTGACGCGTCGAAGTGCTCCGGATGCCAGTTTGCATTTCCCTCATCCCCAACTCTGCTCCAAAGCAAATCGTAGCAAACTGTTCTTTCCCGTCAGATTCAGCTTTTTGGCAATATTCATCCGGTGGTTGGATACTGTTTTTTCGCTAATGAAGAGCTCATCGGCGATTTCCTTGCTGGATTTGTATTCCGAGATCATTTTCATGATATGTGTTTCCGAAGGCGTTAGCAGCGCTTTCAGGTCGTTTTTCGAATGCCGTTGCAGGGCCGATGTCTTTTTGAGGAGGTAAGCCGATATTTCAGGACTCAGGTAAAGATCGCCGTCTTTGGCTTTGTAAATGGCATGCACAATGTCTGAAACGGCATTTTCTTTGAGAACATAGCCCAATACACCGATTTCCAGCGCTTTCAGAAAGGGGGCCTTTTCCTTGTGCATGGTAAGGATAATGACGGGAAGATCCGGTTGGATATGAAGCATTTTTTCGGCGGCTTCCAGCCCGGTCATGCGCGGCATGTCGATGTCCAGGACAACGACATCCACATTGTGCGATTGGAAAGATAGCAGGGCTTCCTGACCATTTTTGGCACTGACGATCACTTTCAGATCCGCGTCCATTTCGATCACTTCTTTCAGCCCTTTCAGAAATATGGGGTGGTCGTCAGCAATCAGCAGCCTGATTTCCATGGTTAGTAAGGAATTTGGATTTTAATAATAGTACCGGTCGGCTTGTTGTCGAGGATCTCGATCTGGCCGTTAAGGATATTAAGCCGCTCGCGGATGCCAATCATCCCGAAGCCGCCTTTTTCCGTCGCCGCAGGTTCGATGCCTACACCGTTGTCCTCTATACGTATCGCTATCATGGCCTCTCCCGTAGTTATCTGAATTCGTGCTGCCGTAGCCTGTGCGTGTTTGAGAATGTTGTTGAAGCACTCCTGGACGATCCTGAAAACATTCATTTCATTGGTTTTGGTGAGCAAGTTGTCAAAGGTCTGGATTTCCGTTTCCAATTCAATCAGGCCCGTCTCTACTACATCTTCCAATAAGCTATGAAGCGATTGCGTGATACCCAGCAGTTCCAGGTGCAGCGGGCGCAGGTTATAGGAGATATTGCGGACCTCCTGAATGGCGTCCGTGACCATCACTTCTAGGTCTTTAAGCTGTTTTTCGCGCAGCTCAGGTTTCTCGGTATCTCTTTTGATCATCAGGACCTTGTTTTTGACCATCCCCAGACTTTGTCCAAGGCTGTCGTGCAACTCCGCGGCCACCCGCTTGCGCTCGCTCTCCTGTGAACCGATCAGTTGCTGGGAAAAAAGCATTGCCTGCGCGAGCGCCTCGGCCTGAGTTACTTCCTTCTCTTTTTTATAGGTGTTAAGCTTGTTGGCCAGCGCAAAGGAAAGGATAATGGCTTCGAGGGCAGAGCCGATCTGATAGGAACCCTCCGTGAACCAGTTTTCCGGAAGTATGGCCATGTCCTTCATCATAAAAATAAAAATGCCGACCAGTAATGTAGTGAAACCCATGAGGTAATACCTGGCTGGCTTGAATCCCTGTTTTAGCACAGCAAAACCGACCATATTTGAATACAAAAGGAAGAGGCCCACGGTGACCCAGTTGAGCTGAAAGCCCAGTAACAAGTAACCAGAAAGTGAAAGTACAATGATGGTGACACAGGAGAAGACGATCAGCCAGCCGAATTTTTTAAGCCGCGGGCAATAATAGCCCGTATTCAGGAAGGAGTTGGTGAAAAGCAACGCGAATATAAAAGCGAGGCCGCCGGTATAATTGGAATGATTGGCCTGAGGGAAATGCGGGACGATGAATTGCAGAAAATGCCCTTTGATGTAGCTGATATTCAAGGCTACAAAGAAAATGTAAAACACGTAGTACAGATAAGTGCGCTCCCGTATCGAGATGAATACGAACAGGTTATAAATGATCAGCGCGGCGATTAACCCGAAATAAAACCCGTGGGCAATGTCGTTCTCCTGGCTGTTTTCATAGATGTGCTGAATGGTAGAGATTTCAAGCGGCACACGTATAATGGAGTTGCTGCGTATGCGCAGATAGATGGTCGTAGTATCCTTTCTGACCAGGTTCAGCGGCAGGATCGTCTGGTTCGTGAGGACCGGCCGTTCGTGATAGGGCAATGCCGAACCGACGTTGGTGATGTGTTGAGTTATTTCGTCATAAGTGGGCCGTGTCTCAAGAAACAGGTCGACCTGTTTTAGAAATGGCGCTCTCACATGCAGAAACCATTCCTGCTGCGTTTTGCTGACCACACGTAATTTCAGCCAGAAAGTGGAAGCGCTCGGCCCGACGTTCAGGGTTGGCTGGGCGATCGGTTTAAATAATCCCGGATTGCCCTGTACGTCGCCTAATTGCAATTTATTGGCAGGGTCTTCCAGTACCAGTGCATTACGGCCGACCGGGTAATTGTCCTGCCCGTAATCCAGTTTGATTACGGGCGGTTCAATAGTCTGACCCATCGCGGTCAAAGCAGACAGCAAATATAAAATGGCTACGAATCGACCGGCGGGTAACATTATATCAGCTCAGGTGTTTTGATATCGAGAAGGTCATCAATGTATTGTTTACAAAGCGAATGAGGGTTATAATCTTTGAATTCCCTGCTGAGTTTTTTCACATTGTTTTTATAGCTACCGTCAGCCAGCACCTTTTCCACGCTGGCTTTGATTTGCGCAGGTGTCGGGAATTCAGTTTTAAGGTCGATCCCCATCTTAAAATAGCCGATCCTTGCATTGATCTCGTTTTTGCCCTCGTGAATACCCGCCGCGACCAGGGGCAGCTGATTTTGGATACCCAGCATTACACCGCCGTATCCTCCGTTGGTGACGTACACATCGCAATGCGGCATAATGTCATTAAAAGGAATAAAGTCGCGGATGACGATGTTCTCCTGCGGGTAGCGCGCCTGTAACTCGGGTGTGCCTGTGCCTCCCGTGGTCGCGATCACCAGCACGGAGGTGTCCTTAAATGCGTCGAGTGAGGGGACGAGGATCTTTTCAGGGTCTTTTTCCATCGTGCCTTGTGTAACCAGGAGCACCTTTTCATATTTTTCGAGTTGCTTTCCGAGGTCGGGAAGGCCTTTGCTGCCTTTTGCGAAGGGTAGCAATGGTCCCACGAAACGTACCTTTTTACTCAGATCCGAGCGGGTATATTCGAATCCGGGTGTGCCGCTTTGGAGGAGGAGATCTGTTTTTTTACACAAAACATCGAAGATATTGCCTTCGACCGGAACCATGCCATGCTCGCGGAAAAGCCCGGCGAAAATATTGGCGGCTTCGCGGAAGATGATCTTATCGGCGAAAAAGCGAAGGAAGTCCTGTTTTCTTCGGCCGAAGAAGCTATTGGAGGGCGTCATCGCCAACCCGGTAGGAGGAAGGTCCCTGGAAGTTTCGATGAGCGGGAGCACGCCTATCGATACCACTTTCTTGTTCAGTTTTTCCTTAACGAACGGCATACCGGTAAAAGCAATGTCGCTGATGAGCAGGTCGAACGACCACGACTCGTCAATCTCCCTGATATCTTCGTAGAATTCGGTTGATCTCAGGATGAATGCGGTTTTCAGGTCATATTTCAGCTTACCTACGGCCCCACGTATCTTGTCACGCTCCGGGAAATGGATGTGTACATTGTGCTGATTGAAATCGAGCGCCTTTTTGAAGGGGTAGTAGGGAATGCCGAGGCGGTCGATTTTTTCTTTGAAAATGCTTCCCGAATACCACCGCACATCGTGGCCGAGCGATTGCAGGTGCATGGCGATACCCGTCAGCGGGTTGAAATGGCCTTCGTAAGGCATGTTGGCAAAAAGTATTTTTTTCATGGCTAATTGGATTGATTTTGATGTTTGAAATAGATGTTTTTATCAATGATTGAGATACTGCCGCTGCGTTACAGCTGCCCGACCCGCTTGACGCGGAAAACCCCTCTGACAGACGCAGTACCTATTGAAATGGGCTGGGTGGCGGTGTTCATCCATCCGGCCGGCTGAACGACGAAGGTGCCTGTTGCCCAATCCTCGTCCGACAGATCTACCCGCACAGACCCGCCGCTGACGGTCGCTGATTTACCGTAGATATGCTGGTAAACCAGGTTCGGTTTGTTGAGGTTGAAGGCCACGTCGGCGCTTTTCGTCCAGTAGAACGTGCCTGACGGGGCGCCTTTCCAGCTCACGGAAGCGCTTTCGGTGCCATCTTTGCCAACAACCATATATCGCCCGCCGGTGCCGTTCACTCCGGCGGCGTACGTATGCCACGCACCGTTATCGATCTGTACGGAGAGACCTTCCGGCGCCACGAAAATGTTGCTTACCAGCCGGAGGTCCTTGTATTCCTGAGAGCCGTTTTTTATCGTTTTTTTGAGGGTCAGGGTTATGGCTGCGGGATTGGTGCTAGGTATTACCGCAGGCGCTGAATAGTTAGCGACGTTGCTGTTGCTTGTCAGGCTGCCCGCGCCGCTCAGCGTCCATTTGTCGATGAAGTCTGTGGGAATAAACTGTGGAAGTTCCACGAACAAGCCATCGGCATCTTTGGGCCCTTCGGGAATATAAGTGGTGGTGAGGCGCACGTTTTCGCCCGGATTCAGAAAGGCGCTGGCAGGGGTTATCTGCATAGTCGGAAACATGGCCCAGTCACTGAAATGCGTCGTTTCTATCGACAGGGTCCTTGCCGTGGTATCCAAACTTCTGGTCGCGGGAGATATCCAGATCCCCTTTTCGTTCTGGTAGCCGATTCGCATCAATACCGGGGCTGTTCCCACGAGGTCTTCCGGGCTGTACCGGAAGGTGACTATGGCAGGTTTCGCAAAATTGACACCATGTGGCAGGAAACGAAATGCCTTACCCGCGCCGGCGGGACAATTGTTGGTAATGCCCTGAATGGAAAAAGTCTGGGTAGCGCTCACTGCGCCAGCCGGAATGGCAACGCTGACGCGGTTGTCGGGGGAGGTGAGCACCCCGCCGGAAGGGCCGATTTGCGCGGTGATAATCGCTCCATCGGGAACGCCTATGGGTGTTACTGCTCCGGCAGACTGCCCGGAAGGCTCTTTTCCGGGGCCGAGGGGCTCTTTTTCTGTTTCGCAGCACAGGATCAGGCCGCTCAACGAGATAATCAGGATAGATTGGAAAAATGTTTTCATAGCTGATAGACTTTGTGATTTAGAAAATGTCTTTGCCTTTCGACATCACAAAATTACCAGCCCGAATACCCGCACGAAATGGAGGTTACCGCCCATTTTCATAGGTAGTACTGCTCATATTTGGGGAGAGGATTCAATCATTTTAAGCAGCAATACCCTGAGCAGTTTGTAGTTTTCTGCGCCTACTGCCTCTTCCCATCGTTGTTCGTAGCCGCGATTTATTTTTTGGGCTATTTTTTTCAATTGCTCGCCCTTGGGAGTCAGGATAAAAAGGACCGCCCGGCCATCATCCGGATCCTGGGTGCGATTCAGATATCCCAGGTTTTCTAACTGATAAACCAATGCGCTCATAGATTGCTTCGTCATGCCAGCCCGGTTTGCAAGAGAAGTTATGCGGGATCCTTTTTCGTCCAAATACTGAAAAATTAATCCATGAGAGGGTGTAATTTCTTCATATCCTTGTAATGCAAGCTCTTTATGAAGATTGGTGACCAATGAATCATATAATTGTCGCAGGAAAACTCCGGTGTTCGATTCTGACATGTGTAAAATATTTTTTCAAAAATAATCAGTTAAACTGACTAATATTCAAAAACATTATTTAATTTTGGTCAGTTAAACTGACTAAAATTAAATTAACATGGAAACGATGCAATCACAAAACGGGTTTAAATCCTCAGCGAATGCTGAAAACACGCGGGCCATTCCCGGTGCTGTATTTAATTTTCTTTCGATGGGCCACGAAACGGAAGGTAGACAGGCACTTATCAGGATTGTGGTAAACCGTGGGTCTGAGCCGCCCGCGCATACGCATTCACGGGAAGACGAGTCTTATTTTATTATCAAAGGAAGCATCCGTTACACGATCGGAGATCAGGTATTGACTGTCAATGAAGGGGAGTTTGTATACTTGCCGAAAGATGTGCCGCATCAATTTGAAATACAAACTGAGCAGGCGGAAGTGCTGATGTGGCTAAGTCCTGCCGGATTGGACCAATGGTTTTGGGACAACAGCGCGCCGGCACCGGATGGCATGGCGCTACCCAGCCCGGCAGGTCCGCCACCGCCGCACGTAATCGAACATTTCGTAAGCTCACTCCGGGATTACGGCGTGGAAATGATTTAGAATAATCACCGTTTGTTTGTCATAACAGTGGTTTGTTGCATTTTGCATTTCTGTATTTCCAACCTTTTTGCAGGGCATAAGTGTCTTGCATTCAAAGCTAAATCCTGGAATTATGAGAAAAATATTACGCCTCTTGTTACTTGGGCCGCTTTGGTTAGCGTGCCAGCCAAGCGATCCTTCCGAGTTTGGAATAGAGCCGGACTACGTGGCCTATGACGACGAAGCCCCGATGCTCAAAAAGACCTTTTGCAGCGACGCCAAATGCAAAGACCCGAATTATGAAGAGCGCTACACCTACAACGCAGATGGCAAATTAAGCAAAGTCGAGAATTTCGGCAGGGCCACTTCCGGAACCATGGAAATGCTATCCTATACCGACTATTTGTTTGATTCCAACGGCCTCATGACTCGGAAGATTCAGTACGGAAGGCATGCGGTACAGTCTGGTTGGGTGGCCCAATATGAATCGGAATTGGAATATCAGAATGGATTGCTTAAAGTTGAAAAGACCTATTTCAACCGGAATTCGCTGGAAGGAAAAGTGTTTACCGGAGCGGTGGAATATGAATATGAAGACGGCAAAAAAGTCGGCCAGAGGTGGACGGACGACCACAATAAATTCATTCGCCGCGTGCGGTATGGATACAGGAACGATGTCGTGAATCTGGAAACGTGGTATGACGACAAAGACAATGTGATCCGGATTTTTGAACACAAGTTTTCCGGGAACCGCAGGCAAATCGGCGAGTATCTGCTCAATTCAAAAGAGCTGCTCGCCATGATCGAAAAGACATACGATACAAAAGGAAGACTAGCCAGCCAGGAAACCAGAGTGCATAACCTACTCCTGTGCGCCATGACGCCTGGGCTGATCAAGTATAGTTATTAATGAAGCGGATTGATTATTTTAAGAAACTTGCCCTGAAGCCCGACGGCGATTCTCCGGTTTTTGCCATAAAAAGCCTGCTGAAATAAGCCGGGTCGTTGTAACCCAGGTCATAGGCGATTTCCTTGGCTGTGAGGGAAGTGTGCACCAATAATCGCTTTGCTTCCAGGATAATGCGGTTTTTGATCACCTCATTGGGCTGTGGCAGGCGCAGGCGGTTGAATTTGTGGGTGATCGTTTTCGGTGCCATGCATAGGAAATCAGCGTAATCGGCGACGGTGTGTTTGGATTTATAATGCTCGTCGACGAGCCGGGTGAATTTGCGGAAAAATTCCAGATCACTTTGTTGGTCGGTTACCGCATTGTCCAGATGCTGCCTTTTCCAGGAACGCGTTGCGCGGATGAGGAGCTGTTTGAGATAAGTCCGCATCATTTCTTCCAGCGAGCTGTCATTCAGCTTGAATTCCAGGATCATCTCTTTGAACAAACTTCCGAGAAATGCGATTTCGTCTTCGACAAGCTCCACTTTGGGCATGTTACGGATGTTATTGAACAACAGACCGTCACACGCAACTTCCTGATCGTGAATTTGAATGCAATAAAAATCGCGGTTGTAGAAGATGAAATATCCGCTTTCTGAGCCTGCTGCTTCTAACTCGAGATATTGATTAGGGCTGATAAAAAAGAGCGTCGGTTGCTGGGTTTCGTAGCATGCAAAATCTACCCTGAGCTTGTAACCCGCCGGGAGATAAAGGATCTTAATGTATTGCTTGTAAACTGGTCCATTGATGACGTCCGTCTGTTCTTCGCTTACCTGCAGCAGTCCCAACGTTTTTAAATTGTTGTTGAAAACGGTCGTACCCATGACTATATACGCTTGTAAATGATCAATTTTTTGAGTCTTGAAACGATTGAAAATCCCTGTGAAGTGCTGGGCGCTTCACAGGGATTTTCGTGTATTAGTTTCTTGCGAATTTTTCGAGCTCGGCGTTAAATTTATCCATTTCTTCCAGGAATAACGCGTGCCCGCCTTTCTCAAACCGAACGATGTAAGAACCTTTGATGCTTTTGTTCAGCTGTTCGGCCTGAGCGAAGTCACATAATTTGTCATTTATGCCATGGAATATCGCGACGGGTATTTTGATTTTAGCCAATTCAGGGCGCAGGTCGAGGCCGCGTAATGCACTGATGGACTGGGTGGTAGCGTAAGGAGAAGCTTCCAGGTTGATGCTTTCCAACCATTTCATGGATTCTGGTGAAAGCCCGCCTTCTTTTCCTTCAAAGGCTTTTCCCAAGCCTGCTATCAGTTGCTCCCGGTTCGTTTTAGTCTGCTTGATCAGGTCGGCTGCGCTCTGATCGGTGATGCCGTAAGGGTAACCTTCGCGTTGTTTCCATGACGGGCCGGTTGCGCCGAACAGAGCTAATTTTTTGATATGTGCAGCGTTATATTTCGTCACATAATGGAGCGTCACGGCGCTTCCCATTGAAAATCCTCCGAGTGTTGCATTCTCGATTTTCAGTTTTTCCAACACCACTTTGATATCGTCGGAGAAAGTGTCGAAATCGTATTTACCATATGGTCTGTCCGATTTCCCGAAACCGCGGAGGGAGATACCGATTACCCTGAACCCTTTCTCCACCAGATATTGGTATTGATATTGATACATGGCATTGTTCAGCGGCCATCCGTGAATGAGTACGACCGGCTGGCCTTCGCCGAGGTCGATTACGTGCAGTTTTACATTTTTCTCTACCTCGATATATTCTTCGCGTCCTGCGGATGCCGGCTTGCGAGTTTGTGCAAATAGGAATTGGCCTTGGATAAAAGTGAATACGAATGCGATCGTCAGTGCAATGGTTTTCATGAGAATGGTAAGTTTGACTTTTTGAGTTAATCCGCTAACCGTTAGTAGATTGTCGTTGTGTTTTGACAATGCAAAGTTGGCACGGAAACCAGGGTCAAAGAATGGATAAAAGTCCAAGCGCCTTGTACATTTTTCCCGGAAGGTGAAATTACTGTGCGTAGAAAGCTGCCAGTTGAGCTAATCGCCCTTTGACCAGCTCATTTTTCATCGGATCAAACCGGGCCACCTCCACATTGCCTTTGGTAACCACCACGTAAAACGGTTGCTTCAATCGGGCAGTCATGTGATAGATTGCGGCCAGCTCTGCGATATCCTCAGACCATGCCGCCGTAGCATATAAGGAAGGAAAAGGCGTCGTGGAAAGCTTTGCATAAACATCCGGTGCCAGGCTGATCGGTACCGGTTTACCGCTTCGGAAACGGGTTTGTTCCAGCAGGGGATCCAGGTATGGGTTGGCCGGTTTGTTCATCAAGCGCCAAATGCCTTTTGTAAACGACGTCGGCTCCACGACTACATTTGCTTCATCGGGATGCGGGGTAATCTCGTTGACCACATCGACAATATGCGTAGCCTCGTGCAAGAGTACGTAAACGATCGCGTCCATCTTGCCGGCTTCGACACGCACTTTGTAGCTGGAATCAGCTGTTGGCGTGAAGCAGGTATTCTCTTTCCGGGTCGCCCATTCTGATGCATTCTCATCCAGTAAGCTGCCCCGAAAAGTAATGTTAAACAGCTTCGGTACACCACCCGAATCCACAGGCGAGGTTAATGCGGTATTTGGCATGTTGTCCATAAAGCTGATGCTGTGCAAATGTTGTTTTAAAATCCGCTGGTGCAGAGGCGGCAACAGCGCAAAAGCGTTGCGCACTTCTTCTTTTTCGGCTGTCGTCAGCGTGCGGTTAACTGGCTCCATTCCAGCTTGGCGGAACATTTTGAACACGCTTTCGGGAGCAGCTCTTATCCGTTGCGAAGGCTCCGTTTTGTTCAAAGAATCTGCCTTTTGCGCGAAAGACAAAGTTGGGGAAAACAGCATGGTCAAAGCTGCAACTGTCCATGTTAACCGCAATTTTCTCGTCATATTTTTATTGAAAAATTAAAAAGTGGTATTAGCCAGTGATTTTCAACGAGCTGATCAATGCATTCTCGAAACCAAGATGATAATGCATAACTGCCGGACTGCCCGGGAACGTACCGCTAACTTCCACGGTGAGTTTTCCTTTTAAGCCGCTTTGCATGAAGTCAACGGGCTTCAACTGCATATTGTACTTTTCAGCCGCCTCCTGGATCCACTGCTTGATTTCCTCTCTCCCGGAATAGGACGAGCCTTCGTCGGAAACGGTTGCGTGTTCTGTAAAGTAATTGGTAAATGTGGTGCTGTCCAATTCGTTTTGAGCTTTGATAAAGCCTTCTATGTTTTCAGGAAGTTTCATGATTATTAAGATTTAAGTTGATTAAAAAAATGGTTTTTGTTCTAATAAAAATTTGGTAGAATGCCGGATCAAATCGTCGGAATAGTGCCGCCGTCGATCACATATTCGGTGCCGGTGAGGTAAGCCGCACGGGGTGAAACGAGGAAGCCGACGAGCTCCGCCACTTCTCCCGGCCAGGCCGCTCTGCCGAATGGAATGCCGCCTAATGCATCCATCACACTCTTAGCAGCCTGCTCGGTGGTGCCTCCTGAGCTTTCGGCAATGCGCTCCATCATCCGGGTAGATGCCGTGGTCATGATCCAGCCCGGCGAAACGGTAAGCACGCGCACGCCTTTCGGCGCGACCTCATTGGATAAGCTTTTACTATAATTGACCAAAGCTGCTTTTGCCGCTGCGTAGGGGAGCGTGGAGTCATATAAAGGCAACTTCGCCTGAATGGACGCAATGTGGATGATAACCCCTGCGCGCCGGTCGATCATGCCGGGCAGGAAGCCGCGGTCGAGCCGCACGGGCGCCAGCAGGTTGGTCTGGAATGAAGATTCCCAATGTTCGTCTGAAAGCACCGCAAAGCCGCCGCCTGGCGTTTCCGAGCCGCCCATATTGTTAACCAGAATATCCAGACGACCGAATTGATTGTGAATTTCACTAACCACTTTTTGCGTGCCTTCGGGTTTACTCAGATCTGCCGATATAAAATGAGCGCCGTTGCTATCATCCCCGGGCTTGTTTCTTGCCGTAATGATTACCGTCGCGCCCGCTTTCAACAGGCGGTCGGCGATGGCCTTTCCGGCGCCTTTGCTCCCTCCGGTTACCAATGCAATTTTGCCCGTCAGTTCGTTTTCAAAATTAAAGTCCATGTGCTTGCTGATTTTGTTTAGGACAAATTTCAGCACTATGCTACCCGCTGACAAGTACGGATTTACGATTCGGATAGGGACAAATTTATCCCTATTGAACCGCCAGACGCATATGTTTATATTTGCGATATGTACGAAAGAAAGACAATGCCTGACCTGAATTGCGGGCTCGACCTGATCGGTGAGGTGCTTTATGGCAAATGGAAAATGCGGCTTTTATGGTTTATCCACCAGGGCTTCCAGCGTCCCAGCGAGTTGCAGCGGAAAATTCCGGGTGCATCCCGGCGCGTGCTGAATGTGCAGTTGAAGGAACTGGAAAACCATGAGCTGGTCGGGAAAGTAATATACCCCGTCGTCCCGCCCAAGGTCGAATACTATCTCACCGATTTCGGCAAATCATTGATCCCTGTCATTGGCGCTATCGGAGAATGGGGCGACCAGCACGACCAGCGTTTGCGTACGCTTATCCAGAAAAACTTGCAGCCTGAGCATTAAACGGATATTACTACCTCGCATAACGATGCGCTACGCATCCGGATTTGAATGTGGTAGTATTAACCAGCTTTAAATCAAGTTTGTCGCCGAGAATATCGGTGTCGAGCAGGCGGCGGCCCTTTCCGGCCATGATCGGATGGACGACCAGATTGAATTCATCGATCAGGCCCGCTGCGATCAATTCAGGAAGCAGGCTCAGGCTGTCGACCGAAATCTTTTTTCCGGGAAGCAGTCTCAATTTCAGCAGTTCTTCCACCGGATTCGACCGGATAATCCGTGTGTTATGCTCGGCGTTTTCCAATGTCGTTGAAAATACCACTTTATCGATCGCCATTATTTTTTTCGCAAATCGAATTTCGTCCGCCGTACCCGACTGATTTTTAGCCACATCGGCCCAGAACGGGAACATCAGGCCATACATTACACGTCCGAAAAAAAGCAGGTCGACATCGTCCATCAGGTGCGTGAAATAGTCGTGCACTTCTTCGCTGGGGTTAAACAGGGTATGATCACAATAGCCATCAATGGTGATGTTCATGCCAAATGTTAATGTTCTCATAGCTTGCAATTTATGGTTAAGGATGTAGGTTAAAAGTAAGACACCTACATGGATTTGATGGAGGTAATCCGCGACAAAATAAAGGGCGTGTTAACGTCTCATCGGCACCAGCACGCCCAGGTTTACGGATACGCCGCGGTTGTACGTTTTCAGGTCATCAACCAACCGGCGGAGTCCGAGGTGATAACGTGCTTCACCGAAAACCTTGAAGGATTTGACAGGATAGGCAACTCCCAGACCGCCTGCAAGACCATAATCGAACGTCCTCTGCGCATAACCTTCATTCATCTTCACAACCCCCGACTCGTCCTTGGTAACGGCACCATCATATACGATTTTGGAAGTGTACTCCAACTTCATATCACCGACGCGATAACGAAGCTCAGGCCCGAGGGAAACAATGCCCTCCAATGACCCGATTTTCGGTTTCCATTGCAGCAAAACCGGGAGCTCGATGAAGTCCGACCGAAATTTGCCGGTTTCTCTGCTACTGATGATAACCCCGTTCAAAAGGCCTTCTGCCGAAGTCTTATATTGCGCCCCGCGCTGTGAAAAGCCCGGTTCAACCTGTATACTCAGCACAGAATTTATGGGTTTGTTGAAAAGCAATGCGACGTTCGCTCCGGCCCTGGCATCATACTCAAGAAGTGCCCCAGGTTTGAAATTGGCGAAATTGACACCTGCGCGAATACCTACCTGATACTGAGCCTGGGACTTCGCGGCCGAAACGAAGATGAGCGCTGCGATCAGCAAATGAAAGGACGTAGTGTTTTTCATAGATGACACGTTGAAGAGATGGCTAGTGATTATATAACGTTCGGTGACATATTACAATGTTCGGTATAAACTATGAATTTTCACAGCAAAAAATTTCCATTTAACTAGCCGGGGTTATAGCGCTTTGTGAATGGTTGAAAAGCATGCAGGGGCAAAATTTGACTTTTTTCGTTCTTTCAATCGTATCATCGTACCTTTGCGGCTTCAAAAAATGAGACGATGATTACAGTTGAGAATTTGGCCGTTGAATTTAGCGGTTCTGTCCTTTTTAGCGAGGTTTCCTTCGTTATTAATCCTACTGATAAAATTGCCCTGATGGGTAAGAATGGAGCGGGTAAATCCACAATGATGAAGATTATTGCGGGTGAACAAAAAGCCAATCGCGGCCATGTACGTGCGCCCAAAGACGCCGTGATCGCTTATTTGCCACAACACCTGCTCACCGAGGATAACTGTACCGTTTTCGAAGAAGCCGCCAAAGCATTCAAACAGGTTTTTGAAATGCGTGCCGACATGGAAAAACTGAATCTTGCGCTCGAAACCCGCACGGATTACGAGAGCGATGAATATATGGCAATCATCGAACAGGTTACCGAGTTGGGTGAAAAATATTACCAGCTGGAAGAAGTCAATTATGACGCCGAGGTTGAGAAAGCCTTGAAGGGATTGGGATTCAGGCCGGAAGATTTTCAGCGGCAAACCAAGGAATTCAGTGGAGGATGGCGCATGCGCATTGAACTTGCCAAAATATTATTGCAAAAGCCGGACCTTATTTTGCTCGATGAGCCTACCAACCATATTGACATCGAATCCGTAATGTGGCTGGAAGATTTTTTGGTGAATAAATCCAATGCAGTAATGGTGATATCCCACGACCGTGCCTTCATCGACAATATTACCAACCGGACCATTGAAGTGACCATGGGCCGGATTTTTGACTATAAGGCCAATTATTCGCATTACCTCGTGCTGCGTGAGGAACGCAGGTCGCATCAGCTCAAAGCGTATCAGGAACAGCAGAAAATGATTGCTGATAATATGCAGTTTATCGAACGCTTTCGCGGGACATATTCCAAAACCAACCAGGTTTCCTCCCGCGAACGCATGCTGGAAAAGCTGGAAATTATTGAAATCGATGAAGTTGATAACTCATCCCTGAAACTTCGTTTTCCACCTTCGCCACGGTCGGGAGACTATCCTGTTACCGTGAAAGATGTTTCAAAATCCTACGGAGATCAGGTAGTATTTAAAAATGCCAGCATGACGATTTCAAGAGGAGAAAAAGTCTCGTTTGTTGGCCGGAATGGGGAAGGTAAATCGACGATGATCAAGGCTATCATGGGCGAGATAGCTGTTGACGGAACCTGCCAGCTTGGCCATAATGTCAAGGTCGGCTATTTTGCGCAAAACCAGGCATCGTTATTAGATCCTAACCTTACTATTTTTCAGACGGTAGACGAGGTTGCAGAAGGCGATGTAAGAACCCAGATCAAGAATATTTTGGGTGCCTTTATGTTTCAGGGCGAAGACATCGACAAGAAAGTAAGTGTATTGTCGGGTGGAGAAAAAACGCGCCTTGCCATGGTGAAGTTGCTTCTGGAACCTGTAAACCTGTTGATTCTCGATGAGCCTACGAACCACCTGGATTTAAAGTCGAAGGATGTTTTAAAAGAAGCACTCCGGAACTTTGATGGAACACTGGTACTGGTGTCTCACGATCGTGATTTTTTGCAAGGTTTGTCTCAAAAAGTCTTTGAGTTCAAAGACAAACGGGTGATCGAGCATTTCGAGACTATTGATGCGTTTTTGGAGCGGAATCGGATCAAGAGTATTGCGGATTTGCAATTGGCGAAGTAGGGTTTCATGCTTACAAAATCCTGATTTTGCCATCCCAAATTTCCATATACCGCTGTTTCCAATCCTCCGGCAAAAAAGAAGATCGTATTACCCCCTCCACTTTATCCTTCGCACCCGCAAATTTTGCGTAGATATTGGAAACAGCCTTTTCCGGCAGACTGAGGCCCTTCGCGAAAGTGTCAAAGTCTGCTTTGGAGATTTTCCTTTTCCTGCCATTTAAAGTAAGTGCCAGCTCATCAGCATCGTCTGGAAATATCAGATTGACGTTAAGCAGGTCATACGCTGGTGAAAGGGAAATTGTACGATCTGTGTGATGAATCACTGAGAAGTTCTTTAAATGCATGTCATTGTTGCCAGTGAGATAGCAGAACAACACCAATTCAAAGAAATTGAGCGTATCCAGACCTTTATTAGTGCAGTACTGAGCGATCAGCTTACCAATCTTCTCATAGGATCCTTTGTATTTCTGTTCCGTCAGGAAGCCGGAAATCTGACAGAAATCCTCAATATGTATCTTCTGGCCCTTGTTACGGTCGAAACGTTTGGCGATATAGGCAAGCTTGCCTTCGCTCGTTGGGATTAGCGCATGTTGGCAGGTTCTGATTTTAAACAGCTCTGCCAAATGCATGGTCAAATCCTCGGTCTCAGGCATAAATTGGAATTCGTCATGCTGTGGTTTCAGGATGTATCGCCCCCATAAACCAACGATTGTCAATCTTTCGCCTTCAACTTCCTTTTCCAGATCCACTGATAGTTTAGGCTGAACCCCTGTAACTGCAATGCGCTTGTTAACTGTCCTGGTGGCCAGCTCATTCAGTACTTTTTTGTCGAGATACAGTTCGGGGAGGGTGGTGGTACCAAAGAATTTCTTGCAGCACCGGGCATGATACTGTTGGTCATCTTCTGAATTTTGGTAGCAAAACAGGCATTTAGACATCGGCCACCTCCTCCTGCGGTATAATGCTCACAGCTCCGATCGCGTCCCGGCACAAAGCCAGTAGCAGCTCGAAACGATCATTTCCTTTTAGTTTCCAATAGTTCTGCGCCACGTTCAACAGCCAGCCCTCAGGAATAAGTCCATCGAAGAACGGGAACAAAATGCGGCTTTCGAATGCTTCGCTTTGTAATGGCAAAGTCAGGCTTACAGGCATAGCACCAATGTATGATAGGTAGGCATCATCGTACACATACGTATAGCCTTCGTCAGTCTCGGTCAGATAGCCCGCGAGCTTCTCTTGGTAATAAACAAGTGCTTGTTTGGCCATAACGTCAAGATTCAAGATCAACTACTCCAACCTGTTTGCCAAACAATATCAACACCTGATTCACTTTATCAAGCCGCAACGTTTCTTTACCTTGTTCGAGATCACGGATAAATCGTAAGCCGACACCGGCCTTGGAAGCTAGCTCGCTCTGTGTCAGTCCGACCGCCTTGCGCCGTTCTTTTAAGAATAATGAGAAGTTAGACATACTATACCCTTTGGGGTATAAATATATAAAAACATCACTTATTATACTAGATCGGGTATAAAATTGGTTATTGTGATTGTTTTATACCCGTTCGGGACTATCTTCTTATTTGCTCCACTTTAACCGCATGATAGTAATGGTTCTCCCCCTCATCTTCAAATTCCTCGATGAGCGACAGTCCCGATGCAGCTAGTAACTCTTTGTATCGCTCCGCTCCAAGCGAAACCGATTCTATTTCTGTAATGGCATCGTTCCATTTCATTTTTTGAGAGGGGGCCGTAAACAAGAGCTTTCCGCCAGTGGACAGCGCATTTGCCATTTTTTGAATCACAACTTCCTGCGTTTTTTCAGGCAAAAGGAACAGAAGGCCCCAGGCAATGATAGCATCGAACTGCCGACTGAAAAATGCGGAATCTTCTACGGCTTCACAGGCGACGGGACTGTTTGCGAAGTTCTGCTTGAAAATTTGAACCATCGAAGGTGAGGCGTCAACCCCATAAACGGTCGAGCCTTCATCTATCAATGCCTTCGAAATCGGGTCGCCTATACCACAACCTACATCCAGCACTGTGGTATTCAGAGGTAGTGACCTCGCCCAGTTCCGAACTGATGACGCGCCGACTCCATCGATGCCCTTGGAGCGACAGCGAATGAATGTTGTGGCGTTGGTTTCGTATCCGTTTGATTTGTCCATGGGGGTAGTCTACTTTGGATTTAAACATATCATTAGGAAAGCGCAAACGTGCAGAAATTTACGTGTTAGGCTCCACCTTAGTTGCATTCTTAGCTTGTCAAATAGCTTATTTGCGGCTATCTTGTTGGTTTGAATACTCGAATGGCTTACTACATCACCCTATTTTCTCCGGATACCTACGATACGTTTACGAAAACCGAGCGATCGATCTCCGGTTTTCGTGAGTCTCAAAAGACGCAGGCAAATGCCATTAAAAAAGGCGACAAGCTCATTGCTTATGTGACCAAAATATCCCGCTGGGCCGGCATCCTGGAAGTTACGGGCGACTATTTCATCAGCAATACGCCCGTTTACAGCTCTGAGGATGACATTTATACACTGCGGTTCCCGGTCAAGGAAATCGTGTGGCTTCCACTCGATCAGGCGCTTCCGGTGGATGAAGAGGAATGTTGGGCCAGCCTTTCTTTTACTAAAAATTTGCCCAAAAAGAGCGTTGCATGGACCAATATGGTGCGGGGAAACTTGCGCCGCTTTGAAGAGGAAGATGGGAATTGGATCGAATCCTATTTAAAAAAACAACTATCAACCCCCAAGCATTTTCCGCTCAGTGAAAGTGATAACCGGAAGCTGGTCACGTTGACCGTCAAAACGCAGGAAAGTAAGGAAGTCGAAGTGTCGGTGCCGACGAAGGAAGAACAGGAATTCACTCCGAAGTCTGAAAAAGATGACGTTCGCGAGTCGATCCGGGTTCAGGCAATGCTATCAAGGATTGGCGAAAGAATGAAGTTGAAAATCTGGCTGCCGAAAAGCGACAGGCAAAGAGTACTGGCAGTTTGGAAACCTGAAACCGACTCACTCCTTACCACCCTGCCATTGAATTATGATACCATCACGCTTCGAACCATTGAAAATATCGATGTACTCTGGATCAAAGGCCGGTCGATCGTTCGTGCTTTTGAAGTGGAACATACGACTTCCATCTATTCCGGCATCCTCCGAATGGCCGATCTGATGGCCCTGCAACCCAATCTCGACATCAGCGCCCACATCGTAGCCCCAGCCGAGCGGCGCGAAAAGGTGCTACAAGAAATCTCCCGGCCGGTTTTCGCGCTTTTAGAGAAAGGGCCTTTGAAAGAGTCTTGTACTTTTATTTCTTATGAAGCGGTTACGGAATTGTCTTTGGAGAAGAGGCTTGAATATATGAATGATAAGGTGCTGGATGAGTATCAGGAGCGGGCGGGGGATTTGGATTGATGGCAGCTTTTTACCTGGACTAAAAATAACTTTCGGTTTAAAAAGCTAAATTTGGCCGAATCGCGAACCGAACCTGAATGAGCAAGGAAAACCAAATCGAAGAGAGTTTGATCGAGCAGCTAGATGGGCTTAAATATGTCCATCGGCGTGATATTATTGACAGAAAGACACTTGAATCGAATTTCAGAACCAAGTTTGAAGCGCTCAATCGGGTCAGGTTAACCGAGAATGAATTTTTACGCCTCCGAGAAGAAATCATTACTACCGACATTTTCAAGGCTTCCAAATTTTTACGCGAAAGGCAATACTTTCAGCGGGAGGATGGTACGCCACTTCATTACACCCTGGTGAATAACAAGGAGTGGTGCAAAAACGATTTTGAGGTCATCAATCAATTGCGCATCAATACGGAGAACAGTCATCAGAGGTTTGACGTCATTCTGTTGATTAATGGCCTGCCGCTTGTTCAGATCGAATTGAAGGGTCTGGAAATTTCACCACGAAAAGCAATGCAGCAAATCGTGGACTATAAGAGCGACCCCGGTAATGGTTATGGGAATTCCCTGCTTTGCTTCATGCAATTATTCATTGTCAGCAACAGGACAAACACCTACTATTTTGCTAATAACAGAAATCAGCATTTTGCTTTCAATGCAGACGAGCAGTTTCTACCAGTTTATCAGCTTGCAGATGAAAGCAACAAGCGGATTCCTCATCTTCAAGATTTTACTGAGGTGTTCCTGACCAAGTGCACGCTGGGCGAAATGATCAGTAAATACATGGTGCTCGTGGAAAGCGAACAGAAATTGCTCGTAATGCGGCCCTATCAGATTTATGCTGTGAAAGCCATCATGGATTGCATTAACCAAAATCGCGGCAACGGATATATCTGGCACACGACTGGAAGCGGAAAAACCTTGACATCCTTCAAAGCATCTACGCTACTGAAAGACAATAAGGATATTGAAAAATGCCTTTTTGTGGTGGATCGGAAGGACCTCGACCGGCAAACCCGCGAGGAGTTCAACAAATTTCAAGAAGGCAGTGTGGAGGAGAATACCAATACCGAAACGCTGGTTAGACGGTTACTGTCCAGCGATTATGCCGACAAGGTGATTGTTACCACCATTCAAAAATTGGGATTGGCGCTGGATGATTCCAGCAAACAGAATTATAAAGAGCGTTTGCAGCCCTTGAGTCAAAAGCGTGTGGTATTCATTTTTGACGAATGTCACCGTTCTCAGTTTGGTGACAATCACAAAGCGATTAAGGAGTTTTTCCCGAATGCGCAATTATTTGGCTTTACCGGCACACCGATTTTTGAAACCAACGCGACCTACATTATAAGGGAAGGTGAGGAAGCAAAATATAAAGAAACCAAAGACATTTTTGAGAAACAGTTACATGCTTACACGATAACCCACGCCATTGAAGATCGAAACGTTCTGAAATTTCATGTGGACTACTTTAAAGGGAAGGGAACTCAAACCCTTCGAGTTGGCGAACAGGTCGCACGTCAGGCAGTTGTTGACGCCATTTTGGCAAAGCATAATGACGCAACCAATTCAAGGCGCTTTAACGCGGTGCTAGCAACCGGATCCATCAGCAATGCAATAGAATATTATCAATTGTTTAAAGAAACTCAGATTGCTCGTCTGGCAAAGGACCCTGAATTCCAGCTACTGAATATTACTTGCGTGTTTTCTCCGCCCGCTCAATTGATCGCAAAAGAAGGTGATAAGCAAAGCCAAAAGAATGCTGCGGACGTGAAGCAGTTGCAGGACGATTTGCTACAAGAAAAGCAGGATAACCAAACCAACCCCGAAGAAAAGAAAACAGCACTTACGGAGATTATTGCCGACTACAACAAGCAGTACAGCACGAATCACACCATCAACGAATTTGATTTGTACTACCAGGATGTACAAAGGCGCATTAAAGACCAAAAGTACAGCAACCAGGATTACCCGCACAAAAACAAAATCGACATTACGATTGTGGTTGATATGTTGCTCACTGGGTTTGACTCCAAGTACCTGAATACTTTGTATGTAGATAAAAACCTCAAATATCACGGTTTGATACAGGCATTTTCCCGAACCAACCGTGTACTGAACGATACCAAGCCTTATGGTAACATTCTGGATTTTCGTTCTCAGCAGGATGCTGTAAACCAAGCTATTGCATTATTCTCGGGCGAAGAAAATGAAGGAAAAGCCAAAGAAATATGGATGGTAGACCCTGCACCTGTTGTTATTGATAAATACCAGAAGGCGGTGAAAACGCTCGATGCATTTATGCATGAACATAATCTTTCAGCCGAACCAGAAGAAGTGTACAATCTGAGAGGCGATGCTGCACGCGCCACTTTCGTCAAGAACTTTAAGGAAGTTCAGCGACTTAAAACCCAGCTAGACCAATACACAGACCTGGACGCAACACAGAAGTCCAGCATTGAGAAGATTCTTCCAAAGGAAACTTTGCAGGAGTTTAGAAGCTCGTACATCGAGACTGCGAAACAACTCAGAAAAATACAGCAAGACCAAGGCGAAGAAACACCCTCCGTAATTCAGGAGCTGGATTTTGAGTTTGTGCTATTTGCATCCGCTATTATCGACTACGACTATATTATGAAGCTTATTGCCGATAACACGCAAAAGAAACCGGCAAGACAGAAAATGAGCAAGGAACAGGTGATCAGTTTGCTTCGCGCCAATGCCAACCTGATGGACGAGCGGGAGGATTTGGAGGAGTACATTAATAGCCTTGACTGGAACAGCGGACAAAATGTAGATACGCTACAAAAAGGCTACGAAAGTTTCAAGACCGATAAAAGCTATAAGGAGCTGACTACAATAGCCCAAAAGCATGGATTGGAAACGGCGGCCTTGAAAAGTTTCGTCGACGGAATTATGAGTCGGATGATTTTTGATGGTGAGAAGCTCACGGACTTTCTCGAACCACTTGAATTAAGTTGGAAAGAACGAAGAAAACAAGAGCTTGCTTTAATGAGGGACTTAGTGCCTCATTTAAAGAAAATTGCCGAAGGAAGGGAGATTAGTGGATTGAAAGCCTACGAGCAATACCCTGATGCATAAAATACTATTTATGCTAATAAACATCAATACGTTAGTGAACGAATTAATACACTCAACAAAAGAATGAATAATAAGATAAAGTTGGTACCTGCTTTACGTTTTCCCGAATTTAAGGGCCATGAAGAATGGCAGATTGAGCCGTTAGGGGCTTTGAGTAAAGAAATTACTGAAAAAACCAAAGGGCGTAAGTTTAGATTAATGAGTATTACTTCTGGCGCTGGCCTTGTTTCACAGTTAGAAAAATTTGGAAGGGAAATAGCCGGTAATTCATATGATAATTACTACGTAATTCATCGTAACGACTTTGCATATAATAAGAGCTCCACAAAACTTTATAATGAGGGCGAAATAGCTATGTATGAAGGAGATGAGACAGGTGCTGTTCCAAACAGTATTTTCTCTTGTTTTCGTTTTAATAAATCGGTAATTAATCCAGTTTTTGCTAAATATCCTTTTATTAATAATCTTCACGGAAAGTGGCTTAGGCAGTTTATTGCTGTCGGAGCCAGAGCAAATGGAGCACTTCAGGTAAATGTTAAGGATTTATTTTCAACCCCATTTCCTTTCCCAAAACTACATGAGCAGCAAAAAATCGCCTCCTGCCTCTCTTCCTTGGATGAAGTAATCGCAGCTCACACTCAAAAATTGGGAGCTCTCAAAGAACACAAAAAAGGCTTGACGCAAAACCTTTTTCCACAAGAGGGGGAAACGGTGCCGAAAATGCGATTTCCTGAGTTTATGAAAGATGGAGAGTGGATCGAAGATACGCTGGGTGAGCAAGCTACATTTCTAAAAGGGAAGGGGATATCCAAATCTGATATTGTTGAAAATGGCAGTTTGCCGTGTATTAGATACGGAGAACTTTATACATATTATGATGAGACTATAAAAATTGTTAAATCGTACACCAATTTAAGTGTAGCTGATTTAATATTAAGTCGAACCAACGATGTGATTATCCCGGCATCAGGTGAGACCCATGACGATATTGCAACTGCTGCCTGCGTATTAAAGGACGGGATAGCCTTGGGGGGAGATTTAAATATTATCCGAACAAAAATTGATGGCGTATTTTTGTCGTACTACCTGAATAACGTCAAGAAAAAACAAATAGCTAAACTAGCCCAAGGAATTGCTGTGGTTCATCTTTATTCTAACCAATTGAAGAAGTTAAGAATAAATATCCCCAGACCTAGTGAGCAGCGAAAAATAGCAGAATGCCTCTCTGAGCTAGATACATCTATTAATGCGCAAGTTCGAAAAATTGAGCGATTAAAATTACATAAAATTGGTCTAATGCAGCAATTGTTTCCTAAACTGGTAAAGTAACATATGAGTGCTGAGAAAAAGTTGTATAAATACAAGACTTTAAAAAATGTAGCTATTAGACTACGTGATGATCTAAACGACCATCATTTTGTTTTGCTTTATGCATATAATGGGACCGGAAAAACGCGCCTATCAATGGAATTTAAAGACATATCTAAGAGGCGTAAGAAGAATCCGGTTAGAGACACGCTCTACTACAATGCTTTTACAGAGGATCTTTTTCACTGGAATAACGATCTGGCAAATGATTTTGAACGTCATTTAATCGTTAATCAAAATTCCATTTTTTTTGAAGGTTTTAAAGAACTGGCGTTGGAAGAAAAAATTTTTGGATTTCTTGAACGATATGCAGACTTTAACTTTACTATAAATTATGACTATTGGAATATAGTTTTTAGAAAGCAAGTAAAGAACCTTAGGTTTAGGACAGATTCTGATGAACCTGAGTACGTTATACAACATAATATTAAAGTTTCTCGAGGTGAAGAAAATATCTTTATATGGTGTATTTTTCTTGCCATTTGTGAGCTATGCATAGACGGCGATCAATCATATAATTGGGTAAAGTATATTTATATTGACGATCCGATTTCATCACTTGATGACAACAATGCCATCGCAGTAGCTAGCGATTTAGCACAATTATTAATTAAAGGGAAAGATAAGGTGAGGGTGATTATTTCGTCGCACCATGCTTTATTTTTCAACGTTATATATAATGAACTTAGGAATATCCCACATAAAAGCCATTTTCTTCACAAAACTGGGATCGAAGGTTACGTACTAAGAGCCACTAATGATACCCCATTCTTTCATCATGTTGCCTTGCTGAGCGATTTAAAAAAAGCATCAGAGACTGGTGTAATAAACACTTATCATTTCAATATGTTACGCAGTGTTTTGGAGAAAACGTCTACCTTTTTTGGTTATGATGAATTTTCCAAATGTATTTATGGAGTAGAAGATGAATTACTTTATTCGCGTGCTCTAAACTTACTTAGTCACGGCAAATATTCAATTTATCAGCCGGTTGAGATGAATTTGGATAACAAAGAATTGTTTAACAGGATATTGGAAGCGTTTCTAGCTAAGCATAGCTTTCAATTACCTGAAATTTTTGCATAAAAACATATGACACAAAAACAACAACAGCAGCAACTAGGAAAAACCCTTTGGAATATAGCAGACCAGTTACGTGGAGCAATGAATGCGGATGATTTCCGCGACTATATGCTTTCGTTCCTCTTTCTAAGATATTTGTCATCTAATTATGAAGAATCTGCTAAAAAGGAGCTTGGTTCTGATTATCCGCAATTAGAAAAGGACGATAAGCAAGCACCTTTGTCAATTTGGTATGCCGCCAATGAAACTGATGTGCCGGAGTTTGAAAAACAGATGCGCAGGAAGGTGCATTATGTGATTCTGCCAAAATATCTTTGGAGCAACATCGCAGAGCTGGCACGAACACAAAGTGATGTATTATTAGAAACACTTGGAAATGCATTTAAATATATTCAGGAAAAATCTTTTGAAAATGCTTTTCAGGGACTATTCTCTGAAATAAATCTTAACTCTGAAAAACTCGGCAAAACTGAGCCAGAAAGAAATAAGAAACTTATTATCATTATTCAGAAAATTGCAGAAGGTATTAAGGGTTTTTCGACAGATTCGGATACTCTAGGTGATGCTTATGAATATCTTATAGGTCAGTTTGCGGCGGGTTCGGGTAAAAAGGCAGGAGAGTTTTACACCCCCCAGCAAATTTCAACCATTCTATCAGAAATCGTGACCTTAGATAGCCAAGATCCTACATCGGGCAAAAAGAAAAAGCTGGATAAAGTTCTGGATTTTGCTTGCGGTTCCGGTTCTTTATTGCTGAATGTGCGGAAGCGAATAAAGGATAATGGGGGTAGCATCGGTAAGATATATGGGCAAGAGAATAACATCACCACCTACAACCTTGCGCGAATGAATATGCTGCTGCACGGGATGAAGGATACGGAGTTTGAGATTTTTCATGGAGACACATTGTACAATCAGTGGGATTTGCTCAAGGAAATGAATCCCGCCAAGAAGATCGAGTTCGATGCTATTGTTGCTAATCCGCCGTTTAGCTTGCGGTGGGAGCCGAATGATACTTTGGGAGATGATTTTCGTTTCAAGGGATACGGCTTGGCTCCTAAGTCGGCCGCAGATTTTGCGTTTTTGCTGCATGGCTTTCATTTTCTTGGAAAAGAGGGCACGATGGCGATTATCTTGCCGCATGGTGTTTTATTTCGCGGAGGTGCAGAGGAAAGGATCCGAACGAAGCTTTTGAAGGACAATCACATTGATACCGTCATCGGTCTACCTTCCAATTTGTTCTATTCTACGGGTATACCTGTATGTATCTTGGTTTTGAAAAAATGCAAGAAGCAAGATGACGTGTTGTTCATCAATGCAAGTCAGGATTTCGCAAAGGGTAAGCGCCAAAATACGCTGAGAGAAGGAGAAGATGGAGAGCCCAATGACATTAAGAGGATTATAGACACCTATCAATACCGACCTGAGCATATTGAACGATATGCCCGCAGGGTTTCAATGGAAGAAATCGAGCGGAATGGCTACAACTTGAATATTTCGAGATACGTGAGTACCTCGGATGATGAAATTCAGATTGACTTGGCGGAAGTCAACAAAAAGCTGGTTGCCATCAATGAAAGCATCAAAACACATACCGACGCTCACAATACTTTTTTGAAGGAATTGGGACTGTCGCCAATCTGAATGTAATGTACTTAGCTGTCGTAAAGTGGCAGAGTTGCTTTCATCATTTTACAAAAATCTTCGCGCTCGCAGTAAGCTTTCCATTTTGGAGTAGTTTCTGCGGGCGCACTCGTGTTGTGCCGTTTCGATTTGCCGATGGTTCATTGACCCATTTTGGATCAAAACTTTCCTCTATATTTGCCCCGCAAATTCCATTCAATGTTTATGAAATCATTAGTTAAAATCAGGCCAAAATGGCCTTGGAGAGGCATACGGGTGCAAGTCCCGAGACCTGATCGATGGTTTCCATTGATGGAGTTTGCGGTGACCTCTCCTTATTCATCCACCCAAATCCATTTCAAATGCAAACTCCGAATGGTCCCGGTGTCGACTCGAACGAAAATTCAGTCAACCCAACGCACGATGCACGTCACGCATCAAACGCCAGCGCACCACTGACAGATTCACAAGCCGAATTCTGGTATCTCGTGGAATCCCAGGGCTGCAAGGAGCTGGCGCATTCGCTCAAAATGGTACATGATCTGGCGCTTTATCATTCGGATATTCCGTTTGATAAGGCCGAAAAGTCGGCGCTATTTGATGTGAAGGTGCTTTGGGAAGGCTTTGAGAAGATGGGGGCGAAAGTTTAGGAATTGTAGGACTGTTGGCGACAGTCCTTTTTTGTTTTGTTAAAATATTGCTACACAAATCTTGTAGCACCACACTATATTTGCAAGCCAACGCTTCTCCGCTATGAAATTGCTGCACAGCGCTTTTCTTGCAATATTCCTGGTAGCATTGTATGCGGGCAATGCTTTTGCGCAATGGGATCATTTGCTGCACAAAACTTATGCGCAGCGCTATCGCGATGTCGGTAAGATCTATCTCCGAATCATGCCCAACCGTGATACAACGGCTGCATTCGCTTCGATGGATTCCATCAGAAATTTTGCGATTGCGCACCATGATAAAGACCTGGAACTGGAATCGGACCTTTTGAAAGCGTTTTACCTGACCGTCTGGAACAAAACGCAGACCGAACGGATCGTCGCCGCGCTGCATGACCTTGCGGCAAGGGCTGCCGAGCAGGGGAACCTTCAGATCAGTGTACGGTCGAATAAGGTACTTGCCGATTATTATTGGGACGATGAAAAGAATTATGAACTGGCATTTGAAACCTTCATCCGGGAAGAACATTTTTTGAACCAGGTAAGCTCTGACGTACTGCCTGACAAGGGTTATTGCCTCATCAATATGGCCAGTGCTTACCACCATTTTTCGGATTACAAAAAGGCGCTGTCACTCTACCGCGAGATCCTGACTTTGAAATACAACCCCGATCAATACGCCGGATACAATTCGGCACTTTGTGCGATTGGCAACATTTACCAGCAGCAAAGCAACCTGGATTCGTCGGACCATTACTTTCGAAGGATCATCCGAAAGGAATCTCCCGGCAACTTTGCGGTTTGGGAGGCTATCGCGAAGGGCGGATTGGGTGAAAATGCTTATTTAAGAGGCAATTACGCGGAGGCAGTTCCCCTTTTGCAGTATAATATTGATCATGCCGTGTCACAAAATGATTTCGGGCGGGCGGCGGAATTGCTGATTATCCGGGCCGATATCTGTTTGAAAAACAATGCTTTCGATCAGGCAGGACAACTGGCCGAAACTGCGCGACGCTACCTGAATCTTTCTCCCGCCGATCGGTACAAACATTTTCCTGAACTCTATTCCGTCCTCGTAAAAGTATCGGCTTCGCGGGGCAAGGCACGGCTCGCTGAGATATACCTGGATTCGGCCTTGATCGCAAAGGACAGCCTGACCCGCATGTACAATGCCCGACTGATGTTGCGGGCGCAGCAGAAAATCGAGCTGCGGGAACTCCGTTCTAAAATGGAAAAGGCGGAGTCCGACCAGAAATTGAAATTGATTGAGCGCAATCTATTATTAGTGCTTGTCCTGCTGGTTGCTGCGGGTGCTGTTTATGTGTACCGCACTCAGCGCAAACGTCATCAGCAGGCCCAGCAATTGAAAGAATTGCAAATCAGGCAGAAAGAGCAGGAACTCGAAAACGCGACCCTGCAACTGAATGAATTTGCCCGCAACATTTCCGAAAAAAGCAAGCAAATCGAGGCATTGGAAAGTAGACAGGGCCCCGATGCCGAGGCCCTGTCGCAATTGCGTCAAAGTACCATCCTGACACAGGATGATTGGGATTATTTCAAAAAACTCTTCGGCAAAGTGCATGGCGATTACCTCCGCCGGCTCCGCGAAAAATTCCCCGAGCTCACTCAGGCCGAAATACGCTTCATCGCGCTGACCAAGCTGGGATTGGGCTACCCGGAAATGTCGGCCACGCTCGGTATCAGCAGCCACGCCGTGCGCACGACCAAATACCGGCTGCTGAAAAAGATCGAAGTTCCCGGCGACCGCAGCCTGGAAGAGGTCGTGATGGATATCTGATTATCTGTTGATCAAAACTTTCTGGGTTGTTTTACTACCATCAAACCAGTCAACCTCCACGACGTGTATGCCTGGCGTGAGTTGGTTTACCCGGATCCCGTGACCATCTATCTTGCCAAAATCGAGAACCGCGTTTCCTTTCAAATCAAGTATGCGTACGTGCGAAACATGGCCTGGGTCATTGATAAATAATTGATCATTAGCGGGATTTGGATAAACAATCCTGCGGTCAAAGTCTTTAAAATTAAGACTCCTGATCCTGCTGTATGCAAATGTGGCGTCTGTGCCGTTCGCCGAGCGATCTATCATGCGCAGACGGTAGAGATTCTCCGCTGAAAAAATCGGATTTAGATCTACAAATTGATAATCAACCAACTCCTTGCTCTCGCCCTGAGACCTTACCGACCCGATCTGCAGCCAATCCTTACCATTGACACTCCGTTCTATTTCGAAGCGGTCGCTGTTCGTTTCAGAGGAAGTTGACCAGCTGAGAAGGGCTGTGCTTCCCTCCCGGGCGGCGTCGAAACGTGTCAGCGTGACGGGAAGCGGGCTACCTGGATTGGTCACTACAAAAGGTGAAAAGCTGGTAATGCTAGCGCGTCTTTTGTAATAGGGGTCAGCCCCGAATGCCTGACTGGCGGCTGTCGGATCCCAGCCCGTGCTTTTATAATGCGAAATAAAGCAAAGGTTGCGGTCAAATGAGGACAGTTCATCGGTAGCATTCCAGTATAGCTGGAGTATCGCACTTGACCCGCCAGGCACATCTTCACTGATATACCAGGTTTTATTTACCACCATGCTGCTCACCGGGCTACCCTGGGGATTGTTATCCAGATAGGATGAAAAAGCGCCTTCGCCGACACGCACAGTAAAATTGTCCGCGCTGCCCTGATTAGCGAATACCACCGGCGTATAGCTGGTTTCGGTACCTACCGGAAAGGTGAATTCGTCGAAACCGACATTGTTTTTTTTGAGTCCGCCGGTGCCGTTTGTAATGAAGTACGTCCCCGCGCCGGCACCACTCATTATGATACCATCGGCCAGGGTTAAAGTATTGTTACCCAAGGCGATTTTGGTCGTGCCGGAAAAGAATACATACGAGCTGATCTTCGCATCGCCGGTAAATGTTTTATTGGCGCCGCCGACGGAAAGCATATAGTATAGTCCGCCTGGAATGGTTTGCGGACTGGTTCCCGAGAAATAAACAGATGCACCGGGAGCATCGGCGCTAAAAACGCCTGTACCCGTCACGTTTCCTGATATTTGAATGGCGGCGAATTCATTCAGGTTCAGGATTACACCCGGCCCCATGGTAATGTCGTGAGCGAAGGCATCCGAAGTCCTTATGACGGGTTGCCATAAAGAATTTTCAGGAAAGAAAATATTTGTCGTTGGGCCGGGAACTACACCATCGGACCAATTGTCTGGCAAATTCCAGTCGTCACTGGTCCCTCCGATCCATGTTCCCGGGACTGGCACCCTATAGTAGAGAAAAGGTACCACATATTTGCACTCCGTATGATTTATTGTTATCTGCAGGAATAACGAATTATAGCCGATAGGCAAAGTTGGGTCGAGCTGAAGACCGTCACCTCCATAGGTGCCGGCTGACCGGGTTAATTCCGCATTTAGAAAGACACCTAAAACCTCCAGTCCGGTTCCTACTCCCGATTCCGTGATCGTCAGCCCGGATTCGTCGGAGATGACCGCCGAACCTGTATGCGTTGCCGCATCGGACAGTTTTTGGAGAAATTGCGGAGCAGCCGCTTCCAGCGTTTTATATTTTAGAATTCCCCTGTTCATAAAAAAACCCTCCTGCAATGTCAGGGTCTCCGTGATGACAGTAAGTCCGGCATTTTCGAATCCCTGAGTCGTGTTTCCTTCAACCTCGAGAGAACCCTGAATTGTAAAAGAAGCACAGGCCAGGTTCTCCGTCTTAACATCAAAGGTCTTTACATCACCCTCGCAGGTAATTTTTCCCGCATTAGTAAAGCTACCGGCGATTATGATGCCCGCAGAAACGCCTTTAATCTGAATTTCACTTCCGGACTCATTTTTAACTGTTCCGTCGGGAAAGACAAACATTCCAATACTGTTATCAGCATAGACAAGCCCACCCGGGAAATTGTTTAAATCACCGGAAAAAACCATAATTCCAATATTTATAGCGCCGCGAGCGGCCAATGTTCCGTAGTTATCAACAACACCATTGCGGATCTCCACCGCGGATGCGTATGGTTCATCCCCAGGCCAGTCATTTGTCGCTACTATTATTCCGTAGTTGGTTAATTTTCCATAGACTGACAGCGAATGATAGGGGGAGGCGGACGACACCACATAGGCATTAGCTTCCACAGTTAAAGAAGCTCCTGAGTCAATCGTAATTTTCAAGAATTCAACGTCCGGACCAGCCGGAATAATGGGACTATTAGTTGTGCCAGCAGGAATAGTAATGGAATCAGTAGAAGTTGGTACACCCCAGGGTGCCCAATTATCATCTGTTGTCCAATTAGTGTCTGAGGCTCCTGTCCAGGTTTTCTGAGCAAAGAGTGTAGAACTTGCAGCACATGTGAAAAGTAGAAGAAGTAGAAGTTTTTGCATTGGGCCAGGATTAGTTAAAGTGAGATGGAACGGATTTGCTGAGAATGAGCAAATAAAGTCATCCGTACCAATGGGACGTATAAAAAGAGTGTCACAAAAACGTCACAATTATTCGCAGGGGCTAAACAACCAGGGCTTGGGAGAAATGAGCGCTCTCTAAAGTGCTTTGGGAGGGCTTCGAGAAGATGGGGGCAAAAGGCTAGGAATTGGAGGACTGTTGGTGACAGTCCTTTTTTGATTTTAAGCTCATCCACAACAAAATGCGATGCCGGTAAGAAGGCGTTAATTCACATTCCTAAACGCAGCCGGCGTCTTCCCAGTCTTCTGTTTGAAGAGCTTATTGAAATACTGGGGATATTCGAAGCCCAGGCCGTAGGCGATCTCGCCGATGGAGCGGCTGCTGCTTAAAAGGATATTTTTGGCTTCCTCAATCAGGTGATAATGGATATGATCCTGCGCGTTTTTGCCGGTTTCTTTTTTCAGGAGGTCGCTCAGATAATTGGGCGATAAATTTACCTGTTCCGCAAGGTATCTGACCGTCGGGAGGCCGCGTTCGCTGAGGTCGCCCAGCCCAAAATAGTCGTTCAGCAGCTTCTCCACCTGCACGATCACCGCATTGTTGGAGGTTTTTCGGGTGATAAACTGTCTGCCGTAAAACCGGGAGCAGTAGTTCAAAAGCATTTCAATGCCCGATACGAGGATGGACTGGCTGTGCACATCGATGTTTTCGTGCAGCTCGACATTGATTTTCTCAACACAGTCCGCCAAAATCTGCTTTTCCTTTTCCGATAAATGCAGCGCTTCCGAGACTTCGTAGGAGAAAAAGCTGTAACTCTTCATTTTGTCACCCAGCGGCGTGCCCCGGATCAGATCGGGATGAAATGACAGGCCCCATCCCGATAACTGGGGTGATTCCTCCATGTCGTCATCCATTTCCAGCACCTGGTTGGGCGACAGACAGATCAGACTTCCATTTGTAAAATCGACCAACTTACGGCCGTATTTGATGTGATTCCGGTTGTAAGTTTTGAAAATCAGCGTGTAGAAATCGGCGGAAAGTTTGGTATTTCCAATGTCCGCGTCACACACCTGGCTGAAATCGATGATGGCCACGAGTGGATGGCACACAGGCTGGTTCAGCCCGAAAAATTTCAACAGTTCCTCGACGGTGCGCAGGTGGATGTTTGTGCTCATAAAAACAAATATAACCTCATTGCGCTGGCAATGAGGCGTAAATGATCTTTAAATTATAAACCGAACTGGGACTTTATGATGCCGGTAAAAGTGGCGTCGTCGGCCTGCTGGCGCTGGGCGATAATGGCTTTGGCATCTTCGCCCGCCGTGTAGCGCAGTTGGTCGGTGCCGTCTGTGGCGGCTTCGTAAATCACGCCGGCCACGACGCTGGCAGGCGAGGCGTCTCCAAACATTGCCTGCGTGGCTACGAGCAATTTGCCGATGATCGGCTGGTATTCCGTCATGCTTTCATCGTTGCTAAAATCCAGCGAGCGGCCTGTAAAATCGGTAGCAATCGCGCCTGGCTCTATGATTTTGACCTTCCCACCGAACTCCTGCACCTCGTAGCTCAGCGATTCGGAAATGCCTTCGACCGCGAATTTTGTACCGTGATACAAGGTTCCCAGCGGGAAGCTCATCTTCCCACCGATCGAAGAAACATTGATAATGATCCCGCTTTTGTTCCTGCGGAAATGCGGCAGCAAAGCTTTGGTCACGTCCAGCAAACCGATCACATTCGTATCAAATTGCCGGATGATCTGCTCTCTCGAAAAAGATTCAAGCACACCGTAAGCGCCATATCCGGCATTGTTCAGTAAAACATCAATCTGCCCAAACCTGGCAATACCTTCGTTCACTGCGTTATCAATGGATGAAGGGTTAAGAACGTCCAGTTTGGTAACCAGTATATTTTCCAATTCTCCTAATTCAGCTTCGTTTTCCGGATTTCGCATGGTGGCGATGACGTTCCAGCCTTTGGCGTGAAATAATTTGGCGGTTTCTTTACCAATACCGCTGCTTGCCCCTGTAATTAAAATGGTTTTCATGATCTCTGATTGTTAAAATGATGCATCAAAGGTCGGCTTGAAAACGGGGCTGGTATGAATACGAATTCAGGGTTGTTGTATACTTTTTACGGTTTGTGGATTGCGTCGGTAGGTATTGCAATATTCTCCTGCTTGCATCTTCGCGAGCACAAAAAAGGCCCTGAAATTCAGGACCTTTATGTTTGGGCGGCCGCCGCACGGAGGGAGACGGGTCTCGAACTTTGCCTTTAATAGGCTCGTAATCAAGGTTTTGTCTCTCTTATTTGAGGTTTACTACACGAATGACTCACTATTTTTTATACATATAGTACAACAGTATATTTGTTATGTATAATTCTTTTAGCGAAAGTTGAGGTGTTTTATTGGTGATTTTCGCTGGTTTTTGAGTGAATTTTCGGGTGTTCAAAGTTTGGAAAATGCCTGTGGGTTTTGGCGGTGGTGACTGCGAGGTTGCTGGGGTGAAGGTACGGAATTTTTAAATTTACTAGGAGCAAAAGCTGATAAATAAAAATCAAACTTTTGGCAATAATGTACTTTTATTGCCGTAAGTTTGATATCTATATCGTTCACATGGCTAAAAGCGCGGGAGTCTTATCAGAGCTTAACTCATTCTTTGGAAAGCAATCAGAGCTTTCTCTGGATGCGCTGCGCCACTATTTTAAAATTAGAGAGCCTGGTATACCGGATGCGACCATCAGATGGCGATTGCATGAGATGGTAGAAGCAGGCATCCTTAGTAGAGCCGGCCGCGGCCTATATCAGTTTGATACTGCGAAAACATATATCCCGCAGATTTCTCCACGAGTGTCGAAAATTAGCAGATTTTTAAAAAAGCAGTTCCCCTTGATCTCTTATTGCGTCTGGGATTCCGGGTTACTAAACGAGTTTGCCCAGCACCTCAGTAGCTATCAATTCATTTTAGTGGATGTAGAGCGGGACGTCATAGAATCGGTCTATTACAAATTGAAGGAGGAATTTAGTGGAACCTTTCTCCGACCATCAGAATCCCTTCTGAATGATGTTTTACCCGACTTTCGATTGCCTCTGGTTGTAAGGAATTTGACCAGCGAGAGTCCCATTTCAAAGCACGAAGACATTCCGGTTGTAACGATTGAAAAAATGTTGGTCGACATATTTTGCGATATAGAATTTTACTATGTAGTAGGCAGTGAGCGGCGTGAGGTGTTCAGTAATGCATATTTTAAGTATACCATTAACGAGAACAAGCTATTACGATATGCAGCTCGTAAAGGCAGGAGAGAAGAAATCCACCAGTATATACTAGAAGGTCAGTTCAACGAACGAGGTCAATGATATCTAAAAATAGCCTTACGCCCGAATGGCTGGCAACTGTGTCTGGCAAGAATAACAAAGCAGATAAAATCTTGGTTGAAAAAGTCATTCGTGCCCTATTGTTACTTGAAGGACTCGCTAGGACAGATCTCAAATTTGTTTTCAAAGGAGGAACGGCGCTAATGCTGCTGATGAATAGTACTAAGCGCCTATCCATAGATATAGATATCATTGTTAGTAAGAAGCAGGATCTTGATGAATTCCTCAACTCCTTTTTAGTCGAACAGGGTTTCACTCGCTTTGAGTTACAAGAAAGAAAAGCAAACACGGATATCGAGAAGGCGCATTACAAATTCTTTTACCAGCCAGTCCACAAGTCGAATCTCGCGGAAGATTATGTGTTGCTGGATGTACTCTTTGAGGAGCCCCACTATACAAAATTACTTGACTGGCCGATAGAGTCCAGCTTCGTTCAACAAGACGGCGAACCGGTATTGGTTAAAATACCAAGCCATGAAGACATACTGGGCGACAAGCTAACGGCATTTGCGCCAAACACTACCGGCATCCCGTATGAGAAGAACGGCGATTCGAGGGCTATGGAGATCATGAAACAACTGTTTGATATAGGTAGCCTGCTGGATGTGGTGGAAGATACAGGAATCATCGGTCAAACGTTTGGTATTTTTGCTACGACGGAGATTGGTTATCGTAAATGTGAAACTGACATCAATGGGGTGCTGGAAGATGTTTATGGAACTGCTCTGCACATATGTAGCCGAGGTGTAGAGGGGAATGGTGATTTTAAAGCCCTCAGCCTTGGTATTACTCAAGTCAAAAGATTCATATTTTCCGAAAATTATCATATTGACCGAGCAATCGTGGATGCCTCGAAGACAGCTTATCTCGCTACTGTTCTTCGCTTGAAGCATGATAAGCTTGAAAAGTATCAAACCGCGGCGGAAGTGAAAGACTGGGTAATTGATCAAAATTTCAACTCAAAGCTTAATAAACTAAGAAAGGGTAATCCAGAAGCCTTTTTCTATTGGTATCAGATTTACTTGTTGAACCAAAAATAACAATCAAACTTTCGGCAGTAAAGTCAATTTTGTGCCGAAAGTTTGAAGCGAACCAAGTTGTCGAAATCATGATTAATCCCTATCATAAGCAACTTGAATTATTTAAATCACTCTTCAAAGGGCGCAGCGACGTTTTTGCTACGCGTTGGGAAAAGGACGGAAAAAGCGGCTACATGCCTGTGTACAGCTTTGACCCTTACCGTTTCATGGCTCATAAAAGAAATGGCGGCACGTTCCAGAATTATCCCGACAAATCCTACCTGGCGCTCAGCGATGAACAGTATAGCAAACACCTTAACGGAGAGCAGCTAGTCGGTCTTTACCCTTTACTTGAAGATAATACCTCTTGGTTTATCTTAGCGGATTTTGATGAAAAGGACTGGATTAGTGAAAGTGTCGAGTTTATAAAAGTCTGTCGGGAACTGTCCATTCCAGCTTATCTGGAACGATCGCGTTCAGGAAATGGCGGCCATGTATGGATTTTCTTCGACCAGCCATATCCTGCTCATAAAAGCCGTAGCGTAATTACATCGTTGCTAACGCAGTCCGGCGCTTTTTCAAGTTTTGATAAAAACTCGAGTTTTGATCGTTTGTTCCCAAACCAGGATAGATTGACGGGGAAAGGATTGGGGAATTTAATAGCACTTCCATTGTACAAATCCACGCTAGTCGCTGGGAACAGCTGTTTTATTGACCTTATAACCCATACTCCCTTTCAAGATCAGTGGCAGTTTTTGAAAGGTATTGAACGTACCTCAACAAAAATCTTAGACAGCATTTTCTCAAAATTATCAGAGGACGAGGATAAAAATGTTCCGTTGCATGAAGATTTGGAAATCGTACTCGCTAACAAGCTAATTCTAAATGCAAATCATATCTCCCTGGCGGTAAGCAATTTCCTGAAAGAGGAGCTGAATATCTTCAACACGGCATTTATTGTCAAAAAGAACAGCGGGAGAAATACCTATCAGACTAAACGCTTTTTTAACCTCATTGAACAATCGAAGAACCTAATATCGCTTCCACGAGGTTTTGCCGGAAAGCTAATTCGTTTTTGCCGAGATAATGGAATTAGCTATCGCTTCACAGACAAGCGGAAGCGGCACGCAAGCATAGCATTTACCTTTAATGCCGCTTTGCGAGAGTATCAGTTACCTGCTGTAAATGAGTCAGATAGAAAGGATATTGGTGTTATTGTAGCTCCGCCCGGGTCAGGAAAGACGGTGATTGCATTAAAAATAGTGGCAGATAAGCATCAGCCGACCCTTATTATCGTCCATCGGAAACAGCTTGCCGAGCAATGGGCCGAAAGAATAGAGGCATTTCTTGGCATTCCCAAAAAAGAAATTGGAAAGATTGTGGGTGGAAAGGTAACTGTTGGGCAGAAAATCACAATTGCCACGATTCAGAGCTTATCGAAATCTGATTCGCCGGATATTTTCCAAGCCTTTGGCTTGATAATCGTTGACGAGTGCCACCATGTGTCAGCTGAGACTTTTCATGATACGCTGAGTAAATTCCATCCTTACTATTGCTACGGTTTGACCGCCACTCCTTTTCGGAAGTATAGTGATGGGAAATTAATATTCGTCCATTTGGGCGAAGTCATAGCTGAGATAAAGTCCGAAGATATCTGTCATGCGAAACGTCCTGAGATCATTATCAGAAACACAAGTCTGGACGTTCCCTTCAACGAGAAAACAGATCGATTCGAAACGTTGTCAAAAATGCTAGTGCATGATTCGGTGCGAAACAGGACGATTTTAGCTGATGTAAGCACAGAGGTGGGGAAGGGTAAAAGGGTAGTGATTCTTACCGAAAGAAAGGAGCACATTGATTCTCTATACCAGTATCTAAAACAGACGTTTGAAGCACTAACACTAAGTGGAGATGACACCGAAAGCGACCGAGCTAGCAAATGGAAACAGTTGAAAGCGAAAAACTATCAGATATTAATCACAACAGGTCAGTATTTTGGTGAAGGAACAGATCTGGACAATGCGCACTGTTTGTTTCTGGTCTATCCGTTTTCTTTTGAAGGCAAATTAATTCAGTACATGGGCAGGGTTCAACGGTCTGAGACCACTCCTACCATTTATGACTACCGGGACATCAATGTCGGATATCTCAATAGGATGTTCCTTAAAAGAAATATTTATTATCGTAGGCTGGCAAAACAAAGAACATTGTTTGATCTGCCGGAAGATTTAGCACCAGAAATATCAACTCCGCAAGAAGTCAGCATTCAGAGAACCATCAGAGTGCCAATTCAATCCCTCGAATTTCTTTTTGGTGGCATCCAATTCACTTTTCAGCCGCAGGAATTGGAACAAACCCTGACTTTCGACATTGAAAATCTAAACATCCGACCTGAGTTTGATGTTTTGAAGCCTTACTTCGAACGATATTTAAAATCTAAGACGGTCGAAATTGATATACACATCATAGTCGAGAAAGGAGTAGTGGTTGCGCAATCTGCCGAATCCGAAGATATAAACAAGTTCAACCGTGAAGTGGTGGAAGCTGTACGGTTTCGCTTCTCCGACAAAATGATCTTCAAAGGAAATCGCTTCATAAAAAGTCAAACGGAACTGAATCAGGAGATTAGTAACGGTCAGGATGGTCAGTTGCTGTACCAGTCAGCCGAGGAGCTGCTTGTTGATGCGCTTGCAAAAGGTAACTACAAACATCAACGGCAGCTAAGATATCTTTCCGAACAGCACGACGGACGCATTCTCAAAATCCGTTTTGTAATGAGCCCCTTTGCCTTTGTTTTCTTACTGGGCGGTGAACACCAATACCACATCGTTATGGAAACCCTCGATACTGAAGAAGCGACCTACATTTGGCATGTTCCCAAAAGTGTTGCGGAACTAAAAAATGCTCTTCAAGCGGTGGAGAATGACCTTAACAAAATCCGCAATGACGGCCGGCAGGAGTTTTTGAAGTCAACCCCTACTCATTTCATCAGAATTCTACATGACTATTCAGATGATCGCAAGGGGTTTGTCATTTGGAAGGACGATTTAGAGGAGCGGTTGGTTTGATTTGCGACACTATTTTGCAATTTTATCCGAATACTATTTCCAAACCCTACCTATGCAGCAAGGCCTTTACGAGAATTTGATCACCAAGCTCATCGCTTCAAAGATAAGCTCCCTCGATAAACAGCAATTCTATGTAAAGGAGACCCCTGTGGACAAGAATGAGGTCGCTCGCGTCCTTAGTCAGCATGTTAGTCGTCTTTTGAACTACGCTTTGAGCTTAATTACAGGAGATGACGGTATTGAACATCAAATTGAATTGTCAAACAAGATCATCAGGGTACTTCGAACGGAGTTGGACCATGCCGACTTTGACGAGGATCTGGTTTCAGTAAATGGTAAAATTCTGAATGCTGTATTCACGAAGATGGATGCGCCATTTTCTGACTTTGAGAAGCATATCAAGGAAATAACTCCATTTACCGGTTTAGGACAAAGCGAGTTGTTCACGGGCTCCAATGTCGGGCTTTCGCTTGAAAGCGAGCTAAAAAAGGAAATCCTGTCTTCTGATAAGATATACTTTTTGGTTTCCTTCATTAAATGGTCGGGCATCCGAATCTTTCAGGCGGAGCTGGAAGAATTCACGCGCCGGGGTAGTTCCCTTAAAATCATCACGACTTCGTACATGGGTGCTACGGATTTGAAAGCGGTGGAGTTTTTAGCTGGCCTGCCAAATAGCGAAGTGAAGGTATCCTACAACACGGAAAACGAGCGGTTGCATGCAAAGTCTTATCTCTTCTTTCGGAATACAGGCTTTCATACTGGCTATATCGGCTCATCCAACATTTCAAGGAGCGCGCTTACCAGCGGTTTGGAATGGAACTTGAAAGTGACAACTCAGGAGGTTGGTCACATTATAGACAAATTCGGGAAGACTTTCGAAACCTATTGGCAAGATGGAGAATTTCAGTTTTTCAGACCAGGAGAGCATTCCGAGAAGTTGAGATTGGCGCTAGGGCGAGAAAGGAGCAGAGGGCAGGTCGAAGGGACTTCTTTCTTTGATATTAAGCCTTTGCCGTTCCAAGAGGAAATTTTGGAAAAACTCTTAGCGGAGCGGCAAATCCACAACAGGACTAGAAACTTAATTGTAGCTGCGACCGGTACGGGAAAAACCGTAGTCTCGGCATTTGATTTCAAGAACTTCCTCAGGAGCCATCCTAACGCAAGGCTGCTTTTCGTTGCACACAGAAAAGAGATCCTCATTCAGGCAAGGGCAACCTTTGCAGGCATTCTACGCGATAACAATTTCGGTGACCTTTGGGTCGATGGCATCGAGCCAGATAAGTACGATGTCGTATTTGCATCGGTGATGACACTGGCGAACCGAATTCTAGACCTACCACTTTCGGAAAGCTATTATGACTTCATTATTGTCGACGAAGTGCACCACATCGCCGCAAATAGCTATCGACCAATTTTAGATAAGTTCAAACCGAAGGTGCTTCTTGGCCTGACCGCAACGCCTGAGCGTACCGATGGCGCTGATATTTTGGCGGATTTCTGTGATACAATTGCGGCTGAGATTAGGCTACCGGAGGCAATGAACAGGAAGCTACTGTGTCCTTTTCAGTATTTTGGGATTAGTGATAGCGCTGATCTCTCAAATGCTACGTGGCAGAATGGACGATATCTCCCAAGCGAGCTAACGAAGATTTACACTCGCAATGACCTTCGGGTGGGCGAAATAATAAACCATTGCAAAAAGTATCTCACCGATTTTGAGGAAGTTAGAGCCCTCGGATTTTGCGTTACTCGCGAACATGCGGAATACATGGCGCAAAAATTCTTACTAGCAGGATTAAAAGCAGATTACTTAACTAGCGGAGGCGACAGAGAAGAGTTGAGATCCAGCATCAAGTTGAGGCTACAAAAAAAGGAGATAAATTATCTCTTCGTGGTCGACATCTTCAACGAAGGTGTTGATATTCCGGAAATAGATACGGTTTTATTTTTGCGGCCTACTGAAAGTTTGACTGTATTTCTCCAACAATTGGGTAGGGGCTTGCGATTGTCAGAAGGGAAGGAGTGCCTGACCGTTCTTGACTTCGTGGGCAACGCCCGGCCGGAATATGACTTTGAGGGGAAATTCCGCGCATTGATAGGCAAGACCAATACCTCGACGTTGGAAGAGGTCGAACGGGATTTTCCACATCTGCCGCTGGGATGCTCCATTGTGCTGGAAAAGAAGGCGAAGGATGTTATTCTGAAAAATATACGGTCGGCGACGCAGCTCAATAGAAATCAGCTTGTTACCAAAATCGCCAATTTCCGGCATCAAACCAACCTGCCGTTATCGCTCAAAAATTTTATTACTTTCCATAACATTCCACTACAAGCGATTTACAGGCGAGGGACTTGGAGCCGACTCTGCCGGTTGGCGAAGCAGCTGGACGATCTATCGCCAATAAACGACGAGGAGACTATGCGCGCGATACTGAAAAAGTGGCTCTGCTGTAACTCATTCAGCTATCTATCTTTCATTCTGAAATTGGCAAGGCAGAATTTTGAAGTAGAACTAAATACATTGTCCGATCATGAAAAGTTAATGCTTACCATGCTGCATTACGATTTCTGGCAAAGTCCAGGCGGAGCGGATAACCTCGCGGTAAGTATTGCAAGAATTGGAAGAAATGAAGAGCTAGTTGGTGAAATCATCGAGCTGCTCGAACTGGTTATTGACAGGATTGCGCACATCGAAATGGACGTTGATCTGCCTTTCGTCCAGCCACTCAAAGTACATAGCCGGTATTCGAGAGAACAGATCTTGGCCGCTTTCGGCGAAAGTACGTTTGAAAGGAAGTCAAGCAATCGCGAAGGCGTTGTGAACCTGGAAGCGAAGAATGCCGAGCTTCTGCTCATAACGCTTGAAAAGACCGAGGCTAATTACTCTCCGACAACATTGTACAACGACTATGCCGTTAGTGAGAAGATATTTCATTGGCAATCTCAAAACACCGCCCGACCTGAAACCGGCAAGGGGTTGTCCTACATCAGTCAGAAGCAGACAGGAAAATCTATTCTTCTATTCGTCAGGGAAAAGAACAATGACGAATTCAATAACACGATTGCGTATGTCTTCCTGGGATTGGCGGATTACATCGATCATTATGGCGCGAAGCCGATGAGTATTAATTGGGCATTGCAAGAGCCAGCTCCGCATTATATTTGGAAGGATATTGCAAAGATGGCGGTAGGGTAGCCAGCTGAGGTCACGGGCGATAAATTATTTACGATAGTAGGATGATTGAATAAGATGTTGCATATTCTCAACATTTTTGAAGTTTTGTTTGGAATAAACAACATATAAAACCAAGGGAACAAATCATATTGCCAAAATATTTGAAAATGTTTGAGCGGCTGGGCGAAAACATAAAACTGGCTCGTAAGCGGCGGAAGCTTACGACCATTCAAGTATCGGAGCGGGCCGGGATCGACCGTACCACACTGTATTACATTGAAAAAGGTAATCCGCGTGTTTCTATTGGAGCATACTTTAATGTTTTGAGGGTCCTAAATCCACACGAAGATTTTCTAAAATTGGGCGCAGATGACGAGCTGGGGAGGAAGTTGCAGGATTTGAAGTTGCTTGGTAAGTCGAGCGGATAGCTACTTATTAAAAAACGGGCTTGAAAGCTTCTCCGCATGATAGTAATGATTCAACCCACATCTTCAAACTCCGATGAGCGATAGCCCTGTTACCTCGTCTCAACATCATGCCGGACCGCCTGATTATGGAAACCAGTAAAGGTTAGGTTTGAAATCACTGGGCGAAAATTAGTTGGTGTGATTCCTATAGTCTGGGTTGGGTATGAACACTCCCTCACTAACTCCATGCATGTTGACTTTCCATGCTCCTAAAATGGCTGTTGCGGGTACTTCCTCCGAATTGGAGTACTTCCCATCAAGGACGTATACATATCCATTGGGTGTTCGCTTTGCCTCTGCTTTTAACTCTTCTGTAATCGGCGGTGACGGCATTGTCATCTAAGATTTAGCTGTTCAGTAAAAGTTCTAAGTTTGTCAAACGAAGTTAACATGTAATTATGAAAGCAAAATCAGTTAAAGAGATTGAAAAAATGTTGGGTCCAATTTCTGATACGGAAACAATTGAGGTTAATTTAAAGCAACTTTTGTTAGTTTATAGAGCAATAGAAGACTGGCGAGGCTTCTTTCATAACCCGACGCATTACCCAACAGTAGAAGATGTATCAACATACGTGGGAAACAAAAGGAGTGGGATGTACGCAATAATGGACCATATTTATATGAAAACATTCGAGCAGCTACTTCCCGGCGATATAGAAGACAGGTTGGAAGAGTTGTCGTAAGATGACAGAATAGGCGGCACAGCGAATGAATGTCGCCACACTGTCCTCGCTCCGTTCGATTTGTCCATTAGTAGCTTATTATTGTTTTAAGGTTTTAAATCAATTTTCAACTCAGAGCAATCACCATTATTACTCAAAGCAGAAAGTAACGGGGTTCACCCCTTGGCTGCAAAGCGTCAGGCGGTTTAAGGAGCGGCGAAAGCCGCGGTAAATAGCCTGGGGCTTTGCAGTCCTCACTTTTTGCTTTGTGACTTTCATTGTATAAGGTGCAGACGGCGGTACTGGCAATCTCATTTACTACCCGGCGAACGCACAGAAAGCCAAGGCTTCAGCACTTTCGTAACCTGGGGCATCACAACCCAGGTCAGCAATCCAACCATACAGCCAGCCACAATCAAAGTCCTGAATGCAGGGTGGAGCTCCTGAATGTGCGGGCCAACTACATAAGTCAGAAACAGACTGGTAGGGTACACACCGCAAAGCGTCACCACCGCCATTTTCCACCTCGGCGGAGGAACGGGCGAGCGGAACCACGCTTCCAGGCCGGTAAGCTCCCGATAGACCGGCTCTTCCGTCAGCGTTGATGCATAGGCTTCCCAATCTTTGAAGAGCTTCGAATTGTAAAAAGCATCCCGCTCAGCCTGATCGGCGAAAGTCCTTAATATGCCAATTTCCCGGCTTTCGCTGCCTGGCAAAGCAGTCATCATTGACGCACCGTGCACACCGCCATGCAAAAATGAATCGCCAAGAAAACGCCGTAGCGCATCTTTGAACTCTTCTTCTTTTCCGGGAAGGACTCTACGGGTAATAGCGACGTGAATAGCCATAGGAGCGTTAATACGGTTTGAAAGCGATGAACGTAAATTTATAAATTACCCGTTGTTCCTGACATCCATAACGGTGTGGACATTCAAAGACTTCGAGAAAACTGTTTTCCTTTTCTACGCTTAGAGCTCCTAATCTGACCTGGCGCATAATCGTCATCTTTTAACGGTGACAGTAAAGCCAAAAGCCAAACTTTTGGCAATAACCTCTATTTATTGCCGAAAGTTTGCAGTATTATTAACCGCAATCTCCCTTAGATATTCCTGCGAAAGTACGCCAGCGTTCCTGAGCAAAGGTCGCCTTGGCTGCAAATCGATGGGAGGTCACTTCAAGGAAGCGGCGTAAGGGTGGGAGCTTTTCTTGCTCCGCGAAATCAAAAAAATAAAAGAAGTTGCTGAGTCAGATTTGCCCGGACGCTTTATCTAGTATGCTTTTAACATCATTCTTATATTCCCGATCACCATAGCTGCGTCATCTCGATGCACAAAATGTCCGCTGTTGCTTAAATAAATCAGTGCGCCGCCCTTATTGGAGGAGTGAATAAAGTGTCTCCATCTCAGTATATTAGCGCTGTTTTTCACTTCAAAAAATCGCTCGTGATCATAATCTTTACTCCGGCGATCCATTGGAACTTCGAGCTTTCCTCCGACAAAAAACAGGATGGGCACCTGGGGAACGGGTAGACTCGTCAGCTCAGCGAAGTCGCTTTTTCGGAGATCCGTCAAAACCTGACCTTCGCTCCATGCGGCGTAATGAGACGAATCTACTTTTGAAGGCGTATATAATCGTTTTATGAGCATTTCATCAATTCGCTTTTCCTGAACCCCGATATCCCTGAAAATCTGATTCCAGTCCGCTTTTGTCTCTGTAAAATCGGCCGGATCAACAAATACCAGCCCCGCAACATCATTGGGATAATAACCTGCGAAGGCCCGCACATAGACACCGCCCATGGAGTGACCAACCAAGACATATGGTGGTTCTATTTTCAGTTCCGTCAAAAGCAGTTTGAGGTTCGCTGCTATCTTTTGAGGAGTGGGCAGCTGGAAAACCTTATCTGATTTCTCCACACCTTGCCTGTCATAGAGAAAAACAGGAGCACTACTGGCAAGCGAATCCGATACGGTATTCCAATTTCCAAGCCCCATTCCCATGCCATTTTCAAAAACCAACACCGGCTGACCTGGCTTTCTTTGCTCTAAACTTCTCGTGAGAACGTTGTAATTAATACCGTTTACATCCACTATTTTTTCCTGAGAGAAAGCAGAGAGCGTGGACGCCAGCAAAAATATAATGGTCAGGATCTTTATAGACATAGGAATCTGGAAAGCTTGATTTGATCATTTGGTCGAGGTTATCCGCAATCAGATAAAGGTAATACCACCGCCAGGATAAAGTACCAATCACTATCATCAACAACCGGAATACTCAGGGCGAAAAACTCCGTTGAGAGCGATGATTGTTTTTTCCACAATCGCCCTCCCGTCTTGTAGTTCCAGGTAAGGGTTTGGATCGTCAGGGTGAATTTGCTGTATGAGTCCCTCAGCCCGTTCCAGTCCGTTGATGTCCAAAATCATTTCTGCTTTCGCTCCACGGTTTTTGCAATCCATCAGCATTTCCATAAAGCTCTCATTTACTGATAATGTCGTGCGCAGGTCCATATATTTTAGTTGATTATCTGCTTGTAAAATAGTTAAACAGGATGTAGTGTCCCCATTAAAAAACGCTCCTAGCTAACAATTGATTCAATACTGTTGGTTGCCCGGCGAAGCAGTCATCATTGCCGCGCCGTGTACACCGTCATGCAAAAATGAATCGTCAAGAAAACGCCGAAGTGCATCTTTGAACTTTTCTTCTTTTCCGGGGAGAACTTTGCGGGTGATTGCTACGTGAATGGCCATAAGAGCATTTATATGGTTTGAAGGGGAAAGAGTGTGAATCTGTAAAAGTATTGTCGATAGAAGGAAACTGAATAGAAAATCTGAAACGTGTTGCGATCAGTGCAAGCGAAAGTTACAAAGCAAAAAATGACGATTCCAAGCCCGCACTTCGTCATCCGGCTTTTTAGCTGATCTCGCGTCAGCCAACCGCACCTTAAACCGCCGGATGGGCTTGAACCAAGGGGACGAGCCCCGTCATTTTTCTTCGAGTGAGAGGCAGCGATTGCCCTGAGAACAAAGCCGGGGCCAAGCTACTTAAATGCCTTTCAATCATGAGAAATCTCGAAAATGCTCCAAGAATCTATGTCGGAACTTATCGACAGTACAACAATGGATCGCTTTTTGGTAAATGGTTTGACCTGACGGATTATTCCGACCTGAAAGACTTCCTGGAAGACTGCTTTGAGTTTCACCGGAATGAATTTGACAGCGCCGGCTGCCGTCCAGAGCTGATGTTCCAGGACTGGGAGAATATCCCGGATTCCCTGATATCGGAATGTAGCCTTCATAAGAAGGCTTTTGCATATTTTGAAGCCATTCGTGAAATGGATAATGAAACTGAGGAAGCATTCGAAATTTACTGTAAGCAGATCAACTATTGGCCCTCCAACGGATACGAGCTGGAAGACCAACTTGACAGTTTCCGGGAAAGCTACCGGGGATTCTTCGGTGGCTCAGGGAAAGATGCCACGCTTGAATATGCTCACCAATACGTCGAAGGGACAGGACTGCTGTCGGGTGTGCCATCTACGCTGGAAAAATATTTTGACTATGAGGCCTTCGCCAGAGACTTATTTTTAGAAGGGTACAGCGAATATGACGGTCATGTCTTCTCGGACCACTAGAAAGGCGAAGCACTGCATGGACGAACGTCTATGCAGTGCTTTTTAATGAATTGGGGAAAGTGTCGGCCACCCGTTTGCATGTTTGCTGAGCGTTATCACAGATCTACGAATACCGTTTCTTTAACTTTCGCATGTCGCCCGAGATTTTGCTATCTACGATCTTAGCGTAAATCTGGGCCGTTCTTATGTTCGAATGGCCGAGCATTTTAGAAACACTCTCGATGGGGACGCCATTCGAAAGAGTGACCGTTGTTGCGAACGTGTGGCGGGCTATATGAAACGAGATGTTGCGGTCAATGCCACAGACATCTGCAATTTCCTTTAAATATGCGTTCATCTTCTGGTTACTCAGGACGGGCAGTAGCTTCCCAATTGCATCGCCCTGCGTGTCCTTCTCATATTTCGCTAAAATTTTTAGCGCTGCTGGAAGCAACAGAACGCGAGACTGTGAATCGGTCTTTTGTCTATTGATTATTACCCATTGTTCGCCATCCTGCCCTGTCTTGATATCGGATCGTGACAGCTTCTGCACATCCACGTATGCCAAGCCGGTGTAGCAACTAAACAGAAAAATGTCTCGCACCTGGGTAAGGCGCGCTGACGGAAATTTCTTTGAATCGATAGTTTTCAGCTCTTTCTCTGTGAGTGCAGCGCGATTCACTTCCTTTTTCCGGATTTTGAAACCGAAGAAAGGGTCTTTTTGTAAGAGTCCGAGTTTTATTAAGCTTAATACAATCTTCTTACAATAGGCTATGTACCGCATTGTCGTATTATGGCCGCACTTTTTGTTGGATTTAAGCCAGAATTCGAAATCTGCGATAAATTCATAGTTGAGCTTCTGTATCTCGATATCTGCGCTGCCGTACTTCCAAGAGATGAATTCTCTCGCGTGCTTGTACGAAGCGGCATACCGCAGAATCGTACCCTTTGCATATTCCTGATCTTTCAGTTCGATGAGTCGATTATTATGCTTTTCAAACTCTTGAAGGAACTTCGTCCTTTTTTCTGACTGGCCAGTTAATTTTGCCTTGATTGTCTCGACGGTCACTTCCTGTTCGGCGGCGATCAGTTGACGATGTATTTCATACACTTTGGACTGCAGGGTGTCCAAGTAAGCATTGAGCTGCCGTGTATCCTCTTTGGTTCCGCTTTTGCGGCCTGCCGCAGAATTCCACTTTTCGGGCTCGCAGGTCCTCTTTGTTGCTAATTCGATGCGATGGCCGCTGGCGGTTATCCGTAGGTAAATGGGAGATCTCCTGAAACATAATTGCTCCTTCTTTTCAGGTAAAAGAGCACAGAGAAACTGTCTATGAACATAGCAATCTGGTTTTAATGAATAATAAAACTAGGATTGCGACCGTCAGAAAATCAAGATGTTTAATGCTTGAACATGCTGAAATCAAGTGAGTTACAGGCATTCTGGTGAGCACTTTTTTATCAAAACTGCTGCTCACCAGATGCTCACCAGAATTTTGGCAAAACATGCATATTTTGGCATTTTAGAGCAAAGAAAAAAGCCTGCAAATCGTTGATTTACAGGCTTTTGGTGTCTCTTGTTATTGAACTAAGTGGTCACGTAGGGATTCGAACCCCAAACCTCCTGATCCGTAGTCAGGTGCTCTATCCAATTGAGCTACGCAACCGTTTCCGAATTGGACTGCAAATGTAGGGACTGAATTTCGCAGTCGCAAATTCTGGTAAAGAAATTTAGCAAAAATTTTGCTAAAAACAGCTATTTCCCCTGAAAATCAGGCTTTCTTTTTTCCAAAAATGCAGAGATTCCTTCTCGTAAATCCCGCGTACCAAACAGCATTTCCTGACTTTCCCGCTCGTTTTCCAGCATCTGCGGCAGGTTCGAATGCATCGATTGGTTGAATGCATGCTTCATAGCGCCGATGGCCAGCGTCGGGGCGTGGCGGTAGTAGGATATGATTTGCTCGGTTTCTTCATCGAGCACTTCGCGGACCACGACTTTTGTAATGAGGCCCATTTGCTGCGCTTCGGCAGCCTTTATACGCCGACCGATAGAGGCCAGCTCGAAACTGCGGGCAAGGCCGATCAGCCGTGGCAGAAAGAAAGTTGCACCGGCATCGGGCATCAGGCCGATCTGGACAAATGCGAGGCTGAGATAAGTGTCTTCGGCGGCGATTACCATGTCACAGGCCAGCGCCAGTGAGCAACCGGCACCAACAGCCAGGCCATTCATCCGGCATACCACTGGCTTCGGAATGTCGCGGATGGCGGTGATCATCGGTTCGTAGTAGTCCCTGAGTATTTCGCCGGCACTCATGCCCGAAGTTGTTGCTTCTTTCAGGTCGGCGCCGGAACAGAATGCCTTCTCTCCTGTGGCGGTGAGTAGCACGACGCGGACAGAATCGTCGTCTGCCGCGGTTTGGACGGCTTTTGTGATCTCGGCGATGAGCGCGGGGTTTAGTGCGTGAAAGACATCGGGGCGGTTGAGCGTGATGCGGGCGACGCCGTCGCGGTTTTCGAAAATCAGGTTTTGATACATGCCGTGAAGTGTTTTGTATCAAAAGAAGAAATAAACGGTCGCGCTACTGACGGAAAGTCCACAAAATACGCCGGCGAGGATCTGCGACGGCGTGTGCGCGTTCAGTTGCAGGCGTGCGCTCATGAGCCAGCCTCCGATGAGGATCGTCAGCAAGAGCGGCATAAGTAATGCCGTTTCGTCGAAACGGATCATCAGGCCGGAGAGCATACCGATCGTACCGCCGATGCCCGTCGCATGCGCGCTGATTTTCCAGAAATAGCTGACCATAGCGATCAATGCGAGCGATAGCGTCACGCTGGCGAGAATAACGGAGATCTGCGGCGCCAGCTCGCCGATCGGTTGCAGCTGCCAGCCGAAAAGATAGGTCGCAAGGCCGTAAATGATCACGCAGGCCAGGTAGGGAATGCGGCGCTCGGCGGCTTCTTCCACGTACAGTGAGGTGATCATGCCCATCTTTTTAAAATAAAACATCATGATCGCCGGTGCAATGAAGGTATTCAGCCAAAGCAGCAGCAGCAGGCTTCCCAGCGCAGGCAATTCGAATGCGCTGACGCCCACGAGGTCGGGCGAGAGCATAAAGAGCAATGCAAACAGGTATGTCGTAAGTATCAGCGGGTGGAAAACGACCGATAATAGGATGGCAATTCGATTATTCAAAACAACAGGTCTTTAATCAGATGATACGGGCAAAATTAACCTGAAAACCAGACTGTACAATGATTGGGTTCCACAGAAAAGTAAGTTGCGTACCCACAATAGGTTTTCGAACCTGAATTTGTAATTTTGCGCCTCATTCGTAAAAAACCGGGCATTTCCCGGCTGACATTTTAAAGATTGAATTGAAAAAATGGGACCGTTGCAAATCAAAGAAATTTTACAAACTGCGCCTGAAAACCAATCGGTTGTCGTAAAGGGCTGGGTAAGAACAAAAAGAGAAAGCAAAAACGCGATTTTTATCGCGTTGAATGACGGATCGACCATACATAATATCCAGGCAGTGGCTGAACCCGGTCAGTTTTCTGCCGAATTGCTGTTGACAGTAACCACCGGGTCGTGCCTTAAAGTAACCGGAGAGCTCGTCGAATCACAAGGTTCGGGGCAAACGGTGGAGGTAAAAATCACCGACATCGAAGTGTACGGAACGGCTGATCCTGAGGAATATCCGTTGCAACCGAAAAAGCATTCACTCGAATTCCTGCGCGAAATCGCTCACCTGCGCCCACGTACGAATACGTTCAGCGCGATCCTGCGTATCCGCCACGCACTGGCGTTCGCGGTGCATCAGTATTTCAATGACAACGGCTTTTTCTACCTGCACACGCCGGTTATCACAGCTTCCGACGCCGAAGGTGCGGGCGAAATGTTCCGCGTCACGACATTAGACCTGAACAACCTGCCGCGTACCGAGGAAGGGGCGATCAATTTTAAAGAAGATTTTTTCGGTCGCGAGGCTAACCTGACCGTTTCGGGCCAGCTGGAAGGCGAGTTGGGCGCGATGGCGCTTTCGAAGATCTATACTTTCGGACCGACGTTCCGTGCAGAAAACTCCAATACTACCCGCCACCTCGCGGAATTCTGGATGATCGAGCCGGAAATGGCGTTTTTCGAACTGAAAGACAATATGGACCTGGCAGAGGATTTTGTGAAAAAAGTGATTACTTATGCATTGATCAACTGCAAAGACGACCTCAATTTCCTCCAAAACCGCCTGACGGAAGAAGAAAAGAACAAACCGCAAAACGAGCGCTCGCTGCCATTGCTGGAAAAACTGGCATTTGTCGTCGACAATCCGTTCGAACGTTTGACTTATACCGAAGCGATCGAGATTCTTTTGAAATCGAAGCCGCAGAAAGAAGGCAAATTCCAGTTCCCGGTGACGGGCTGGGGCATCGACTTGTCGAGCGAGCACGAGCGTTACCTGGTAGAAAAGCATTTCAAAAAACCGGTGATCCTGACCAACTATCCGCGCGAGATCAAGTCATTCTACATGAAACTCGACGAGGATGGAAAGACGGTGCGCGCCATGGACGTGTTGTTCCCGGGTATCGGCGAAATCATCGGCGGCAGCCAGCGTGAGGAGAACTACGAAAAACTGCTCGGGCGCGTGAAAGAAATCGGTATCGACCCTGAAAACCTGTGGTGGTACCTCGAAACCCGCAAGTTCGGTACCGCGCCGCATTCAGGCTTCGGGCTCGGCTTCGAGCGCCTCGTGCAGTTCGTAACCGGCATGGGCAACATCCGCGACGTGATCCCGTTCCCGCGTTATCCAAAAAGCGCAGAATTTTAATTCTACAAGCCGTTACCTTTTTCATGGCTTTACGTAAAGAGTAAAGCAGTTAGTGTAAGTTTTATTTTAAACAACACGCACATGAAAAGGAACAGTCCATTTTTTCAAAGCGGTATTGTGGCCACGGCCGCGGTACTGCTTTTTGTTTTCAACGCTCGTGCGCAGGAGCCATTCCACGTTAAATGGACGATGGATTACACCCAGGCAGGTGTTTCGGACCATGCCAATTTCACTGCCGCTAGCGCTATTCTTTCGGGCGGACCCAACACATTTACATTACCTACTGTTTACAGCGGTGGTGGCGGCGCAGTGGTGGTGGGCTACATTATCAGGCCGTGGCCAGTGGCTTTTTCGCCCTCACGCTACATGGAGTTCACATTTACGGCCAATTCATTCAAATATCAAATTACCTCCATCGGCTTTCGCCTCCGCCGTTCGCCTAACGGGCCGAACAGTGTCAAAGTCCGAACGAGCATGGATGGCTTCACAACCGATCTGAATACATTTGTAATCAGCAACAATGGCACATTCAATACCTACAACATTCCGGTTAATTTTAACAACCTTTCAAGCAATACTTTCACTGTCAGGATTTACGCCTACAATTCGGTGGACATTTACGGGACATTGTGGTTTGATGAGATTTCGGTGAATGGCAATGTTCTTGCAATTGTGCTTCCGGTCGATATCGGTTATTTCAAGGGGAGACCCGAAAACGGACAGATCACTTTGGAATGGGAAACCGCCTGGGAAAAGGATAGTAAGGAGTTTGTGATCGAAAGGAGCAGCGATATGAGGGCATTCTCTGCGATAGGAACCGTCGACGCATCCGGAGAAACCATTGGACGGACCGCTTATGCATTCATAGATTCATCCGCATTGCCGGACAATAATTATTACAGGTTAAAAATGGTAGATAAAAATGCCCACTTTACCACCTGTAAACCGATTTCTGTTTTAAATGAACATTTCCCCGGCATTTACATCACGCCCAATCCGGTATCCCCTGAAACGATCACCGTAAAGGCTCCCGCCAGCCGCAATGCAATCTTCACTTTGCACAATGCATCGGGCACACCGGTACCATTCCGCCGGGAAGATGACGGCAGCGGGCGCATCAGGCTTCTTCCTTTTAACCCGCTGCCTGCTGGCATTTATTTTGTAGTATACGTAAAGAATGGTCGAAAAGAACATCTGAAAGTACTAGTTCCATAAGCCTTTCTGCGCTTAATTTGTATTGGTAAAGTGTAAAAAATGCTTGCGACACGTCGTTAGCATGTCAACGTTCTGAATATTAAAGGCCAAAAGCCTATGTTGAAAAAAGTGCAGCCGAAAGTGTGGTGGACGGCAGCTGCTGTCCTGATTATTTTGTTGATTTCCTGGGGATTAGTCAGAAAAAACAACCGAGATTCCCCGGATGTGGCCGTGACCGGCAAATCGAATAAGAACCTCGATCCCGTCCCGGTGACGAATCCTGATGCCAAAATGGCGGAGAAAATCGCCAAAATCGAAGAGATATTCAACCGTAAACGGAGGGCGGGCTTCAACGGCAATGTGCTGGTGGTCCAGAAAGGCAAAATACTTTACCAAAATTCCTTCGGGTTCTCGCATATGAGGGCGAAGGACACGCTCACAGCCGACTCCCGTTTCCAGCTGGCATCGCTGTCCAAGCCATTTACCGCCGTTGCAGTTTTGAAACTGATCCAGGAAGGCAGAGTAGCGCTCGATGACTCGGTACAGCGCTTTTTCCCTGATTTTCCCTACCACGGCGTGAAGGTAGACATGCTGCTCAGCCACCGCAGCGGACTTCCCAACTACATTTACTCATTCAACGACAGCGTCCGCCACGGCAGGAAATATCCCGACAATCTCGATATCCTCGACTGGTACGCCAAGGTCGTCCCTACCCCGCAACCATATAACCGCCCGGGCAGGTCGTTCAATTATTGCAATACCAATTACTGCGTCCTCGCCGCGATCGTCGAAAAGGTAACCGGCGATTCGTTTGGTAACTACCTGAACAGCCAGATTTTCACGCCGCTGGGCATGCAAAACACCTACCTGGTCACGGATACGACCATCGCAGCGACGAAAAACCGGACGGACGGCCATCAGTACGGCCGCAAACTGGAAAAGGATTATTATGATGAAGTCGTTGGCGATAAAGGACTTTATTCGACCACCCTGGATATTTACCGGTTCTATAACGGCCTTACCAAGGGCCTGATCATCGAAAAGAACCTGCTCAATGAGGCATTCAAACCCCGCAGCTTCGAGCGCGATGGCATCCGCAACTACGGCTACGGCTTCCGGATGCACATCAAGGACGACCATACGCCCCGGTTTATCTACCACGGCGGCTGGTGGAAAGGGTACAATACCATGTTATGGGTGTGCCCGGAAGACGACGCGGTGATCATCGTGCTCGGCAATACGTATAACCGCTCCACGTACGACCTGCGCGAACTCCTGGAAATTGTCCACGGCTCGGTGAAGATCGACGATATTGAGAAAGACATGTAGCATTGTTTGAATTCGGCCGCGAATTCAGGATATTTGCCGAAATTAATCGAATTCCCACCTTATGCCCGATACTGCATTCCATTTGCCTGCTTATCTGCTGTTGGGCTTGCCGTTTTCCTGCTTTTTGTTGCTGTGGCTAGGTGGAAAAAGTCTAAATAAATTTGCTGGCTGGATCGGAACACTGGCTACCGCTGCGGGGTTGGTTATCAGCCTCTTGCACGCCGATGCGGGCGCAGTGCATACGCTTCGTTTTGAATGGCTTACGATCGGCAGTCATGTCATAGAACTCTCCTTTCGGTTCGATACACTTTCGGTCATGATGCTCGCCATCGTGCATTTTGTGGCATTGCTCGTGCAGCTGTACTCGACCGCCTACATGCACGACGACCGCAATGTGAACCGCTATTTTGCATTCATTCAGCTCTTCCTTTTTTCGATGCTCGGGATTGTGCTTGCCGGCAACCTGCTGGTGATGTACATTTTCTGGGAGCTTGTGGGGCTGTCGTCCTACCTGCTGATTGGTTTTTGGTATACTAAAAAAAGACCTGTCTGGGCAGCACAGAAGGCATTTGTACTCAACCGCATCGGTGACGCCGCCTTTCTGACGGGTATTTTAATGCTCTTCTACTATATCGGCTCTACGGACTTTGAAGTGCTTTCACTTGAAATCGGAACCATCTACCCGGGTATTCTGACGGCCATCGGCATTTGCCTTTTCGGGGGTTGTGTCGGTAAATCGGCGCAGTTTCCGCTGTCGGGCTGGTTGCCGGATGCTATGGAAGGTCCCACGCCCGTTTCCGCATTGATCCACGCTGCGACCATGGTTGCGGCGGGTATTTTTCTTTTAGCAAGAATTTCCTTCCTGCTTACGTTCGACGCCCGAATGGTTATCCTCGTAATCGGAGCCATTACGATGGTTGCCGGGGCCGTAAAAGCATTAAAGGGTTGGGATATCAAAAAGGTGCTGGCTTATTCCACGATGTCGCAGCTCGGCCTCATGGTGATGGCGGTAGGCTTCGGAAGCTGGCAAACTGCATTGTTCCACCTGGCGACGCATGCATTCTTCAAAGCCGGCCTTTTTCTTTCGGCAGGTTCGGTAATCCACGCGGTGACGCCGCACGAAGATCAGGCAGGCTTCGACCCGCAGGATATGCGCACGATGGGCGGCTTGCGCAAAGCATTGCCGATCACATTCATATGCTTCTCGGTTTGTGCGGCTGCATTATCTGGGCTTCCTTTCTTTTCGGGATTTCTTTCCAAAGACGCTATTATCACCGAAGGCTTCCTCTGGGCTGCGGAATTTGGGGTGTTAGGCTACTTATTCCCGGTACTGATCATCTTATCGGCCGGATTAACCGCATTTTATATGACACGCCAGGTTTGGCTGGTATTTTTTGGAGAAAAAAGATTCCCGGCAGCTGTGCATCCGCACGAATCGCCCGTGGCCATGTGGTTGCCAATGGCATTACTTGCTGCGTTATCGCTGTTTTTCTGGTTTTCGTTTAATCCGTTCGATGCAGCGGGCTGGTTTCTCCATTGGATCGGACAGGGGCATGGCGAACATCTGGTGTGGGTACCGTTTGTGGCAAGTGCCGTTACATTCGTTTCGATTTTCCTGGCCTACCGGGAAACCGGGGCCGCAAATCCGTTCAACGTGAACGACCCGATTCCGGCCGGAGAGCCTGCCCAAAGCCCATTTGCCTGGCTACGCGGTTATTCCAACGAACATTACTTCATTATTCCCTTCGATTTTATTACGAAGTACCTCAAACTCTTCGAAAAAAATATTGTCGATGCCCTCGTCGATCTGGTAGGCAAAGGCAGCCTGGTGGCCGGACATCTCATTGCCTGGTTCGACAGGATCTTTGTCGACGGTGCCGTACACCTCACCGTTTTCTCGATCCGCTCGGCCGGCCAGGCTGCGCGTAACATGCAGGGCGGCCGGATACAATCGTATTACATTGTGGCCGTAATGGGCGTCTTTTTATTGATATTGTGGCTGGTTGCGATTTGATGCAGCAGAGTCGGTTAAATTAAAGCTTGATGATTGATCATATACTCACCTTCTTAATTGCCATACCATTACTGGGTGCCGCGGCCATCGCATTCTGGCCGGTCGACCGCCAGGATAATTTCCGCCTCATTGCCCTCATAGCATTACTGCTGGAAGTGCTTGTGACGGCTACTTCCTACTTCTCATTCAATAGCCAGGAGGCCTCGCTACAACTTTCCGAAGTAAGGGACTGGATCACCTTACCGATCGGCTCACTGGGCGTCGTGTCTATCGATTATGCACTGGCGGTGGACGGCATTAGTTTTCCGCTCGTATTGCTGGCTGTGGTGGTGCTTTTGGTAGGTGTGGTAAGTTCATGGAATGTCAATCACAAATCCAGAGCATATTTTGCATTATACCTGCTGCTGAGCGGCAGTGTTATGGGTTGTTTTCTGGCGCAGGATTTCTTCCTGTTTTATCTGTTCTTCGAATTCATGCTCCTGCCGATGTACTTCCTCATCGGCCTCTGGGGCGGTCCGCGGCGGGAATATGCGGCATTGAAATTCTTTATTTACACATTCCTCGGCTCATTGCTGATCCTGATCGTGATGATCGGTCTGTACCTCTCCGTGATCGACCCGGTGGAAACCGCTCGTATGGTAGGCCTGATCGGGCCCGAGGATGCGGTCCATCCCGACATGATCCCGCAGATCCAGCAATGGCTTTTCGATGGTAAAATTGCCCCCGAGCAGTTGATCCACACATTCCGTTTCAATTACCTCGCGGATGCCAGCAACTACATTCCCGGCTCCATTCTGAGCGCAGCTTCCGAGTTCTTTATTGCCGACATTCCGTTAAGGCTGCTGGCATTCTGGTTCCTGTTTATCGGTTTCGCCGTCAAACTGCCCGTCGTACCCGTGCATACGTGGCTGCCCGACGCGCACGTGGAAGCGCCTACGCCTATTTCGGTCGTGCTCGCAGGTATTTTGCTGAAAATCGGGGGTTACGGCTTCATCCGGATCGTCGACGGCTTTTTCCCCGCCGAAGCTTTGTACAGCGCCATTCCGCTGGCCATTCTCGGGATGATTTCTATCGTCTACGGCGGTTTCAATGCATTGGGTCAAAGCGACCTGAAAAAGATGATCGCCTACTCGTCGGTTTCGCACATGGGTTTCGTGCTGCTTGGTATTGCTGCTTTCACACCCGAAGGTTTCAATGGTGCCATTTACCAAATGGTTAGCCACGGAATATTATCGGCAATGCTCTTCCTGCTCACCGGCGTTCTCTACGACCGCACGCACGACCGTCGTATCGACCATTACCGCGGGCTCATCAGTGTAATGCCGCAATACACGGTCGTTACCGGTATCGCATTCTTCGCCTCTTTGGGGCTTCCGGGCTTCTCGGGGTTCGTGGGTGAATTGTTCACGCTCATGGGCGCATTTCAGTCCGACGCCCTGCCCGTCTGGATCCCGGCCATATCCACGCTCGGTATTGTGCTGGCGGCCGGCTACTTCCTCTGGACCTACCAGCGCATGTTTTTCAGCTCGTTCTGGTACAAAAACGGCACGACACAGGTTCTCACGGATCTGTCACGGCGTGAAACCGCTATGCTCATTCCGTTAGTGATCCTGACAATTCTCATCGGCATTTTGCCAGGCCTGCTGTTCGATCTTTCGGGGCCGACGATTGAGGGTTGGTTGGAGCGGTTGAAGTAATGGGTCGGGTGTTGTCAGGAATGGTCCAGTAAGTAACCGGCATTCATCACATTCACGGATTCACTACCGATTTATCTTCCAAACAGCTGATCAAAGCTAAACCTCCCCTTCTTCGACAATGCTTCCAGCGTCTGTTGCTGGTCTGGTGTTAGCACCTCGATTACTTCCAGCCGCTTTTCTTCGGCCAGGCGTTTGCGGTCGCTACGTTTGTTATCGCCGCGACGTTTCATTTTCCTTTCCATTCTTGCATAACGCCGGTCGATCTTTTTGAGCTGCTTCTGCTGCCGCTTACTGAGTTGAAGCTGATCGGCGTACTTATCCATGTTCTTTTCGAGCCGCCGGTTGTTGAGCTTGCTCTTGGCAACAGTATCGTCGTTCTGATAGGCCTCGTCACGGCGACCGTCGCTACGGCGGCCGTCGCTACGGTGCGACTGTCCGAATGAATCGGAAGTAGCGAAACCGCCCAGCAACAGGCCGAGGGCGAAAAACAGCATCAGGATTTTTTTCATGGGGTGATGATGGGTTAAAAATTCGATGCTTATAACGGTGTTTCGATCAACCAATATATATATCCCCGATTTTTCATTATCCACGAGACTTATAGGCTTATTCAAATAAATATAGTTTTACCCGAAAGCACGGATGGTATTTTTTGCAATCTTTACAGTAGTTGCTATTGGTTTTATTTCAAACTCTATTCTATTTCCCAAATTTTATTCTCCTACACCCTAGTTTATCAGATGAAAGATAGTGCTCCTTCACAAAGGTTGTTGTCCCTGGATACATTGCGAGGTTTTGATATGTTCTGGATTTCGGGAGGCGAAGAGATTTTTCATGTGCTCGCCAAAGTCACCGGCTGGTCGTGGGCAATTATGCTGGCCCATCAGTTTACACACCCCGATTGGAATGGTTTCCGAGCCTACGACCTCATTTTTCCTACATTCCTCTTCATGGCGGGCGTATCAACGCCTTTCTCGCTTGGGAGCCGCCTCGAAAAGGGAGTTCCACCGTCGCAGCTGATTCGCAAGGTCATTCAACGGGGTATTATCCTTGTGATTTTAGGCATCGTCTATAACAACGGCCTGTTCGAAACCGAATGGTCTCACATGCGTTACCCAAGCGTCCTCGCACGAATCGGTCTCGCAGGCATGTTCGCGCAGATTATTTACCTCTATTTCGGGTTCCGCGCACGGTGGATCTGGTTTGGTGGGCTGTTGATCGGCTATTATTTGTTCATGATGTTCTATCCTGTGCCGGGCTGCGGCGCAGGTCTGCTGACGATCGACTGCAACCCCGCCAGCTACATCGACAAAATGATCATTCCCGGCCGCCTGCACCTCACGATCCACGACCCTGAGGGACTTGTCTCGACCATCCCTGCCATTGCAACCGGGCTCATGGGCATATTTGCCGGCGAATTACTCCGTACCAGCGGCGAAGTCCTCTCGCAAAAAAGTAAGGTGACTTACCTGGTATTTGCAGGAATCGTCAGCCTGTTGGTTTGCCTGGTCTGGGATTACTTTTTCCCTATTAACAAAAATCTCTGGACCAGCTCTTTTGTTCTTTGCGCCGGTGGATTCAGTACATTGCTGCTCGCGTTATTCTACTGGATCGTCGATGTGCTCAATTACCGGAAGTGGACTCTGTTTTTTGTGGTAATAGGCATGAATTCGATTGTGATTTATATGGTGGGCCGCTTTATTGATTTCGGCTACACAGCCCGCGCATTGTTCGGCGGATTACTGAGCTATTTCCCGCATGGCGCAGAAGCAGTGGGCGAAGTAATCGCATTCATTGCCGTACAATGGGTATTTATGTATTTACTTTACAGAAATAAATTGTTCCTGAAAGTATAAAGGTGTCAGGGATAGTCATTGAGTCAGGAATTGTCCTTCATTCACTGTTCCCGGGCAGCTCACTCAGTCATTCAAAATTAAAATATGATCGAAGTCACCAATCTGACCAAGGTTTACGGAACGCAGCGTGCGGTCGACGGGATTTCATTTGCCCTCAAAAAGGGGGAGATCGTGGGTTTTCTGGGCCCCAACGGCGCAGGGAAATCCACTACCATGAAAATCCTGACCGGCTATCTCAAACCTACGGATGGTGTAGCCAAAGTCTCGGATTTTGATGTGACGCGCGAGCCTATGCCTGCTCGCAGGTCCATCGGCTACCTGCCTGAGCATAATCCATTGTACCTGGACATGTACGTGAGCGAGTTTCTGGCTTTCTCCGGGAAGCTCTACGGAATGAGCGGAACTGCATTGAAAGCACGGATAGATGAAGTGATCGCGATGTGTGGGCTGGAACCCGAAAGGCGTAAAAAAATCGGGCAGCTATCAAAAGGATACCGCCAGCGCGTCGGCTTGGCGCAATCGTTTTTGCATAACCCGGATGTATTGATCCTCGATGAACCCACAACCGGCCTCGACCCAAACCAGATCCAGGAAATCCGCGAAGTGATCCGGACAGCGGGAAAGAACAAGACCGTCCTCTTCTCCACCCATATCATGCAGGAGGTAGAGGCGTTGTGCGACCGCGTCATCATTATAAGTAAAGGAAAGGTCGTGAGCGATAGCTCTATTGAGGAACTTCGGGAAACGGGCAGTTCACTGGAAGATATTTTTAAGAAACTGACGCAGTGACCCGGTTGTCTAACCGACGTAGTTGCCAAAACGATATTCGGCAAGGCAAATATTAGAATTGCATTAAAACGCTATTTTTCAGGACCTAAAGCAAGGAAAAATTGTTACTATTGTAACTTTTGACAATCCAGGATATGCAATGTCCAAGTTAAACAACCTAACATTCCCTCGTTAAAATCAGTGTTTCCAGGTATGAAAAATTGGTGGTTCGGCCGGTTTCGTGTTGTTGTAATAATCGTGGCGTTGGTAGTACTGACCTCCGTGGCATCCGTTGCCTGGAAGATGATTGCTGTTAAAACAATACCGGTCAAATCAGAAGTCCCGGCTATCCGGAAAAAAGCTCCAAAAGCACCCAAAAAGCGTCGTGATCCGGTGATTGTGCTTCCTGAAAATGAATGGGTGGACAGCACTTTGAAATCACTGACGATAGAACAGAAGATCGGACAGCTGTTTATGGTCGCTACTTTTTCCAACCGCGACGAATCTCATTACAAATACATCGATAAGCTGATCAATGATTACCAGATCGGCGGACTGATATTCTTCCAGGGTGGCCCGGTGGGTCAGGCACAACTAACCAACCGCTACCAATCGCATTCCAACATTCCGCTTTTCATCGGGATCGATGGCGAATGGGGCCTGGGCATGCGGCTCGACAGCACGATTTCCTTTCCCAAACAAATGGTGCTGGGTTCAATCCAGGATAATCAGCTGATTTACCGGATGGGCGGCGATATTGCGAGACAATGCAAGCGCCTCGGTATCCAGATCAACTTCGCACCCGTTGCGGACCTGAATAGCAATCCGGCCAATCCGGTAATCGGTATACGTTCGTTTGGCGAGGACCGGGAGAATGTTACCCGTAAGGCTATTGCTTACATGAAAGGTCTTCAGCGGAACAGAGTGATCGCCACTGCCAAGCACTTTCCCGGACATGGCGATACCGATGCCGACTCTCATTTTACATTGCCGGTCCTGACGCATTCTGTCGAACAACTGACGGAGTCTGATCTGTACCCCTACCGCGAGATGATCGCCGACAGTCTGATGGGGGTTTTGAATGCACACCTCTACATCCCGGCGCTCGACAATACGCCCAACCAGGCCAGTTCCCTCTCCGAAAAAGTTGTGACAGGATTGTTGCGTAAAGAGTTAGGCTTCCGGGGACTCGTTTTTACAGACGCCATGAATATGCGCGGCGTGCTTAAAACCGGCAAGGCAGCCGATGTTAACCTGAAAGCACTGATTGCCGGTAACGATGTGCTGCTGTATCCTGAAAGCATTGCAGAAACTATTACCCGAATCAAGGAGGCAATCAATCAGAGAGTGATCAGCGAAAAGATCATCGATGACAAAGTGAAACGTATTCTCCAGGCTAAATACTGGGCTGGACTGAACCAATACAAACCCATTGAAATCAATAATTTATACACCGACCTGAACAGCGAAAAGAGCCGGGAACTCTACCGGGAGCTGTGCGAGGCTTCGGTGACCGTTGTCAGAAATAATAACAACCTGATCCCTATCGGATCTGTGCTGGACAATAACCTGGCCAGTGTGAGCATGGGCGAAGGCAGCAGCATGGCATTCCAGAAAATGCTGTCGACCTACAAACCTACGCGTGCCTACACATTTTATGATGGTCCTTCGTCGCAGGAGCAGATTACGGAGATGCTGGGCTATCTAGAACCTTACAACACGGTAATCGTCGACGTGCATGGCATCAGTTCCCGCCCGGGCAGGAATTATGGCATTACTTCCGGCATGGTGGATTTTGTGAATCAACTGAAACAGCAAAATAAAAAGGTCATTCTTTGCCTGTTTGGAACTCCTTACAGCATTCAGTTTTTTCCCGAAACGGATGTACTGATCTGCGCCAGCCAGGACGGAAAGGATCAGCAGGAGATTGTGCCTCAGATTATCTTCGGTGCGCTGGGCTCACACGGGCTGCTTCCTGTTTCGGTACTTTCCTATAAGCCGGGAACCGGTATCAATACCACCACAATCAATCGCATCGCTTTCGGGACGGCCGAGAGTGTCGGTATGGATGGTACGACCCTCAAAAAAATTGACGAAATCGCTAATGCGGCTGTCAACGACCATGTGTTTCCTGGCTGCGAAGTTCTTGTGGCCAGACAAGGGAAGATCATCTATGAAAAACAATTTGGCGGGCTGAGTTACCGGACCAATGACCGCGTGACCCCGGAAACGATCTACGATCTGGCATCGCTCACCAAAGTGTCGGCCACCCTGCAGGCAGTGATGATGCTGTACGACCGCAAGCAGATCGATCTGGATGAAAAAGCATCCAAATACCTGCCCGAACTTACCGGGACGAGCAAGCAGAATTTCACCATTCGCGACCTGCTCATGCACCGATCCGGACTGATATCGTTTTACCCCTCGCTTTGGGACCGGACTAAAACCAGCGCAGGTGGTCTGCTGCCAGAGTATTACAGTTCCAAGCAGGATACCGCTTACTATCTGCAGGTCGCTCCTAAGCTTTTCGCAAGAGGCGCATTGCGCGATTCGGTCTGGAAATGGGTCGTGCAATCGCCCATGAATAATCGCCGAGACCGCGCGGGCAACTACGGCTACCTTTACAGTGATCTTGGCTTTCTGACATTACAGAAAATCGTGGAAAAGGTAACAGGCCAGTCGCTGGACATTTTCGTAGCAGCCAACATTTACGAGCCGCTAGGACTGAGTTGCCTGGGATTCAATCCCTTACGCCGATTTCCGGAGAAACAGATCGCTCCGACTGAGCAAGACTACCGCTTTCGGGGACAGCTTCTGCAAGGTACCGTACACGACCAGATGGCAGCCATCGTAGGCGGCATTTCCGGACATGCCGGCTTATTCGGCACAGCCCGAGACCTGGCGGTATTGCTTCAAATGAACCTCTGGAAAGGTACTTATGCCGGTCGCAGATATTACGAGCAGGCGACCGTTCCGTTTTTTTCCCGGATGTATGACGAATCGCACCACCGTGGATTGGGATGGGATAAAGCACCGGCAGACGGCAATAGTTCATACGTCTCGCCTCAGGCTTCCGTTAACTCTTTCGGGCACACGGGTTTCACCGGCACGATGGTGTGGATAGACCCGGAAGAAGACCTGGTATTCGTATTCCTTTCCAATCGCGTCAATCCGGATGCAGAAAATACAGCCATTACTACGCAGCGGACTCGGAGAAAAATCCATGATGTCGTATACAGTTCATTGATCCAACGGAAAAGTCAGCTTCCGTAAATCACCTTCAGCGTATTTGAAAAATATCTCTAACTTTACCAGTCAAAAGGTTAGCGGAAAGATATTTAGACAGATACATGAAAAGGACATTTATTAAAGAAAGTTTATTAGCCATTCTCGTCACGGTATTCAGCCTGGCATCTTCATTCGGACAAACAGCCATTACCACCGGGGCAATCACCCCGACTCCCATTTGCGCAGGCAGCGATGTTTCCGTGGCATTCACCACAACTGGTACGGTTGCCCCGCTAACCAGTTTTATTGCACAACTATCTGACGCAAGTGGTGCATTTGGTACCCCAGTCAATATCGGCAATGCAGCTGCATCTCCTATTAGTGCGACTATTCCCGCAGGTACTGCAGCAGGTTCGGCATACAAAATACGTGTTGTCTCGGTTTTGGTGGCAGCGCCTGTTACTACAGGCTCAGAGAGCGCGGCATTGACCATTAACGCTGTTCCCGCCGCGCCAACGGTTGTAACACCGGTAAACTACATACAAGGTGACACCCCAACAGCGCTATCGGCGACGCCCAATACCGGGTTACTTTGGTATACAGGTCCGTCGGGAGGTTCAGGATCACCCACGGCGCCGATCCCAACGACCACTGCTGCCGGAACTATCAGCCATTATGTATCTCAGACAGTTACCGGCTGCGAAAGTACAAGAGCCAAAATCGACGTCATAGTCGCTGCCTGTACACCACCGGCTGCGCCAACAGTTGCCAATAAATCCTATACCGTTGGTGACGCTGCAACACCCCTCACCGCTACGGGAGCGGGCTTGTTGTGGTACACGGCAGCATCAGGAGGAGGCGCCGGTTCGCCTACCGCCCCAACTCCGTCGACTACGACAGCCGGAACTACCAGCTATTTTGTATCTCAAACAGTGGGTGGATGTGAAAGCGCAAGAGCGGAAATTGTCGTGACGGTTACCGCATGTACACCACCGGCCGCACCAACAGTGGCTAACAAATCATACACCGTAGGAGACGCCGCTACCCCGTTGACCGCTACCGGTGCAGGACTGAAATGGTATGACGCTGCTTCCGGAGGAACAGGATCTGCAACAGCACCTACTCCATCCACGGCTGCCGCAGGAACCAAAAGTTATTTTGTATCCCAAACAGTGGGTGGATGTGAAAGCGCAAGAGCGGAAATTGTCGTGACGGTTACCGCATGTACACCACCGGCCGCACCAACAGTGGCTAACAAATCATACACCGTAGGAGACGCCGCTACCCCGTTGACCGCTACCGGTGCAGGACTGAAATGGTATGACGCTGCTTCCGGAGGAACAGGATCTGCAACAGCACCTACTCCATCCACGGCTGCCGCAGGAACCAAAAGTTATTTTGTATCCCAAACAGTAGGTGGATGTGAAAGCGCAAGAGCGGAAATTGTCGTGACGGTTACCGCATGTACACCACCGGCCGCACCAACGGTGGCTAACAAATCATACACAGTCGGTGACGCTGCAACACCATTGACCGCAATGGGAACTGCCCTGAAATGGTATGCTGCCGCAACGGGCGGCGCGAGTTCTGCAACAGCACCTACGCCATCTACCGCCACTCCCGGAACAACCAATTATTTTGTATCTCAAACAGTGGGCGGATGTGAAAGCCCAAGAGCACAAATTACAGTGACTGTGAGTGCTTGTACACCACCGGCTGCACCGGGTGTTGCTAATGTCTCCTATTGTATCGGAGCAGCGACAGCAACGCTTACAGCAACAGGGTCTAACCTGAAATGGTATGCTGCCTCATCAGGAGGAACAGGATCCGCTACTGCACCTAAACCATCCAGCGCATCCGCGGGGGTTACAAGCTATTTTGTGAGTCAAACCGTCGGAGCCTGCGAAAGTGCTCGGGCGGAAATCAAAGTTACGATCAACAAAACAGACGCTCCCGGCGTATCTGACGAGGAGTATTGCCTGAATTCCACTGCAACGCCTCTTACCGCTACCGGAACTGCATTGAAATGGTACGCTGCTGCGTCCGGCGGAACAGGCTCGGCAACCGCGCCTACACCCACTACGAATGCGGTAGGTACAAAAAGCTATTATGTAACACAGACATTGAATGGTTGTGAAAGTGAAAGGGCTGAAATAAAGGTTGTAGTTAAAAACCTTTCTGCGCTACCGACAGTTGCGGCGACACTAAACCTATGCCAGAACTCGTCAGCAGCCCCGTTGACTGCCACTGGGACATCGCTTAAATGGTACACGGCTGCCACGGGAGGCGCGGCGCTGGCATCTGCTCCTGTTCCTGTAACAACAACAGTAGGCACAACCAGCTATTATGTCAGCCAGACTGCTGCTGGTCTTTGCGAGGGCCCCCGCGCTAAAATCGATGTGGTGATAAAGGATACTCCTCTCGCCCCAACTGTAGTAACACCGGTTAACTATTGCATTGGGCAAACACCGGTAGCCTTGATTCCATCCGGAGGTGTTTACAAATGGTACAACGCCGCAACCGGCGGAACAGGCTCGGCAACCGCACCCACTCCAACCACTACAACCGTTGGTACCACTTCTTACTACGTCACGCAGTCTAATACTTATGGAAGCTTATCCTGCGAGAGCCCTCGTGCGAAATTGGACGTGGTGGTCAATGCGACACCTGCCAGCGTCAGCGCACTATCGGAGGCTTTCTGCCAGGAACGCACCGATAAAAACTACACATTCCCGACCCAGGCGGGCTCTGGCAATACCCTGAACTGGTATACCACTGCCACCGGTGGAACACCCAGTGCAAGCACACCTTCCATTAACCTGAAGAACTCCGGAGAAACCACTTATTACGTGACGCAATTGACAAACAAAGGCTGCGAAAGTGCAGCAAGAGTACCTCAGAAAGTACGCGTAAAACCATTGCCTGGCTTGCCCGCCATTGCCCAGGCTTTGATCGAGTATTGCCAGTTTGTCGCAGCGGAACCATTGAAGGCTACACCGGTGGCTAATGCTGCATTGGATTGGTTTGGTACCAATGCAACAGGGGGAACGTCGAGCCCGGCAGCACCAACCCCTTCTACCGCCGAAGGAGGTACTACATCGTTCTATGTAGCACAGACATTGGAAGGCTGTACAAGCGACCGTGCAAAAATCGATGTCAAAATCAACACGACACCGAAACCTGCCACCAAAACCTATCTTGAATATTGCCAGAATGAAGTGGCTCCGGTACTCGACGCAACCGGAACTGTGCTGAAATGGTACCGTGAGGCTGGTGGTACAGATTGGCAGGGTGTTCCGTTCGTACCATTTACGGAGAAAGTACAAGACTATTCCTTCTATGTGACTCAAACGGGATCGAATGGGTGCGAAAGTCCGAAAGAGGAAATCAAGATCCATATTAAGTCACTGCCATCCGCAACGATTTCAGGGAACTCCATCGTTGACTTAGGACAGTCTGCCACGATTAATATCAAGTTTACCGGCGATGGTCCATGGATCTACGTTCTGTCCAATGGCCTCACCGACACCACCGACCAGGCCAACCATCAGGTTACTGTAAAACCAAGTACGACCACCAGCTATCTGGTTACCGAGGTTTCCAATGCATGCGGCAAAGGCCTCCCTATCGGCAGCGCTCTGGTGACGGTTAAAGTTCCTACCATTAACTCGGGAAGCCCCTCCGTATCGGAAGTTTGCGCGGGTAAGGCTTTCAATATACCCTTCCAGCAGTCGGGTGATTTCCCGGCCGGTAATACCTTCAAGGCCCAGGTAGCAACGGAGAATAGCGATAGCAAATTTGTGACGATCCCATCCGTCGCTTCCTCGAACGTGGTAACCGCGACATTCCCGGATACCACCAAGGGCGGCACCTATTTCGTGCGTGTGGTCAGTTCAGGTACCAATCCGGACTTTACGGTGAAGGGGAGCGTAAGCTCGATCACGATCAACGTGAGCCCGCTGCCGGTTGCGACATTAACGGGTACTCAAACAATCCTCGTGGGTGAAAGTGCGGAACTAAAAGCCGAGATCACGGGTAAATCGCCATGGAAGTTCAGCCTGAACAACGGCACAAAGGACACGCTCATCACAGCGAATTCAAGTCCTTACACCTTCAAGTTGTCTCCCAAAACCACCACCACTTATGCCATTACGAGTGTTTCTAACGCATGTGGCAACGGAAATGGCGTCGGTACCGCGCGGGTACAGGTGGACCCGATCCTTGGTGTAGAACCCCCTGCGCCTGCGGACTGGGCGAAAGTGTATCCGACTGTTATCCAGGACAAATCTACCGTAGAGATAACCGGTACTATTTCGCCAAAACAGGCCAGTGTTGAAGTAATCGACCTCAATGGCCGTTCCCACTCGATTCAGGCCATCAAGCAGAAAAAAACAGAGGTTAACTTCAGCACCTATCCGTCCGGACTGTATTTATTAAGAATCCAAAACGGCAATCTGACAACAGTGCAGCGTGTCATGAAGCCCTGATAAAACTCAATCCATTTAGCGGGACATTTATTGCTGAGCAGTAAATGTCCCGCTTTTTCATATCACCTTTACCCGCATGAATATTCAGGCAGACATCATGGATCATTACTTTATGGAAGAGGCGCTCGGCCTGGCGCATAAAGCATACGAGGAAGGTGAGATTCCCGTCGGTGCGCTGGTCGTGGCCAAAGACCGGATCATCGGCAAGGGCTACAACCAAACGGAGCGGCTCCACGACGTAACCGCCCATGCCGAAATGATCGCCATTACAGCGGCCGCCGACCATCTGGGCTCGAAGTATCTGTCCGATTGTACGCTTTATGTAACACTGGAGCCTTGTGTGATGTGTGCGGGAGCACTTTACTGGACCCAGATCAAAAGGGTTGTCGTAGGAGCGCCCGATGAGAAACGAGGATTCTCGCTGATAGGCCAGCCACTTTTACACCCCAAAACAAAGTTTGTAACCGGCATTATGGCAGCCGAATCGCAGCAGCTTCTGCTCAAATTTTTCAGGCAATTAAGAACATAAAGCGGTTTTCTGCTGTTAGCCAACTGTTAAAGCATTTTTTTCAATCATAAACTACACTGAAATGGCATTTACACTTGATCCCTTACCTTACGCAAACAATGCACTGGAACCGCACTTCGATGCATTGACCATGGAGATACATCACGACCGTCACCACCAGGCATATGTTACTAATCTGAATGCAGCAGTAGCAGGCACTGAGCTGGAAGGCAAAACCATAGAACAATTACTGGCTGGCATCAGCAAGGCTCCTGCGCCTGTACGCAACAATGGCGGCGGTCACTGGAACCACACTTTCTTCTGGAAATCACTGTCGGCAAGCGGCGGCGGCGAGCCAACCGGCAAATTGGGCGAAGCCATCACCGCGAAATTCGGTTCCTTTGCTGCTTTCAAAGACGAGTTCAAAAAAGCTTCCATCGGCCGTTTCGGATCGGGCTGGGCATGGCTGATCGTGAAAGAAGGCGGAGAAATCGCCATCACTTCAACTCCTAACCAGGACAATCCATTGATGGACATCGCCGAAGTAAAAGGCACACCGGTGATCGGCCTGGACGTGTGGGAACACGCATACTACCTGAAATACCAAAACAAGCGCCCCGACTACATCGACGCATACTGGAATGTAGTTGACTGGAAAGCGGCTGACGCACTGTACACTGCGGCTAAATAATTAGGCTTCGGCTTGCGGAGGGGTTTGTGGTTTGTAAATTTTTTGTAAAAATGTCTTGCAAGCTGCAAACCTTTTCCTAATTTTGTGCTCTCGAAACGGGGTTTCCCTGCAACGAGAAGCTAAAACGGAGGTTGTAGCTCAGTCGGTTAGAGCGCTAGATTGTGGTTCTAGAGGTCGCGGGTTCGAGACCCGTCTCCCTCCCTTGAAATAAGTTCAAAGTCAAACAAAATGCCTGTAAATCAATGATTTGCGGGCATTTTTGTTTTTCAGATCATATCAAAAAATGCAAAAATTCCGGATCAGTCCTAAAACTTGTGGGGCGGCGAAAAATCTATTTGTTTTGCGATGAATCCATATTGAGCGCATTGCACCGCGGCGGCGGACCGCGAGTCCTATTTATCCCTAGTCCGCTTCCTGTTACCTGAGGACATCCTCGGCTAGGCGCCCCCGATTATTTCGAACTTTCTAAAATCGTTGAAGGCTTAACAGGCCTGCACATCTATCTGGAAGAAAAAAATCTCCCTCCTTCCGAATACAAAGACCAAAAGTTAGAATCCAAAGGCTTCCTGCCCGAGATTTACGTCCAAGATTTTCCCATTCGCAATCAGAAGGTTACGCTTTGCATTAAGCGTCGGCGCTGGGAAGTCAAGGAT